>NZ_FPJB01000009.1:0-227549 GCF_900119195.1 Pseudomonas sp. NFACC10-1 | reverse complement strand
CTTTCATCTCAACCGAGGCGCGCATTCTACAGCGTCCTCTGTATCTGTCAAGCGGTTATTTCAAGAAGTTTTCAAAGTTTTCTTTGCAACTTCAACCACTTGCACTGCGATCAACTCTGGAGTTGCTCATCAGCGGGAGGCGAATTCTACAGCGTTACAACCGCGTGTCAAACTCTTTTTTCTCACCGCTGTCGATCAATCCAGACCCGACCTACTTCCTCGCTGACTCTTCACCCCAAAACCTTGCAAACTATTGATCTACAAGGCTTTTTCGTTTCCGTCTGCGCCGGAAGTGGGGCGAATTATAGACACCTCACAGAGGGCGTCAACCGTTATTTTGAACTTTCTTCGGAAACCAGCGTAACGCGTCCGAAAGCCTTCTTGCCGGCCTGACAAACATGGGTAGCCCCCAGCTTGAATACAAAGCTGCGATCCACGACCTCACCATCTATACGTACACCACCAGAAGCCAGCAGATCACGAGCGACTGCTGCGTTCTTTACCAGGCCTGCTTTATTAAGGACCGCAGAGATCGGCATGTCCTCGGCAGCAGCCACCGATATCTCAGGCAGATCATCCGGCAGCTCGCCTTCCTTCATACGGTTGCCCGCAGAACGATGCGCATTGGCCGCAGCTTCCTCGCCATGAAAACGAGCGACCAGCTCTTCGGCCAGTTTGATCTTGATATCGCGAGGGTTTGCACCCGCTTCGCAATCAGCCTTCAAGCTATTGATCTCTTCCATCGAGCGGAAGCTCAGCAGCTCAAAGTAGCGCCACATCAGGGAATCAGGAATCGACACGAGCTTGCTGTACATAATGCCCGGTGCTTCTTGAATGCCGACGTAGTTGCCCAGCGACTTGGACATCTTCTTCACGCCATCCAGGCCTTCCAACAGCGGCATGGTCAGGATGCATTGCGGCTCCTGCCCATAAGCGCGCTGAAGCTCGCGCCCCATCAGCAGATTGAATTTCTGATCGGTGCCACCCAACTCTACGTCGGCCTTCAAGGCCACGGAGTCATAGCCCTGCACCAGCGGGTATAGGAATTCGTGAATGGCGATGGACTGATTGCTTTTATAGCGCTTGTCGAAATCGTCGCGCTCAAGCATCCGTGCGACCGTGTACTGCGAAGACAAGCGAATGAAGTCAGCCGGACTCAGCTGGTCCATCCAGGTCGAGTTGAACGCAACTTCGGTCTTGGCCGGATCGAGAATCTTGAAGACCTGAGACTTGTAGGTTTCGGCATAGTCGAGAACCTGCTCCCGGGTGAGCGGCGGACGCGTAGCGCTTTTACCGCTCGGGTCGCCGATCATGCCGGTGAAATCACCGATCAGGAAGATGATCTGATGCCCCAGATCCTGGAACTGCCGCAGCTTGTTAATAAGCACAGTATGTCCAAGGTGCAGATCGGGTGCCGTCGGATCAAAACCAGCCTTGATACGCAGTGGCTGGCCACGCTTCAGCTTCTCGACCAGCTCGGCCTCGACCAGGAGTTCATCTGCACCGCGCTTTATCAGCGCCAGCTGCTCTTCAACCGACTTCATTTCAGTCCCCAATTCAAAGGGAACCAACCTTACAAGATCAGAGCCCAATTACAAGTTTTGCCCAGCGTTTGCCTGCGAATCAGTCACTGATACGCGGGAAGGGTTGCTTCGAGCAGGTTTTGGTTATATTTTATACAGTTATTTCATCTTCATCATGTCATTCATCTTTTCCATTTCACCTTTTTCAAAGTCAAATTACCTATGAAAGACACACCGCCTAAAGCGCCCCCGCTTTATCCGAAGAGTCACCTGCTCGCTGCAAGCGGCATCGCCGCATTGTTGAGCCTGGCTCTCCTGGTTTTTCCATCCAGCGAAGTCGAAGCCAAACGAACGAACATTCCCCTCGATCTGGAAGCACCGGATCAGGACGTACAAGATCAAGACGCTCAACAAGCCACTCAAGCCACACCTGAAACCACCGAATCGCCATTTGCCCAGATCGACACTGCCGACGATCAGGCTCAAGACACCGCCAACGCACAGCCTCAGGCAGAGAACCCCGCGCCAGCCGCTGCGAAGGATTCTGCGCACAAGGAAGTCACCGTCAGCAAAGGCGACACGCTGTCGACCCTGTTTGAAAAGGTCGGATTGCCCGCCGCCACTGTTCACGAAGTACTGGCCAGCGACAAGCAGGCCAAGCAGTTCAGCAAGCTGCAAAACGGACAGACGCTGCAGTTCGAGCTGACGCCGGATGGCCAGCTCAAGCAATTGCACACAAAACTCAGCGAAGTCGAGTCCATCAGCCTGTCGAAGACGGCAACGGGCTACGCGTTCAATCGCGAAATCAGCAAGCCCAACGTGCGTAACGTCTACGTCCACGGGGTGATCAACAGCTCCCTGTCGCAGTCCGCGCAACGTGCCGGCCTGACTCATAGCATGACGATGGACATGGCCAACATCTTCGGCTACGACATCGACTTCGCGCAGGACATCCGCAAGGGTGATGAATTCGATGTGGTATACGAACAGAAAGTGGTCAACGGCAAGAGCGTAGGTACGGGGAATATCCTGTCCGCCCGCTTCACTAACCGGGGCAAGACCTACACCGCCGTTCGTTACACTAATAAGCAAGGTAATACCAATTACTACACGGCTGATGGCAACAGCATGCGCAAGGCCTTCATCCGTACCCCGGTAGACTTCGCCCGCATCAGCTCGATGTTCTCGATGGGCCGCAAGCACCCGATCCTCAACAAGATCCGCGCCCATAAAGGCGTCGATTACGCAGCGCCACGCGGTACGCCGATCAAGGCAACCGGCGATGGCAAGGTGCTGCTCGCCGGCCGCCGTGGCGGATACGGCAATACCGTTATCATTCAGCACGGTGACACCTACCGCACGCTGTACGGCCACATGCAGGGCTTCGCCAAAGGCATACAGACCGGCGGCACTGTCAAGCAAGGTCAGGTTATCGGCTATATTGGAACTACCGGCCTGTCCACAGGCCCGCACTTGCACTATGAGTTTCAGGTCAATGGCGTTCACGTAGATCCACTGGGCCAGAAGCTCCCAATGGCGGACCCGATCGCCAAATCCGAAAAACAGCGGTTCATGCAGCAAAGCCAGCCGTTGATGGCACGCATGGACCAGGAAAAAGCCACCACGCTGGCCTCGAATAAAAGGTAATCCATGGACTTCTTCTATATAGGTGTGATGTCCGGCAGCAGTCTCGATGGGATTGATATCGCCCTTTTGAAGCAGGATGACCGATCAAGGCTTCTGGCCACTCACTACATCCCCATGCCGGAAGACCTGCATGCCGAGCTGCTGGGGCTTTGCTCCAGCGGCGCTGATGAGCTTGCGCGTGCTGCAATTGCAGAGCAAAAGTGGTGCAGGCTGGTCGCACAGGGCGTGCATACCTTGCTGAAAGATCAAAACATGGTGCCCGCTCAGATTCGCGCCATCGGCAGCCACGGCCAGACTATTCGTCATGAGCCCGCGCGCGGCTACAGCATTCAGATCGGCAACCCTGCGCTGCTGGCAGAGCTGACTGAAATTACCGTGGTCAGCGACTTCCGCCGCCGCGATATCGCAGCAGGCGGCCAGGGCGCCCCTCTGGTACCGGCTTTCCACGAAGCGCTGTTCGACGACAACAAGGATCATCGCGCCGTATTGAACATCGGCGGGTTCAGTAACCTGAGCCTGATCGAGTCCGATCGCCCGGTCGAAGGCTTCGACTGCGGACCCGGTAACGTCCTGCTCGATGCGTGGATACAATCACAGCGCCACGAGAGCTACGACAAGGATGGCGCGTGGTCGGCGAGCGGCAAGGTTGATTCTGCGCTGCTCAAGAAACTGCTCAGCGATCAGTTTTTCCTGACCAAGGGCCCCAAGAGTACAGGCCGGGAAGTATTCAACCTGGGCTGGGTTCACCACCATCTGTTCCAGTTGCCAACCCTGGCGCCCGAGGATGTGCAGGCCACTCTGCTGGAACTGACGGCGTTGACGATCACCGAATCCCTGCAATCGGCGCAAGCGATTACCCGGGAGCTTCTGGTCTGTGGGGGCGGTGCGCATAACAAGGCGCTGATGAAACGCCTCGCAGAACTGCTGCCCGGCACCGAGGTCAGCAGTACCGAGAAGTTCGGCGTAGACCCTGACTGGGTTGAGGCGATGGCGTTTGCCTGGCTGGCTCATTGTTGCCTCGAAGGCGTTCCGGCCAACCGTCCGACGGTGACCGGCGCCAAAGGCAGACGCGTTCTGGGCGCCATCTACCCCGCCTGACGCGATGCCACAATGCAAAACGCCGCTCAATGAGCGGCGTTTTTGTTTACAGCAAGCTTCAATCAGATCGAAAACGAAGAGCCACAACCACAGGTCGTGGAGGCATTCGGGTTCTTGATCACGAAGCGCGACCCTTCAAGCCCTTCCTGATAATCGACTTCTGCGCCGGCCAGGTACTGAAAGCTCATTGGATCGACAACCAGGCTTACGCCCTCGCGCTCGACGATGGTGTCATCGTCTGCCACATCTTCATCGAAAGTAAAACCGTACTGAAAACCTGAGCAACCGCCACCTGTAACGAATACACGCAGTTTGAGACGATCATTGCCCTCTTCGTCGACCAGGGTTTTCACCTTGTGCGCTGCATTTGGAGTGAACTCCAAAGCGGTAGGCGTGAAGGATTCGACACTCATGTCAGATATCTCCCGGCGTTAGCCGTCGTAATGCGTAATGACGGCATTATCCGCTTCTCCTAGAAAATCGGTCAACTATTTGCTGGACGGCGGCAGTCCTTACGGCATCATGCCCGCATGAGACAACCCGGCGCGCTCATCAAGGCCGAACAGGATGTTCATGTTCTGCACTGCCTGACCGGACGCACCTTTGACCAGGTTATCGATCACCGAAAGCACGACGACCAGATCGCCGCCCTGCGGACGATGCACTGCGATGCGACACACGTTGGCGCCACGCACGCTGCGGGTTTCGGGATGACTGCCTGCTGGCATCACATCCACGAATGGCTCATCGGCGTAGCGCTTCTCGAACAGTGCCTGCAGGTCCACCGAGCGATCAGTGACCGTTGCATAGAGCGTTGAGTGAATGCCGCGAATCATCGGCACCAGATGTGGCACGAACGTCAGGCCGATATCCCCACCCGCTGCGCGACGCAGCCCCTGGGTAATTTCAGGCAGGTGACGGTGGCCCTTCACGGCGTAGGCCTTGAAGCTTTCATTGGCTTCCGAGTACAGCGAACCGATGTTCAGACCACGTCCAGCGCCGCTCACGCCAGATTTGCAGTCGGCAATCAGACGAGTGTTATCGGCAATACCGGCTTCAAGCAGCGGCAGGAAACCCAACTGGGTAGCGGTCGGATAGCAACCCGGTACGGCGATGAGTCGCGCGTTCCTGATCTGTTCGCGATTGACTTCCGGCAGCCCGTACACCGCGTCTTCCAACAGTTGCGGAGCACCATGAGGCTGGCCGTACCACTTGGCCCACTCGACCGGGTCCTGCAGACGGAAGTCGGCAGACAGGTCGATCACCTTGGTGCCTGCCGCGAGCAGTTCACCGGCCAGGGCATGAGCGACACCGTGGGGCGTGGCGAAGAACACAACGTCACAGGCACCCAGGGTTTTCACGTCAGGCACGCTGAACGCAAGGCCGTCATAGTGCCCGCGCAGGTTCGGATACATCTCGGCGACTGGCATGCCGGCCTCCGAGCGCGAGGTAATGACCACTACTTCTGCCTGCGGATGCTGTGCCAACAGACGCAGCAGCTCGACCCCGGTGTAACCCGTGCCGCCGACGATACCGACCTTGACCATAACCTGCCCTCAACGAAACAACTGGAAAGCGGTCGATAATAGGAGCCTATCGCCTCTGCGACAACCGACAACGTGACGTATGGGCGCACAAGACACTACTATTCGGCCACCGTGAACCTGGGAATAATCAAAAATGCTCTATCTATGGATAAAGGCGCTTCATGTCATTTCAATGGTCTGCTGGTTTGCAGCCCTGTTCTATCTGCCAAGACTGTTCGTCTATCACTCAATGAGTGAGGACACAGTCAGCCGCGAGCGTTTCATCGTCATGGAGCGCAAGCTGTACCGTGGCATCATGACCCCGGCAATGATCGCAACCCTGGTCTTCGGCGGCTGGCTGATCAGCTTCGACCCCAGCGGTTATTTCAGTCAGGGCTGGATGCACGCCAAGCTCGCACTGGTTGTCCTGCTGATCGGCTATCACCACGTCTGCGGCGCACAGATGAAACGCTTTGCCCGTGGTGAAAATGGCCGCAGCCATGTGTTTTATCGCTGGTTCAATGAAATCCCGGTACTGATTCTGATCGCCATCGTCATTCTGGTTATCGTCAAACCCTTCTGATTCCAGGAGTCACCCGGCCTCATCAGTAACGCGGCAGGGCGCCCTGTCTCAGACAGGCGCCCGGCATTGTTTTCCATTTAAAGACAAGGAAGCCCCGTATGGCCGATTCACACTTCAAGATCGTATTTGAAGGGCAGGTGCGTGAAGGCGTCGAGCTCGACACCGCAAAGGCCAACCTGGCGGGGCTGTTCAAAAGCGAACCGTCTGCAGTGCAGAAACTGTTCAGTGGTCAACCCGTTGCGCTCAAGCGCGGGCTTGCTTACGAGGACGCGGAACGCTACCTGAAGGCGCTGAACGATGCAGGCGTCGAAGCGCGTATCGAACCCGACATTGAAATCAGCCTGAGTCTGGATGAAGTGGTCAGCCAGCCCTCCCCCAAACCCGCGCATCTGGACATATCACCCTACGCACCGCCCAAGGCACAGGTTGGCGCTGATCAGCCCGGCCATTCGACGCTGAAGGTGCTGAGCATCAACGGGCGTATCGGGCGCTTGCGCTATCTGGCGTGGAGCATGGTCTTGAGCGCCGCGACGCTGGTGCTGGTAGGTGTGTGCCTGCTGGTCATGAACGGTTCGCTGGTCGCCGGTGGCCTGCTGATGGCGGTGGTGCTCGTCGTGTTCGCGGTCATCGGCGCACAGATCGGCGTTCAGCGGCTGCACGATCTGGGTTGGTCAGGCTGGCTTCTGCTGCTGACCATGGTGCCATTCGTAGGCAGCGTCTTCCCGTTCCTGATGATCCTGCTGCCCGGAACAAAAGGTCCCAACGCTTTCGGCCCACCGCCGCCACCGAACTCCAGAGGTGTGAAGACACTGGCGATTCTGTGGGTGTTACTCATCCCCATAGTCGTGATGGTGCTCACCGCTGGCGGCGCAGGCATGCTGCGCGATGAGCTGGAATTGCAGACCGATGAATACGAGCAATCCCTCCCCTATGACGACGAAGAAAGCCGCGACAGTGCCTTGACCGCGCCAGCGGATGTCAACATAGAGCCCGAAGAACAAAGCGACAAGTAATAGACTGCCCCACGGTTCGGCAGACTGCCGGTCGCAACACGCTCAATGGAGAACTGCATGACCCGTTACGCCCTGATCACCGGCGCGTCCAGCGGCATAGGCCTGGCGATGGCCGAAGCACTGGCACGTCGCGGTCGCAACCTGATCCTGGTCGCCCGCCAGCGCGACCTGCTGGAAACAATTGCACTGGAGTTGACTCAGCGTTTTGGCGTGGAAGTGCTGTTTCGAGCATGCGATCTGGGCGAGCCACTGAGGCTCTCGGGCTTTCTGCTGGAGCTGGAAGACGGTGCCCACCAGATCGATCTGCTGGTCAACGCTGCGGGCATCGGCACATGCGGACCTTTTCTGGCTCAGGACTGGAGTGCCGAGCAGGACCTGATCGATCTGAACATCCTGGCCCTGACGCGCCTGTGCCACACGGTCGGCAACCTGATGGCCATTCAGGGCGGCGGCCAGATACTCAACATCGCCTCGGTGGCGGCGTTTCAGCCTGGGCCATGGATGAGCACTTACTACGCGAGCAAGGCGTATGTGCTGCATTTTTCCGAAGGGCTGCGCGAGGAAGTGAAGAAGGCCGGGGTGAAGGTATCGGTGCTGTGCCCCGGTCCGACCAGGACGGCTTTTTTTCGCACCGCACAGTTGCAGGTCAATGTGGATAACCTGATGAGCCCGGAAGAAGTGGCGCTGTATACCGTTCGCGCGCTGGCAAAAAACCGTGCGGTGATCACTCCCGGTTTCGGTAACCGGTTGTGGACGCTCGGCCCGCGCCTGGTTTCACGCTGGCTGGCTCGCCAGATCAGCGGCTATATCAACAAGAAATACTGCCCGCGCTGAGCGACAAACGGCTGGGCGAGCCGCGTCCCGCTCAGTACACTCGGACGCGCTGAAGCACAGCGATACCCTGTGACGACCATCAACCGACAAGGAGCAAACGGCTGTGGACACTTTGTTTACCAAGATCATCAATCGGGAAATCCCGGCGAAGATCATCTATGAGGATGATCAGGTACTGGCCTTTCACGACATCGCCCCACAGGCACCCGTGCATTTTCTGGTTATCCCGAAAAAGCCTATCCGCACCCTGAACGATCTGACCGAGGAAGACAAAGGCCTGGCCGGGCATATTCTGTTCACGGCGCAGCGTCTGGCCCTCGAACTGGGCTGCGAAGAAGGCTTCCGCGTGGTGATGAACTGCAATGAGCTGGGCGGGCAGACCGTCTACCACATTCACATGCACGTACTCGGTCAGCGTCAGATGAACTGGCCACCGGGCTGAGCCAGCGTTTTCGGGCTTTCCGGCCGACCAGCGCGTGGGATCAGCGCTGGTCGGACCACACAAGCCCTGTCCGCTCCGGCCGATTGGGGTAAACTGCCCGCATGATCTTCCGGAGGTGCCCATGGCTACCGAACGTCAATACTCCCCCCTCGACCGTCTGTTACTGCAAGCCGACAGCGCGATGCGCACCTTGCTGCCGTCCAGCGCGCACTCGCAGCGCCCTTCCCCTGCCGTCGTTCAGCCCGAACACAAGATGAGCGAAGTGGATACGCGCCACGTCGCGGGTCTGATGCGCATCAACCATACTGGCGAAGTCTGCGCCCAGGCGCTTTATCAGGGCCAGGCGCTGACGGCAAAGCTGCCCAAGGTGCGCAAGGCGATGGAGCATGCGGCTGAAGAAGAAATCGACCATCTGGTCTGGTGCGAACAGCGCATCCATCAGCTTGGCAGCCATACCAGTGTGCTGAACCCGCTGTTCTACAGCCTGTCCTTCGGGATGGGCGCAATAGCCGGTGTTATCAGCGACCGGGTCAGCCTGGGTTTTGTCGCGGCGACTGAAGATCAGGTCTGCAAGCACCTGGCTGAACATCTGGAGCAACTGCCGACCGAGGACGGAAAGTCCCGGGCTATCCTGCAACAGATGCTCAGCGATGAAGAACACCACGCTGAATCCGCACTGGAGGCAGGCGGTTTTCGTTTCCCGGCACCGGTCAAGTTCGGCATGAGTGTGCTGGCCAAGGTCATGACCAAGTCGACTTATCGCATCTGACGAGGCGTATACAACGCCCATAAAAAAGGCGCCTGAATCAGGCGCCTTTTTAATGTCCGGAATCCGGGCTTATACGGCGACGTTGCGGCCGTAGAAGATTTCCAGCATTTCGTGTTTGACCTTGGCGGTCACTTGCTCGCGCTGCTCGGGAGACAAGTTGCTGGTGGCATCGCCAAACAGGTAGTTGTCCAGTTCGAACTGCTTGAGCAGCATCTTGGTGTGGAACAGGTTTTCCTGATACACGTTCACGTCGGTCATCTGGTAACCGTTGCGCGTGTCTTCGGAGAGGTAGTTCTGGATCGAGTTGATCTCGTGGTCGATGAAGTGCTTCTTGCCTTCCACGTCACGGGTAAAGCCGCGCACGCGATAGTCGACCGTCACGATATCCGACTCGAATTTATGGATCAGGTAGTTCAACGCCTTGAGCGGTGAAATAACGCCACAGGTCGACACATCGATATCCACGCGGAACGTGGCAATACCGTCAACCGGGTGAATTTCCGGGTAGGTGTGGACCGTGATATGGCTCTTGTCCAGGTGCGCCAGGATGGTTTCCGGCAGTGGACCTGGCGACTCTTCGATCTGGCTTTCGGTAGGCGTCACCGGCTGCTCAGAGATCAGAATGGTCACACTGGCACCTTGTGGATCGTAATCCTGACGCGCAATGTTCAGGATGTTGGCACCAATGATATCGACAACATCAGTCAGAATCCGCGTCAGGCGTTCTGCGTCGTACACACTGTTGATGTACTCGACATACGCCTGCTGGTCCTGCGGGGTTTCCGCATAGCAGATGTCATAAATGTTGAAGCTCAAGGTCTTTGTCAGGTTATTGAACCCGTGGAGCTTGAGTTTGCTTTTCACCGTTAAAAACTCTCTATATGGGTGCGGCGCCAGCCGCGTGATCAAGCATGCCCGTCAGGTGAGCCCGGCTCATCTGCGTAGGACGGTTAACACCTCTTCGCGTTGGCGATTTTGGTTGTCTGTTCGGACCGGCAGCAGAAAACCAATACATGCTGCGCCCGTAAAAAGTGGCGCATTATGCAGACGTCCGAAGCCGTCTGCCAGAGTGTGCGCCGTTTTTATGATCGTTGGATGTCTGGCGTTCAGCCCAGTTCGACAATTTCATAATCGTGAGTGATCTTCACACCCGCGTTGCCGAGCATGATCGAGGCAGAGCAATACTTCTCTGCGGACAGTTCGATCGCGCGCTTGACCTGCGCTTCTTTCAACCCGCGCCCTTTGACGACAAAGTGCAGGTGGATTTTGGTGAACACTTTCGGGTCTTCATCCGCACGCTCGGCATCCAGAAACGCCTCGCAGCTTTCCACGGGTTGGCGCGACTTCTTCAAAATGCTCACAACATCGAAGTTGCTGCAGCCACCCAGACCGATCAAGACCATTTCCATCGGGCGTACACCCAGGTTGCGACCGCCGCTTTCCGGCGGACCATCCATTACCACCACATGACCGCTGCCGGACTCGCCGAGGAACATGGCTTCGCCAGCCCATTGGATGCGTGCCTTCATCGCCAAGACTCCACTGTAAAAAAAGGGGTCGCCAGCTTAGCACAGGGCCAAAAGCTGCCCGGAAGAAATGCTTTTTGTAGGAAACGCGTAGGAATGTTCGCAAATAGCTTCCTACACGTCTGGAAAAGCTGGCGAGAATAAAGGCGCAGCCGATACCTATAGGTATGCCATTTGGCCATACACCTTATTTCGGAAGTCTCGCATGGTCGCAATAACTTTTACGCCCAAAGCAAACAGTCTGGACAAGCTGCTGCCCCATGCAGAACGCCGCCGCTGCCCCGCGAAAACCAACATCATCAATGCCGGTGAGCGCTCCGAGTCGTTGTTTCTGATCCTCAAGGGTTCAGTCACGGTTCTGATCGAGGATGACGAGCGCCGGGAGATGATCGTCGCCTACCTCAACAGCGGGGATTTCTTCGGCGAACTGGGCCTGTTCGAGCAACCGGGCAAGGAATCCGTACGCAGCGCCTGGGTGCGGGCCAAGACAGAGTGCGAAGTGGCCGAGATTTCATATGACACGTTCCGCGAGCTGACCAGGCAAGAGCCGGAAATTCTGTATGCGCTCGGCAGCCAGATGGCCGAGCGCCTACGCAACACAACGCGCAAGGTGGGTGATCTGGCGTTTCTCGATGTCACCGGGCGAGTGGCTCGCACGTTGCTCGAGCTGTGCAAGCAGCCGGATGCAATGACTCATCCGGACGGCATGCAAATCAAGATTACCCGACAGGAAATCGGACGCATTGTCGGCTGTTCAAGGGAAATGGTCGGACGTGTGCTCAAGGCCCTTGAAGAACAGCGCTTGGTCAACGTCAAAGGAAAGACCATGGTGGTCTACGGGACACGCTGAGCCCTTGCTATTCAGAGCCCGGCGAGCAGTTTCCGGTAAGCCTGCGCCAGACGCTCCAGGACATCAGCGCCCGGAAACGCTTCGTAAAAGGCGATGTGGCTTTCGGCCTGAACACGCGGCTCGAGCTCGCACAGCTCATTGAAGCGGTTTACCGCAGCGGCCATCTGGACGCGCTCGTTATCCAGCAACAGCGCACCATGCGCCAGCACTACAGGACGCGTTCCGCCCTGGCTCTGACGCCAGCGCTGAGCCGTTCCAACCATCTTGCGACCATCGAGATTGACATTGAAACGGCCATCGCAGAATGCGCCTGCCACCTCACCCAGTGAAGCCTTGCCGCCAAGCTCGGTCAACAGGTCGAGAATCGGCTGACACAATCGCAGGTAGGCGGTTTCTATGCGGTCGCGATCGACATCAGTGGGCGGCTGCGCATAGACCAGCGCGATGTTCAGCGTGGCAGAGGACTGTGGCACTGGCTCGCCGCCGGTCTCACGCAAGAGGACGGGCCATGCATTGTCCGACAGGGTCTCGCTGGCCTCGGCAAAACCCGATAACCGGCTCATCCGCCGTGGCATGACCAGCGCTCGATCATTGGGCCGCCAGAACAGCAGCCCGTGATCTGCCGCCCCGGAGCATACCGAGGCGAGAAGATCCTGCTCGGCCTGCAGGCCTTGTTCGACACAAATGTCGATGATCGCGTCTTGCATGCCGGACCTCGGGAGGGTGTTCAGCTCAATGCGCTCAGTCGATGGACGAAGCACTTACCGCGATTTTGCGCTCAGGGAAGAACAACCGCTGCAGCTCGGCGCCAGGGTGTTCGGCACGCATGAAGGCCTCCCCCACCAGAAACGAATAGACATCGCTGATTTCCATCAGCTCGACATCCGCACGATTGAGAATGCCGCTTTCAGTGATGACGAGACGATCACGCGGAATACGCGGCAGCAAGTCCAGCGTGGTTTCCAGGCTCACTTCAAACGTGTGAAGGTTGCGATTGTTGATGCCCACCAGCGGTGTATCGAGCGTCTTGAGTGCACGGTCCAGCTCGTTGCCGTCGTGCACCTCGACCAGCACATCCAGCTCCAAGCTTTTGGCAACGGCAGCCAGTTCAGCCAGTTGCACGTCATCCAGTGCCGACACGATCAGCAGAATGCAGTCAGCGCCCAAAGCACGTGCTTCGACCACCTGATAAGGGTCGATCATGAAATCCTTGCGGATCACCGGCAGGTTGCACGCTGCACGTGCTTCCTGCAAATAGGCATCGGCGCCCTGAAAGAAGTCCACGTCGGTGAGCACTGACAGACAGGTCGCGCCACCGGACTGATAACTTCTGGCGATCTCGCCCGGCAGGAAGTGTTCGCGGATGACACCCTTGCTTGGCGAGGCCTTCTTGATCTCGGCGATAACGGCAGGCTGCTTTACCTTGGCCTGAGTGATCAATGCCTTGGCAAAGCCACGTGGCGCGTCGGCCCGGGCTGTCTGTTGTTCAAGCTCGGTCAGGCTCACAATCGCACGACGAGCCGCGACTTCCTCGACCTTTCGGGCGAGGATCTTTTCCAGTACGGTTGGCACACTCATGCTTCGTTCTCCTGCTTGAATACCGCCGTGAAGGCACCCAGCTCTTCCAGTTTTTCCCGCGCCAGGCCAGTGTGCAGCGCATCGTGTGCCAGGGCCACGCCCTCTTTCAGGCTGGTGGCGTGATCTGCAGCATAAAGCGCGGCGCCGGCATTGAGCACGATCATTTCCGCAGCTTTCTGACCGTTCTCGGTCTTGCGACGTCCCAGCGCATCGCGAATCAGCTCCAGCGACGCCGCCGGGCTTTCCACGGCAAGGCCGTACAGGCTCTGGCTTTTGATGCCGAGGTCTTCGGGCTGTACCCAGTATTCAGTGACTTCGCCGTTTTTCAGCTCGGCCACGAAGGTCGGTGCCGCCAGACTGAATTCATCCAGGCCGTCCTGCGAATGGACCACCAGCACATGCTTGCTGCCCAGACGCAGCAGCACCTCGGCCAGCGGGCGGCACAGCGCCTGGTTGAACACGCCGACGATCTGATGACGAACACCCGCCGGATTGGTCAGCGGGCCGAGCATATTGAACAGTGTGCGCAGGCCCAGCTCGCGGCGCGGCCCGGCCGTGTGCTTCATGGCCGTGTGATGAGACTGGGCGAACATGAAACCGATGCCCACGCTGTCGATGCAACGCGCCACCTGAACAGGCGTGAGGTTCAGATAAACCCCGGCAGCCTCAAGCAGATCGGCACTGCCGCTTTTGCCCGAGACAGCACGATTACCGTGCTTGGCCACGGTGCAACCGGCGGCTGCGATGACGAAGGCAGAAGCCGTCGACACGTTGAAGATGTTCGCGCCGTCGCCGCCCGTCCCCACGATGTCGACCACGCCGTCCAGGGTTTTCAGTTCGACCTTGCCGGCCAGCTCGCGCATCACCGAAACCGCACCAACGATTTCATCGATGGTTTCGCTCTTCATGCGCATGCCCATCAGAAACGCACCGATCTGCGCTTCAGTGCATTGGCCGGTCATGATTTCGCGCATGACATCGCTCATCTCTTCAGTGGTCAGGTCCAGTTGGTTGACCACGCGATTCAGCGCGCTTTTGATATTCATGGGGGTACTCATAAAAAATCCTTAGCCCTGACGATGGCCGCCACTCTGCTTGAGAAAATTGGCGAACAGCTCGTGGCCCTGCTCGGTCAGGATCGACTCGGGGTGAAACTGCACCCCTTCGACGTTCAGTGTCTTGTGGCGCAGGCCCATGATCTCATCGACCGAACCGTCTTCCAGCGCGGTCCAGGCCGTCACTTCCAGGCAGTCGGGGAGCGTATCCTGCTTGACCACCAGCGAGTGGTAGCGGGTGACCACCAGCGGATGATTCAAACCATCGAACACCCCGCCATCTTCGTGAATGACCGGGCTGGTTTTGCCATGCATGACCTGACGCGCACGAACCACGTCGCCGCCAAATGCCTGACCGATGGACTGATGCCCCAGGCACACGCCCAGAATCGGCAGCTTGCCCGCGAAGTGCTTGATCACATCCAGCGAGACGCCGGCTTCATTGGGCGTGCACGGGCCAGGCGAGACCACGATGTGCTCCGGGTTCAGGGCTTCGATCTCGGCGATGCTCAGTTCGTCATTGCGAATGACTTTGACGTCTGCCCCCAGCTCACCAAAGTACTGCACGACGTTGTAGGTAAACGAATCGTAGTTATCGATCATCAGCAGCATTTTGCTATCAACCTTTTGATTTACTGACTTGATTCAGGCCTTCCGGATTCTGCTTCACTCATGCATCCCCTCGTCAGCCATAAGGCCGGGGGACGGAGAAAAACATCACAAAATCGAAGGCATACAGGTACGGGACCGGCAGGGCCGGCAAGGAAATAGTCAGGCGCGCCAACGCCAACGGGCGTGAGCCTTGATAACGCGCATCAAAAGCTTGCTGACTGTCGTCACGGAAGGGGTCTCATCGGTACGTTTCAGGACATTAGCGTACCGAATCGGCCGGTGCAATATGAATGTACCGGGCTGCGCCGATTGAAAAGCGGTTAAAGGCTGAAAAGAGGGCCGCGCCTCCTCGCGGAGGCGGGATTGAGGCAGGGGCACGATGGCCGAGGGTGGGGAGCCGAGAGGAACATCAGTGCGCAATCTCGCGCACGTAGGCTTGGCAGGCCTTCAAAGCGATCAATCCCTGATCGCCGTAGTCGGTGATGGCGACAATTCGTCCAGCAGCCGCTGGGTCAAGTTCGCCTCGCGAGCTTCCATGAACCACGCCGCCGGTATCGGTGCCGGCTGGCATGCCATCACGGTTGGCGGGGCTGTTGGCGAGGAGGACTGACAACCGCAAATCAGCGGTAGCCAGGCGATCACGCAAACGAGCCTGAGCAGTCTGTGCATCGCTCAACTCCTTGTGGATGGTTGTATCGTTGGTGTGCAAACGGACTTCCAGCGCCCGTCGTTGTGCCTGCTCGGCGTTCTGCCAGTCGACTAGCGCGAGCGCCGCCTGCTCGCGCTCGCGCTGCCACGTCAGCTGTTGCGCGGACAGTTGCAGGCCATAGCGGGCCGCCTGCCATTTCCAGGCGGCCCATGTACCCAGCCCTGACCCCAGCACGAATGCGAGGATCAGGAATCGCATATCCAGCACTTTCACGGCAGCACCTCCAATGCCCGCTGGTAAAGCGCCTGGCGATCCGCCAGGCCATTGGTACCGCCGTTGATGCGGCGGGTGATCATCAGAAAATCACCCTTGTCTGCCAGCGCATTGAGGTTGGCCCGGTCCCAGAACCATGCCGCCGACATGGCGGCGTGGTCGGGTTGTTCGAGCATTTGCGGCTGGGCAAGCAAGTCCAGTCCGAGCGCCTCCCCGCACGCCTCGTAGTTGGTCCGCCCCGTCACCTGAATCAGCCCACGGCCCCGATATAACTGACCGTCGCCATCTGCCTCTGGCGTATTGCCCAAACGCAGCGCCAACTGGCCCGTGTCGTACTTGGCCAGATAGCTGTCGCTACCCAGCTCGCGCACATAACGAAGCTGCCCGGACTCATGCCCTATCTGAGCGATGAACGCGGCGATACGCAGGCGAGTGTCGATGGCGTACCGGGCCATGGCGGTGTTGAGAGCAGGAACGAAAACGCCGGCTTTAGGGCCGGCGTTGGGGAGGATTTGCAGTAGTTGTTGCTGGTTGATAGGCATTGGTCCTCCTATAGGGGTTACAGGACTCACCCGCCCTCTGAGCCGATAAAGTCCCCTGTGTAAAAGCAAGTTGAACGGCAGATAAAACAACGCCCCGTCAGTGCGGGGCGTTATGGCTTGGGCAGTTCGTCTTCACTTACGCCTATTGACAACGGCGGTGCCTCAGACGGCTTAACGTATACAAATGGAGTTGCAGGCGGCACCGGCCAATCGAACGACATTGGATAGCCTGGCAGTGTCTCGAGTTGGGCAAGTTGCACCCGATACAGGCGCAGCGCGTCGAGCTCGGCTTTTACAGCAGGCAGTGATTTACGCTGATCGTCAGTGGCCATGTCCAACGTTATGGCATCTTGCAACATATCCAGATCGGCAACCAATTCGTTGACTTTCGCAGTGACCTCGGCCGAGTAAATACCACGCTGACACATTACCTGCGCCTGAACCATCTGCTCGGTGGGTTCGAGAATCTCGCCAAATTCGCCTGCAACTGCACGATTGAAAAGGTCTACACCGTGTGGCTCAGGGTCTTGGGCAGAGGCAGCAAAAGGCACCTCACCGAAGATATCCTTTGTTTCCTCGAAAATCACCGACAGGACGATAGAGGTATGGGCCAGATCGGCCCAGCGAGGGTTTCGCGCACTTATTACTGTGTTCATATAAAAACCTTTATCCAACTCGTTGAAAGAGTGTGCGTTCGCCGCCTGAAAAAGCACCGTGTGCACGCCAAGTGCCTACGCCGATAAACCCGGAGTTGTTAGAGGCGCCATCGCTACCGTTTGTGGAGCTATAGATCAGGTTGTTACCGGATACCGTGCCTCCCTGATTGACCTGTCCCTGGGAGTTGATGACACGTGCAAATGCATAGGAACCGATGCCGCCGAGTCCCAGTGCGGCAACCTTTGCCGGCAAATTCTGATCGTTGATCATGTCGCCAAAGTCAGAGCTGTCGACCTGAAGGCGCAAACTACCGGCACCGTTGTAGCCAAGGCGAACCTTGTTAGCGGACATGTTGGCACCGCCGCCCTGCTCGACTGGCGTGTAGCCAAGACGCGGTTGCAGGTAATAGACCTGACCGTCAGAGGCTCTGCGCATATAAGGCAGGTTTACGTCATTACCGGCAAAGCCGAGAACAGTTATGGAGTCCGCTGTGGGTCGCTGCGCGTCACGAGCATCCGTCTCGGCCTTGGTATAAGCGTCGGTGATGCCATACGCAGCAAGCGTGGTCCCCCAGTTGGCCTTTCCATTGGGATCAAAGTTGGCCGCATACCAAATGCGTCCCAAGTCTGTAGCGTCCACGGTCAGTTTGAGGCCGTTATCCGACCAGCCTATCTTCACAACGTTATTGAATTGACCTGTGCCTGTACCTTGCTGGACGGGCGTGTACCCCAACTTTGTCTGAAGCCAGCTAATGACAGAGTCAGCAGCACGCCGCATGTAGGGCTGCCCTAGATCCCCACTGCCCAGCCCCACATAAGTAATGCTGTCAGCCAATGCTCTGGTTGCCAAACGCGTATCCACTTCGCTTTTGGCATACACCTCAGCCTTGGTATAAGCGTCAGTAATTTTATAAGACGCCAGCGTAGTGCCCCAGTCAGCTTTGGTGGCTGGATTAAAGTTGTTCGCATACCAGATATTGCCAAGGTCAGTATTATCGACCATCGCCTTGAGGCCATTATTCGACCAGCCGATCTTCACCTTGTTGTCTAGCTGACCGGTACCTCCTCCTTGTTGTACCGGAGTGAATCCCAGGCTCGGTTGCAGGGCAACCAAAGCACCATCTGACTCACGGCGCATGTAAGGCGCATCAGGCTTGTTATTGGCCAGCCCCACATAGGTAATGGAATCACGTAGCGGCCGCTGAAGATCGCGCAGATCGGCCTCGGCCTTGGTGTACGCATCCGAAATACCATTGCCGCTGAGTGTTGTCGGATTGCTCCCCTCTTCCACCTGCCCATATTTATTGACCTTGACCCGCGTGTAATCACCCGCGGCCACACCACTGCGTCCCAGCAGACGCTCGAACGCAAGGTCAGTTGTACCCAGCACCGGCACCGTCGTATTGACCAGCTGCCATACGGTGCCCGCGTTTTTCGTGCCGGCCTGCACCGGCACCATATGACCCGGCGTGCATTCGGTGCTTTCGTTCGCATCCTGCGCACGAGCCCAGGCGCCTGCCGCGGCCACATAAATCCAGTTCTGCGACGCAGTGTCCTGATTCTTGACCAGCACCCGATCACCGGCCACCAGTGTGACGTCATCGATGGTCTGCAAACCGCTCAGCCCAATGGAAACTGTCGTGGCGCAACGCACCGATTTTTTGTAATCGGATGCTGCCAGACCAAGAATGGCTCGATGTAACTGGGTGACATCCTCCTCGTTAGGTACGAGACCAGCCCCCAGGATCACGTTCAAGATCTCCTGCGTCACCGAGTTGCCCCACTGCGCCGGGATCAGCGAACCAGGGGTGCCGGTCGCCGGGTTTTCATCTACAAACTTGCCGCTTGCCAAGCCTACGCCCGGCACACTCTTGGGATAATCCACATTGTGTTCCTCAGTTGAAGTTTACGAATTCGACGCTGTGCGCCGGTGCTGCTCGACGGATCAAACATTCGATGGCGAGCCCGGGATTCACCCCGAACCGCTCTCCCCAGTAGCTGGCCCCAAAGCGTCGGCCCAGGCGCTGGCGCCCGCCGGTGTTCAGGGTCCACATGAATTGCGCGCTCCAGGTGCCGAAGTGCGCCCGGCCAAAACGCGAACGCCCCATACGGGGCGCTCGGTGCTCGGTCACAGTGGCATCGGGGTAGCCCTGGCTGATGGCAATGTCGATGTAGAACGCTGCGTTCTGCCCTCCTGTCGCCACGAGCCGCTGGCGCACCGACAGGCGCCGGTCTGCGAACAAGGGTTTGAGCCCCAGGCACGGGTCAGGCAGGTTCATCACCCGCTCCCAGTCCGGGACCAGCTCACTGACGGTGGCGGGGTCCATCTCGTTGAGCAGGTCGAACGCGCGGCCATCGATGCGTGCGAACTCGCGGGACAGGCCGGTAATCACCTGCTGCAATTCCGGCACCCGCTCCGGGTCCCACGCGGGACCAGGTGGCAACAGCGCCTGCAGTTGTCCGGCGTAGTGTTCGGCAGTTCTTATGACGACCATTGAATACCCCCGAACGTGAGCAACTGGTTGGCCGCCGCAGTAACGTTGGCCACGGGTGAAACCAGCACATGATCGGTTTCGCCTGTCGCGCGGCTGATGGCCTCGGCGATGTGCGTGAGCAACAGGGTTTCGCCCAGTCCGCCCTCACGGTTGTGCAGGTCCAGCAGTTGCGCTTCGACCGCCGCCCGCACGGCGGAGGTATCCGGTGTGAGCCGGATGGTGTAGACCACCGGTTTCTGCACCGGCGCCAGCACATACACGTCTGCGGTGACCGGACGCAGCGGCTCGATATACGCAGCGACCGCAGCCAGCTGCTCGGCGTCAGGAATGGGATCGGCCTGGTCGTCACGCATGAAGAACACCGCCACCGTCCCCGGCCCCATGAACCGGCGCACACACCAGGCGCGTGTCACGCCCGGCACTTCCAGCGCCCAGGTCACGTAATCATCCTGATTGCCGCCATGCGGGATGACCCGGTAGGAGCGCACGACACGCGCACGCAACGACTCGATACTTTCCTGCGAGATGCCGCCGGAAAGTCCGTCGGCAATGACGGTGAAAGTGCTGTCGATGCCTTCGACCGGTTGCACGGCAGTCATCACCAGACCGGCATCCGCATTACCCAGAACACCGGCATCCACCGCTTCGACCGTGGTGGTGTTATTGCCCGCAACCGTGGTGACGCCTTTAGTGACGCGGTAGAAGCGTCCATCACTGAACTGCAGCACAGTGTCCGCATCCAGCACCGCGCCGGCTGCAGCGGTAAAGCGCACCGTGCCGGTAGCCGCCTGTGCCACCTTACGCGGCTGCCTCAGGCGCAGGATGGCCTGCCGCTCGAGAGTTTCCTCGTCGGCGGTGTCCGGCAGAATCTGGTCGGCGATCCAGTCCTGATAGCCGTACAGACCGTAGGCCGCGCCGCTGTGCGCACGGGAC
Organism: Pseudomonas sp. NFACC10-1; assembly: GCF_900119195.1. Lineage (NCBI taxonomy): Bacteria > Pseudomonadati > Pseudomonadota > Gammaproteobacteria > Pseudomonadales > Pseudomonadaceae > Pseudomonas > Pseudomonas sp. NFACC10-1. The sequence goes on along the minus strand of NZ_FPJB01000009.1, from coordinate 206,945 downwards.
AATACCCGAGCATCGGACTGACGCAGCGCTTCGTCGGCGAGGTCGACCTGGGTTCGGTTGATCAGCGCCGGTAACGTAGGTGTTTCAAACGGCATAAATCACCTGCCACTGTTCAGAAGGGTTGAAACGCACGAGCTGACCGTCCGAGACGACCAGCTCGACGCCCAGGTTCAGGCGGTTGCTCTGAACCTGTTCGGTAAGGATGTTGATGTGCTTGACCTGGCCATCTTCGATCAGCCAGTCGAGCGCTTCGCGGGCATAGAACTCGGCGTCGCGCTGGGTCTGGGCAGTCAGCCTGACCCGGCGCAGCAGCCACAGCCTGGAACCAATGCGGTCATTGGCCTGTGCCGGGTAGGTGTCGCCCCACCAGCCATAGCGCTCGGCATCGTCGAACGGGTCGTCCGCTTCGGCACGCCGCCAGGTGAACAGGCTGATGACCACCGAGCGCAGCAAGGACGCTTGCAGAGAGCCTTCGATAATCATCCAGCACCTCCAACGGGCGGCCCGCTCTGGCCATTACCGCCCTGCACGTTGCCGTGCAGATGGCTGATCTGGCTGATGCCAGCGGCAAGCTGGTCTCCCTGGGAAACGATCTTTCCGGTCTGGGTGATCTGCGGTGTGTCGAAGTTCACGGCCACCGTTGCCTTGATGTTCAGGGTGTCGGTTTCAATGTCGATGACCTTGCCGCGCTTGAGGTGAATCTTGTCGCCCTCGTCGGTATAGATCGCCACTTCGCCCGACTCCAGGCCCTTGAGGCGATAGCGCCGGTCGGCCACCACCAGCAGCAGACCGTGCGACCGGTCGCCACCAATGAAGGCGGCAATGCCCTCGGCGCCAGCCAGCGGGTTGCTGGTGAAGCCATAGGGTTCGAAGTGCTCCATGTCGTCCTTGACCTCTCCGGCGGTGAGGCGCATTTGCAGCGCCTGCATTTTGCTGCTGGCCCTGGCGAGCACCACCGTGCCGCGCACCAGCATGCGATTGAGTAAGCTCATGAGGTTGTTTCCTCGTCGATGGGCAGCAGCCAGGAGTAAGCGTCCTGATTGACCTGCACCTTGCTGCGCTTGTTGGGGTCACCTGGCTCGGCCTGGAAACCTTCAGGCGGACCGACCACCAGTGTGGTGATCGTGCCTTGGTCGCTCAGCGAGTAGGTCACGGCTGAAATCAGCATGTTGCGGCTTGTGAAACCGATGACCGGATCAATCACCCGGACCATGGTGTTGTGCCGCCAGAGCGCCCCATTGGACTGCCGCCAGCCCTGGACCTTGTAGGTGGTGAGCAGCGCCTTGCCGGCCCGCTGACCACGCTCCCAATTGGCGCGACTCAGGGCAAGTTTCGGTGTGATCGGCGCATCCTCATGAACGACCAGTACGCGAAGACGCTTTTTATGCGCAGGGTCGTCATGCCGGTTATCCGTGACTTCTGCCGAGACTTCCGACGACTCCTTGCCGAACGTCTGGTCATTACCGGTCTGTTGACCAATAACCCGGTACTCGGAAAAAAGCCCGGAAAAGTCCCGCGTGATGACGGCGCTCAACACATTCTTGCCGAGTTCGAGCGCGTCTGCGCTCTGCCCACGACTACCCGGCCTGGCCAGCACCACATTGCCGTATTCGTCATCGGTGGAAAAAATCCGGAACAGGGTCAGCAGCCGGTCAATGGACTTGAACACGGTTTCGGCAGGCTCGATGGTGTGATCGGCCATCTTCGAGGTCTCCGGTATTTCGCTGATCACCGACAAACCATAAGGAGCAGCCAGCGCTTCAACAATCTTCAACACCCCCACCTCCTTCCACTGGCTCGGCCTGTTGATGGCCGAGCAGTCGATGAGGTCGGCGGTTTTCGAGCGTCCGGAAATCTTTAGCGTGATTTGCTTGCCGTCATAGCTGATCGGCGCGGCAAACACCCAGCCGGTCAGAATCAACTCGCCGCCGATACGTACTTCGCACGCTGCGCCGGGCGTGATCGGATGCGAGATTTCAGTGCCCGGCCACTGCCAGGTAATGCTCACGTCAAAGCTGCGCGCCTGACGCTCGATCCCGGCAGAGATTTCCACCGACTTCCAGCCGGCATAGTCGTGCTCGTCAACCGTCAGGGTGACAACGTTAGGGTCGATCATGGGTCACTCCTGTGCGATCTTCAGCGTGCCTGGCGGTACGAAACCCGGGTGGGCCAGCCGATTGCGCTGCACCATTTCCTGCGCCCGGCTGGCGTCACCGAATCGGCGATAGGCCAGCACCAGCGCGGGCAAAGGCTCGGAGACCTTCATGTCCACCAGACGTACACCGGAGGCCGCCACCGCGTTGAGGTGCCTGATCAACGCCTGACGCAACGTGTTGAGCGCCAGGTAATGTTCGGGATCGGCTTTCAACGACGCTTCCCAGATCGCCGAACTCAGCGTGTCACGCAGTTCGATGACGTCATCGGCAACCGGCACATCGACGCGCTGCAGCGCTTGCGTCACTTGCTGATCCAGCGACGGCACCACGGTGAGCGGCGTGACGGTCGTCGCAACCGGCATGCTCGCGACGATTTTCGCCACCTTGACCAACAAGGCATCCTGAACCAGATTGGCCGCGGCCTGAGCCGTCACGCCGGTATCCAGCCCGCTGCCCTGGCTAACCAGATTGATGCCGGACACCGCTTCCGCCTGTTGCGTGGCCTCGGAAATCACGGAGCGATAATCGACCGTTTCAACAGAGGACACGCCGCCATTGCTGCCGGACCTTGCTGCCGTGCTGCTCGCAGCGGTGCCGTTACTGCCACTCGCGGAACCGCTGCCTGAACCGCCCCCTGTCGAGCTGCCGGAACCTGACCCGGCATTCGTTCCGGTACTCGCCCCGCCAATACTGCTGGTGCCGTTCGCTCTTCTGGCTCGACGGCTGTCGCCGTCGAAACTGGCGAAGAACGTGGTAAACAGCGTGCTGACCGTCAACGGCGCATTGACCAGCGAATGCACCAGCGCGGTGACATCCGAATAGATCGTCATGAACGGTGTGAACTGCCGCTGAATGGTCGCGAATACGCCCGACAGGGCGCTGCGCAGCGCCTGAATGTTGATACGTACCGCGTCCACTGTGGCCATCACCGAGCGGTAGCGCCTGAGCGCCGAATCCAGCAGGCTCTCGGACGCGCCCAGCAACTGCCGTCGCGTATTGAGCGTCGACACGGGAAACTTGAGCGGGTTGGCCGGATAGAATTTCAGGTCCAGTCGGACGAGTCCGCCTTCGTTCAGGTTGTGTGTGACGCCGCACTCGCCAACCTGGACCTGCACACGACCCAGCCACGGATGCACCAGCTCGCCGGCACCTTCCTGCTCCAGTGCCTGTAGCAGTCTGTCTCGCTGTTCGAAACAGTCGGGACCGACAATGAACCCCGTCAGCGTATGCACTTTCGACTGTTTGCCCAGCGACTCGAAATAAGGCTCGTCGCGTTGTGGAAACTCATGCAACTGCCCCTTGCGACCTGCCGGAACGACGGCTTTTTCAATGAAAAAACCGACGCCACGGAAAGACGCCGGCAGCAGGCTGTCACGCCATGTACTCATGATCCGGCTCCTGCGCCGAGGGTTCGATAACCGACGTTTGGCGATATCGTCAAACCCGGCTGGTTGGTTTGCACTTGTACGGCGCGCATGCCCAACGGCGCGTTTTCAAAGCGAATGTTGAGCTCGCCTTCAAGTCGCGGGCCGGCCCCGGCTGCGCCCTGTTGCAACAACAGGCTGCCGGGCGCCAGCGGGGTGGGTACGCCGAGCAATTGGCTGGTCGACGGCACGCCAGTGGCCTGATTGAGCAACTGCTGATTCATGCGAACGTTCTCGACGGCACCGGCCGCCAGAAACGCACCGGTCCCGCCGCCCGGCCCTGCGTTGCGTATCCGCTGTTCTTCCGCGAACCGATTGGCCGTCTCGGTCGCCCTCTGCAGGACGGTCTTATCAGTGTCGCCACCAAACCGGCTCATGATCGGTTCGATGAATGGCTTGATGCCCGCCCACAGACCTGCGAACCAGGTTTTGATCGGCTGCCAGTTCTCGATGACCATGCCCAGCGGCGAAAAACTGAACAGCGTTGCCAGCACATCGGTAAACGGTTGCGCCTCGGCCTTGATGGTTTCCCACAGGCCGGCCAGGTACTCGGACAGCGGCTGCCAGTTGGCCACAACCATGCCCAATGGCGACCACGCAAACAGCGTCTGCAGAAAATCAAAAAACGGCGTGGCCAGCGCCTTGATCACGTCCCACAGCGCAGCAAAGAATTCGGTCAGTGGCTGCCAGTTGGCTGCGATCATGCCCAGCGGCGTCCAGGCGAAGACCGCCTTGAGTACGTCCCACAGCGCCATCACCGGTCCGCGAATCGCCTCCCAGACCGCCTGGAAATAAGGTGCGACGGTCGACCAGTTGGCGATCAGAAAACCTGCCGCCAGCGCGAGGCCGCGCACGATCAGGCCCAACGGTGACATGCCCATGACCGCAGCCAGCAGCTTGGCGGCACTCGTCGCAGCGAGAACGGCGACTTGCAGCACGCCGAAAGCAATCGCGGCGCCCACGACGCCCTTGATCACCTCTGGATGTTCGGCCGCCAGCGCGGCGACCTGAGAAATCATCGGCCCGATCACGGCCATTGCTTCGTTCATCGCCGGCAGGAACATACTGCCGATATTGATGCCCAGACGATCGACACGGTTGGTCATCTCTTTGATGGCAGTGGCCGTGGTCTGGGAGTTGTCTGCGAACTCCTTCTCGATGGAGCCGCTGTTTTGCACGCCCTCCCCGACCTTGGCCAGGTTGGACCTGAGCACATCGAGGTGGGCCAGCAGCGGCGTGATCGCGCCCAGCGATTCGGCACCGAACAGCTGCGTGATGACGTCCGACTGTTTGCCGGGATCAACACTGGAAACCGCCGTCAGAACCTTTTCAATGGTCCCGGACGGGTCGCTCTGCATGCCCTGGGTCAGCTGATTGACGTCGAGCTGCAACGCTTCGAACGCCCCGGCTTTCGCCGCGCCACCTTCGGTCAACGACTGCATGAAACGCTTCATGCCGCTGGCGGCCACATCGGCCGGCACATCGACGCTGGCCAGGGTTGCGCCCATGGCCGCCAGTTGCCCGGAGGCCATCCCCGCAACCGGCCCGAGCGGGCCCATTGCAGTGACCATGGTGGCGATTTTCTTTTCCAGGTTGTTGCCGCCGAGCACGTTGATCTTCTCGGACAACGCCGCGACCTGCGGCTGAGTCATCTGAAGCGATGACCGCCACGAAGCCATCATGTCGCCCGACTCGGCCGCTGTCTGATCGAATGCGACGCCCATTTTCACGGCGTCGCTGGCAAACCCGGTCAGTTCTTCGCGCGGTACATTGGCCTTGGCGCCCGCGGCGACAATCGCCGCGATACCGTTGGCGCTTTCCGGCAGTCGTTCACTGAGGTCCAGAATGCCGGAACTCATCTGCTGGAACTGTTGCGGTGTTTCAAAGGTGACCGACCGTTTCACGCCGGCCATGCTGGTCTCGAAACCGATCGCTGCCTTTACCCCGGCAATCAAGGGCTCTGCCAAAGCATTGCCCTTGATCATCTCGCCCACCTCGACGCCCCCAAGACCAGAGCCTTTAAGCCTGTCCTCGAAGCCTTCAACGTTGTTGCGGATAGTTGCCAGCGTTGGAGACAGCTTGTCGACGCCGGTAATCAGCGTCTTGATAGTGTCTGCCATCACTCCCCCTGCAGGATCTGGTTGATGCGTTGCGTCTGCAAGATCGACTCGGTGATGACGTCCAGCTCCCTGGACATCATCAGTGCGGGATCGGTCTTCCAGAAATACGCGAGGTCGTAAACGACGGCGATCAGTCCTTCGAGGTCGCTGATGCCGCTGCCATGAAAAAACTCGCAACCTTCCAGCTCAGCGTATTGATGTCGCACAGGTCCATCTGATTGACCGACGAGGGCGGGATGCCGGCGCAGACGGCGATGTACTTCGCCGCCACGTCCAGATCCAGGGAAACTTCCTCGTTCTTGTCGATCCTGTACGGCAGAGCCTTGATGGCCCGCGCTTCCTGCGCCGTAGGGCGCCGGAAGGTCAGTTGCGAAAGGGTTTCGCCGTGCGCTTCGATCGGGCTGGCCAGGTCGATGACTTCACTCATTGCCAGCTCCCCTGATTGCCGTCGAATTGCAGCTCGATGGTGCCGTCGTCAGCTTTGCTGCTCGGCGTATCCACCAGGTAGGCGCCGGACAGGACGTAGGTCTTGCCGTTCTTGAATTCACAGGTGATGGTCATGTCCACACCGGTAGTGAGCAGCTTGAGCGGCAGATCCGCGGTATGCACGGCGGTGAATTTCAACCAGGCAGCCTTTTCGGTTTCCTTGTAGTAACCAGGCACGACCGTCTCGCGCTTGATGTTCATCAGAGGCGCTTCGCCGCCGCCGCTGATGGTCAATTGGGTGCCATCCACTTTGATGTAGCAGGTACCCGCAACTTTCTGACCCATGTTGTTTATCTCCAGAATGAAAAAACCCGCACGAGGCGGGCTTGAAAGGGTTGGTTAGGCTTATGCCGCTTCGTCGTACTGCAAGCGGAACTGGTTGAGCAGCGCGAACACGCGCAGGCCGTTGATGTAGTCAGGCGGGAACATCACGTTCACGCGGCTTGGGTCATTGCCGTCACGCTCGACAATCAGGTGCTGGGCGAACGTTTCGGCGTTCTCCACATGACCCTCTTCTTCAAGACGTGCGTATTGCGCAATCAACTCGCCACGGATGGTGCTCGGCGTGATGATCGGCTGGCCGGCACCGAAGCGCGTGCCATCGTTGGCCAGCTTGTGGCGGCCGTACTTGCTGGTGATGATGCCTTGCAGACGACGGATGATGAACGCCGACTGGTGCATGGTTTCACTGTCCAGGTACGAGTTGTCCGCCTGGCCGTAAGCGTTCTTCTGGTAGGTGGTGATCGAACGCTGAATGCGCACGTAACCGCCTTCGTAGTACGCCGTGGCGATGCCGTAACGCAGCAGCGACTCACGCTCGGTCAGGGTGAAACGCTGACTGGCCGGCGCCGGATCGATACCGGGCATGGTGCCGCTCTGGGTCGGACGGCTGGCGTCGGCAGAAATGAACACCGCCGTGCGCGCAGCCAGGGCAGCGGCTTGCAGCCAGACCGGTTGCGGAACACCATTTTCGACACCCTGCAGGGTGATGTGCTGATCGTTGCGCAGTTGACCTGCGGCCACCAGCGTACCGACCGTGCCGCGCTTGGCGCTGTAAACGTGACCGTACAACTGACGCGCCCAGCTCCAGCGACCGGTGCTGTCGTCCATTGCCGCTTTCCAGGCATCCAGCGTGGCGGTGTCGGTCCAGGGCATGCAGATGAACTCGAACGGCTCATCGCCCAGCGCAGCCAGTGCCTTGAGCTGATCAGGCGTACCTACGCCACCAGTCATGGCGGTGACTGCCGCCGTCAGGCCGGCAGGAATGACTTCGCCATTGGTCTTGCCCTGGCGATTGAATTCCAGCTGGATGTCATTGCCGCTTGCCCCGCTCCATTTGCAGGAAAGGGTCAGCACACCCGCTTCGACAGCCGCGGTGATCGGCAGATCAGGTGTGGCATTGATCTTCACCGACAGTGCCGTGGCCGCTTGGGCAGCGGTTGCGCCGTTAACGACAGTGGCCTGCACTCGCATGCCGCCGACATACAGGTTCAGCAGACCGGCTTCGGTCGCCGCCCCGCTGAGGGTGACTTTCGCGCCGGCCTTGGCGCCTTCGGTATTGAGCAGCGGCAGGCACCAGACTTCGCCGGTGGGGTCCGCCTTGCGCCAGGTTTCATACATCGAGGCCAGCATGGAGCCCTGACCGCCGATGTTTTTCGCCAGCGCCACGCTTGGCACCAGCACCAGAGAACCCAGTTCGGGGCCGGACACATCGTCGTTGACCTGCGCAACGATCAGTCGACGCATGCTGGCCGACGCGCTGTTGGCGGCCGAGTTGTCCATCTCCGCATAAAACAGCGGAACGCGAACATCGGATGGAATGTTGTTAAAGCTGATAGCCATTGTTTGGCTTCCTCTTGGTTAAGCCGTGAAGGCTTGATGGGTGGTGGTGGATTGCTCGGTTTTAAGGGTGATGTCGCCGTCGTTCTGACGACGCTGCCACCAGGCGTTGAAGGTCACCTGCCGGCCTTCGACGGGCAGCAAATCGCCCGCCTCCGGATCCGGCACAGTGCGGCCCTCGGCCGGTACTACAGTGATGCGTTGAGTCATGGGGTTACCTCTGCTGTGAACTTCGCTTCGATACGGCCATCAGGGCCGGGGGATTTCAGGTTCGGATCTGCGGGGTCAACGCAGTCCATCTCAATGGTGGCGCCGGTAAACCCGGGCAAACCATCCAGATACGCTTCGTGCCAGGTCTCGGCAGGCTGATCGGAGGTATTGCGGCCCAGTTGAAACTGCGCTGCAAAGCCGAAGCGATACGTCACCCGGTCGCCGCTGATCTGCACCAGCGCGCCACCGGTGTACTGCATCGCGTCGTAATCGTGATCCGGGTTCCAGCCCACCAGCGCACGCCACAGTTCGGCGCGCAGGGCATGCAGTTGCTCACTGGCTTCCTGCCCGCGCTTGTCACCGCCATCGAGCACCACCACGACATCGATCGTGTCGGTGATGTTCTGGCGAATGACGTTCTGCAAATCGTTGGCGGTGGACTGATCGCCAGTGGCAATCACGTACGCCGACGGGTGGGCCAGCTGATCACCGAGGGCGACCGCCGCCCAGTCGATACCGGCACTGATTCGCCCGGCAAAGCTCGGGCAGGTCGCCTGCAAGTGGGCAACTATCGGGGTTATCTTCATGAGGGGTTCCGCGTGTGTTGAAGGTTGATTGCGGCGTGGGAAACGCCTACTGGTTCGCCTTGCCCAACGCCTCATCAGCCTTGTCTGCAGCACGGCTGGCCGTGTGAGCGGCCTGATTGGCAATTGATGCAGCACTCTCGACCTTGTCTGCCGCCTGGGTGGTGGTTTCGGCCAGCCTGTCCAGGCGCCGGTCGCGCTTGCCCAGTGCCGCGTCGTAGGCATTGCGAACCTCGGCCAGCTGCTGCGTATGCTCGGCATTCGCCGACCACTGCCCGGCCTGAAAACCGAGCATCAGGCAGCCAGCGATCAGCAGCACGGAAATCAGCCAGACCTCCAGGCGCCGCCACCAATGGCGAGCGATGAAATCAATTGCGCATCTGTGCATCGTTTGCACCTCCGAGTTGGGATCGCAGCCGGGCTATTTCGGCGCTTTGCGTGGTGACCTTGTCGGTGAGTTGAACGATGTGGCTGGTGAGGGCTTCGATCTTGCCCTCCATCCGCCCAACCGCTGCGGCGAGCTCGTTGCGCTCCTTGGCGAACTGATCAGCCCGCGCTTCAGCTTCCTTGCGCGCCTGGCGCTCGGAGTCGAGCAGTTCATTGAGGCGGCGCACCGTACCGATGTCCGCGTTGTCCATCGCCCGGTCTGTTGCATCTCTGGAAAGAAACTTGCGCAGCCATAGAAAGCCGCCAAGCAGAATTGTGCCCGTGCCGCCCAGCCAGGTAGCTGTGCCTGGGCCTAGGTCGGTTGGGTCCATTGGTGCTCCGTAATAGGGTGGTGGACTCTCAAGGCCCTCGAAAATCGAAAGCCTGAATAAACTGGAAAGAGCCCCTTGATGCGGGGCTCCGTTGCTGGGTCAGAACGGAATGACTTGCACCGTCATGCCTGTGCATAACCCCACAGGGCAATACGCTCGGCAAAGTACGGTGTGACCAGTGCGACGGTCTCCGCCTGATTGCTGGCCTCCAGGCTCATCTTTTCGCCATCGGTGCCTGGCCCTGTGACCCACAGTGTCACTGGCACTTTTTCCGCCTTCGCTTTATCGAGCAGGTTTTTCAGCGCGGTGCGACCGGCAGCCGTTGGCGGAATCCCTGTTTCGCCGATAAATGCGGCCATCTTGTTGGTCTTGGCATAGGTCAGAAACGGACCCACGATTTCATCGCGCAGAACGGTCGGCGAGATCAGGTCGTTGTTATTGGCGTAGGCACCGCTGGAGCTTTTATCGTAATCGCCGTAAGCATGGGCTTCCCAGACAATTGCATTGGCCGGGTCGACGATCTTCGACTGAAGGTTGGCAGAGACGGTGGCCCAGTTTCTGGCGCTTGCAAACTCAAGCCCACAAATGAACACCGGCTTTTTCGAGCTGTTGCGCAACGCCTGCAGCACGGTATTCATCGTGCTGATGTACAGCGCCTCAAGAGCAGGGAACGTAATGTAGTCCTTGGCACCCACCGTAGTATTCGAATACGGCTCGTTACCCAACCCCCAGCCCAGCACCATCGGATCGTCGCATTCGGTGACCAGCTTCTGGTGAAAGTTGGCCAGGTGAACGGCGCTCCAGAAAGTGCCACTGACACCGTTCCCATCCTTGATCAATACCGACTCGGTTGCCTTCCAGCCGTTCTGATTACCGGCCTCCGCGGCAGGAAGAATGCGCCCGGTCAGGTTCCCGTTTGCATCGGTTTCGTAGCGATGCAAACGCATGTAGTGGTGCGGATCAGGAATGATTCTGGCCTCGCCATTGGAGTCTTCACGAATCCAGCCAAGCATTTCTTTCCAGCGCTTCACGAAGTCGGTATTCAGGTTCGCCCCTTGGCCTGGCAAGCCGTCCAGAGTCGACAGCTGAATAGCGCGCTGAAGTTCGAACGGGAAACGGATCAGACGCACGCCCCGATTCTTGACCCAGGTAGTGATGGTTCCACGATTGGGCCACTGATAATGAGTCCCTGCCTCGCCCGGCACGATCTGCCCGGCGTTTGCCACTGAACCCAGGTTGATACCTACCAGCGGAATATTCTTGAGCTGGCTGACAGCAGAACTGCTATTGGACATGATTAATACCTCTGGTTAGCACCGCGAGGCAGCAACGACGCTGCTGTACCTCTGTCGCTCAACGGCGATAACTCGAGGCTCGTGGCCTTCACATGATTCAACGTTCCGCAGCGGGAACATTTGATCTGGAGCTCTGTGTACTCACCCATGCGGGCCAGCAGCTTTTTGCACTGCCCGCATCGATAGTCCTTCAACATGTGCACTGGCCTCCGTGTGCCTGGCCCAATAAAAAACCCCGCCGAGGCGGGGTTTGAGATGGGTCGCGAGTGACCGGTTGTGGCTGTTGATCAGCCTGTTTCCGGCTGCTGCCCTGAGGCGCAAATCGCATATCGTGGGACCTTTTTACCCCCCTCCGGAAAGCCTGGGAAGGGGCAGTTTCGGGGTGGGTCGAGTTTGACCGGAGTTCAACACGAGTTCGGCCACAGCTGTGCAATCGACCCGGATAAACGGCGTGAAACCGTGTCTTCATTTACCCTTGCGCAGCCTTGTCGGCGACGGCGTTGTTGCTTCTGGAAGCGCTGCGCTCAGCGAGAATCGCCAGCACTTGCTGGTGAAGCTTGTCGATCCAGTTGCGATAGGTGCGGTCTGCGCCTTCATTGATGCCCACCAGACGCATCTGCTCGCGCACCGGCAACGACTCGACATAACGCAATGTCGCCAGTTGCGCCAGTTCAGGCCCGCGGCTCTTTGCAGGGCTGCGCGAAAGCTGCGCCACAGCCGCCTCGACTTCGCTGCTTATATAGTCCAGGCCGCTGCCATTACCCACCAGTGCGCGCGAGCCGGGTGTGCGGCGCGGAATGTACGCGCCCCATTCCATGATCCCGGCCATCGGGCTGCTCAGTCCGCCGCCCAGGCCAATGCGCATGCGCTGTTCACCCCAATGCTGCATCACGGCTTCTATTTTCTCGATCATCGTGTCTCTCCTGTAGGACCTTTCGGAAACGCTGCGCAACGTCTTTCGCTGCGCAGAACCAAGGCCTTACAATACATTTTGTATTTTTATGACACAACGAAGCATTACATTATGTATATTGCTCAACACCCTACAGCCTGTATGATTCGACGCATGAACAGAAAATGGTATGAAGTCGCAAGACAGGTCATGGAAACCCAGCAGATCAGCCAGGAAGAGATGGCTGAGCGGATGGGCGTGACGCCCGGCGCGGTAGGGCATTGGCTGAATGGCAAGCGTGAGCCGAAGATCGAGGTTATCAATCGATTCCTGACAGAACTCGGCCTGCCGATTCTCACCACCTCCATTCCGGCCAGCGAGCCCGGCATGCACAACGTGGAGCCCACGGTGCAGCCCTCGCGTTTCTATCGCTATCCGGTCATCAGCTGGGTAGAGGCCGGTGGCTGGAGTGAAGCCGTCGAGCCCTACCCTGCCGGCTATTCGGACACCTTCGAGATCAGCGACTATAAAGCCAAGGGCAGAGCCTTCTGGCTGGTGGTCCGTGGCGATTCGATGACCGCACCCGCAGGCCAGAGCATTCCTGAAGGCATGTTGATTCTGGTCGACACCGGAATCGAGCCCACTGCCGGCAAGCTGGTCATCGCCAAACTGCCGGAAAGTAATGAGGCCACGTTCAAAAAACTGGTCGAAGACGCCGGACGCTACTTTCTCAAGCCGTTGAACCCCGCCTACCCGACCCTTGCGGTGACCGAGGAGTGCAAACTGATCGGTGTCATCAGGCAGATGACGATGCGTCTCTGACCCGGCATGCCACGTCCAAGCCCCGATAACCGGGGCTTTTTCATGCGCCACTGTTTCGTCCCGGGCAGGTGTCCGTGTAGGAAACATTTGTAGCTTGCGTGAGAAACACCCCTCAATTACTGTATGCACATACAGTAAAAAGGAGTTCACTCATGCTCAAGCAGTTCCCCGACACCTCGCAACATGACGCTTACCTGGCCTTGGCACAGCGCATTCAGGACGCTATCACCAGTGACAAGGCGCAGATCGAGCATCAGGTCCTGCTGATCAGGGAGCCTGGCGAATCGGTGGCTCACTGGGAGCGCATCATGGATCAGATCAGCGAGGCCGAAGGTATCAGCGTCACCCGCAACCCTGAAAACGGCACTGCTCGCGTGTCCTGGTACATCGATTCCCTGTGAGACGAACAATACAAATCGTATTTAAAATACAAACTGTATTGTCACGACGCGCTACATATCGTATTGTTTGTCTGCACTCCATCTCGGGAGTACTCACATGCAAACCACAGGGAGTCATGGAATGAACGAAATACTGGATCAACTTCGCAAAGAATTCGCCACGCCGTGCCCTTCACTGAGCGCCGTCCGAGAGCGTTATTTTTCGCACCTGTCGAACGACAGAAATCTGCTGCGCAAGATCAACGCAGGACGCATCGACTTGAAGGTCAGCCGCACAGGCGGCAGTCGTCAGGGTCACCCCTTCGTGTACCTGCATGACTTGGCCAACTACCTGAGCGCCATCGTGACCAACAGGGCAGCCTGAGGTCAAAAAAGCACCGCCGCAGCGCGATAATGTTCATCGAACTTTGCAGTCATGAAAAATCTTGCTACGTTTCCGGTACAAAACAAAAACAATCGGGATCCGTTCATGACCAAGACATCGAGGCGCTGGCCCTTCGCGGCCTGCCTGTTATCGCTTGCCTGCGGCAGCGCTGCTGCCGCGCCCTATTCGACCATGGTGGCGTTCGGTGACAGTCTCGCCGATGCCGGGCAGTTTCCGGACACCGCCGGGCCCAGAGGCTCCACGCTCAGGTTCACCAATCGTGTCGGCCCCACCTATCAGGACGGCAGCGGTGAAGTGTTCAACCTGAACTCGTCGACGCTGATCGGCAGGATGCTCGGTGTGCCGTCAGGAGATCTGGCGGCGTCGACGTCACCGGTCAATGCTGCGCTGGGAGTGCCCGATGGCAATAACTGGGCGGTCGGCGGCTATCGGACCGATCAGATTCTCGACTCGATCAACTCGCAATCCACCGTCGTAGACCCGAACACCGGCACGCTGCTGCGCAGCCGGACAGGTTATCTGCCCGCCAACGGTTTTCGCGCTGACCCCAACGCTCTTTACTACCTGACCGGAGGCGGCAACGACTTTCTGCAAGGTCGCGTGTTGAGTGCCAGCAGCGCCGCGCAAGCTGCCAATCAGCTGGCAGACAGCGCGCAAGCCCTGCAACAGGCCGGTGCGCGCTACATCATGGTCTGGTTGCTGCCGGACATCGGTAAAACGCCAGCCTTGAGCGGTTCGCCACTGGCTTCGGCCACCTCGGCACTCAGCGCGGGTTTCAATCAGCAACTGGTCAGCCGACTGGCGCAGATCAATGCGCAGATCATTCCGCTGAACGTTCCGTTGCTGATCAATGAGATCCTCGCTGAACCGGCACGCTTCGGGTTCGATCCCAACGAGAATCTGGTCAGCACCTGTTTCAGCGGCAATAGCTGCCGGGAAAGCACCACCAACGGCAGGTCCAGTGCGACGCCGAATCCGAACCGGCTGTTCTTCAACGATCGCGTGCACCCGACCGAGGCCGGACAGAGGTTGCTGGCCGACTACGCCTACTCGCTGCTTTCGGCCCCTTGGGAAGTCTCCCTGCTGCCGGAAATGGCCAATGGCACGCTGCGTATGCATCAGGACGAAATTCGCGCCCAGTGGCTCAGCGACTGGGGTAACTGGCAAGGTGTCGGGCAGTGGCAGAGCATGCTTTCGGCAGGCGGTCAGAAAATGGACTTCGACGCGCAGGACAGCTCGGCTGATGCTGACGGAAGAGGCTATAACCTGACCATAGGCGGCAGCTACCGGTTTGCCGAAAACTGGCGCACAGGGGTTGTCGCCGGCGCGTATCGCCAGAATCTTGAGGCCGGCCCAAGAGACTCGGACTACAAACTCAACAGCTACATCGCCACTGCGTTCCTGCAGTATCAGGCCAACCACTGGTGGGGTGATCTGGCAGTGTCGGGCGGCAAACTGGACTACGAAAATGCCGAGCGCAAGTTCGCGCTGGGCGTCAGCGAAGGTCAGGAAAAAGGCGATACCGACGGTGAAATGTGGGCTGCCAGCGGGCGAGTGGGCTTCGACATCGCGGGCCCGACCAGTCGCTGGCATCTGTCGCCTTTCGTCAGCGCCGATTACGCGCACATCGATGTCGATGGCTACTCGGAAAAAGGCGACCGCTCGACCGCGCTGACCTTCAGTGACCAGACGCGCAAATCGCGGCGTGCAGGCGTGGGTGTACAGGGCAAATTCCAGGTGACACCGAGCACACAGGTATGGGGAGAAGTTGCCCATGAGCGGGAGTTCGAGACCGATCAGCAGGACGTAACCATGGCGCTCAACAGTGTCCAGTCAGTGGGTTTCACGCTGGAAGGCTACACGCCGCAACGCGACCTGAACCGGGCAACGCTGGGCGTCAGCCAGAAGCTGACTCAGGACCTGACACTGCGCGGCAATTACAACTGGCGCAAGAACGATGACGTTACCCAGCAAGGAGTGAATGTCGCGTTGAGTCTGAGTTTTTAGACTGCCGCAGGAGGGAGCGTGAGGGACGATGATCTGACTATCGTGCCCATGCTCCGCGTGGGCATGCCGTTCTGGGCGCTCCGCGTCCTATCCTGAGAACTGTGACGCGGTGCGGATCGGTGACGCGGAGCGTCACCCACGGCATTCCCACGCTGGAGCGTGAGGAACGATAATCTCAACTATCGTGCGTGGCGCTTTTTCAGGGTTTCACTATCGTGCCCATGCTCCGCGTGGGCATGCCTTTCTGGACGCTCCGCGTCCTATCCTGAGAACTGCGGCGCAGTGCGGATCGGTGACGCGGAGCGTCACCCAAGGCATTCCCACGCTGGAGCGTGAGGAACGATAGCTCTCTAACTACCGTTCATTACCAGAGCAGCAAGCCTGCTCAACCCTCGGCAGTTTGCGAGGCCAGGGCCACGGCGCGGAACATGGCGCGGCGTTTGTTCAGGGTTTCTTCCCATTCCAGCACTGGCACGGAGTCGGCGACAATGCCGCCACCGGCCTGTACATGCAGCTCACCGTTCTTGATTACCGCAGTCCGAATCGCAATCGCCGTGTCCATGTTGCCGTTCCAGGCCAGATAACCGACTGCCCCGCCATAGACGCCGCGCTTGACCGGCTCCAGCTCATCGATGATTTCCATGGCGCGGATCTTCGGCGCTCCGGACAGGGTGCCAGCCGGCAGAATTGCGCGCAGAGCGTCCATCGCGCTCAGCCCGCTTTTCAACTGGCCTGTAACGTTGGACACAATGTGCATCACGTTGGAATAACGCTCGATGACCATTTTCTCGGTCAGTTTGACCGTGCCAATCTCGGACACCCGACCGGTATCGTTGCGGCCAAGATCGATGAGCATCAGGTGTTCGGCGATTTCCTTGTGATCGGAAAGCAGGTCTTCTTCCAGCGCGCGATCCGCCTCTTCGGTGGCGCCACGAGGGCGAGTACCGGCAATCGGACGCACGGTGATCAGGTTGTCCTCGACCCGCACCAGCACTTCCGGCGAACTACCGACGACATGGAAGTCGCCGAAGTTGAAGAAATACATGTAAGGCGTCGGGTTGAAGCAGCGCAGCGCCCGATACAGATCGATGGGCGCGGCGCTGAAATCGATGGACATGCGCTGTGACGGGACAACCTGCATCACGTCGCCAGCGAGGATGTACTGCTTGATCGTGTCGACCGCCGCCTCGTAATCATCCTGAGTAAAGCTGGAGCGAAACACCGGGTCGGCAGCCGGAGGCCGGTCCAGATCAAGACCGCGGCGCGGCGTGATCGGCTGGCGCAGCTTGTGCATCAGTTCATCGAGCTGCGCCACACCACTTGCGTAGGCGTCCTGCTGAGCCGGATCGATCAGCACGATGGCGTGCATCTTGCCCGCCAGGTTGTCGAACACCACGACCGCGTCAGACACCATCAACAGGATATCCGGCACGCCCAGCGGGTCAGGATTCGGGCAGTTGGCCAGACGCTTCTCGACATAGCGCACACAGTCGTAGCCAAAGTAGCCCACCAGCCCGCCGTTGAAGCGTGGCAGCCCGGCAATCGTCGGCACGTTATAGCGCGCCTTGAAGGTCTCGACGAAGTCCAGGGGGTCTTCGACATCCAGGCTTTCGATCTCGACGCCATCATGGGTCACGCTGACGTGATGACCATGCACGCGCATCACGGTGCGGCATGGCAGGCCGATGATCGAATAACGCCCCCACTTCTCGCCGCCCTGAACCGACTCCAGCAGGTAGGAGTTGGGCTGGTCGGCAAGCTTGAGATAGATCGACAGCGGTGTGTCGAAGTCGGCCAGGGTTTCGCGGGCAAGCGGGATGCGGTTGTAGCCTTCAGCGGCCAAACGCAGGAATTCTTCACGGTTCATGAGCAACCTCGTGGTTTGAGGACAAAACGGTCAGGTAGGCAAACGTGCCGGCAGGCCGGCCAGAATCAGGTCAGGCGCGCCAACGCCAGCGGGCCAGGGCCTTGATGACTTTCATCCAGAGTTTGCGAGTGACCACCACGATGGATTCTCTTGAGGAGGGACGTTTGATGTCGGGCAACAGTATCTCAGCGTCCATGTCCAGGCAACCGGGAATCAGCCTGCGCAGATCATCGATGACCATCGCCGGGTTTTCCTCGGCAATCGGCCGCCCATGGTTGTAGCCATAGCTCAGCGCGACGCAGGCCACACCGGCAGCCTTGGCCGCCTGCACATCACTGCGCGAGTCGCCAACGAACAGTGATTGCGAGGCCGGTACGCCGGCCATTTTCATCACGAAAAACAGTGCAGCAGGATCGGGCTTTTTCTGCGGCATGGTGTCGCCGCCGATGATCCAGCGAAAGAAACGCCCCAGTTTCATCTCGTCCAGCAGCGGCGCGACGAAGCGCTCCGGCTTGTTGGTGATGAGGGCCATTTCGACACCCATTTTCTGCAGCCACTTGAGGGTTTCGCGCACGCCGGGATAGACCACGGTGAACTCATGCTTCTGCGCATAAGCGCGCATGAAGATCTCCAGGCCCTGCTCGGCCAGCGCGTCATCGACCCCGCTGTGGTCGAGGTTGTTGGCCAGCGCGCGGCGTACCAGCACCGGCGCACCGTTGCCCACCCAGGACCGCACCGATTCCAGCCCGGCGATCGGACGCCCCAGCTCGGCGAGCATGGTGTCCACCGCCACGGCCAGATCGGGCACCGAGTCCACCAGGGTGCCGTCCAGGTCGAACATGATCAGCTTGGGAAGTTTGCCTGCAAACAGCTGCTCGAAGCCGCTCATGCGCGGGATGACGCCAGTTCTGTGCGCATCTTTTCGATCACTTCGCGGTAGTCCGGTGCATTGAAAATGGCTGAACCGGCGACGAAGGTATCAGCACCTGCCGCTGCAATTTCGCGGATATTGTTGACGTTCACGCCGCCGTCGATTTCCAGGCGGATGTCGCGTCCAGAAGCATCGATCAAGGCGCGTGCTTCACGCAGCTTGTTGAGCGTGCCGGGAATGAACTTCTGCCCGCCAAAACCGGGGTTGACGCTCATGAGCAGGATCATGTCGACCTTGTCCATGACATATTCGAGCAGGTTCAACGGCGTGGCCGGGTTGAACACCAGGCCCGCCTTGCAGCCACCCTCGCGGATCAACTGCAGCGAACGATCAATGTGCTGGGTCGCTTCCGGGTGAAAGGTAATGTAGGTGGCACCGGCCTCAATGAAGTCGCCGATGATGCGATCCACCGGGCTGACCATCAGGTGCACGTCAATCGGTGCGGTGACGCCATATTTGCGCAACGCGCTGCACACCATCGGACCAATGGTCAGGTTCGGGACATAGTGATTGTCCATGACATCGAAGTGGACAAAGTCGGCGCCGCTGGACAGCACGTTGTCGACTTCCTCACCCAGACGGGCGAAGTCAGCGGAAAGAATCGATGGGGCAATAACGAAGGGCTGCATGACGCACCTGTTTGAGCAGAATCACGGTGCGCGGATTGTACGCCAAGCTTCGCCCGGAGCGGTAAGCCTCAAGCTGCACGCCAATGGATTCGCCCTGGCTGGCCGCTTGAGACTTGTCGCGCTCGGTTACTGAGCCGTTCTGAGTTTTTCGCTGCGCCCGCGTAACCACTCAAGCACCAGCAGCAAGACCACCGAAAAACCGATCAGCAAGGTCGCAGCGGCGGCGATGGTCGGGCTGAGGTTTTCGCGAATGCCGCTGAACATCTGCCGAGGCAAGGTGGCTTGTTCCGGCCCGGCGAGGAACAGCGTGACCACCACTTCGTCGAACGAGGTCGCGAAGGCGAACAGCGCGCCGGAAATCACCCCCGGCGCAATCAGTGGCAGGGTCACGCGCCGGAAGGCGGTCAGTGGCGAGGCACCAAGGCTGGCAGCCGCACGCACCAGATTGTGATTGAAACCCTGCAAGGTCGCCGACACGGTGATGATCACGAATGGCACACCCAGCACCGCATGGACCAGAATCAGCGAGGTGTAGCTGTTGCCCAGGCCCAGCGGCGCGAAGAACAGGTAACTGGCGACGCCGACAATCACCACCGGCACCACCATCGGCGAAATCACCAAAGCCATGACCAGCGCCTTGCCAGGGAAGTTGCCGCGGGTCAGGCCGATCGCTGCCAGCGTGCCGAAGCCCATCGCCAGCAGGGTCGCGGCCGGGGCGACGATCATGCTGTTCTTCAGCGCACGCATCCACTCGGCGGAGTTGAAGAAGTCCTGATACCACTGCAACGAGAAGCCTTGCAGCGGGTAGACCAGAAAGCTGCCGGAGTTGAATGACAGCGGCACGATGACCAATACCGGAAGCACGAGAAACAGCAGCACCAGGGTGCAGATGATGCGCAAGGCGTAATACCAGAGGCGCTCGATCGGCGATGTGTAAGGGTTCAGCATGGTGACACTCCTCAGCTCAGACGCAGGCGGCTGGCGCCGACCAGCCAGCTATAAATCAGGTACAGCACGATGGTCGCCAACAGCAGCAGCCCGCCGAGCGCGGTGGCCATGCCCCAGTTGATGCTGGTGTTGGTGTAGAAGGCGACGAAATAGCTGACCATCTGATCGTTCGGGCTGCCCAGCAACGCCGGGGTGATGTAGTAGCCAATCGACAGAATGAACACCAGCAGGCAGCCGGCGCCGATCCCGGCGTAAGTCTGCGGGAAGTACACGCGCCAGAAGCTCGCAAACGGGTGGCAGCCCAGCGAAATCGCAGCGCGCATGTAGGTCGGGGAGATGTTCTTCATCACGCTGTAGATCGGCAGGATCATGAATGGCAGCATGATGTGCACCATCGAGATGTACACGCCGACGCGGTTGAAGACCAGCTCCAGCGGCTTGTCGATGATACCCATCGCCAGCAGCGCACTGTTGATCAGACCGCTGGACTGCAACAACACGATCCAGGCAGCCACGCGCACCAGAATCGAGGTCCAGAACGGCAGCAGCACCAGAATCATCAGCAGGTTGCTCTGCCGGGCGGGCAGGCTGGCCAGCAGATAGGCCAGCGGATAAGCCAGTACCAGACAGATCGCGGTAATCACCAGGCCCATCCAGAACGTGCGGGCGAAGATGTCCAGATAGATCGCCTGGTCCGGGGTCGCCGGGGCGACTTCGCCGAGGTCATCGATACGATGGTCGACGGCCGCCAGCAGGTAATACGGCGTAACACTGCTGGTATTGCGGCGCACCGCCTGCCAGTACGCCGGGTCGCCCCAGCGCTCGTCCAATGCTTCGAGCGCTTCTTTATAAGAGGCAGGCTCGGTCTTGAACGGCAGCGCGCGGGCGGTCTTGCTCAGCAGGCTGCGATAACCGGCCAGTTCCATGTTCAAACGCTTGGACAGATCGCCCAGCGTGGAATTCTTGCGTGTTTCGGCCAGGTCCAGGCTCATTGCCTTGTAGACCGACTCGGGCGGCAGCCCTTTTCCATCCCACTTTTGCACTTCGACCACAGTGGTCGGCAGTGCAGTCACGACTTCCGGATTGCCAACACTCTTGTAGAGCAGCGCGGCGATGGGCACCAGAAACACCAACAACAGGAAAATCACCAACGGCGCGATCAGTGCCTGAGCCTTCCAGCGGTTGACCCGCTCGGCGCGAGCGAGACGTTGCTTCAAGTTGGGGCTGGCGCCTTCAGTCAGGGGCACGGCGATGGCCATAGCGAACTCCGGGATCTTTCAACGAGGGGGCGCTCCCCGTTTCAGGGAGCGCCCGGTTCTGACTCAACGCAAATGATTTACTTGGCAGCCCAGGCAGTGAAACGCTGCTCGAGGGATTCGCCGTTGTCGGTCCAGAACGCCACGTCCATCTGCACCTGATCCTTGATGTTCTCAGGCGTGGTCGGCATGTTCTGCAGGGTTTCCTTGTCCAGCAGCTTGACCGCTTGGGTGTTGGCCGGGCCGTAGGCAATGTTCTGCGAGTAGGTCTTCTGTTGATCGGGGCTCAGCATGTAGGCGATGAACTTCTTCGCGGCATCGGCGTTTTTCGAACCCTTAGGGATGGCCCAGGCGTCGAAGTCGTACACGCCGCCAGTCCACACGACCTTGAGGTTGCTTTCCTTCTGCACGGCGGCGATCCGGCCGTTGTAGGCCGAGCTCATCACCACATCACCGGAAGCCAGGTACTGCGGCGGCTGTGCGCCAGCTTCCCACCACTGAATGTTTGGCTTGAGCTCATCCAGCTTTTTGAACGCGCGGTCCTGGCCATCTTTGCTGGCCAATACCTTGTAGACGTCTTTCGGCGCAACGCCGTCGGCCATCAGGGCGAATTCCAGGGTGTACTTGGCGCCTTTGCGCAGGCCGCGCTTGCCTGGAAATTTCTTGGTGTCCCAGAAATCGGCCCAGTCGCTGGGTGCAGTGCTGACCTTGTCAGCGTTGTACGCCAGCACGGTGGACCAGACGAAGAAGCCGGCACCACAGGTGGTGATGGCGCCAGGCACGAAGTCAGCAGCATTGCCCAGCTGTTTCGGGTCCAGCTCTTCGAACATGTCTTCGTCGCAACCACGCGCCAGTTCCGGCGATTCGACTTCTACCAAGTCCCAGGAAACGCTCTTAGTGTCGACCATGGTTTTGACCTTGGCCATTTCCCCGTTGTACTCACCGGCGATGATCTTGCCGTTGCCGGCCTTTTCCCAAGGCGCGTAAAACGCTTTTTCCTGAGCGGCCTTGTTGGCACCGCCAAAGGAGATGACGGTCAGGTCGGTGGCAGCCATGGCCTGCGCGGCGCACATCAGGCCCAACGTGATAGCGGTGAACTTCAAAGACTTCAACATAGGTTCTTTTCTCCACGAGCAGTGTTGGTAAGCGATTGGGATGGGCGATCAGGTCGCCTCTGTTATTGCTTTTATTGATAGATCAATGCACTTGCTGCAAGGGGTCGAGCGCGCGGACGTGCTCGACTTGCCAGCCGATCGGCACGACATCGCCCACGCTGAGCGTCGGGTCCAGTTCAGCAATCGGCTGTTTGACGAAGAAGTCGTTCTTGCCTGCCACTTCCAGGCGCACGCGAACGTGGTCGCCCAGATAGATGAACTCGGCCACACGACCGGAAAACCGGTTGGCACAGCTCTCGCTGCGACCATTGAGGTTAATGCGCTCGGGACGGATCGACAGGGTCACCGGACCGCCAGGCTGACCGACGTTGATCGCCAGTGCGTGGACTTTCTCGCCACGCTCCAGCTCGACCACACAGCGGTCGCCGTCCTGGCTGACCAGACGTCCATTGAGGCGGTTGTTCTCGCCGATGAAGTTGGCCACGAAGGTGTTCTTCGGCTCTTCGTACAGGCTGCGGGGCGGTGCGATCTGCTGGATCTCGCCCTGATGGAAGACGGCGACCCGGTCGGACATGGTCAGGGCTTCGCCCTGGTCGTGGGTCACATAGACCACGGTCACGCCCAGGCGCTGGTGCAGGTGCTTGATCTCCATCTGCATGTGTTCGCGCAGCTGCTTGTCGAGAGCACCGAGCGGCTCATCCATCAGCACCAGCTGGGGTTCGAACACCAGCGCGCGTGCCAGCGCCACGCGTTGCTGCTGGCCACCGGACAACTGCGCCGGGTAGCGATGCGCAAACGTGTCCAGCTGGACCATGCCCAGTGCCTTTTTGACCTTCTCGCCGACGTCGGTCTTGCTCATGCCACGCACCGACAACGGGAACGCCAGGTTCTCGGCCACAGTCATGTGCGGAAACAAGGCGTAGTTCTGAAACACCATGCCGATGTCGCGTTTGTGCGGCGGCACGTTGTTGATGGCGCGGCCACCGAGGAGGATTTCACCAGCCGTCGGGGTCTCGAAACCGGCCAGCATCATCAGGCTGGTGGTCTTGCCCGAGCCGGACGGACCGAGCAGCGTCAGGAACTCGCCCTTGCGAATGTCCAGGTTGAGGTCTTTGACGATCAGTGCTTCGCCGTCGTAGCTCTTCTGCACACCACGAAAGCTGACCAGAACATCATTTGCTCCAGCGCTTGTATCGACGTCGCTCATTACCCACACCTTTGTTTTGTCTGCGTGGGCTCAAGCCTAGAGCAGCCCGAAGCCCCGGCAAATCGGGGGCCGGGAGAGAATCGCCTAGGCTGGCTGGAAGGCCAGGGGTAGGGATTGCCCTACAGAGATGGCGCGATTGGATATGTCGGTTCCTCCCCTTCTCGACGCGCGGCATCGCAAGAGGACGCAGAGCGTCCCGAACGGCATGCCCACGCGGAGCATGGGCACGATAGCGTTCTCAAGGACGCCTATCGTTCCGCACGGTATGCCCACGCAGAGCACGAGAACAATAGCGTTCTCAAGGACGCCTGTCGTTCCGCAGGCTCCGCGTGGGAATGCAGGTCTCGACGCTCTGCGTCGCAAAGGGGCGCGGGGTGTCAGGTGTCGTTTTCAGACTCAGAGCAGCTTGTGCTCCATTGCATACTTGACCAGATCGGCCAGCGAGTTGAGTTTCATTTTTTGCATCAGCCGCGCCTTGTGGGTGCTGATGGTCTTGCTGCTCAAGGCCAGTTGCTGAGCGATGTCATTGACGTTGGCGCCCTGGGCGAGGCGCTCGAATACTGAAAACTCGCGCTCCGACAGCAGCGAGTGCAGAGGCCGGCTGTCGGTGAGGCCGACTTCGAAGACCATGCGGTCGGCCAGATCCGGATCAATATAACGCCCGCCGGCTGCCACCCGGCGAATGGCCGTCAGCAGCAGCGCCGGATCGCTGTCCTTGGTGGCATAACCTGCCGCGCCGACCTTCAATGCACGCGCAGCCATCTGCGCCTCATTGTGCATCGACAGCACCAGAATGGCCGGCGGGTTGGTCAATGCGAGAATCCTCGGTATCGCCTCAAGCCCGTTGACGCCGGGCATGGAGATATCCAGCAGCACCACTTCGCAGGCCACATGACGCAGGGTTTCGAGCAACTGTTCGCCATTGCTCGCCTCGCCCACCACTTGCAGATCTCTGGCCAAGCCAATCAATTGCTTGATTCCTTCGCGCACGATGGTGTGGTCTTCGGCTACCAAAACACGAATCACTGTCTTCGCTCCTGTGCGAGGGTGTCCAGCGGGATATAGGCGCGCAAGGTTGTGCCCTCACCCACCTCGCTGTCCAGCTCCAGTCGGCCACCGAGCATCAGCACCCGCTCGCGCATCCCGACCAGACCGAACGAAACCGCCCTGCCTGACTCGATGACAAACCCCTGCCCGTCATCGGCGACGCTCATGCACATCATGCCGTCCTGCAGCGTCAGACTGATCTCTACCGTGTGTGCCCGTGCATGGCGCATCACATTGGTCAGGGCCTCCTGAAGGATCCGGAACATGCCTGTAGCCCGGGCATCGCTGAGCGCCGGGAGATTGTCCGGCACCTGCACCAGACAAGGGATCTGCGTGCGCGCCTCGAAACGGCGCGCCTGCCATTCAATGGCTGATGCGATGCCGGCATCGAGAATCGGCGGCCGCAAGGCCGTGGCCACATCGCGCACCAGTTGAAACAACTGAGCGATCAGACGCTTCATGCTGTCCAGTCGCTCGCTCAGGCCAGGGTCGAGGTCGGCATAGGCCAGCTCGCACATCGACGTCTCGAGCTTCAATACCGTCAGCATCTGACCCAGTTCGTCATGAACCTCGCGGGCAATATGCGCCTTCTCCTCTTCACGCACGCTTTCCAGATGCGCCGACAAGTCACGTAACTGGTCATGCGCGCGGCGTCGTTCGCTGACGTCAGTGAGGAATACCACCAAGTATTCGGCGTCACGAAAGCGCAGGAAGCTCAACGAGATATCGGTGGGCAGCAGGCTGCCATCGGCGCGCAGGCAATGGGTCTCGAAGACTTGCGGGCTGTCTTCGCTGGAGCGCGCGTTCTTCCACAGGTTGAGCCAGCGATCCATATGCAGACCGGGCTCGAAATCGATCAGCGGGCGCTCTACCACCTGCCCCGGCGCATAGCCCAGCATGGACTCCGCTGCCCGGTTGGCGTAACGCACACGGCTGTCCCAGTTGACCCACAGGATGCCGACGGTGCTTTGATCAATGGAGAATTGCGCCAGATGCAAGGCTTCCTCGCCCTCGACACGAAGGGCGAGTTCTTCGCGTGCAGCCAGCAGTTCCTGCTCCAGCGCCTGCTGCTGGCGTCGCTGCCAGACCACGATGGCGAAACACGCCAGCAACATCACCAGCAGCAGAATGCACAGGTTCTTCCAGAGCTTGGTCGACTCGATGAAATGTGCGGGGGTCAGCGGCATCCAGCGCGAATGCAGTTGCTCCAGCTCCTTGGCTGGGATCGCCCGCAATGCTGCGCTGACGATGGCCGCCAGTTCCGGCATGTCGCGACGTGAAGCCACACGTAACAATTGGGGCAGCCCGATATCCCCCACCACCGCCAGCCCTGCGAACTCCGGCTCGCGCAGCAAACGGCTGAGCTGCGCCTCGTCCACCACGGCATAACGTGCTTGCTGACTGAGCAACAATTGCAGCGCCTGGCGCTCCAACGGCACTCCTTGCAGATTGAGGTGCGGGAAATTGCTGCGCAGGTAGTCCGCCGTGGTGCCGGGCATGCGCACCGCAACGCGGGAAAGGCTGTCGAGTTTCTCCAGGTCCACGGCAGTGCTGCCATCACGTTCGCCGATCAACAACTGCGAAACACGCAAATACGGGTCGGAAAACAACCACAGACGCAGGCCTGCCGGGGTTTGCATCAAGCCGGGCGCAACGTCGATTTCACCCTTGGCCAGCGCGTTCTCCAGCGCGCTCTGGTCAGGAAAGTTTCGCCACAGCAACTCGACCGGCAGCGTCGCCGCCAGCGCATTCATCAAATCGACGTTGGCGCCGGACAACTGCTGCAAACGTTGATCGAACTGCGCGTAAGGCGCGCGCAGTACCAGCCCTACGCGCAACGGACCATGCTGGTCGAGCCAATTACGCTGCGCCGAACTCAACTGCGCAACGGCAGGTGTTTCAGGTTCGTCAGCCTGCGTATCGACCATCTGAGCCATCAAGAGCAAAGCCAGGCAGCCGATAAAACCGGTGCGCAGAAGACGAATCATCAGTATGTCGCTCTCGTGTGTGCGTATCGCGGCCATGTGCCGCGCAGGCTCAGGCCTGACAAAAGCCGATCAACCCATTAGGCTGCCGGGATAGTTTCTGGCTTGGAATATCCGATGTCCTACACCTTTCGCGCAACGTTTCCTGCATTGTTTCTGTCATTGATACTGCCTTGCGCCTTGCCTGCCGTCGCAGCCGACCCGGCCCCTGCCAAAGACGCTGCCGCGGATGCGCCGGTCGAAAGAGCCCCGCTGCTCAGCCGCTCGCAGGAAGACGCAATAGCACTGGAACGCCAATTGCCTCGCGAAGACCAGCAGCAACTTCAGGCCGGAGACGAAAGCTTTCTCGCGCTCTGGAAACCCGCCAACACCGACGCCCCCGAAGGCGCGGTCATCATTGTGCCTGGCGACGCTGAATCACCGGACTGGCCCGACGCTGTCGGCCCGCTGCGTCGCAAGTTTCCGGATGTCGGCTGGTCGAGCCTGAGTATCACCATGCCGGATCCGCTCGACAACACGCCGGGGGCACGCGAGCCCGATGCAACTCCGGCAGATGCAAACGCCAGCAAAGCCACTGAAACGCCGAAGGAAACCCCCAAGGACGCCAGCGCGACAGCGAAGGACCCGGCGGCAGAAGCCGAGGCTCTGGCGGCTGCTGAAACAGCCAAGGCTGCAGCCGACGAAGAGATTAACAAGGCCCAGGCCGAGCGCATCTTTGCGCGGATCGAAGCCGCGATCAGCTTTGCGCAGCAGAACAAGGCACGCAGTATCGTGTTGATCGGCCACAGCAGCGGCGCGTACTGGACGGCCAGGTTCCTCAACGAGCGGACATCGCCTGTGGTGCAGAAGCTGGTGATGCTGGCGGCGCGCGAACCCCTGAATGCCAAGCCTTCGCTGCTGGACATGGTGCCTCAGTTGAAAGTAAAAGCCGTCGACTTCATCTACAAAAACTCGCCTGACGAGGCTGCAAAAGCCCGCCTGCAGGCCAGTAAACGCACCAAGGGGCCGGGTTTTACCCAGATTGGTCTGATCAACATCGCCGGCAGCGGAGATACCGAACAAGAGCAGCTATTTCGCCGTGTTCGTGGCTGGATAGACGCCAAAGAGGAAAAATAAGCGCAGGTTCAGTTGAACCCGCGTCGGGCTTTCACCACCCGATAGGCATTGTGCAACTCGCTGGTCTTCTCGGTCGCCACCCGCACTTGCTGCGGATTGGCGCCCGAGCCGGCAATCTTGTCAGGGTGATGCCGGCTGAGCAGACGCCGGTAGGCACGCTTGATGCTCAGAGGATCCGTGTCCGACCTTATCCCCAGCAGCGTCATCGCACTTTTGTAGTCGTCGCCGCTGCTGATCGGTGAACGCTTCATAGGGTCGTGGTCAGCCGCCAGCGCCTCGACCTGCGGCCCTGTCCAGCCAAGCCACATGCCCCATACCCCGATCAGCTCGCGCTCGACCCGAGAAGCCTTGCCGTCCGCCCAGGCCATCCGCCAACAGGCGCGCAACATGTCTTCGGCAATGTCCGGCTGCCGTTGCAGACCACGCAGATAACTGCGCAGCCCATCGGAGCCGTCGCGGCCGCGCTTGAAAGCGTTGATGGCGCGCAACTGATCCGTCTCGTTCAGATTCAAACGGCGCATCTCGATACGTGCCTGTTGGATATGGCTGGCCAGAACCCGTCCGTCACTTTTGGCCAGACGGCCCAGCAACACGAACAGCAGGTCGTCCTGGGGGATCGTTGCACGCCCACCCAGACGCTCACGCAGATGCGCCCAGCTTTGCAGCTTCAGGCGCCGGTCCAGCGCCTGCCCCAATAGAGCACCGAGCATTGCGCCTGGAATACTGGCAATTGCGTAACCGACTCCAGCGCCGATCAGTGTGCCGGGCCAAAGCATTCAGCGAGTCTCCGCAAGCATCTGCTCGGCTTCAGCCAGGCGCTCGTGGGTACCGACATCGACCCAGCGCCCTCGGTAGTGCTCGCCCGTGACCAGTCCCTTATGCATCGCCTCGCGCAACAGCGGCGCGAGCTTGAACGCGCCGGGCTCAGAGTTGGCAAACAGCTGTGGATGGAGGATGGCGATGCCGCTGTACGTCAACCGCTGACCTGCCGAATCGTCGTCGCGCACCTGACCGTCAACCAGTGAGAAATCACCCGTCGGATGGTGCGCAGGGTTATCGACCAATACCAGATGCGCAAGGCCCGCAAGCGGCACGCGCAATGCGCCGAAGTCGTAATCGGTCCAGATATCCCCGTTGATTACCACGAACGGCTCAAGGCCAAGCAGCGGCAATGCACGCTGAATGCCACCGCCCGTTTCCAGCGGCATGCCTTCAGGCGAATAACGAATGCTCAGGTCGAAACGCTGACCGTCACCCAGGTAATCCTCGATCTGCTGGCCCAGCCACGCATGGTTGATGACCAGTTGGTGAAACCCTGCATCGCGCAAGGCGCTCAGGTGGTATTCGATCAACGGCACATCACCGACACGTACCAACGGTTTGGGTGTGTGCAGGGTCAACGGGCGCATTCGCTCGCCTTTACCGGCGGCGAGAATCATCGCTTTCATGCAGTCCTCTTCGACACAATCAAGATCTTTTCCAAAATGGCCATCTTTCAAGGCGGCCATGTCTAAACCGGCCCTCTCACGCTGGCCGTCTCTGTCTTTTCAGACAGCCGCGTCTACCGGTTGCAGACTGGTGAGCAACTGCCCGAGTTGCGCCAGCTCTGGGCGACGCGACAAAACCGCTTCTATATAAGCGAAAAAGCGCGGAACGTCTTCCAGGTAGCGCGGTTTCCCATCGCGGTGGCAAATGCGGGCAAAAATGCCGATCACCTTCAAATGTCGCTGTACACCCATCAGATCACTGGCGCGCTCGAATGCGGCAAAATCTTCCTGTACCGGAATTCCAACGGCTCGCGCCTGATCCCAGTAGGTGCGCAGCCAGTCACTGACACGCTCCTGCGGCCAGCTCAGGAATGCGTCCTTGAACAGGCATGTCACGTCATAGGTGACCGGGCCATAGACCGCATCCTGGAAATCCAGCACGCCCGGGTTGGGCTCGCTGATCATCAGGTTTCGCGGCATATAGTCGCGATGCACCAGTACCTTGGGCTGTGCCAGGGCGCTGTTGATCAACAGCTCGCTGACCTGCTGCCAGTCGCTCAACTGCGCCTCGTCCATCTCGATACCCAGGTGCCGCTTTACGTACCACTCGGGAAACAGCTCCAGCTCACGGCGCAGCAACGCCACGTCATAGCTGGGCAACGGCGCGTCCATAGGCAGTTGCTGGTAGGCCAGCAACGCCTGGATAGCATCAGCGAACAAGGCATCGGCATTATCGGCGTCAATGACATCCAGATAAGTCTGGCGGCCCAGATCGTTGAGCAGCAAAAAGCCTTGTGTCAGGTCTTCGGCATAAATTTTTGGAACATTAATGCCCGACTTTTCCAATAAATGAGCGATATCCACGAACGGTTTGCAGTTTTCCTGCGGTGGAGGGGCGTCCATGACAATAAAAGTTCGGTCCGCACCCTCCCAGCGAAAATAACGGCGAAAACTTGCGTCACTACTGGCCGCAGTCAATGTAGCCGGGGGCACAGCGCCCCAACCGTGCGCCGAAAACAGCGCCGGCAACTGCTCATCGAGCCAAACTTTCAGGGATTGCAGGCGTATATCTTGATCTGACATTACAAGGGTCTCCGACGGCGCTAGCCGTCAAGCGGGTCATGCTTTATTATCCGGAATCTTTTTCAGCCCATCGAGAGGCGTGCGGCCCCCCCGCGGGCAGATGGCGCGCAGGAAGCCCGGACTAATAAGATGGCATTGAAATCCCCCGCGTTTCGTAAAAAATTTCCGTTGCTCGTAACCGGCAGTCTGCTGGCGATGCAACCTCTGGCCACTCAGTTCGTGGTCGCCGCGGAACAGTATGACTGCTCAGTCTCTGCTTCGGGTGCCTGGAACTGTGCGCCGAAATCCAATGCTGCTGCAGTGGATCTGCCTCCGCGCCCCGTGCATGACACGACGTCGGTCAGTTCCAACGGCACGGTCACCTCACAGGGCACCTCTTCGGGTGAACAGTCTGCGGGTACGCAACTGGTCACTGAAGCCAAGGGCAAAGGTCTGAAGTCGCGTAGTGCTGACTACAGCCACCTCGATTGGGTTCCTCGCGAAAAGCTTACCGCAGCGCAACTGGCCGAGACCGGCCCGTATTGCTCGGGTGCCTACGTCGAGCCGATCCGTCCTGGCATGGACGACAAGACGCCGATGAAAGACGCGCCGATGTTCGTCGGAGCCAAGGCTTCGCGTTACGAACAGGAAGCGCAGGTCGCCACGCTGGCGGGTGATGTCGTGATGCGCCAGGGCAGCATGCAGGTGCAGGCCCAGGAGGCTGCACTGCATCAGGCCGAGAACCGTGGCGAGCTGAACGGCGATGTCCGTCTGCGCGACAATGGTGCACTGATCGTCGGTGACAAGGCCGAACTGCAACTCGATACCGGCGAAGCCCGTGTCGACAACGCCGAGTACGTCCTGCACAAGTCGAACATTCGCGGTAACGCCCTGTACGCCAAGCGTGCAGAGAACGCGATCATCCGGCTCAAGGACGGTACCTACACAACGTGCGAGCCGAACAGCAACGCCTGGACGCTCAAGGGCAACAACATCACGCTGAACCCGGCCACCGGCTTCGGTACAGCGACCAACGTTACCCTGCGGGTCAAGGACATACCGGTTCTGTACACGCCGTATATCTACTTCCCGATCGACGACCGTCGTCAGTCCGGTTTCCTGCCGCCGTCCATTGCAGCAGGCGGCGACAACGGCTTCACGCTGGTCACCCCGTACTACTTCAACCTGGCGCCGAACTACGACGCCACGTTGTACCCGCGTTACATGGCTGATCGTGGCTTGCTGATGGAAGGCGAGTTCCGCTACCTGACCAAAGGCAGCGAAGGTCAGTTTGGCGGCGCGTACCTGAACGACGAAAACGACGACCGCAAACTGCAGTCGGACTACGACAAGACCCGCTGGATGATCAACTGGCAGCACAAGGGCGGGCTTGATACGCGCTGGCTGACCCAGGTCGATTACACCGACATCAGCGATCCGTACTACTTCCAGGATCTGGAAACCGATCAGATCGGCGTTAAAAGGACTGACTTCCTCAACCAGCAAGGCTCCCTGACCTACCGTGGCGACAGCTTCTCGGCAGTGCTCAATGCTCAGGCCTACAAGCTGGCGACGGTTGCCAACGTTACGCCGTACAACCGCCTGCCTCAGCTGACACTGAACGGTACGTTGCCCTACAACCCCGGCGGCCTGAAGTTCGATTATCAGACTGAAGCGGTGCGCTTCGAACGTGACCTGCGCAGCGGCGCGTTCATCGATGAAGACGGCAACTCCGAGACACGCCTGGACAACAACATCTCCGGCCTGGCTCGCGCCAACGGCGATCGTCTGAACCTGGCACCGTCGGTCAGCCTGCCGATGAACTGGACCTATGGCTTCCTCACGCCGAAGCTGAAGTATGTCTACACGCAATACGATCTGGATCTCGACAGCCAGGGCAAAAACACGCTCCTGGCCGGCGAAGAGTACAGCAGCAGCCAAAGCCGCAGCGTGCCGATCTTCAGCGTCGACAGCGGCCTGTACTTCGACCGCAATACCAACTGGTTCGGCAAGGATTATCGCCAGACCCTGGAGCCGCGCCTGTTCTATCTCTATGTTCCAGAGAAAGACCAGACCGACATCCCGGTATTCGACACCAGCGAAAGCACCTTCAACTTCGCTTCGCTGTTCCGTGACAACCGCTTCACCGGTTCCGACCGCATCGGCGACGAGAACAAACTGTCGCTGGGCGTCACCAACCGCTGGATCGAGGAAAACGGCTTCGAACGTCAACGCTTCAGCATCGGTCAGGCGCTGTATTTCGAAGACCGCAAGGTGCAGTTGCCGGGCGTGGTGTTCGCGGATCGTGATGATGCACGCTCCAACGTTTCGCCTTATGCACTGGAATACGAATACCGCTTCAACCGCGACTGGCGCTTCAACTCCGATTTCAACTGGGATCCGGACAGCCGAAGCACCCGTTCGGGCAGCGCAATGTTCCACTACCAGCCTGAAGACAATCCGAACAAGGTCGTCAACCTTGGCTACCGCTATCGCAACGACCAGATTCGTTACGACGAAAGCACCGGCCGTTGGGTCGTGGGTGGTGGCGACTACGGCACCCCGGGTTCGCCAAACTATGTGAAGGACTACTACAAGATTCAGCAGCACGATTTCTCGGTCATCTGGCCGATCGTGCCGCAGTGGAGCCTGATCAGCCGCTGGCAGTATGACTACAACCGTGAACGCACCATCGAAGCTTTCGGCGGATTCGAGTACGACAACTGCTGCTGGAAAATGCGTCTGGTCAATCGCTACTGGATCGACTACGACGAGTTCAGCCAGGCAGCACCTCAGAACGAGAAAGGCGACCGCGGCATATTCCTACAAATCGTGTTGAAGGGGCTCGGCGGTGTCACTGGCGCCAAGGTAGACAGCTTCCTCGACAAAGGCATTCAAGGTTATCGTGAACGTGAAGACCAAGCTTTCTGATTGTCTGCGCCCGCTGATGCTGGGCGCGTTACTCCTGAGCGGTGCAGTGCATGCTGCGGTTCAACCTCTGGACAGTGTCGTGGCTATCGTCGACAACGACGTGATCATGAAAAGCCAGATGGACCAACGTGTACGTGAAGTTCAGCAGACCATTGCCAAGCGTGGTTCTGGTGTACCGCCTGCAGAAGCCCTGCAACCACAGGTTCTGGATCGTCTGATCCTGGAAAACCTGCAGTTGCAGATGGGCGAACGCTCTGGCATTCGCGTCTCCGACGACGAGTTGAATCAGGCCATTGGCACTATTGCCCAGCGCAACAACATGAGCGTTGATCAATTCCGCGCCGCGCTGGCGCATGACGGTCTGTCCTATAACGATGCGCGCGAACAGGTGCGCCGGGAAATGATCATCAGCCGCGTGCGTCAGCGCCGGGTGGCCGAACGTATCCAGGTGTCCCAGCAGGAGGTGAAGAACTTCCTCGCCTCCGATCTGGGCAAGGCTCAGTTGTCTGAAGAGTTTCACCTGGCCAACATTCTGATCGCTACGCCTGACAGCGCTTCTTCGGACGCCATCCAGGCTGCAGCGGCCAAGGCCAAGGGTATCTACGACCAGCTGAAGAAAGGTGCTGACTTCACCCGGCTCGCAGCCACCTCCTCGTCCAGCGAAAACGCACTGGAAGGCGGCGACATGGGCTGGCGCAAGGCTGCACAACTGCCACCGCCGTTCGGTGACATGCTCAGCTCGATGCCTGTCGGTGACGTGACACCTCCTGCACGTACGCCGGGCGGTTTCATCATTCTCAAGCTGCTGGAAAAGCGTGGCGGCCAGGGTCAGGCGCAAATGCGTGATGAAGTCCATGTGCGTCATATCCTGATCAAGCCAAGCGAAATTCGTAACGAGGCAGAGACCAAGCGTCTTGCCCAGAAGATCTACGACCGCATCCAGAACGGCGAAGATTTCGCCGAGCTGGCGAAAAGCTTTTCGGAAGATCCGGGTTCTGCGCTCAATGGCGGCGATCTGAACTGGGTTGATCCCAACTCTCTGGTTCCGGAATTCCGTCAGGTCATGAGCGAAACGCCCCAAGGCGAATTGTCCAAACCGTTCCAGACCCAGTATGGCTGGCATGTTCTCGAAGTACTTGGTCGTCGCTCAACGGACGCTACCGATCAGGCTCGTGAACAGCAGGCGCTGAACGTATTGCGTAACCGCAAGTACGACGAAGAGCTGCAAACCTGGCTGCGTCAGATTCGCGACGAAGCCTACGTTGAAATCAAACTCCCTGGCGCGACCCAGGCTGCACAGTGAAACCCAAGCGTTTCGCACTGACACCCGGCGAGCCGGCCGGCATAGGTCCCGACCTTTGCCTGCTGCTCGCCACGCAGCCTCAGCCATACCCCCTGATTGCCATCACCAGTCGTGACCTGCTCCTTGAGCGGGCCGCGCAACTGGGTGTGGCGGTCAGTCTGATCTCAGTCACGCCCGACGCGCTTCCCGATCTGCCTGCACCTGCCGGCAGTCTGTATGTCTGGGATACGCCACTGGCTGCTCCGGTGGAAACCGGCGTGCTGAACAAGGCCAATGCTGCATTCGTGCTGGAAACCCTGACTCGCGCGGGCCAGGGCTGCCTGGATGGGCTGTTCAGCGGCATGATCACCGCCCCGGTGCACAAAGGCGTGATCAACGACGGCGGTATCGCGTTTTCCGGACACACCGAATTTCTCGCTGAACTGACTCACACCGAACAGGTAGTGATGATGCTGGCGACCGGCGACCTGCGCGTAGCACTGGTGACCACTCACCTGCCGTTGCGCGATGTGGCCGACGCCATCACAGCGGATCGTCTGGAGCGCGTGACACGCATCCTGCACGCCGATCTGGTCAACAAGTTCGGCATTGCCCACCCACGCATTCTGGTCTGCGGCCTCAATCCTCATGCCGGCGAAAGCGGGCATCTGGGTCGTGAGGAAATCGACATCATCGAACCTGCTCTGGAGCGCCTGCGCAGCGAAGGCCTGGACTTGCGCGGCCCGCTGCCTGCAGACACTCTGTTTACCCCCAAATATCTGGAGCACTGCGACGCAGTGCTGGCGATGTACCACGATCAGGGCCTGCCCGTGCTGAAGTACAAAGGTTTCGGCGCAGCAGTCAATGTGACGCTCGGCCTGCCAATCATCCGCACCTCTGTCGATCATGGCACGGCGCTGGACCTGGCCGGCACCGCAAACATCGACACCGGCAGCCTGCACGTCGCACTGCAAACCGCCTACCAGATGGCCGAGACCCATTCATGACCGAGCAATACCAACACCGGGCGCGCAAGCGCTTCGGGCAGAACTTCCTGCACGATGCAGGCGTTATCGACAAGATCCTGCGCGCCATCCGTGCCAAACCTGAAGACCGGCTGCTGGAAATCGGGCCGGGCCAGGGTGCACTGACCGAGGGCCTGCTCGACAGCGGCGCTCAGTTGGACGTGGTCGAGCTGGACAAGGACCTGATCCCGATCCTGAACGGTCAGTTCGCCAACAAGCCGAACTTCAACCTGCATCAGGGCGACGCGCTGAAGTTCGATTTCAACACCCTCGGCGCCGAACCGCGCAGCCTGCGGGTGGTGGGCAACCTGCCGTATAACATCTCGACACCGCTGATTTTTCACCTCCTGCAGAACGCCAGCCTGATCCGCGACATGCACTTCATGCTGCAAAAGGAAGTGGTCGAGCGCATGGCTGCCGGACCCGGCGGTGGCGACTGGGGCCGCCTGTCGATCATGGTTCAGTACCATTGCCGCGTGGAACACCTGTTCAACGTCGGACCGGGTGCGTTCAACCCGCCGCCGAAAGTGGACTCGGCCATTGTGCGCCTCGTCCCTTATGAAACACTGCCGCACCCTGCCAAGGATCACCGTGTGCTGGAGCGCATCGTGCGTGAAGCGTTCAACCAGCGTCGCAAGACCCTGCGCAACACGCTCAAGCTGCTGTTGACCAGCGACGAGATTACCGCTTCCGGAGTAGACGGCAGCTTGCGTCCCGAGCAGCTCGATCTGGCTGCATTCGTTCGTCTGGCAGACACTCTCAGCGAAAAAGTTGTGACCGAGTGAACCCTGGGGACAAGTAAACGGCAGGCTCGGTCTTCATTTTCCGCTTACTTGTCCTAGACTGATCTACCTGCCGCACACGCCCTTTTTCGCAGCTATGGATTTCAAGGCCTATTGCATGCCCGATTCTCGTTACAAGGTCGACGTCAGCGTCGTCACACGCTTCCTCTCGGAACAGTCACAACCCGAGCAGAACCGCTTCGCCTTCGCCTACACCATCACCGTGCACAACAACGGCGAGTTGCCTGCCCGGCTGCTGTCGCGGCACTGGGTCATTACCGACGGTGATGGCAATGTCGAGGAAGTACGGGGCGAAGGCGTGGTTGGCCAGCAGCCACTGATCAAGGTCGGCCAAAGCCATACCTACAGCAGTGGTACGGTCATGACCACCAAAGTCGGCAATATGCAGGGCACCTACCAGATGCTTGCCGAAGACGGCAAACGCTTCGATGCCGTTATCGAGCCTTTCCGTCTGGCCGTTCCGGGCTCGCTGCACTGATGGCAGTGTACGCCGTGGGTGACCTGCAAGGCTGCCTTGAGCCTCTGCAATGCCTGCTCGAGCACGTCCACTTCAACCCGGAGCAGGATCGCCTCTGGCTGGTGGGCGACCTCGTCAATCGTGGCCCGCAATCGCTGGAAACGCTTCGCTATCTGTACAGCATCCGCGAATCGCTGGTGTGCGTGCTCGGCAATCATGACCTGCACCTGCTGGCAGTGGCCCGTAAAAAAGAGCTGCTGAAGAAAGGCGACACGCTGCTTGAAATCCTTGAA
Organism: Pseudomonas sp. NFACC10-1; assembly: GCF_900119195.1. NCBI lineage: Bacteria > Pseudomonadati > Pseudomonadota > Gammaproteobacteria > Pseudomonadales > Pseudomonadaceae > Pseudomonas > Pseudomonas sp. NFACC10-1. The sequence continues at coordinate 170,125 of NZ_FPJB01000009.1, read as the reverse complement.
GCGCCAGACCGTGACGACCTGCTTGGCTGGATACGTCGGCAGAAGCTCATGCATTACGACACAGAACGCAATGTCGCCATGGTGCATGCCGGTATCGCGCCACAGTGGACGCTGAAAAAGGCCTTGAAGCACGCCGCCGAAGTCGAGCATGCGCTGCAGGACGACACGTTGTACGACGCCTTTCTCGACGGCATGTACGGCAATGAACCAGCCAAGTGGGACAACGACCTGCAAGGCGTGACGCGTCTGCGGGTCATCACCAACTACTTCACCCGCATGCGCTTCTGCACCAGCGACGGCAAGCTCGACCTGAAGAGCAAGGAAGGGGTCGGCACCGCGATACCTGGCTACGCGCCCTGGTTCAGCCATCAGAGCCGCAAGACCCGAGACGTGAAAATCATTTTCGGCCACTGGGCTGCACTGGAAGGTCGCTGCGACGAACCGGACGTCTTTGCCCTCGACAGCGGATGTGTCTGGGGCGGCTCGATGACGCTGCTTAATGTCGATACGCTTGAACGTCATCAGTGCAATTGCGATGCTATCGGCAATGCCGCCGACGGGCTTGTTACCCGCGTGCAACCCGGCGCTACTCCCCTTTCGTAACCTCAGGCTCAGGAGCCCAGGCAATGACTGAATTCAAACGTATCCCACCTGAACAGGCCCAGGCTCTGCGCGAGCAAGGCGCCGTGCTGGTCGATGTTCGGGATCCACAGGCTTTTCAGAGCAATCACATTCCCGATTCCGTGCATCTGGACAACCACTCGATCGCCGACTTCATCCGCGAGGCCGACCTGGACAAGCCGTTGGTGGTCGTCTGTTACCACGGCAACTCCAGCCAGAGCGCTGCAGCTTATCTGGTCGGCCAGGGTTTCTCCGACGTGTACAGCGTTGACGGTGGTTTCGAGCTGTGGCGCGCCACTTACCCGCAAGAAACCGTGCAAGGCTGATAGAAAATATTTTTATGACAGCTGATCCCGCGTTCTACGCGGGCTCGCGAGCCATCTGACGAACGGTCACCCCCTCTTCTCGCGCATCCCTTCTTTATCTTTCCGAATCCGAACTATCCTTAGCCTAGGCCATCCGTATTCAGGGGAGAGCCGGTACACCGGCGCGTGGGTCATCGGTAGTTACTTTTAAGGTGTTCTGGGGGGAAACAGCAGCCGTAGTGCTACGGTTGTTGCCAGCATCGACTGACGATCCGCCGCCGGCTCCACGTATCGAGCGAGGTGACGTCATGAGTATATTCAGCCACTTCCAACAACGCTTCGAAAGCACGAGGCAAGAAGAGCTCTCGCTACAGGAGTATCTGGAGCTCTGCAAACAGGATCGCAGCGCCTATGCCTCTGCCGCAGAACGCCTTCTGCTGGCTATAGGCGAACCTGAACTGGTGGATACCTCCACCAACTCCAGGCTGTCGCGCATTTTCTCCAACAAGGTCATACGCCGCTATCCGGCCTTTGCCGACTTCCACGGAATGGAAGAATGCATCGACCAGATCGTTTCGTATTTCCGCCATGCCGCCCAAGGCCTGGAAGAGAAGAAGCAAATCCTGTATCTGCTCGGCCCGGTGGGCGGCGGTAAATCGTCCCTGGCGGAAAAACTCAAGCAACTGATCGAAAAAGTACCGTTCTACGCCATCAAGGGCTCGCCCGTCTTCGAATCGCCCCTGGGCTTGTTCAACGCCACCGAGGACGGCGCGATTCTCGAAGAAGACTTCGGGATTCCGCGACGCTACCTGAGCACCATCATGTCGCCTTGGGCAACCAAACGCCTGGCCGAATTCGGCGGTGATATCAGCCAGTTCAAGGTCGTGAAGCTCTACCCTTCTATTCTCAACCAGATTGCCGTGGCGAAAACCGAACCCGGCGATGAAAACAACCAGGACATCTCTGCGCTGGTCGGCAAGGTGGATATCCGCAAACTGGAAGAATTCCCGCAGAACGACGCCGATGCCTATAGCTACTCGGGCGCGCTGTGCCGGGCCAACCAGGGCCTGATGGAATTCGTCGAGATGTTCAAGGCGCCGATCAAGGTCCTTCACCCGCTGCTCACCGCAACCCAGGAAGGCAACTACAACAGTACCGAAGGGCTGGGCGCGATCCCGTTCAACGGTATCCTGCTGGCGCACTCCAACGAATCGGAATGGCACAGCTTCCGCAACAACAAGAACAACGAAGCCTTCATCGACCGTATCTACATCGTGAAGGTGCCGTACTGCCTGCGTGTCAGCGACGAGATCAAGATTTACGACAAGCTGCTGTTCAACAGTTCGCTGTCCAAGGCGCATTGCGCGCCGGACACTCTGAAAATGCTCGCGCAGTTCACCACACTGTCGCGCCTCAAGGAGCCGGACAACTCCAACATCTACTCCAAGATGCGCGTGTATGACGGCGAGAACCTGAAAGACACCGACCCGAAAGCCAAGTCGATTCAGGAATACCGCGACAGCGCGGGCGTCGACGAAGGCATGAATGGCCTGTCGACCCGCTTCGCGTTCAAGATCCTGTCCAAGGTCTTCAACTTCGATCCGCACGAAATCGCGGCCAACCCGGTGCATCTGCTTTACGTACTGGAACAGCAGATCGAACAGGAGCAATTCCCTGCCGAAACGCGCGAACGCTATCTGCGCTTTATCAAGGAATACCTGGCACCGCGCTATATCGAGTTCATCGGCAAGGAAATCCAGACGGCGTATCTGGAATCCTACAGCGAGTACGGTCAGAACATTTTCGACCGCTACGTGTTGTATGCGGACTTCTGGATTCAGGATCAGGAATACCGCGATCCGGAAACCGGCGAGATCCTCAACCGCGTCGCCTTGAACGAGGAGCTGGAAAAGATCGAGAAACCGGCTGGCATCAGCAACCCGAAAGATTTCCGCAACGAAATCGTCAACTTCGTGCTGCGTGCCCGCGCCAACAACAATGGCAAGAATCCGACCTGGCTCAGCTACGAGAAGCTGCGGGTGGTGATCGAGAAGAAAATGTTCTCCAACACCGAGGATCTCCTGCCCGTCATCAGCTTCAATGCCAAGGCCAGCAAAGAGGATCAGCAGAAGCACAACGACTTCGTGACACGAATGGTCGAGAGGGGCTACACGGACAAGCAGGTACGTCTGCTTTCCGAATGGTATCTGCGCGTGCGGAAATCGCAGTAAAGCAGCTGCAAGCTTCAAGCTATCAGCTGCAGGCGAAAAGCGATCGAGACCCGGGCTCGGGATCGATCGCATGCTCGCCTGCAGCTTGATGCTTACAACTTGAAGCTCCCCGGAGGAGCCTATGAGCTATGTGATCGACCGACGTCTCAACGGCAAGAACAAGAGCACGGTAAACCGGCAGCGGTTTCTGCGGCGTTACCGTGACCACATCAAGAAAGCAGTGGAGGAAGCAGTCAGCCGTCGCTCCATCACTGATATGGAACACGGCGAGCAGATCAGCATTCCCGGGCGTGACATCGACGAACCGGTCCTGCACCACGGTCGCGGCGGCAAACAGACCGTTGTTCATCCTGGCAACAAGGAGTTCACCACAGGTGAGCACATCGCCCGCCCTCAAGGCGGCGGTGGCGGCAAGGGCCCCGGCAAGGCGGGCAATTCCGGCGAAGGGATGGATGAGTTTTCGTTTCAGATCACTCAGGAGGAGTTTCTCGAGTTCATGTTCGAAGACCTTGAGCTGCCGAACCTGGTCAAGCGCAACCTGACCGGCACCGACACCTTCAAGACCGTGCGTGCCGGGATCAGTAACGAAGGCAATCCTTCGCGGATCAACATCATCCGTACCCTGCGCTCGGCGCATGCACGGCGCATCGCGCTGTCCGGCAGCAGTCGCGCGAAACTCAGGGAGGCCACTACCGAGCTTGAGCGCATGAAGCGTGAAGAGCCGGATAACTTCGGTGATATTCAGGAACTGGAAGTAGAGATCGACCGACTGAAAGCACGCATCCGTCGTGTGCCCTACCTCGACACCTTCGACCTCAAGTACAACCTGCTGGTCAAACAACCCAACCCCAGCTCCAAAGCGGTCATGTTTTGCCTGATGGACGTCTCCGGCTCCATGACCCAAGCGACCAAGGACATCGCCAAGCGTTTTTTCATTCTGCTGTACCTGTTCCTCAAACGTAACTACGACAAGATCGATGTGGTCTTCATTCGTCACCACACCAGCGCCCGCGAAGTGGACGAGGAAGAATTTTTCTATTCCCGGGAAACCGGCGGCACCATCGTTTCCAGCGCCTTGAAACTGATGCAGGAAATCATGGCCGCACGCTACCCGAGCAGTGACTGGAATATCTACGCGGCACAGGCGTCGGATGGCGACAACTGGAACGACGATTCGCCCATCTGCCGGGAAATTCTCACCAAACAGATCATGCCTTTCGTGCAGTACTACACGTACGTGGAAATCACGCCGCGCGAGCACCAGGCCTTGTGGTATGAATACGAACGCATCGGTGAAGATTTTGCCGACACGTTTGCCCAGCAACAGCTGGTCTCTGCCGGTGATATCTATCCGGTATTCCGCGAACTCTTTCAGCGAAGGTTAGTGTCATGACCGCCAGAGAGCAGAAGCGCCAACCCCTTTCCACGGGGTCAGAGTGGACATTCGAACTGATCCGCGCCTACGACCGCGAAATCGGCAGGATTGCCGAGCGGTATGCGCTGGATACTTACCCCAACCAGATCGAAGTGATCACGGCCGAGCAGATGATGGACGCCTATGCTTCGGTGGGCATGCCGCTGGGCTATCACCATTGGTCCTACGGCAAACACTTCCTCAGCACGGAAAAATCCTATTCTCGTGGCCAGATGGGCCTGGCCTACGAGATCGTCATCAACTCGGACCCGTGTATTGCCTACCTGATGGAAGAAAACACCATCTGCATGCAGGCGCTGGTCGTGGCCCATGCGTGCTATGGCCACAACAGTTTCTTCAAGGGCAACTACCTGTTTCGGACCTGGACCGACGCCAGCTCGATCATCGATTACCTGGTGTTCGCCAAGCAGTACATCATGCAGTGCGAGGAACGCCATGGCATCGATGCCGTGGAGGACTTGCTCGACTCCTGCCATGCGTTGATGAACTACGGTGTGGATCGTTACAAGCGCCCGTACCCGATTTCCGCCGAAGAGGAGCGCCGTCGGCAGAAGGACCGTGAGGAGCACCTTCAGCGGCAGATCAACGATCTTTGGCGCACGATCCCAAAAAATGCCGACAAAAGCAGCAAGGAAGACAATGCACGCTTCCCGGCCGAGCCGCAGGAAAACATTCTCTATTTCATCGAGAAACACGCCCCGCTGCTGGAGCCCTGGCAGCGTGAAGTGGTGCGCATCGTGCGCAAGATCGCGCAGTACTTCTATCCACAGCGCCAGACCCAGGTGATGAACGAAGGCTGGGCGACGTTCTGGCATTACACGCTGATGAATGACCTGTACGACGAAGGGCTGGTCACTGACGGCTTCATGATGGAGTTCCTGCAGTCGCACACCAGCGTGATTTTCCAGCCCGGTTTTGACAGCCCCTACTACAGCGGCATCAATCCCTACGCGCTGGGCTTTGCCATGTATCAGGACATCCGCCGGATGTGCGAAAACCCTACCGATGAAGACCGGCAGTGGTTTCCGGAAATCGCCGGCACCGACTGGCTGACGGCGATCAAGTTTGCGATGACCAGCTTCAAGGATGAGAGCTTCATCCTCCAGTACCTGTCGCCCAAGGTGATTCGCGACCTGAAACTGTTCAGCATCATGGACGACGACCAGCAGGATGACTTGCTGGTGCCCGCCATTCATGATGAAAACGGCTACCGAACCATCCGCGAGATACTTGCTGCGCAGTACAACCTGGGCAATCGGGAGCCCAATGTGCAGATCTACAGCATCGACCGCCGAGGCGACCGTTCGCTGACCCTGCGCCACCAACAGCACAATCGCAAACCGCTCGGAGAATCGACAGACGAGGTGCTCAAACACCTGCACCGGCTGTGGGGCTTTGACATCCACCTGGAAACCTTGCAGGGCGATCAAGTGGTCAAAACCCATCACGTCCCCCCGAAAGGCGAGCATGCCGACAGTGAATATCCCCGGCTTGATATGGCGGTCGTCCACCTTTAAGCGCCAGGGCAATAGCGCTTAAAACGCCTATTCATTCAGCTTTAGCCTCCGCAAGCACGGCACAAGGTTTATCCTGTCGCGCTTACGGAGGTTTTTTATGCAGATTTATAAAGTGGGCGGTGCTGTACGCGACCGTCTTCTGGGTCAACCTGTCACGGACATCGACTGGGTCGTGGTCGGCGCAAGTACCGAGGACATGCTGATCAAGGGCTATCGTCCGGTCGGTACAGATTTCCCGGTGTTTCTGCATCCGCTGACCAATGAGGAATACGCGCTGGCGCGCACCGAGCGCAAGAGCGGCGTGGGCTACGGAGGCTTTGTTTTCCACGCCAGCCCCGAGGTGACGCTTGAGCAGGATTTGATTCGGCGTGACCTGACGATCAACGCCATGGCGGAAGACAAGGACGGTAATTTAACCGATCCCTACAACGGCCAGAAGGACCTGGAAGCGCGGATATTGCGTCACGTTTCCCCCGCATTCGCCGAAGATCCGCTCAGGGTCTTGCGCGTGGCCCGATTCGCCGCACGTTACGCCGGTTACGGTTTTACCATTGCCACCGAGACCCTTGGGCTGATGCGACAGCTCAGTGAATCGGGCGAACTCAAGGCGCTGACTGCCGAGCGAAGCTGGAAAGAGATCTCTCGCGCACTCATGGAGGAACAGCCTCAGGTGTTCATTCAGGTGCTGCACGATTGCGGCGCGCTCAAGGAGCTGATGCCGGAGGTCGAAGCGTTGTTTGGCGTACCGCAGCCGGCGGCGCATCATCCGGAAATAGACACCGGTGTACACGTGCTCAGCGTCCTCGAACAGTCCGCACGCCACAAACACCCGCTAACGGTGCGCTGGGCCTGCCTGCTGCACGACCTCGGCAAAGGGCTGACGCCGGAAGCCGAATGGCCAAGGCACATCGCCCATGAGCACACCGGCCTGCGCCTGATAAAAGTGGTGAACGAGCGTTTTCGTGTACCCAGGGACTGCCAGGAACTGGCGCTGCTGGTCGGCCAGTACCACACGCACGGCCACCGAGCGCTGGAGCTGAAACCCTCGACCCTGCTGGAGCTGCTGCAAAGCTTCGACGTCTACCGCCGCCCGCAGCGTTTTGAAGAGTTCATTGCGGCGTGCGAGATGGACGCGCGAGGACGTCACGGCTTTGAACAACGCAGTTATCCACAGGCCGGTTACCTGCGCGGCGCAGCCGAGGCCGCACGCGCGGTATCGGTACAGCCGTTGCTGGAAAAGGGTCTGAAGGGCAAGGAACTGGGTGATGCGCTGAAAAACGAGCGTTTGAAGGCACTGAAAACCTACAAGGCTGAGCACATCGCCTGACAGGCTCTTGTGCACGGTTATCGCTCCCACGCTCCGCGTGGTAGCGCAGCCCTGGACGCTCTGCGTCCGATCTTCAGCCTTGGCACGAGAAGCGTTAGAGCGGGAAGGCTCGGACACACGCTCAGCTACGCAGCAAATCCTCAGGCGTCAGTGCCAGCCCGCGCCACTCGAACGCCACCGGCCAAAGCTGCTGATCAATCTGCGCATCAGCCCAAAGTTTGCTGAAGGCAATCCCTACACCAGGATGCAGACGTTCAGGGGCGATCAACGCCAATGGGCGCAGCACGAAGGCATTCTTTAAGATTTCCGCCCTCGGCAGAATCAACCCGTCGAAATTACCGACCTGCTCGCCATACAGCAGCACATCGATATCCAGCGGCAACCCTTTGCGATCCGGGGCGTAGCGGCCATTGTCCGCTTCGATGAATTTCAGGCGTCGATCCAGTTCCATCAAGGGCAGATCGGTCAGCGCCGACACCACGAGGTTGAAGAACGGCCCGCTCTTGATACCCACGGCATGGCTCTCAAAAACCGGCGAACAGCTCAGGTCGGTCAGGAAGCCATCCAGCGCATCAAGCCCCGCTACCAAGTGGCGTTCGCGCTCGATGTTGCTCCCCAGGCCGAGGAAAATCCGCGTCAGCGACATCCGCGCTCGATCTCCACGCCCACACCGGCAGCGGCCGCTACAGCACCGGGCTTGGTCAGTTTCAGGCGCAGCCAGGGAATATTGAATTCACCCATCAGCACTTCAGCCAGTCGCTCGGCGAAGGTCTCCACCAGCTGGAACTGTGCCTGCTCGGCGAACGCCTGAATACGGGTCGAAACACTGGCGTAGTCGAGAGCCTTGCTCAGATCGTCCCCAGCAGCTGCGGGGCGATTGTCCCAGGCGAAGCTGAGGTCAAGACGCAGGCACTGACGAATGCCGCGCTCCCAGTCATAGGCGCCAATGACCGTATCGACCTCAAGGCCCTCGATGAAAACTCTGTCCAAGCACTACTCTCCACTGCACGACAAGGGCGCGATGCGCCGTTAGAATCAGGGCATCCTCGCCCGGAATGGTTCGCATGTTTTGGTTACTGGCCACCTTCGCCTACCTGCTTGGCTCGCTGTCCTTCGCCATTCTGCTCAGCCGCCTGAGCGGCAGGCCGGACCCGCGCGCCAGTGGCTCCGGCAATGCTGGCGCGACCAACATGCTGCGTCTGGCCGGAAAAAAACTCGCCATCCTGACCCTGTTCGGCGACCTCTGCAAAGGCCTGGTGCCGATCCTGATCGCCAGCGCCTGGAACATGGACACCGCACAGCAGGGCTGGATCGGCGTGTGTGCGGTGCTGGGCCATCTGTTCCCGTTGTACTTCCGCTTTCGCGGCGGCAAAGGCGTAGCGACCGCCGCCGGTGTGCTGCTGGGCCTGTATCCGCCTGCCGCCGCCCTGGCGATAGTCGCCTGGCTGCTGACGCTGTACTTGACCCGCACCAGCTCGCTCGCAGCCCTGATCGCCACACCCCTGACCCTGCCGTTGCTGGCGTGGCAGGAGCCTCATGCGTTGCTGCCGATGAGCGTGTTGACCCTGCTCATCGTCTGGCGCCATCGCGGCAATCTACGCGACCTGCTCGCCGGGCGCGAACGACATTTCTGAGGCGCAACCCGCCTCGCCTGCCGTCACAGCCCCGACAACTGCTCCATGGGCCAGCGCGCCTGCACGCTGATGCTCAAATCTTCCTTCTGTCCGGCCTGCAAACGCTGACAACCGGCAAACGCAATCATGGCGCCGTTATCGGTACAAAACTCGGGCCGTGCGTAATAGACATGCCCGCGCAAGTCGCCAAGCATGCTTTCCAGCGAGGCGCGCAGTGCCTTGTTGGCGCTCACGCCACCGGCAATCACCAGGCTCTTGAGGCCGGTCTGCTTGAGCGCGCGCTTGCACTTGATGGTCAAAGTCTCCACTACCGCCTGCTGGAAGGCCAGAGCGATGTCGCAGCGGGTTTGCTCACTGTCGTCTCCAGCGTTCCGGCATTGCTGCCAGGTATTGAGCGCTGAGGTTTTCAGGCCGCTGAAGCTGAATTCCAGCCCGGGCCGATCAGTCATCGGCCGAGGGAAGACAAAGCGCCCTGCCACGCCCTGCATGGCCGCCTTTGAAATCTCCGGGCCGCCGGGGTACTGCATGCCCATCATCTTCGCGGTCTTGTCGAAGGCCTCGCCTGCGGCATCATCCAGGGTCTCGCCCAGCAGCTCGTACTGACCGATGCCGTCGACGCGCACCAGCTGCGTATGACCGCCGGACACCAGCAAGGCGACGAACGGGAACTGTGGCGGATTTTCTTCCAGCATCGGCGCCAGCAGATGACCTTCCATGTGATGCACGCCCAGCGCCGGGATATCCCAGGCGAATGCCAGCGCCTGAGCGCACGAAGCGCCGACCAGCAAGGCGCCGACCAACCCAGGGCCGGCCGTGTAGGCAATGGCATCGATATCCGTGGCCACGCAGTCCGCCTCGGCCAGTGTCTGGCGAATCAGGGGCAGCATGCGCTTGACGTGATCGCGTGAAGCCAGCTCCGGCACCACACCGCCATAGGCACGATGCAGGTCGATCTGGCTGAATAATGCGTCCGCAAGCAAACCGCGTTCGCTGTCGTACAATGCGACGCCGGTTTCGTCGCAGGAGGTTTCTAATCCCAGTACTAGCATGGGGTTGCGCCTTGTAGGGGGCAGATTTGAAGGCGCGCATAATAGTCGCCGACCGAGGTGCCGACCAGCGGTTTTCGATCAGAGGCTTTGCATTCCTCTCAATGAGGGGTTAACATCCGCAACCCTTAAAAACCGACGTACTTTTGTGCAGTGTTTGCACTGAGCGTTGACCCCGGTAATGAATGAAGGTAGCTCTGGATGCCAGCCGTCAAAGTTAAAGAGAACGAACCCTTCGACGTAGCTCTGCGTCGTTTCAAGCGCTCCTGCGAAAAAGCCGGTGTTCTGGCTGAAGTTCGTAGCCGCGAATTTTACGAGAAGCCGACTTCGGAGCGTAAGCGCAAGGCAGCAGCTGCTGTCAAACGCCACGCCAAGAAAGTCCAGCGCGAACAGCGCCGCGCCGTTCGTCTGTATTAATTTACAGACCTTCGTCGCAAGCTTCTGCCTTGCCCGGCCAACCAGCCGGGCTGTCGGCAGTTACAGCTTCGCTGTTTTGCGTTCGCTTTATTGATTGATCCTGTCCAGGCCGCCGATGCGACTCGGATATGTCAGTCAAGCACGTCCAGCCTGTTCACAGGCTACATCGGTCATGCCCACTCGGGCAGCACATCGACCGATGACCAGACGAGTATGCCTTGATGACTTCGCAAGAAGCTCAGCCAAGGCAGCGTCTTCCGTGCCTTCAGGCTCTGACCACTTCTCGTGGACAACGAAGCTTGCGGCCTTTCTGATCCACTCGCGGGATCAAGCTTTATCCCTTTCAGGCCAACACCGTCCTTCGAATACAAAGACGTGCCCGTTTATTGCCAACGTCTTCAAAAAGACGGCTGACAGGCTGACGGAACGCTCGTAGAGTCATCCGATACTTTTGCACCACGCTTGAATGATGAGAACGCCATGGCCGGGCTGATTCCCCAGAGCTTTATCGACGACCTTCTGAACCGCACCGATATAGTCGATGTTGTCAGCTCGCGCGTGCAGCTCAAGAAAGCCGGGAAGAATTACACCGCGTGCTGTCCGTTCCACAAAGAGAAAACACCGTCTTTCAGCGTCAGCCCGGACAAACAGTTCTATTACTGTTTCGGTTGCGGCGCAGGTGGCAACGCGCTCGGCTTCATCATGGACCACGACAACCTGGACTTCCCCCAGGCCGTCGAGGACCTGGCCAAGGCCGCCGGCATGGAAGTGCCTCGCGAACAGAGCTTAAAAGGCCAGAAGCCCCGGCAACCGACCGATTCCCCGCTCTACCCGCTGCTGACCGCCGCAGCCGAGTTCTACCGTCAGGCCCTGAAAAGCCACCCGTCACGCAAGGCTGCGGTGGATTACCTCAAGGGCCGCGGGCTGTCCGGCGAAATCGCCAGGGACTTTGGCCTGGGCTTCGCCCCTCCCGGCTGGGACAACCTGTACAAGCACCTGAGCAGCGACTCATTGCAGCAAAAGGTGATGATCGATGCCGGCCTGCTGATCGAGAACGCCGAAACCGGCAAACGCTACGACCGCTTCCGCGACCGGGTGATGTTTCCGATTCGAGATTCACGCGGGCGTGTCATTGCCTTTGGCGGCCGCGTACTGGGTGATGACAAACCCAAGTACCTGAACTCCCCGGAAACACCGGTTTTCCACAAGGGTCAGGAGCTGTACGGGCTGTTCGAGGCGCGCAAATTCAATCGCAACCTCGATGAAATCATCGTCGTCGAAGGCTACATGGACGTCATCGCCCTGGCCCAGCAAGGCTTGCGCAATGCCGTGGCCACGCTGGGTACTGCGACCAGCGAAGAGCACTTGAAGCGCCTGTTCAGGGTCGTGCCCAACGTGCTGTTCTGCTTCGACGGCGATCAGGCCGGGCGTAACGCTGCATGGCGGGCACTGGAAGCGACCCTGTCGAACCTGCAGGACGGACGCCGGGCGCGCTTTCTGTTTCTTCCCGAGGGCGAAGACCCGGACACACTGGTGCGCTCCGAGGGCACAGATGCGTTCAAGGCACGTATCAATCAGCACGCGCAGCCGCTGGCCGATTATTTTTTCGAGCAACTGACCAAAGAGTCCGACCCGCGCTCGCTGGAGGGCAAGGCGCACATGGCCACCCTCGCGGCGCCATTGATCGACAAGGTGCCCGGCGCGAACCTGCGTATTCTGATGCGTCAGCGCCTGACCGAAATTACCGGGCTGACCGGCGAGGCCGTCAGCCAGCTGGTGCAGAGCGCGCCGGCAGAGGCGCCACCGAGTTACGACCCGTATGTCGACTACGACGCCATGCCTGATTTTGCCGATTACCAGCCACAAGGCGGTTACGAGCCTCAACAGGAATGGACGCAGAAGAAAACCGGCGGTCCGAATCAAAAAAAATGGGACAACAAATCCTGGGGCAAAAAAGGCAAGCGCCAGGACTTCGAACCTCGAACGCCGCGTGTACCCACCGCCGTCGAGCCGCCCATGCAGGCCGCACTGAGAACCTTGCTGCATCACCCCGAATTGGCGGAAAAGGTCGAAAATGCCAGCCATTTCGCTGCAGAAGACCAATCCAACGCACAACTGCTGGTCGCTCTTATCGAGGCCAGGCAAAAGAATCCGAACCTTCGGTCGTTACAGTTGATAGCGCGATGGCACGGGACTGAGCAGGGTCGTTTGCTGCGCGCACTGGCAGAAAAGGAATGGCTGATTGAGGCCGACAACCTTGAACAACAGTTTTTCGACACTATAACTAGCTTATCCGCTCGCCAACGCGAGCGCAGTCTGGAACATCTGATCAGCAAGGCTCGGCAGACCGAGCTGAGCGCAGAAGAGAAAATTCAGCTTAGGGAACTGCTAAATCGCAATGTTCCCGCACAAACCCCGACCTCAACTGGCGCGTGAGGTCATAGCTCGGGTATAATCCTCGGCTTGTTTTTTGCCCGCCAAGACCTTCAGTGGATAGGGTGTTATGTCCGGAAAAGCGCAACAGCAATCTCGTATCAAAGAGTTGATCACCCTGGGTCGTGAGCAGAAGTATCTGACTTACGCAGAGGTCAACGACCACTTGCCCGAGGATATTTCAGATCCCGAGCAGGTGGAAGACATCATCCGCATGATCAACGACATGGGGATCCCGGTACACGAGAGTGCTCCGGATGCGGACGCCTTGATGCTGGCCGACGCCGATACCGACGAGGCAGCCGCAGAAGAAGCGGCTGCAGCGTTGGCAGCGGTCGAAACCGACATCGGGCGTACCACCGATCCTGTTCGTATGTACATGCGGGAAATGGGCACCGTTGAACTTCTGACCCGTGAAGGCGAAATCGAAATCGCCAAACGTATCGAAGAAGGCATCCGTGAAGTGATGGGCGCAATCGCGCACTTCCCAGGCACGGTTGACCACATTCTCTCCGAATACACACGCGTCACCAGTGAAGGCGGTCGCCTTTCCGATGTTCTGAGTGGCTATATCGACCCGGACGACGGCATTGCGCCGCCTGCCGAAGTCCCGCCGCCTGTCGACCCCAAGGCCGTCAAGGCCGAAGGTGCCGATGACGACGAGGAAGAGTCGGCAGACGCCAGCGACGAAGAAGACGAAGTCGAGAGCGGTCCTGATCCGGTCATCGCCCAGCAGCGCTTCGGTGCGGTTTCCGATCAAATGGAAATCACCCGCAAGGCCCTGAAGAAATTTGGTCGCGACGACAAGCACGCCATTGCCGAAATGGTTGCACTGGCCGAACTGTTCATGCCGATCAAGCTGGTTCCAAAACAGTTTGAAGGTCTGGTGGAGCGTGTACGCGGTGCCCTTGAGCGTCTTCGTGCCCAGGAACGCGCCATCATGCAGCTGTGTGTACGTGATGCACGTATGCCGCGCGCCGACTTCCTGCGCCAGTTCCCGGGCAACGAAGTTGACGAAAGCTGGACTGACGCACTGGCCAAGGGCAAGAGCAAATACGCCGAAGCCATCGGTCGCCTGCAGCCTGACATCCAGCGTTGCCAGCAGAAGCTGTCCGCACTGGAAGAAGAGACCGGCCTGAAAATCGCCGAGATCAAGGACATCAACCGTCGCATGTCGATCGGTGAGGCCAAGGCCCGCCGCGCGAAGAAAGAGATGGTTGAAGCGAACCTGCGTCTGGTGATCTCCATCGCCAAGAAGTACACCAACCGTGGCCTGCAATTCCTCGATCTGATCCAGGAAGGCAACATCGGCTTGATGAAGGCTGTGGACAAGTTCGAATACCGTCGTGGCTACAAGTTCTCGACCTATGCCACCTGGTGGATCCGTCAGGCGATCACTCGCTCGATTGCCGACCAGGCACGCACCATTCGTATTCCGGTGCACATGATCGAGACGATCAACAAACTCAACCGTATTTCCCGGCAGATGTTGCAGGAAATGGGTCGCGAACCGACCCCGGAAGAGCTGGGTGAACGCATGGAAATGCCTGAGGATAAAATCCGCAAGGTATTGAAGATCGCGAAAGAGCCGATCTCCATGGAAACCCCGATCGGTGACGACGAAGATTCGCACCTGGGTGACTTCATCGAAGACTCGACCATGCAGTCGCCAATCGATGTCGCCACTGTCGAAAGCCTGAAAGAAGCGACACGCGAAGTGCTGTCGGGCCTTACTGCCCGTGAAGCCAAGGTTCTGCGCATGCGTTTCGGCATCGATATGAATACCGACCACACCCTTGAAGAGGTTGGTAAGCAGTTCGACGTAACCCGCGAGCGGATTCGTCAGATCGAAGCCAAGGCACTGCGCAAGCTGCGTCACCCGACAAGAAGCGAGCACCTGCGCTCGTTCCTCGACGAGTAATCGCACCAGCGAGTCAACAAGACCCCCGGCATGCCGGGGGTTTTGCGTTTCCGGGCAGAAGAAAATTCAAACTTTGCAGGCCCAGTCGTCAATTGACCAAAACAAGAAGAGGTCAGACGTCAGTCTAATTGCAGCGCCTGACAAATTGACCTACAACTATGTATCACACCAGACAACAGCGCTCTTCAAATCAAGCCTTGGATCATTGAAGTTACAGGGTTACGCCACACCATCATCAGCGATAGTCAGACACGGACGTAAGCCGCATATGCGTGGAGTAATCAACAAAAGTGACCGGGAAGCGTCATGCCTGTCCGAAGGAAAATTCGCCTCGATCTTCGCTCAATGCCCGGATGCCATGCTTATCGTCAGCCTTGCTGACGGGCACATCATGGATGCCAACGAGGCGTTCGTAGAGCGAACAGGCATCCCCCTTGATGAAGTAATTGGTAAGACACCGACAGAACTGAATCTGTGGGCAGTGCCAGGCATCGGCCCAAAAGTCTTGCTGCAATTGCAGACCGGCGATATCCATAATCTGGAGATACCCTTTCGGCGCAAAAACGGCGAAACCTTTTCAGGGCTCATGTCTGCCCAACCGTTCGAGCATAGCCCGATACCTGCCGTGCTGGTGATAGTGCGTGACATCACCCAGCTCAAACAGGCCCGGCAACAATTGCAGCTTTCCGAAGAGAAGTTCGCCAAAGCCTTTCATGCGTCGCCTGACGGGATGGCGATTACCCGACAGCAGGACGGTATGCTGCTGGAGGTCAACGAAGGGTTCTGCCGCTTGACCGGGTATAGCGAAAAGTACTGCCTTGACCACTCGACATTCGACCTGGGCATCTGGGTTGACCTCAGCGAACGCTCAAGACTCATCGAGCAAATGAAACAACATGGTTTTGTCAGGGATCTGCGGGTCCGGATTCGTAACAGCAATGGCGATGTTCGACTGTGCGAGCTGTCATCTCAACCCGTCATCATTGCCGGTGAAGACTGTCTGCTGACGACTACCCGGGATATCACCGAAAGCAGGCAAATGCAGGAGAAACTCCATCTGGCGGCCACCGTTTTCGAGAGCACTGCCGAAGGAGTGCTCATCACCAATACCGACCAGACCATCAGCGCCGTCAACCGTGCATTCACGGAAATCACTGGCTACAGCGAAAGTGAAGCCATCGGCAAGACCCCTCGCCTGCTTGCCTCTGGCCAACACGACAGCGCGTTCTACGCCGCGATGTGGCACCAACTGGCGGCCGAGGGCCACTGGCAGGGTGAAATCAGCAACCGCCGCAAGAACGGCGAGCTTTACCCGAGCTGGCTGACCATCAGTGCCGTGCGCAACAAGGACAACCTCCTGACCCACTTCGTCGCCGTGTTCGCCGACATCTCCAGCCTCAAACACGCACAGGCGCGCCTCGACTATCAGGCCCATCATGATCCGCTCACTGGCCTGCCCAACCGGACACTGTTCGAGAACCGGCTTCAAGCCGCCCTGCTGCACAGCGAAGAATCCGGCAGCCTCGGCGCAGTCCTGTTCCTCGATCTGGATCGCTTCAAGCACATCAATGACAGCCTGGGCCACCCGGTCGGCGACCTGCTGCTGAAAGGCATCGCACACCGGCTCAAGGAAACCCTGCGCGACATCGACACCGTCGCACGCCTGGGCGGCGACGAGTTCATCGTTCTGCTACCCGGCCTGCTGCAAGCCAGTGACGCACAAGCCATCGCCAATAAATTACTGGCCTGCTTCAACACGCCCTTCGAGGCTGGCGAACATGAGCTCTACATCAGCCCCAGCATCGGCAGCTGCGTGTTCCCCACCGACGGCTCAGACGTAGCCACGCTGGTCAAAAATGCCGACGCGGCGATGTACCGCTCCAAGGCAAAAGGCCGCAACCGGGTCGAAAGCTATACCTGCGACCTCAGTGACCAGGCCAGCGAGCGCATCGCCCTCGAGCAGGAGCTGAGAAGAGCCCTGGAGCGCAATCAACTGACGTTGGCCTACCAGCCCAAAATCAACCTGACGACCCACACACTGGCAGGCGCAGAAGCCCTGATCCGCTGGAACCACCCGACCTTTGGCGATGTGCCGCCCGAGCACTTCATTCCCCTGGCGGAAGAAAACGGCATGATCCTGCAGATCGGCGACTGGGTGCTGGAGCAGGCCTGCCGCCAGATGGGTGTATGGCGCAAGGCCTGCCAGCCGTTCGGCCCGTTGTCGGTGAACCTGGCAGGCGCGCAACTGCGCCAGACCAACCTGCTCGAACGCATCGAACAACTGCTCACGGACAACGGCCTCGAACCCGGCTGCCTGCAACTGGAAATCACCGAAAACTTCATCATGAGCCAGACCCAGGAAGCGCTGGCCGTGCTGCACCAATTGAAAACACTCGGCGTGCAACTGGCAATCGACGACTTCGGCACCGGCTACTCCTCACTGAGCTACCTCAAACGCCTGCCACTGGACATCCTCAAGATCGACCAGTCCTTCGTCCGCGGCCTGCCGGAAGACACCCACGACGCCGCCATCGTCCGCGCCATCATTGCCCTGGGGCGCAGCCTGCAACTGACCGTGATCGCCGAGGGCGTGGAGAACAGCGAACAGCAGCAATTTCTGACCAGCGAAGGCTGCGAACAGATCCAGGGCTACATTGTCAGCCTGCCCCTCGACGCCGAAGAATTCCGCGAGCGATTTCTTCTTATGAATCTTTCGGACTTTTCGGATAGCACAGCCGCGAAACCGCCGTTATAATCCGCGACCTACTGAGGGCCCATAGCTCAGTTGGTTAGAGCAGAGGACTCATAATCCTTTGGTCCACGGTTCGAGTCCGTGTGGGCCCACCATACTCAAAGCCGCGCATTGCGCGGCTTTTGTGTTTCTGGTGAGGTCCTCTCAGATGCAGCCTTGTAGTGGTCTAGTAATTCCAGACACTCATTCAGGCGAGAATATCGCCAGATAGAAGTGTCTGATTACCACTACAGTTGCCTGCATGACAGGGGCAGGCCAGCTTTTGCGCTCTCCCCCTATCGCGGCCTTTCCCGATGCAATTCAGGTTCAAGCCCGCTTGGGCAACTTCCAGTTTGGCCGGATGAAGTGGCAGGTATAACCGTTCGGTATCCGCTCCAGATAATCCTGATGCTCCGGCTCCGCCTCCCAGAACTCGCTGGCGGGCTCGATTTGCGTGACCACACGCCCCGGCCACAGCTTGGAGGCGTCCACGTCCGCCGCGGTATCTTCGGCAATATCCCTTTGCTGTTCGCTCAGGTAGTAAATCGCCGAACGATAGCTTGGCCCAAGATCATTGCTCTGCCGGTTAGGGGTGCTCGGGTCATGGATCTGGAAAAAGAACTCAAGAATCTGCCGGTAGCTGATCACCGCCGGGTCAAACACGATCTCAATCGCTTCGGCATGATTGCCGTGGTTGCGGTAGGTGGCGTTCGGTACGTCACCACCGGTGTAGCCGACTCGCGTATGCAGCACGCCGGGGTAGCGTCGCAATAAATCTTGCATGCCCCAGAAGCAGCCGCCGGCAAGGATGGCGGTTTCGGTTGGGTTGGTCATGGTCTGTCCTTGCGGTTTATGGAGACAGGGATAGTTATGGGGTGATGCCGGGCAATACCAAGCCGGATGAAGTAAAAAACAGGATCGTGTTGCGAAACGAGTAAACGTCTTACAGAAGCCTTGGCGCCTTGTTCCGTTGCCTACCGTTGCGTCAGAATCCGCTGGCTTGAGCGCTTGAGTCAGCGTTTCCAAGATGGCTCGGTCGCTGACAACTCAGTGATCGGGTTTAGTTGACCCACTACAAACATGCCGACCAAACCACTATAAGCCCACTCCCCCCACAGTATCCTCCCCAGTCATCGACCCTCTCAATCACCCGATCAAAACATCCGATTAGCCATCTCCCGAAACATTCCGTAACGTTGTTTCCCGGTGCGACAGATGCGCGCACCGCTTGAGCTTTTAATCCCCCCGCTCAGCCCACGACCACGCACGAGCCCACCATGTCTTTGAACACCCCGCAGCAAATCGCTGAAATTGCCGTCGAAAGCGGCGTCAAGAAGGCCCACCTGAGCCTGCCGTCGTTGATGATCCTGGGCTTTCTGGCAGGGGCTTTCATTGCCCTCGGGTTTCTTCTCGACATTCATGTCAGCACCATGATCCCTCACGAGTGGGCGTCGCTGGGCAATCTGCTGGGCGCTGTGGTGTTTCCGGTCGGGCTGATTCTGGTGGTGCTGGCCGGTGGCGAGTTGCTGACCGGCAACATGATGAGCCTGCCCATGGCGCTGTTCGCCGGGCGTATCGGTCTGGGTCAGTTGGTGCGCAACTGGGTACTGGTGACGCTGGCCAACCT
Organism: Pseudomonas sp. NFACC10-1; assembly: GCF_900119195.1. NCBI lineage: Bacteria > Pseudomonadati > Pseudomonadota > Gammaproteobacteria > Pseudomonadales > Pseudomonadaceae > Pseudomonas > Pseudomonas sp. NFACC10-1. Next base: position 150,880 of record NZ_FPJB01000009.1, on the reverse strand, counting down.
GATCGGCGCGCTGTTCGTCGCCTATTGTTTCGGCCATGTGGTGGGGCTGACTGAAGGCGCCTTCATGGCCAAGACCGTGGCCATCGCCAATGCCAAGGTGGGGGCCAGCTTTGAACAGGCGTTCATCTCCGGCATTGGCTGCAATTGGCTGGTGTGCCTGGCGGTGTGGCTCAGCTACGCGAGCAAGGACGTGATCGGTAAAGTAGTCGGCATGTGGTTTCCGGTGATGGCATTCGTCGCGATCGGCTTTCAGCACATCGTCGCCAATATGTTCGTCATTCCTGCAGCGATCTTTGCCGGCGCCTTGAGCTGGGCGCAGTTCGGCGACAACTTCGTCCCGGTATTTTTGGGTAACGCGGTGGGCGGCGCGGTGTTCGTCGGCCTGGCCTATCACTTGGCTTTCTTCAATGCGGCAACACGACCTGCTGAGCTGTCCAGGACCAGCGGCGCGCAAGCTCCGGAATAATCTGACGCCATATAAGCTCTGCGGTGAAAAGAGATGACGACCGCAGAGCAAACCAGCAAGTTGAAGAGCAAAACTCACGTCACAAGCAAATAGTCGAGTTGCTCGACAAGAGCAGCCTTTGATTTGAAATGAAGCCGACTCCTCGCGTGCCTGCTGCCAACCCATGCCGCACACGTTCAGACACTGTCCATAAAACCGATCCACGCCGCCAGCAGCAATAAAACCGCCAGCACTCGATTCATCCACTGCACTCGCCAAGGCGATGTGAGCCAGCGGGTCGAGCCTGCGCCCATCAGCGCCCAGCTGCCGAGGCAGGGCAAGGAAATCAGAAAGAACACCAGCGCCAGGTAAGACACCGGGTTGCGCTGGCTGAATACACTGACCACCGCCAGCGCCATGACCCAGGTCTTGGGATTTACTATTTGCAGTGCTGCGCCACCGATAAAGCCCATCGGCAGGCTGTTTTGCCGCTCGATTGAGTCGGTCGGGCTGGCACCTATCTTCCAGGCCAGCCAGGTCAGCCACAGCACGCCGACCCATGCCATGACGCGCTGAGCATTGGGGATCGCGAGCAGTGAGTGGCCGACACCCATGCCGACGAGCAACACCAACAGTGCAGCGCCGGTGCAGGCTCCCAGAATCAACGGTACAACGGCGCGCCAGCCGAAGCGGGCACTGTTGCTTAATACCAGGATGTTGGTGGGGCCGGGGGTGATCGAGGCGACGAAGGCGAACAGTATGAAAGGCAGCATGATCGGCAATCCAGGGCTGAAAAAGCCCATGCTGCGACATACCACGGGATCAGTCTGGAAGGTTTGAGCAGCGCAAGCGATAGGCCGCCGGGCTCAGTCCGTAGGCGCGCATGAACCAGCGGCCCAGATGGCTTTGGTCAGCGAAGCCCAGATCGCTGGCCACCTGAGCGGGCCAGATTCCGGCTGCCAGCATTCGACGAGCCTTGGCCAGGCGCAGCTGTACCAGATATGCATGAGGCGGCAGGCTGAAGGCGGCCTTGAACGCCCGCGTCAGGCGAAAGCGGTCAACGCCACAAACAGCTGCCAACTCGTTCATGCCCACGTCCTGATGCAGATGCGCGTGCAGATAATCCCTCGCCCGCAAGGCCACTTGCGGCAAGCGCGGATCGGGATCGGTCATGCGTCGCCATTGCACCCGATCAATGAGCTGAGCCAGTAATTCATCCAACGCGCTTTGACGAACGATGCGTAGTTCTTTTTGATGCAGCGCCGTGAAAGCGAACGTGACCGCGTGAGCCAGCCGTGATTCGGTTTGCAGGGTGTTGGCGAAAGAAGGCAGATGCTGGTCGGGAGCCTGTTCGAACAACCCACTGAGCTCCCGGCTCAGCCAATGCGGGTCCAGGTACAGCATCTGATAAGTGAACCCTTCGGCGCACGGGGCATTGCCATCATGAATTTCCCCCGGCTCCAATGTGAACACCTGCCCGGGCGTGCTGGCATGGCGCTGACGGCGGCAATTGAACTGCTGCACACCTTGCCGGGTAACGCCCACCAGATAGCTGTCATGCCAATGGGGATCATAAGCATGCCCCTGAAAGTGCGCGTGCAGCGTCTCGATACCTGTATCAAGGTCGCGAGCGAGGTCTATCCAGTGTGTGGAAGGCATAAAACACCAGAATCGATGAAAGCGATTGGTTATCGCTGACGTCAAAAGGTGAGTCTAGAACATTCGTGCATTCATCTTCCTGGTCCGACTTTCCTTGAAGGTGCATGGGATGCTGGTGATACGGTCGGGGCGGACACAATGAGTTCGCCAAACACTCGCAACGCTCGGTAGAGCCTTAAAGACTCAAGGCCGCGGCGAACCGTCAATAAAAGCGCAAATCGACCTCTCCATAGTCGGGACGAGTGAACTTACACGAGCCGTGATACCTTCGCCGCCCAACTCATGACAAGGAGGTCGCCATGCGCACCCTTTACACCCCCCTGATTCTGGCATCAGCAGTATTTGCGTCTGGTTGCACCATCAAGCAAACAGTGACTCCCGTCGAGCTGTCTCCGGACCTGGCGCCGGAAATCTGCATGATTCCCGCCGATGGCCTGCGCGAGGGGTTCAATACAACCTACGTAAGATTGCTGACCGAGAAAGGCTTCCATACACGACAAATCCCGCCGGGCAGCAGCCCATCCAGTTGCCCTTTGACAACGACTTATATCGGGACCTGGAGCTGGGATATGGCGATCTACATGAGTTACGCCGATATTCGCGTTTATCAATTTGGTCAGCAGGTCGGTCAGGCTGAGTATGATTCACGCTGGGGTGGCGGTCGCGTAATCGATAAATTTATCGATGCCGAGAAAAAGATAACCGAAATGACTAATCAGTTATTTCCAAAGGGCGCGGCCGGACTGAAGGGAGCCAAAGGTTCGAACTCTGTTGCCGGCAGATCGCCGCTGACAAAAGAGGCTTACCAGCAGCAACAGCTTGATCTGCTCAAAGAGCAGGCACTCCCCTATGCTGACTATCAAAAGCGCTATAACCAGATCATGGCTGAGTAAGACCTTATGTCAGCCCACTCGACAAACTGTAGCCAATAGGCCACACTCAAAGCTATGACGAATACCACCGAGTACACCATAAGCACCACGTCTCAGTTCGATGACTGGCTTGACGGTGTGAAAGATGCAAAAGGCAAGGCTGCTGTATTGGTCCGTTTGGATCGAGCCAAAGCAGGCAACTTTGGTGACTCTGAACCAGTGGGCGAAGGCGTAAGCGAAATGCGGGTTTTTGTAGGCCCAGGGTATCGTGTTTACTACGTACGCTCGGGTCAAGCCGAATACCTTATGCTTTCGGGTAGTGACAAAACCGACCAAAGACGCGGTATCAAGGAGGCGAAAGCGATTCTTGATGCCATGAGGGTAAGATCAAATGACTGAAATCAAATCAACTCCAGAGGAGATGCCTATCCTCAACCTCAACACATCCGGTACCAGCCGCTATGAAGCCTCCCGCTTTCTCGACAATCCGGAAACGATCAGTGCTTACCTTGCTGAAAGCATGAAGGCAAAAGATCCTGAATTACTCATGAAGGCTTTGTCCGAGGTAGCGAAAGCGCAAGGAGTGAACAAGGTTGCCCGAGATGCCGGGGTTAATCGGGAAAGCCTTTATAAATCGCTTAAGGGCGGCGCGAAGACTCGCTATGACACCATTAGAAAGCTGATGGAGGCCGTTGGAGTAGAGCTAACCGTGCAGCCAATTGCGACGAATTCTGTTGATAGCGGGTCAAGTAAGCAACCGCGGCAAGCAGCAAAAGTAGCCTCGGCCAAGGCTGCTGCAAAGCCTAAGCTCGTCAGAGAGGGCACCATAGGCAAGGCCAATAAAGGCCAGCGCGCAGCGAAAAGCACTGTAGCCAGCGCGTGAGCTGTCCAGGCATGGCTTCCGGATGCGGAAGCCAGCAGTCAAATCGATGGTGTTACTAATACGTGTGGCGTGTAGCGACGACCTGCTGGAAATCTTACTGATGTTTTTGCTTGAAGAGCGGCACGCACGCATCAGCACATAGCGCTCCCAAAGCCACCACTCCAACCATCCCCTCCGCCAATTCAACCTCAACCCCCACACCCTGCAACCCTCCCTGTGCTGTCCATTCATCGAGCGCCAATCCATGCAACTTCAAAAACGCTTCGCGCCTGCACCATGCCTTGGCAAAGGCAATCGGGCGAATCGACTCGGGCATGCCTGACAGACGGGTAGCAACCTCAGCCCCCAGATAGTCCTGCGCGACAGCGTGCCAGTCCGGCACCGCCTGAACCTGCATCAAGTCCACGCCCACTGCGCCGTGGAGATTGATGGCAGCCAGTGAGCATCCGGCTTCGTGGCTGATGGAAAACCCGGGCTCCGACAGCCCGTCGATAAGCAATCGCGGCGCGACACCTGGGGCGCTGATGAACGTGATCGCCCCGGATGGCAATTCGAGCCACTGCTCCAAGGCGATACGCACGCAAGCCCGAATGCGGTTTCTGGCTTCATCCCTTGAACAGCCCGGTCTGGTGACGCAGCTGACCAGCAATACATTCTGCCAAGGGAAAGGCTTTGGCGGGGCGAGCCGGCCATCTTCATCGAATACCCAGCTCGCCCCGCACTTCATGCCCTGTCCGGTGACGCGGGGCAACCGGCCCATCGGCTGGCGGCAGGGATATGCTCGCCCTTCATCACCAGGGTCAGTGCGCCAAGGTGCGCATCGTTGCCGACGACAGCGCTATACAGCACGGCGCTGCGTGGCCCCATGTACACACGCTCGCCGATGCTGACGTGATCAATCTTCATGATTCGGTCTTCGAACAGGTGGGTCTGCGGGCAGGCGCCGGCATTCAGTTCGCTGTCTGCGCCGATGCTGACGCAGTCGAATTCGGTGATGTCGGTGGTGTCCATGTAAACCCCGCGACCAATCCTGCAGCCGAGCACATTGAACGCCAGTGGCAACCACGGTGTGCCGCGCAGGTAGCGCATGAAGTTCGGTGCGGCCATGCCTTCGTACAGACTGGTGATGCCCTCCGACAGCCATACGAAGGGCGTCCACATCGGGTCAGCGCGTTTGCGATAGCGGCCCATCACCAGCCATTTCAGGGCCGCGATCAGCAGAAAGTTACCCACGCTGTACGCCACGCCGATCACTGCAAGGTAGGCCAGCACCGCTCCCCAGCGCTCGTCGTCGGCGAGTGGCATCAGGTCAAGCATGACCGTGTAGCCAACGGCGATCACTACCGCGTGCGGGGTGACAATGCGCACGCCTTCGACCAGTCCTCGTGCCAGGCGGCGCAGCGGTGAAGGCTTGAAGGTCAGTGATTCGGGAGCGCCACTGACCTGCTCGCGGGCAGGCAGGTGGATCGGTGGTGAGCCCAGCCAGGTGTCGCCGTCGACGATTTTGCTATTGTGCGGCGCGCAGGAATGGACGCCGATCAGGACGTTTTCCGGCAGTACCGTGCCGTCCGCGATGTACCCGCCGTTGCCGACAAAGCTGCGATGCGACACGACCGTGGGTTGCATGGTCATCCAGCCGCCGTCGATACGCTCATCACCGAGCATCACCGCATCCGCGATAAAGGTTTCATCGCCCAGGGTCAGCATGTCCGGGATGACGCCCTGTGCGCTGGAAATCTCGGCGTCGCGCCCTACTTTCGCGCCCAGCAGTCGATACCAGAAGGGCGAATACACCGTGGCGTAGATGCCGGACAGCACGTTGAGGCTCGCTTCCTGAATCTGGCTGATCAGCCACTTGGCGCAGTAGGTATTGCTGTGCACCTCATAACGGCCCGGCTTGAGGCGTGGGAAGACGACCCAGCGCAATGCCGCAGACGCCAGAACAGTCGCGACAATCAGCACCGCACTGGCCGGGAACGCGAGCAGGAAATAGCGCGCCAGTTGTCCCAATGGTCCACTGCCCTCGAACCATGGCAAGACGTTCTGCGTGTCGAACCAGTCGATCAGGAAAAAGGTCGGGAAGACCGGGATGAAGAACAGCGTCGCGACCAGCAGAACGCCGAACACGAAGAACAGCTTTTCTGCCCGCAAACGCGCCGGGCTGGTCACAGGCCGCGCAGGTTGGCCGAGCGTATCGAACGCGCCGACATCACGCGCTGGCGAGCCTTGCCAGATGCGCCCAGCCGGAACTTCCCGACCATCGGCCATGGCCGATTGGGCCTCCAGATGCCCCCACGGGCCTACAGCCGTATTGCCTTCCATGATCACGTAAGAGCCGACACAGGCATTGTCCTGCAAGGCGATAAGGCCCAGATGCAACTGGCCCCGCTCGACGCGCGCATTTTCGAAGCTGACACCGTTGCCGACGCTGACCCCGTCGCCGATTTCCAGCAGGTCATGCGCCCGTACTGTAGCGCCGCCAATAATCACGTCCTGCCCGATCTTCGCGCCCAGTGCGCGCAGCCACAGGGGATAAAGTGAGGAGCCGCTCAGCAGATAAGTCGGCGCCGACTCGACCATGCGGTCTGCGGCCCACCAGCGAAAATAGGTAACGCCCCACAGCGGATAGATCCCAGGCTTCAGGCGGCCGACGATCAGCCACTTGGCTGCCAGCGCGATGAAAAACTGCAGAACGGTAGCAATCAGGAATACCGAGATCGACGCCAGCGTCGCCAATGCGACAGAGTCGTCGGGCGAGCCGGTGAGCAGGTGATAGGTAAAGAACGGTGCGAGCCACTGGGTCATGCGCAGGCTGACCATGACCGGCAATGCCAGCGCCTGGGCCACGCCGCAGCGCCAGCGACGCCAGGCTGACGGAGGCGTCCAGTCCACCGGCGCATCCACCTCTTGTGGCGCCTGATCCAGCACTTCAGCAATCGCGCCGACACGCCGACGCTGGTAAATGTCGCGCACCGTGACTTGAGCGAAGCGCGGGTTGGCCCGCAGCGCCGAGGCCAAACGCGCGGCAAAGAAGGAATGCCCGCCCAGATCGGTGAAAAAGTCCGCATCGCGGCGGATCGGCATGCCGGGGAACAGTGTGCTCAGCGCGGCAAACAGTGCAATCTCACCTTCGGTTTGCGCCACATCGGACTCTGCGCTGGCGGCCTTGGCATCCACCGTCAACGGCCGGGCCTTGAGCGTTTTGCGATCGATTTTGCCGGACGTGAGGCGCGGCATGCTGTCGAGCAGTTCGAAGTGTCCCGGGACCATGTACGGCGGCAACTGCGCCTGCAGGGTTTTGCGCAACTGACTCGTGAATGCGGAAGGTGTCGAGGTGTCGCTCACCAGATAGGCAATCAGCTGATCAACGCCCGCCTCGTTGCGCAACAGGACGGCAACGGTGCCCACGCCAGGCTGTTGCGCCAACAGCGATTCAATCTCGCCCAGTTCGACGCGAAAGCCGCGAATTTTTACCTGATCGTCGGCCCGCCCGAGGCACTGCACCTGCCCTTCGTCGTCGATCCGGGCAAGGTCGCCGGTTCGATACAGGCGCGCATCGTGATAGCCGGTGGACCATGGGTTCGGCAGGAATTTTTCCTGGGTCAGGTCCGGCCGGCCAAGATACCCCTCGGCCAGGCCGGGGCCGATGATGCACAGCTCGCCGACTTCGCCACGCGGCAGCAGGCTGGGCGCCAGGGTGCTCCCAACCGCAGGGTCATTGGCGATGACCAACAGCCCGTAATTGGGTAACGGTGTGCCAATCGACACCGGGCGACCGCGCGACAGACGCGCCAGGCTGGCCGACACGGTGGCTTCGGTAGGGCCGTAGGTGTTGAACATCTGCCGGGTCGGCGTGGCCCAGCGATCGACCAGCGATTCAGGGCACATCTCGCCGCCCAGATTGATCAGGCGCAGGCCGGGAACGTCTTCGCTGAACAGCGCCAGCAAAGTGGGCACCGCATGCAAGACGCTGATGCGCTGCTCGTTCAGCAGGCGCGGCAGGGTTTCGGGGTCACCGCTGGTTTCCTTCGGGCCTATCCACAGCGTCGCGCCCACCAGATAGGCGATCCAGATTTCTTCGAAGGACATGTCGAAGGCCACGGAAAAGCCCTGGTAAACCCGGTCGCTGGCACGAATGCCAAGTATCGCGTTCTCGCTGCGCAGAAAATGGCAGATGCTGCGCTGGGAAATCAGAATGCCCTTGGGCTTGCCCGTGGAGCCGGAGGTGTAAATCACATAGGCAGGATGGTCGGGAAGCACTCCACTGCGACGCACCAACGCTGCGTCGGTCGGCGCCAGCAGGTGTTCGGCAGTCCACACCTTCAAACCGGTATCGGCCAGCACCGGCATCAACGCATCGCAGGACACCAGCCCGACTGCGCTGGCGTCGTCCAGGCAAACCTGCAGACGCTCTACCGGCGTGTCCTGATCCAGAGGCAGCCACGCGGCGCCCGCCTTGGCAATACCGGCCTGCATGACCAGCAGCTCGATGCCGCGCGGCAGCCACAGACCGACAATGTGCCCCGGCCGAACACCCGCACCGATCAGCGCAGACGCCACCTGATCGGCCTGCCGGTCCAGATCGCCATAACTGATCTGATGCTCGCCGAAGATCAGTGCCACTTGCTGCGGGTTGCGCCGGGCACTGGCTTCCAGCAAATCGGCCAGCACCTCCTCACGTAGCAGCTCAGGTTGGATTGGACCGTAAATCACGTCCAGCGATTGTTCGTTCTGGCCTAGCGTCGACAGGTTCAGGTTATTCATGGCAGCAGGTATTAGCTCGTCTGAAGGAGGTGCCTGAGATTTTCTGGTTATGAGCCGGTCCGTCAGCGATTGGCGCGAATTCTGTGGTCGTTGCGTGTCCGGAATATGTCCGTTTTGATACATTTTGGCTGGAGCACTGCAGCTCTCACCGGGGCAAGAGAACAGGCTGGCAAGGCGAATATGGCAAAGGCTGGCTGTACGAATCTTGAACAACAAAACGAAGGTGGCGGATTGCCCACATTGCTGTGCGGGTTACAGCAGACGCCACAAGGTCTCGCGTGTCGCGGGGTTGAAAGACTGCGCCTGACGGTCCATGACGCCTCTCAGTCCATCGCCAATACGTTCTGCCGGCATCGGGTGGAAGCCATGTTGCCGAAACCATGGACCGTTCCAGCGCGGCTCGCGAAATGTCGTCAGGCTTATCGCGTGCAGTTGGCAAACCTGCGCGTACGCCTCGACAGACGCCAGCAGGCTTTTTCCGACACCCTTGCCGGATGCACCAGGCTCGACCGAGATGTTGTCCAGGTACAGGAAATCATCCAGCAAGCGCATGGCTGCAAAACCGATGACGTCACCGCTGCGCCTGTTGGCAGCCACCACCACCCGGCAGGCTTCGAACCTGTCTGCGCCCAGCGGAGGGTTTTCGGCGACATGCGCCAGGGAAGGAATGCTTTTGTACCGGTGACGCGCCCGCGCCGACAGGCGTTGTAACGATTCCAGGTCGCTGTGTTGCGACACACGCAGATCAAATTCCATCCGCTTTTCCTCCCTGACTGCCTGACATCGAAACCAGACGCCGATGAGCACGTCTGGACGGTGAGCCGAATAATCACCACAATCGGCTCATCTCATGAGCCGATTAACTTTTTATTCGGCTCACTGCATAGGCGGATACGATGTCCGAACATCTCTGGATCTGGCAACAGCCGAACTGGCCCCGCTTTCATTGGCGCGAAGAACGCCTTGCACCGTTGATACGAGCGTGCGCCAAGGCTCAAGGTCGCTTGCTGGGTATGAGCGGTGCAGTGGGTGGCGATGCGCAAATGTGCGAGGGCTTGAATGCCCTGCTGCAGAATATCGTCACTTCGTCCGCCATCGAAGGCGAGCGACTGAATGCAGATTCTGTCAGGTCGTCGCTGGCACGCCGCCTGGGGATCGCCGATAACGGCAAGCATAGCCCTCGCAGCGAGGGGTTGGCCGAGCTGATGCTGGACGCTACACGTGGTCATGATCAGCCACTTGACTTGCAACGTCTGTGTACCTGGCATCGCTGGCTGTTCCCGGAAGAGGACAGCTTTGTGTCTGCTCGCATCCTGGTTGGTCAATTGCGTAGCGACGAACCTATGCAAGTGGTCTCAGGGAGGCTTGATCGACCCATCGTGCATTTTGAAGCGCCACCGCGGGCTGGACTTGAGCAACAGCTGGAAGATTTTCTCGACTGGTTTGCCGGCAGTCAAAGTGATCCGACGCTCGATCCATTCGTGCGGGCAGGTATCGCGCATTTCTGGTTTGTAACCCTGCATCCGTTTGACGACGGCAATGGTCGCCTGACTCGGGCCATTACAGACCTGGCGCTGACTCAGGGCGATCAGCAAGCCATACGACTGTTTGCCATGTCCGCCAGCATCCTTGCTGACCGCGCCGGCTATTACCACGTTCTGGAGACCAGTCAGAAAAGCACGACCGATATCACCGGGTGGCTGGAATGGTTCCTGCGCACATTGTTGAAAAGCATTGAAAACGCCTTGGTTCATATAGAACGAGTACTGGGAAAAACGCGATTTTGGCAATTACATCGCGACAACGACCTGAACGCCGAACAGGTCAAGGTGCTGAATCGACTGCTGGATGGCGGCGAGCGTGGCTTTGAAAACGGTCTGAGCGCAGCGCAGTATCAGGCAGTGGCGAAGGTCTCGAAGGCCACCGCTACCCGCCACTTAAGTGATCTGCTTGCCAAAAACTGCCTGGTTCGCCTGCCCGGTGGAGGCCGCAGCACTCGTTACCAGATCAATCGGCCCTTGCCGTAGAACCCTACACAGCAGAAGGAGTTGCCAGCGCTTCAGACGTGCGCCACTGGTCGCATCGACTGCAGCATCCAGTTCCGCACCGGACAGGAACTGGCTGTAGTAATCATGCAGTTCGGCTTCCCAACCGGCCACCTCGTCCAGCGCCGCCTCGGCTTATTCCTTGCTCAAGGCAAAGTGAGCGTACTGACTGAGCAGATTGCCTCGGTTGAGCCGCGACCCTTCGATGCCGACTGACATGGGAAGTGTGGACCCGAAAATAACAGCTCACGAAAGAACACATTAATCCTCATAAAGCCTCACTAAGTGACACCTTAACTACTCATAAAATCGTGACTACTGCCCTCAGCGCGTCATTCCTACACCTAGAATGCGCAATGCCACGTCACTGATCATCGACATACCCCACCCATCCCCCATCAAAATGTGGCTTACTGAAGCCTGCCATCATCCAATCAGGGAATCTCTTCCCTACCCTCGCGGTCTCTTAACGCATGACGAATTCGCGCTCTGCTTTCATACCCTCCTGGCTTCGCCCTGTTCTGCGTCCTTTGCTGGACCCGTATCGCCGTTATCGGCATGCGCGGCTGATCCACGCGGCGCGGATTGCGGTGGGCTTGCTGGTGACTATCCTGCTGACCACCGGCCTCAACCTGCCTCACGGTGAGTGGGCATCGGTGACCATGCTGATCGTGATCGGCGGTTTGCAGCATCACGGCAATATCGGCAAAAAGTCGGTCGAACGGGCCTACGGAACCTTGATCGGTGCCGGTCTCGGTCTGATCGTGGTGGTCCAGCAGGGCTATCTGGAAATGCCGTTGCTGACCTACGCAATGATGTCGGTGATGTGCGGTTTCTTCGCCTATCACGCCATCGGCAAAGGGGGTTACACCGCGCTGCTGTCGGCGATCACGCTGTTCATCGTCGCCGGTCATGGTTACAACCCGATCAGTGACGGGCTGTGGCGTACCGTCGATATTCTGATTGGTATCGCGCTGGCCCTGGCGTTCTCCTTCGCCCTGCCGCTGTATGCGGTGTTTTCCTGGCGCTACAACCTGGCCAGTGGTTTGCGTGACTGCGCCAAGGTTTACGGACGCATTGTGCAAGGCCAGCCAGTGACGGCGGATGAGCATTTGAAACTGACCGCCAGGCTCAACGGCACGATGCTGCAATTGCGCTCGCTGCTGCCGTCGGTGTCCAAGGAAGTGAAGATGTCCATGGTCGAACTGGACGCCATTCAGGGCCACTTCCGCATGTGCCTGAGCACCCTGGAGATTCTCGCCAATATTCGCCCGGCGAACCTGAATCAGCTTGCCGACGAGACGCTCAAGGCATCGCTGGACGCTGACTACCGCCAGATTCGCCGGCAATTGATCGGCATGGCGCGCGCCCTGCAAACCGGTGCCACCGAGCGTCTGGAACGCACGACCGAAACACCGGAGACGCCGGAAACACCACCAGTGAAAGCCGTCATTCCTACCGAGCTGAAGGGCTACCACTTGATGACCCAGCAGTTAGCGCTCAACCTCGACGGCCTGCAGGCACGTCTGGCCAAGACCGCCAAACGCTGGAAGTTTTAAGGAACCGCCCGTGCCCGATACCCGCCCGCCTGTGCTGGATGAAATCGATCGCCAGCTGATTGCCGCGCTGCAAATCAATGCGCGCGAAAGCGTCGCCATGCTCGCCCGGCAACTGGGCATCGCGCGTACCACCGTGACCTCGCGGCTGGCGCGCCTGGAAAGCAGCAAAGTGATTACCGGTTACGGCGTGCGCCTTGGCCAGCGCGTGGTCAGTGGCGGGTTGCAGGCGTATGTCGGCATTACCGTGCAACCTCGCTCGGGCAAGGAAGTGTTGCGGCGGCTGAGTGCCATGGCGCAGGTTCAGCAACTCTGTGCGGTGAGTGGCGAGTTCGATTATGTCGCCTGGCTGCGCACGGACTCTCCCGAGCAACTGGACCAGCTACTGGACCTGATCGGCAGCGTAGATGGTGTCGAGAAGACCACGACATCGATCATCCTCAGCAGCAAGATCGACCGCGGCCAGCCGGTGTAACTGCACGCTTCTATCAAGCAGTGATACAAACTGACCAGCAAATTCGTCACTTAGCCCAAACAAACAGCATATCGACGACACTTTGCGTCTTATTAACGTGTCCGCCCTTCTCTAGACTGTTGTTTTTCGCCGTTGCCCATCAAGGTCCGTCATGAAGAACAACCGTCACCCCGCCAACGGCAAAAAGCCGATCACCATGTTCGGCCCCGACTTCCCCTTCGCCTTCGATGACTGGATTGAGCACCCGAAAGGTCTGGGCAGCATTCCGGTGGAGAACCACGGTGCTGAAGTGGCAATTATCGGTGCCGGGATAGCCGGTCTGGTGGCGGCCTACGAATTGATGAAGATGGGCCTCAAACCGGTGGTGTACGAAGCCTCGAAAATGGGTGGCCGCCTGCGCTCGCAGGAGTTCGAAGGCGCCAAAGGCATCGTGGCCGAACTGGGCGGCATGCGCTTTCCGGTGTCCTCGACAGCGTTCTTCCATTACGTCGACAAGCTGGGCCTTGAGTCCAGGCCGTTCCCCAACCCGCTGACCGCGGCGTCCGGCAGCACCGTTATCGACCTGGAAGGCACCACCTACTACGCACAAATGCTCTCGGACCTGCCGGCACTGTTTCAGGAAGTCGCCGACGCCTGGGCCGATGCACTGGAAAGCGGCTCGCAATTCGGTGACATCCAGCAGGCGATCCGTGACCGCGATGTACCGCGTCTCAAAGAGCTGTGGAACAAGCTGGTGCCGTTATGGGACGACCGCACGTTCTATGACTTTGTCGCGACCTCCAAGGCCTTCGCCAAGCTGTCGTTCTTTCACCGCGAAGTGTTTGGCCAGGTGGGCTTCGGCACTGGCGGCTGGGATTCGGACTTCCCCAACTCGATGCTGGAAATCTTCCGTGTGGTGATGACCAACTGCGATGAGCACCAGCATCTGATCGTCGGCGGCGTGCAGCAAGTGCCGGTCGGCTTGTGGAGCCACGTCCCCGAGCATTGCGCGCACTGGCCCAAGGGCACCAGCCTGTCGTCGTTGCACCGCGGCGCACCACGTCCCGGTGTGAAGCGCATCGCACGCGCCGAGGATGGCAGTTTTGCGGTGACCGATAATTGGGGCGACACCCGGCAATACGCTGCCGTGCTGACGACCTGCCAGAGCTGGCTGCTGACCACGCAGATCGAGTGCGAAGAGTCGCTGTTCTCGCAGAAAATGTGGATGGCCCTGGACCGCACCCGCTACATGCAGTCGTCAAAGACGTTCGTGATGGTCGACCGCCCGTTCTGGAAGGACAAGGACCCGGAAACCGGCCGCGACCTGATGAGCATGACCCTCACCGACCGGCTGACCCGTGGCACTTACCTGTTCGATAACGGCGACGACAAGCCCGGCGTGATCTGCCTGTCCTACTCATGGATGAGCGATGCACTGAAGATGCTCCCGCAGCCCATCGAGAAGCGGGTGAAGCTGGCGCTGGATGCCTTGAAGAAAATCTACCCGAAAGTGGACATCGCGGCGCGGATCATCGGTGATCCGATTACCGTGTCATGGGAAGCCGATCCGCACTTCCTGGGTGCGTTCAAGGGTGCGCTGCCGGGCCATTACCGCTATAACCAGCGCATGTACGCGCACTTCATGCAGCAGGACATGCCCAGCGAACAGCGCGGCATGTTCATCGCCGGCGACGATGTGTCCTGGACACCGGCATGGGTCGAAGGCGCTGTGCAGACTTCGCTGAATGCTGTGTGGGGCATCATGAACCACTTTGGCGGCAAAACTCACGCCGAGAACCCCGGCCCCGGTGATGTGTTCCACGAAATCGGCCCGATTGCACTGGGCGACTGAAAGAAGGAAATCCCCATGCGCGTTGCGCTGTATCAATGCCCGCCATTGCCGCTGGATGTCAGCGGCAACCTGACTCGCCTGAAACAGCAGGCTCAGGCCGCCGCCGAACAAGGGGCACAGGTGCTGATCTGTCCGGAAATGTTCCTCAGCGGCTACAACATCGGCGCCCAGGCTGTCGGTGAGCTGGCACAGGCGCAGGACGGTCCGGCAGCAACGCGCATTGCCGCCATCGCACAGGCTAGTGGCATTGCGATCCTCTACGGCTATCCGGAGCGCGCCGCCGATCGGCAGATCTACAACGCTGTGCAGTTGATCGACAGCCAGGGCAAACGCCTGTGCAACTATCGCAAGACGCACCTGTTCAGCGAGCTCGACAGGTCGATGTTCGCTGCAGGCGACGATCATTACCCGGTGGTCGAGTTGAATGGCTGGCGCCTGGGCCTGTTGATTTGCTACGACGTGGAATTCCCCGAAAACACTCGTCGGCTGGCCTTAGCGGGGGCCGAGTTGATTCTGGTCCCGACCGCAAACATGCTGCCTTACGATTTCGTCTGCGACGTGACCGTTCGGGCGCGGGCTTTCGAGAATCACTGCTACGTGGTGTACGCCAACTACTGCGGCAGCGAGGGCGCGATTCGTTACTGCGGGCTCAGCAGCCTCTGCGCGCCGGACGGCAGCCGCCCGTTGCTGGCGGGTCAGGACGAAGCATTGCTGATCGGCACGCTGGACAAGTCACTGCTGGCCCAGGCCAGAACCGCTAACGACTACTTCGTGGATCGCCGCCCGGCGCTTTATACGTCGCTGACTTGATCCTGAAGAGGCCGGTACAGCCTCTGGAAATAGCGCGTTTGCTCATCGTCATTCTCGTTGCCTATCGTGCCAATGCTCTGCGTTGGCATGCCGTTCTGGACGCTCTGCGTCCTCTATTTCGCAGCTTTGAGCAGCAGGCTCGCGAACGGGTCTGTTAATCCGCTAGCATGACGCCTCGCCTCGCACAGCTTTCCGGACGCCCCTCATGCCTGCCGCACACGCCGCCGACACTCAACGCCTCACGCTGGCCAACGGCTTGAATGTGGTGCTGTGTCACGAGCCACGGCTCAAGCGCTGTGCGGCCTCATTGCGCGTGGCAGCCGGCAGTCACGATGCGCCACAAGCGTGGCCGGGGCTGGCGCATTTTCTGGAGCATCTGTTTTTCCTCGGCACCGAACGCTTCCCGGCCGGGGATAACCTGATGACCTTCGTGCAGCGTCATGGCGGGCAGGTCAATGCCAGCACCCGTGAGCGCACCACTGACTTCTTCTTCGAACTGCCGCAAGCGGCCTTCGCCCAAGGGCTGGAGCGGCTATGCGACATGCTTGCCCGGCCGCGCATGGACACCGCAGATCAATTACGCGAACGCGAAGTGCTGCATGCCGAATTCATCGCCTGGCGCGGCGATAGCGCATCCGGCAATCAGGCGCGCCTGCTGACAGCGATCAACCCACAGCATCCGCTGCGCGGCTTTCACGCCGGCAATCGCTACAGCCTGTCAGTGCCCAACCCGGCTTTTCAGCAAGCGTTGAAAGACTTTTATCGAGGCTTCTATCAGGCCGGGCAGATGACCCTGTGCCTGAGTGGCCCGCTGCCGGTGGCTGAACTGCAGGCGCTGGCGATAAACCACGGCGCGGTTTTCGCCTCAGGGATGAAGGTCACACAGCGCCCGCCTCCAGCATTGATGGCCAGCCCTCGACAGGCTGGCAAGCAAAACCATCTGCTGTTTGCCTTCGAGGACTTGCCAGACAAGGCTGACGAAGCGGTGGCCTTCTTCTGTCACTGGCTCAATGCAGCGCAGCCTGGCGGACTGGTCGCCGAGCTGGTACGCAGGGGCCTTTGCACCTCATTGAACGCCGCGCCGCTGTACCAGTTCGGCGGGCAGCTTTTGCTGGATATCGAGTTTAAAGGCGACCCGGCGAACGCGACCGCTATCAGTAGCCTGCTTTTCAGCTGGCTCGGTTTTTTCAAAGCTCACTGGCCAACGCAAATCGAGGAATACCACCGTCTCGAACGACGCCGTCTGCAGACGTGCGGAGCATTGGCTCTGGCAAACCATCACTGTCGCGAAACGCCCGCGCAGTTGAGCGAGCAAGGCCAAAAAACGTTAAGTGCATTACTGGCGAAGCTCACCGCTGATGTGGATAACCTCGTTCCAGAGCCGGTCACTTGGCGCCTGCCAGCGCCGAATCCGTTTCTTCATACGGCAGCGGACGACCCCGCTGAAGCCGCGCTGTACCTGCGCTGGCAACTGCCATCCCCGCAGCCCGCTCTTTGGCGGATGCTCGATGCGGCGCTCAAGCCAGTGGTCGAAGACGCACGTCAGGCCGGAGTAACCCTGACCTTCACCGCGTACGGTCCGTACTGGCAGCTTCAATTGAACGGTTTGCGCGAACCGATGCCAGCGGTCCTGAAACAAAGCCTGCAGCGCTTGCAACACCCCGATACCCACGCACAGGAAAACGACGAGCCGGTGTTGATCCCGATTCGTCAGTTGCTCAAGCAGCTTGCCGATCACTTCTTGCGCAATGGGTCGGAGGCGACCATAAGCGACCTGCCAGGCGTATGGGCGGCTTCGCGCTGGATCAGTTTCACCAGCGGTATTGAACGGGCCAGCCAGTCAATGCTGGACGCGGTGTTGAATGCAGCACCCGGCGTTCGGCAAACCTCCCCGCCCGATCTGCCAGCCATTCGCGCTGGCAAGCACTGGGCGACGGAAGCATCGTCCTCCCCGGAAGACGCCGTGCTGGTGTTCTGCCCCGCGCCCACGACTTCCATCGAAGATGAAGCGGCCTGGCGTCTGCTCGCGCACCTGGCTCAAGCGCCGTTCTATCAGCGGCTGCGGGTCGAACTGCAATTGGGTTACGCGGTATTCAGTAGCCTCAGGCAGATCGACGGACGGACCGGTTTGCTGTTCGGCGTGCAATCACCCACCTGCAATGCCCAGCAACTGTTTGCGCACATCGAGGCCTTTATCGGCGGATTGCCGCAGTGGGTCCGCGATGCAGATTTGCCTGAGCAGACCAAAGCCCTTGCAGCGCAGTTCGAGCCGTCGAGCCTGCCGGAGCAACAGCGTGCCGACCTGCAGTGGCAGGCACACCTCGCCGGGCACCGGGGTGACCATGCGCAGACCTTGCAGCGCGCTCTGTCAAATCTGGATACACACTCGTTGCTGGCCTCTGCGGATCAATTGATCAACGCCACAGGAGGCTGGCTGATCGTGGCCAATCGCCCTGCCAGCGCGGCCGTTCCGCAATCCTTACCTGAACGGTAACGGTCTTTCATGCAGATTCTAGCCCTGCTGAATTGTGAAAATGAGTAACATAGCTCCCTAAGCATCTGAACGTATGCCTCCAGCGATGCACTAAGATGTAGTCACCCACCGCTGCACTTATCCGAGGAGATTTTTATGTCGTGGACTAAACCTGCTTACACTGATCTGCGTATCGGTTTTGAAGTCACCATGTACTTCGCAAGCCGTTGATTTCAGTGCGCTGTGAAGCCTCGGTTCGCCGGGGCTTTTTTTATGGTTGTGGCTGTTTTTTATTTCAGAGCGTGTCCCAGGAGCTGTCATGTACATCCAGATTCTAGGTTCTGCTGCTGGCGGTGGATTCCCCCAGTGGAACTGCAACTGCGTCAATTGCGCGGGTTTTCGCGACGGCAGCCTGCGTGCCCATGCGCGGACCCAGTCGTCCATTGCGCTGTCCGACGACGGTATCAACTGGGTGCTGTGCAACGCCTCACCTGACATTCGCGCGCAATTGCAGGGCTTTGCGCCGATGCAGCCCGGGCGCGCATTGCGCGACACCGGCATCAGCGCGATCGTGTTGATGGACAGCCAGATCGATCACACCACCGGCCTGCTCAGCCTGCGTGAAGGCTGCCCGCATCAGGTGTGGTGTACCGACATGGTCCATGAGGACCTGAGCACCGGCTTCCCGCTGTTCGAAATGCTCAAGCACTGGAACGGCGGCCTGACCTGGAACCGCATCGAATTACAGGGCAGCTTTGTGATTCCGGCCTGCCCGAACCTGCGCTTCACGCCCTTTCCGCTGCGCAGCGCCGCCCCGCCCTACTCGCCACACCGTTTCGACCCGCACCCGGGCGACAACATCGGCCTGCTGGTCGAAGACACCCGCACTGGCGGCAAGCTGTTCTATGCCCCGGGCCTGGGCAAGGTCGATGACGCACTGGCCGAGAAAATGCATGACGCCGACTGCCTGCTGGTCGACGGCACAATGTGGGACGACGACGAAATGCAGCGCCGTGGCGTGGGCACGCGTACCGGCCGGGAAATGGGCCATCTGGCACAGAACGGCCCCGGCGGCATGCTGGAAGTCCTCGAAGGCTTTCCCGAGCAGCGCAAAGTGCTTATCCACATCAACAACACCAACCCGATTCTCGACGAAGACTCCCCGGAACGTGCGGAGCTGGTTCGTCGCAACGTCGAAGTGGCCTTCGATGGCATGAGCATCGAGCTTTAGGAGCTGACATGAGCGAATCGACTGCGCTGTCCCCCGCCGAATTCGAACAGGCCTTGCGCGCCAAGGGTGCCTATTACCACATCTATCATCCGTACCATGTGGCGATGTACGAGGGTCGTGCAACCCGCGAGCAGATTCAGGGCTGGGTCGCCAACCGTTTCTACTATCAGGTGAACATTCCGCTCAAGGACGCGGCGATTCTGGCCAACTGCCCGGATCGCGAGATCCGTCGCGAGTGGATTCAGCGCCTGCTCGATCATGACGGTGCGCCCGGCGAAGACGGCGGCATCGAAGCCTGGCTGCGCCTCGGCCAGGCCGTCGGGCTCGACCCGGACCAACTGCGCTCGCAGGAACTGGTGCTGCCAGGCGTGCGTTTTGCCGTCGACGCCTACGTGAACTTCGCCCGCCGCGCCAACTGGCAGGAAGCTGCCAGCAGCTCGCTGACCGAACTGTTCGCACCGCAGATCCATCAGTCGCGCCTGGACAGCTGGCCGCAGCACTACCCGTGGATCGACCCGGCCGGCTACGAGTATTTCCGCACTCGCCTGGGTCAGGCCCGACGCGATGCAGAGCACGGCCTCGCCATCACGTTACAGCACTACACTACGTACGAAGGTCAGCAGCGTATGCTGGAAATCCTGCAGTTCAAACTCGATATCCTGTGGAGCATGCTCGATGCGATGTCCATGGCCTACGAGTTGAACCGCCCGCCGTATCACAGCGTCACAGACCAAAGGGTCTGGCATAAGGGGATTACGCTATGAAGCACGATCCGCAGTTCCGAGCGTTGACACCCAAATGGCATCAAGGCTATCGCTTTCAGTACGAGCCTGCGCAAAAGGCGCATGTGGTGCTTTACCCTGAAGGCATGATCAAACTCAATGACAGCGCGGCCCTGATTGGCGGGCTGATCGATGGCAAGCGCACCATCACCGCCATCATTCATGAGCTTCAGCAGCAGTTCCCCAATGTTCCCGAACTGGGCATGGACGTCGATGAGTTCATGGAAGGCGCCAAAAAGAAAAACTGGATCGATCTTGTCTGACCTGGCCCCCGTCACCAACACCCCGTACATACCGCCCACTCCCGAGGTCGGGCTGCCCCTGTGGCTGCTCGCCGAGCTGACCTATCGCTGCCCGTTGCAGTGCCCGTATTGCTCCAACCCGCTGGATTTTGCCAAACAGGGCCAGGAGCTGAGCACTGAGCAGTGGTTCAAGGTCATGCAGGAAGCGCGGGAAATGGGGGCGGCGCAGATCGGTTTTTCCGGCGGCGAGCCGCTGGTGCGCCAGGACCTCGCCGAGCTGATCGCCGAGGCCCGGCGTCTGGGCTTCTACACCAACCTGATCACCTCGGGCATCGGCCTTACCGAAGAAAAGATCATCGCCTTCAAGGAAGCAGGCCTGGACCACATCCAGATCAGCTTTCAGGCCAGCGACGAGCAGGTCAACAACATGCTCGCCGGCTCGAAAAAAGCCTTCGCGCAGAAGCTGGAGATGGCCAAGGCGGTCAAAAAGCACGGCTACCCGATGGTGCTGAATTTTGTCACCCATCGACACAACATCGACCGCATCGACAAGATCATCGAGCTGTGTCTCGCGCTGGAGGCGGATTTCGTCGAACTGGCGACCTGTCAGTTCTATGGCTGGGCGCACCTGAATCGCCTCGGCCTGCTGCCGACCAAAGATCAACTGGTCCGCGCCGAAGCCGTCACCAATGAATACCGCGTCCGGCTGGAGGCAGAGAATCATCCGTGCAAGCTGATTTTCGTCACGCCTGATTATTACGAAGAGCGTCCCAAGGCATGCATGAACGGCTGGGGCAATATCTTCCTGACCGTGACACCGGATGGCACAGCGCTGCCCTGCCACGGCGCACGGCAGATGCCGATCCAGTTCCCCAACGTGCGCGATCACAGCATGCAGCACATCTGGTACGACTCGTTCGGCTTCAATCGCTTCCGCGGTTACGACTGGATGCCCGAGCCTTGCCGTTCGTGTGACGAGAAGGAAAAGGACTTCGGCGGTTGTCGCTGCCAGGCCTTCATGCTGACCGGCGACGCCGCCAATGCCGACCCGGTGTGCAGCAAATCCTATCACCACGGGATCATCACTCAGGCTCGTGACGAGTCCGAAACCGCTACTCAAACCATTGAAGAGCTGGCCTTTCGCAATGACCGAAACTCACGACTCATCGCAAAATCCTCCTGAACGCCTGAGCGCCGCCCAAGCGGTCGCTGCAGGCGTCGACTTCGCCGAACTGGATGTCAGCTCGGCGGGCCTGTTCTGGAACGAATACCGCCCCGAAGACGGCGCCAGCCGTATCTGGCACTGGTACGCCAACAGCAAGCGCTGCCTGACGCCACAAGGCTTCAGCGTGCGCAGTCGGGTGTATGAATACGGTGGTGGCTCGTTCTGCCTCGCCGACGACGCCGTAGTCTTCGTCAACGAGCGCGACCAGCAACTGTATCGACAGGCACTGGATGCCAGCGAGCCGGTGGCGCTGACCGAGGGCGACAAGCGCTACGGCGGCGTGTTCTTCAGCGGCGGCCAGATTCTGGCCGTTGAAGAAGACCACAACACGCATCGACTGGTGGCTATCGAGCTGGCTGACGGCAAGCGCCAGTTGCTGGCCGAAGGCGCTGATTTCTACTCATCGCCGATTGTCAGCGCCGACGGCAGACGCCTGGCCTGGATCGAATGGCAGCGCCCGCATCAGCCGTGGACCAGCACCCGCTTGATGTCTGCGACGAAACAGGACGATGGCAGTTGGGCCACTGCGCAGTGCATCGCAGGCGACGGCGCGCAAGAGTCACTGCAACAACCGCGCTTCGATGCCCACGGGCGGCTGTATTGCCTGACAGATCGTGCAGGTTTCTGGCAGCCGTGGGGCGAATCACCTTCCGGGTTTGCGCCGCTTTCAGCCCGCCCGGCGGATCATGCCTCCGCGCCCTGGCAAATGGGCAGCTGCACCTGGCTGCCGATCAACGATGGTTACCTGGCGAGCTGGTTCGAAGACGGTTCAAGTGTTCTGGGGCTTTGTCAGGCCGACGGCAGCGTCGAGGATTTCAGCGCGGGTTACAGCCGCTTTCGCAGCCTCGCCATTGACGAAGAGTTCGTCTATTGCATCGCGGCCTCAGCCTTAAGCACCTCGGCGGTACTGGCTATTTCTCGCCACGACGGCAGTGCTCAGGTGCTTGCCGGAGGCGGGTCGCCGCTGCCGGCCAACCAGATCAGCCGTCCTCAGACATTGCGTTACCCCAGTGGCGGGGCCGAGGCTCATGGTTACTTCTATCCGGCCATGACCGGCGCGGAGAAACCGCCGCTGGTGGTGTTCATCCATGGCGGCCCGACCTCTGCCTGCTACCCGGTGCTGGACCCACGCATTCAGTACTGGACACACCGCGGCTTCGCCGTGGCAGACCTCAATTATCGCGGCAGCAGCGGCTACGGTCGGGTGTACCGGCAAGGCCTGCACCTCACCTGGGGCGTGGCGGACGTCGAAGATGCCTGTGCAGTCGTGAAACATCTGGCCGAGCGCGGCCTGATTGACGAACGACAGGCGTTTATTCGCGGCGGCAGTGCGGGTGGGTACACCACGCTCTGCGCCTTGGCCTTCCACGATGTATTCCGCGCGGGTGCCAGCCTGTACGGCGTCAGCGATCCGGTGGCACTGGCCAGGGCGACGCATAAATTCGAAGGTGATTATCTGGACTGGCTGATCGGCGATCCCGACAAGGACATCGAGCGCTATCAGGCTCGTACGCCCCTGTTGCACGCAGACAGCATCAGCGTGCCGGTCATCTTCTTTCAGGGCGAGCTGGATGCCGTGGTGGTTCCGGAACAGACCCGGTCCATGCTCAAGGCGTTGCAAGACAACGGAATCAAGACCGAAGCGCACTTTTACGCGGACGAGCACCATGGGTTCCGCAAGGCGAACAACCTGGCAGATGCGCTGGAGAAGGAATGGCGTTTCTATCGGGATGTGCTGGATGCTTGATCGAGCCGTGTGATCGTTCCCGCATCAGGGAACGATCAGCGAGTGCGACGAGGTGTTACTTACGCGAGACGATGATGTAGATCGCGTGGATGATGCCCGGGATGTAACCCAGCAGGGTCAGCAGGATATTCAGCCAAAAAGCGCCAGCAAAGCCTACTTGCATGAACACGCCTACCGGGGGCAGCAGGATGGCGAAAATGATACGAATGATGTCCATGGAAAGCTCCTGATTGATTGGCTCTGATTGGCCATACAGCTAATCGACCCTGGCCGGCGGTGAGGGTTCAACCGGCTCTGGCATCGCGCCATTATTCTTTCTCGGGAGAGGATCAGGACAAGCGTTGCACTGCGGGCACAGCATCGTGTGCTGCGAGCGGAAAGAAAACAGAATCGTCAAAACGCAAACAAAGAAAACCCCGCCGAAGCGGGGCTTTCCAGACTGTTTCCCTGATTTCCCTTTCACCCCGCCATCCTGGCAGGCTTCCCTACGTGTCCCTGTTATGTCTTGTTGCGCGTCCTGCGCTACGTCCATGAACAAAGATTAACTTTGGATCCCTTTCTTGGGAAGAGGTCAATTGGCACCACGCAGTGTAAGCAAATGCTTACAAAGCTTTTCCAAGTCAGAATTGTGACGCCTTCAACAGGTATAGCGACTCGCTGCCCGCGCGCACCGCGGCATCCAGCGAATGAATACGCGGCAGCAGACGTGCGAAGTAGAAGCGTGCAGTACCCATCTTGCTTGCGTAGAACTCCTCCTGCTGCTCTTTACCGAGTGCTGCCTTGGCCATCATGGCCCACATGTAGGCATACGCCGTGTAACCGAACAGATGCAGATATTCCACAGAGGCTGCGCCGATTTCATTGGGGTTGTTACGCGAGCGATCCAGCACCCAGCCGGTCAGCTCATCCAGCATGTTCAAGGCTTTGCTCAGCGGCTGAGTAAACTCGCCGAGCGCGTTGTCCGAGCCGCTGATGAACTGGCGGACTTCATCGGAAAACAGCTGATAGAAAGCGCCATTCGAACCGACGATCTTGCGCCCGACCAAGTCCAGCGCCTGAATGCCGTTGGTGCCTTCGTAGATCTGCGTGATACGCACGTCACGCACCAGTTGCTCCTGGCCCCACTCGCGGATGTAACCGTGGCCGCCGAATACCTGCTGACCATGAACGGTGGTTTCCAGACCGATATCACTCAGGAACGCCTTGGATACGGGCGTCAGCAGCGCTACCAGATCATCGGCACGCTTGCGCGCGGCATCGTCTTCGCTGAACTTGGCAATATCCAGTTGTAGGGCCACGTAGCTGGAAAACGCCCGACCGCCTTCGTTGAAGGCTTTCATGGTCAACAGCATGCGACGCACGTCAGGATGGACGATGATCGGGTCAGCGGCCTTGTCCTTGTTCTGCGCACCGGTCGGGGCACGGCTCTGCAGACGGTCCTGCGCATACTCGACGGCGGCCTGATAAGAGCGCACGCCAGAGGCCAGGCCCTGGATACCGACGCCGAGGCGCTCGTAGTTCATCATCGTGAACATCGCCGCCAGCCCTTTGTTCGGCTCACCGATCAGGTAACCGGTGGCGGCGTCGAAGTTCATCACACACGTTGCAGACGCCTGGATGCCCATCTTGTGCTCGATCGAGCCACAACTGACGGTGTTGCGCTCGCCGATGCTGCCGTCGTCAGCGACCATGAACTTGGGCACCAGAAACAGCGAAATGCCTTTGGGGCCAGGCGGTGCATCCGGCAACTTGGCCAGCACCAGATGGATGATGTTTTCGGTCAGGTCGTGTTCGCCACCGGTAATGAAAATCTTGCTGCCGGTGATCTGGTAAGCGCCGTCCGCCTGGGGTTCGGCGCGGGTGCGAATCATGCCCAGATCCGTACCGGCGTGGGCCTCGGTCAGGCACATCGACCCGGCCCAGACGCCTGAATACATATTGGGCAGAAATTTGCTCTTGAGCGCTTCACTGGCGTGGGTGTCTATCGATACGCAGGCGCCGGACGTAAGCATCGCGTACAGACCGAACGCCAGGCTGGCAGAGTTGAGCATCTCTTCGACCTGAGCCGACACCACCTTGGGCATGCCCATGCCGCCAAACTCGGGGTTACCGCCTACACCGACCCAGCCGCCCTCAGCGTAGGTCTTATAGGCCTCGGGGAAACCTGCAGGTGTGGTGACGACGGTGTCCTTCCAGTGGCAGCCCTCCTCGTCACCGTTGCGGCTCAGCGGCGCAATGGTCTTGCTGGTCACTTTACCGGCTTCTTCGAGAATGGCTTCGACCGTTTCAGCGTCGACGGTTTCGGCCAGCTCGGGCAGTTGAGCCCAGAGCTTTGAAACCTCGAAGACTTCATTGAGGACGAAGCGCATATCGCGCAGTGGCGCTTTATAGTCAGCCATGGCAAACCTCGTGAACACGGATCGAAATGCTTTGGGAAGCCGATCGATGCATCCAGCGACGCAGATCAGCAGTCGAGTTCCACGAGTCTAACCGAACAACATTTCAGAGACATAGGGTCGTGTCATGACTGAATAGTCATAACAGGTCACGGGAAGCGTAAGGGCTTGCTCAGGTTGCCGCTTCAGTTGTGCGGACAGCGCCACGTCGGTTCAACTGCCCGTAAGCCACCACACAATTGCGCCCGGCGCCCTTGGCCGCATACAGCGCCTGGTCGGCGCATTTGAGCACCTCTTCGGGCGTACGATGCTCCGGCTGGCGTTCGGCAACGCCGATACTCACCGTCACCGACACACTGCCTGACTGCGCCCCGCTGCGGCGCTGCCGGCCTTGCTGATCGTCCTGAGGGCGACTGTCCTTGTTGCGCAGCTGAATCTCGTAATTGGCGATGGTCTCGCGGATGGCTTCCAGGTGCGGCATGCACTCATCGATAGTCTTGGCGGCGAACACAATGGCGAACTCTTCGCCACCATAACGATAGGCCTTGCCACCGCCGCTGGTGATTTTCGACAGTTTGCTGGCCACCAGACGCAACACCTGATCTCCCACATCATGGCCGTGGGTATCGTTGAATTTCTTGAAGTGATCCACGTCGCTCATCGCCAGCACATAGTTGCGACCCAGACGCTGCATGCGCTCATTGAGCGCCCGTCGCCCAGGCAACCCGGTGAGCTCGTCGCGGAAGGCCATCTGATAGGCCTCGTGAGCGACAGCAGCGGCAATCATCAGCATCACCTGGCTGCACAGGATGTTCAGCGTGAACGGCAGGATGAAGGTCTTGGGCAATGCCCAGAACAAGCCCAGCAGGCCGACAATCTGCGCCGCATGCAGCGGTCGCGGCTTTTCCAGGTATTGCCAGATCAGCACTCCGAATGACACGAGGAACATCGCGTAAGACAACTGAATCAGGCTCATCCATGCGCCATGCAGGACAGGCCAGCGGATGTCGGCCAGCCAGACTTGCAGCTCGACCGGATAACTTTGTTCAAGCCCCACCGCCACGCCGCCCAGCGCTACCAGCACCGCGAGCCGCGCGACCATGTCCTGAAACAGATGCGTTCGCTCCTCCCATGCTGCATACAGCCCGAACAGCAGCGGCAGCAGCAGGCAGACCAGGTGAAAGATCACCGCCGCATCTTCGCGGACCTTGCCGTGGTCACGGTAGTAATCGGTCTGGGTATCGAGCAGGTAGTAGGCGATATACACCGTGAGCATCAGAAACAGCTCGCGCTGACGTCGGTAAACACAGCAGTACGCGCCGCCCAACAACAGAACCAGGGTCGGAAGCACGTTGAACAGCGAGGTGAAGAAGACGTTCAGGTCCTTTACGTACGCAGCCGCAAGCCCCGCCACCAGCAAGCCCAGTGAAGGCAGAAAATGACTCAAGCGTGCAGCTGATGGACGCAACAAAAGGGGTTATCTCCTACCCGGCATCTGGATGACTGGCTGGCCTGATGGCATTGTGCCCCTCCCCAGCAAACAATGCATCGGCAGGATCAACAAACAACTTAATTTCTGTAACGGCAGGAAGCGGGAAATGTTTATTGCGGGCTTCTTGCGTCCATGCGCCGCGTCGGCATGCGTTGGGTGACACAGAGCGTCACGAACTGCATTCCCACGCGGAGCGTGAGGAACGAGAGGTGTCCTGAAGAACATCGTGACTATGCACGGGGCCTGAACGCCTTCTCAGGTCTCGCCGGGGATTCGAATACAGCGATGCGCTAAAACGCACCCATAAAAAAACCGCCCGATCAGCGATCAGGCGGTTTTCATGACGCCAGCGAAGCTTAGTAAGCCAGGCCGAAATCTTCTTCCTTCATGTCCATCAGGTTGGCAGCGCCCGACAGAATGGCCGCCACGTGGGTACGGGTGCGCGGCAGGATGCGCTGGAAGTAGAAGCGCGCGGTCTGGATCTTGGCGCGGTAGAACGCCTCGTCAGACGTACCGGCCGCCAGTTTCTCGGCCGCAACACGCGCCATGTCGGCCCAGAAGTACGCCAGGCAGGCATAGCCGGAGAACATGACGTAGTCCACCGATGCAGCACCCACTTCTTCGCGATCCTTCATCGCCGCCATACCGACTTTGAGGGTCAGGTCGCCCCACTCCTTGTTCAACGCAGCCAGTGGCGTCACAAACTCCTGAACGACTTCGTTGCCTTCATTGCTCTGGCAGAACTTGTGAACGATCTTGGTGAAGCCCTTGAGCGCTTCGCCCTGGGTCATCAGCACCTTGCGGCCCAGCAGATCGAGCGCCTGAATACCGGTGGTGCCTTCGTACAGCATCGAAATCCGGCTGTCGCGAACGTTCTGCTCCATGCCCCACTCGGCAATGAAGCCGTGGCCGCCGTAGATCTGCACGCCGTGGTTGGCGGCTTCAAAGCCCACTTCCGTCATGAACGCCTTGGCAATCGGGGTCATGAACGCCAGCAGCGCGTCAGCGGCTTTCTTTTGCTCCGGGTCTTCGCTGTACTTGACGATGTCGACCTGTTTGGCCGTGAAGTACACCATGGCACGCGTGCCTTCGGCGAACGCCTTCATGGTCAGCAGCATGCGACGCACATCAGGGTGAACGATGATCGGATCGGCGGCTTTTTCCGGTGCCTTGGGGCCGGTCAGCGAGCGCATTTGCAGGCGGTCACGGGCATATTGCAGGCCGCCCTGGAAGGCGACTTCGGCGTGCGCCAGCCCTTGCAGTGCAGTCCCCAGACGCGCGGTGTTCATGAACGTGAACATGCAGTTCAGGCCCTTGTTCGCCGGTCCGATCAGATAACCGGTAGCGCCATCGAAGTTCATCACGCAGGTGGCGTTGCCGTGGATGCCCATCTTGTGCTCGATGGAGCCGCAGTTCACGGCGTTGCGCTCACCGATGCCGCCATCGGCAGCCGAGAGAAACTTGGGCACGATGAACA
The DNA here is from genome assembly GCF_900119195.1 of Pseudomonas sp. NFACC10-1. NCBI lineage: Bacteria > Pseudomonadati > Pseudomonadota > Gammaproteobacteria > Pseudomonadales > Pseudomonadaceae > Pseudomonas > Pseudomonas sp. NFACC10-1. The sequence continues at coordinate 122,475 of NZ_FPJB01000009.1, read as the reverse complement.
GCGAAATACCTTTGGTGCCAGCCGGTGCGTCCGGTAGGCGGGCCAGCACGATGTGGACGATGTTATCGGCCATGTCGTGTTCGCCAGCGGAAATGAAAATCTTGGTGCCGGTAACCTTGTAGGTCCCGTCAGCCTGAGGCTCTGCTCTGGTGCGCAGCATGCCCAGGTCGGTACCGCAATGCGACTCGGTCAGGCACATGGTGCCGGTCCATTCGCCGGACACCAGCTTGGTCAGATACGCTTCCTGCTGCTCGGGCGTGCCGTGCTCGGAGATCGTGTTCATCGCACCGTGCGACAGGCCAGGGTACATGCCCCACGACCAGTTCGCCTCACCGACCATCTCGCTGACCGCCAGGCCCAGCGACTCGGGCAGACCCTGACCGCCGTGCGCAACGTCATGCGCCAGACTTGGCCAGCCGCCTTCGACGAACTGTTTGTAAGCCTGTTTGAAGCCGGTCGGCGTCTTCACGCCCGACTCGCTCCAGGTGCAACCCTCGGTATCGCCCACACGGTTCAGCGGTGCCAGCACCTGCTCACAGAACTTGGCACCCTCTTCCAGAATGGCGTCGACCATGTCCGGAGTGGCGTCATGACAGGCTGGCAGACTCTGATAGTGCGCTTCATAGCCGAGCAGTTCATCACGAACAAAACGAATATCACGCAAGGGGGCCTTGTAGTCAGGCATAGCGATAACCTCTGCTGATGAATCCTGGAACGAATGACCGGGCGGTCGCTGGAGAGATACCCTCAAGCGCCAGACAATCTCGTATGCCTCGCGGTCAAACAGGTGTTTGAAACATACGTTTACGCCCAAACCTTGTCAATAGCGAAGCACGCACCATTCGTCCACGGCCCATGCATAAGCCACGCAGGTGTACGTCGTGCGGGGGCGAGCGAAACGTAAGCAAAAGTCTAGTGGAGGGAGAAACCGGGTGCAGGCGTGATACAGGACAATGATGCGGAGAAATTCAGCGGGCAACGCCGTGCGCTGATGGCACGGCGGGAATTGACGCGAGAATCAGGCGTAGGTGTCGATCAGCGTACCGAGCATTTCATTGCTGGCTTTCTGCGCAGCCAGTCCGGCTGCAAACTGATCCTTTCCAGCCTCGAGTTCGACGATGTTGGACGGCAAGTCGGAACGCTGGCTGCGATCAACAGAGCGCAGGTTCTCAAGCTGAAAGTCAGAAGACTGGCTTCTGCCCGACACTTCGATATTGGAGCTGGCAATCTGGGTGGCCGCCTGATCCACACGACTTTGCCCGACCTGCATTGCGCTAAGGCCTGGGTAGAGGGTGTTGTTCATGGTGATTTGCATAAGCCGATCCTCAGTTCAAAAAACGAACACGCCCATTGAAGCAGCATTTGCCCGGAAATACTCGACAAACAGACTAATGGCACTAGGCCGCACGATAGCCTGAGTCTTGAAAATCCAAAACTGTCTTGCCGGTCAGCGACATAGCGGCGCTGTCAGCTCAACACCTTCAAGTCGAGATACTGCGCCACATTTTCGGCACTCGCCTCGTTCAAACGCGGCACCCGCCCCAGGCAAGGTGCAGGCAGACGCTCGACCAGCGTGGCGAGGTTTTCTTCAAGCCGCGAGGTGTCGGCATCCACGATGTTGGCCACCCAGCCGGCCAGACGCAACCCGTCACGGGCAATCGCTTCGGCAGTCAACACCGCATGATTGATGCAGCCCAGACGCACGCCCACCACCAGAATCACCGGCAGGTCCAAGGCAATGGCCAGGTCGGACAATGTGCTCTGCCCGGACAGCGGCACGCGCCAACCGCCCGCCCCTTCGATCAGGGTGAAATCGGCCTGTCTGGCGAGCATCTGCCGCATGGGTTGCAGCACCGAATCGACGGTCAACGCGACGCCAGCTTCGCGTGCTGCCAGGTGCGGAGCGATGGCTGGTTCGAAAGCCAGCGGGTTGACCTCAGCGTAATCCAGCTCGACAGAACACTCGGCCAGCAACGCCAGAGCATCCGGGTTGCGCAGCCCCTGTGGCGTGACAAAACAACCGGAGGCAACGGGCTTGCCGGCTGCCGTGCTCAGGCCGGACATTCGGGCTGCATGCAGCAAACCGGCAGCCACCGTGGTCTTGCCAGCGTCGGTATCGGTCCCGGTGATGAAGTAGGCAGCAGTCATCTCAGCAGTCTTTCCTGTCAGTCCGTCAGTTTTTTTCAAGCACCGCGTACAGCACTTGATAGGTAGCGGGCAGTCCGGCGTCCTGGCGGAAGCCTTCATAGGCCTGAACCATGCCCATGATCCGCTCGCGCCCGGTCAGGCCATTGGGTCGTCCGGGGTTGAGATTGTGCGCACCGAGCGCCTTCAACTCGTGCGTCAGGCTGCGCACGTCCGGGTAATGCAGAACCTGCGGGCGAACATCGAGGCTGCGCACTTGCAGGCCGCTCGCCACGCACAGCTGACGATAGTCATCCTCATGACGAAAACGGTTCACATGCACCCGGCCGTCCACTGCCTGCCAACTGTCGCGCAGCTCGTACAGCGTGCCGACACACAGGCTGGCAAAGGCAAATACGCCGCCTGGTTGCAAAACGCGGTGAGCTTCACTGAGCACCGCCGTGAAATCGGCGCACCACTGCACCGCGAGGCTGGAAAAAATCAGCCCGCAGGTCTGGTCACGCAGCGGCAGGTGCTCGGCATCACCCGCAACAAAGTGCTGTGCGCCACCCAAGGGTCGGGCGTGACGCAACATGCCTTCGGCGATATCCAGTGCAATGCCTTCGCTGCCATTGAAAGCCTGCGCCAGCGCCCGGCTGAAATAGCCGGTGCCGCTGCCTAGATCCAGCCAGCGAGACGGATTGCATTGCGCAGGCAAACACGTGAGCAGCTCATTACCGACGTTGCGCTGCAGTTCGGCAACGCTGTCATAGCTGCCTGCCGCGCGGGAAAACGACGCGGCGACCTGACGTTTGTCAGGCAAGACAGAAGGTGGTTTGGGGATTGAAAGATCAGTCATCGTCCAGCTCGTGCAGAAAGGCATGGATCGCAGCCGCCACCCCGTGAGGGTTTTCCAGCAGGAAGGCATGACTGGCCTGCTCGATGAGCCCCACTTCGACATCCGGCAACAAGGCCAGCAGATCACTTGCCGCCTCAGCGGGCACGAAGGCATCCAGCCCGGCAAACAGGTGCAGTTGCGGGCCACGATAGGTTTGCAAAGCGCTGCGGGTGTCGAGTTGCCGAAGTATTTTCAGGCCGTCGATCAACGCCGTTTTCGACAGGTGCGGTGCGCCGGCCTTGAGCAGCCGCGCCAGACCGCGCGGGTCTTCTGCGCCTTGCGTGCATAACAGGCTGAAACGCTTGAGGGTCAGGTCCGGATCATCGGCACAGCCAGCCAGAAATGCCTCGAAATCCTGCGCGGGCATTGCGTTCGGCCACGCACCTTGGGTGACGAAACAGGCGTTGCTGGCCAGCGTCAGTAGTCCGCAACAACCTTCGCCGCGCCGCGCCGCCAGTTCAGCCGCGAGCATGCCACCCAATGACCAGCCGCCCAGCCAGGCGTCGTCTGGCAGGTTGCTGTCCAATTCGTCGAGCCAGTCCGGCAAGTCGCAGCTGTCGATATCCGGCAATGGCTCGACTTCAACCCGCAAGTGCTCGTCCAGCCCACGCAGCGCAGCAGCAAGCGGCTCCAGCGGCGAAACGCCAAGGCCCCAGCCTGGCAACAGAATCAGACGATCACGCATGAACAGGCTCCGAGGATTGGCTGGCATCCAGCAGCGGGTAGCACTGCTCCAGAGTGTTCAATAATAGCTGCACGTCGGCTTCGCTGTGCGCGGCAGACAAGGTCACACGAAGTCGCGCGCTGCCCGCAGGCACAGTAGGCGGGCGAATGGCGGTGACCAGCAGGCCACGCTCACGGAGCAACTGCGAGAGGTGCAACGCCCGACCGGCATCACCGATCATGATCGGCTGAATCGGGGTAAAGCTGTCCATCAGTTGCAGCCCGATCTGCTCGGCACCGCGACGAAACTGCTGAATCAGTCGCGTCAGATGCTCGCGACGCCAATGCTCGGTACGCAGCAACTGCAGGCTTTTCAAGGTGGCGCAGGCCAGCGCGGGCGGCTGGCTGGTGGTGTAGATGTAGGGCCGGGCGAACTGGATCAGGGTTTCGATCAACTCTTCACTGCCGGCCACAAACGCCCCGGAAGTGCCGAACGACTTGCCCAGGGTGCCGACCAGCACCGGCACCTCATCCATGCTCAGGCCGAAGTGCTCGACGATACCGGCGCCGTTGGCACCCAAGGGGCCGAAGCCGTGAGCGTCATCCACCATCAGCCAGGCCCCTTTGGCCCTCGCCGAACGGGCCAGCGCGGGCAGATCGGCGATGTCGCCGTCCATGCTGAACACCCCGTCGGTGACTACCAGGGTATCGCCCACGGATTTTTCCAGGCGGGCTTCCAGGCTGCTCACATCGTTGTGCAGATAGCGCGAAAACCGTGCACCGCTGAGCAGACCGGCATCCAGTAGCGAGGCGTGGTTGAGACGGTCCTCCAGCACCGTATCGCCCTGCCCGACCAACGCCGTCACTGCGCCAAGGTTGGCCATGTAGCCATTGGAGAACAACAGGGCGCGCGGGCGACCGGTCAGCTCGGCCAGCGCTTCTTCCAGTTCATGGTGCGGCGCGCTGTGGCCGATCACCAGATGCGAAGCCCCGCCTCCCACGCCCCAGCGCTCGGCACCTGCCTGCCAGGCGGCGATCACCTCGGGATGATTGGCCAGCCCCATATAATCGTTGTTGCAGAACGCCAGTAACGGCTGGCCGTCGACGATGACCTGCGGCCCCTGCGGACTTTGCAGCAGCGGGCGCTGGCGATAGAGGTGTGCGGCGCGCCGGGCATCGAGGCGCGTGCGGAGATCGAAAGACATGCAGGCCCCGAACCGGAAGATGACAATTCAAAACGGGCCGGAACAGGCCGGCCCATTCAACGGATCAGGCAGAGGCAGCGTCGTAGAACATCGAGCTGCTTTGTTGCTCGACCAGCGCCTGTTCGATGGCGGCCTGATGCACTTCGTCGGCATGCCCTTCGCCTGCTTCGGGCTTGATGCCCAGGCGCGAGAACAGCAGCATGTCCTTGTCGGCCTGCGGGTTGGCGGTGGTCAGCAGCTTGTCGCCGTAGAAAATCGAGTTGGCCCCGGCGAAGAACGCCAGTGCCTGCATTTGCTCGTTCATCGCTTCGCGACCGGCGGACAGACGCACGTGGGATTTCGGCATGAGAATCCGTGCCACGGCGAGCATGCGAATGAAATCGAACGGGTCGACATCTTCGGCGTTTTCCAGCGGCGTACCGGCGACCTTGACCAGCATGTTGATCGGCACCGACTCCGGGTGCTCAGGCAGGTTGGCCAGTTGAATCAGCAGCCCCGCGCGGTCATCGAGGGACTCGCCCATGCCCAGAATGCCACCGGAGCAGATCTTCATCCCCGCATCGCGCACGTAGGCCAGGGTTTGCAGGCGCTCGCTGTAGGTCCGGGTGGTGATGATGCTGCCGTAGAACTCCGGCGAGGTGTCGAGGTTGTGGTTGTAGTAGTCCAGGCCCGCGGTGGCCAGCGCTTCGGTCTGTTCCTGATCGAGGCGGCCCAGGGTCATGCAGGTTTCCATGCCCATGGCTTTCACGCCTTTGACCATCTCCAGCACATAAGGCATGTCCTTGGCGGAAGGATGCTTCCAGGCCGCGCCCATGCAAAAGCGGGTCGAACCAATGGCCTTGGCACGCGCGGCTTCTTCAAGCACCTTCTGCACTTCCAGCAGCTTTTCTTTTTCGAGACCGGTGTTGTAGTGGCCGGACTGCGGACAGTACTTGCAGTCTTCCGGGCAGGCGCCGGTCTTGATCGACAGCAGCGTGGAAACTTGCACGCGGTTGGCGTCGAAGTGAGCGCGATGCACCGTTTGCGCCTGAAACAGCAGGTCATTGAATGGCTGTACAAACAGCGCCCTGACCTCGGCTAAAGTCCAGTCGTGACGCAAAGTGGCGGTGGTGCTGGCGCTCATCGGGCGGCTCCTTGGTGTTTCTGGGCAATGCGCGAGGGCGGGAAAGACCCCATGCGCTACACGGATGTCGGGCATATTTAAGGAAGAGCCATGCGCTGTCAACCCAGCTACCCGCATGAGGTTTACATCTGGTTAAAAAACAAACAATCCTGTTTGTTATGCGATGAACGCAGTGAGGTGCCCACGCCCATTTGCGTGCCGTGCGAAGCAGAACTGCCGTGGCTGGGCAACGCCTGCGTGTGCTGTGCGCTGCCGTTACCGCGTTCAGGCATGAGCTGCGCGCAATGCTGCAAGCAAACGCCCGGCTTTGCTCAGGTCATCGCGCCCTGGCTGTACGATTTCCCGGTCGACGGTCTGATCACCCGCTTCAAACATAACGGTAAATGGCCCATGGGACGACTGCTGGCGGAACTGTGCGCGCAATACCTGCAGCACCGTTTCGAGGAAGACCTGCCGCGCCCCGACTGCCTCATTCCAGTGCCGCTGGCCAACAAACGCTTGCGCCAGCGCGGCTACAATCAGGCGGCAATGCTGGCCGGTTGGCTGGGTAAACAGCTGCAACTGCCCGTCGACGAGGAGCATGTGTTACGCAGCCGGGAGACAACCGCACAACAGGGCCTGGACGCGAAAGCCCGCAGGCGCAACCTGCGCGGCGCCTTTACCCTGGTTGATCCCGATTGGGTACAGGGCAAGCACTTGGCGCTGGTCGATGATGTTCTGACCACCGGTTCGACGGCAGACGTCATTGCGCGACTGCTGAACAAGGCCGGTGCGCGGCGGGTGGACGTGTATTGCCTGGCTCGCACGCCCAAGCCGGGTGACTAATGGCCCCTACGCGCCTGGTTTAATATCGTTCCCACGCTCCAGCGTGGTAATGCCTTTCGGGACGCTCCGCGTCCGGTTTCGACGCCATGAGCGAGAGCGATCATACTGCCCACTCCTACTCGACCGCCCGGATTTCCATGGCCCTCCCCACCTTGCTGACGCAACACATGGTCCGTCGCCCGCAACGCATTGCGCTGTTGCAGCATATTGCCGAACAGGGCTCGATCACCCGCGCTGCGAAAAGCGCAGGGCTGAGTTACAAGGCGGCCTGGGACGCGATCGACGAGCTGAACAATCTGGCGCAAAAACCGCTGGTAGAGCGCAGTGTCGGCGGACGCGGCGGTGGCGGCGCGAAGTTGTCGGTCGAGGGCGAGCGAGTGCTGCGTCTCTATCAGCGCGTCCAGGCCTTGCAGGCCCAGGTGCTGGAAGCGGCCGAAGACAGCAGCGACCTTGACCTGCTCAATCGCCTGACCCTGCGTACCAGCGCACGCAATCAGTTGCTGGGGCGGATCGTCAGCATCACCCGCCAGGGGCATAACGATCAGGTTCGCCTGCAATTGGCGGACGAGGTGTTTATCGAAGCACAGGTCACCCATGACAGCACCCTGCGTCTGGAACTGGAAAACGGCACGGAGGTGGTTGCACTGATCAAGGCCGGCTGGCTGGAACTGCACGCAGACCGCAGCGAAGAAACAAATGGAAACAATTGTCTGATCGGCCGAATCGACAGCGTGACCGACGCTGAAGATGGCCCGAGCGAAGTACGCATCACACTCCCCGGCGGCCAGACGCTGTGCGCCCTGGCGACACCTGAGCACCTGCATGCACAACAGTTGAAAACCGGCACCACGGTGCAGGCAAGATTTGCTGCTTCACTGGTACTGCTGGGTATACCGTTGTAAGCGCTGGCAGGTCATCACTACGACACAATTTCGTCATATGCGCGCACTAAGGTGGCTGCCATATTCGAGGGAGCCGTGATGATGAAACTATTAGAAGAAAACCAGACCACTGACCTGGAAAACCTGGTCGGCGCCGACAAGGTCGGCCTCACCCGCCGCGGTTTCATCAGCGCGGGCGCATTGTGCGGCGCTGCGATGTTTCTCGGCGGCAACCTGCTCAGCCGTACCGCTCTGGCCAACAGCGTCAGCGCGGCGTCTGGCAGATTGCTCGGCTTCCAGAGCATTCCTGCTGCCACCGCCGACAGCATCAGCCTGCCAGCAGGTTACACGTCCTCGGTACTGATCAGTTGGGGCCAGCCTCTGCGAGCGGGCGGTCCGGCGTTCGACCCGAGTGGCAAGGGTACCGCCCAGGCTCAGGAGGTGCAGTTCGGCGACAACAACGACGGCATGTGCCTGTTCCCGATGCGGGGTCGCAAAGACCGTGCTTTGCTGGCGATCAACAACGAATACACCAACTACCGCTACCTCTTCGAGCATGGCAAGGAGCCGCAATCGGCTGAAGAAGTGCGCAAGGCTCTCGCCGCAGAAGGCGTGTCAGTGATCGAGATACAGCAGAAAAACGGCAAATGGCAGTTCGTGCAGGACTCGCGTTACAACCGTCGCGTGCATGGCAATACGCCGATCAGGCTGAGTGGCCCGGCGGCCGGTCACGAATGGCTCAAGACTGACGCCGACAAGACCGGCACCCGCGTCCTGGGGACGTTCCAGAACTGCTCCAGCGGCCAGACACCGTGGGGCACGTACCTGACCTGTGAAGAGAACTTCACCGACTGCTTCGGCAGCAGCAACCCGGAGCAGACATTCGATGCGGGCATGAAGCGCTATGGCGTCGTGGCTGCCAGTAAAGAGATCAACTGGCACCCGCACGACCCGCGCTTCGACGTGGCAAAAAACCCCAACGAGGTCAATCGCCATGGCTGGGTGGTCGAGATCGATCCGTTCGACCCCGAATCGACGCCGGTCAAGCGCACGGCACTCGGGCGTTTCAAGCACGAAAACGCCGCCTTCACGCAGACCAGGGACGGGCGCGCCGTGGTGTACATGGGCGACGACGAGCGTGGCGAGTTCATCTATAAATTCATCAGCCGCGACCGGATCGATCGCAAGAACCCGAAAGCCAATCGCGACCTGCTGGACCACGGCACCCTGTACGTGGCGCAATTCGACGCTGGCAACGGCAACCCGGACCATCCAAAGGGCAACGGCCAGTGGATCGAACTGAAATACGGCAAGAACGGCCTCGATGCCGCTGCCGGTTTCGCCAATCAGGCTGAAGTGTTGATTCATGCACGGCTGGCCGCCAGCGTGGTCAAGGCCACGCGCATGGACCGCCCGGAATGGATCGTGGTCAGCCCCAAGGATGGCCAGGTTTATTGCACGCTGACCAACAACATCAAGCGCGGCGACGAAGGTCAGCCGGTTGGCGGGCCGAATCCACGCGCCAAGAACCAGTACGGGCAGATCCTGCGCTGGCGCGAAGGCGGCAACAATGCGTCGGCGATGGCGTTCGAGTGGGACCTGTTTGTGGTCGCGGGCAACCCGACCGTACATGCCGGTACGCCACAGGGCGGGTCGAGCAACATCAACGCGCAGAACATGTTCAACAGCCCGGACGGCCTGAGTTTCGATCGATCGGGTCGGCTGTGGATCCAGACCGACGGCGACTCCAGCAACAAGGGTGACTTCGCTGGCATGGGCAACAACCAGATGCTCTGTGCCGACCCGGCCAGCGGCGAGATCCGCCGTTTTCTGGTTGGCCCGATCGGTTGCGAAATCACCGGCATCAGCTTTGCGCCTGACTACCGGACGATGTTCATCGGCATCCAGCATCCCGGCGAAAACGGTGGCTCTACCTTCCCCGAGCATTTGCCCAACGGTAAACCGCGCTCATCGGTGATGGTCATCACCCGGGAAGATGGCGGCGTTATCGGCGCCTGATCGGCAATCAGGAAGAGGACGCAGATCGCTCATCGTTATATAAAGGTCTGCTATTGATTCTGGCCGGAGGCCGTGGGAGCGAACTTGTTCGCGAAGAGGGCTGTATGATCGTCGAAAATGCATCGACTGAAACACCGTCTTCGTGAGCAAGCTCACTCCCACAAGGATCTTTGCTCCGCCTGATACTGCGCGTCGAGCCCCGCTTTCCGGGCTCATCAAAACTTGAGTATCACGCCGGGCGCAGAGCGTGGGAGCGATGAGCAATCAATTAATCAATCAACCCGTTCACATCGTAGAACGGGTATGGCCCTTCATAGTCGCCGAACACGGCGTTATGACTGACAAACCCCTGTTCCGAATGCCAGCGATGCAGCACGTAACCTGCCGGTTCCAGATTGAAATGCGCAGGCGCGGCTTCGTCGAGGTCGAGGACGATCTGGTGTGAGGTGCCCGGGCATATGCTCGCCACGCTGCCTCCGAAACGTCGCTGCATCGGTCGATGCAAATGTCCGCACAGCAAACGCTCCACTTGCGGATGCTGGGCGATGACGCGCTCCAGCGCCGATGCGTTGCCGAAGGATTCGCGGTCCATGTGCCCTATGCCGGTAATAAACGGCGGATGGTGCATGACGATCACGGTCGGCACGTAAGGACGACGGGACAGCTGTGCGTGCAGCCAGTCCAGCTGACAATAATCCAGTTGCCCGCCATGCTCGCCGGGAATGGTCGTGTCCATGCCGATCAGGCGCACCGGGTATTTCTCAACGACCCAGTCCAGAGGACCGCTGGCCGACAACGGCAGGTACACCTGCTCGGCAAACGCGGCCAGCAGGTTGTGCCGATCGTCATGATTGCCGGGCACCAGATAGAATGGCATCTGCAGACGTTCCAGTTCGGGCTTGAGCACGGCGTATTCGTCCTCGCGACCGAAGTCCACCAGGTCACCGCTGATCACCACGATGTCGGGGCGCTGCTTGCTGGCATTGATGTGCGCGACCGCGCGGCGCAGCGCCCCCAGGGTATCGACCACGCCATAGGTCAGGCGCCCGTCGGCTTTGAGGTGCAGGTCACTGATCTGAGCAATAAGAAACGGACGATTCAAAATAATCTCTCTACGAAAAACGAGTTCACAAATGCAGGGTAAACAGCACTTGCGGGTCGACGCTCAAGGCAATGACTGCGTTTGCGGCATAAATCACGTTGTCGGTGCTGTCTACCAGCAGCGGCTGCGGGCCACCGACATCGACCAGCAAGCGACTTTGCGCGCCCTGAAAAAACTGCCCGACCAGACGCCCATGAATATGGCCGTTTCCTGACATCAAACGCAGGTGCTCGGGGCGGCAGTAGACCGTGCCCGGTACGTCAGCACCGTGCCACGGCAGCTCGCCGCCGCTCACCTTGAGGCCTGACGGGGTGCGCTCGACCACGCTGAACGCATTCAGATTGCCGACAAACCCGGCGACGAACGCATTGGCAGGTTGTTGATAGACGTCCCTCGGCGTCGCCAATTGCGAGACGCAGCCTTTTTCCATGACCAGAATCCGGTCGCCCAGGGCCATCGCCTCGCCCTGATCGTGGGTGACGAACACCGAGGTGATGCCCAGCCCACGCAGCAACTGATCCAGCTCACTGCGCAAGCGCTCACGCAACTGTGCATCCAGTGCCGCCAGCGGCTCGTCCAGCAACAGCACCCGGGGGCGCGGCGCCAGCGCCCGGGCCAGCGCGACCCGTTGGCGCTGCCCGCCAGACAGCTCGTTGACGCGGCGCTTGCCGTGGCCGGTCAAACCGACCAGTTCCAGCAACTCATCGCAACGCTTGTTGCGCTCGGCAGCCGACAGACCACGAATCTTCAGGCCGTAAACGATATTGCCGGCCACATCGAGGTTGGGAAACAACGCGTAGTTCTGAAACACCATGCCCACGTCGCGCCGCTCGATGGGCAGACGTGTCACGTCCTGATCATCGAACAACACCTGCCCGACGTCCGGACGTTCAAGCCCGGCAATCAGCCGCAAGGTGGTGGTCTTGCCGCAACCGGACGGACCGAGAATCGCCAGCGTTTCGCCGGGCTCGATGGTCAGGTGCAGATCCTTTACAGCAACGGTGCCGTCGGCAAATGCCTTGCGGCAGCCTTTCAGGCGAATGGTGGTTCCGCTCATCGGCTCTCTCCACGGGCAAGACGCGCGCTGATGGCCTGCAACGCAATCAGCAGCGGCACAATCAGCAACAGAAAAAGAAGGGTGTAGGCACTGGCGACTTCCAGTCGGGCCGAGGCGTAACTGTCGGCCAGACCGACCGGCAGGGTCTTGGTCATCGGCGTGTGCAGCATCCAGGTCAGGTTGAATTCGCCCAGCGACAGGGTCACGACCATCAGCACACCGGCAAGAATCCCGGCCCGGCAATTAGGCACAACCACACTGAAGAAACGCTTGATCGGCCCGGCGCCCAGACTGGCGGCCGCCTCTTCGAGCACCGGCAGTTGCTGACGCTGCATCACCGCCATGACCGGGCGCACCAGGAACGGCAGGGTGAACAACACGTGGCCGACCAGAATGAACAACCAGCTGCTGCGAAAGCCGCCGAACTGGCCGTAGGTCAGCAGTAACGCGAGGGCGCTGGCCAGACCGGGCATGGCGACGGGCAAGACCATCAATTCCTCGAAGGCCCGGCTGAAGCGATTGTTCATGCGCACCAGCGCATACGCTGCCGGGACGCCCACCAGACACACGCAGATTGCGCACGCCACGGCCAGTTGCAACGACAGCCAGACGGTCGGTGAATAGGCCTGCCAGACCTGCACCAGCCAGTCGAAGGTCAGACCGCTCGACAGGCCCAGAAAATAGTTGCGCGTCAGGCCGGCCAGTAACGACAGCACCACCGGGACCAGCATGAACGCGCAGACCAACAGCGTGAACGCCAGTTGTACTGCAAACAACGGAGAACGTTTCACAAGGGAACTCCCGATTTACCGACCATGCGCCGGGCCAGCAACAACACTGCCCACGTCACCAGCCCGAGGATTACCGACAGCGCTGCGGCCACCGTGAAGTTGGCGTAATTGGTGAACACGTTGTAGATCGCTACCGGCGTGACGTTCAGACGCGTGCCCAGGGTAAAGGCCGTGCCGAATGCGCCCATCGACGTGGCGAAGCAGATCGCGCCGCAGGACACCAGCGCGGGTGCCAGCCCCGGAACGATCACATCGCACACCACGCGCCAATGACCCGCGCCCAGCGAATGCGCGGCTTCTTCAAGGCTGCGATCCAGACTTTCGCAGGCCGCCATGACCGTCAGAATCACTCGCGGAATCGAGAAATACAGATAGCCGATGAACAGTCCGGTCAGCGAATAGGCGAACACCCAGCGCTCGCCCGCCAGGTGCAACCCGAGCGCGGCGAAGATACCTTGGCGACCGGCCAGCAGAATCACCAGAAAGCCGACCACCACACCGGGAAACGCCAGCGGGAAGGTCAGCAAAGCCACCAGCGCAGAGCGTCCGAAGAAGTGGTTGCGGGCCAGAAACACACCGCTGATGCCGCCGACCAGTAACGCCGCGAGCGTCACCACCAGCGCCAGCAGGCAGGTTTGCGCCAGACTGCCCAGGTACTGAGGACTGCTCAGGACCTGCCAGTAACCGCTGCCATTGCCATCGGACCCTTGCGTGCCGAGCATGATCAGGTGGGTCAGCGGCAGCAGCCAGAATGCCAGCAATACGGCCATCGCCGGAGCCAGCGCCACCGCAGCGGTCGGGCGCAGCCGCAGCCTGAAAGATCCGCCCTTGCGCAGAGCCAGCGCTTGTTCCGGCGAGGCCGACATTACTTCACCTCACGCAGATAACGGGCGGCGAAGGCTTCCTGCACGGCGGCCATGTGCTGGTAATCCACCACACCGGCACGGGCGTAATCGCTGTCCGGCAAGAACTGCGCAGCAACATCGGCAGGCATCTTCGAGCGTACCGGGCGCAGATAGGCCTTGGCCCACAGCGCCTGACCTTCATCGGACAGCACGAAATCCAGCACCTTCTCGGCGTTGGCACGATGCGGCGCCTTGGCGACCATGCTCATCACATAGGGAACGCCGATGGTGCCTTCCTTGGGAATCACGAAGGCAACGTTGGCCTTGTCCTTGTAGCGAGCGCGATAGGCGTTGAAGTCATAGTCGACCAGAATCGGCAGCTCGCCGGACAGCACGCGTGCATAGGCGGTTTGCTTGGGCACGATGGGCGAGTTTTTCGCCAGTTTCTGGAAGTAGTCGATGGCCGGACCGAAGTTGTCCAGCGTGCCGCCCATGGCCTGGTTGATCGCCACGGCGGACACGTAACCGACGAACGCGCTGGACGGGTCTAGGTAGCCGACCATGCCCTTGTACTCGGGCTTGAGCAGATCCGCCCAGCTTTGCGGCACCGGCAGACCGCCCAGTGCGTCCACGTTGACCATGATGCCGAGGGTCCCGGAGTGAATCGCGAACCAGTGCCCTTCAGGGTCTTTCAAGCCTGCCGGAATCTCGTCCCAGTGTTTGGGTTTGTAGGCATCGACCACGCCGGCCTTCTGCGCCTGCAGGCCAAAGGTCACGCCGTAATAGACCACGTCAGCGACCGGTGCGGCCTGCTCGGCAACGATCTGCGCCAGCGCCTGGCCGGAGTTCTTGTTGTCCAGCGGCACCTGGACACCGGTGCTGTCGGCAATCGCCTTGAGCTGCGTTCCCCAGTCGGCCCATTCGGGCGGGCAGTTATAGCAGATGGCGGTTTCGGCGGCCTGGGCGAGGCTGGCCGCACCACATAACAGCAGTGCCGCGAGGGTTTTACTGAGGCTGAGCATGAAGCATCTCCTGGTAGGGCTGGGTGCTTTCGCCGGGCCGGATGTGGCACGGCAGACAATGAGAAACAGGTACTGCGCCAGCAATCCGTGCCAGTAATTGGTCGATGACAATGTGCGCCAGCTCGGCGATGGGCTGAACCACGCTGCACAAGGTCGGGTGCATCTGCGTGCCGAGGGCGATGCCGTCGAAGCCGATCACCGACAGGCGCTCGGGAACGCCCCAGCCGTTGCGGCGTAATTCGGCAATCAGGCTGATGGCCAGCAAATCGTTGGAACAGACCAGCGCGCTGGGCGCGTCCGGGCCACGTAACAGGGGTTCGAGTGCGGCGAAATCGGCGCTTGTATGAGCAGGCATTTCAATCACTGGTCGCGCTTCAAGCCCACACTCGGCCATGGCGTCGCGATAGCCTTCATAACGCAGTCGGGCGCGGTCGGACTGCATGGCCGGGCCTGCGACCATGGCGACTCGCTGATGGCCTGCATCGATCAGATAGCGGGTAGCCAGCGCCATGCCCGCCCGGTTATCCACAGACACCGCGCTGTAATCCGGGTTACCGGTCTGGTGATAGGCCAGCACGAACGGAGTGTCTTCATTGATCAGGCTTTGCAGTACCCGGTTGTGCTCGGCGTCGGTCACCGTCAGCACCAGCCCGTCGACCCGCTGACGCAACAACTCCTCAACCACGGCGCTTTCACGCTCTGCGGTGTAGTCGGTGGTTGCCAGCAGCAGGTTATAACCCCGCGCCCGCGCCGCCCGTTCCATGGCCTGAAACTGTTCGGCAAACACCGGGTTGAGCAGGTTGGGCACCACCACGCCAATCAGGTTGGTGGTTTGCAGACGCAACTGGCGGCCCAGCCGATTGGGGCGAAAACCCAAGGCGCGGGCCGCAGCGAATACCCGCTCGCGGGTTTCCGAGCGCACGACGTCGGGGCTTGCGAAGGCACGTGCCGCAGTAGCCCGGGAAACCCCGGCCAGATGCGCTACCTCTTTCAGATCAGTCATTGTCGCTCACTTGAGATCGATCTCATTGACGGCGACTTTAGGCGTCGAACATGGCTATCTCGCTAACGACTCATGACTTTTTGATGACAAAAGAGCCCGAAGGCAGATTAAACGGATGGGGTTTGGCGAAGCGGGACCGGTCTGCGTTACCATCAGCGGTCCGACGCGGCAACCTGCTGCGCGCAGGAGTAGTCATGGCTCACCCGTTTGCAACACTTACTCCCGATCTGGTCCTGGATGCTGTCGAAAGCATCGGTTTTCTCAGCGATGCCCGCATCCTGGCGCTCAACAGTTACGAAAACCGCGTCTATCAGGTCGGTATCGAAGACGGCCAACCGCTGATCGCCAAGTTCTATCGCCCACAGCGCTGGACTACCGAAGCCATCCTTGAAGAGCACAGCTTCACCGCTGAACTGGTCGAGGTCGAAGTGCCCGTGGTCGCGCCCATGGTGCACAACGGCGCAACCCTGTTCGAGCACGCCGGTTTCCGTTTCACGCTGTTCCCGCGTCGCGGTGGACGAGCACCGGAGCCAGGCAATCTTGATCAGTTGTATCGCCTGGGCCAGTTACTGGGGCGTCTGCATGCCGTCGGCTCGACCAAACCGTTCGCGCACCGTGAAGCCCTGGGCGTGAAGAACTTCGGCCATGATTCGGTCAACTATCTGCTGCAAAACGACTGCATCCCGCGCAGCCTGCTGCCGGCTTACGAGTCGGTGGCTCGTGACCTGCTCAAGCGTGTCGAAGACGTTTACGCGGCCACACCGCACACCAACATCCGCATGCATGGCGACTGCCACCCCGGCAACATGATGTGCCGAGACGAGATGTTCCACATCGTCGATCTGGACGATTGCCGCCTCGGCCCTGCCGTCCAGGATATCTGGATGATGCTGGCCGGCGACCGCCAGGAACGTCTGGGTCAGCTGTCGGAGCTGATGGACGGCTACAACGAATTTCATGATTTCGATCCACGCGAACTGGCCCTGATCGAACCGCTGCGTGCCTTGCGCCTGATGCACTACAGCGCCTGGCTGGCCCGGCGCTGGGATGACCCGGCGTTTCCGCACAGCTTTCCGTGGTTCGGCACGGAGCGCTATTGGGGCGACCATATCCTGGCCCTGCGCGAGCAGATGGCAGCACTGAATGAAGAGCCGTTGAAACTGTTTTGACCTGATGAGCCCCAGGTTATCGTGCGGCGCTCCGCGTCGCATGCAGTTCTGGACGCTCCGCGTCCGATCCTGAATGTCCGGTGCGGCGCAAATCTGTGACGCGGAGCGTCACCCAAGGCATTCCCACGCTGGAGCGTGAGGAACGATAATCTCAACTATCGTGCGGCGCTCTGCGTCCGATCCTGAGCAAGCGGCGCGGCACAGATGTCGTGAATCGGTCGAACCTGTGTATAACATCGAGCGCTCCAGCGTCAGTACAATCAAAACCATCAACCGCATCACCCCACAATAAAACCGGAATTTTCTGCATTTAAGGGACGCTCCATGCAAGCTGCCAATCCACGCCGTGGATACATTCTGGGCCTGAGTGCTTACATCATCTGGGGCCTGTTCCCCATCTACTTCAAAGCCATTGCCGCGGTTCCGGCCATCGAGATCATCATCCATCGCGCGCTCTGGTCGGCGCTCTTCGGCTCGATTGTGCTGATGTTCTGGAAGCATCCCGGCTGGTGGCGCGACCTGCGCGACAATCCGCAACGGCTGGCCGTGCTGGCGCTGAGCGGCACGCTGATCGCCAGCAACTGGATCATCTACGTCTGGGCAGTGAACAACGGGCGCATGCTGGAGGCCAGCCTCGGGTATTACATCAACCCGCTGGTCAACGTGCTGCTCGGCATGTTGCTGCTGGGCGAGCGCCTCAGACGCCTGCAAATGCTGGCAGTCGCTTTCGCCGCGATGGGTGTCGCACAGCAGGTCTGGCACGTCGGCAGCCTGCCGTGGGTGTCGCTGGCGCTGCCATTGACCTTCGCGTTCTATGGGCTGATCCGTAAACAAGCCCCGGTCGCTGCCCTGCCCGGCCTGGTGGTCGAAACCTGGATGCTTGTGCCGCTGGCACTGATCTGGCTGACGCTCAACCCGACGGCCGTGAGCGCCCAGCCGGAATTCTGGACCACCACGCAAGCCATCTGGCTCGCCGCCGCAGGCCCGGTGACGCTGGTACCGCTGGTGTGCTTCAACGCCGCCGCCCGCCATTTGCCGTTCACCACCCTGGGCTTCCTGCAATACATCGCGCCCACATTGGTCCTGCTGCTGGCCGTGCTGCTGTATGGCGAACACCTGACCACCAGCACCATCATTACCTTCGCTTTCATCTGGATGGGGCTGGCGATCTACAGTGTGGATATCTGGCTGAAATCCCGCGGCCGTCACTGATCAAAAAACAGACAACATCTTGCAGGCCACGCAAACCGTGGCCTGCAAAGGGTTCTCCAAGGGTTATCCACAGGCAGACTCACCTTATCTGTGCACAAGCCCTTGAAACTGTTGGATTTTTGATCAATCCGCGCCAGGCCTCGGCGGGTATGGCACGCAAGGCTATTCCCCCAGGTTATCCACAGGCAGGTGCACGATTAACTTGGATAACCTGGATACCTTTCCAAGCATTGAATTATGCACACTTTTTGGTACACTCCAAATATGAGTAATCTCCCACCCACTTTGACCGTCAAGTTTTTCCGGACCGAAACAGGCAATGAACCTGTACGTGAATGGCTGATCGATCTGCCACGCGATGATCGTAAGGCAGTCGGCACTGACATCAAGACGGTCCAGTTCGGATGGCCAATAGGGTATGCCTGTGGTCCGTAAAATGGAGCCAGACCTTTGGGAAGTCAGAATTGATTTGAAGGAAAAGATTGCACGAGTACTGTTTACCGTCGAAGCCCGCACAATGGTTTTGCTTCATGGCTTCATCAAAAAAAGTGAAAAAACTCCCGCGTCCGATCTGGAAACTGCCAGACAGCGCAAGGCAGCACTGAAGAGGAAAAGGTAATGAACGAGCACATTGGCTCCGACTTCGATGATTTCCTTGCCGAGCAAGGTTTTGCCGAGGAGGTTTCTGCCGCAGCTCTGAAGCGAGTCATCTCTTGGCAGATCGCCGAAGTCATGAAACAGCAAAAGGTGACCAAGAAGGCCCTTGCCGAGCGCATGCACACAAGCCGGACGGCAGTGGACAGGGCCCTGGATCAAAACGATCCGGGAATGACTCTTGCGACGCTGGCCAGCGCAGCAAGAGCGCTGGGGCAACGTGTAGAAGTCAGACTGGTACCGGAGCGAGAAGCAGTCCGCAGCTGAATAAAAACAGTGATCGGACTTACTCCTTGGCCCCCAGCACCAACTCCACCATCAAATCATCAGCCAGAGTCTCGAGCGCCGTCTGCAGGTCATCCAGTGAAAGGTCCTGAGGGACGCCCAACACCGCGTCGGCATGGAACAGCAGTTCGCTGCTCATGGGCGCGGGGGACACGTTGGTAATCAGGTGTTCGACATTGACGCCCTGCCCGGCCAGCAAACGGGTGATGTCGCGTACGATGCCGGGGCGGTCGTTGCCGACCAGTTCCATGCTGATCATTCGAGTCGTATCGGTGGTCTCGACCACGCTCTCGGCCAGCAACATGCGGATGCCATGGGCTGACAAACCATTCAGGGCCTTGATCAGGTCATCATAGTTTTCTGCCTCGACGCCTACCTTGAGAATCCCGGCAAATTGTCCGGCCATGCGCGACATGCGACTTTCCAGCCAGTTGCCGCCATGCTCGGCGATGCAGCGTGCGATGCGTTCGACCTGACCCGGTTTGTCGGGAGCAACCAGCGTTACGACGAGATGATCCACGGTCAATTCCTCTTTCTGCACAGATGATTTGGAGACAGCGTCGGTCTTACGAGTATAGGCATGCCCGAAGGGCAGCTCGCTCGCGGTAAATCGTGTACCGTTTGCCACGCTTTATGGAACAATCCTGAGCGTTTCTGGGAACACGATGAATATCACCGTGACCCAATATGAATATCCAGTCGTTTAGTGACATATTCAGCGACGCTTTCACGCGATGACGGCTCATGTAGTATCCCGAACTGCGCACTACATGACACCAAAATCAATAACAGAGCGCTCCCCGAGTGTGCTCGACCCTGCTGAGCAGAGTGAGGCAAGTGCAATGACTGAGTACGTTCAAGTCGGTGACCTGCAAGTCGCCAGAGTCCTGTTCGACTTCGTGCAGAACGAAGCCACCCCCGGAACCGGCGTCGACGCCACTGCGTTCTGGGCCGGTGCGGACCAACTGATCCACGACCTTGCGCCAAAGAACAAGGCACTGCTCGCCAAACGTGATGAGTTACAGGCGAAAATCGACGCCTGGCACCAGTCGCATGCCGGGCAGGCTCACGACGCCTCGGCCTACAAAGCCTTCCTTCAGGAGATCGGTTACCTGCTGCCAGAAGCAGCGGACTTCCAGATCACCACGCAAAACGTCGATGAAGAAATCGCCACCATGGCCGGCCCGCAGCTGGTCGTGCCGGTGATGAACGCCCGGTTTGCGCTGAATGCGTCGAACGCCCGCTGGGGTTCGCTGTATGACGCGCTCTATGGCACCGACGCCATCAGCGAAGCAGGCGGCGCGGAAAAGGGTAAAGGCTACAACAAGGTGCGTGGCGACAAGGTGATCGCGTTCGCTCGTGCCTTTCTCGATCAGGCTGCGCCTCTGGCAGCAGGTTCACATGCAGACTCGACGGCTTACAAACTGATCGACGGCAAGCTGGTCGTCAGTCTCAAGGGTGGCAGCAATACCGGCCTGCACGATGACGCCCAACTGGTCGGTTTTCAAGGCGATGCCCAGGCACCGTTTGCCTTGCTGCTCAAGCACAACGGCCTGCACTTCGAACTGCAGATCGACGCCGCCAGCCCGGTCGGGCAGACCGATCCGGCAGGCGTGAAAGACATTCTCATGGAAGCGGCGCTGACCACCATCATGGACTGCGAAGACTCCATTGCCGCCGTCGATGCCGACGACAAAGTGGTTGTCTACCGCAACTGGCTGGGCCTGATGAAGGGTGATCTGGCCGAATCGGTGTCCAAGGGCGGTGAAACCTTTACCCGCACCATGAACCCGGACCGCGTCTACACCACGCCAGAGGGCGGCGAAGTCACGCTGCATGGTCGCTCGCTGTTATTCATTCGCAACGTGGGTCACCTGATGACCATCGATGCGATACTCGACAAGCATGGCAACGAAGTGCCGGAAGGCATTCTCGATGGCCTGCTGACCAGCCTTGCAGCCATCCATAACCTAAACGGCAACACCTCGCGCAGCAACAGCCGCAGCGGCTCGATGTACATCGTCAAACCGAAGATGCACGGCCCGGAGGAAGCTGCATTCACCAACGAACTGTTCGGGCGCATCGAGCAGGTACTGGGCTTGCCGCGTAACACCTTGAAGGTCGGGATCATGGACGAGGAGCGCCGTACCACGGTCAACCTCAAGGCCTGCATTGAGGCCGCCAGCGAGCGCGTGGTGTTCATCAACACCGGCTTCCTCGACCGCACCGGTGACGAAATCCATACCTCCATGGAAGCAGGCCCGGTGGTGCGCAAGGCGCAGATGAAAGCCGAGAAGTGGATCGCTGCCTACGAGAACTCCAACGTCGACATCGGCCTGAAATGCGGCCTGCAAGGTCGCGCACAGATCGGCAAAGGCATGTGGGCCATGCCGGACCTGATGGCCGCCATGCTGGAGCAGAAAATCGCTCATCCACTGGCGGGTGCGAACACCGCCTGGGTTCCCTCACCTACGGCAGCCGCGCTGCACGCCCTGCACTATCACAAGGTCGACGTGTTCGCCCGTCAGGCCGAACTGGCGCAGCGCGAGCAAGCCTCGGTGGATGACATTCTGACCATTCCGCTGGCACCGAATACTGACTGGACGCCGGAAGAAATCCAGAACGAACTGGACAACAATGCGCAGGGCATTCTTGGCTATGTCGTGCGCTGGATCGATCAGGGAGTGGGGTGTTCGAAAGTGCCGGACATCAACGACATCGGCCTGATGGAAGACCGCGCCACGCTGCGCATCTCCAGCCAGCACATGGCCAACTGGCTGCGTCACGGCGTTGTCAGCGAAGCTCAGGTCCTGGAAAGCCTCAAGCGCATGGCACCGGTGGTGGATCGCCAGAACGCCAACGACCCGCTGTATCGCCCTCTGGCACCCGACTTCGACAACAACATCGCCTTCCAGGCGGCGGTCGAGCTGGTCATCGAAGGCACCCGGCAGCCCAACGGCTACACCGAGCCGGTATTGCACCGTCGCCGCAGGGAGTTCAAGGCCATCAACGGCCTGTAACTCGCCGCCCGGGCAATTGCAGGTTCTGGTCCTTGCCGGGCCAGAACCTGCAAGGGCTCACTGCCTCAACTTATCCCCAATTCCCGCTTGACCAGCTTCACCAATTGCTTGGTATTGAGCGGTTTGAGAAGGAAGTCCACCACGTTCAGGTGCATGGCATCGATGGCATCGCGCACGTTGGCGTCGCCGGACACGATGATGATCGGCAGCTCGGCCCGATCCGACTCACGAACCTTGCGAATCAGATCCAGCCCGTCAAAAGGAGCCATCCGCAAGTCGGTGATCAGCAGTCCGATGGACTGACGCGTGTGGATCATCTGCAGCGCAGTATCGCCACCGGGCGCAGTCATGCAACTGATGTCATTGAGGCTTAGAATTTCGGCCAGCAGCTCTCGCGCGTCGCTGTCGTCATCGACGATCAGGACCCGTTGCGGGGCGTCGCGGGCGGGCGTGAGCATGACCTCATGGAGGGCATCGCGCTCATCGTCGCTCAGAATATCGTGGTCAATCATTGCAGTCTCATCATTCCCTGAACTAATCCGACAGCAGATACGGGTCAATCTGCGATGCATTTCGTCGGCATCCCGGCCGGTCTCCGCTCGCAATCCGTTGCGCTCGTCAAATCAGTTATGTCGCAACCAGCACGACTGTGTCACTGGGTTCAAGGTAAGACTTACGTCCAATGGGCACCTGGCTGCAAGCGGCCGACCATGAGCACCAATAACAAGAACGCGGAACAGGCCATGAGCAAGGCAGATGCTTTCACCCAGGCAGGCAAGACAGCCGTGCTGCAGAACATACACGGCACCATGCAGTTTCTGCAAAAATTCCCGCCGTTCAATCAGATGGAAAACGCTCACCTGGCCTATCTGGTCGAGCAGTGCCAGCTGCGCTTCTACGCTGCCGGTGAAAGCATCATCAAGCCTGGCGACGGACCGGTGGAGCACTTTTACATCGTCAAACAGGGTCGGATCGTCGGCGAGCGTCCGCATTCTGCCAAAGGCGGTACGGAAACGACATTTGAAATAACCACGGGTGAGTGTTTTCCGCTCGCCGCCCTGCTCGGCGAGCGTGCCACCCGCACCGAGCATCTGGCTGCCGAGGACACCTTCTGCCTGCAATTGAACAAGCAAGCGTTCATCAAGCTGTTCGCGCTCTCCACAACCTTTCGCGACTTTGCCCTGCGCGGCGTCAGCAGCCTGCTGGATCAAGTCAATCAGCAGGTCCAGCAGCGCGCCGTCGAAACCCTCGGCACGCAATACTCTCTGAACACCCGGCTGGGTGAACTTGCCATGCGCCATCCGGTGATGTGCAGCCCGGAAACGCCCATGCGCGACGCCGTGAAGCTGATGCATGAGCAGCAGGTAGGCAGCATCGTGATTGTCGACGAGCGGCAGGCGCCGCTGGGTATCTTTACCCTGCGCGACCTGCGTGAGGCGGTTGCCGATGTGAATGCCGACTTCAGCGCGCCGGTCAGGCACACCATGAGTCTGTCACCGTTCCACCTGAGCCCGGACGCCAGTGCGTTCGACGCCGCCATCGCCATGACCGGACGCCATATCGCCCACGTGTGCCTGGTCCGGGACGGGCGGTTGTGCGGCGTGGTGTCGGAGCGGGATCTGTTTTCCCTGCAACGGGTCGACCTGGTGCACCTGGCGCGGACCATTCGCAACGCGCCACGCATCGAAGCGCTCACCGGCTTGCGCGGCGATATCGTCCAGCTGGTCGATCGCATGCTTGCCCACGGCGCGTCTTCGACGCAGATAACCCAGATCATCACCCTGCTCAACGATCACACCGTATGCCGGGTGATCGAGCTGACGCTTGCAGAGAGAGGCGACCCTGGCATTGCGTTCAGCTGGCTGTGTTTTGGCAGCGAAGGCCGTCGCGAGCAGACGCTGCATACCGATCAGGACAACGCCATTTTGTTCGAAGCGCGCGATGCCGCAGAGGCAGAGCAGATTCGCAAAGTACTGCTGCCAATTGCCGAACGCATCAACCAGAGCCTGGCGCAATGTGGATTTACCCTGTGCAAGGGCAACATCATGGCCGGCAATCCCGACCTGTGTCTGTCGCAACTTGAATGGTCACAGCGTTTCTCGACATTTATTCGCGAGGCGACGCCGGAGAACCTGCTGGCCTCGAGTATCTATTTCGATCTGCGCGTGGTCTGGGGTGATGAAAGCGGCGGCGAGCAACTGCGCCGCGGCATTCTTGATCAGGTCGCAGACAACCGGCTGTTCCAGCGCATGATGGCCGAGAATGCGCTGCGCCAGCGTCCGCCGGTGGGTCGTTTCAAGGATTTCGTGCTGGCCCGCAAAGGCAGTGAAAAGGACACCCTGGACCTCAAGGTCGAAGGCCTGACGCCCTTCGTCGACGGGGCGCGCCTGCTGGCACTGGCCAACGGTATCGGCGTGAGCAACACGCAGGAACGCCTGCGCCAACTGGTCGAGCGCGAAGTCATCGACCCGCTCGACGGTGCTGCGTATGAGGAGGCCTATCACTTCATTCAGCAGACCCGCATGCAGCAACATCAGCTGCAGAGTCGCCAGAATCTGGCTTATTCCAACCGCATCGACCCCGACACACTCAACCATCTGGACCGGCGCATTCTGCGCGAATCGTTTCGCCAGGCGCAGCGATTGCAAACCAGCCTGACCCTGCGTTATCAACTATGAATCTGTTCGAATGGCTCAAGCCACGGCCGAAAAAGACGCCTTTGCATGCACATCAACTGGAGCGCCTCGAACGACTGCCGGTGTGCGCGAACCTCAGCGGCACACCGCTGCGTGAACAGCGCTGGGTCGTGCTGGATCTGGAAACCAGCGGCCTGAACATGAACCGTGATCAGGTGCTGTCCATGGGTGCGGTGGTGATTGAAGACGGCGCCATCGATCTGGGCCAGCAGTTCGAGCGCACGCTGTTGCGCGTCGACCAAAAGATCAGCCCCGCCGTTCTGATTCATGGGCTGGCGCCCAGTGCGATTGCCGCAGGCAGTGAGCCGGTCGAGGCTTTGCTGGACTTCATGGAGTTCGTCGGTGACAGCCCGATCCTCGGCTTTCACGCGCCATTCGATCAGCACATGCTGTCGCGTGCCTTGAAAGAAAGCCTGGGCTATCGCTTGCAGCATCCGTTTTTCGACGCTGCCGAAATAGCTCCGATGCTCTGCGAGCACGCCAACCTGCGTCATGCCGGGCTGGATGACTGGACCCGTTTCTTTGGTCTGCACGCCGAAGAGCGTCACCACGCCAGCGCCGATGCGCTGGTCACCGCAGAACTGGCGCTGATCCTGTTCAGCCATGCCCGTCGCCAGCAGATCGACAGCCCCTTGCGGCTGGAGGAAGCACTCGGGCAATGGCGCAGACGCAGACAGTCACATTCTTTCTGACTGCGACTGCGTCAGCGCCTCACATTCAGTTCGGGGCGATGGTCTTGGCGATCACATCCACCGTCGCTTCGACCTGCTCCCGGTAGCGCTTGAGCTCGACCTTGTGCAATTGCTCAAGCTCGATCTGCTGCGAACAAAGGTTCAGCGCAGCAAGGACCAGCAGACGGTCACCGATCAACGTCGGGTATTTGCGCTTGGTGTCGGCCAGCGACGCATTAAGCATCGCGGCGGCCTTCATGAGGGTCAGGTCTTCGCCAGCCGGCGCCTTGACCGAGTACTCATTGCCCAGAATAGTGAGGACGGTTACACCGCTGCCATCGACGTTCATGCGCCGACAGCACTTGCGCTGGTCGCGCGATCAACCAGTGCCTGGATCCGCGCTGCAGTGCTGCCATGCTTCTCTTCCTGCTCCATCAGACTCAGTTGCAAGTTCTCGTTCTCGTCCTTGGCTTTTGCCAGCTCGGCACCGAGCTGTGCATTTGTTTCCTGAAGGGCCTGGTTCTGCTGCACCAGATCGCCGACAAGTTGTTCCAATTGGCTAAGGGAGGCTTCCAACATTTTGATTTCTCGAGCAAATTTCAACGGGCGCGTACGATAAAGAAAAGTCGCTGCGCATACCAGCGCTCAGGCTTCGATACCGCTCTGTCATGACATCGACATGTCGATAACGTAGACGCGTAGGGGGCTTGTGACTGCGTATTCGGTATCCGGTTCCTGCTGTTCGTCAGACTGCCTGAAACTGCGACAAATGCGCGCAGCCAATGGGCAGACTGCTATCGCAGAAAAAGCCCCCGCCCCGTCTTTTCAAGGGGTTGCGCCCGATCCGCGAGAGAAATGAAGAATTCGTCACGATTAAGTCACAGGCGATACGTGCCTATTAACTCAAGACTTCAGTCGCACGTCCGATAGGCACCCCACTCACGGCTTTATCCCCGTCTCTAAATCGCATGGAACGCGTAAATGACCCTGGAAGCTTTCTATGTCCCTGCGAAATATGAACATCGCGCCCCGAGCGTTTCTTGGATTTGCCATGATCGGCACCCTCATGCTGATTCTGGGCGTCTTTGCACTGTCACAGATGAGCAAGATCCGCGGCGCCACCGAGGTGCTGGCCGACAGCAACGTGCCCAGCATCAAGAGCCTCGATCGCTTCGCTGAAGTCAGTATTCGTCTGCGGGTATTGTCCTATCGATTGCTGGTCAATCGCGATCCGGAAACCCAGCAGAAAACCATCGAACTGATGGCGATGCGCAACAAGCAGATCACTGACGCTCAGACCGTTTACGAAAAGCTGATCAGCGCGCCCGAAGAGCGCAACCTCTATAGCCAGTACGTGCAGTTGCTGGGGCAGTATCGCCAGCTTGAGGATCGTCTGAAGACGCTGAGCCGTGCGAACAACATCGACCAATTGCAGGAGTTGCTCAACAACGAAATGGTCAGCAACTCCGACCAGATGAACGTTGTGCTGCGCAAACTGGTGGAGATCAATACGGCACAGTTGAATGAGGTCAAGGAACAGGCCTCCAGCGAGTACGACTCGGCATTCAATATGGTGATCGGACTGCTGATCGCTGCCACCCTGCTGACCCTAGTGTTTGCCTGGATGCTGATCAAGAGCATTACCACACCGATTGCCACCGCACTGCTTGCAGCAGAGACCATCGCGCAAGGCAATCTGACCCGGCCGATCAGTATCGATGGCACCGATGAAGCCGGTCGTCTGCTGCTGGCCATGAAAACCATGCAGGACAAGCTGCGCGATACCTTGCAGGGTATTTCCGGCTCGGCCACGCAACTGGCCTCGGCAGCCGAAGAGCTGAATGCTGTCACTGACGAAAGCGCACGCGGGCTGGTGCAGCAAAATGATGAAATAGAACAGGCAGCCACTGCGGTCAACCAGATGACCAGTGCCGTGGAAGAAGTTGCGCGCAACGCCACCAGCACCTCGCAGGCCTCGCGCAGCGCGGCCACCTCTGCGGGCGATGGCCGCGATCTGGTTCAGGAAACCGTCAGCGCCATCGAACGCATGAGTGGCGACGTGCAAGGCACTGCCGAGCTGATCATCAGCCTGGCCAATGAATCGCGCGATATCGGCAAGGTGCTCGACGTGATTCGCGGCCTGGCCGACCAGACCAACCTGCTGGCATTGAACGCCGCCATCGAAGCCGCGCGCGCCGGTGAAGCAGGACGTGGCTTTGCCGTCGTCGCCGACGAAGTCCGTGCCTTGGCCCATCGCACCCAGCAATCGACCAGCGAAATCGAACGCATGATCAGCAGCATTCAGACCGGCACGGAACAGGCCGTCAGCTCGATGCGCAACAGCACCGAACGCGCCGAATCGACCCTGAACATTGCCAAGGGCGCGGGCCAGGCATTGAACACCATCAACAGCGCCGTGGAGGAAATCAACGAACGCAACATGGTCATCGCCAGCGCCGCCGAAGAACAGGCACAGGTCGCCCGCGAAGTGGACCGCAACCTGGTCAACATCCGCGACCTCTCGGCACAATCCACCAACGGCGCCAACCAGACCAGCGCAGCCAGCACCGAGCTGTCACGCCTGGCAATCGACCTCAACGGCATGGTGGCGCGCTTCGCGCTTTGATTGCAGGCAGAGGTACCTGACTCTCGTGCCAATGCTCCGTGTTGGCGTGCCTTTCTGGACGCTCGCGTCCTCTTGCGACGTAGAGCGTCGAGAACTGCATTCCCACGCTGGAGCGTGCGGAACGATGCTCTCGACTATCGTGCGACGCAGAGCGTCGAGAACTGCATTCCCACGCTGGAGCGTGAGGAACGATGCTCTCGACTATCGTGCGGCGCAGAGCGTCGGGAACCGCATTCCCACGCTGGAGCGTGCGGAACGATGCTCTCGACTATCGTGCGGCGCTCTGCGTCGCATGCCTTTCTGGACGCTCTGCGTCCTCTTGCGAAGCAGGGCGGTTAAAGCCTCACACTCGCAAACGTCGACTCATTACGCGCCTGACTCAAGGCCGACATCGGCCCGGACAACGGGGCGAGCACCAAGGCCTGCGGGATTGGCATCATGGCAACCTGCTGTGCGGTGTTGGACCCTACGCGCTCGTCACGCGGCGGGATACCGAAGTATTCGCGGTAGCATTTGGAGAAGTGCGGCGTCGACACGAAGCCGCACACCGACGCCACTTCGATGATCGACATCGGGGTCTGCTTGAGCAGTTGCCGGGCGCGAATCAGGCGCAGTTTCAGGTAGTAGCGCGAAGGCGAACAATGCAGGTATTTCTGGAACAACCGCTCCAGCTGCCTGCGTGAAACGGCGACATACACAGCCAGTTCGTCAAGATCGATCGGCTCCTCGAGATTGGCTTCCATCAGCGCCACGATTTCCTGCAGCTTCGGCTGATTGGTACCGAGCATGTGCTTGAGCGGCACGCGCTGATGGTCCTGTTCGTTGCGAATGCGCTCGTAGACGAACATCTCGGAAATGGCTGCCGACAACTCGCGCCCATGATCACGACTGATCAGGTGCAGCATCATGTCCAGTGGTGCGGTGCCGCCCGAGCTGGTGAAACGGTTGCGGTCCAGCGTGAACAGCCGGGTGCTCATCGACACCCGTGGAAAGGCTTCCTGCATCGAAGCCAGACATTCCCAATGCACGCTGCACTCGAAACCATCCAGCAGGCCCGCGCACGCCAGCGCCCAACTGCCGGTGCACACCGCGCCCAGACGACGCGACTGACGTGCCTGGCTCTGTAGCCAACTGACGTGTTCACGCGTGACGGAGCGTTGAATACCGACACCGCCGCAGACGATAACCGTGTCGAGCAAAGGAGCCTTGTGCATTGCCGCATCCGGCGTGATCTGCAGACCATCGCTGGCCCAGACCTGTCCGCCGTCGACACTCAGCGTGGTCCAGCGATACAGCTCGCGGCCCGACAACTGATTGGCCATGCGAAGGGGTTCTACCGCCGATGCGAGGGAGATCAGGGTGAAGTTATCCAGCAGCAGAAAGCCGATGGACTGTGGCGCGCGGTTCTGGGGTTGAGTCCCTTGATTGAACGATGTCATCACACTATCTCCTCTCATATGGCAATGGTTGGCCCCAGAACAGGCTCTTCTTGTAGCCCTCGTCATTGCAGGGCCTGGTGATGACATCGCAAATCCCATGCCGGAAATTGATCGCTCATTCAAGAACACCTGAAAACGACGTCGCGAAGCGTCTAACCGGCTGCGACCCACGTACCTGTCAGCGACGCCAAGGCCGCCGCAGGCGCAGTTCGATGAGCAGTTCGGTAGCACTTGGCGGAAACGACCAAGGGGCCTTCGCACGCCAAGTGCTACTCAAGGCACATCCCGATAAAACCCTGCCGAGGGCAGGCGTTCGCGCTAAAAAGTGGCGGCCTGCAGGGCGCGTGATCGAAAAGCGCGCAGCCGCCAAAAATGGCATGCGACCGGGCATGACCACTGCCGGATCTGACCCGATAATGAACTTGTCGGCGTTACCCCCCTCCAAAAGACCGCGTTCGCGCAGGCACCGACCTGCCAACCGACCGCTGCCGAACTACGCAGCGACTGTGTAACGTACTGGCCGTTTTTTCGCAGTTCCGACACTGCAACCGGGCGTGCGTACGATGCAACGAATCTGTAAGCGACCTTGCGCGCACTGGATACGACGCCTCCTGCACTGGATACGACGCCCCCTGTAGGCGTTTGATTTTCCCTGTTACATGATCGGTTCCGACTCGATCGCCCGGCGCAGTGATGGAGCTTCGCGAAAAGCCTCGCCAACCCATAAGCCGCGTCAGCGTTCACCTGCTGATGACCAGAAGAAACTCACAGGAGTCCACCCATGAAAGGTTCCAAATCGTTGCTGTTGGCCGCCACGCTCTGTATGCCGGTGCTCGCTCAGGCAGCCGAGCCAGAGGCCTGTCATACGGTCAACTTCTCCGACGTAGGCTGGACTGACATTACCGTCACTACTGCGGTAACCAGCGCCGTACTCGAGTCACTGGGTTACAAGACCAAGACCACCATGATTTCCGTACCGGTGACCTACAAGTCGCTGGCTGACGGGAAGAACATGGACGTGTTCCTCGGCAACTGGATGCCGACCATGGAAAACGACATCAAGCCCTATCGCGAAGCAGGGACCGTCGAAACCGTGCGTGCCAATCTGGAGAACGCCAAGTACACCCTGGCTGTCCCGGAAGCGCTCTATAACAAAGGCCTGCATGACTTCGCCGACATCGCCAAATTCAAGAAGGAACTGGGCGGCAAGATCTACGGGATCGAGCCTGGCAACGACGGCAATCGCCTGATCCAGAGCATGATCGACAAGAACGCCTTCGGCCTGAAAGATGCAGGCTTCAAGGTTGTTGAATCCAGCGAAGCCGCAATGCTTTCGCAGGTCGACCGCGCCGTGAAACGCAAGAACGATGTGGTGTTCCTCGGCTGGGAACCGCATCCGATGAACACTCGCTTCAAGATGAAATATCTGACCGGCGGCGATGACTTCTTCGGCCCCAACTATGGCCAGGCGACCATCTACACCAACACCCGCAAAGGCTACAGTCAGGAGTGCAGCAACGTAGGTCAGCTGCTCAAGAATCTGTCCTTCACGCTGGACATGGAAAGCAGCCTGATGGGCAATGTGCTGGACGACAAAATGAAGCCTGATGCCGCCGCCAAGGCGTGGATCAAGAAAAACCCGCAAGTACTCGACACCTGGCTCGCAGGCGTGACCACCGTCGATGGCAAGCCAGGCCTGGAGGCAGCCAAAGCCAAGTTGACCCAGTAAGCCGACAGCAGGCGGGGCTGACCCGCCTGCTGCCCTCTTCACCTTCCGCAAGCGGACACCCGAAATCATGCTGACTGACCATAAAATCCCTCTGGGCGAGTACATCGCCGCATTTGTCGATTGGTTGACGGCCAACGGCGCCGATTACTTCGACGCGATAGCCTCGACACTGGAAATGATGATCCACGGGTTCACTTTCGCGCTGACCTGGTTCAATCCATTCGTACTGATCGGCCTTATCGCCGCCCTCGCGCACTTCATCCAGCGCAAGTGGGGCCTGACGGTTTTCGTCATCCTTTCGTTTCTGCTGATCCTCAACCTGCATTACTGGCAGGAGACCATGGAAACCCTGGCACAGGTGCTCTTCGCCACACTGGTGTGTGTCGTCATCGGCGTGCCGCTGGGCATCATTGCCGCGCACAAGCCGCTGTTCTACACCATCATCCGGCCGCTGCTCGACCTGATGCAGACCGTGCCCACCTTCGTCTATCTGATTCCGACACTCACGCTGTTCGGTCTGGGCGTGGTACCCGGTCTGATCTCGACAGTGGTTTTCGCCATTGCCGCGCCGATTCGCCTGACTTACCTGGGTATCCGTGATGTACCTCAGGAGTTGCTGGATGCCGGCAAGGCCTTCGGCTCGTCACGCCGCCAGTTGCTGACACGCATTGAACTGCCCTACGCGATGCCCAGCATTGCAGCCGGGATTACCCAATGCATCATGCTGTCATTGTCGATGGTGGTCATCGCGGCCCTGGTCGGCGCCGACGGCCTGGGCAAGCCAGTGGTCAACGCGCTGAACACGGCCGACATCGCGCTCGGTTTCGAAGCCGGTCTGGCAATCGTATTGCTGGCCATCATGCTCGACCGCATCTGCAAACAACCCGAAGCCAAGGTAGGGTCCGACGCATGAGTATCATCAAATTCGACAAGGTAGACGTCATCTTCTCCAAGGACCCGCGTGAAGCCCTCAAGCTGCTCGACGAAGGCCTCACGCGTGACCAGATCCTCAAGAAAACCGGACAGATCGTCGGCGTCGAGAACGCCAGCCTGGATATCGAGAAGGGCGAAATCTGCGTGCTGATGGGCCTGTCGGGCTCCGGCAAATCCAGCCTGTTGCGCTGTATCAACGGTCTCAATACCGTCAGCCGTGGCTCGCTGTTCGTCGAGCATGAAGGCTCACAGATCAACATCGCCAACTGCAGCGCGGCCGAACTGAAAATGATGCGCACCAAGCGCATTGCCATGGTCTTCCAGAAATTCGCCCTGATGCCCTGGCTCACGGTGCGCGAAAACATCAGCTTTGGCCTCGAAATGCAGGGTCGCCCCGAAAAGGAACGGCGCAAGCTGGTGGATGAAAAACTCGAGCTGGTGGGCCTGACCCAGTGGCGCAACAAGAAGCCCGACGAGCTGTCCGGCGGCATGCAGCAGCGAGTGGGCCTGGCGCGGGCCTTGGCGATGGATGCCGACATCCTGCTGATGGACGAGCCGTTCTCGGCGCTCGACCCGCTGATCCGCCAGGGGTTGCAGGACGAACTGCTCGCCCTGCAAACCAAGCTGAGCAAAACCATTGTGTTCGTCAGCCACGATCTGGATGAAGCACTGAAGCTCGGCAGCCGGATCGCCATCATGAAAGACGGCCGCCTCGTGCAATACAGCGTGCCAGAGCAGATTGTGCTCAATCCGGCAGACGAATACGTGCGCACCTTCGTTGCACATACCAACCCATTGAACGTGCTGTGCGGTCGCAGTCTGATGCGCACCGTCGACGAGTGCACCCACGTCAACGGTTCGGT
Organism: Pseudomonas sp. NFACC10-1; assembly: GCF_900119195.1. NCBI lineage: Bacteria > Pseudomonadati > Pseudomonadota > Gammaproteobacteria > Pseudomonadales > Pseudomonadaceae > Pseudomonas > Pseudomonas sp. NFACC10-1. The sequence goes on along the minus strand of NZ_FPJB01000009.1, from coordinate 89,620 downwards.
GTGCCTGGACCCGAGCGGCGACTCATGGCTCGATCTGGCCGAAGGCAACGTGATCAAAGGCGCGCGGCAAGGTGCCACGGCCCTCGATCTGCAGAACTGGGCCCCCGGTCAGGACGTCGCCACCCTGGATCGACGCCCTACGCTTGTGCATTCCAACATTGGCATGCGCGACGCGCTGCAGATCCGCTACCAGACCGGCAACAAGCTGGTCCTGCAGGACGGCAATAAAGTGGTCGGCATTCTGGGTGATACCGAGCTGTATCACGCATTGCTGGGCAAAAACCACGGCTGACAAGGCCTGAAACCGACAAGCCCGCTCAACCGCGCTGGACTCATCCAGCCGGGAGCGGGCTTTTTTCGTCTGCAGCGTTGTCACGGGTAACTCCCTTCCGCTATTTCTGCTCCCTCCGCCGCCATGTCGTAAACGCACCTTTGTGTGGCGTCCATAGGCATTTGGCGTCTTCGGTCCGGCCCTACCATCGCTCTCAGAGGGCTCTGTCAGCCCGAACGACAAGTCAGGCGCCGCGCCGCCGCTGGGAGATCCGCGATGTTCAGCAAGCAAGACCAGATTCAGGGTTATGACGATGCACTGCTGTCGGCGATGAACGCCGAGGAGCAGCGTCAGGAAGACCATATCGAGCTGATCGCCTCGGAGAACTACACCAGCAAACGCGTGATGCAGGCGCAGGGCAGCGGCCTGACCAACAAGTACGCAGAGGGCTATCCCGGCAAGCGTTACTACGGCGGTTGCGAGCACGTCGACAAGGTCGAGCAACTGGCCATCGAACGCGCCAAACAACTGTTTGGTGCCGACTACGCCAACGTTCAGCCGCACTCCGGCAGTCAGGCCAACGCAGCGGTCTACCTGGCGCTGCTCCAGGCCGGCGATACCGTGTTGGGCATGAGCCTGGCGCACGGCGGTCACCTGACCCACGGCGCCAAGGTCAGCTTCTCGGGCAAACTCTATAACGCCGTGCAGTACGGCATCGACACCGCGACCGGGCTGATCGATTACGACGAAGTCGAGCGCATTGCCGTCGAATGCCAGCCGAAAATGATCATTGCCGGCTTTTCGGCCTACTCCAAGACCCTGGACTTCCCGCGCTTCCGCGCAATCGCCGACAAGGTGGGTGCCTACCTGTTCGTCGACATGGCGCACGTTGCCGGTCTGGTTGCCGCCGGTCTTTATCCGAATCCGTTGCCCTACGCAGACGTGGTCACCACCACGACCCACAAGACCCTGCGCGGCCCACGCGGCGGCCTGATCCTGGCCAGGGCCAACGAGGAGCTGGAAAAGAAATTCAATTCCGCCGTCTTCCCCGGTGGCCAGGGCGGCCCGCTGATGCACGTCATTGCCGCCAAAGCGGTATGTTTCAAGGAAGCCATGGAGCCCGCCTTCAAGGCCTATCAACAGCAGGTCATCGACAACGCACAAGCGATGGCGCAGGTGTTCATCGATCGGGGCTTCGATGTGGTCTCCGGCGGCACCGACAACCATCTGTTTCTGGTCAGCCTGATCCGTCAAGGCCTGACCGGCAAGGACGCAGATGCGGCGCTGGGGCGTGCGCACATTACCGTCAACAAGAACTCGGTGCCCAACGACCCGCAGTCGCCGTTCGTGACGTCCGGCCTGCGCATCGGTACACCGGCCGTGACCACACGCGGCTTCAAGGTGACCCAGTGCATCGAGCTGGCAGGCTGGATCTGCGACATCCTCGACAACCTCGGTGATGCCGATGTCGAGGCTGACGTTGCCAGCCAGGTCGCCGCCCTGTGCGCCGATTTTCCGGTTTATCGCTGAGTCAGGAGTAGCCTCACATGCAGCATTACTCAGGCTTCGGCCTTCTCAAGCATTCCCTCAGCCACCATGAAAACTGGCAGCGCATGTGGCGCACGCCGACCCCGAAAAAGGTCTACGACGTGGTCATTGTCGGCGGCGGCGGGCACGGTCTGGCGACGGCCTACTATCTGGCCAAGGAGCACGGCATCATCAACGTGGCCGTGGTCGAGAAAGGCTGGCTGGGCGGCGGCAACACGGCTCGCAACACGACCATCGTGCGTTCCAATTACCTGTGGGACGAGTCTGCCCACCTGTATGAACATGCGATGAAATTGTGGGAAGGCCTGTCCCAGGACCTGAACTACAACGTCATGTTCTCCCAGCGCGGCGTCTACAACCTGTGCCACACCCTGCAGGACATGCGCGACTCCGAGCGCCGCGTCAGCGCCAACCGGCTTAACGGCGTGGACGGCGAATTGCTCAACGGCCAGCAGGTCGCCGAGGAAATCCCGTACCTGGACTGCTCGAAAAACACCCGCTATCCGATCATTGGCGCAACGGTTCAGCGCCGTGGTGGCGTCGCCCGTCACGATGCGGTGGCCTGGGGCTTCGCCCGTGCGGCCGACGCGCTGGGCGTTGATCTGATTCAGCAGACCGAAGTCATCGGCTTTCGCAAGGAAAACGGCGTGTGCATCGGAGTGGAAACCAACAAGGGTTTCATCGGTGCCAAACGGGTCGGCGTGGTAACCGCCGGCAACTCCGGGCACATGGCCAAGCTGGCAGGCTTCCGTCTGCCCATCGAATCGCATCCGTTGCAGGCACTGGTCTCCGAGCCGATCAAGCCGATTATCGACAGCGTCATCATGTCCAACGCGGTACACGGCTACATCAGCCAGTCCGACAAGGGCGACCTGGTGATCGGTGCCGGCATCGACAGTTGGGTCGGCTACGGCCAGCGCGGCTCGTACCCGGTGATCGAACACACCATCCAGGCCATCGTCGAGATGTTCCCGGTACTGTCCCGCGTGCGCATGAACCGTCAATGGGGCGGCATCGTCGACACCACGCCGGACGCCTGCCCGATCATTTCCAAGACCCCGGTGCCGAACATGTTCTTCAACTGCGGCTGGGGCACAGGCGGCTTCAAGGCTACGCCGGGCTCGGGCAACGTATTTGCCGCCAGCCTGGCCAAGGGCGAGATGCACCCGCTGGCCAAGCCGTTCTCCATCGACCGTTTCCACAACGGCGCGCTCATCGACGAACACGGCGCTGCAGCCGTAGCCCACTAACAGGAGAACCCGACCATGCTGCATATCTTCTGTCCTCACTGTGGCGAACTGCGCTCCGAAGAGGAATTCCACCCGTCCGGTCAGGCGCACATCCCGCGCCCGCTGGACCCCGGTGCCTGCACCGATGAGCAATGGGGCGATTACATGTTCTTTCGCGATAACCCGCGCGGCCTGCATCACGAACTGTGGATACACGCCGCCGGTTGCCGCCAGTATTTCAACATGACGCGCAATACCGTGACCTACGAGATTCTCGAGACCTATCCGATCGGTACCAGGCCGCAGTTCACGGATCAGGGAGAAAAGGTATGAGCCAGACCCATCGCCTGCCCAACGGCGGCCGCATCAACCGCAGCAAGGTGCTCAACTTTACCTTCAACGGCCAGACCTACCAGGGCTTTGAAGGCGACTCGCTGGCCTCTGCCCTGCTGGCCAACGGCGTCGATATCATCGGCCGCAGCTTCAAATACTCCCGCCCGCGCGGCATCTTCGCAGCGGGTTCGGAAGAGCCCAACGCCGTGCTGCAGATCGGCGCGACCGAAGCGACGCAGATCCCCAACGTGCGTGCCACGCAACAGGCGCTCTATGCCGGACTGGTCGCGACCAGCACCAACGGCTGGCCGAGCGTGAATACCGATGTCATGGGCATTCTGGGCAAGGTCGGCGGCAAACTGATGCCGCCGGGTTTCTACTACAAAACCTTCATGTACCCGCAATCGTTCTGGATGACTTACGAAAAGTACATCCGCAAGGCTGCAGGCCTGGGTCGCTCGCCGACCGAAAACGACCCGGACAGCTACGATGCGATGAACCAGCACTGCGACGTGTTGATCGTCGGCGCAGGCCCGGCTGGTCTGGCTGCCGCGCTGGCAGCAGGTCGCAGCGGTGCCCGAGTGATCATTGCCGATGAACAGGAAGAGTTCGGCGGCAGCCTGCTCGACAGCCGTGAAAGCCTCGACGGCAAACCCGCCGCCGAGTGGGTGTCTACAGTCGTCGCCGAGCTGAAAAGCCTGCCCAACGTCACCCTGCTGCCGCGTGCCACGGTCAATGGTTACCACGATCACAACTTCCTGACCATTCATGAGCGCCTTACCGACCACCTGGGTGATCGCGCGCCGATCGGCATGGTTCGCCAGCGCATGCATCGGGTACGTGCCAAGCGTGTGGTACTGGCCGCCGGTACTCACGAGCGTCCGCTGGTCTACGGCAACAACGATGTGCCCGGCAACATGCTGGCCGGCGCCGTATCGACTTACGTTCGTCGTTATGGCGTGGCGCCGGGCAAGAAACTGGTGCTTTCCACCAACAACGATCACGCCTATCGCGTCGCTCTGGACTGGCTCGACGCCAGTCTGCACGTGGTCGCGATTGCCGATGCACGGCATAACCCGCGCGGCCCGCTGGTTGAAGAAGCGCGGGCCAAAGGCATTCGCATCCTGACCGGCAGCGCGGTCATCGAGGCCCGTGGCAGCAAGCGTGTGACGGCTGCCCGCGTTGCCGCCATCGACGTCAAGACGCACAGCGTGACCAGCCCTGGCGAATGGCTTGAATGCGACGTGGTTGCCAGCTCCGGCGGTTACAGCCCGATCGTACACCTGGCCTCGCACCTGGGCGGCAAGCCGGTCTGGCGCGAGGACATCCTCGGCTTCGTGCCGGGCGAAGCACCGCAGAAACGTATCTGCGTAGGCGGCGTCAACGGCGTCTACAGTCTGGCTGACAGTCTGGCCGATGGTTTCGAAGGCGGCGTGCGCGCTGCCAGTGAAGCGGGCTTCAAGGTGGTCGAAGGCGTGATGCCCAAAGCCCTCAGCCGTGCGGAAGAGCCGACGCTGGCGCTGTTTCAGGTGCCGCACGAGAAAGGCACCGCTCGGGCACCCAAGCAATTCGTCGACCTGCAGAATGATGTGACCGCAGCGGCCATCGAACTGGCAACCCGCGAGGGGTTCGAGTCGGTTGAGCACGTCAAGCGCTACACCGCGCTGGGTTTCGGCACCGATCAGGGCAAGCTGGGCAACGTCAACGGTCTGGCCATCGCCGCGCGTTCGCTGAACGTGTCGATCCCGGAAATGGGCACCACCATGTTCCGCCCCAACTACACGCCGGTGACCTTCGGCGCGATAGCCGGGCGTCATTGCAAACACATCTTCGAACCCGTGCGTTTCACTGCGCTGCACGCCTGGCATGTCAAAAACGGTGCCGAGTTCGAGGATGTCGGCCAGTGGAAACGGCCGTGGTACTTCCCGAAGAACGGCGAAGACCTGCCCGCAGCCGTCGCTCGCGAATGCAAGGCGGTGCGCGACAGCGTCGGCCTGCTGGACGCTTCGACGCTGGGCAAGATCGATATTCAAGGCCCGGATGCACGCGAGTTTCTCAACCGCATCTACACCAACGCCTGGACCAAGCTGGACGTGGGCAAGGCGCGCTACGGCCTGATGTGCAAGGAAGACGGCATGGTCTTCGATGACGGGGTCACTGCCTGTCTCGCTGACAACCACTTCCTGATGACCACCACCACGGGCGGCGCAGCGCGCGTCCTGCAATGGCTGGAAATCTATCAGCAGACCGAATGGCCGGACCTGAAAGTGTATTTCACCTCAGTGACCGATCACTGGGCGACTCTGACGCTGTCCGGCCCCAACAGCCGCAAGCTGCTCAGCGAAGTCACCGATATCGATCTGGGCCGTGAAGCCTTCCCGTTCATGACCTGGAAGGAAGGTCTGGTCGCCGGTGTGCCAGCTCGCGTATTCCGTATCTCGTTTACCGGTGAGCTGTCCTACGAGGTCAACATTCAGGCCGACTACGCCATGGGCGTTCTGGAAAAGATCGCCGAGGCAGGCAAGCAGTACAACCTGACGCCTTACGGCACCGAGACCATGCACGTACTGCGCGCAGAGAAGGGTTTCATCATCGTCGGCCAGGACACCGACGGCTCGATGACGCCCGACGACCTGAACATGGGTTGGTGTGTCGGTCGTACCAAGCCGTTCTCCTGGATCGGCTGGCGCGGCATGAATCGCGAAGACTGCGTGCGTGAACAGCGCAAGCAACTGGTCGGCCTCAAGCCGGTGGACCCTGCCAAATGGTTGCCGGAAGGTGCGCAACTGGTGTTCGACACCAAACAGACGATCCCGATGAGCATGGTCGGCCACGTGACCTCCAGTTACGCGCACAACTCGCTGGGCTATTCGTTCGCGATGGGCGTGGTCAAAGGCGGTCTGGCGCGCATGGGAGAGCGGGTCTTCGCGCCTCTGGCCGATGGCAGCGTGATCGAAGCCGAGATCGTTTCTTCGGTGTTCTTCGATCCGAAGGGCGAGCGGCAGAACGTCGAGTAGTCCACGGTGAGCCGATCATCCGCAGCACACAGAATTCAAGCAGGTGAATCATGAGCACAGCCAACGTTTACCAGCAGCGCCCGACCACCGACGTCAAAGCCGAGTCGCCGCTGTTCCACGCAAACCTCGACAGCCTGATTGGCAAGGGGCGCGCCAGCCCGGGGGTTTTCCTGCGCGAGAAAAAGCTGCTGGGCCATCTGATGATTCGTGGCAATGCCCACGATCCGGCCTTCGCCGCAGGCGTACACAAGGCGCTGGGCATGGAGCTGCCCGCCGCACTGATGCTGGTCATCAGTGGCGAAAGCTCGCTGCAATGGCTTGGCCCGGATGAGTGGCTGTTGATTGTGCCGAGCGGCGAAGAGTTCGCGGCAGAACAGAAGTTGCGTGACGAACTGAGCGGGCAACACATCGCTATCGTCAATGTCAGCGGCGGGCAATCGATTCTCGAACTGAGCGGCCCGAAGGTGCGCCAGGTACTGATGAAGTCCACCAGCTACGACGTGCACCCGGACAACTTCCCGGTGGGCAAGGCAGTCGGCACCGTGTTCGCCAAGTCGCAACTGGTGATCCGCCGGACCGGTGAAGACACCTGGGAGCTGCTGGTCCGCCGCAGCTTCTCGGATTACTGGTGGCTGTGGTTGCAGGATGCGAGTGCCGAGTACGGGCTGAGCATTCAGACGTGAAGCGCCGGGAACCGGGGCTGAAACCGTAGCGTCGGTCTCAATGAAGACTCTTGGATTATCGTTCCCACGCTCCGCGTGGGAACGCAGTTCCGGACGCTCAGCGTCCTGCCCAAGCCTACAGGCTGGCACTGTCAGTCATATTTGCGGATAACAAATACTCTGGAGCATTGATTCAATGAGCCGCGCGCCCGACACATGGATTTTGACCGCCGACTGCCCCAGCATGCTGGGTACGGTAGACGCAGTGACGCGCTTTCTGTTCGAGCAGGGTTGCTACGTCACAGAACATCACTCCTTCGATGACCGTCTCTCGGGACGCTTCTTCATCCGTGTGGAATTTCGTCAGCCCGAGGCTTTCGACGAGCAGGCGTTCAGGGCCGGGCTGAGCGCGCGCGGTGAAACGTTCGGCATGATCTTCGAACTCACGGCGCCCAACTACCGGCCAAAAGTGGTGATCATGGTCTCGAAAGCCGATCACTGCCTCAATGACCTGCTCTACCGCCAGCGTATCAATCAACTGTCCATGGACGTGGTCGCGGTGGTGTCCAATCACCCTGATCTTGAGCCATTGGCTGGCTGGCACGGCATTCCGTACTACCATTTCCCACTGGACCCGAACGACAAGCCCGCGCAGGAAGCCAAAGTCTGGCAGGTCATTGAAGAGTCTGGTGCAGAACTGGTGATTCTTGCCCGCTACATGCAGGTCCTGTCTCCGGACCTGTGTCGCAAGCTGGACGGCAAGGCGATCAATATCCACCACTCGTTGCTGCCCGGTTTCAAAGGCGCCAAGCCCTACCATCAGGCTTACAACAAGGGGGTAAAACTGGTCGGAGCCACGGCGCATTACATCAACAACGATCTGGACGAAGGTCCGATCATTGCCCAGGGCGTGGAAGTGGTCGATCACAGCCACTATCCCGAAGACCTGATCGCCAAGGGTCGGGACATCGAAGGACTGACACTGGCCCGTGCGGTGGGTTATCACATCGAACGGCGGGTGTTTCTCAACGCCAATAGGACGGTGGTTTTATAGCTGCAACGGCTTCTCTCTGCTCCACCACAATAAAAGCGAGGTGACATGTATGTCTGGTAATCGCGGTGTAGTGTATCTCGGCGCTGGCAAGGTCGAAGTGCAATCAATTCCTTTCCCGAAAATGGAAGACCCACGCGGCAAGCGCATCGAACACGGCGTGATCCTGCGCGTGGTCTCCACCAATATCTGCGGCTCGGACCAGCACATGGTACGCGGCCGTACCACGGCGCAGACCGGGCTGGTGCTCGGTCATGAAATCACCGGAGAGGTGCTGGAAGCCGGTCGCGACGTGGAGCATCTGAAAGTCGGTGATCTGGTTTCTGTGCCATTCAACGTGGCGTGCGGCCGCTGCCGCAGTTGTAAGGAACAGAACACCGGCGTCTGCCTGACGGTCAACCCGGCCCGCCCCGGCGGTGCATACGGCTACGTCGACATGGGCGACTGGGTCGGCGGTCAGGCTGAATACGTGCTGGTGCCTTACGCGGACTTCAACCTGCTCAAACTCCCGGACCGCGACGCGGCGATGGAGAAAATCCGCGACCTGACCTGCCTGTCCGACATCCTGCCCACCGGCTACCACGGCGCAGTGACTGCCGGGGTTGGCCCTGGCAGTACGGTTTATGTTGCAGGCGCCGGCCCGGTCGGCCTGGCTGCGGCGGCGTCAGCACGCTTGCTGGGCGCTGCCGTGGTGATCGTCGGCGACGTCAACCCGACGCGTCTGGTTCATGCCAAGGCTCAGGGCTTCGAAATTGCCGACCTGTCCCAGGACACCCCTTTGCACGAGCAGATCGCTGCCCTGCTCGGCGAGCCTGAAGTGGATTGCGCCATCGACGCCGTAGGCTTCGAAGCACGCGGTCACGGCCATGCTGGCGCTCAGGCCGAAGCACCCGCCACCGTTCTCAACTCGTTGATGGGCGTGGTGCGCGTCGCAGGCAAGATCGGCATCCCCGGCCTGTACGTCACCGAAGACCCGGGAGCCGTGGACGCCGCCGCAAAAATGGGCAGCCTGAGCATTCGCTTCGGCCTGGGCTGGGCCAAATCACACAGCTTCCACACCGGCCAGACCCCGGTCATGAAATACAACCGCCAGCTGATGCAGGCGATCATGTGGGACCGCATCAAGATCGCCGACATAGTGGGTGTCGAGGTGATCAGTCTGGATGAGGCTCCGCGGGGTTATGGCGAGTTTGATTCGGGCGTGCCGAAGAAGTTTGTGATTGATCCGCATGGGTTGTTTGGCGGGGTTTAGATTCATCCAACCGATCAACCTTATACTTAATTATTAAGTTCTATCGATATCACGCCAAGAACCGATTAATGGTTCTCGGCGGATATTGCGAACTTGGGCTACCGGATTAGAAGTGGACGGAAATGGCAATGATTCAGCAAGGTGATAGCTAGGCGGCGGGGACTTCTCTGAAAATACAACACCTTCAACATCATCGAAAATCTTATTAAGTTTATCTCGCTTCTCTATAAAGGAATAAGAAGGTACCTCGCCTCGCGCCAGCTTGTTACTGACCTTCATATCTGCCAACTCCACTTTACGTTCAAGACGCTTATAGTTTTCATACGCGTGATCATAAGCCTCAGAGTACTGAGTGTCTTTTGTGTGATAAATATTCTTATTATACTGGGCCTGCTGCGAAGCTTGATAGGTCGGCGGCTCACTAATAGCTATCACACTTACGATAGGCTCCCCAGATCGCAAGCCATTTGAAACTGTTGTTTGCCGCTCCCTTGGCACGAGACGCCTAAAAAAATTAGATAGATTAAACATATGTCCAGTCAAATCAACCCAATTAACCGGATCCCCCCCACAATACCCATACGCATTCACCCCACCCTCACCAAACGGGCTCAGACTGTCCGGGCTGTTGAACCTCATCAACACCGGGTTAAACGCCCGATACCCATTCCCCAGCAAATAGTGCCCCGTCACCGGGTCAACTCGCTGGCCGGTAAAGCCCGGCAGGCTCGCGGGGCCTGAAGGATGACGATGTCCGTAAGGCGTGTAGGCAAACTCCAACCCCTGAGCGGCAATCACTGACTGCTGTTGATCCGTCGCCAACAACGCGCCGTCGCGCTGATTATTTTCTGTACTCAGGCAAGCAAGCACATGCTCATCCGTGCGCATAAGCGTGTGCTGGACCTGCCCCTGAACCTGCGTAGCCAGATGTGTCTTCTGATAAAAAAGGCGAGTGCTGCTCTGCCCCGCAGGCGCGCAATCGGCCAGGCGATCCAATGGATCGTAGCGGTAGACACAGAGCGCGGATTGCCCGGACGAAGCCATGGTTTCACTCCTTTGAAGTCACCCATGGCAGCAAGTCTGGGCTGAGTCTCTGTTTCCGCCCAGCTAGCAGAACTACTAGGCTGTTCCGCCTGCGGGACGAAAAACGCTGGAGACGTGCCCTACTGACGCACAGGCCTCACCAATACCGAGTAGTAATGCTCCTGCACATAGGCATTGCTATCAGGTTCCGGCACCCCGCGCATGCTGTCGATCGAAGGGAAAAGACCCAGATTCCAGTTCCGTCTGGCGGGCAATTGCGGCGTAACTCCATTTTGATCAGGCTCACGTGCAGGCTCGGACAAGTCCGAGGCCAGCACGCCGGTAATCTGCCCGTTCCGGTCCAGTACTTTCCCCGCCACGAACATGAAATGAAACGGGTAGTCCGATGACGGGCTGCCTTCCAGCCCTCCTCGCTCGATGAAACCGATACCTTCGCCGATCTCGGGAAATGACTGCTCGCCGACAAAATAGTCAGAGTGGCCGCGTGCATTTATCCAGTCATCGAGCGCTGTTGTCGTGATATTCAGGCTCACCAACTGACCATCCTGCCTGGCGACGACCTCGACATTGGGCACCACTGGAGCCGGATCACCCAGGCTCTCGCCCTTGTAATCGAACGCGACTTGCCCTCCGGCATATTTCGATACCAGGAACTCGGTGCTGGAGATGCAGCTTTCAGGCACCGCTGCCCTGGCTTCCAGCCTCACGTAACCGTCACGATCCGCTGCGATGGAGTGGAACAGGCTCGATGGCACATTAAGCTTGCCGGGTACCAGAACGTCGTCGCTCATGATGTGCAGGTCTTCGTGGTGAACCTGAAGCGTTCCGCTCGCTGTGTCATCAGCGGAATGGGACTCGTGAGTTGCCAAACGACCGGCCGGCCGCCGGGTGCGGATGCTGCAGATCATCTGATCGATGAGATTGCCGCCCTTGAGCGCTGGACGGTTGATCAGCGTGAACTCATGTCCGCCGATGTGACGCACCCAGGGCAGTGCCAGGGTCTCGGCGCGCGACCTGCCTTGCGGTGGTACCAGCAGAAACACCCCGTTGCGCTCATCCCAGTCGGCGCGGTAGATCCTGCCGTTATCCAGCTTGATGTAGTCACGTCCCTCAATCGAGTAACTGCCACGCTTTGGCCCGCTGCTGAGCGCCTCTGCACCGGTCAGATCGACAATCGCGCTGGCAATCCCCACACCTCGGGTCCGCTCGGGATAAAGGGTGTCATCGATGTGCAGTTGCAATTGCGCACCGCTCAGATGTGTATGCTCGTCCGGCTGCTCCAGACTGGTGACCGACTCATAGGTATAGCCGCGCTGCGAGGAGAGAAAAATGCGTCGCGCATCGGCTTCCGGGACGTCATCAAGGGACAGCACGGCGATACGTTCAATTCTCGACGGGTCGGTAAAACAGGCTTCGATATGATCGATGATCGACCCCGCATGACTCAGGTAAAACTCGTCGTGCAGATGCCCCGCCAGCATGCCGAGACGCCTGGCAGGCGAATGGGCGAACCAGGCTTTTCCCCCTGACTTCAGGCTGACTTCTGCCATTATCAGGTTGTTGCGGGCCAGCTTCTCCTTAAGCTGACTGACGAAGCCGCTCCGCTCGCTGGCGAGCGGCGGAATGTTTTCCTGAGCAGCCAGAAGCGGCTCGTTCAGACGAAGCTGTCTGAGGATATTTTCCCCCAGGCGTAACTCTCTGGATCTCGATGCCGCTCCCCATTCAACGGTATGGCCCAGCAAGGTATTGGCCAAGGCCGCCTGGTTGCGCGCAGCAAAAAGAATGGCCAGTTCCTCAGGGGTATCGAGTACATAAAACGGATTTTCCACTGTGGTAATGGACGAGGGCAGCCGCGATTTGATTTTGGCCACAGCATCGATGTTCCTGGCGACCCATTGAGGGTTGCGCACATAGGCTTCGTTCGCCGCCTTCGCGCCATAGAACAGCTCCAGCGCAAAGTCATCATGGGCGATGCCGTTGCGATAATCCGACTGGTCGTGCCACAGCTGAGGCAACGCTCGTTTGGGATCGGCGTGCGGGCTGATTTTCTGCAGGCTCAGGGCTACAGGCTGCTGGTCGTGTAACGTCTCGCCCGGCGCCAGCGCCAGGAAGTGCTCGATGGGCAGCGTGCCGCGATAGTGAACGCCGCGATCCGCTTCGATCACCAGTTCCTGTCCGCTGCCATTACTGAGCGTCGCCAGAACACCCGCAACGGTCTTGCTGCCGACCAGACCTTGCAGCGTGTCGCTTATTCGGACGGTCACGAACATGCCTTGAGCCGCGACAATCTGTGCCTGAATTTCAGGCTTGTAGGCCGGTATGGCAGGCAACACCCTGGCGACTTCCATGCGGCTGCCGTCGGCGCGAATGAAGGCGGTCGTCTCAACATCGGTGCCAGCATGTTCGAGTACTTCGACATGACCATTACGCTCGGTGACGTATTTGTGCTCGATCACACCAAGCGCCATGCTCTGCTGGCTTACCCTGCCATCTGCGTCGATGACCCGCACGGAGGCTGTTTCAAGCGCCGCCACGCAGTTGTCATACCAGCTGACTGTGTTGGTGGGAGCCAGAAAACGCTCCGGGCGACCGCTGAAGCCAAGCGGAAAATCCTCGGTGTGGGCAAAACGTGAAAGCTGCGGGGCGTCGACCGTTGACTGCGGGTGCCTGCGCCATTGACCTGCTTCGAGGTCCAGCGTATGCAGAGGTCGCAATTCCGGCCCTGTCAGTCCGCTGACTGTCCGGCAGGCATGGCCGTTGAGCATGTAGATCTTCTCGCTGATTCCACCCAGCAGTACCGCCCGAGCGCCACCTTCGACCATCGCGTTGCCATTCCAGTCGAGGCTCGTGACCTTCCGGCCCGTCGGCAGCTCGGAGATCTGCCCATCCTCCGAGACCCGCCAATAGGAGCTGCTTGTGGATAGGCGACGCCGCGCGAGGTGTGCGCCCTCGGCTTCGCGTTCGATGGCATCGCCGTGCTCGCTGTGTCGGGCCGTTTCGTTCAGATCAGAGCGGTCAGAAACAGCGCGCTCGCTGACGGTCTGTTGATAACGCAGTATCGCGGACCGAAGCCCTTTCACCGCCGATATGCCGCAATGCAGCGCCGAATGCAGACCGACCAGCAGAAAACCGAAGTTCTTCACCGACTCCTCGTAGTCGTTGGCCTTGATCGAATCGCCGAGGGCCTGGACCTGCTGGCTCATCGTCCAGATAGTGGTGCCTTGCAGCATCAGCACACCCGCCACTCTGGGAGGGAGCGTGCGCATTTTGCACAGCACCAGCTCGGCAATGATGTTGAGTGCATCCAGCGCGATGCCGTCATCATTGCCGTCGTAAATATCGAATCCCAGGTTGATGAAGTTGCCCAGCACAGGAATCAGTCCGCCGACCTGATGCACCAGTTGCAGCACATGCTGCGCGCTGGTCGACATGTTCTGAATGTCATCGTCGTTCGCTCGGGCGCTCAACATCTGCCTGAACGCCAGAGCACTGGCTTCAAGCCGGACCTTCTCGTCGGCGCTCAATAACTCGATGCAATGAACCGGCCTGTCACTGTCCGCCAGCGCAATCCCTTCCAGAATCTGCAGGCGCTCGGCGGCAGTACCGGATACCAGCACCAGCCGCTCGGCCTCCAGCATCCGATAGGTTTCGGTCGCCTGAATGGCGTAGGTCTCGGCCTCGAGCCTGAACGCTGCCTGCGGTGCGGTCAGTCGAGCAGGCAGGTGGCCGTTGTTGACGAAGGCAATGTTCGCGTCGAATAAACCCGTCAGCTTCGCTTGCAGCACGTCCAGACTTGCCGTGTAACGTGTTTTAACGGCGAGCGCCTGAGCCAGTTGCCCGAGCCGTTCATCACGATTGTCGGCAAGCGCCAGCTCGCGGCGCAGGTCTTCGTCATACACCACACTCAGCAGGGTTCGATAACCGACCGACTCTTCGTGCCGGAAAAACGTTCCGGTATTGATCCAGCCGGCCCGATAACTGATATCGAACGAAGACCGTGCAATCACCGGCCAGCAGGCTTCATTCAACCCCAGATAACGGCATAGCTCACGCGCCACGAATTCCGGCTGGGTCGGCTGCAGAACGACTTGCAGGCGCTGTTGGTCCTCGAGGTTCTGCGCAATCACTCTGTAGTAGGTGTTGACGGCATCATTCAAGCGCCGGGTATAGGCCGCCTGACGCTGCGCGTGCGGCAACGCCGGCAGGTCCTCCTGGTAATGTGCCAGCAGGTGACGGACCGCACGCAGCAACGTGACAGAGTGGCCGACGTTCCATTGCGCCTCGCGCAACTCATCGGTCAACTCCACGAACCGTGACCTGATGACGTCATAAGCACCCAGCGCCAGGGGATCCACGTATAGAAACGGAGGTTCTTTGCTGCGGATATCGAAGGCTTCGATGTCGATATCGGACAGCGGATAACGACGCTGGACAGGATTGGGCACGATCACTTCCACGATCAGCCGCTCAATATTGATCGCCCCCTCGGCTTCGCCATAGCGAATGGTGTTGATCATGTAAGACGACAGTTCCTGGCGCGCCGCGTCGAAGTATTCCGCAAGGTCCTTCGCGCGCCAGGGATTGACGGTGTGCTGCTCGCGGTAGATGTCGTGGTGGCCATCGCTGTCGTAAACGACCAGTTTCAGCGTGATGCCACCGGTTTGCTGGAGCATTGTCAGCAGCGCGTTTTCGTTGTCTTGCAGCGACGCGCCAAAATGCCGGTAACTGTTCAGCAAGGTGCGGCATCGACCAAGATGCCACTGCATCTCTTTCTTCAGCTCAAGGTCGATGACACCGTAGTCGTCAGTGCCGTGCGCCTGAACCTTGTGCTGCCGAAAGGTGTAGACCTGCGAGGTATCGAGCATGAAACGCTGCTGTTCGGCGAGGGTAAAAGGCAACGCGGGTGCCATCCCCGCAGGATGGGCTTCGCGCTCTCCGGGCAACAGCGCAGTGATCGCCTGCAGCAGATGGTCGCGGGTGGCAGCCAGCGGAATGTCGACGCCGTAGTAATCGAGCAGACCATGCAGTGAGACGGTTTGATCGTCGCGAATGGCCAGGATGCACTTGGCATCTGCCGATTCAAGGTGCGGTACCAACCGGGCCAGGCAGTCGGTGAAACGGATAAATCGCAGGTGCAGGTCAGACAGCGTGGCGTGCGCAGGTTGCCGTCCCTCGGAGATGCCCTGCAGTCGCAGCGAGTGAACCGGCCTGCCTTCATTCATCCTGACATGCAGCACACAGGTGAAAGACTGCCTGAAGTCCACCTGAGACGTGTTGACCAGATCAAGAACGTAGCGCAGGTCTTTACGGCGTACCCCGGGCAACAGATCGTCATCGACCTCGCCAGCCGGACCCGCGCTGGCGATAGCCCTGAGCAACGCCTTGAACCGCTGCAATATCGAACCGCCAAAAGTGACGCCGGCAAACAGCGGCGAGTCGTCGGCCACGGTCATGAATACTCTGTTGGTCATACAGGTGCCGGTCTTCACGTCGCGCATTCGTGCCCGCAGCGTGTTCAGCAACCTGCGGTAATCGCCCCGCGTGCGGTCTATGCGCTCGATTCGGACGCTCGGCGAATGTGACTCGCGCTGATGACTCTGCGCAATATCGAGCGCCGCCTTGGCCAGTTCGTGCTCGGGGCCTGCCTCCAAGGCTGGCGAAGCGACGGAACGGGTAACGCGTTCTGCGCTGTCCCTGAGCACGTTCAGTTCATCGTCGAACAGCACTGATTTCAGGGTGTTCAGGAGCTCGATGTCGTCGGCCCATCGCCCGAACACGCTGGCAGCCCCAAGTACCTGAATCTCGTCCAGTAGCGTGAAACCTTCAGGCCGCGGCCGTTGCAGAATGGCGGCCAGTTGCTCGCTGCCTTCGGTTGCCAGCATGTGCTGAAGCCTTTCCCGGCCGGCGGCTGGCATGGAAGGAAATGATGAGGTGTGGGTATCGGTCATTGCTGATGCTCCGTGCATTCCAAATGACCGACACCATGCTGTTTCGCGGAAAAACGAGGTAATACATAGATGTTTTCGGACGACACGGGCCAGACACCGGGCAAATACAGGCTCTGCCGTTGTTCGCTACCGCGCGCTGGGAACAAGCTTCTGTTCCTCCAGTCAAACCCTGTGCTTCATCGCCCACTCACGGGCGGTTCGAGCTCGATAAAGGTGACGCAATGAAAACTGCACGCGCAATGGCTTTGGCAACGTTGATGGCAGCGGCTGCTAGCCCTGCATTTGCCTTCAATCTGAATGACGCCGCGAACGCGGTCTCCAATGCCACCAATGGCAATCAGAAAGCCACGGCGGCACCCGAAGTCGCGGGGCTGCTCAATACTCTCGGTACGCAGCTCAATGTCACCCCGGAACAGGCGGTTGGCGGGACAGGTGCGCTGCTCGGGCTGGCGAAGAACAAACTGACCAGCACCGATTATTCGCAGTTGGCCAAATCGGTCCCGGGCCTGGAGCAAATGTCCGGCACTTCCGCACTGGAAAGTCTGGGCGGCGCCAACGGGCTGGGCAGCCTGCTGGGCGGCAAGTCGGGCAATAGCTCGATGCTCAACAGCGCGCTGGGCAACGTGCAGAGCATGGGTGATGTGAACAACGCCTTCAAGGCGTTGGGCATGGACAGCACGATGGTCAGCCAGTTTGCCCCGCTGATTCTGCAATACTTGGGGCAGCAAGGTGCCAGTGGCTCGGCGTTGCAGAGTTTGAGTGGGTTATGGGGTGCCGGGAGCTGAAGCGGACCTTATACGTGTAGCGTTCCTCAATATATCTCCGGTCTTGTACTGCTTTTTTTGCACAGCGCCTGAGATCAACGCACCTGCTGAATTGAAGGCCACACCCACCATGGCGGTGCTGCGGTCTTCAGGAAATTGCCTTGCCCATTTGATAGCAGCCGCCCCAAAGGCGGCCGGGTCGTTTTTTTTCCCCGAATACACTTGCGACGCCAGCCCCGCGTAATACTCGGCCTGCTCAAAACTTAACCTTCCGTCTCCGTGAGTCGCAAAATGGCGATTCACTTGACGGAGGTTTTTGATGAAGGAAGACTGGCTGTCATTGAATCGTTCAAGCGCGTCATCAAGCCATTTTCTACTGCCTTGCAGAGGCATCGATGAGCCAACCGCAGGGATCAACCCTTTGCGGGCTGTTTCAATCACGTCGTTAAATTGCTCGCTGATCAGCTTTACAGACTTTATCGTACGCGTACTGAAAACTGCTACAACCACCTTAAATACTCGCCCCGTCGGATCGACATTATTGACAGGGTTTCCTCCACAGTAGGCATAACCATTTATCCCTCCCTCACCAAACGGGCTCAGCGTATCCGGGCTGTTAAAGCGCATCAGCGTCGGGTTGAATGCGCGAAGTCCATTGCCCAGCAAGTAATATCCAGTGATCGGATCAATCGTCTGCCCTGTAAAACCAGGTACGCTCAGTGCGGATGTTTGCAGGGATCGCAGGCCATAAGGGCTGTAGACAAACGCCTGATTGCGCATGGCATCAAGGCTGTGCAGCACAGAGTTGGCTTGATCTGTCGCAAGCAGCTCGAACAGGACCTGATCAGATTCCACACGGCGCAACGCCAGTAAAAGACCCTCTGCCTGAACGACAGAATGGTGGGAAGTGCCCTGTATTGCTGTGGTCAGGCGGTTGTTTCGATAGAAACGCCTGACGACCTCCTGCCCCGCAGGGGCGATGCCTGCCAGTCGGTTCAGTGCGTCGTAACGGTATAGGCCGATCGGCGCAACATGGGGCAATGACATGAGAGCGGATTCCGGCAACATTAAAGGCCAGTTTCATCCGCCCGTTTCGCCTCGTCTACCTGTCAGAACTGTCAGTGCCCAAACAACTCCAGCCGCAACGCCGCAATACGCGCATCCTTTTCGTCCCAGAGCTGATTGACCCAACCCTGCACTTTCTCGCGAAATGCAGGATCGTTTTCGTAATCGCCCTGCCACAGCGCCGGGTCCAGCTCGCGGGTTCGGATGTCGACGATCACGTTGGAAACCCGGCCGCAGAGCATGTCCCAGAAACCGGGAATGCCTGAATCGGGATACACGACCGTCACGTCCAGGATGGCATCGAGTTGCTCGCCCATTGCCGCCAGCACGAAGGCAACGCCGCCGGCCTTGGGCTTGAGCAGATGGGTATAAGGCGAGCCCTGGGCCGCATGTTTGGCCGTGGTGAAGCGCGTGCCTTCCAGGTAGTTGACGATGGTCACCGGCTGACGCTTGAACAGTTCACACGCGGCCTTGGTGATTTCCAGGTCCTTGCCCTTGAGCTGCGGATGTTTCGCCAGGAACGCCTTGCTGTAGCGCTTCATGAACGGGTAATCCAGCCCCCACCACGCGAGGCCCAGCAACGGTACCCAGATCAGCTCTTTTTTCAGGAAGAACTTGAAGAACGGCGTGCGCCGGTTGAGTGCCTGGACCAGCGCGGGGATATCCACCCACGACTGGTGATTGCTGATAACCAGGTAGGACGTGTCACCGCGCAGCCCTTCATCGCCACGGATGTCCCACTGCGTCGGTATGCAGGTGGCGAAGATGACCTTGTCGATCTCGGCCCAGGTTTCGGCGATCCACATCACCGCAGCCGAACAGCGATCGCGCATACGGCCTCTGAACAGCAGTTTGAGCAGCGCAAAAATCAATAGCGGACCGATAAGCACCAGCGTATTGATCAGTAACAGCAGGGCAACAAAACAGCCGGTGAACAGACGGCGCATGACGGACTCTTGAAGGTTCAGGGGCGGCAATAATAAAGACCCACGCGTTTTACGCCAATTACACAGGTGCTTACAAATGTTTCACGTCTCGGCCTTTATGCTGACGTCATATTCATCCTGACGAACCTACTGCAGGTTCGCTGTCTAAAAACGGGCGCCAATCAGGCGCTGACTATTGCGAGGAACCTCTCACGTGAAACCGATCCTGGCGCTATTGTCTTTGCTGGCCCTGCCGGTCATGGCCGCTGAACCGACGTTGTATGGTCGCTACGAGAACATCAAGGTTGCGGAAATAGGCCAGACCTTCAAGGCCAAGATGGACACCGGCGCACTGACCGCCTCGCTGTCGGCAAAGGACATCGAGTTGTTCAAACGCGATGGTGATGACTGGGTACGTTTCCGCCTGGCAACCAAGGGTGCGGACGACAAGGTGTATGAGCACAAGGTCTCGCGGATCAGCAAGATCAAGGGACGCGCCGAAGGTGACGACGACGATGACGAAAGCATCAACCCCGCCAAGCGCCCTGTCGTTGACCTGGAACTGTGTCTGGGCGACAAGAAGCGTACGGTCGAGGTCAACCTGGTGGACCGCAGCCACTTCAACTTCCCGCTGTTGATCGGTGCCAAGGCGTTGCGTGAGTTCGACGCCGCGGTCAACCCGGCCCGCCGTTATACCGCTGACGAGCCTGATTGCTGAGGTTATCCACAGTCCTCAGCCATCGTGCGACGCTTCGCAGATCTGTAACGCGGAGCGTCACCCACGGTATTCCCACGCTGGAGCGTGAGGAACGATCACCTTGTAACTATCGTGCCCATGCTCCGCGTGGGTATGCATTTCTGGACGCTCCGCGTCCTATCCGGAATGTGCGGCGCAGCGTAGATCTGTGACGCAGAGCGTCACCCACGGCATTCCCACGCTGGAGCGTGAGGAACGATAGTCGTCCGTAAGAACACCATCGTGCCCATGCTCCGCGTGGGTATGCCGCTCTGGACGCTCTGCGTCATCCGGAATGTGCGGCGCGGCGCAGATCTGTAACGCGGAGCGTCACCCACGGTATTCCCACGCTGGAGCGTGAGGAACGATAGCCGCACGCGAGAACACCATCGTGCCCATGCTCCGCGTGGGTACGCCGTTATGAGCGTGAGTCGCGACGCAGATTGACTCAGACCGGCGGCTGGGTCGCGATCATCGACGGGCGTTGACTGACGTCCAGATACCAGGCGGCCAGTCGCGGATAAGTGCTGCGCCAGTTCAGATCCGGCTGGCGGAAATCCAGATATCCAAGTGCAGCGGCGACGCTGATCGATGCGACATCGAAGGACGTGCT
The DNA here is from genome assembly GCF_900119195.1 of Pseudomonas sp. NFACC10-1. Classification (NCBI taxonomy): domain Bacteria; kingdom Pseudomonadati; phylum Pseudomonadota; class Gammaproteobacteria; order Pseudomonadales; family Pseudomonadaceae; genus Pseudomonas; species Pseudomonas sp. NFACC10-1. Next base: position 69,161 of record NZ_FPJB01000009.1, on the reverse strand, counting down.
GAGCTCGGTGACCGCGTCGCTTTCGAAGTAATGCAGCGAGCGCTCAATCTTCTGCTGCTGGTTGTCCAGCCACTGGTTCCAGTGTTTTTCCTGCGGACGCAAGGCAGTTTCGTAGCGGATCATTACCGCTGCATCCAACACCGCATCGGCCAGCGAAGCCAGGGTCAGGCGCCTCCAGCGTGCCGAGCCTTCCCGGGGGATCAGTGGCAGGCCCACGTGCTGGTGGTCGAGATAATCAAGAATCACCCGGCTGTCGTGAATGACGTTGCCGTCAGCCAGCCTTAGCGCGGGAAGTTTACCGGCCGGGTTGTCTTCATTGAGCTCGGCAGACGGGCTGACCGGCGTCAGCACTGTGGTCTGCAACTCGACGCGATCGAGCTGAGCGGTTTCATGCAGCATCACCATCACCTTGCGGGCGAAGGGTGAAGCCGCGTTGAAGTACAACGTCATCGTAGGCGCTGACATGGGTATTCCTCGAATGAGACAGGATCCTAGACTAGTCAGCCTGTGACGCGTCTGCAATCAGCGTTTCAATCAGCCGCGCCGCACCAGCAAGCCCTTGATGCTCAACAGGGCAGCCGTCCCCATGCCCAGCCACGCCAGCGTATCCCACCAGCCATCACCCAGCAGCGCGGCGAACAAGCCGACGCCGATAAGCAGCGCTATCACGGCGGGTATCGCAAAGGTCCTCCAGAATCGCGATGGCCTGGAACTCATTGCGCCACCTGAGCCCGAACCACGCTCACCGAGCGCGCGGCACGACGCCTCACCCACCACAGATAGACGCCGCTGCCGAGTACGATGATGGTCAGCACGTCCAGCACTGCCCAGAGAATCTTCATCGGCATGCCGCCGTAATCACCGAAATGCAGAGGTTGCGACATGCCCAGTGCGTCCATATACCAGGGACGTTCGACCACGGCGGTGACTTGCAGGGTCTGCGCGTCGATCAGCACCGGTGTGGCGAGGTGCGCAGTCAGGTGTGTATTGCCTTTGAGGAACACCGCGTAATGATGCTCGCTGGAGAAGCGCGTGCCGGGGAAAGCGATGAAATCGGCCTGCATGCCGGGCGCAGCGGATTCGGCAATTTCCAGCAATCGAGTCGCCGGGGCGTGCTGGGTCAATGGCGGCGCGTCCTTGTAAGGGGCGATCATGGTCGCCAGCGCATCATTGCGCCAGGAGGCAATCAGCAGATCGGCGCAGGCGCTGATGACCCCCGTCACGCCGACCACCAGCGCCCAGGTCAATGTCACTACGCCGATCAGGTTGTGCAGGTCCAGCCAACGCGTACGCCTGGATTTATTGACCCGCACCTGGCCGAACTCCAGCTTGCGCATGAACGGCGCATACAACACGGTCCCGGAAACGATCGCCACCACAAACAGCAAGCCCATGAACGCCAGCAGCAATTTGCCGGGCAGGTTGGCGTACATGTCTACATGCAGGCGCAGCATGACCATCATGAAGCCGCCGTTGGCAGAAGGCATCTCCAGCGCCTCACCGGTGCGCGCATCGAGGGCGAAGGTGTGCGAGGAGTTGGGCTCGGTGCCGGCGGTTGCAGCGGTGATTGCCATTACGCCATTGGGGTCTTCGTCGTCCCAGCCGAAATACTGCATCACCTCGCCGGGGCGATGCGCTTCGGCAGCCCTGGCCAGTTGCTCCAGATCCAGGCGTGGTGTGTCGGCAGGCATCTCCCGGTAATGCGGAGCGTCGCCGAGCAGATGATCGATTTCATGATGAAAGATCAGCGGCAGGCCGGTGACAGCCAGCATCAACAGGAACAGGGTGCAAATCAGGCTGCTCCAGGTATGCACGATGGACCAGCGGCGCACGGTTTGGCTTTTCATGGTTTATCCACAGACGAAGAGACGCAACGCTACGCGCGTCCCCGAAATGACTTGTAAGACTAAGCCGCTCGAAACCGAAAAAGTGTCAGGGCGATCCGCTGTCTGCATGAACGGGTATGTTTCAGAGTTTTGCCGGAGGATTACCGGGCTGTTGATCCCTGGGCAGCACGGACACCCACCACGCCGTGTGTTGTTCTATCTGCACAGGCAAGGTCGGCAGCAGCGCCTTGAGCGCCAGGTCAGTGTCTTTCAACGGGAAGGTACCGGTAACCCGCAGATCAGCCACCTTCGGGTCGACGCCCAGATGTCCTGCCCGGTAACGCCCCAGTTCAGCGAGCATGTCCGCCAGCCGCGCGTTGTCCACCACCAGCATGCCGCGCGTCCAGGCGTCGACACCGGAAGGCATGCCAAGCAACGGGCCCAGTCCGTTGCGGGTCAGCAGCACCTGTTGGCCCTCGCGCAGAACCTGTTCACCGGAAGCATTGCGCGGGTGGGCGACAACCGCCGATTGCAACACGCTGAGCCGTGTTCCATCGGACTCGCGCCGGACCAGAAAACGCGTTCCCAGAGCGCGCATCTTTCCATCCGCCGTCTCGACGATGAAGGGCCGCGGGTCGTCATGATCGCCGGTCTGCACCAGTATTTCACCGTCCTGCAGAATGACCCGACGTTGCTGCGCATCGAAGCGCACATCGATTGCGCTGTGGGTGTTAAGGCGAATCAGGGTGTTGTCCGCCAAACGCACGTCACGCTGTTCACCGGTGGCGGTGCGCTGGTCGGCAAGCCAGTAATCTATCGGCAGATAGCGGTCGCCGACGAACAATGCCAGACCCAAGGCCATGAACACCCCGGCCAGACCGCCACCGAGCTTGCGCAAGCTGTGTCGCAGGGCACCCGGCGACTGTTGCAACGCCTTGCGTGCCGGACCTGCGGGCAAAGCAAAGCGCTGATTGACCATGCCCAACTGGCTCCAGGCCCGGGCATGCTCTTCATCGGCAGCCAGCCAGCGCGCCAGTTCGGCGTCATTGCCGTCGTTGCTGTCCATGTTCAGTTGCCACTGGATGGCCGCATCGAGCACGCGGGCAGAGACCGGTCTGGCGTTCACGTCGGCTCACCGTAAAGTGCCACGTAGCACTGACGCATCGCCTGAGCCAGGTATTGCCTGACGCGCGAGACCGAAACGCCCAGCCTCTCGGCAATCTCAGCGTGACTCATGCCGTCGAGGCGACTGTACAGAAAGGCTGCCCGCGCCTTGCTGGACAGTGTGCCGAGCATGCTGTCGATCGCCTTGAGGTCTTCCAGAATCAGCATCTGCTCTTCCGGAGAGGGCTGCTCGGCCTCGGGCACCTGCATCAACTCCCCAAGATAGGCCTGCTCCAGCGCAGCGCGTCGGAAGTGATCGAACATCAAGCCTTTGGCGACGGTTGCCAGGAAAGCACGCGGTTCTCTGGGCGTGAGCAATTCATGGCGCCCCAGCAAGCGCACAAACGTGTCCTGACTCAAATCCTGAGCACGTTGCGGGCAGGCGACATTGCGTCTGAGCCAGGCCAGCAGCCAACCGCGATGATCGCGATACAGCGCACCAACGATCTCGCTATGAGTGCTTGGGACTGACGACACGAATGGCCTCGATGAGAAAGTTCTAACTAAAGAGAATCATTCGCGATTGTGGCAGAGCGGAGGGGTAGTGGCAATTCGCGTCTGTCGGGAGGCGGGTCTGAATCGAGTGGGCGCTCGTACCCATGCTCAACGCACATTGCGAAGCGGAGCGTCGGGAAATGCAGTCTCACGCTGAAGCGTGAGGAACAAGAATCCTGTAACTATCGTGCCGATGCTCCAGTGTGAAATACATTCACGCTGGAGCATGCACAACGACAGGCGTCCCGGGAGGACGCCTGGGCGTTAGATCAGGCCTGGTGGCTGATCTCGCGCAGCGGCTTGCCGCGTGCCGGCTTGTCGCCTGCGACGAAGTAGTCGGCCGTGCTGCGTGGCAGCGGCTGGCGACCACGGATCTTGTCGGCGATTTTCTCGGCGATCATGATCGTCGGTGCATTCAGGTTACCGGTGGTGATGATCGGCATGATCGAGGCATCGACCACACGCAGGCCTTGCAGGCCATGCACGCGACCCTGACCATCGACAACCGCCATTTCGTCGGTGCCCATCTTGCACGAGCAGGACGGGTGATAAGCCGTCTCGGCATGCTCACGCACGAACTGGTCCAGTGCCTCGTCAGACTGCACGTCGATGCCGGGGCTGATTTCGCGGCCACGGTACGGGTCCAGTGCCGGCTGCTGCATGATCTCGCGCGTCAGGCGGATGCCATCGCGAAACTCCTGCCAGTCCTGCTCGCTGGCCATGTAGTTGAACAGGATGCTCGGGTACTCGCGCGGGTCTTTGGATTTGACCTGCACGCGGCCACGGCTCGGCGAACGCATGGAGCCGACGTGAGCCTGGAAACCGTGCTCCTGAACGCCCTTGGTGCCGTTATAGTTAATCGCGACCGGCAGGAAGTGGTACTGAATGTTAGGCCATTCGAACGCTTCACTGGAGCGAATGAAACCACCGGCTTCAAACTGGTTGCTCGCACCGATACCTGTACCGAGGAACATCCACTCGGCACCGATGGCAGGCTGGTTCCACCACTTCAGCGAAGGGTACAGCGACACCGGCTGGGTGCAGGCGTACTGCAGGTACATCTCCAGGTGATCCTGAAGGTTCTGGCCAACGCCCGGCAGGTCATGAACCACCGGAATATCCAGCTTGTTCAGCACTTCGGCCGGGCCGACGCCGGAACGCTGGAGAATCTGTGGCGAAGCGATCGCGCCGCCACACAGCAGTACTTCCTTGCGGGCACGGGCCTGGATGCGGGTGTCGCTGTCACCTACCAGGTACGCCACGCCGACGGCACGCTTGCCTTCGAACAGAATGCGATCGGTCAGCGCGTGAGTGACGATGGTCAGGGTCGAGCGCTTCTTGGCCTCGTCCAAATAACCACGGGCGGTACTGGCGCGACGACCGTTAGGCGTCACGGTGCGGTCCATCGGACCGAAACCTTCCTGCTGATAACCGTTGAGGTCGTCAGTGCGCGGGAAACCGGCTTGCACGCCCGCCTCGACCATCGCGTGGAACAGCGGATTGTTGCCCGCCTTGGGCGTGGTCACGCTGACCGGACCTTCACCACCGTGGTAGTCATTCGGGCCGATGTCGCGGGTTTCGGCCTTGCGGAAGTACGGCAGGCAGTCGAGGTAGCTCCAGTCTTCGAGACCCGGCTCCTTGGCCCAGCCGTCGTAGTCCATCGCGTTGCCGCGGATGTAGCACATGCCGTTGATCAGCGATGAGCCGCCCAGGCCTTTACCGCGGCCGCATTCCATGCGGCGGTTGTTCATGTGCGGCTCTGGCTCGGTCTCGTAGGCCCAGTTGTAGCGACGGCCCTGCAGCGGAAATGCCAGGGCGGCAGGCATCTGGGTGCGGAAATCCAGCCGGTAGTCCGGGCCACCGGCTTCGAGCAGCAGAACGGTGACGCCTGCGTCTTCGGTGAGACGGGCTGCCAGGGTGTTACCGGCCGAGCCGGCACCAATGATGATGTAGTCGTATTCGGATTGAGTCGTCATAGAGGCTCCCTCATAGAGCTGCGAGTTTCAAGCCTCGGCCGCAAGCAGAAGCAGCGAGGCGATACTCGTGAAAATGGGGTGCGGCAGGCAGCTTTTGAGTGCGTCTGCTTGAGGCCTGCCGCGTGCCACTGAAACCGTGTTTAGAAAACCGAGGCGTAATCGCCCAGTTCGATTTGTACCGACTTGATGCGCGTGTACTGGGCCAGCGAGCTGATGCCGTTCTCACGACCGACGCCCGACTGCTTGTAGCCGCCGACCGGCATTTGTGCCGCCGACTCGCCCCAGGCGTTGATCCAGCAGATACCGGCTTCCAGCAGATGAATCACGCGGTGGGCGCGGTTCAGGTCGCGGGTCACGATGCCTGCAGCCAGACCGAAGTCGGTGTCGTTGGCGCGGCGCACCACTTCGTCTTCGGTGTCGTAACCGAGGATGCTCATCACCGGGCCGAAGATTTCTTCACGCACGATGGTCATCTCGTCGGTGCAGTCGGTGAACACGGTCGGCGCAACGAACGCGCCCTTGTCGAACACCCCGCCGGTCAGGCGATCGCCGCCGCACAACAGACGTGCGCCCTGCTCTTTGCCCTTGGCGATATAACCCAGCACGCTTTCCATGTGCTCGAAGCTGACCAGCGGGCCGAAATTGATAGTTTCGTCTTCCGGGTTGCCGGCGCGGATGCGCTTCACACGCTCGAGGATTTTCGCTTCGAACTCGGCTTTCAGAGCGTTCGGCACGAACACGCGGGTGCCGTTGGTGCAGACCTGACCGGAACTGTAAAAGTTGGCCATCATCGCGATATCGGCCGCACGGTCCAGATCGGCGTCGTCGAACACGATCAGCGGTGATTTGCCGCCCAGCTCCATGGTCACTTCCTTGAGCGACGAGCTCGAGGCGCTGGCCATGACTTTCTTGCCAGTGTCAGTGCCGCCGGTGAAGGAGACTTTCTCGATGCGCGGGTGCTCGGTGATCCAGGTACCGACTTCACGGCCGCTGCCGGTCAGCACGTTGAATACGCCGTTCGGTACGCCCGCTTCGGTGTAGATTTCTGCCAGCTTCAGGGTGGTCAGCGAAGTGACTTCACTCGGCTTGAAGATCATCGCGTTACCCGCGGCCAGCGCCGGGGCGGATTTCCACAGTGCGATCTGGATCGGGTAGTTCCAGGCGCCGATACCGGCCACCACACCCAGCGGCTCGCGGCGGGTGTACACGAATGAAGAGTCGCGCAGCGGAATCTGCTCACCTTCGATGGCGGGTACAAGACCGGCGTAGTATTCCAGCACGTCGGCACCCGTCACGATGTCCACGTAGCGGGTTTCGGAGATGGCCTTGCCGGTGTCCAGCGTTTCCAGAGCGGCCAGTTCATCGTTGCGCTCACGCAGGATGTCGACGGCACGGCGCAGGATGCGCGAACGCTCGACGGCGGTCATGGCGGCCCAGATTTTCTGGCCCTTTTCGGCGGCGACGACGGCGCGCTCGACATCGTCCTTGCCGGCGCGCTGGATCTGCGCCAGGACTTCGCCGTTCGCCGGATTGATGGCGTCGAAGGTTTCAGGGTTGCTGGCATCGACATAACCGCCATCGATGTAAAGTTTCTGCAGTTCAAAACGGGCCATAAAGTCCTCGCAAATTCAGTGGGGGGGCGATGACTGATTTCAGTGTGCCGGGTTCGTTCGGCAACAGGCTTTTACAGTCGTTCGGTAAGGGGCTTCGAAAGCCTCAGCTCGCCGATTTCGCCAATTGGAAATCCATGTACTCGTAAGCGATCCGTTGCGCTTGCTCGGTGTCGAATGCATCGCCTGACAGCGCGCCTCTCAGCCACAACCCGTCTATCAGGGCTGCCAGCCCGCGGGCGGCGCTGCGTGCCTGTTCCAGTGGCAAGGTGCGGCGGAACTGACAGCACAGGTTCGAATACAAACGGTGGTCGTTGATGCGCTGCAATCGGTGCAGCGAAGGGTGATGCATGCTGGTCGCCCAGAAGGCCAGCCAGGTTTTCATGGCCGGGCCGCTGACCTGACTGGCGTCGAAGTTGCCTTCGATGATCACTTGCAGGTGAGCCCTGGGGCTGTCCTCGGTCAGCGCCTGACGGCGTTCGCGGACGTTCTGGATCAAGGCGTTCATCAGATGCCGCATCGTGGCGGCGATCAGGCCGTTCTTGTCCTGAAAATAGTGACTGATGATGCCGTTGGACACGCCTGCCAGTCGCGCAATCAGCGCAATGCTGGCATCGCCCATACCGACCTGATCGACCGCAGTCAGCGTGGCCTGGATCAACTGTTGGCGGCGGATGGGTTGCATTCCGACCTTGGGCATTGGCGCGATTCTCCCGGGTGTCTGCAGTGATCGTTGTACCAAAACGGTGAGGCCAGTCTAAAGATTTTTTATTGAACGATCAATCAATAAAAATAATAGGCGGGTTTTCGCCGGTAAACGGCAAGCTGAAAAGCGCCTGAATGCGGGGGTTCTGGAGGATGCGTCAAGGCGCAGATTCGTGACGCGGAGCGTCACCCACTGCATTCCCACGCTGGAGCGTGAGGAACGATATCTCAACTATCGTGCTCAGCTTCATCCTCAACTATCGTGCGACGCTCCGCGTCCGGTCTTCAGCGCTGGAACAGTCAATCCTGCAAAACCACATCCGCCAGTTGATCAATCGCTTCCTGCCGCTCCGCCTGATTCGGTTTGGCGTGCGGGTTGAGTGTGGACCATTGCGGGTGGGCGCGGGCGCGGTTCAGGGGCTCGGGGATTTTGCCTTTGCGCCAGGTCTTGTCCTGCGGTGTGGTCAGTTCGATGCTGTGCAGAGCCGCGTGGCCCCTGACACCCAGCGCCAGCAGCAAGTGGCGCTGACGCAGGGCGAGCAGGCGCAGTACCGCATCATCGACGGTCAGTTCTCTGCGCCCCTTGAACTTGCCGAGCAACCGGCCTCCGTAGCTGCGCGCCGTGGATAACGCACCACCAGCAATCGCGCCGACCAAAGCCGCCGCGCCAAGCGTTACGCCGCCGACCATCAGGTCGACCCCTGCCCCGGCCGCAGCGCCAGCCGCCACCCCGCCGCCAACGCGCACGCCCATCAACTTCAGGGTTTCCGGGTTGAACAGATCATCGCCCCAACGACCGTCCATCAACGGCAAATCGCTGCTGGACACATCATCCTTGCGAAACGCATACAGCTTGAGCAGCGCCTCGACACATTGCTGTTCGCGCTGGCGAACCGCCTTGCGCAGCGCTTCCACAGCCTGCTGCTCCTGCTCGGCAGTGGTCTCGACGCTACGCCGGCATGCAGCACAATCAATCAGCAGTTCGGCGATCAGGCGAGCAGCACTGTGACGTTTGGCCGTGCGCTGTTTTTCCTGATCCTCAATCAAACGCTCGAGCCGCGGCCGCGCGCTTTCCAGCAGAAGCGCCAGGCTTTCATACAGACGTCGACCGCCGTCTTCCGGCGGTGCGACGCTGTCGAAGCGCACCAATGCATGCAGCCCCAGGCGTGAAAGCGCTTCGCGCCACTCCGGCTCGCGGTGTTGCTGTGCACTGACGAAATTCAGCACCGGCAGCAGTGGCTTGCCACAACTGGCCAGCACCGCCAGCTCATCACGGTACTTGGCGAGTACCGGTTCGCGTGCATCGATCACATACAGCCCAGCGTCCGAGCCGAGCAACTGGCGCATGACTTTGGCCTCCTGCTCAAAACGCTGGCGCGCCTCGCTGCCCTCCAGAAAGCGCGCCAGTCGCGCCGGTCCGTCCAGACGCTCGCCGGGACGGTCCAGGCGCTCCAGATAATCGAGCAGCGCGATAGCGTCTTCCAGGCCAGGCGTGTCGTACAACTCGACCAAGGCCTCGCCGTCCACAGAAAGGCGCGCGCCTTCGACATGACGAGTCGTGCTGGGGCGATGGGACACTTCGCCAAAGCTGACATCACCGGTCAGGGTACGCAGCAGCGAGGTCTTGCCGACGTTGGTATGACCGACCACCGCCAGCTTGATCGCACGAGTGCTGTCTGCTTCAGTCATGGCCTGTCTCCAGCCAGTTCAAGGGCGCACTGTCGGCGTGTGGCAACTGCAACTGATCCAGCGCGACGTGCCAGTCGCCAAGGCGCTCGGGGTCAAGCCTCTGCCCGGCAGGCGCGGGCAGCAGCCAGATACGCGCTGCACCGGCGCAGCGTGCCAGTTCGGCGATCAACGCCAGACTGCCACGGTCCGGCGAGCGGCGCGGGTCGCAGGCGATCACTATGCGCGCAGGCGGATACTGGGTCAGTTGCTCCAGCAGCTTGTGGCGCGACTCACGGCTGTCGAGAACACCTGCATCAGCAACACCCGACGGCAGCGCTGGCGGCCAGACCTGCTGATCATCCAGCTCGATGGCCACCAGCAACGCGCCGTCGCTTTCGCTCGCCCCTGCGCCGGACTGCACCTGATGCAGTGCGGCAGGCTCGGCATCGTTGACACCCAGGCGCTCGCTGCTGGGCATCAGGCGCTCACGCAATTCAAGGTATTCGGGCAAATCCAGATCAAGGCGCAGCGCTGTCCTGCCCTGCTTCCAGCGCCACAGGCAGAACCCGGCCAGCAAAAGACGCGGCACGATGCCGTACACCAGCAGCACACCGACCAGCCATGCCGCCCAGGCCTGACGCGCATTCTCGATACTCAACGCGCCATTGCCGCTGGCACGAATCATGGTTTCGTCCGGGACACTGAACCCCAGCCACGCCGGGATCGTACTGAGCGTCTGGGTAAGGCTGACGAACGTGTCGCTGCTCAGAATGGTGGTTTCCCAGACAAACCCGTAGCGTCGGGTCGCCATCAGCATCAACATCAACACCAGCGCAGTGAGTAACGCCAGCAGCCACAGGCTGTGAACCACCAGCCCCAGCGCCCAGCGGTTCAGGCGCTGGCGTTGCAGCAGCAAAACCAGCGCGGGGGCAAGCTGCGCGGCCTGGGCGTCACGGGCGAGTTTTTCGCTCAGCCACAGCCACACTCGGCCCAGCCCGGTGTTACTGCGCCCGGCGAAGATCAGGCCCAGCGCCCAGGTCAGCAACAGCACAAGGTTCAGCCCCAGCAGGCTGCCCAGCGCCCAGAACACATTGACCGCTGCCTGCCCGTCGCCCATTGCAGCGAACGCCAGGCCCGCGCCACTGATCACCGAGAGCACCGCCAGCGCAATCAACGCCAGCCGTGCGCCCTGCTTCCAGTGGTGCAGTGCGCCAAGCATGCCGTCGCGCTGCGCCAGGCCGAGGGCGCGGTGGGTAATGCGCGCAGTCAGGTCGCCGCCGGCAGCGCGGGCACGGCGATTGGCTTCCTGATCATCCAGCACGCCCGCCTGCTGTTCACGCAGGCGCACGGCTTCGGTCAGCCAGAGGGTATCGAGGGGGGTCAGTGCAGTCACACAGTGTCTCTTGATTGAATTCAGCAGTGAGCATAACCGCAGTCATGGGACTGAGCACGGCGCATGTCAGTTCATTCGCCTGCCCTGCGACCTCTGATATCCTCGCGGCATGAAAACTCATCTCCCCCTCAGCCTGATTGCCGCCCTTGGTGAAAACCGAGTGATTGGCGTCGACAATTCCATGCCCTGGCATTTGCCGGGGGATTTCAAATACTTCAAGGCAACGACGCTCGGCAAGCCGATCATCATGGGCCGCAAGACCTGGGATTCGTTGGGTCGCCCGCTGCCTGGCCGCCTCAACCTGGTGGTCAGCCGCCAGACTGATCTGCAGCTTGAAGGCGCGGAAGTCTTCGCTTCGCTGGACGCCGCCGTCGTGCGCGCCGAGCAGTGGGCGCAGGAACAGGGTGTCGACGAGGTGATGCTGATCGGCGGCGCGCAGCTTTATGCCCAGGGCCTTCCCGAGGCGGATCGCCTGTACCTGACTCGCGTGGCACTGAGCCCTGATGGCGACGCGTGGTTTCCTGAATTCGATACGGCGCAGTGGGCGCTGGTATCCAACATCGAAAACGCCGCCGTCGATGACAAGCCTGCCTACAACTTCGAAGTGTGGGAACGCGTCTGATCAGCAATTTCTGGAGCAATTGCGGCCGCTGACGAAAAACTGCAACAAAAGTGTCGTTTTTGGTTTCACTGTCGCAAATAAAGGGGCAAACGGCGTCATTTGGCCTTTTTCGGGTCGCTGACGTACTTTTGCCTTCACAATAATTTGTTACGGTCTGCCCCTTCGTTTTTTCGACAAGGGGAAATCGCCTATGAAACTCGTGCCAAAACTGTTGGCTGCTGCCGTCTGCTTCGGGCTTGCCAGCCAGGCTATCGCGGCCACCGAATTGAAGCATTGGCCCGAGCCTGCTGCCAAGGCGCTCGACGCGATGATTGCGGCGAATGCCAACAAGGGCAATTACGCAGTCTTCGACATGGACAACACCAGCTACCGCTTCGACCTCGAAGAGTCGCTGCTGCCGTACATGGAAAACAAAGGCCTGATCACCCGCGAAAAACTCGATCCCTCGCTCAAGCTGATCCCCTTCAAAGACACCGCCGAGCACAAGGAAAGCCTGTTCAGCTACTACTATCGTCTTTGCGAAATAGACGACATGGTCTGCTACCCGTGGGTCGCGCAGGTGTTTTCCGGCTTTACGCTTCAGGAGCTCAAAGGCTATGTCGATGAGCTGATGGCCCTGAAAAAGCCGATCCCTGCGACCTACTACGAAGGCGATACCGTCAAGCAGCTCAATGTCGAACCGCCGCGGGTATTCACCGGGCAGACCGAGCTGTACAACAAGCTGATGGAAAACGGCATCGAGGTGTATGTGATGACCGCCGCGTCCGAAGAGCTGGTGCGTATGGTCGCTGCCGACCCGAAGTACGGCTACAACGTCAAACCGCAGAATGTGATCGGCGTGAGCACGCTGCTCAAGGACCGCAAAACAGGCGAGCTGACCACCGCACGCAAGCAGATCACAGCGGGCAAATACGATCCGAAAAGCAACATGGGTCTGGAGCTGACGCCATACCTGTGGACACCGGCAACCTGGATGGCGGGCAAGCAGGCGGCCATTCTGACCTACATCGACCAGTGGAAAAAACCGGTCCTGGTCGGCGGCGATACCCCGACCAGCGACGGCTACATGCTGTTTCACAGCGTCGACGTGAGCAAGGGCGGCGTGCACTTGTGGATCAACCGCAAGGACAAGTACATGACCCAGCTGAACGGCATGATCAAGGACAATGCCGAAGCTCAGGCCAAGGAGAAGCTGCCGGTCACGGCGGACAAGAACTGGGTGATCGTCAAGCCGGACGAGATTCAGTAAGCGACACGACATTGCGGGTTGTCAGCAACCCGCAAACCCGGTCAGTCGACTTTCTCGAACTTCAGATCCCAGACGCCGTGTCCGAGCTTCTCGCCACGGCGCTCGAACTTGGTGATCGGCCGTTCCGCAGGGCGCGGAACGTACTGGTTGTCTTCGGCCTGGTTGCGATAACCGGGCGCCACGCTCATCACTTCCAGCATGTATTCCGCGTACGGGCCCCAATCAGTGGCCATGTGGAACACGCCGCCTTCCTTCAGCTTGCTGCGCACCAGTGCGGCAAATTCAGGCTGCACGATACGGCGCTTGTGGTGACGACTCTTGTGCCACGGGTCCGGGAAGAACAGCATCAGTCGATCCAGGCTGTTGTCCGCAACGCAGCGGTTCAGCACTTCAATGGCGTCGCAATCGTAGACGCGCACATTGGTCAGCCCCTGGGTGAGTACGCCGTTGAGCAATGCGCCTACGCCTGGAGAGTGCACCTCGACACCGATGAAGTCGTGCTCGGGAGCCGCAGCGGCCATTTCCAGCAGCGAGTGGCCCATGCCGAAGCCGATTTCCAGCGTACGCGGCGCAGAGCGACCGAATACCTGATCGAAATCAACAGGCGTGTCGGTCAGCGACAGGCCATACAGCGGGAGGCCTTGATCGAGGCCGCGCTGCTGACCTTCGGTCATGCGGCCGGCACGCATCACAAAACTCTTGATGCGGCGGTGCGGGCGCTCTTCGCCTTCTTCGACAGCAGGCGACTCTGGGTGCGGAACGTGCGAATCAGTCATCAACGGGCTCTTACTTGATCAGGCCATCCAGCGGCGAAGACGCGCTGGCATAGAGTTTTCGTGGCATGCGCCCGGCCAGGTAGGCCAGACGACCGGCAATTACGGCGTGCTTCATGGCTTCGGCCATCATCACCGGCTGCTGGGCATGGGCGATGGCCGAGTTCATCAATACGGCTTCACAGCCCAGTTCCATCGCGATGGTGGCATCGGAGGCAGTACCGACACCTGCATCGACCAGCACCGGCACTTTGGTTTCTTCAAGAATGATCTGCAGGTTGTACGGGTTGCAGATACCCAGACCGCTGCCGATCAGGCCGGCCAGCGGCATGATCGCGATACAGCCGATTTCGGCCAGCTGACGGGCGATGATCGGGTCATCACTGGTGTAGACCATCACGTCGAAACCGTCCTTGACCAGGATCTCGGCGGCCTTGAGGGTTTCGATCACATTCGGGAACAGGGTTTTCTGGTCGGCCAGCACTTCGAGCTTGACCAGATTGCGGCCGTCGAGCAGTTCGCGGGACAGGCGGCAGGTGCGCACGGCCTCGGTCGCATCGAAGCAGCCAGCGGTGTTCGGCAATATGGTGTAGCGATCAGGCGGCAGCACGTCCAGCAGGTTCGGCTCGCCGGGATTCTGGCCCAGGTTGGTACGGCGCACGGCAACGGTCACGATCTCGGCGCCCGAGGCTTCGATGGCCAGACGGGTCTGTTCCATATCGATGTACTTGCCGGTGCCTACCAGCAGGCGCGACTCGAAAGTCCGACCGGCCAGGACGAAGGGCTTGTCGCTGCGAACATTGCTCATCGGAAATCCTCATAACGTGCAGATTGGGTTGGGCGCAGTGCGGATTGCGAACTAGCCACCGCCAATGGCATGAACCACTTCGACCTGATCGCCTTCACTCAGGACGGTCGCCGCATGTTGACTGCGCGGCACGATATCCAGGTTCAGTTCCACCGCGACCCGGCGCCCTGCAAGGTCCAGACGGGTCAGCAATGCCGCGACGGTTTCGCCATCGGGCAATTCAAAGGGTTCGCCGTTCAACTGAATGTGCATGCGAGAGCAGCCATCATTTTAGGGGGCCAGCATTCTAGCCCGATCAGCCGGTATGACCAAGGCAAAGCCACGCCATTCGTCTCAAGCGCGGCCTGCTTTCCGGGGAGCAGGCGCTCAAGGAGGCGAGCCCAGCCTCCAGGCCGCCAGACCGAGCATCGACCAGCCGAACAGAAATGCCAGCCCACCGAACGGCGTGATGATGCCAAGCTTGCTGAAACCGGTCAGGGTCAGCGCGTAGAGGCTGCCGGAAAACAGCAGGATACCGACCGCGAAGGAGAATCCGGCCCAGGTGATCAGGCGCCCGGGGATGTGCGTTGCCAGTATCGCCACGCCGAGCAGGGCCAGCGCGTGAATCAGCTGATAAAGCACACCAGTGTGGAACACCGCCAGATACTCGGCACTCAGGCGTTCCTTGAGACCGTGGGCAGCAAATGCGCCCAGGGCGACACCGGTGAAGCCGAAGAAAGCGGCCAGCATCAAAAAGCTACGAAGCATCAGGAACTCCAGTGAAAAATCGTCGAAAGGCGCACGGTCTGTATAATGGCCCGTTCAACGGGTTCGGCCAAGCCATCTCTATGCTGCAGTCTATTCTTCGTCGTATTGTCAAAGCCCTGCTGTGGTTCGCCGCAGGCAGTGTTCTCGTGGTTCTGGTTTTGCGCTGGGTGCCGCCACCGGGCAGTGCGCTGATGGTCGAGCGCAAAGTCGAATCCTGGGTCGATGGCGAGCCTATCGACCTGCAACGCGACTGGGAACCGTGGGACAAAATCTCCGACGACCTGAAAATTGCGGTCATTGCCGGCGAAGACCAGAAGTTTGCCGAGCATTGGGGTTTCGACGTCGACGCCATTCAAGCGGCCATCCTGCACAACGAGCGCGGCGGCTCGATACGCGGTGCCAGCACGCTCAGCCAGCAGGTGTCGAAAAACCTGTTCCTGTGGTCCGGCCGCAGCTACCTGCGCAAGGGGCTGGAAGCCTGGTTCACCATGCTGATCGAACTGCTCTGGTCCAAGGAGCGCATCCTCGAGGTGTACCTCAACAGTGTCGAGTGGGACGAAGGTGTATTCGGCGCCCAGGCTGCGGCGCAACATCACTTCCGCACCAACGCCAGCGCGCTTTCCGCCCAGCAGGCCAGCTACCTCGCCGCCGTCCTGCCCAACCCGCGCCAGTGGAGCGCCAGCCACCCGAGCAGCTATGTCTCCCGCCGCGCGGGCTGGATTCGTCAGCAAATGCGTCAATTGGGTGGGGATGAGTATTTGCGGGGATTGAACAGCAGTCGTCGCTGGTGATGGGCTGGCGCTAGTTCGGAGAAGAGGACGCAGAGCGTCCAGAACGGCATACCGATGCAGAGCGTCGCACGATAGCTGATACACAAACAAAAACGCCCCGATTATCTCGGGGCGTTTTTCGTTGTTAGGCAGCCTTACGCGGCAATCGACGTCTTGAGCTTGTTCATCGCGCTTTTTTCCAGCTGACGAATACGCTCTGCAGAAACGTTGTACTTCTGCGCCAGGTCGTGCAGCGTGGCTTTTTCTTCTGCCAGCCAGCGCTGGTAGAGGATGTCGCGGCTGCGTTCGTCCAGCACGTCCAGCGCCTGATGCAGATTGGCGGTGGAGTTGTCGGTCCAGTCGGAGTCTTCCAGTTGACGCGCCGGGTCGTAGCGGTGGTCTTCCAGATAATTGGCTGGCGACTGGAACGCGCTGTCGTCATCCGCCTCGGCTGCCGGGTCGAAGGCCATGTCATGGCCCGTCAGACGGCTTTCCATCTCACGCACTTCACGCGGCTCGACGCCCAGGCTTTCAGCGACGCGATGCACTTCATCGTTGTTCAGCCAGGCCAGACGCTTCTTCTGGCTGCGCAGGTTGAAGAACAGCTTGCGCTGCGCCTTGGTCGTGGCGACCTTGACGATGCGCCAGTTACGCAGGATGAACTCGTGAATTTCAGCCTTGATCCAGTGCACGGCGAAGGACACCAGACGCACGCCCATTTCCGGGTTGAAACGCTTCACGGCCTTCATCAGACCGACGTTACCTTCCTGGATCAGGTCGGCCTGAGCCAGACCGTAACCCGAATAACTGCGCGCGATGTGCACGACGAATCGCAGGTGGGCGAGGACCATTTGACGGGCCGCGTCCAGATCCTGCTCATAGTAGAGACTCTCAGCCAGTTCACGCTCCTGCTCGGGCGTCAGCAAAGGAATGCTGTTGACCGTGTGCACGTAGGCCTCGAGGTTCGCACCCGGGACTAGAGCATAAGCAGGTTGCAAAGAAGTGGTCATACGAAAAAACCTCCAGCGCACAGGTTATGTGCAGTTCAGCATTAGCCAGATTGACCCGGAACCGCTAACCAAGTTCCTTGATTTTCAGAGGCCAGTCTGATGAAACAATAATGTGGCTCTACCGGGGCGCCAGTTCACGAAGATGTCGGGCCACCGCAATCCAGGCACCGATATACCCTAACAGAACCGCTCCAAGCAAGAGGGAAAGACCATCACCCATCGGCACACCGGCCAGCGCAAAGTCACTTCCATAGAGACCTGCCAGTCCGACAACCGCGCCGTTCAGCCAGTTCAGGCCATAAGCCAGAACGCCCCAGGACAGGATGCCCGCCCCGAAGCCGTACAGCGCGCCCATATAAAGGAAAGGCCTGCGCACGTAGCTGTCGGTACCGCCCACCAGCTTGATCACTTCAATTTCGATGCGGCGGTTTTCAATGTGTAGACGAATTGTGTTACCAATTACTAACAGCAAAGCCGAGACCAGCAGAACCGTCAAGCCGAAAACGAAACGGTCACCCAGTTTGAGGATCGCGGCCAGCCTTTCTACCCAGACCAGGTCCAGTTGCGCCTGTTCTACTTTAGGTAATCCGGCGAGTCGCGTACGCAAGGCTTCCAGCGCAGGTTTGTCCACTTCGTCCGGCGTCACCAGCACCACGCCCGGAAGCGGGTTCTCCGGCAATTCCTTGAGCGCCTCGCCTAACCCGGACTGCTGCTTGAACTCCCCCAATGCCTGTTCGCTGCTGATGTACTCGGCATCTGCCACACCGGGCATCGCCTTGATTTCATCGCGCAGGCGCGTGCCGTCGGCAGTACTGGCATCCAGATTCAGATAAATCGAAATCTGCGCCGCGCGCTGCCATGAACCACCCAGACGCTCGACATTGCTCAGCAGCAACGACAAGCCCATCGGCAGGCTCAAGGCAATCGCCATCACCAGACACGTAAAAAAGCTGCCAATCGGCTGTTTGCCCAGGCGTCGCAGGCTGTCCAGTAGACTGGAACGATGGCTTTCCAGCCAGGCGGACATCAGCGCACTGAAATCAGGGCCATCGTCATCGTGGTCGTGGCGCTGTTTTTTCTGTTTCGGCGGTAGCGGATCGGCCGCTTTTGGCGCGACGCGCTCTGAAACCTTGGGGCTGCGTGTGGCACTCATACTCCGGCCTCCCCGTCACCGATCAGACGACCGCGCTGCAGGGTCAGCATGCGATGACGCATGCGGGCGATCAATGCCAGGTCGTGACTGGCAATCAGCACGCTGGTCCCCAGTCGGTTGATATCTTCAAACACACCCATGATCTCCGCCGCCAGCCGTGGGTCGAGGTTACCGGTCGGTTCATCGGCGAGCAGCAGGGCCGGACGGTGAACAATGGCGCGGGCAATGCCGACACGCTGTTGCTGACCGGTAGAGAGGTCACCCGGGTACAACTCGGCCTTGTCGGACAACGCTACCCGCTCAAGCGCCGAATCGACCCGCTTGGCGATTTCGGGCTTGGACAGGCCGAGGATCTGCAAAGGCAACGCAATGTTGTTGAACACCGTGCGATCGAACAGCAACTGGTGATTCTGGAATACCACGCCGATCTGACGACGCAGAAACGGGATTTGTGCGTTGCTGATTTGCCCAAGATCCTGACCGGCCAGCATCAGTTTGCCGGTGGTCGGACGCTCCATGGCCAGCAACAGGCGCAGCAGCGTGCTTTTGCCGGCACCGGAATGACCGGTGACGAACAAAAACTCGCCGCGACGTACTCGAAAGCTCAGTTCATGCAACCCGACATGTCCATTCGGGTAGCGCTTACCGACCTGCTCGAATCGAATCATGGACGCTCCCGCTCCGCAAACAGTGCCTGAACAAAGGGTTCGGCCTCGAAGGTACGCAGATCATCGATACCTTCACCAACGCCGATATAGCGAATCGGCAAGCCGAACTGCTTGGCCAAAGCGAAAATCACGCCGCCCTTGGCGGTGCCGTCCAGCTTGGTCAGCGCCAGCCCGGTCAGCGTGACGGTCTGGTTGAATTGCTTGGCCTGATTGATAGCGTTCTGCCCGGTGCCCGCATCGAGGACCAGCAGGACTTCGTGAGGGGCATCTGCGTCCAGCTTGCCGATCACGCGGCGAACCTTCTTCAACTCCTCCATCAGATTGTCCTTGGTGTGCAGACGTCCGGCGGTGTCGGCGATCAGCACGTCGATGCCACGAGCCTTGGCAGCCTGCACGGCATCGAAGATGACAGAAGCCGAGTCGGCACCGGTGTGCTGAGCGATGACCGGTATGTGATTACGCTCACCCCAGACCTGCAATTGCTCGACGGCTGCAGCGCGGAACGTGTCGCCCGCCGCCAGCATGACCTTCTTGCCTTCCAGTTGCAGCTTCTTGGCCAGCTTGCCGATGGTGGTGGTCTTGCCCGCGCCATTGACGCCGACCACCAGAATCACGAACGGCTTGTGTTCGGCCTTTATCACCAGCGGTTGCTCGACAGGCTTGAGCATCGCAGCCAGTTCGCCCTGCAACGAGGTGTACAACGCTTGGGCGTCGGTCAACTGCTTGCGCGCGACCTTCTGAGTCAGGCTCTTGATGATGACCGAGGTGGCCTCAACGCCGACATCGGCGGTCAGCAGGCGGGTTTCGATTTCTTCCAGCAGATCATCATCGATGGCCTTCTTGCCCAGAAACAGGCTGGCCATGCCTTCGCCGATGCTGGCACTGGTCTTCGACAGGCCCTGCTTGAGACGCGCAAAGAAGCCGACCTTGCCGGTTTCTGGCTCAGGTGTCGGTGCGGGCGCCGGCACTGCAACCGCTTGCGCAGCAGGCTGAACAGGTTGCGGCATTGCCTGCGCGACCACTGGCTCAGGCTCTGCAACAGGTTGAACCAGGACCGGCTCAGGCATCGCGAGCGGCACGATATCCGCCACCGGCTCCGCTATGACGGGTTCAGGCTCCCGCGGTTCGGGCGCAACAGGGGCATGGTTCTGTTCAGGGATGGCCGGCGTGACATGCGGCTCTCGCTCGTCACTCAATGCCACCGGCTCTTCAGTCACCGGCAAGGTCAGCCAGGGCTGGGGCGACGGAGCACCGGGCTCGACATGACGTTGCGAGGCAGGCTCAGCCGCTTCGACGGTGACTTCAGACACCGATTGCGAGGCAACATGAGGCTCAACCTGCGGCGTCGCTGCAACCTGATCGGCGATCGGGTCGGGTTGCGTCGGGGATGATTCTGCTGGCTTCGACTCGGTTTGCTGCGGCTTCTTGCGCAACCATCCGAACAGGCCTTTCTTCTCTCCAGCCTCGGCTGGGGTCTTCTTGTCGTCGTTGGAACCAAACATGGAGGACGGCTATCTCAAGGTTGCGGGGCGCCAGAGGGCGACCCGGAAAAATTCTGACATGCAAAACAGACTGCGTTTAGGACTTCTTGTTCACTCATCGGCCGCGTGTGCAGCTACCTTTACCTGCGTTTCAGACAGGTTTCACTCGCAATCGGCCAGTGAAGGCTGTCTCTGAAGCAAACGGATCAGTATCCTAACACCCCCGCGCCCGCCGACGCTAAGTTCAAGCGGGCCGTCCTACAGGTTCAAACTACGAATGAATGCTCTTGCCCGCCGCGCCGCAGGCCTGCTGCTCAGCACAATTTGTCTGCCTTTGACAGCATTGGCTGCTGATCCGCAACCGACTCACGAATTCACCCTCGACAATGGCCTGAAGGTTATTGTTCGCGAAGACCACCGCGCTCCTGTGGTGGTATCGCAGATCTGGTACAAGGTCGGCTCCAGCTACGAAACGCCGGGCCAGACCGGTCTGTCCCACGCACTTGAACACATGATGTTCAAAGGCAGCAGCAAAACCGGGCCGGGCGAGTCCTCGCTGATTCTCCGCGATCTGGGCGCTGAAGAGAATGCGTTCACCAGCGACGACTACACCGCCTATTACCAGGTGCTGGCGCGTGACCGCCTGAACGTCGCGCTGGAGCTGGAAGCCGATCGCATGGCAACCCTGAAATTGCCCGCCGACGAATTCAGCCGCGAGATTGAGGTCATCAAGGAAGAGCGTCGCCTGCGTACTGACGACCAGCCAATGGGCAAGGCGTTCGAGCGCTTCAAGGCAATGGCCTACCCTGCCAGCGGCTATCACACGCCGACCATCGGCTGGATGGCGGACCTGGAGCGCATGAAGGTCGAAGAACTGCGCCACTGGTACGAATCCTGGTATGCGCCGAACAACGCCACGCTGGTGGTCGTCGGTGATGTGCAGCCGGACGAAGTCAAAGCCTTGGCAGAGCGCTTCTTCGGGTCGATCCCGCGCCGCGATGTACCGCCTTCGAAAAAACCACTGGAACTGGCCGAGCCAGGCGAGCGCAAGATCACCCTGCACGTCAAAACCCAGTTGCCGAGTCTGATCTACGGTTTCAACGTACCCAGTGTCGCAACCGCTGAAGATCCCCGCTCGGCGAACGCCCTGCGTCTGATCGCAGCGCTGCTCGACGGTGGCTACAGCGCACGCATTTCATCGCGCCTGGAACGTGGCGAAGAGTTGGTCTCCGGTGCCTCGTCGCGTTACGACGCGTTCGCTCGCGGCGACAGCCTGTTCATGATCAGCGCCACACCCAACCTGCAGAAGAAGAAAACCCTGGCCGATGTGGAAGCCGGGATCTGGCGCCTGCTCGATGAGCTGAAAACCAAGGCACCGTCCGCCGAGGAGCTGGAGCGTGTCCGGGCTCAGGTCATTGCCGGTGTGGTCTACGAGCGCGACTCGATCACCAGCCAGGCGACCATGATCGGAGAGCTGGAAACCGTCGGCCTGTCCTGGAAGCTGATGGACAATGAACTGGAGGCGCTGCAAAGCGTGACCCCGCAAGACATCCAGAAAGCTGCCAACACCTATTTCACCCGTGAGCGCCTCAGCGTTGCGCACGTTCTGCCTGAGGAGAAAGCCAAATGATCACGCGCAATGCTCCACGTCATGCGCTGCTTGGCCTGATCCTGGCCGGTTCGCTCGGCGCCTTTGTCGCACTGCCAGCCCTGGCCGACGACGCGCCTGCCGAGCAGGGCCAGGCCGCTCCCGCGCTGGGCAGCAACCTGCAGACCCTCAAGGAACTGGACGGCAAGGCTCCGGCCCGTCGCGCCCTGAACATCCAGACCTGGAATACCGCCGAGGGCGCCCGGGTGCTGTTCGTGGAATCCCGCGAATTGCCCATGTTCGACATGCGCCTGACGTTCGCCGCCGGTAGCAGCCAGGACCAGAAATCCCCCGGCATTGCCCTGCTGACCAACGCCATGCTCAACGAGGGCATCAAAGGCAAGGACGTCAACGCGATCGCCCAAGGCTTCGAGGGCCTGGGCGCCGACTTCAGCAACGGGTCCTACCGTGATATGGCGGTGGTCTCGTTGCGCAGCCTGAGTGCTGCGGACAAGCGCGATCCGGCCCTGAAGCTGTTCAGTGAGGTCGTGGGCAAGCCCACCTTCCCTGCCGATTCTCTGGCCCGCATCAAGAACCAGTTGATCGCCAGCTTCGAGACTCAGAAACAGAACCCTGGCGCTATCGCCAGCAAGGAACTGTTCAATCGTCTGTACGGTGATCACCCCTACGCTCATCCAAGCGAAGGCGACGCCAAGAGCGTCAATGCCATCACTCTGGCTCAGCTCAAGGCGTTCCACGCCAAAGGCTATGCAGCGGGCAATGCAGTGATTGCTCTGGTCGGAGACCTGTCGCGAGACGACGCGCAGGCCATCGCGGCACAGGTATCTGCCTCGTTGCCCAAAGGCCCGGCGCTGGCCAAGGTCGCTGACCCGGTCGAGCCCAAGGCAGGCATCACGCACATCGAATTTGCCTCCAACCAGACGCACCTGATGCTCGCGCAGTTGGGCATCGACCGTAACGATCCGGATTACGCGGCACTGACCGTGGGTAACTCGGTATTGGGCGGTGGCGGCTTCGGCAGCCGACTGATGACCGAAGTGCGGGAAAAACGCGGCCTGACCTACGGCGTGTCTTCCGGCTTCACTGCCATGCAGGTGGCGGGGCCGTTCATGATCGGCCTGCAGACGCGTGCGGAAATGAGCGAAAACACCCTCAAGCTGGTGCAGGACATCGTTCGCGACTTCCTCGCCAACGGTCCGACCCAGAAAGAAGTCGACGATGTGAAGCGCGAACTGACCGGCAGCTTCCCGCTGACTGCAGCCAGCAATTCGGCCATCGTGGGCCAGTTGGGTGCCATCGGTTTCTACAACCTGCCGTTGACCTACCTCGAGGACTACATGGCCGCCGCGCAGAACGTGACCGTCGAACAGGTGAAAGCGGCAATGAGCAAACACCTCAGCGCTGACAAGATGGTCATCGTCACCGTGGGTCCGACCGTTGAGCAAAAACCCTTGCCGGCGCCGACCGACAAACCCGTCCGCCAACCTGCAGGGGTCCCGGAACACTGATGGCCAATCCACGTCCGAAGGGCCACAACGGCCTGGGTCAGCTTCGTATCATCGGCGGAGAATGGGGCAGCCGCCGCCTGACCTTCCCCGACGCCCCCGGCCTGCGCCCGACACCTGATCGCGTGCGCGAAACCCTGTTCAACTGGCTGGCACCCTACATCGCCGGTGCCCGGGTGCTGGACGTTTTCACGGGCAGCGGCGCGCTGTATTTCGAAGCCTTGTCGCGTGGCGCCAGCATGGGCCTGGCCCTGGACAGCAACGCGGCAGCCATCGCCAGCCTGCGCCAGAACCTCAATGCGCTGAACTGCAGCAGCGGTCAGGTCTCCCAGACCGACGCCCTGCGCCACCTGGAAACCGCCACCGCCTCGCCCTTCGACGTGGTGTTCCTCGACCCGCCCTTCCATCAGGGCCTGCTGGCTTCAGCCTGCAACCTGCTGGAAAGCCACGGCTGGCTGGCCGACACCGCCTGGATTTACACCGAAAGCGAAACACCGCCATCGACCACCGGCTTGCCGGGCAGCTGGCGATTGCACCGCGAGAAAAAGGCTGGTCAGGTGTATTACGCGTTGTGGCAGCGGAGCCAGGGCTGACAGCTCACGAACCAATGCTCCGCGTTTGGCATGCAGCTCTGAACGTTCCGCGCCCTGTTGACGACGCAGAGCGTCATGAAAGGCATTCCCACCCTGGAGCAACTACAACTATCGTGCGACGCTCCGCGTCGCATGCCGTTCTGGACGCTGTGCGTACTCTTTTGCGATGCAGAGCGTCACCAAACGCACTTCTATACGCAACGACACCGTCAAGCCACTTACATCCCGGACCACTTAATGGCAACGTACAGCTTCAGCCCCTGAACTGATCGTTGAGCAAGCACGTGTCCACACGCCCTACCTTTCTGTCCCATGCCAATCCATTCGTCCCGGCCGTCGGCATGGGCAATCCGCATTTGCAGACGCTTTGGGGACCGCTGCTGCGCAAGCCGACGCTGCTGGCGCGTACGCGAGAGCGGTTGTGGTTGCAGGACGGGGACTTTCTGGACATGGACTGGCATGGCCCGGATGAGTCCGATAAACCCTTGGTGCTGGTACTGCACGGCCTGACCGGGTCGTCCAACTCGCCCTATGTTGCCGGCCTGCAAAAGGCCATGGCAGCGCAGGGCTGGCCGAGTGTGGCGTTGAACTGGCGCGGTTGCTCGGGAGAACCCAATTTGCTGTCGCGCAGTTATCACTCAGGCGCGAGCGAGGACCTGGCCGAAGTGATCGCTCATTTGCGCTCGCTGCGGCCATTGGCTCCGATTTATGCGGTGGGGTATTCACTGGGCGGCAATGTATTGCTCAAGTACCTCGGCGAATCCGGCGCCAACAGTGATTTAAGGGGCGCCGTGGCGGTGTCCGTGCCGTTCCGTCTGGACGAATGTGCCAACCGTATCGGCCAAGGCTTCTCGCGGGTTTATCAGCGGCACTTCATGCGCGAAATGCTGGCTTATATCCGTGACAAGCAGCATCGGTTCCAGCATGAAGGCATCAGCGAGGGCCTGGCCGAGCTCGCCGCGCTGGGCTCACTGGAGAACATGCGCACCTTCTGGGACTTCGATGGCCGGGTGACTGCGCCGTTGCATGGGTTTACCGATGCCACGGATTATTACCGCAGAGCGTCCAGCCGCTACTACCTGGGCCAGATTCAGACGCCGACGCTGATCATCCAGTCCAGCGACGACCCATTCGTATTCCCTCACAGCCTGCCCGAACCCAGCGAGCTGTCGTCCTGCACCGAATTCGAACTGCACACCAAAGGCGGGCATGTCGGCTTCGTCGAAGGCTCGCTTCGTAATCCGCGTTACTACCTCGAACGCCGCATCCCGCTGTGGCTATGCGCCGCCCACGCGCGCGACGGCTCGCTCACGAGTTGAT
Organism: Pseudomonas sp. NFACC10-1; assembly: GCF_900119195.1. NCBI lineage: Bacteria > Pseudomonadati > Pseudomonadota > Gammaproteobacteria > Pseudomonadales > Pseudomonadaceae > Pseudomonas > Pseudomonas sp. NFACC10-1. Next base: position 44,016 of record NZ_FPJB01000009.1, on the reverse strand, counting down.
AACGAATCAATCGGCGCCCGTGGCGATTTCCCGTTCAGGATCGGTGATCCATTCACTCCACGAACCCGCATACAGCGTTGCCAGCGGATAGCCGGCCAGACACAGGGCGAACAGGTTGTGGCAGGCGGTGACACCTGAACCGCAATAGGAGACCAGACTCTCCGGCGGGCGGCCCTGCAGCTTTTCAGCGAAACGCTGCCTGAGCTGTTCGGGCGGCAAAAAGCGTCCATCGGGACCGAGGTTGTCAGTACAGGCTGCACACTGCGCACCGGGAATATGCCCGGCAACCGGATCCAGAGGTTCTACGTCGCCTCGAAAGCGGGCTTCGGCACGGGCATCGATCAGGGTCATTTCCGGGCGTCCCAGACGACCCTGCAAGCGACTGCCGCTGAGCACCATGGACATGTTCGGCTCGCCGCTGAAATGACCGGGCTCACGATTCGGCGCATCCAGGCTCAACGGCAGCCCCGCAGCGTGCCAGGCCTTCAGCCCGCCATCGAGCAGGTAGACGCCTTCGCGCTTGCCCATCCAGGCCAGCAACCACCAGACCCGCGCGGCATACATTCCCGGACCATCGTCATACAGCACAACATCGCTGTCGGCGTTGATGCCCCAAGCCTGAAAGCATTGCAGCAAAGCGGCGGGATCGGGCAGTGGATGACGTCCGGTCTTGCCTTTGATAGCAGGCCCGCTGAGGTCGCGCTTCAGATCGGCAAAAGACGCGCCCTCAATACGCCCCTGGGCGTAACTGCGTTGACCGTAGTCGGAATCTTCGAGCGCGTAACGGCAATCGAGAATCACCAGGCCTGGAGTTTTCTGGCGTTCAGCCAGTTGCTCAGGGTTGATCAGTTGCGCAATGGACATGACACACTCCTGTGGCAGAGAACCGACAAGCTGGCTGCTCGTCAGTCCCGGAATTCACATCAGAACCTCGGGCAGTGACGCGTGAAACGTCTTGCACAGGGCATCGAACGCTTCGCGAGACTGAGGCGCGACAAAAACAGATTCGAGCATAAGTACCTGATAGACGCCACGTCGAATAGCCGATTGGTTGATCTGCGTGGAGTTTTCCCGATTGGTGCACAGAAAACGCACCCACGACGTCAGGACGATCCAGGTGTTAAGACTGGTCCACTCGATCTGCGACTCATCCATTTTCAGGATGCCCGCCTTGATGAATCCCCGGTAGATGGTCATCGCCTGCATCAGACAGCGGTACGAAAAACGCCGATAACGCCGCGCCAACTCCTCATCCGAGGTCAGCAGGTGCTCAAGATCACGCTGCAGAAAACGGTAGCGCCACATGGCGTCGATAATCGCCAGGAAGTAATCGCGCTTATCCTCGATGGTCGGCGCACGGTCGGCTGGCAGGGTCAGGAAACTGCCGATCAGCATCTCGTACTCGGAGAACAGTTCGGCGATGATCGCCTGCTTGTTGGGAAAGTGGTAATAGAGATTGCCGGGCGAGATTTCCATGTGCGCAGCGATGTGATTGGTGGTCACGCAACGCTCGCCCTGCTGATTGAACAGTTCCAGACTGGTTTGCACGATTCGTTCACGGGTTTTGGTACGCGGTGCCATGCTGGGCCAGGCCACTCTTTGCTGATCAGGTGATGGCAATCTTAGCGCAGGCTGATACTGCGATGGTGGCAGAATCGCGGCGATAAGGGTGTCACGTCGACGCAGGCACACCCGCCCGGGCCAAGACCGGACGGATCGAAAATCCGGATGACATCCCGCTCGTCAATCAGTGTCCGTCTTACAAAGTTTTTCATCGGCCGACCAGCCGCTGTGACTGCGCTAAATAGCCCCAAAATCAGGGATTTCAACATAAACATGGCCGATAATCGGCGCAATACGACGTTTGATACCTGCCGCGCAGCTTGGCCCATCGGGAAGGCTGCGATACCATCCGAGTCCCACAACGGACTCCGACCAGGACGACGCGATGAACCGAGTGTTGTACCCAGGCACCTTCGACCCGATTACCAAGGGCCATGGAGATTTGGTCGAGCGCGCCTCGCGCCTGTTCGACCAAGTGGTCATTGCGGTTGCCGCCAGCCCGAAGAAAAACCCGCTGTTCCCTCTGGAGCAACGCGTCGAGCTGGCCCGCGAAGTCACCAAGCACTTGCCCAATGTGGAGGTGGTCGGTTTTTCGACCCTGCTGGCGCATTTTGCCAAGGAGCAGAATGCCAACGTCTTTCTGCGCGGACTTCGTGCCGTATCGGACTTCGAATACGAGTTTCAGTTGGCCAATATGAATCGCCAGCTGGCACCGGACGTCGAAAGCCTGTTCCTGACGCCCTCGGAGCGCTACTCGTTCATATCCTCGACGTTAGTGCGTGAAATCGCCGCGTTGGGCGGTGATATCACCAAATTCGTTCATCCTGCAGTGGCCCAGGCGCTGACCGAGCGCTTCAAGCGCTAGACTCGCTGCATGTGAAGGTGCATCCCGAAGCCTAATGCGGCACAATTCGCCGCATTGGTTTTAATGTGCCCCGGCGTCGGCTGCGGCAGGAGCAATTCATGTCCCTTATCATCACTGACGATTGCATCAATTGCGACGTCTGCGAACCCGAGTGCCCAAACGAGGCGATTTCACAAGGCGAGGAGATCTACGTGATCAATCCGAACCTGTGCACCGAATGCGTCGGTCACTACGACGAGCCTCAATGTCAGCAGGTTTGCCCGGTCGACTGCATCCCTCTGGATGAGAATCACGTCGAGAGCAAAGAGCAGTTGATGGACAAGTACCGGATCATCACCAGCAAGGCTTGATTACGCCTTCACTGCTGCTTGCCGTACCCGTCGCCCGTGCAACCCAGACAACGCACGAAGGCTGCCTTGCCCGGATCCACCACCAGCGCCTTGCCTGTTGCCCCAAGGTTGCCGCCTGCCGCCGCAAAAGGCGCAGCGATCACGAACAGTCCTGTACCGATAACGGTGGCCGCGATCAACAAGGGGCGGGCAATCAGCAAGTCACCGATCATGGCAAACGCAGGTGGGTTCTGGATGGTGTAGACCGGATCGCCGCTGCCTGTGGTGACATCGGCGGCCACCACTGGCAGCGCCTGCAGGCCGATGAACAACGCCAGCGCGGCAGCGAGAATACGAAACGGGCTCATGGCTTGATCCTTCAGGCGTCGCAAATAATTAAGGTGCCATCACTATAAACAGGGCTGTGGGTTAAGCAAATGGCCCAGAGCCCCTGTCATCTGTATTTCAGCGCTGACATTTCGGGCAATACACGCTGGCGCGCTGGCCGAGTTTGACTTCACGCAGCGTCGTACCGCACACCTTGCATGGCTGACCGCCACGACCATACGCAAACAATTCCTGCTGGAAATACCCAGGCTTGCCGTCACCGCCGATGAAGTCACGCAGAGTGGTGCCGCCACGTTCTATAGCGTAGGCCAGAATGCGTTTGATCTCGATGGCCAGCTTCAGGTAACGCGCGCGGGACACACTGCCCGCTTCGCGGCGCGGGTCGGTGCCGGCGGCGAACAGCGCTTCGGTCGCATAGATATTGCCCACCCCGACCACAACGGCGTTGTCCATGACGAACGGCTTGACCGCGATCGACTTGCCACGCGAGCGCTCGTAAAGACGCTCGCCATCGAAAAGATCGGTCAGCGGCTCCGGCCCCAGGCGGATCAACAGTTCGTGGTTGTGCGGATCGAGACTCCAGAGCATCGCGCCAAAACGACGCGGGTCGGTGTAACGCAAGGCCAGCCCGGACTCCAGTTCGATGTCGACGTGCTCATGTTTGAGCGCCGGAAGCCCGGCTTCGACCAGACGCAGATTCCCGGACATACCCAGGTGACTGATCAGGGTGCCCACCTCGGCCTGGATCAGCAGGTACTTGGCGCGTCGATCCACCTGCACGATACGCTGGCCGGACAGGCGAACGTCCAGATCCTCGGGAATGGGCCAGCGCAAGCGGCTGTCGCGCACGATCACGCGGCTGACGCGCTGACCTTCAAGATGCGGCGCAATGCCACGACGGGTGGTTTCGACTTCAGGTAATTCAGGCATGGACAACTCGGTCGTGCAGAAAGGACAGGCCGGGGCGGCGCCGGATCAGCGCGCGCCCAGCTCGCGAATGCTTTCCCTCAGGTATTCAAAGTCATATTCGGACAGGCCCACGTAGTCCAGCACCAGCGCACCGATGCATTCCCACTCGTGATCCTCGTCCTGATTGCCCAGCACCCGATAGGACTGGCAGATATGCTCGGCCATTTTCAGCGGAGCCAGGAGGTTCTTGAGCGTGGCATTGCGACTGGTATCGTCCAGGAAAATCGCCAATGCGTTGTGATGATTGGCAATCGCGTCGGTAACGTGTGCAGGCAGACGCCAGGATTTGGCCGTGTAATAGCCGACGACCGAATGGTTGGTGTCGAAGGCGCTGTTTTCGGTATCGACGATGCGGCAATCGGGCCCCGCGTTGGCGTAGGCCTCTTCCAGCACCGGCATGTAGTTGGGAAAACGCTTGAGCATCAGCGGTATGCCGCAGTCGTGAAACAGGCCCAGGGCGTAGGATTCGTCCACCGTCTGCGAGCCAATGCGCTTGGCCAGGGTCAGACTGGTCATCGCGACATCCTGCGCCGTATCCCAGAAACGGTTGAGCGCGACGATGGTTTCATCGGTCATCTCGCCCCTGATCGACTGCGCGTTGATCAGGTTGATCACAGTCCGACTGCCCAGCAGGTTTACCGCCTTGTCGATCGAGGCAATCTTGTTGGACAGGCCGTAGTGTGGAGAGTTGACGATCTTCAACAGCGCCCCGGACAACCCGGGATCCTGAGCGATCAATCGTGCAATCGCCCCCAGGTCCGGATCGGGCATGTATTGCTCCATCTGCAGATCCACCATGATTTGCGGCTGCGGAGGCACACTGATGCCCTGCAACGCTTGCTGGATCTGTTCTGGGCTTAGCTCTTCGGACATAGGAATTCACTCACGTTGATGACTGGATTCTGACCCCTTGCGGAGAAACGGTCCATCACCCGAGACGAAGATATTCTCGGAACTTTGCCTTATACGAAGCTTCGGACGTTGTGTTAACGGCGTAAACGGCGGCTTCAAAAAGGCCTGCCAGACGCTACTCTTAAGCCCGACACTGGAGGATCCCATGTCTAAAGCATTGACTGGCAAACGCATAGCAATTCTTGTAACCGACGGTTTCGAACAGGTTGAATTGACCGGTCCGAAAGAAGCGTTGGAGCAAGCAGGCGCCACCGTGGAAATCCTTTCCGCTGAAGAGGGCAAGGTCAAAGGCTGGAATCACGACAAACCTGCCGATGACTTCAAGATCGACGGCACGTTCAAGGCTGCCAACGCCAGTGACTATCATGGCGTGGTGCTGCCGGGCGGTGTACAGAACTCCGACACCATCCGCATAGACAGCGACGCGCAAAAGATCGTCAAGGACATCGAGGCCGCGGGCAAGCCAGTGGCGGTGATCTGCCATGGCAGCTGGCTGTTGATCTCGGCAGGCCTGGTAAAGGGTAAAACCCTGACCAGCTTCAAGACGCTGAAAGATGACCTGGTCAACGCGGGCGCAAAATGGGTCGATCAGGAAGTCGTCACCGACGGCAAACTGATCAGCAGCCGCCAGCCCGATGATATCCCCGCCTTCAACAGCAAACTGATCGAAGCGCTGTCTGCCTGACAGATTCCTTCAGTTAATTGCAGTCATCCCGGCCCAGCGCCGGGATGACGCGCTATAATCCCGCTCTTTTTTCAGGAGCGACGTCATGTCCCTGCCTAGCTTGCGCCTCAAAGCCAACGCCGACCGCCGCTTGCGCGCCGGTCATCTGTGGGTCTACAGCAACGAGATCGATGTAGCCGCCACTCCACTGCATGGTTTTGCAGCCGGTGATCAGGCCATCCTCGAAGCTGCGGGCGGCAAGCCGCTGGGCATCGTCGCCATGAGCCCCAACAACCTGATCTGCGCACGCCTGCTGTCCCGCGACATCAAGCTGCCGCTCGACAAGTCGCTGCTCGTCCATCGCCTCAACGTTGCGCTGTCGCTGCGTGAACGCCTGTTCGACAAGCCTTTCTACCGTTTGACCTACGGCGACTCCGACCTGCTGCCGGGTCTGGTAGTCGACCGTTTTGGTGACATTCTGGTCGTTCAACTGGCCTCGGCCACGATGGAAAACCACAAGGAAGACATCATTGCGGCGCTGGTTCAGGTCATCAAGCCAAGCGGCATTCTGTTCAAGAACGATTCGGCGGCTCGCGATGCGGAAGGCCTGAATCGTTACGTCGAAACCGTTTTCGGTCTGGTGCCGGAATGGGTTGCGCTGGAAGAGAACGGCGTGAAGTTCGAAGCACCGGTCATGGCCGGGCAAAAAACCGGCTGGTTCTATGACCACCGCATGAACCGCGCGCGCATCGCCCCTTATGTCAAAGGCAAGCGTGTGCTGGACCTGTACAGCTACATCGGCGGCTGGGGCATTCAGGCAGCGGCTTTCGGTGCCAGCGACGTCACCTGCGTCGACGCGTCGTCCTTCGCCCTCGATGGCGTGGAGCGCAACGCAGCCCTGAACGGTTTTGCCGAAAAGATGACCTGCATCGAAGGCGATGTTTTCGAAGCGCTCAAGGAACTGAAAGCCGCAGAAGAGCGTTTCGACGTAATCGTCGCCGACCCGCCTGCATTCATCAAACGCAAGAAAGACATGAAAAACGGTGAAGGCGCCTACCGCCGCCTGAACGAGCAAGCCATGCGCCTGCTCAGCAAGGACGGCATTCTGGTCAGCGCGTCGTGCTCGATGCACCTGCCGGAAGACGACCTGCAGAACATCCTCCTGACCAGCGCCCGCCATCTGGACCGCAACATCCAGCTGCTCGAGCGCGGCGGCCAGGGCCCGGACCATCCGGTACACCCGGCCATTGCCGAAACGCGCTACATCAAGAGCATCACCTGCCGGCTGCTGCCCAACAGCTGATACCAAAGCGCCCGGCCTCGTCGCGCCTACAAGAGCTCGCTGTTCCTGACTATCGTGCCGATGCTCTGCGTTGGCATGCCGTTCCGGACGCTCAGCGCCGCTATAAAGAAGCGCTTTTTTATCACAGTGGCACTTGACGACGCAGAGTGCGACGTAAGTGACGGCTGAGTCCTGGCGCTGATCCGGGGGTAGCCTGGCAGGACGCCAGGCTAGCCGCACCGGGCCATGGATGGCCCGTTGCGGCGACCCCCGGATCAGTGACAGGGCGAAGGAACCCGACGAAGTCGGGCCGGAAACAGGAGCGAAGGACTTTGCTCACTTTGGTCCCTCAAAGTGAGTCGCCGAGGGGCGAAAAGGTGAGCTGAGCCGAACCCCAATCTACCTAACGAAAGAAAAACCGCCGTGTGACGCAGAGCGTCACGAACTGCATTCCCACGCGGAGCGTGAGGAACGAGAAGTGTGTGGGATAACTGCATACTCCCGATCAAACCCTGCCCACCACCATTCGCAAGCCCAGCAACAGCAGAAAGTGCAGCGGGTAGATCGCATAGGCCCAGCGCCGCATAGGGATCACTGCGAACCCGGGCTTTGTCCGCAGCAGCGCGATGCCCAGTACAGGCGCCAATACGCAGGTGAGTATCGAACCGATGGAAATCGGATCGCCCCAACTCGCACCGGCAAACATCTGCGACCAGGCATTACCCGCCAGACAAAAGACCGCCGGAAATATCGCATACCAAAGCCTTCTTTCCAGCACCAGCACAAAGACCAGCGGCAGCAATACACCGGCAAAGCCAAACATCAGGTATTTCTGGAAGATCGCCGTCAGCAGCAGTGCGACAAGGGCCATCACTCGGGTCGTCGGATTGCGATGCTGCCAGCCCTGAGCGATCACCAGCCCCAGTAGCAGCGTCGGCATTACATTCAGCACTGTGGCGTCAGCCATGAACAGCCGATACGGGATCTCCGCCAGCCCGGCAAACACCAGCAGCCAGCCCAGATAACGCCATTGCACCCGCGGGGCCACGATGGCTGCGCTGCGCCGGGAAAGATTCACGGCGATGGCCAGGCAGAACCAGGGAAAGGCAAAACGCCCCGGCACGTATAGAAAATCGACTGACCAGCCCACATAGCGAAGGTGGTCAAGCACCATACTCAACATCGCCAGCCACTTGAGCAGGTCCAGCGCCTTGTTGCGTCCGGGCAGAAAAGGCGGGTTGGAAAGATCCATATTGCTCCTGAATGAGGAATTGCGTCATGCAGCCAACACATGACCGAACCTTATATTGTCGCTACAGTGCGCACCATAATCGCCCATAAGGAATCGGCCATGACAGACCAAAGCCAACAGTTCGCCAGCGACAACTATTCCGGTATCTGCCCTGAAGCCTGGGCGGCCATGGAGCAGGCGAACAAGGGCCATCAACGCGCTTATGGTGACGATCAATGGACTGCACGCGCTTCGGATGATTTCCGCCGACTGTTCGAAACCGACTGCGAAGTATTTTTCGCCTTCAACGGCACGGCGGCCAACTCGCTGGCGCTGTCATCGCTGTGCCAGAGTTACCACAGTGTCATCTGTTCGGAAACGGCTCACGTCGAAACCGATGAATGCGGTGCGCCGGAGTTTTTCTCCAACGGCTCCAAACTGCTGACAGCCCGCAGCGCGGGCGGCAAGCTGACCCCGGAATCGATTCGTGAAGTGGCGCTCAAGCGTCAGGACATTCACTACCCCAAGCCGCGCGTCGTGACCCTGACCCAGGCCACCGAGGTGGGTGGCGTTTATCAGCCGGAAGAACTCAAGGCGATCAGCGCGACCTGCAAGGAACTGGGCCTGCATCTGCACATGGACGGTGCCCGTTTCTCCAATGCCTGCGCCTTTCTGGAGGCGTCCCCGGCTGAACTGACCTGGAAGTCCGGCGTTGACGTGTTGTGCTTCGGCGGCACCAAAAACGGTATGGCGGTGGGCGAAGCCATTCTGTTTTTCGACCATGATCTGGCTGAAGACTTCGATTATCGCTGCAAGCAGGCCGGGCAACTGGCATCGAAGATGCGTTTCCTGTCTGCACCGTGGGTCGGCCTGCTGGAAAACGACGCCTGGCTCAAACACGCCCGCCATGCCAACCGCTGCGCGCAACTGCTCGCCGAACTGGTCAAGGACATTCCTGGCGTGGAGCTGATGTTCCCGGTGCAGGCCAATGGCGTGTTCCTGCAACTGTCGGAGCCGGCCATTGCTGCACTGACCGCTCGTGGCTGGCGTTTCTACACCTTCATCGGCAACGGCGGCGCACGTTTCATGTGCTCGTGGGACACCGAAGAAGAGCGCGTGCGTGAACTGGCCGCCGATATCAAGCTGGTGATGCAGGGCTGAAGCGTCTGGCTCAAAGCTTGCAGGTGCAGCTTGGCAATCGTGGGGGGGGGTAATCTCCCCCTTAACGGCAATCGGCTCAAAAGGCCGCCCGGACTTCACTGACCACCCTCAAGAAGGAGCTTGTCTGCATGTTCGATTTCTCCGCCCGGCTCAAGCAGCATTTCGCTGCTCTGCAGAGTGAAGCGCCATTTTTTTCCGTACGTTACGTGCACCGCACCGGCCAACGCCTGTGCGTGCGCAAGAATGTGGCCGAGCCGCCGTCACTGATCAGCGACGAGGGCGCCATGCTGACCGTGCGCCTGAATGGCGTTGAAGCCTACGCCGCCACCAACGACATCTCCCTGAAGGGTTTGCAGGCTGCCTTGCAGCAGGCCGAAACGCTGGCCCGCCGTCTGGCACCGCATGCGCTGCTGGACCTGAGCGATCAAGCTGTCTCGAGCGCAAAGGCTGACTACCTGTCGCCAAACATGGATCAAGCCTTTCCACCGCTGAGCGATTGCATCGGCCTGCTGATGGCCGAGTCCAGCGCGGTCCCGGCAGACGAACGCCTGGTCAACTGGCAGGCCATACTGGACCTGGAAACCGTTGAGCAAATCTACCTCAACAGCGCGGGCGCGCAATTGCGTCAGGCGCAGCGCTTTGTGTTTCCGGGCATGAGCGTGACGGCCTACGACGGTCGCGACAGCCAGACGCGCACCCTGGGCGGGCATAACTTCGGCCAGCAAGGTGGCATCGAAGTGCTGAGCAGTTGTGGCCTGATCGGGTCTGCCGCCAACGTCGCCGACGAAGCGTTGCAGTTGATCCTCGCCCCCAACACGCCATCAGGCCCACGCGACCTGCTGCTGATGCCCGATCAGATGGTCCTGCAGATTCACGAGTCCATCGGCCATCCCCTGGAGCTGGACCGGATTCTCGGTGACGAGCGCAATTACGCAGGCACCAGTTTCGTCAAAACGACTGACTTCGGCACCCTGCAATACGGTTCCAGCCTGCTGAACGTGACCTTCGACCCGGAGATTCCCGAGCAACTGGCCAGCTACGCGCATGATGACGATGGCACGTCAGCCAGCAAGCAGTTCCTGATTCGTGACGGCCTGCTGCAGCGCCCGCTCGGCGGTGCCCTGTCGCAATACCGCAGCGGCCTGGCAGGCGTCGCCAACAGCCGCGCCTCCAGCTGGAACCGTGCCCCCATCGACCGCATGGCCAACCTGAATATCGAACCGGGTGACCAGTCGCTGGACAGTCTGGTCGGTAACATCGAGCACGGCATCCTGATGTCGAGCAATCGCTCCTGGTCCATCGATGACGCACGCAACAAATTCCAGTTCGGCTGCGAATGGGGCCAGTTGATCGAGAACGGCGAGCTCAAGGGCGTGGTGAAGAACCCCAATTACCGGGCGATCTCCGCGCAATTCTGGAAAAACCTCAGCGCAGTGGGTGATGCCAGCACGTTCAAAGTGCTGGGCACGCCGAACTGCGGCAAGGGCGAACCCAACCAGGTGATCCGTGTAGGCCATGCCTCTCCGGCGTGTGTGTTTGCCAATGTCGATGTGTTTGGAGGAGATGCCTGATGTCGCACCAACAGCAGTTCGAGGCGCTGGTCGCCGTGCTCAAGGCTGCCATCAGCCCGACGGAACACTTCACTCTGGCCTACGACGCCGAGGCGTCTGACTTCATTCGGTTCAACCACGGCCAGGTTCGACAGGCCGGGAGCGTCCAGCAGGTCATTGCAACGTTCAAACTGATTGATGACGGCCGGCATGCCAATCTCGAGCTGACACTGTCCGGCGACGCCGAGACCGACCAGCAGCGCCTTGTCGACGCCCTGCAACAACTGCGCGAAACACTGCCGTCGCTGGCCAAGGATCCCTATCTGTTGCCGAACACCAATGCCTGGCAAAGCAGTAACGTTCAAGATTTGCCGCTGCCGGACAGCGCCCGGGTCGTCGAGCAGATCAGCGAACTGGCAGGCGATCTGGACCTGGTAGGTTTCTATGCGGCAGGCCCGCTTTACCGCGGCTTCGCCAGTTCGTGGGGGGCGCAGGGCTGGCACCAGGCCAACAGCTTCAATTTCGACTGGAGCCTGTTTCACGAAAACGGCCAGGCAGTGAAAGCCAACTACGCGGGTCACGACTGGAGCGACGAAGCCTTCGCGCAGCGTTTTCAGCAAGCCCGCGAACAGCTCGAATTTCTCGGCCGCCCGCTGCATGCGCTCAAGCCCGGACAATACCGCGCGTACCTGGCGCCAGCGGCTCTGGACGAAGTCATCGGCATGCTCACCTGGGGCGGATTTTCCGCGCAGTCACTGGCCAGTAAACGCAGCCCGTTGCAAAGGCTGTATGACGGCGAGACGCCTTTCAGCCCGTTGGTCAACTTCGACGAAAAAGTCAGCGGTTCGCTTTCACCAGCGTTTTCACGGGAAGGCTACCCGCGCAAGGACCTGAAACTGATCGTCGACGGGCAAGCCCGCGATCGACTGGTGGATTCGAGCAGCGCAGCCGAATACGACCTGCCCGCCAACGGCGCGGATTATGGCGAAGGCCCAAGCGCGTTGAGCATTGCCGGCGGTTCACTGGAGCTGGATCAGATCCTCGCCAGGCTCGGCACTGGGCTTTACATCAGTAACCTCTGGTACCTGAACTTCTCCGACCGTGCCGCTGCGCGCCTTACCGGAATGACACGCTTCGCGACGTTTTGGGTCGAAGAGGGCAAGATCGTGGCGCCGGTGAGCACCATGCGCTTCGATGACAGCGCCTACAGCCTGCTGGGCAGCGCACTGGAGGACTTGACCAAAGAAAGGGAACTGATTCTCCAATCGAGTACCTACAGTCAGCGCCAGACCGGTTCAATCCAGTTGCCGGGCGCATTGATCAGCCGACTCACCCTCACGCTATAGCAGGAGCCTATGCCGAACTCAGCAGCGCCGATCATGGACGAAAAGACCCTGCGCTGGATGCCCTGGGTCATCGCCATCGCATTCTTCATGCAAAGCCTGGACGGCACGATTCTCAACACCGCCTTGCCGTCCATGGCCCGTTCACTGGCGGAAGACCCGCTGCGTATGCAGTCGGTGGTCATCGCCTACATGCTGACCATTGCGCTGCTGATCCCGGCTTCGGGCTGGATCGCCGACCGGTTCGGGATCAAGCGCATCTTCTTCAGCGCCATCCTACTGTTCAGTTTCGGATCATTGCTGTGCGCGCTGTCCTGGTCACTGAACGTGCTGGTAGCCGCCCGGGTGATTCAGGGGCTGGGGGGCGCGCTGATGCTGCCCATCGGGCGCCTGATCGTATTGCGCGCCTATCCGCGATCGGAGCTGGTGCGGATCATGGGCTTTATTACCGTGCCGGGCCTTTTGGGTCCGTTGCTGGGCCCGACGCTTGGCGGCTGGATGGTCGAGTACCTGAGCTGGCACTGGATTTTCCTGATCAACATTCCGGTCGGCATCCTCGGTTGCTACGCCGTCAAACACTTCATCCCTGATCTTCCGGGAGGCGGTCGAACGCGGTTTGACGGCGTCGGCTTCATCCTGTTTGGCGCGGCGATGGTATTGATCACCATTGCCCTGGAGGGCCTGGGCGAGTTGCACCTGCCGCACATGCGCGTGGTGCTGTTGCTGTTTGCCGGAATGGGCTGTCTGGCAGCGTATTGGCTGCGTGCCGGGCACATCGAATCGCCATTGTTTGCCCCTTCACTGTTCCGTACCCGGACGTTTGCGGTCGGCATCATGGGCAACCTGTTCGCCCGCCTGGGCAGCGGTGCCCTGCCATTTCTGGTGCCGTTGCTGCTGCAGGTGGCGCTGGGGTATTCGCCGTCTCAGGCAGGCATGAGCATGTTGCCGCTGGCGGCCGCTGGCATGTTCGCCAAGACCATCGCCCGCTGGCTGATCGAGCGGCTGGGCTACCGCATGATTCTGACCGGCAACACACTGCTGCTGGGTATCCTCCTGGCCAGCCTGGCGTTGGTGGATGTGCAAACCCCATACTGGGTGTTACTGGTCCATCTGGGACTGCTCGGCGCCGTCAACTCCTTGCAATTCACGGCCATGAATACGGTCACCTTGATCGATCTGGACGATGCCAGTGCAGCGAGTGGCAACAGCCTGCTTTCGGTGGTGGCACAGCTGTCGCTGAGTCTTGGCGTGGCAAGCGCAGCAGCCTTGCTCGGGGGGTTCAGCGAAGAAGTTACCACCGGCGAGGTCAGCAGCATGCTGGGGGCATTTCAGCTGACATTCCTGAGTGTCGGGGTGCTGGCCATGTTTGCGGCAGGTATTTTCCTGCAATTGCCGGCAAAGGAGCCCAGGATGGCAAAAGCCTGATTGACAACAGCCCGTAACTGGAGCAAATCTGCAAAGCGAATTCCCCTGGAAAACAGGGGTTTTACCCGAAAAAACAACGAATTTGAGTATCCGACCAGATACATTGAAGAACCTGGACAACCGGCCGACACTTTTATAGCACTAAGCCACTGTGGTCTCTTGTAAGCATGGGCCGCATGATGCAACCTTGCCATACGCGAAAGTGGGGTTTATCCCCGTCGCGACTAGTATTCCGGAAGCGAGTTTGTTCATGAAAAGCCAAACCGATGCTGCCGGTAGATCCGCAGCCGAGGTAGTGACGCAATTGCCAGTGCCTTCGCGCCTGGGCATGCTGCGTTTCGAGCGGCTGAATGAAGCCAATTGGGCGCTATTGTTTCTCGATCCGAATTGCGAAAGGCAGTTCGGGCTGGCAGCTGTTGACCTTTGCGCCTTGATTGGATCCCCTTATGCCAGCCTCATGGAGCCGGAAGCACGTTATCAACTGCACGATGACATCCAGCTGCAACTGGCCTCTTCCCCGAATTACCTGATCCGCTACACCCTTCACAGCCCCAAAGGCCCCCTTGGCCTGCTGGAAATCGGCGAAGCGTACAAACAGCACAACCGGCATCTGTTACGTGGTTACTTTCTGATCGTCGAAGACCTTGTCACGACTGGCGAACCGGTCACGGACTCCGATCTGGAAACCCGCAACCTGCGACTGCAGATTGCCCTGGAACTCAACCAGCGCGCCCAGCGCGACCAGTTTGCCCACCTGGAACGCGTGCGCGCCCAGCAGGACCTGATCCTGCGCCTGACCCGACACCGCTACACCACGGCCAATACCTTGCTCGAAGCGGCAGAGCTGATCACCAAAAGTGCTTGTGATATCTACGATGTCGACCATGTCAGTATCTGGAATCTCAACGACAAACGCCTTGAGCCGATCACCGACTACAGCCGTGAAACTGGCGACTATCAGTCACGCACGCCGGTGGATATCAGCCCCTACCCTACTTACCTGCAAGCGCTGAATACCAGCCGGGCGATCGACGCCAGCAATATCCAGACTGACCCACGCACCTGCGAAATGGCCAAAAGCCTGAATCCTGGAGAAACCAGAGCGGTGCTCGATGCCAGTATTCGTATCGACGGGCAGGTGATAGGCGTGCTGTGTCTGGAAGAGTCCGGCACGACACGCGAGTGGCAGTCCGACGAGATCGCCTTCGCCGGCGAACTGGCTGACCAGTTTGCCCAGGTCATCAACAACCATAACCGTCGCGCCGCGACCAACGCGCTGCACCTGTTCCAGCGCGCGGTCGAACAAAGCGCCAACGCCTTTCTGCTGGTCAACTGCAATGGCGTGGTCGAGTACGTAAACCCGAGTTTCACGGCGATCACCCAGTACAGCTCGGAGGAAGTCTCCGGGCACAAGTTGTCGGAATTGCCCGCACTGGAAAACCTCAACCAGTTGCTGCTGGAAGCCAACTCCAGCCTGACCAACAGCAACAGCTGGCAGGGCGAGTTCAAAAGCCGGCGCAAGAACCTCGAACCCTACTGGGGCCAGCTGTCGATTTCCAAGGTGTATGGCGACAATCGTGAGCTGACGCACTATATCGGCATCTACGAAGACATCACCCAGAGCAAGCTGGCCCAGCAGCGCATCGAGCGCCTGGCGTACACCGACAACCTCACCAATCTGGGCAACCGTCCGGCCTTTATCCGCAATCTGGACGAACGCTTTGCCCGCGACACCGATACGCCGATGAGCCTGTTGCTGGTCGACATCGATAACTTCAAGCGCATCAACGACAGCCTCGGCCACCAGACCGGTGACAAACTGTTGATCAGCCTGGCGCGGCGCCTGCGCAACACCTTGAGCCCGTCCGATGTATTGGCGCGCTTTGCCAGTAACGAATTTGCCGTACTGATCGACAACACCGATCAGGAAGCCGGACAGGCCACCGCCACACAAGTGCTGGCCACGCTGGACAAGCCGATGTTCGTCGACAATCAGCTGATCAGCGTCACCGGCTCGGTGGGTCTTGCCTGCGCACCGCTGCACGGTCGTGACCCGCAGACCCTGATGAAAAACGCAGGCCTGGCCCTGCACAAGGCCAAAGCCAACGGCAAACATCAGGTTCAGGTGTTTACCGAAGCATTGAATGCCGAGGCCAGTTACAAGCTGTTCGTGGAAAACAACCTGCGCCGCGCCCTGACCCAGAACGAGCTCGAGGTGTTCTATCAGCCCAAGCTGTGCCTGCTGACGGGTCGTCTGCTGGGCATGGAGGCGCTGTTGCGTTGGAATCATCCTGAAAAAGGCATGATCCGACCGGACCAGTTCATCAGCGTGGCCGAAGAGACCGGTCTGATCATCCCCATCGGCAAATGGGTCGCGCGTCAGTCCTGCCGCATGAGCAAGGACCTGACCGCTGCGGGGTTCGGCAACCTGCAGGTAGCCATCAATGTATCCCCCAAGCAGTTTTCCGACCCGGAACTGGTGTCATCGATTGCCGCCATCCTCAAAGAAGAAGAGCTTGACCCCTCACTGCTGGAACTGGAGCTGACCGAGGGCCTGTTGCTGGAAGCGACGGAAGACACCCGCCAGCAACTGGACTCGCTGAAGAAACTCGGCCTGTCACTGGCCATGGATGACTTCGGCACCGGTTACTCGTCGTTCAGTTACCTGAAGAAATTCCCCATCGATGTGATCAAGATCGATCGCAGCTTCATCCGCGATATTCCGGATGATGAAGACGACATGGAAATCACCTCGGCGGTCATCGCGATGGCTCACAACCTCAAGCTCAAAGTGGTTGCCGAAGGCATTGAAACCGCGGCTCAGCTGGCCTTTCTGCGGCGCCATCGCTGCGATGTCGGCCAGGGCTATCTGTTCGACAGACCTATCCCCGGCGAAGAGCTGATCGAGAAGCTGAAGCGCTATCCTCGTCGCCCATCCGCCTGACAACCTTCCCTGCACCCCGCTCTCTCGGGCACACTGTCCGCCTGTTATTGCACGGCAGCACTTGTTTCTGCGTGTAACGGGACCTATGTATTTGTATTGATCATCCGTCCTGGCCCCGCTGCCGATCTCCACACGAGAGGATATGGTTCATGACTTTGCGCTCGGAAATTCTAGTGAACAAAAACGTACTGCCTACCGCCGAACAAGCACTGCCGGGTCGTGAAACACCAATGGCGCTTCCGGAAACCCACTTCGTCAACGGCAATCCGCTGTTGGGGCCGTTTTCGAGCAATGTCGAATTCGCCATCTTCGGCATGGGTTGCTTCTGGGGCGCAGAACGTCGTCTGTGGCAACAGGACGGTGTGGTGAGCACTGTCGCCGGCTACGCAGGCGGGTTTACTCCGAACCCGACTTACGAAGAAGTCTGCTCCGGGCTGACCGGCCACACCGAAGTGGTACTGGTGGTCTACGAGCCAGCAAAAATCAGCTACGAAGACCTGCTCAAAGTGTTCTGGGAAGTACACAACCCGACTCAAGGCATGCGTCAGGGCAATGACATCGGCACTCAGTACCGTTCGGTGATCTACTGCACCACTCCCGAGCAGCTCGACGCCGCCAAAGCCAGTGCAGAGACCTTCCAGGCGGAACTGAACAAGGCCGGTCTGGGCAGCATCACCACCGAAATCGAGCAGGCACCGACGGTTTACTTTGCCGAAGCCTACCACCAGCAATACCTGGCCAAGAACCCACAGGGCTACTGCGGGCTGGGCGGCACGGGTGTGTGCATGCCGGCTTGAGACACGCCCCTGCCGGGGCGTCAGGAAACGGGCTTCTGCCCGAAGGGCGTAGGAGCGGACTTGTCCGCGATGGGCTGCGAAGCGGCCCCAAAACCGGCCAACTCGGCTGTATCTGATGCACCGAGGCAGGCGGTTTTGCTGCCGGTTCACGGCAGATCGCGAACCAGCGAAGCGTTGCACGGTACGCACCTACATGCCCTGCACAGTTTTCTGGGCTTGCCAGGATCTGTGTACAACGCTGAGTGCTCCGCATGGGCACGCAGTGATGGATGCAGGCAAGCCTACTCCGCAATCAACCAGTCCATCTTCCAGCCGCCCTGGGTCTGGCCCAGTTTCTGGGCGAGGTACGGCATCAGCTCGCGCAATTCTTCTTCCAGACCCCAAGGCGGGTTGGCGATGGCCAGGCCTGAACCGTTGAGGCTGGCCGGTGTGTCCAGCGGATGGACGAACAGTTCAACGCGCAACAGCTTGGGCGCGCCGGTTTCTGCCAGGTCCTGATAGAAGCGGCGCAGCAGGCGGGTATCCTTGATCGGGTACCAGATCGCCGCCACTGTCTGACGCATGCGCCCGATGGCTTCCTTGAGCGCAACCGCGCAACGCTTCATTTCATCGAGTTGCTCGAATGGCGGGTCGATGAGCATGACGGCACGCTTTTCCGCCACGGGCAGCAAGGCGCGCGGGACATGCCAGCCTTCCCCAAGATGCACCGCCACACGGCGGTCGCCTTTCATGTTCTCCTTGAGCAGACGCCCGTCTTCGGGGTGCTTCTCGTTGAGCAGCACACGCTCGCGCTCGCGAGTCAGGCGGCGAGCCAGCTCCGGCGAACCGGGGTAGTAGCGCAGCTCGCCATCCGGGTTCATGTCGTGCAGCACTTGCAGATAGTCGGACGTCAGCGCAGGCAGGTCCGTGGCGTTCCACAGACGGCCGATACCCTCCAGCCATTCTCCGGTGCGCGTGGCCTGATCGCCTTTGAGGTCGTACAGGCCGAGCCCGGCGTGGGTGTCGAGATAGGCGAACGGCTGCTCCTTGCGCGCCATCAGGGCGATCAGGCGAGTCAGGGTCAGGTGTTTGAAGACGTCGGCGTGGTTGCCGGCATGGTAGGCGTGACGGTAATTCATGGCAGCTCCTGGCAAGCTGCGCAGTTTAGCAAACCTGAGCAATGAACAAGAATTTGTAACGAATTTGCGGGACTGGTCTCTTTCACTTGAAGGAAATTTCCGAGAAACTCCCGGCCCCTTGTGCCTGCCTGTTTCGATCTCTACTCTGCGCCCGTCGCTGCATATTCAGCGGTGAGGATTAGTAGCCCTCGTTATCCAGGCGCATTGCGCCACCTTGTGCAGGTGCCCTTTCACGGCCTGCGCTTTTATGGTGGTCGTGCGTGGGGCATCTTTGGATGCACCGGGGTTCCTGGACCGGGCTACTACCTGCGCATGATCACCACCCTCGATTAGTAGCCGACGGTGATGGTCTTCTAAAACTCCAGGAGATGCATCACATGCTGAAAATCGTCCCCGATCCGCCCCTCTTCACCGTCAGCGCCAACGTCAGCCAGGAAGACGCCCTGATGCATGCCAGCGACCTGCTGCGCTGCGCCGCCACCAGCGCCTGTGAATTCAGCGACAGCATGACCGGCACCCAGCGCGACATGACGCTTTCGATCATGCACCTGGTGGAAATGGCCAAGGTCATGGTCGACAGAACCATAGACAACCTGCAAACCGAATGACCGCATGAACTGAAAACGACACACTTGTAGCCAATCCTGCCACGCACGACAGGCAGGGGTTGCCCGCAGGCGGTTGTCCTTCCAGAATCGGAACAAGCCCGATCAAAGGAACAGACGTCATGATGCACGCGGATTTGATTGACCAGGAAGACCTGCTCGGCCAGCTCAGAGCCCTGGGCTTCGAAGCCCCCGGCGGCGCAACCGCTGAACAAGCCTGCGCAAACGCCGTCTGCGGCCTCAACGCCGAACGCGCGACCGCCTTGCGACGTCTGGTAGAACAACTTCTGACCGGCAGCGCCACCCTCCTCCCCGCCGTGCGCCAGGCCATCGACCAGCAACTGCTGCCCGCGCTGGCGGCTTATAAGCAGAGTCACAGTGGATCTTAGCCGGTAGGCGCCCTCAAGAACGTCTATCGTACCCATGCTCCGCGTGGGTATGCCGTTCGTGACCCTTTGCGCCACACAGTTTCAGGCGTGCTCAGTACTCAATCCGCACATCGCCCTTCGGCACGCTGCAGCAGGACAGAATGTACCCCTCTGCAACATCTTCGTCGGTAATGCCGCCGTTGTGCTCCATCTCGACTTCACCGCTCAGTTTCATGACCTTGCAGGTTCCGCAGATGCCCATGCCGCAGGCTTTGGGGATCATCAGGCCGAGTTTGGCGGCGGCGGCATGCACGGTTTCGCCCGGCCCGACGCGGATGCTCTTGCCAGTGTCGGTGAATTCCACCTGATGCAGGTCGGCAATGTCGATGTCGGGCGCGTCGGCGGCGATTTCGGCCTGCTCGACGGCGTCTGCCCTGGCCTCGGGCGGCGTCGCACCGAACGACTCTTCATGGTATTGCGCCATGTTGAAGCCGTTCTCCTGCAACAGACGCTTGACCGCTGTCATGTACGGCGTCGGTCCGCAACAGAACACCTCACGGTCCATGAAGTCCGGGGCCATCAGCTCGAGCATTTTCTGGTTCAGGTAGCCGCGATAACCGGCCCACGGCTCGCCCAGACCATGCTTTTCACAGACCAGGTGCAGGCTGAAATTGTCGATCCGCGAGGCCATGTGCTCCAGCTCGCGGTGGTAGATGATGTCTTTCGGTGAACGCGCGCTGTGCACGAAGACCATGTCGACGTTGGCGTTGGTGTCGTAGAACCAGCGCGCCATGGACATCACCGGCGTGATGCCGACCCCGCCGCTGAGGTAGAGAATCTTCGGGTTCGGGAAGTCGATGGCGTTGAACAGCCCGACCGGCCCGTGTACCGCCAGCTCCTGTCCTTCAATCAGCGTGTCATGCAGGTAATTGGAAACCTTGCCGCCCGGCACGCGTTTGACGGTGATCGAAAAACTGTACGGCACCGATGGCGAGCTGGAGATGGTGTAAGAGCGCATGATCGGCAGGCCGTCGATCTCCAGCTCCAGGGTCACGAACTGGCCCGGCTTGAAGAAGAACATGATCGGCTGGTCGGCCATGAAGCAGAACGTGCGCACGTCCCAGGTTTCCTGGATGACTTTGACGACACGTACCAGGTGACGCCCGTTGGCCCATGTCTGGGTCGTGACCGGGCTCAGGAAACTTTGGGACATACTCGATCTCCACGGCCGACTGTCGGCCTCTCATGCTGCGGATTCTGCGTAACGCGCGAGACGGCCATTTACCTATCAACGACATTCACGTACTTACCGCGACCAGCCCCGTGCAACAAGGCCTGTCGCGTCGGGAACGGATGCGGCCATGTCGCCCATGGATAAGGTTCGCTGCGCGCCCGGCTCCACACTCGCCACCAAGGGTCATAAGCATGGTCGACTGATCTATCGTCATGCGTGAAACGCGATCACACCCGTATCAGCCACATTCGCAGGCCGCCCATGCCGCGGTCATGAGGGATTTAATCGATGGACGTCACCGCAACCTTGAGCCTGGGCGATCCGCTGGAACCTGCACGCAAGGCCACTGCCGAAATGCTGCAGAATCGCGAGCGCACGTACTCGCTGCCGCAGCCTTTCTACAGTGATGAGCGACTGTTTGAAATCGACATGCAGGAAATCTTTCACAAGGAGTGGCTGATTGCCGGGATGACGTGCGAAATCCCGACCAAGGGCAATTACCTGACGCTGCAGATCGGCAAGAACCCGATCCTGGTCGTGCGCGGCCCGGACGGTGTCGTCAACGCATTCCACAACGTATGCCGCCATCGCGGCTCGCGCCTGTGTACTGCCGAGAAAGGCAAAGTCGCCAAACTGGTTTGCCACTATCACCAGTGGACCTATGAGCTGGACGGTCGTCTGCTGTATGCGGGCACTGAAATGGGCGACGACTTCGACATGAAACAGTTCGGCCTCAAGCCGGTTCACGTCAAGACCGCAGGTGGCTACATTTTCATCAGCCTCGCGGAAAACCCGCCTGCCATTGACGAGTTCCTGTCGACGCTGCGGCACTACATGGAACCGTATGACATGGAGAATACCAAGGTGGCCGTGCAAACCACCTTGATGGAAAAGGCCAACTGGAAGCTGGTGCTGGAAAA
Source organism: Pseudomonas sp. NFACC10-1 (assembly GCF_900119195.1). Classification (NCBI taxonomy): domain Bacteria; kingdom Pseudomonadati; phylum Pseudomonadota; class Gammaproteobacteria; order Pseudomonadales; family Pseudomonadaceae; genus Pseudomonas; species Pseudomonas sp. NFACC10-1. The sequence goes on along the minus strand of NZ_FPJB01000009.1, from coordinate 22,388 downwards.
CAACCGCGAGTGCTATCACTGTGGCGGCTCGCACCCTGAATTGCTCAAGACGTTGCTGGAATGGGACGACGTCACCGACCCGCGTGCCGATCAGGCCTTCAAGGATCATGTGGCCGCGTCTGCTGCTGCGTGGGACGCCGAGAAAATCCCGTACGCCCACGCCAGTTTCGGCCTGCGTAACCGTATCGTGCGCATGCCGCTGCTCAAAGGCACCGTGTCGATGACCATGGACGGCAAGGTCGGCTGCAAGAAACTGATGGGCCGCATTCAGAATCCTGACCTGGGCTCGATGCGTATTCTGCATTTGCCGCATTCCTGGAACCACTGCATGGGCGATCACATCATCGTCTTCACGGTGTGGCCGATCAGCGCGCAGGAAACCATGGTCACCACCAAATGGATTGTCCACAAGGATGCGGTCGAAGGCGTGGATTACGACGTCGAGCGTATGCGCCAGGTCTGGGACGCCACCAATGATCAGGACCGTCGTCTTGCCGAAGAAAACCAGCGCGGCATCAACTCCAGCGCCTATCAACCCGGCCCTTATTCGAAAACCTATGAGTTCGGCGTGGTCAACTTCGTCGACTGGTACAGCTCGCGCATGCTGGAAAACCTTGGCGCAGAACCTGCGCCTTATTTGAAGGGTGTGGCGGTGAATCACGAATAGAGATTGCCCCCGCCAACGCGACCCATCAAGTCAGACTCACTTCATTCACGAAGTGAGTCTGAACTGACCACGCCGACACAAAAACCCTCGCGCCGATACCGTCATTTCTGACAGTTACCCAAAAAAATCTTTCGTGATCAACTCCCGTTGCAGTCAATCCAACGGACGGAGACACGGACCATGCTCAGCCCAAAAAACATTAATCAATATAAAAATAAAACAGTCGATGCAGCCTCGGCCATGCCGGACATAAGAGGCAAAAAGATTCTCATGGGGTTCTGGCATAACTGGCCTTCCGAACCCGGTCAAGGTTACCAGCAAGGCCTGTTCAAAGAGATGGCGCTGACCGACATACCCGAGGCGTATAACGTCGTGGCCGTGGCCTTCATGAAAGGTGCCGGCATTCCTACATTCAAGCCTTATAACCTGAGCGATGCTGCGTTTCGCGCCCAAGTGGCAGCACTGAATGCACAAGGACGTGCGGTGCTGATTTCTCTTGGCGGGGCTGACGCGCATATTGAGCTATATACCGGTCAGGAAGATGCACTGGCCTATGAAATTATTCGTCTGGTTGAAACCTATGGCTTTGACGGCCTGGATATCGACCTTGAACAAGCTGCTATTACCTTTGCCGATAACCGGAGCGTATTACCCGCTGCGTTGAGGATGGTGCGCGAACATTACGAGACAGAAGGAAAGCACTTCATTATCAGTATGGCCCCCGAGTTCCCCTACCTGAGGGCCAGCAAAAAACTGCCGATATTGAAAGAGATCACGACGTACTTTCCTTTCCTGAAAGAATTTGTAACCTTTCTCGACTCCCTGAGATCCGGCGGTGCCTACCTTGCTTACATCAATGCGCTGGAAGACATCTATGACTTTATCGCGCCTCAGTATTACAACCAGGGCGGCGATGGCATATGGGTCGATGAGCTGAACCTGTGGGTCACTCAAAACAACGACGCCCATAAGAAAGAGTTTCTTTACTACCTGACCGACAGCTTGATCCACGGTACGCGTGGCTTCACTAAAATTCCGGCCGACAGGCTGGCCATTGGTCTACCGACCAACAATGACGCCGCCGCCACCGGTTACGTGGTCGATCCGCAGGACGTCAAGTATGCACTGCAAGAGCTGGAAGACACCGGCAACCCGATTCGCGGGCTGATGACCTGGTCGGTCAACTGGGATGCCGGGAAAGACAAGGATGGCAAGGAATACAGCTGGGAGTTCGTGAACCGCTACGGTTATCTCACCAGTGGTGAAACGCCCGTACCGGACAAGCCTTCAGTACCCACTGACCTCAGATCAACCGAGCAAACCCCAACGTCGGTGAAACTGGCCTGGTCGCTTTCGGAAGGCACGAACCCGGTTCTGAAATATGAAGTGCTCCGTAACGGCACTCTCTTCTTTACGGTGAGCCGTCCTGACTTTGAAGATACCGGCCTTCAGCCCGGCACCACGTACAGCTACCAGGTACGTGCCATTGATGTCATGGACAACACCTCGGCATTCTCCACAGCGATCAGCGTGAGTACACAGGCAGGGAGCGGCGGTGGTGCGAAACCGACAACACCGGTCTTGAGCCTGTCAGGCGTCACCGATAAAAGTGTGTCGCTGACATGGACAGCGTCTACCAGCGATAGCCCAATCAACAGGTATCAAATTGACCGGGACGGCTGGCCTACTACAGCGCTCAGCGGTGAAACGTATGCGTTTACCGATGAAGAACTCACCCCGGGCCGTACGTATAAATACCGCGTTGTGGCAAGAGACGAAGAACTTCAATGGTCAGAGGTCAGCAACCTGATAGAAGTCACAACCGATTCGGAACCCCATAAACCTTCATTGCCTGTCGACTTCAGGTCAACCGGGCGGACCACCACATCGATAACGCTGGACTGGAGTGTTTCGACGGATGCCAGCGGTCCGTTTCACTATGAGCTGTTCCGCAAGGGTGTTTCGATAGGCGAGGGCAAAGCTCCTCCCTTCACCGACGAAGGCCTTCTGCAAAGCCGCCTTTATGATTATCACATCATCGCGACCGACAGTATGGGTAACAGCTCAGGACCCTCTGAAAAACTTCTGGCCACTACAGACTCCGAGGCGTCCGATGATCGACCTGCGCCACCGGGCAACTTGCGTCAGACAGGTGAGACCACCACCAGTGTTTCACTGGCATGGGATGCACCTGCAGGGGGTACTGCCGTTGACGTCTACCGTGTCTACAGTTTCGACGCGCCTGCTGTGACCGTCGATTCAACCGTACTGACTTTTACCGTCAGAGGCCTGACCCCAGGCAAGACCTATCAGTATCTGGTCGGTGCACGCGATAAAGATTTAGAACTGTCTGGGCCCAGCAACGTTGTGCAGGCCTCGACCAGCGAAGCATTGCCTGAATGGGACGATGATACTGACTACGTGAAGGGGAATAAGGTGATGCATGCGGGTGCCTCTTACATCTGCATCAATTCTCACCATTCACAACCAGACTGGGCGCCGGGCACCGTGCCGACGTTATGGGCGCCCTGGACCGAGCAAGCAGGCGGCAGAGGTTTCCGCGACTGGCCCAAAGAATGGCAGTGAGCCTCATGCGTACCGGCTCTGGCTCGTAAACAGACGGTGACGATGTCATAACTGAACGACTTATCCACAGCGCCCAAAAAGCGTTTATGGATAAGTCGCTTTTTCATGGGCCTGGAAATAGTCAGGACAACAACGACTTACCATGGAACACCTAAGTCACAGAGCCTGTATGTTTTTTAACCAAATCTCTGTAGAGCCTCATTTCATTGGGCTACAGACGAGCACGAACACCTTATCCACAGAAGCGCCAACAGACTTTGGGTACAACTTCGTCCCAATCACCCGGCCTGCTGTGGACAACGTATAAAATGGCTGAAAAACCACCCGAATGAACCAACGCTGCACGCAAAACCCTGCTTTGATCATTTTTCATACAAAACCTCCAAAGCCTTCATTTACAAGGCTTGTAGGCAATCACAAACAACTTGTCCACAAGCACGCGCACAGAGATTGTGGGCAAACCCATTGGCTGGCAGATGGCAGTGCGCATTTATCCACAAAAAAATGCAATGAAAATAAAGAGTTAGATTGATCGTTTTTTGAACACCACTCCAAAAGCCACGTTCTACAAGCCGTTCAGACGTTCACGAACACATTATCCACAGGCACACGCACAGGGATTGTGCGTAAGTCTTCCCGAAAAGAATATTGGTCAAGGCCGTACAGGCGTGACGTTCAAACGAGCCATTTTGCTACCCATCACGATTTCGAGTTTCAACCGCCGTTACGAAAACGCGGATGTCAAAGTCGAGGTCAGCAATCGCGGTGATCTGAAAGGGAGTATTTCGTATGCCTACTTCCGGCCTCTCTCCGAGCAGAAGGCAAACCGCCCCTCAAAGACGGCAGCACAAGACTTTAGCCTTACTTTACGACGCCCTCATCGATCAACAGCTTCAGAATCGCGGCTGCGCCCTCTTCAGGGCGCATCCCCTTGAGCACTTGGCCCCCGCCGCCACTGGCCTTGGCAGTGGCGGCTTTCATGCGATCAGCGCCGCTCTTGGCTTTGATGACCTTCAAGCGTTTGGGACGCGGTTTGGCTGGCTGCAGCGCTTGGTCGGTCAATAACTCATCGACAACGACCTGAACCAGTTCGGTGTCCAGCGTGCCACGCTGTGCAGGCCCGAACGCGCTCTGGCGGGGTTTGGGAGCGGCGTTATCCACAGTGGCCAGAAACGGCAAACGAACCTTCAGCCGGCGACGCTGGCCGCGAGGCAGAGCCTGCAACACCAGTGCGGTGCCGTTGTTCAACGACTCGACTTCAGCCAGACCGGTCACCAGTGGCCAGCCCAGCCTTTCAGCCAACAGAAAGGGCAGCATCCCCGACCCTTCACCGGTTTCAGCCTGACTGCCGGCCAACACCACCTGCGCGGCAGAATCCCGGAGGTAGTCAGTCAACGCAATCAGCGCATCGGCGCCTTCGGGTTGCTCCAGCACATGCAGCTCGTTGAGCCCCATGCCAAGGTAAGCGCGCAGCGCCGGTTCTTCGGCATTGCCCGCGTGCAGTACCTGCAAGTTATCCCCAGCCAGCTGCAAACCAAGCTCGACGGCCCGCGCATCCTGTTCGGCGCGGCGCGCACGACCTGATGTCGGGTGCGCCCCGATGGACACCAGACTGATGATCTGTACCGCATGCTTATCCACAGACACTTCAGGCTGCATCACGCTTACCTCCGCTGCGCCAGGCTTCGACTGCGGCGATCAGCGCCTTAAGTACTTCGGCGCTCTCGCCGATGACCGATAGATCTGCACGCTTGACCATGTCGCACCCCGCATCCAGATTGATCGCAATGACCTTGTCACAGGCGCCGATACCCTGCAGATGCTGGATGGCCCCGGAAATACCGACGGCGACATACACCCTTGCGGTCACCCAGGTGCCACTCGCGCCTACCTGCCGCTCGCGGCCCATGAAACCATCGTCCACTGCGACCCGCGACGCCCCTTCGGTGGCCCCGAGTGCCGAAGCGGCCTGATGAAACAGATCCCAGTCTTTGACACCATTGCCGCCAGACAGAATGAATTCGGCTTCAGCCATGGGGATAACTCCGGGATCGACGGCAACCGCTCCCAGGTCCTCTATACGCGGCAGGCTGCGCGCCACGCCTGTGGACAACTCGACCGGCACTACCTCGTGACGGGTATCGCTGACCGGTTCAGCGCACTCTACAGCGGCCAGAATCAGACGGGGCAGAGGCCGAACCAGGTCTTCGCGACCGGCGCCTGCGCGACTTATGCACAGCTGGTCCTTGACCTGCCAGACCCGTGTTGCAGGTCGCTCGCCGATGCTGGCGGCAAAACGTCTTCCCAGTTCGCCACCGCCGGTTCGGCTGTCCGGTAGCAGCCAGTGGCGCGGGTTGAACTGGTTATCCACAGCTCGCAAACTCTGCACGCGCTGTTCCGGTGAATAACCGTCGAATCCGGCACCATCGATAACTAATAACCGATCCACGCCAGCAACGTCGAAAGCAGTTTCCTTGTGCTCGCCGAACACCACCGCCAGCACGGCACCGTCGGCCCCCGCCAGCTGACGCGCCAGCCCCAGCAAGTCGCGGTCGTGGCTGCTCAGGCGGCCGCCGACCATATCGGGCACCACCGTGATATGGAACGCTGGCTCGACGATGGTATGCAGCGGCAACTGCACGTCGGCAGCGGCCGAACGCTTGACCGTGCCGCCCTGCTGAGCGCCGCTGCGGTCGATACGCTTGATGCCGTTGGGACCGATAAAACCCAGGCCATGCACGTTCTTGCGCATCAGGCCGTTCGGCCCCATCCAGCGGCTCTGCGCCGGCTGCATGGCAGCATGCAGTGGGTGCAGTCGATTGCGGGCAATCCACTCGGCGCGTGGATCACGGCGGATAATGTCACTCATCAGAGCACCTCCGCGGGTTCACGTTTGGCAGGCGCTGGCGTATTGGGGATAACTTCCTCAATCAGCGCATCGGCGACCAGTTCGGCAATGTCCTTGATCAGTGGTCGCGGCTCGACAACGCCTTCGAGCATGGCTGTGCACTGTGGACAACCTACCGCAACCAGCTCGGCAGCCGTCTCACGAATGTCGTCCATGCGCATGTCAGGAATCCGCTGTCTGCCGGGAATGTCAGTGATGGGCGCGCCACCGCCGCCACCGCAGCAGCGGGAGCGAAAGCCCGAGCGCTGCATTTCCCTGATCTCGATCCCCAGCGCGCGCAGCACTTCACGCGGCGCCTCGTATTCGCCGTTGTAACGGCCCAGGTAACACGGATCGTGATAAGTCACGCTGGCGCCTTTGTGCTGGCCCAGCGTCAGGGCGCCGCTGCGCACCAGCTCGGCCATGAAGGTGCTGTGATGCTGCACCTGATAGTCACCGCCAAAAGCGCCATATTCGTTTTTCAGCACATGAAAGCTATGCGGGTCGCAGGTCACGATACGTTTGAAATCGTAACGGGACAGGGTCTGAATGTTGCGTCGGGCGAGCATCTGGAAGGTCGCTTCATCACCCAACCGCCTGGCCACATCACCGCTGTCGCGTTCTTCAAGGCCCAGCACGGCGAAATCCACCCTGGCCGACTTGAGGACTTTGACGAACGCGCGCAGGGTGCGTTGATTACGCATGTCGAACGCGCCATCACCGACCCAGAACAGCACATCCACAGTTTTTTTCTCGCTGAGCAATGTCAGGTTCAGATCGGCCGCCCAGTTCATTCGCCCGCCCGGTGCAAACCCGCCGGGGTTGTCGGTGGCGATCAGGTTGTCCAGCACCTCGGCGCCCTTGTTCGGCGTAGCGCCCTTTTCGAGGGTCAGGTGGCGGCGCATGTCGACGATGGCATCGACGTGCTCGATCATCATCGGGCACTCTTCGACACAGGCTCGGCACGTGGTGCAGGACCACAGCGTTTCGGCGTCCACCAGCCCGTTGACGATGGGCTGATGCGGATTACCACCATGCTCGCCCAGTGGCTTGCCTTTGCCGTCCAGCGATGGATAGGGACTGCCGGCAAATTTTGCGTCGGTGCCCCCGGCAAGACCGACCACCATGTCCTGAATCAGCTTTTTAGGGTTGAGTGGCTGGCCTGCGGCAAACGCCGGGCAGGCCGCCTCGCACTTGCCGCACTGCACGCAGGCGTCGAAGCCCAGCAGTTGGTTCCAGGTGAAGTCCTGAGGTTTCTCCACGCCCAGCGGTGCGGTTCGATCGTTCAGGTCCAAAGGTTTCAGGCCCGTGGAACGTCCACCACCAAAACGCTCGGCACGCCGGTGCCAGGCCAGGTGCAGCGCCCCGGCGAAGGCGTGCTTCATCGGCCCGCCCCAGGTCATGCCGAAAAACAGTTCGCTTACGCCCCACAGCACGCCCAGCCCGAGAACAGTGACCAGTACCCATCCGCCGAAGTGCTCGGGAAGAATGCCCGCCACTGGTAACGTGACCAGAAAGAAGCTCGCGGAAAACGCCATGAGGCTTTTCGGCAGGCGCATCCACGGGCCTTTCGACAGACGCGCAGGCGGGTTGAGACGACGACGATAGACAAACACCGCACCGACGAACATCACCGCCGTCATCAACAGCAGTGCGTAACCAAGCACGCGGTTATGCACACCGAAACCGTGCACCAGAATCGCCAGCACAATCGAGGCCACCGCTCCGCCCGCTGTGGCCACGTGGGTGTTGGCGATGTATTTGTCACGCGCGACCACGTGATGCAGATCGACCATGTACCGCTTGGGCATGGCCAGCAGACCACCCAGCCAATCGACTTTCGAGGACCGACCGTTGCGCCACAGGGTAGCCCGCCGCCAGGCGCCCAGCGCCGCAAGGGCCAGGGCGCTGAACAGCAGGATCGGAAGAAGGGTGTCTAGCATCTGAAGCTCCAGGTACCAAGCGGTCTTGCAGTCCGGGTGACGCTTCGTTGATTCGCAAAAACCGTGGATCAGACAACCCGCATGTCGGCTGATCTATCGCATTCGCGAACCCGTTCGCTCCCACGGCCTGCGGCCGGAATCAAAGACAGGCGAGCCTTAAAAGTCCTTGCACAGCCGCAAGCCGTCATAGATCGCGGCGTGGGTATTACGCTGCGCCACGCAATCGCCGATACGAAACAGCAGATAACCGTCACCCGGCTGGCTCAACGATGGCTGTGGCTGAATGGCGAACAGCGCATCGATATCGATCTGGCCCTTGTTGCGCGAGCCTTCCTTGAGCGCGTAGTAGATCGCTTCGTCGGGACGCACGCCGTTTTCCACCACCACCTGATCGACGACCCGCTCTTCCTTGGCGCCGGTGTATTCGTTTTCCAGCACCGCCACCAGCTTGTCGCCCTCGCGATAGACCTTTTCCAGCATCATGTCGCCGGTCATGATCACTTCCTTGGGGTACATGCTGCGGTAGTAGGTCGGGAACGAGGTTCCGCCAATCGCCACGCCCGGCTTGATGTCATCGGTGACGATTTCGACCTGGCAGTCCTTGTCGGCCAGAAAATCGGCCACCGACATGCCGGTGAACTCGCAAATGGTGTCGTAGACCAGCACGTTCTTGCCGGGCGCCACCTTGCCGTCCAGCACATCCCAACTGCTGACCACCAGGCCTTCAGCCGCACCCCAGTGTTCGTTCTGCTCAAGAAACGGGTGACCGCCGACCGCGAGCACCACGATGTCGGGCCGCAGATCGAGAATGGTTGCCGCATCCGCTGCGGTCCCCAGACGCAGGTCGACTTTCAGGCGCGCCAGCTCCAGCTGGAACCAGCGCGTGATGCCAGCGATCTGGTCGCGCTGCGGTGCCTTCGATGCGGTGGTGATCTGCCCGCCGATGAAGTCCTTTTTCTCGAACAGGGTCACGTCATGTCCGCGTTCGGCAGAGACCCGTGCGGCTTCCATCCCGGCAGGACCGGCACCGACCACCACGACCTTGCGCCTGGGTCCGGCGGATTTCTCGATGATGTGCGGCACGCCCATGTATTCGCGGGACGTGGCGGCGTTCTGGATGCACAGCACATCCAGCCCTTGATACTGGCGATCGATGCAGTAGTTGGCACCGACGCACTGCTTGATCTGGTCGATCTGGCCCATCTTGATCTTGGCGATCAGGTGCGGGTCGGCAATGTGCGCGCGGGTCATGCCGACCATATCGACATAGCCACCTTCCAGAATTCGCGTTGCCTGGTTCGGGTCCTTGATGTTCTGCGCGTGCAGCACCGGGGCCTTGACCACTTCCTTGATCCCGGCCGCCAGGTGCAGGAACGGCTCCGGTGGGTAACTCATGTTCGGAATGACGTTGGCCAGGGTGTTGTGGGTGTCACATCCCGAGCCCACCACGCCGATGAAATCGATCATGCCGGTGTCGTCGTAATACTTGGCGATCTGTTTCATGTCCTCGTGGCTTAGGCCATCGGGATGAAACTCGTCGCCACAGATGCGCAACCCTACACAGAAGTCGGGGCCGACTTCCTTGCGCACCGCCTTGATCACTTCCAGGCCGAAGCGCATGCGGTTCTCGAAACTGCCACCCCATTCATCGGTGCGCTTGTTGACCCGCGGGCTCCAGAACTGGTCGATCATGTGCTGATGCACCGCCGACAACTCGACGCCATCCAGACCACCGGCCTTGGCACGCGCCGCAGCACTGGCGTAGTTGCCGATCACCCGCCAGATTTCCTCGGGCTCGATGGTTTTGCAGGTTGCCCGATGCACCGGCTCGCGAATGCCCGACGGCGACATCAGGGTCGGCCAGTGATCGCCATCCCAGCGCGAGCGACGGCCCATGTGGGTAATCTGGATCATGATCTTGGCGCCATGCTTGTGCATGGCGTCGGCAAGGTTCTGGAAGTGCGGGATGATTCTGTCGGTTGCCAGGTTGACCGATTTCCACCAGCCTTGCGGGCTGTCGATGGCCACGCTTGAAGAGCCGCCACAAATGGCCAGGCCGATGCCGCCCTTGGCTTTTTCCTCGTAGTACTTCACGTAACGATCCGTGGTCATGCCGCCATCGGTGGCGTAGACCTCGGCGTGCGCAGTGCTCAGCACGCGATTGCGGATGGTGAGCTTGCCGATCTGGATCGGCTGGAACATCGCTTCGAAAGCCATAACCCGATCCTCGATTTACAGCGGCTTGACGACAAATAGACCGTCGTCATGACCGTCTTCGGAACCACCGTAAACCTGCTCGGCAACCGTACGCACAGCGCTGCCACTGGCAGCGAGGATCTGATCCATGGCCCCGGCGAACCAGCCGGTGAACATGTAATCGACCTTGCGCCCGACCTTGCCGTAGACGTACACGAAACAGGAGTGCTCCAGCTTCACACTGGCAGTGCCTTTCTCGACGTCGATGTCCTGGATCTTGAACAGACCCCAGCCACGCTGCGACAGACGCTTCATGTAGTGCTCGAACACCGCAACGCCTTCCAGGCCGTGGCATTCGGCTTCCTTTTCGCACCAGTGCCAGGCGGATTTGTAACCCGCCTTGTAGAGGATGTCGGCGTAGGCATCGGCGCCCAGCACTTCTTCGATGCCCATGTGGTTGTTGACGAAAAAGTGCCGGGGCACGTACAGCATCGGCAACGCATCGGAGGTCCAGACGCCGGTTTCGCTGTCGACTTCGATGGGCAGTTGCGGGGCGATTTTAGCCATGGCGGTCAAACTCCAGATGATTCGGTCTACACCCACCGCTCGAAGGGCCGTGGGGGTTCAATTCGATAAGGTATGGCGGGCGGGTTACTCGCCCCAGACGTCGGCCAGAACGTTGACCCAGTTCTCGCCCATGATCTTGCGCACCACGCGTTCGGAGTGACCGCGCTTGAGCAGCGTTTCAGTCAGATTGGGAAACTCGCCAACGGTGCGGATGCCCAGCGGGTTGATGATCTTGCCGAAGTTGGTCAGGCGGCGGGCGTAGCCCTTGTCGTGGGTCAGGTACTCGAAAAACTCCTGGCCGTGACCCTGAGTGAAGTCAGTGCCAATGCCGATGGCGTCTTCGCCGACGATGTTCATGACGTATTCGATGGCTTCGGCGTAATCGTCAATGGTCGACTCGATGCCCTTGGCCAGGAACGGCGCGAACATGGTCACGCCGACAAAACCGCCATGATCGGCGATGAACTTCAGTTCGGCGTCGGACTTGTTGCGCGGGTGTTCCTTGAGGCCGGAAGGCAGACAGTGGGAGTAGCAGACCGGCTTTTTCGATTCGAGAATGACTTCTTCCGAGGTTTTCGAGCCGACGTGGGACAGGTCGCACATCACCCCGACACGGTTCATTTCAGCGACGATCTCACGACCGAAACCCGACAGCCCGCCGTCGCGCTCGTAGCAGCCCGTGCCCACCAGATTCTGGGTGTTGTAGCACATCTGCACGATGCCGACGCCGAGCTTCTTGAAGATCTCGACGTAGCCGATCTGGTCTTCATAGGCGTGTGCGTTCTGGAAGCCGAACAGAATGCCGGTCTTGCCCAGTTCCTTGGCCTTGCGGATGTCGGCTGTGGTATGCACCGGCATGACCAGGTCGCTGTTTTCGCGCATCAGTTTCTGGCTGGTGCAGATGCTGTTGATGGTCGCCTGAAAGCCCTCCCACACCGACACTGTGCAGTTGGCCATGGTCAGGCCGCCCTTGCGCATGTCTTCGAACAGCTCGCGGTTCCACTTGGCGATGATCAGCCCGTCAATAACGATGCTGTCGGCGTGTAATTCGGCTGGGCTCATCAGGCTGTCCCCTTTTTTGATTGCGGTGCGCCGAATCGGCTGTCGGCGCTAATGGGGTCAGCATATGCCGGAGGGTCAGGGGAACCGGGTGCAAAAACGACAGGGGGTTTGCCGAAAGCGTCAAGATGCGACAAAGGGGGACGGCGAGTCGTCGGGCGATGTCGTAAACCTGTTCAATGTCTCACGCTTGAGACAGAATCGAGCCTATCAATGGATCGGAGCGACTCGATGAAAACGTTTTTGCTGACCCTGGCCCTTATGACGACGGCCGTGACAGGCGTACACGCCGCCCAGAATCCGGACGCGTCGCCCTGCGACGGTGTCGAGGACGACAAGCAGACCCTGGAATGCTCGGCCTACAGCCGCACCACTGCCGAACAGTTGCTCAAGGAAAACTTCGACAACCTGCTCAAGCGCGTTCAGTCGCAGTTCGTCGCCAACAAGACGCAGTTCAACGACTTTACCAGCAAACTCAAGACCGCCCAGCAAGCCTGGGAGAAGCTGCGTGACGCCGACTGCGCGGTTGAGGTCTTCCCTTCTGCAGCAGGCAGCAAAGCCTTCACTATCAGCGAAAACGACTGCATTGCGCGCATGAGTGACGAGCGCTCGGAGTATCTGGAGTCGATAGCGCAGGAATAACGTCTACGATGAGATAACCTGCCTCTTTATATGAACGAGCTCATCAGGTTTTCTCATGATTATTTGCGGTGTAGAAATCAAAGGCAGCGAAGCTATCTTCGCCCTCGCCACTCGACGTAATGGCGGCATCGAGCACTTGCCGCTCGCCACCAAGAAGCTTGCGCTGGAGGACGATGACGAGGCCGCCAACGTCAAAGCCTTCTCCACGCAACTCGCCGGTTTCGTGCGTGAAAACGGCATCAGCCATGTGGTTATCAAGAAGCGCAGCAAGAAAGGCGAATTCGCTGGCGGCCCGACCACCTTCAAGATCGAAACCATCTTTCAACTGATGTCTGATTGCAACGTGGTGCTGATCTCGCCGCAGACCGTTAATGCGCAGAACAAGAAACACACCTTCGCCCTGCCCGACACCCTGAACAAGTATCAGCACGAAGCGTACAAGGCGGCGTGTGCGGGTGTGATGAAGAGCGTTTAAGCCTTTCGAGAGAGGACGCAGAGCGTCCAGAGCGTCCAGAGCGTCGCACGATAGCGGGGATTATCGTTCCTCACGCTCCAGCGTGGGAATGCAGTTCGTGACGCTCCGCGTCACATTCATTCGCCGCGCAGTTACGTTTGACCCGACATAAAAAAACCCGCATTTCTGCGGGTTTCTTCAATGCTCAATCAACTCAGTTGACCTTGGCATCCAGCTCGCCACGCGCGTAGCGTTCGAACATGGCGTCCAGGGAGATCGGCTTGATCTTCGAGGCGTTGCCAGCGGTGCCGAATGCTTCATAACGGGCGATACATACGTCACGCATGGCCACAACAGTCTTGGCCAGGTACTTGCGCGGGTCGAACTCGCTCGGGTTTTTGGCCATGAATTCGCGGATCGCACCGGTCGATGCCAGACGCAGGTCAGTATCGATGTTCACCTTGCGCACGCCGTGCTTGATGCCTTCAACGATTTCTTCGACCGGCACACCGTAGGTTTCTTTGATGTCGCCGCCGAACTCGTTGATGATTTTCAGCCATTCCTGTGGAACGGACGAAGAACCGTGCATCACCAGGTGAGTGTTAGGGATGCGCTTGTGGATCTCTTTGATGCGCTCGATCGCCAGGATGTCGCCGGTAGGCGGCTTGGTGAACTTGTAAGCGCCGTGGCTGGTGCCGATGGCGATGGCCAGGGCATCGACCTGAGTGCGCTTGACGAAGTCAGCGGCTTCTTCCGGGTCGGTCAGCATCTGGCTGTGATCCAGAACGCCTTCCGCACCCACGCCGTCTTCTTCACCAGCCATGCCGGTTTCCAGCGAGCCCAGCACGCCCAGCTCGCCTTCCACGGAAACGCCGCAGGCGTGAGCGAAGGACACAACGCGACGGGTCACGTCAACGTTATAGTCGTAATCGGCCGGGGACTTGCCGTCTTCACGCAGCGAGCCGTCCATCATCACCGAGCTGAAGCCCAGCTGGATCGAGCGCTGGCAGATGTCAGGGCTGGTACCGTGGTCCTGATGCATGACCACCGGGATGTGCGGGAATTCTTCGATCGCGGCGAGGATCAGGTGACGCAGGAACGGCGCACCGGCGTATTTGCGGGCACCGGCAGAAGCCTGGACGATCACCGGGGAGTCGGTCTTGTCGGCCGCTTCCATAATGGCGCGCATCTGTTCCAGGTTGTTTACGTTGAAAGCTGGAACGCCGTAGCCGAATTCGGCTGCGTGGTCCAACATCTGGCGCATGCTGATAAGTGCCATTGTCTGTGTCTCTCCCGGTAGGGTCGTTAGTCGAGCAAGCCTGCCGTAGTGGCGGCTGCCATTCAAGTTATAAGCTCAGCCACAAGGCTGCGCGTGTGTGCCCGAGATCCGACTTATCTGGCCTTGCAGCCGCGACCGATCAGATCGTTGGTAGCGTCCCAATAGATCAGGCCCTCGCTACCCTTGTTGACGAATGCCAACACATTGTTGCTGTACAGCGTACCGCTGGCAGCGCCGGGTTCAGCCTTGAGCCTGAACACCTGATCGCTTTGATTCAGACGAACATCGACTTCCTTTTTGGCCGAGTCGATGTAGCGCCAGTTGACCTCTGCATTGCTGTCACATACCCAGCGATTCCAAGGGTCATTCTGCTGCGGTGAACTCATGCTCGAACAACCGCCAAGCACTGCCAACACCCCGAGGGCAATCACGCCTTTCATTACGTCTCCTGGCTGCCCTGCGAAACGCGGCGTGTGCCGTTCGTTTCAACTGTCAGGGGCAGTTCTGTTCCTGTTTTCGGTCATCGGCCGGCTCACCGGTGACATGTGCCTCAACCCGTTGACTGTTTTCAGTCGTTGGCACATTCACGGCGGCCGGGCTGAATATCTGACAGGTCTTGGCACGCGAGCCAGAACCGGTACAACCAGCCAGTACAATGCAGCTCATCAGAGCCAGGGCAGCGATCTTCATGGCGAAACTCCTTTCCCGGAAAAATATCCACCCTTTAAAGACCGCTGAAGCCCGTCAATGTTGCCAACGGGTTTCAGACCTGGCTCACAGACACCCTACATTGCCTGTCCGCGGCATGAATTCGTAACGATCCCACACCTCGGGGCCGCCGCGCTTGTAGACCACCGGCACCGTTTCTGCCTGCCAGCCCGCCTGATAGCAGCTTAACTGGAGCGGTTGGGTCGGGGAGTCGCTCTCCACCTCTTCAGCCGCAGGCTTGCCCGCGCAACCGGCCAGTAAACCTGCGATGAGAAACCACGGTAACGCCCTGACCATTGACCACTCCTTGTCCAAGGCTTTCACTCAAGCCTTGGCGCGTTGTTCGAGCATTTCCACCGCAGGCAGAACCTTGCCTTCCACGAACTCGAGGAACGCACCGCCACCGGTCGAAATGTAGGAAATCTGTTCTGCCACACCATACTTGTCGATGGCCGCCAGCGTGTCGCCACCGCCCGCGATGGAGAACGCCTGGCTTTCAGCGATGGCCTTGGCGAGCGTTTTAGTGCCTTCACCGAACTGATCGAACTCAAAAACGCCGACCGGACCGTTCCACAGGATAGTCCCGGAAGATTTCAGTAATTCGGCGAAATGCGCAGCAGTTTGCGGGCCAATATCGAGAATCATATCGTCATCGGCGACGTCAGCGATCAGTTTGACAGTAGCGGCAGCGCTCTCGGCGAACTCCTTGGCAACCACCACGTCCGTCGGCAATGGCACGCTGACCTTGGCGGCGATGGCGCGAGCGGTGTCGAGCAGGTCAGGTTCGTACAGCGATTTACCGACCTTGTGACCGGCCGCAGCCAGGAAGGTGTTGGCAATGCCGCCGCCGACGATCAACTGATTGCAGATGCCGCTCAGGCTGTTGAGTACGTCCAGCTTGGTGGAGACCTTGGAGCCCGCCACGATGGCGGTCATCGGCTGGGCCGGAGCGCCCAGGGCCTTGCCCAGTGCTTCAAGCTCGGCGGCCAGCAACGGACCTGCCGCTGCCACCTTGGCGAATTTTGCCACGCCGTGAGTAGAACCCTCGGCACGGTGGGCGGTGCCAAAGGCATCCATCACGAACACGTCGCACAGTGCTGCGTATTGCTGCGCCAGCTCGTCGGCGTTCTTTTTCTCGCCCTTGTTGAAGCGAACGTTCTCGAACAGGACGACATCACCCGCTTTCACGTCGACCCCTTCCAGGTAATCGGCAACCAGCGGAACGTCACGACCCAGCGCCTTGCTCAGGTAGTCGGCAACCGGCTTGAGGCTGTTCTCGGCAGAAAACTCACCCTCTGTCGGGCGGCCAAGGTGTGAGCAGACCATGACGGCCGCGCCTTTCTCCAACGCCAGCCTGATGGTCGGCAGCGAAGCGAGGATACGTGCATCACTGCTGACTACGCCGTCCTTTACCGGGACGTTGAGGTCTTCGCGAATCAGTACACGTTTACCTTGCAGATCGAGGTCGGTCATCTTCAAGACGGTCATGAGCATTCCTGTTTTTTTACTGTTATTGGTCAGCGACGCGCAGAAAGTGATCGGCGACGTCGAGCATTCGATTGGCAAAGCCCCACTCGTTGTCGAACCAGGCCAGCAGATTGACCAGCCGGGGTCCGGAAACGCGGGTCTGACTCGCATCCACAATGGCCGAATGCGGATCATGGTTGAAATCGCAACTGGCGTGCGGCAATTCCGTGTAGGCCAGCAGCCCCTTGAGCGGACCGCTGGTGGCGGCCTCACGCAGGATACGGTTGATCTCCACGGCATCGGTGTCTTGCGACATCTGCAACGTAATGTCCAGACAGGACACATTCACCGTCGGCACGCGAACAGCTTTGGCCTGAATTCGGCCGGCAAGTTCCGGAAGCAGCCGTTCGATTCCTCGCGCCAGACCGGTGGACACCGGAATGATCGACTGGAAGGCCGACCGCGTACGGCGCAGATCCTCGTGATGATAAGCGTCGATCACCGGTTGATCATTCATCGCCGAGTGGATGGTGGTAATGGTCATGTATTCCAGGCCAATGGCCTGATCCAGCAAGCGCAGCAGCGGCACGCTGCAGTTGGTGGTGCACGACGCGGCCGAGACCAGCAGCTCGCGGCCAGTCAGCTTGTGCTGATTGATGCCGAACACCACGGTGGCATCGACATCCCGTTCGCTGGCCATCGGCTGGGAAAACAGCACCCGCGGCGCACCGGCCTCCAGAAAGCGCTGGCCATCTTCGCGAGTGTTGTAGACACCGGAACACTCAAGCACCAGATCGACTTCCAGACCGGCCCAGTCGATGCCTTCGGGCGTCGCACTGCGCAGGACCTTGATCCGGTGGTCATTGATGTGCAGGTATTGCCCTTCGACCCGCACTTCGCCGGGAAACCGGCCGTGTGTGGAGTCAAAGCGCGTGAGGTATTCAAGACTGGCCATGTCGGCCAGATCGTTGATGGCAACCACTTCAAACCCGGCCTTGGCCCCTCGCTCGCACAGCGCGCGAACAACGCAACGACCAATACGGCCGTAACCGTTCAGAGCAACTTTGTAAGGGCGGGGCTGGGGCATGAAATTTTCGCCAGGGGCTGGATCTGATTGCGTAAACGATAAAACCTGTGGGAGCAACAGGGGCGGCAATCCGCTTTGCTCGCAAATGAGAACACCCGGTTTGCCTGACTCACCGAGGCGCTTCCTTCGCGAGCAAGGCGGATCGCCGCCCCGGTCGCTCCCACAACATCAACATCACATGGCTGATCAGTCTTCGAGCAGCTCTTCAGCAGTGCTCAGGACGTTTTCCAGCGTGAACCCGAACTCTTCGAACAGCGCCGGCGCAGGGGCCGACTCGCCGAAGGTGGTCATGCCGATCACGCGCCCTTCCAGACCTACGTATTTGTACCAGTAGTCGGCGTGAGCCGCTTCGATGGCAATACGCGCGCTGACCTGCAACGGCAGCACCGCCTGCTTGTAAGCAGCATCCTGAGCTTCGAAAATGCTGGTGCATGGCATGGACACCACGCGCACGTTGCGGCCCTGCTCGGTCAGCTTGTCGTAAGCCTGGACAGCCAGACCGACTTCCGAACCGGTCGCGATCAGGATCAGCTCAGGCTCGGCAGCGCAATCACGCAGTACGTAACCGCCACGCGCGATGTAGGACAGTTGCTTCTCGTCACGCGCCTGATGAGTCAGGTTCTGACGGGAGAAGATCAGTGCCGACGGGCCATCGTCACGCTCGATAGCGTGTTTCCATGCCACGGCCGACTCCACGGCATCCGCAGGACGCCAGGTGTCCAGGTTCGGCGTGGTACGCAGGCTGGTCAATTGCTCGATCGGCTGGTGAGTCGGGCCGTCTTCGCCCAGACCGATGGAGTCGTGAGTGAATACGTAGATCACGCGCTTCTTCATCAACGAGGCCATACGCACCGCGTTGCGAGCATATTCCATGAAGATCAGGAAGGTTGCGCCGTAAGGCACGAAGCCGCCGTGCAGGGCGATGCCGTTCATCATGGCGCCCATACCGAACTCGCGAACACCGTAATGCAGGTAGTTGCCGTTAGGGTCTTCGCCGGTGATGCTCTTGCAGCCTTTCCAGATGGTCAGGTTGGATCCGGCAAGGTCAGCCGAACCACCCAGAATTTCAGGCAGCAACGGGCCGAGTGCCCCCAGTGCGTTCTGGCTGGCCTTGCGGCTGGCGATGGTTTCGCCCTTGGCGTTGACTTCAGCGACATAAGCCGCTGATTTTTCAGCGAAATCTGCAGGCAATTGCCCACTCATGCGACGAATGAAGTCGTTGGCCAGCTCCGGGAACGCGGCGGAATAGGCAGCAAAGCGCTGGTCCCACTCGGCTTCGGCCGCCAGACCTTTTTCCTTCGCGTTCCACTCGGCATAGATATCAGCCGGGATTTCGAAAGGACCGTGATTCCACTTCAGCGCGGCACGGGTCAGGGCGATTTCGTCAGCACCCAGTGGCGCACCGTGGGACTCTTCCTTGCCCTGCTTGTTCGGCGAACCGAAACCGATGGTGGTCTTGCAGCAGATCAGCGTTGGCTGGTCGCTCTTGCGAGCGGTTTCGATGGCTGTCTTGATTTCTTCAGGGTCATGACCGTCGACATTGCGGATCACCAACCAGCCGTACGACTCGAAACGCTTAGGCGTATCGTCGGTGAACCAGCCTTCCACTTCACCATCGATGGAGATGCCGTTGTCGTCGTAGAACGCGATCAGCTTGTTCAGCTGCAACGTGCCGGCCAGCGACGCCGCTTCGTGGGAAATACCTTCCATCATGCAGCCATCGCCCATGAACACGTAGGTATGGTGATCGACGATGGAGTGGCCTGGACGGTTGAACTGTGCGGCGAGGGTCTTCTCGGCAGCAGCGAAACCGACGGCGTTGGCAAAGCCCTGACCCAGCGGACCGGTGGTGGTCTCGACGCCAGGCGTGTAACCGTATTCCGGGTGACCCGGAGTGCGGCTGTGCAATTGACGGAAGTTTTTCAGGTCGTCGATGGACAGGTCGTAGCCGGTCAGGTGCAGCAACGAGTAGACCAGCATCGAGCCGTGGCCGTTGGACATGATGAAACGGTCACGGTCGGCAAACGCAGGGTTTGCCGGGTTGTGCTTCAGATAATCGCGCCAAAGAACCTCGGCGATATCCGCCATGCCCATGGGGGCACCCGGATGGCCGCTGTTGGCTTTTTGCACGGCATCCATGCTGAGGGCACGAATAGCGTTGGCACGCTCACGACGGCTTGGCATCGCTGATCTCCTGGGAATTAAGAAATAGGATTGAGAAAAAGAAGGTCATTTTCCCTCACGGACAGGCCGGGGGCAATCACAGATAGACGACCATAGGCTTTTTTCCGGGGTTGCGGACATTATTTGCCACGCAAAGACTGGATCACCCGCCTGCACGACAAGTTCACAACGCCTGACCGGCGCCATCCATCCAGCAATATCAAAACTTTTTGATATTGCCCTTGCGACACTCCGGATCGCTCTCTAGACTGCGCAGCTATGAACCTGCGTGTACCTGCCATTCGCCACGATGCATGCGACGACCTCTCTGCATTGTGCAAGGCCGGCGGCGATCCCTTGCGGCTGAACGTGCTGCGTGTGCTGACCAACGACTCGTTCGGCGTGCTGGAACTGGCACAGATTTTCGCTATCGGCCAGTCCGGCATGAGCCATCACCTCAAGGTGCTGGCGCAGGCTGATCTGGTCGCGACACGGCGTGAAGGCAACGCGATTTTCTACCGGCGCGCCCTGCCCCACACCGAATTGCCGGGTGGCAGGCTGCATGCGGCGTTGCTCGACGAAGTGGATACGCTGGACTTGCCGGACGACGTACAGAGCCGTATCGGCCTGGTGCATCGGCAACGGGCACTGGCCAGTCAGGATTTTTTCGCCCGTACCGCAGAAAAGTTTCGCGCCCAGCAGGACCTGATCGCCGGTTTGGCGCAGTACAGCGAAAGCCTGCTGACCCTGCTCGACAAACTGAGCTTTGGTGCGCAGGCAACCGCTCTGGAAGTAGGCCCCGGTGACGGCGGCTTCCTCCCTGAGCTGGCGCGGCGCTTCGGTCAGGTCATCGCGATGGACAACAGCCCGGTGATGCTGGACCTGGCGCGTGGCGTCTGCGAGCGCAAGGCGCTGGCTAACGTTGAGCTGAGGCTGGCCGATGCACTGACCGACGCTAAAGTCAGTGCCGATTGCGTCGTCCTCAACATGGTGCTGCATCATTTCGCGGTACCGGCCGAAGCCTTGAGGCAACTGGCCGAACATGTAAAACCCGGCGGTAGCCTGCTGGTAACAGAATTGTGTAGTCATGACCAGAGTTGGGCCAGGGAGGCCTGTGGCGATCTCTGGTTAGGTTTCGAGCAGGAAGATCTGGCCCGTTGGGCCATCGCTGCGGGGCTAGTTCCCGGGGAAAGCCTCTATGTAGGCTTACGTAATGGTTTCCAGATCCAGGTTCGCCATTTTCAGCGACCGGCTGGCGACACTCACCATCGGTAAAATGAAGGAAACCCGTAGAGATGAGCGAATACTCACTTTTCACCTCCGAGTCCGTGTCCGAAGGGCATCCGGACAAGATCGCCGACCAGATTTCCGACGCGGTTCTGGACGCCATCATCGCTGAAGACAAATACGCCCGTGTAGCGTGCGAAACACTGGTCAAGACCGGTGTGGCGATCATCGCTGGCGAAGTGTCGACTTCGGCCTGGGTCGATCTGGAAGACATCGTGCGTAACGTCATCCTCGACATCGGCTACAACAGCTCCGACGTCGGTTTCGACGGCGCGACCTGCGGCGTGATGAACATCATCGGCAAGCAGTCGGTAGACATCGCCCAGGGCGTTGACCGCAGCAAACCTGAAGATCAGGGCGCTGGCGACCAAGGCCTGATGTTCGGCTACGCCAGCAACGAGACCGACGTGCTGATGCCAGCGCCGATCACCTTCTCCCACCAGCTGGTGCAGCGTCAGGCCGAAGCGCGTAAATCCGGCCTGCTGCCGTGGCTGCGCCCGGATGCCAAATCCCAGGTTACCTGCCGTTACGAAAACGGCAAGGTGGTCGGCGTTGACGCTATCGTGTTGTCGACCCAGCACAACCCGGATGTGTCGTACAAGGACCTGCGCGAAGGCGTGATGGAACTGATCGTCAAGCACGTCATCCCTGCGCACCTGCTGCACAAGGACACCCAGTTCCACATCAACCCGACCGGCAACTTCATCATCGGTGGCCCGGTAGGCGACTGTGGCCTGACCGGCCGCAAGATCATCGTCGACACCTACGGCGGCATGGCCCGTCACGGCGGCGGCGCTTTCTCCGGCAAGGACCCATCGAAGGTTGACCGCTCGGCCGCCTACGCCGGTCGTTACGTGGCCAAGAACATCGTCGCTGCCGGCCTGGCCGAGCGTTGCGAGATCCAGGTGTCCTACGCCATCGGCGTCGCTCAACCGACTTCGATCTCGCTGAACACGTTCGGCACCGGCAAGCTGTCCGATGACAAGATCATCAAACTGGTCCGCGACAACTTCGACCTGCGTCCTTACGCAATCACCACCATGCTCGACCTGCTGCACCCGATGTACCAGGCCACTGCAGCCTACGGCCACTTCGGTCGTATCCCGGTCGAAATGACCGTTGGCGATGACACCTTCACCGCCTTCACCTGGGAAAAAACCGACCGCGCCGACGCCCTGCGCGCAGCTGCCGGCCTGTAAAAACCCAGAAAAAAGCCCCGGACGACCTGGTCGTTTCGGGGCTTTTTTTCGTCTGGAGATATGGACGGTCCGAGTCCGATCAAGAAAATGCGGCGCGCCGCAGACTTGTGACGCAGAGCGTCACCCAAGGCATTCCCACGCGGGAGCGTGAGGAACGATAACCTCAACTATCGTGCCCGATGATCTGCGCTTCTGCC
>NZ_FPJB01000007.1:406890-442969 GCF_900119195.1 Pseudomonas sp. NFACC10-1 | reverse complement strand
AAGCGCGGAGCATCGGCACGATGTTGCGATGATCGTTCCTCACGCTCCAGCGTGGGAATGCAGTTCTCGACGCTCTGCGTCGTCAAGAGGACGCGGAGCGTCTGGAACGGCGTTTACGCGCGCGTTCGGACAGGCTAGAAGCACATGAAACATCCTTCATTTTGCCACCACTGCGCTGTAAGCCGCGTCATGCAAGGGCTGCAGAGGATCGATCAGTTTATGACCACCGGGGAACCTGAACAGGCTATTTACTTAGGCAGCTAACAAATCCTATAAAAGAGTCCTGCGACACATCGCCGCAGTATCCAGAGGCCTAACCATTCAGGCCATCAAAGTCAGGAGCTTACTACTATGACTGTCAGAGTTACTGAACGCGACGACGCCCACCTCTCTCACGAAGCCGTTGCCGACGGCATCCAGATCTGGGACGTGCACCAACAGGACCAACTGGTAGGCATGTTCCACGTTGAGTCCGATGCCCTTCGCTATAAGGAAGAGCTGGAAGCGCTGGAAAGCCAGGGCAACCACTGAACAAATCCAAGAACAGTAAAAGACAAAACCCGCTGAATGCGGGTTTTGTCTTGACACCTCAATGACAGCGCTGTGGGCTTACCACATCAGATCGTCAGGCACCTGATACGCCGCATACGGGTCGTCTGCATCCGGCGCTTCGGTCGGGGTGTTGAGCAGCACGATACGACGCGGGTCACGCTCCTGGATCTTCAGCGCAGCCTCCCGCGGAATGATCTCGTAACCGCCGCCGTGGTGAACGATGGCCAGTGAACCGCTGCTGAGCTTGTTGCGCACCATGGCGTTGACCGGGATGCGTTTTACCTTCTTGTCGTCAACGAAGTTGTAGTAATCCTCGGTGATCAGCTTGGGCAGGCGCGACACTTCGATCAGTTGCTTGACCTGAGCGGCGCGGGCCTTCTGCTCGACCTTCTCCTGCTGCTGACGGTTCAGCTCCTGGTCACGCTTGGCCTTCTCGGCCATGGCCTCCTGGGCCGCACGCTTTTGCGAGTCATCGGCCTGCGCCTGACCCTTGTGCACCAGACGCTGCTCTTTCTGCTTTTCTTTGCCGACCTGCTTGGCCTGCTTTTGGTTGACCAGACCTGCCTTGAGCAACTGATCGCGAAGGGAAAGGCTCATTGTCTACTCACTTATACCGTTACCGCACACTCAGCCGCAGCCGGGTGTGCTCTTTTCCTGACGTTTGGCTTCGCCCCACAACGCATCCATTTCTTCGAGCGAGCACGCTTCGATAGGACGCTGCAGGTGGCGCAAAGCCTGTTCAATGAATCGGAAGCGTCTGTCGAACTTGCTATTGGCCGAGCGTAGCGCAGTTTCCGGGTCGACCTTGAGGTGTCGGGCCAGGTTGACGACGCTGAACAGCAGGTCGCCGACTTCCTCGGCAATGCCCTCGGCGTCATTGTCGACCATGGCCTCGAGAATTTCATCGAGTTCTTCACGCACCTTGTCGACCACCGGCAATGCCGCAGGCCAGTCGAAACCCACCTGCGCCGCACGCTTCTGCAGTTTGGCTGCCCGACTCAACGCGGGCAAGGCCCGGGGCACGTCGTCGAGCAGCGACAACTGCTCGGGCACACCGGCCTTCTCGGCACGCTCCTCGGCCTTGATTTCGTCCCAACGAAGATTGACCTGCTCGTCGGTCAGACGTGGCGTTTGTGCCGGCGCGTACAGCTCGCCAGTCGGAAACACGTGCGGATGGCGACGCAGCAACTTGCGGGTAATGCCGTCGATGACGTCGTCGAATTCAAACCGGCCTTCCTCTTTGGCCAACTGCGCATAGAAAACCACCTGAAACAGCAGGTCACCCAACTCACCCTTCAGATGGTCGAGGTCGCCCTGTTCGATGGCGTCGGCCACTTCATAGGCTTCTTCCAGCGTGTGCGGCACGATGCTGGCGTAGGTCTGCTTCAGGTCCCACGGGCAGCCGAACTGCGGATCACGCAGCCGGGCCATTAGGTTCAGCAGGTCTTGAACTGTATGCATGGGGCTCCCTGTGAGCGCAGGCGACGCTTATGGCGTCCTGTTCCTGCGCGTTTCAATGATGTTCGGCAACTGGGAAATACGCCCCAGCAACCGCCCCAGCGCGTCCAGACCTGGAATCTCGATGGTCAGGGACATAAGCGCAGTGTTGTCTTCCTTGTTCGAACGGGTGTTGACCGCCAGCACGTTGATCCGCTCGTTGAGCAGCACCTGGGTGACATCCCGCAGCAAGCCGGAACGGTCGTAGGCGCGAATGATGATGTCCACCGGATAGGTGAGCACCGGCACCGGTCCCCAGCTGACCTGAATGATCCGCTCGGGCTCGCGACCGCCCAGTTGCAGCACCGAAGCGCAATCCTGACGGTGGATGCTGACGCCACGACCCTGGGTGATATAACCGACGATGGCATCGCCCGGCAGCGGCTGGCAGCAGCCGGCCATCTGCGTCATCAGGTTGCCAACGCCCTGAATCTGAATATCCCCCCGCTTGCCGGGCTTGTAGCCGGTGGCCTTGCGCGGGATCAGTTCCAGCTGTTCATTGACGCGATCAGGCTCGACCTGCTGCTGGGCCAGATTGACCAGTTGCGCCAGACGCAGGTCGCCTGCGCCCAAAGCCGCGAACATGTCGTCGGCGGTCTTGTGATTGGCTTTTTCCGCCAGCTTGTCGAAATCGACCTGAGGCAACGCCAGGCGCGCCAGTTCGCGTTCGATCAGGGTTCTGCCGGCGGCGACGTTCTGATCGCGGGCCTGCAACTTGAACCAGTGAACGATCTTGGCCCGCGCGCGCGAGGTGGTGATGTACCCCAGGTTCGAGTTCAGCCAGTCGCGGCTTGGCGTACCGTGCTTGCTGGTGATGATCTCGACCTGCTCGCCGGTCTGCAGGCTGTAGTTGAGCGGGACGATGCGGCCATTGATCTTTGCACCCCGGCAGTTATGGCCGATTTCGGTGTGCACCCGATAGGCGAAGTCCAGTGGTGTCGCGCCCTTGGGCAGGTCGATGGCGTGGCCGTCAGGGGTGAAGACGTAGACGCGGTCAGGCTCGATATCGACTCGCAGTTGGTCTGCCAGGCCGCCAATGTCGCCCAGCTCTTCATGCCATTCGAGCACCTGACGCAGCCAGGAAATCTTCTCTTCGTAATGATTGGAGCCGGATTTGACGTCGGTGCCTTTATAGCGCCAGTGCGCACAAACGCCCAACTCGGCCTCTTCATGCATGGCGTGGGTGCGGATCTGCACTTCCAGCACCTTGCCTTCCGGCCCGATCACGGCGGTGTGCAGCGAGCGATAGCCGTTTTCCTTGGGGTTGGCGATGTAATCGTCGAACTCTTTGGGAATATGCCGCCACAACGTGTGCACGATACCCAGCGCGGTGTAGCAATCGCGCATTTCCGGGACCAGCACACGCAGCGCACGGACGTCATAGATCTGGCTGAACGCCAGGCCCTTGCGCTGCATTTTGCGCCAGATGGAGTAGATATGCTTGGCACGGCCACTGATGTCAGCGGTCACGCCAGTAGCCTGCAGCTCGTTGTCGAGCTGGGACATGACGTCGCTGATGAAGCGCTCGCGGTCCAGCCTGCGCTCATGCAACAGCTTGGCGATCTGCTTGTACTGATCGGGCTCCAGGTAGCGGAAGGACAGGTCTTCCAGCTCCCACTTGATATGTCCGATACCCAGGCGGTGGGCCAGCGGTGCATAGATGTCGAAGACTTCGCGGGCCACACGGTTGCGTTTTTCGTCGTCGGCGTTCTTCACCGCACGAATCGCGCAGGTACGTTCGGCCAGTTTGATCAGCGCAACACGAACGTCGTCGACCATCGCCACCAGCATCTTGCGCAGGTTTTCGACCTGCGCCTGACTGCCGAGTACCAGAGACTGACGAGGGCTGAGGCTGGCGCTGATCGCGGCCATGCGCAGCACGCCGTCGATGAGTTTGGCGACCGTTGCGCCAAAGCGCTGCTCGACGTCCGGCAGCGCAACGAGGCCTTCACGCACACCACGGTAAATGACCGCAGCGACCAGTGAGTCCTGATCCAGCTTGAGGTCAGCCAGAATCTCCGCGATCTCCAGACCGGTCTGGAAACTGGAGGTGCCCTCTGCCCAATGATTCTTGTGGGCCTTGTCGGTCTGCTCGGCTTCCCGGGCAAACTCACAGGCCTTTTTCATGACTTCCCGGTCCAGGACCAGGTCGACGCTGACAATATGATCGAGCCACGCGTCGAGATTGATACTGCCGTCTGTGTTTATCGGCTGGTTCGCTCTCACCTGTACCATGCTGCTTACCTTCCCTAAGGCGCGATGAAAAGCGCCATCAGTCGCCAGCCTTCTGAGCGAATGCCACTTGCCGGGCAAGCAAGGACCGGCATTCGCGGGCCAGTCGGATTAAATGAGATTCCCTGTCAGCAACGAACTCGTTCCAGTGAACGCCGCTCACTTACTCATTTCAAATAACGCCATCGCCTCGACATGCGCCGTCTGAGGAAACATATCGAGGATTCCGGCACGTTTTAATCGGTAGCCCTGACTGATCAGTTCGACCGTGTCACGAGCCAAAGTTGCCGGATTACATGAAACATAAAGCAGTCGCCGGGCCCCCGTCTTTCTGATCTGGCGGACCACTTCAAAGGCCCCGTCACGCGGTGGGTCCAAGAGTACCGCAGAAAACCCTTCTGCCGCCCAGTCGGCATGTGTCAGCGGCTGGGAAAGATCCGCCTGAAAAAACTGCACATTGTGCAGATCATTACTCATTGCGTTGACGGCTGCACGCTCGACCATGGTCGCAACGCCTTCGACCGCCACCACTTCCCTGGCCAGACCCGCCAGCGGCAAGGCGAAATTGCCCAGACCACAGAACAGGTCCATGACACGTTCGTCTTTTGCAGGCGCCAGCCATTGCAGGGCCTGCTCGATCATCGCGGTGTTGACCGCCGCATTGACCTGAATGAAATCTCCCGGTCGCCAGGCCAGTTGCAGGTTCCACGGCTCCAGCCGGTAACCCAGCGTATCGCCGGGGCTGGCCGGTTGGGGCTCGCCCTCGCCGTGCAGCCACAGCTGCGCGCCGTGCTTGGAGCAAAACGCCTGCAACAGCGCCAGGTCGACCTCGGCAAGCGGCGCGGTGTGGCGCAACAACACGGCAGTCGCAACCCCACTGAACAACTCGACGTGACCCAGCGCCTGCGGTTTGCTGAAGTTTTTCAGCATGCCAGGCAACTCATTCATGATGGGTTGCAAGGCCTGTACCAGCACCGGACAGTGTTCGATGCTGACGATGTCCTGACTGGCGGCTGCGCGGAACCCCACGTCCAGCCTTTTGGCCTTGGCATCCCAGCGAACAGCGACCCGCGCGCGTCGGCGATAGGCCAGCTCGGCACCGCTCAAAGGTGCCGCCCATTCATCCGGCACAGCATTCGCCACGCGCAACAATTGCTCGGCAAGCATGCGCTGTTTCAGGGCAAGCTGTTCTTCGTGGGGCACATGCTGAACACTGCAGCCGCCACAGCGACCGAAATACTCACAGGCCGGAGCGCGACGCATGGTGCTGGCGGTGAAGACCCGCTCGGTGCGCGCCTCGACGACCTTGCCGCGCGCATTGAGCACGCGCGCCTCGACCTCTTCGCCGGCCAGACTGCCCGCGACAAACCAGGTTTTACCCTCGAGAAAAGCGATACCGCGACCGTCGTCGGACAGCCGCTCGATGGTCAACCGCTGCTTTTTACCGGCAGGAATCTGTACGGTTTTAACGCCGCCCGCAGGCTGAAAGCGCAAACCTCTTTCGTGCTTGGCCATCAGTTGGGCGAATCATAGACGCCGGTCGACAGGTAACGGTCGCCTCGGTCACAGATGATCGCCACAATCACGGCGTTTTCGACTTCCTGGGAAATACGCAACGCCCCGGCGACCGAGCCACCGGACGACACGCCACAGAAGATGCCTTCTTCGCGCGCCAGTCGGCGCATGGTGTCTTCGGCTTCGGTCTGGCCCATGTCGATGATGCGGTCGACACGGTCCGACTGATAGATTTTCGGCAGGTATTCATGCGGCCAGCGGCGAATACCGGGGATCGAAGCGCCCTCCATCGGTTGCAGACCGACGATCTGCACGTCCGGATTCTGCTCCTTGAGGTAGCGCGAGGTGCCCATGATGGTGCCGGTGGTGCCCATCGAGCTGACGAAATGGGTCACGGTACCGCCCGTCTGCCGCCAGATTTCCGGACCGGTGGACGTGTAATGCGCCTCGGGATTGTCGCCATTGGCGAACTGATCGAGCACTTTGCCGCGGCCTTCGGCCTGCATGCGCTCGGCCAGATCACGGGCGCCTTCCATGCCCTGATCCTTGCTGACCGAAATCAGCTCGGCGCCATAGGCAGTCATGGCGGCCTTGCGTTCGGCACTGGAGTTGTCCGGCATGATCAGAATCATCCGGTAGCCCTTGATCGCCGCGGCCATGGCCAGCGCGATTCCGGTATTGCCGGAGGTGGCTTCGATCAGCGTGTCACCCGGATGGATCTGGCCGCGCAACTCGGCGCGGGTGATCATCGACAAGGCCGGGCGGTCTTTTACCGAGCCAGCGGGGTTGTTACCTTCGAGTTTCAACAGGAGGGTATTGCTGGTGTTGCCCGCCATGCGTTGCAGACGCACCAGCGGGGTGTTGCCGACGCAATCGGCAATGGTTTGATACTGCAGGGTCATGGCGTCTTCGCAATCCAGACTGCGGGGGGTGCCTATCATAACGGCAAACGGCCAAAGCCCATATCACGCAAAGTGCGCTGCTTATTCCCAAAAAGAATAAACGCTGATTTTTCCACTGCCGCCCTGCTCAGCACAGAGAGTTAGGTGCCCATGCCGACGGTAAATGGCTAAACTCATCCCCTTGTGCCGATACAGCAAGGCAGCCGATGCCTGATATCGACGGACTGATACGTGTTGCCGGAGGAAGAGCGTGCTGACCAAGCTGGGTATAAAAGGCCGTGTGCTGCTACTGACTATTCTGCCTGCCAGCCTGATGGCGGCGATGCTCGGTGGTTATTTCACCTGGATGCAGTTGAGCGAACTGCAAAGCCAGTTGCTGCAACGCGGCGAAATGATTGCCCAGGACCTTGCGCCGCTTGCCGCCAATGCACTGGGGCGCAAGGACAAAGTGCTGCTCAGTCGCATTGCCACCCAGACGCTGGAGCAGACCGACGTGCGCGCCGTGTCGTTTCTCGACACCGATCGCACGGAGTTGGCCCACGCCGGGCCGACCATGATCAGTCCGTCGCCGATTGGCAGCGGCTCGCAATTGCTCAGCTCGACCGGCACCGACGCCACGCGCTACCTGCTGCCGGTCTTCGGCAGTCAACGGCATCTGACCAGTCCGATCATTCCTGCCGAAGCCGACACCCTGCTGGGCTGGGTCGAGCTTGAAATCTCCCATAACGGCACGCTGCTGCGCGGTTACCGAAGCCTGTTTGCCAGCCTGCTGCTGATCCTCACCGGGCTGGCGTTTACCGCGACCCTCGCGGTACGTATGAGCCGCACCATCAACGGGCCGATGAGCCAGATCAAGCAGGCCGTGTCGCAACTCAAGGACGGCAATCTGGAAACCCGCCTGCCACCGCTGGGCAGCCGGGAGCTGGATGAGCTGGCGTCGGGCATCAACCGCATGGCGGCAACGCTGCAGAACGCACAGGAAGAACTGCAACTGAGCATCGATCAGGCAACCGAGGATGTCCGGCAGAATCTGGAGACCATCGAAATCCAGAACATCGAACTCGACCTGGCACGCAAGGAAGCGCTTGAAGCAAGCCGGATCAAGTCCGAATTCCTGGCCAACATGAGCCATGAAATCCGCACGCCGCTCAATGGCATTCTGGGCTTCACCCATTTATTGCAGAAAAGCGAGCTGACCCCGCGCCAGTTCGACTACCTGGGCACCATCGAGAAGTCCGCCGACAACCTGCTGAGCATCATCAACGAGATTCTCGACTTCTCGAAAATCGAGGCCGGCAAGCTGGTGCTCGATAACATCCCGTTCAACCTGCGCGACCTGTTGCAGAACACCTTGACCATCCTCGCCCCGGCGGCGCACGCCAAACAGCTGGAGCTGGTCAGTCTGGTGTACCGCGATACGCCACTGGCGCTGTCCGGCGACCCGCTGCGTCTGCGGCAGATTCTGACCAACCTGGTCAGCAACGCGATCAAGTTCACCCGCGAAGGCACGATCGTCGCGCGCGCCATGCTCGAGGATGAAACCGAAGAGCACGCGCAACTGCGCATCAGCGTGCAGGACACCGGGATCGGCCTGTCCAGCCAGGATGTGCGGGCACTGTTCCAGGCCTTCAGCCAGGCCGACAACTCGCTCTCGCGCCAACCGGGCGGTACCGGACTGGGTCTGGTGATCTCCAAACGCCTGATCGAACAGATGGGCGGCGAAATCGGTGTCGACAGCACACCGGGCGAAGGTTCGGAATTCTGGATCAGCCTGAAACTGCCCAAGGCCCGCGAAGACAAGGAAGAATCACTCAATATTCCGCTCGGAGGCCTGCGCGCCGCAGTGCTTGAACATCATGACCTGGCGCGCCAGGCGCTGGAGCATCAGCTGGAAGACTGCGGCCTGCAGACCATCGTGTTCAATAATCTGGAAAACCTGCTCAACGGCGTGACCGCAGCGCACGAGACGCCAGCGGCCATCGATCTGGCGGTACTTGGCGTGACGGCGCTGGAAATCTCTCCGGAACGGCTGCGCCAGCACATCTGGGACCTGGAGAACCTCAACTGCAAGGTCATGGTGCTGTGCCCGACCACCGAGCACGCGCTGTTCCAGCTGGCGGTCCACGATGTCTACACGCAACTGCAGGCCAAGCCCGCCTGCACCCGCAAACTGCAAAAAGCCCTGTCCGAGCTGATCGCGCCGCGAGCGGTGCGTGCCGACATCGGCCCGCCATTGTCGAGCCGCGCGCCGCGAGTGCTGTGCGTGGATGACAACCCGGCCAACCTGCTGCTGGTACAGACCCTGCTCGAAGACATGGGCGCTGAAGTGGTCGCTGTCGAGGGTGGTTACGCAGCGGTCAACGCCGTACAGCAAGAAGCGTTCGACCTGGTGTTGATGGACGTGCAAATGCCCGGCATGGACGGTCGTCAGGCCACCGAGGCGATCCGCACCTGGGAGGCCGAACGCAACCAGAGCTCACTGCCGATCGTAGCCCTCACCGCCCATGCGATGGCCAACGAAAAACGCTCACTGCTGCAAAGCGGTATGGACGACTACCTGACCAAGCCGATCAGCGAACGGCAACTGGCGCAGGTGGTGCTCAAGTGGACAGGGCTGGCGCTGCGCAATCCTGCGCCGGAACGCCAGAATGAAGCGCCCGAGGTCCACGTAGGGCCGCTGGTGCTGGATCATGAGGAGGGGTTGCGCCTGGCCGCGGGCAAGGCGGATCTCGCCGCCGACATGCTGGCCATGCTGCTGGCTTCACTGGACGCCGACCGCGAAGCCATTCGTGTGGCGCGCGCCAGTCAGGATGTACACGCCTTGATCGAGCGCATCCACCGTCTGCACGGCGCAACACGTTATTGCGGCGTTCCCCAGCTGCGCAGTGCCTGCCAGCGCGCCGAAACCCTGCTCAAGCAAAATGCGCCGCACACCGAAGCGGCTCTGGACGATCTGGACAAGGCCATCATTCGCCTGGAAGCCGAGGCCCGGGTCATGGCGTGAGCGCGCGACGGGACGCCTGTCGTGCCTGACACTCCAGCATGGACAGAGCATGTTAGGATGCGCGCAATTTTGGAGGACCCATGGTCGAACACGATTTTCGCTACAGCATGCTCAACCCCCAGCACACGCTGACCGAATGCCGCACGCTGGCACCCGGTCGCTACCAGGTCACCGGCAACGGCGGCTCGATTCACGATAACGACCAGTTATTAGTGACCATCAAAGGCAGCAAAAGCCTGCACATGCGCCTTACCGTCGAAAAAGTCCGGCACCTGATCAACCCGCCCGGCCAGTGGATTGCGGTGGCCAAAGGCCCGGTATTCGACGAGTTGGCGATTCATCAGTGGAAAGTGAATTGCGACAGCTGCGCCGCCGAACTGAACTTCGAGTTCATGGTAGAGAGCAAACTGGGCGTCAAGGCGCAGAAACCGGCCGCTACCGCGCGCATCGCGGAGCTGGGCTGGAAAACCGAGGGCGAGAAGCATTTCTGCAAGAAGTGCCAGGAGAAAGCGGCATGAAACAGTTTGCGCTCCTGAGCCTGATCGGCGGCGCGCTGCTGGCCGGTTGTACCGCTGACACGCTGCCGATCCAGCAGGATCACAGTTATGTAACGGAGTGGATAGGCGAACGCCCGCTGATCGATAACAGTCGCTTGACCATGACGCTGGGTGCCGATGGCCGTGCGTATGGCAATGCGGGGTGCAACCACTGGTTTGCGCCCTATACGCTGAACGATCACAGCATCAGTTTCGGTCCGGTGGGCAAGACGCGCAAGATGTGCGCGCCGGCGTTGATGGAGCAGGAACAGCGCTTTATCAAGGCGATCAGCAGTGTGCAGCGCTGGGATATCTCGCCCATCGAGCAGTTGCGTCTGTGGCCAACGCAGGGCAAGCCATTGCGTTTCTGGCTGGAAGACAGCTGATGTAACTATCGTGCCGAAGCTCCGCGTAACTTGCGACGCGTAGCGTCCAGAACTGCATTCCCACGCTGGAGCGCAGGGAACGATCACTATCGTGCGACGCTCCGCGTCGCATGCCGTTCTGGACGCTCCGCGTCCTCTTTCGACGCAGAGCGCCCAGAACCGATCTGATCACCCCTCACCGCGCAACGTCTTTAGCTTCTGGATCACGGTGGCGGCTGACTGCTCGCCGAGCAGTTGTTCGCGCATCTTGCCCTTGTCGTCGATGATGTAGGTCACCGGCAATGCCTCGGAGGGCGGCAGGCTGTATTGCTCGGCCGGGTCCTGGGCGAGCACGGTGAATTTGATGCCCAGTGCATTGGCAGCGCTTTTCAGCTCGTCGCCCTGCAGGTTGTCGAAGTTGACCCCCAGCACGGTGACCTTCTTGTCCTTGAGCTGCTCGGACAATGCATTGAACTCCGGAACCTCGGTACGGCAAGGGCCACACCATTCGGCCCAGTAGTTGACCACCAGCCAGTGCCCTTTGATGCGTTCGCTGGCGACCTTCTGGCCATTCTGATCTGTGCCCAGGTCCACGCCACATCCGCTGAGCAGCAAACTGCCGAAAAGTATTACCGCTGCTGTTAATCGCCTTACCATTTGCCTGTTTCCTCGCCCCGTTCAACCTGCAATTACTTATACCCAAGCCACGACTATTGACCATCTGATATGTCGGACAGTGCCATCGCTGGTTAGAATACGCCACCCCACACAAGATGCGACGTGCAAATGACCGATCTGACGCTGTATCACAACCCGCGCTGCAGCAAGTCCCGCGGCGCGCTGGAACTGCTTCAGGCCCGCGGCCTGACGCCGGACATCGTCCTGTACCTGGAAACCCCGCCCGACGCCGACCGTGTGCGCGACCTGCTCGGCAAGCTGGGCATCGGTGCCCGGCAACTGCTGCGTACCGGCGAGGACGATTACAAGCAGCTCAATCTGGCCGACCCGAGCCTGAGCGACGAGCAACTGATCGCCGCCATGGCCGCTCACCCCAAACTGATCGAACGACCGATTCTGGTCGCTGGCGACAAGGCTGTCATTGGCCGCCCACCCGAGAACATTCTGGAGCTGCTGCCGTGAGCACACCCTACATTCTGGTCCTTTATTACAGCCGCAACGGCTCCACCAGCGAAATGGCCCGGCAGGTTGCCCGCGGCATCGAACTGGGCGGCATGGAAGCACGGCTGCGCACCGTACCTGCCGTTTCCGCCGACTGCGAAGCGACCGCCCCCGAGATTCCGGAAAGCGGTGCGCTGTACGCGACCCTCGACGACCTGAAAAACTGCTCCGGCCTGGCGCTGGGCAGCCCGACACGCTTCGGCAACATGGCCGCGCCGCTGAAATACTTCCTCGACGGCACCAGCAACCTGTGGCTGACCGGCGCACTGGTCGGCAAACCCGCTGGCGTCTTTACCTCCACCGCCAGCCTGCACGGTGGTCAGGAAACCACGTTGATGTCGATGCTGCTGCCGCTGCTGCACCACGGCATGCTGATCATGGGCCTGCCCTACAGCGAATCGGCGCTGCTGGAAACCACCGGGGGTGGCACGCCCTACGGTCCCAGCCATCACGCCGGTGCCGATGGCAAGCGCGCGCTGGACCGTCATGAAACCGACCTGTGCCGCGCGCTGGGCCAGCGTCTGGCCAAGACCGCAGTGCAACTGGACGCGCCGCGCAGCTGAATCGGCAGAGCGCCGGATGCTTTCAGTTAAATCGTAAACTTGCAGGGCAAGGGTCGGTCTGAACCCTTGTCCTGCCTGTTGAATTTCTTTGGAGAACCGATGCACGACTACAAATGGCTGAACGAGTATTGCCTGAATCGATTCGGCTCCGCCAAAGCTCTGGAAGCTCATCTGCCCTCCCCCAAAACACCCAAACAACTGCAAGCCATCAGCGCCGACCGCTATCTGTCGACCATGGCCCTGCGGGTTTTCCGCGCAGGCCTGAAACACAGCCTGGTGGACGCCAAGTGGCCAGCGTTCGAAGAAGTGTTCTTTCGCTTCGACCCGGAGAAAGTCGTGCTGATGGGCGCCGATCACCTGGAACGGCTGATGCAGGACGCGCGCATCATTCGTCATCTGGGCAAGCTCAAGAGCGTGCCGCGCAATGCACAACTGATTCTGGACATCGAGCAGGAGCATGGCAGTTTCGGCAAGTTCATCGCTGAGTGGCCAGTCGATAACATCACAGGCCTGTGGCAGTACATCGCCAAACACGGTAACCAGATGGGCGGCCTGTCAGCGCCGCGCTTTCTGCGCATGATCGGCAAGGACACCTTCATTCCGACCTGGGATGTGGTTGCCGCCCTGAACGCGCAGGATATCGTCGACCGTGTACCAAGCAGCAAACGCGATCAGGCGATCGTGCAGGACGTCTTCAACCAGTGGCACGCAGAAAGCGGTCGGCCGATGTGCCAGCTGTCAGCCATGCTGGCGTTCACCGTCAACCACTGAGTGCCGTCAGAGATTGACCACATTGACGAACCGCGACGCAGCGGTTTCGTCGATGCGCAGGTTGCCGAAATCGAACAGGTTGCGGTCGGCCAACTGCGAGGGCTGCACGTTCTGCAGGGCGCGGAAGATGCTCTCCGTCCGGCCTGGCGTCTTGCGCTCCCAGTCCTGCAGCATCTCCTTGACCACCTGACGCTGCAGGTTCTCCTGCGAGCCGCACAGGTTGCACGGGATGATCGGAAACTGTTTGAAATCCGAATAGGCCTGAATGTCCTTTTCATGGCAGTACGCCAACGGACGAATCACCACGTTGCGGCCGTCATCGGCCCGCAGCTTGGGCGGCATGGCCTTCAATGAGCCATTGAAGAACATGTTGAGAAAGAATGTCTCGACGATGTCGTCGCGGTGGTGCCCGAGCGCCATCTTGGTGGCACCGATCTCGTCCGCGAAAGTGTAAAGCGTGCCGCGACGCAGCCGTGAACACAGCGAGCAGGTGGTCTTGCCTTCGGGGATCAATTCCTTGACCACTGAATACGTGTCTTTCTCGACGATGTGGTACTCGATACCCAGTTCTTTCAGGTAGGCAGGCAGCACGTGCTCAGGGAAACCGGGCTGCTTCTGGTCCATGTTGACCGCCACGATGTCGAACTTGATCGGCGCGACCTTCTGCAAGTGCATCAGCACATCGAGCATGGTGTAACTGTCCTTGCCGCCGGACAGGCAGACCATGACCTTGTCACCCTCTTCGATCATATTGAAGTCGGCAACCGCTTCGCCGGCCAGCCGACGCAGACGTTTCTGCAGTTTGTTCTGATTGACTGAAAGGGTGCCCATGTATGGAAATATCCGCTGACGGTAGCTTGAGAAAAGCCGGACATTTTACCCGTAACCGACCATTGGTTAAATATGCTGCGCTCTTACTGTTCAGACAGGCGACCACACTGGATCAAAAATGACCACCGGGCGGCTGGCGTGTTCAGAGCTTAGCCACATTGCGGCATACTTGGCGGACTGGAGAACCCCACAGCATGCCCGAACAACTCAATTCACGCGTCGAGACCTGTTACCAACAAGCCGAAGCCTTCTTCAAGCGCACCTTCAAACGCCCGGTGGTCAGTTTCCAGTTGCGCGGTCAGAAGGCCGGTGTCGCTCATCTGCATGAAAACCTGTTGCGCTTCAATCCGCAGCTCTACAAGGAAAACGCCGAAGACTTCCTGCGCCAGACCGTGCCTCACGAGGTCGCGCACCTGATTGCCCACCAGTTGTTCGGTGGCAGCATTCAGCCACACGGCGAAGAATGGCAATTGATCATGCGCGGCGTCTATGAGCTGCCGCCCAATCGCTGCCATACCTATGCGATCAAACGGCGCAGTGTGATCCGTTACATCTACCGCTGCCCGTGCCCCGACAGCGACTTTCCGTTCACCGCGCAGCGTCACGGCATGGTCCGCAAGGGACGGCGCTACCTGTGTCGTCGCTGCCGCGAGCCTCTGGTGTTCAGCGGCGAGACGCGCACGGAATAATCCTCCGGCAAACTGCAGGCATAAAAAAACCCATCCGAAGATGGGTTTTTTATGGCCTGAAGGTTATCAGACGGTCTTGGTGGTGTTCACCGCAGCCGCTGGAGTAGGGCCTTCGGCAACGCCGAGGTCGTCTTCAGGACGGGTTTCCAGAATGGCAGAGCCACCGGAAGCCAGCTCGGACTGCAGCTTGTCGGTGTCCAGCTCGCCGACCCACTTGGCAACCACAACGGTAGCAACAGCGTTACCGACCAGGTTAGTCAGGGCGCGGGCTTCGGACATGAAGCGGTCGATACCCAGAATCAGCGCCAGACCGGCAACCGGCAGGTGGCCTACAGCCGACAGGGTCGCAGCCAGTACGATGAAGCCGCTACCGGTTACGCCGGCAGCACCTTTGGACGACAGCAGCAACACCAGCAACAGGGTGATCTGGTGGGTGATGTCCATGTGCGTGTTGGTCGCCTGAGCGATGAACACGGCAGCCATGGTCAGGTAGATCGACGTACCGTCCAGGTTGAACGAGTAGCCCGTCGGGATAACCAGACCAACCACAGACTTCTTGGCACCCAGGCGCTCCATCTTGATCAGCATGCGCGGCAGGGCCGACTCCGAAGAAGAAGTACCCAGTACGATCAACAGCTCTTCACGGATGTAGCGAATCAGCTTGAAGATGCTGAAGCCGTGAGCGCGGGCGATCGCACCCAGTACAAACACGATGAACAGAACGCAGGTGATGTAGAAGCAGATCATCAACTGACCCAGCTGCACCAGCGAGCTGACGCCATAGGCACCGATGGTGAAGGCCATGGCACCGAACGCACCCAGCGGGGCCAGTTTCATGATCATGTTGATGATGTTGAACATCACGTGGGCGAAGCGATCGATGAAGTCCAGAACCGGCTTGCCGTAGGCACCCAGGCGATGCAGCGCGAAGCCGAAGATCACCGAGAACATCAGCACTTGCAGGATATCGCCGTTGGCAAACGCGCCGACGATGGTGTTCGGAATAACGTTAAGGATAAAGCCGACGATGCTCTGATCCTGACCGGCAGTGACGTAGGCGGCG
This sequence comes from Pseudomonas sp. NFACC10-1, assembly GCF_900119195.1. Taxonomy (NCBI): domain Bacteria; kingdom Pseudomonadati; phylum Pseudomonadota; class Gammaproteobacteria; order Pseudomonadales; family Pseudomonadaceae; genus Pseudomonas; species Pseudomonas sp. NFACC10-1. The sequence goes on along the minus strand of NZ_FPJB01000007.1, from coordinate 427,270 downwards.
ATCTTAGAAGCGTCGAGCGTGCTGACGTCGATGTTCATGCCGACACCCGGCTGAACCACGTTGACCACGATCAGACCGATCAGCAGGGCGATGGTCGAAACGATCTCGAAATACAGCAGCGCATAGCCGCCGGTCTTGCCGACCGACTTCATGCTCTGCATGCCGGCGATGCCGCTGACAACGGTACAGAAGATGATCGGGGCAATGACCATCTTGATCAGTTTGATGAACCCGTCACCCAGCGGTTTTAACGCCTTGCCGGTGTCCGGATAGAAGTGACCGATCAGGATACCGATGACAATCGCTACGATTACCTGAAAATAGAGGGATTTGTAGATGGGCTGACGAGTCGTCATTGCAGTTTTCCTCAAGGGCGTCGTCGGCATCTTCACCTGATGCACGCGAGCCTATAAAGCGCTAACCCTCCTGCACTGGAGGGATTTGTTTTGTCGAGCTGCGCAAGGCAGGCCTCTGCCATGTAGGTAGCAATACGCGTGCCATAGAATCATTTTGATATCAAAACCCCGCAATACAAGGCGCACACTGGTAACGGTAGTAGGGATTCCACAAGAGAGGTGGCGGTTTTCCGCCGTATGGTGGGAAAAATGCGCACACAGTGGCGGGTATCCGCCTTTTTTCTGTGGCGACTGGAGTGCTCGGTGACGCGCAAAGGTGTGACGCAGAGCGTCATCAACGGCATTGCCACGCTGGAGCATGAGGAGCGACAGGTGTGTTAACACTATCGTGCCAATGCTCCGCGTTGGCACGCCGTTATGGACGCTCTGCGTCCGCTCTTGAAACTGGGGCGAACACACCCTCACTGCGCCAGAAAATGAATCCTGAACGCCGCGCCACCCAATGGGGAATCGCCCAGCGTCAGTTGCGCGCCGTAGCTTTCGATGATGTCCTTGACCACCGCCAGGCCGATGCCTTGGCCAGGGTTCTGGCGGTCCAGCCGTTCGCCGCGTTCGAGAATGCGGGCACGCTGGCTCTGCGGGACGCCGGGGCCGTCGTCTTCGACGCACAGTTCATCGCCGTCCGCTGAGCGGGTAAAGCTGACGCGCACTTCGCTCAGGCACAGCCGATAGGCGTTTTCCAGCAGGTTGCCGAGCATTTCCAGCAGCGCGCCCTCCTCCATGTGCACCTGGCAGTGCTCGGGGAGGTCCAGCGTGGCCTTGACCTGTTTGTCGCGATACACCTTGTCCAGCGTGTTGCACAGGCTTTCGACCACAGGCCGCAACATCACGTGATGGCGCACCAGACCGCTTTTGCGCAGGCTGGCCCGCTGCAGTTGATAGCCGATCTGCTGGCTCATGCGTTCGATCTGCGATTGCAGCACCCACGCCTGCTCGACATCCTCGGGACGCTTGGCGATGTTCTCGCTTACGCCCTGCAAGACCGCCAGCGGGGTTTTCAGGCTATGCGCCAAGTCATCCAGAGAATCGCGGTAACGGATCCGTTGCTCCCGCTCGCTGCGCAACAGGCGGTTGAGCGAATCGGTCAGGCGCAGCAGTTCGCTGGGGTGTTCTTCGCTGAGGCTGTCGCGCGCACCGGCTTCCACTTGATCCAGTTCCTGGCTCAAGCCGCGCAAGGCCCGCAGCCCCCAGGTCAGGCCCATCCACAGCAACCCGAGCAGCACCGCCAGTGCTGCGCCAAAGCCCAGATAGAGCTTGCGGCGCAGACCGTCGATGGTTTCCTGATAGCCGCGCAACGGCTGCACGGCAACGATACTGAACGCGGCATTGCGCCCGCCGAGCAGCCGGATCTCGACGTCATAGACGAAATACTCATCGCCATTGATTTCCTTGATCTTGGTGAACTCGCTGCCCTGCCCGTCGTATTGCGGGCGGTAGTCGATGTTTTCGCCTTCGGTCGACAACGAGCGCCAGACCATCTGCCCCTGGCGGTTATAGATGTAACCCAGCAGTCGGCTGCCGGGCAGATTGAATTGTTCGCCCGGCAACACTGAGGGCATCAACAGATGGTCGTTTTCGACGCGAGCCGCCGAAATCATGGTCGTTACATCAGAAGCCAGGCGTTGCTCGATCGCTCCGCGCAGCGCCAGGCTGAACGCCCCCTGCAGTGCAGGCAGCATCAGCAGCATAAAGATCACCGCCAGCGTGGCGGCGCCCAGCATCAGGCGCAGGCGAAGCGAACGAATCACGTACAGCGCTCATTGAACAGATAGCCCATGCCGCGCACGGTTTCGATAGGTTTGAAGGCCACGCTGCTGTCCAGTTTGCGACGCAGACGACCGACCAACACTTCGATCACGTTCGGGTCGCGCTCGTCGTCATCGGGGTACAGCTGCTCCATCAGGCGCTCCTTGGGCACCACTTGCTGATGATGGAGCATCAGGTACTCGAGAATACGGTATTCGTAGGCCGTCAGCGCCAAGGGCTGCTCGGCCAGGGCGGCGTGCTTGCGATTGAGGTCCAGCAACAGCGGGCCAGCCGTGATGGTTGACTGGATGAAGCCGCTGGAACGCCGTAACAAGGCATTCAGCCGTGCCTCCAGCTCTTCGAACTGGAAGGGTTTGACCACGTAGTCGTCAGCACCGGCAGCCAGGCCTTCGACCTTGTCCTGCCAGTTGCCACGCGCGGTCAGAATCAGAATCGGAAACGCCTTGCCCAATGTGCGCAGCTGGCGAATCAGGTCCAGGCCGCCGATGCCCGGCAGGCCCAGGTCGATCACCGCCAGGTCGTGATTGAATTGCGCGACCTGATACAACGCCTCTTCAGCGTTGGCCACCGCTTCCACCACATGCCCGGCTTCGGTCAGACGGGTTCGCAGGTGGTGGCGCAGCAGCGCTTCATCCTCAACTACCAACAACTTCATGCAGCTCTCCCAGGCACAATCGCAGCCTCAAGACAAAGAATGAAACGACATCGTCGCATCAGTACTCAACAGGCGGGCGCTGACGGGCACGTGCTGTGTCACATCATAGCTGCCCAGCAGGATTTCGCGGCTGACAGGCGCACCATTGTGAGTGCCCGTCAGGCTGCCGTAAACCGGTGGCGAATAAAGCGTCCCCGCCGAGACGTTGGAATACGCCTGCTCCCCGAGCGCGTGTCCCCAGCTGTTGGTATCGTCAAGCCTTTCGCTGGTCTTGCTGAACTCGATACGGGCCACGTCAAGCCGACCATCACCCGCCTGCACCGCAGCACTGCCGCCCAGGAAAGCCAGGGCCAGGAAAAACTTGTTGAGATTCAACATATCGACTCCTTTTGCGCTCGGGGACGCTGTCAAGGTATGGGCCAACAGTAATCGCGCCGGGCTGAACCCCGACTGAACACTGCATGAACCGGCGCTGAACAGTCATCCGCACCCTGTGCAGCAGAATCGGCTATCGTTGTTTGCCACTTCAAAACATCAACAAGGAGCTGACCATGCGTGTGTGGATTGCAATGATCATGATGGGCCTGACCGGCCTCGCCCAGGCGGCGATCAAGACCGAGCAGATCGATTATAAAAGTGCCGACGGCACCAAGCTGGTGGGCTATTACGCTTACGACGACGCGGTAAAAGGCCCGCGCCCTGGCGTTCTGGTGGTTCATGAATGGTGGGGCTTGAACGACTACGCCAAGCGCCGCGCTCGCGATCTGGCTGCACTGGGTTACAGCGCGATGGCCATCGATATGTACGGCGAAGGCAAGAACACCGAACACCCGAAGGACGCGATGGCCTTCATGCAGGCCGCGTTGAAGGACAGCGATGCCGCAGACAAGCGTTTTGACGCCGGGCTGGAGCAATTGAAGCAGCAGCCTCAGACCGATCCGAAAAAGATCGCCGCGATCGGTTACTGCTTTGGCGGCAAGATCGTGCTCGACGCGGCACGCCGCGATGAGCCGCTGCTGGGCGTGGTAAGTTTCCACGGCGCACTGGTCACCAACACCCCGGCGAAACCGGGTATCAAGGTGCCAATGCTGGTCGAGCACGGCGCCAAGGACAGCATGGTCACCCCTGAAAACGTCACCGCGTTCAAGAAGGAAATGGACGACGCCAAGGCCGACTACAAATTCGTCAGCATCGACGGCGCCAAACACGGTTTCACCAACCCCGACGCCGACCGCCTCAGCCACGGCGAACACGGCGGCCCGGACATCGGCTACGACAAGGCCGCCGATGAGAGCTCCTGGGCGGACATGAAAGTGTTTTTCAAAAAGATATTTGGTTGAGCGATAACTGAAACTCCGCGTCCGCCCGAAACGGGGAGGACGCGGAGCGTCCGGAAAGGCATGCGACGCGGAGCATCGCACGATAGTCGAGGTGATCGTTCCGCACGCTATGCGTCAATACCAGCGCTGAATATCGATCAAACCGCGCTGCCCCTCATAATCGCGAGCGCTGGAGTACCTCCAGTGCTCACCGATGTCCACGTAGCCTCTCTTTACCGGGTTGTGGTGAATGTAATCGAGCTTCTGCCGCATAACCTTTTCACTCCACACAAGCTCGGCATGAGCTCCTTCCTGCCAGACCTGATACACCCTGTCACTCTTGTGCAGACGCTTGACGAATCGCAGACGCTCCAGCGTGCTCTCGGCGTTGGCGTTCTCAAGTGCTTCGATTATCTGTCGAGCCGTAAATGACTTGAAACTACTCACACATTTGTCCAAGGCGGGCGCTTGGGCCACGAAGTGCAAATGGTTTTCCAGTACGACATACCCGAAGAGCAGCAGTCCCTGATGAGCCTGTTGGTAGCGCCAGGCGTTGAACAGAATGTCTACCAGAACAGGCCGGGTAAAAAGCGGTAACCACTCCACCACCGTGCACGTCAGGAAATGAGGCTTCTCAGGTTCGGTGATGGTGTATCTGCTCCGGCCCATGTGTTCATCCTTGAATCATCAGAGCCGCGAAAGGTACCTTCCGACCGAGTACGTGGAAATAATGAAAGTGTGACCAGTTTTTTGCTATGCACCGCCAAGAGGACGCGGAGCGTCCAGAAAGGCATGCGACGCGGAGCATCGCACGATAGTCGAGGTGATCGTTCCTCACGCTCCAGCGTGGGAATGCAGTTCTCGACGCTCTGCGTCGCAAGAGGACGCAGAGCGTCCGGAAAGGCATGCGATGCAGAGCGTCGCGCGATAGTTGCGATGATCGTTCCGCACGCTCCTGCGTGGGAATGCAGTTCTCGACGCTCTGCGTCGCAAGAGGACGCGGAGCGTCCGGAAAGGCATGCGACGCGGAGCGACGCACGATAGTTGTGGTGATCGTTCCTCACGCTCCTGCGTGGGAATGCCGTTCTCGACGCTCTGCGTCGTCAAGAGGACGCAGATGTTACCAGTGCCCTTCCCTCCAACCCATTCCCCCGGCAAAATGCCGCCCATGACTCGACTATCCGACCTCCCCATCTGCTGCCCGGAACTGATCCGGCATTGGCCGTTGCCACAAGCCTTGCCGGGAGCGGTGCTGGTGAGTGGACATTTTGATCCGCTCAAGCTGGTCAACGGTGACTTTCAGCGTTGTGAGCTGCAAATGCCGGCGAGCATTCAGCGTTCGGTGGCCAAACGTCAGACTGAATTCCTCGCCGGTCGTCTCTGCGCCCGCGAAGCCATGCGTCAGCTGGATGGCCGCTTGCATGTTCCGGTGGTGGGGGAAGACCGCGCGCCAATCTGGCCCGCTGATGTCTGTGGCTCGATCACCCACAGCACCGGCTGGGCTGCCGCCGTGGTGGCGCACAAGCAGCAGTGGCGCGGGTTGGGGCTGGACACGGAAAACCTGCTGAGCCACGACCGCGCCTCACGCCTGGCCGGGGAGATTCTGACGGCGGCCGAGCTGGCAGAGATGGCGGCGGGTCCGGAAGATCAGATCGCACTGCGCGTGACCCTGACCTTTTCGATCAAGGAAGCGCTGTTCAAAGCGCTCTACCCCATCGTGCACAAGCGCTTCTACTTCGAAGACGCGCAACTGCTGGAATGGTCCGCCGACGGCCGCGCACGGCTACAGCTGCTGATCGACCTGTCCAGCGAGTGGCATGCGGGCAAGGAGCTGGACGGTCAGTTCAGTCTGCAGGACGATCACCTGTTGAGCCTGGTTGCCGTCGAAGGTTGATCAGCCGGGCAGCGGACAATGTTCGCAACGCCCAACCCACTCGACCCGATGACTCAAACAGCACACACGCCGTTGCCTGCGTGGTTCGCCGCCCTGCGCCTGCGGCACATAACGCACTGCCTGAAACAGAGGATTGGCGCGCCCGTCCGGCCTTTTCTTCTCGCTTAACAGCGCCAGCCCCGCAGCCAGCGACACATCACTGCACCTGGCCAGTTGAGCAAGGCAGCACTCCAGATAATCCCCGGCGCTGCTCCATAACACCGCGGCAGGCAGTCCGCCATAAGCGCTCAGCGATGCAATGAAAGGCTGAAGATTGTCATCGAGCAATCCGGCAAAGCGCTGAAACGGATCAACCGACATACCCCGCCAGACGCGTCCCTCCTCCGCCAGCCTGACGCCGTTCGGCACGCCGCGCTCATCCAGCGCCAGCGCTACCTGCTCAAGCTGCAACGGCCAATGCCAGTCATGCACCAGGCCGGCCACCAGCACCGGCGGAATCAGTTGCATGAAGTAAAACTTGGCCCACTGCGACACCAGCACCGGCAATTGATCGGGCATCAACTGCGGCCCGTAAACAGCCAGCAGCAATTGATCGAGACGCTCGGGTTGCAGCAGATCAGGCAACGTCACTACCGGGCGCGCATCATCCGCCGTCAGCAACGTCCGCCCGAACTGCGCAAATGGACCGACAAACAACGGCAAGCTCAACGCGGCACCTGCGTGCGCGGCCAGGACAGGCTGAAGCACGCCCCGCCCAGGCTGACGCTATGCCCGATCAGCGCACGACCTTCATGCCAATGGATGATCCGCCGTACGATCGACAAACCCAGCCCATGCCCGCCCGAGGCTCGTGTGCGGCTGTCATCGATGCGCATGAACGGTGTAAAAATCTGTTCCCACGCCTGTTCCGGAACGCCAGGGCCATCGTCGTCCACGTCGATACGGCACTGCTGCGCCTCCAGCCGATAGCTGATGCGCACCTCGTTCTCGGCATGGCGCAGCGCATTGCTCACCAGGTTCTGCACCGCGCGGTGCAGGTAGCGCGGCTCGCCCTCGACCCAGGCAGCCTCACCCTCTTCGGCCCTCAGGCATTCGCCGCGCGAAACCCGTACGTCGGCGCGCAATGGCGCCAGTTCGGCGATCACCTGATCAATCAGCGCATCCAGATCGACACGCTGGAAATTCAGGATCGGCGCGCCCTGCTCAAGACGCGCGTAGGTGAGCATCTCATCGACCAGCTTGTCGAGGTCCTGGATATCGCTGTCCATGCCGCGCATGTATTTGCGCCGCGCCTCGGGAGTGGCGGCGTCGCTGACCATCTCCAGACCGAAACGCAGCCGCGCCACCGGCGTGCGCAGTTCGTGAGACACCGCGCGCACCAGTTCGCGCTGGATCATCAATGAGCGTTGCAGGTGTTCGGCCATGCTGTTGAACGCCGCCGCCACACGCCCCACCGAGTCGGAGCCCTCGGTCGGCACGCGGGTGTGCAGGCTGCCTTGGGCAATCTGCGTGGCGGCCGCCTCCAGCTCCAGCACCCGTCGCTCCAGACGCCGCACCAGCAAGTACACCACCAGACCGATCAGACACAGGCCCATCAAGGCGATCAGCAACAGCCAATGCAGCGGATAAGGGTTCATCTGGTACAGCGGACCGATTTCCAGCACCCAGTTGGTGTCGACGATCCCGGCCAGCACGCGGATCGAATCGCCGCCCTTGCCCAGCGCCATGACCGTATCGCCCTCATAGACGCGGCGGCGCTGGTCATCGTCCAGATCCGCCTGATCCAGCGCCAGCAGGTGCAGGTCGAAACCGAATCCCTTGTCGCTGCGCAGGGCCTGCAGCCGCGCCGGTTGCTCGTCGACCGGAAAGCGCACCAGTTCATCGATCAGCAGGTAGATAGTGGCTCTCGCCAATTGTTCGGTGATCTGCTGCACTTCGCCGGTCAGCAACAGCGGCTCCTTGTCGCTCAACTGACGATAAACCCTGGCAGCGTGCGGCCCGATCTGTTCGACCACCACCTTGCCGCGCGCCAGTTGGCCCAGTGCGCTGCTGTCGAGGTGAGCCTGCTCAAGACTTTGCAGGCTCAGGGGAATCCCCAGCAGGCGCTCCCAGATCGCCAGGGCGCGGCGCCGTTCGATGCCATCGAGCGGCACCAGATTGTCGGCCATGATCGTAAAGGTGCCGTGAGCCAAGCGCTCGCGATACTGCTCGCCGCGCGACTGATTGAGCACATGCAGGGCCAGCACGCCAAGCAGCGCGACCAGCACCAACACGCCAAGCACACCACCGTAGATGCGCAGAAAGATCGAATTCATCAGGTCATCCGCTGAACACGTGGCCGCTCATGTCCTGCGCCGCTTCGGGCACAAACAGATAGCCCTTGCTGCGCACGGTCTTGATCAGACGCGGATGAATGGGATCGTCGCCGATTTTCGGGCGGATACGTGAGATACGCACATCGATGGAGCGATCCTGCCCGTCGTACCCCACACCGCGCAACGCGGTGAATATCTCTTCGCGGGACAGCGTGCGCCCGGCGTTGGCCACCAGCAGCCACAGCAGGTCGAACTCGGCACCGGTCAGTTCGATGCTCTGCTCGCGCAGCCAGGCCTCACGCAGTGCGTTGTCCACCACCAACGGACCGAACACCAGACGGCGCAGCTCGGCAGCCGGCACCTGCGGCGCTTCACTGCGGCGCAGCAGGGCTTTGATACGCGCCAACAACACGCGCGGATGCACCGGTTTGCAGACGAAATCGTCGGCGCCGGTGTCGAGCCCTTCTATATGGTCGGTATCATCGGTGCGCGCGGTGAGCATCAGAATCGGCCCGTCGTAGCGGTCACGTACGCTGCGGCAGATGCTGAAACCGTCCTCGCCGGGCAGCATCAGGTCGAGGATCACCAGATCCGGCTGCTCGGCGATGATCCGCGCCGCCGCCAGCGCGCCGTCGCCTTCGATGCTCACGCGCAGACCGTGGCTCTGCAGGTAATCGCTGGTCAGTTCGGCCAGTCGCTGGTCATCCTCGACGATCAGCACGTGCCAGGTATGTGGCTCCACAGCAATCTTCCTTGTCGTTATCGAGCGCTTTTTGTTTTTGAAATGCAGGGGTTGCGGCACCACGTCGCAGGCGAGTGTAGCAACCCTTGCGCGGATCACACGACACCGCACGCGGCATAGCACATGACATGCCAGAACGGCCTTTCAGCTGTGTTTTTTTGTGATAGGGTTCGCGCCCTTAAAAATCAGCAGTGCCTCACCAGTGCCTAAAGAAAACGGTGACAAACGGTCACGATCCAGTAGTTATGCGGCCTACACGCAAGGTGTGCGATTCATACACAAACTACACACACTTTATCCACAAGCGGTGCGTTGCAATTCATGTCCAAAACGCATTATCTTGTAGCCCGGCGACGAGACACACCCTACATGTGGGGTTTTGAATAAAAACGCCAGCACAACTCAAATGGGAAATTCAAGCATTTTTGTTGCGTCTGAGGGGTTGAACTTCAAGCCAGTTTAGGCACCAAGACGCTCGCGCGTGAACCAGAGCCATCCCGTACACGTTTTGCAACATCGAACACGCACTCTTGATCAGATTTTCGAAGGATCGGGCATAGCCCGGTCCTTTTTGGCTTCAAAACCTGGAAGCGGCGACAGCACCCCGCTTTCACCTTCGTTTTGGAGCCCTTTGGTCGCCTTTTGCGACTGACTGCTCTAAACGAAATGGTGGGCAGCAATGCCCGAACAAACTTAAAGAACGTGGAGTCACACATGCAAACAGACACAACTCGCGAGAACTCGCCGACCGGCGCGCCGCAGGCAAGCCAGACCCAGCAGGATCTGTCTGCCACTGCCCCCGGTCAACTGCGCGTGATCAAGCGTAACGGTACTGTCGTTCCCTACACGGACGACAAGATCACCGTTGCCATCACCAAGGCGTTTCTTGCAGTTGAAGGCGGCAATGCTGCTGCCTCGTCGCGCATCCATGACACCGTTGCACGCCTGACCGAACAGGTCAGCGCCACGTTCAAGCGTCGCATGCCTTCGGGCGGCACCATCCACATCGAAGAAATCCAGGATCAGGTCGAACTGGCACTGATGCGTGCCGGCGAGCAGAAAGTGGCTCGCGACTACGTCATCTACCGTGACTCGCGCGCCAAGGAGCGTGCCGTTCGCGCCCCCGAAGAGCAGGTCCAGGCTCACCCGTCGATCCGCATCACCCGCGCCGACGGCAGCTTTGCGCCGCTGGACATGGGCCGCCTGAACACCATCGTCACCGAAGCGTGCGAAGGCCTGGCTGAAGTCGACGCCGACCTGATCCAGACCGAAACCCTGAAAAACCTGTACGACGGCGTGGCCCTGAAAGACGTCAACACCGCGCTGGTGATGACCGCCCGTACCCTGGTCGAGCGCGAGCCGAACTACTCGTTCGTCACCGCCCGCCTGCTGATGGACACCCTGCGTGCCGAAGGCCTGGGTTTCCTCGGTGTCGCCGACAGCGCCACTCACCACGAAATGGCCGACCTGTACGCCAAGGCGCTGCCTGCCTACGTCGCCACCGGTATCAAGTTCGAACTGCTCAACCCTGTGCTGGCCGAATTCGACCTCGAAAAACTCGGCAAGGCGATCAACCACGAGCGTGATCAGCAGTTCACCTACCTGGGCCTGCAAACCCTGTACGACCGTTACTTCATCCACAAGGATGGCGTGCGTTTCGAACTGCCGCAGATCTTCTTCATGCGCGTGGCCATGGGCCTGGCAATCGAAGAGAAAGCCCGTGAAGATCGCGCCATCGAGTTCTACAACCTGCTGTCGTCGTTCGACTACATGTCGTCGACCCCGACGCTGTTCAACGCCGGCACCCTGCGTCCACAGCTGTCCAGCTGCTACCTGACCACCGTGCCGGATGACCTGTCGGGCATCTACCACGCGATCCACGACAACGCCATGCTGTCCAAATTCGCAGGCGGCCTGGGCAACGACTGGACACCGGTTCGTGCGCTGGGCTCTTACATCAAGGGCACCAACGGCAAATCGCAAGGCGTCGTGCCGTTCCTGAAAGTGGTCAACGACACCGCCGTTGCGGTCAACCAGGGCGGCAAGCGCAAGGGCGCTGTCTGTGCCTACCTGGAAACCTGGCACATGGACATCGAAGAGTTCATCGAGCTGCGCAAGAACACCGGTGATGACCGTCGTCGTACCCACGACATGAACACCGCCAACTGGATCCCTGACCTGTTCATGAAGCGCGTCTTCGACGACGGCCCGTGGACCCTGTTCTCGCCATCCGAAGTACCGGACCTGCACGACCTGACCGGCAAGGCCTTCCAGGAGCGTTACGAGTACTACGAAGCGCTGACCGAATACCCAGGCAAGATCAAACTGTTCAAGACCATCCAGGCCAAGGATCTGTGGCGCAAGATGCTCTCGATGCTGTTCGAAACCGGCCACCCATGGCTGACCTTCAAGGACCCGTGCAACCTGCGCAGCCCGCAGCAGCACGTGGGCGTGGTTCACAGCTCGAACCTGTGCACCGAGATCACCCTGAACACCAACAAGGACGAGATCGCGGTCTGCAACCTGGGCTCGATCAACCTGCCGAACCACATCGTCGACGGCAAGCTGGACACCGACAAGCTGAAGCGCACTGTCGATGTAGCGGTACGCATGCTCGATAACGTGATCGACATCAACTACTACTCGGTGCCGCAGGCCAAGAACTCCAACCTGCGCCACCGTCCGGTCGGCCTCGGTATCATGGGCTTCCAGGATGCGCTGTACCTGCAGCACATCCCGTACGGTTCCGATGCTGCCGTGCAGTTCGCCGACACGTCCATGGAAGCGGTCAGCTACTACGCCATCCAGGCGTCCTGCGACCTGGCCGACGAGCGCGGTGCCTACGAGACGTTCCAGGGTTCGCTGTGGTCCAAAGGCATCCTGCCGCTGGATTCGCAACAGATCCTGATCGAGCAGCGTGGCGAGAAGTACATCGATGTCGACCTGAAGGAAACCCTGGACTGGGCGCCGGTTCGTGCCCGTGTGCAGAAAGGTATCCGTAACTCGAACATCATGGCCATCGCACCGACCGCCACCATCGCCAATATCACTGGCGTGTCGCAGTCGATCGAACCGACCTATCAGAACCTCTACGTGAAATCGAACCTGTCCGGCGAATTCACCGTGATCAACCCGTACCTGGTACGCGACCTCAAGGCTCGCGACCTGTGGGACTCGGTCATGATCAACGACCTGAAGTACTACGACGGTTCGGTACAACAGATCGAGCGCATCCCGCAGGAGCTCAAAGAGCTTTACGCGACTGCCTTCGAAGTGGACACCAAGTGGATCGTCGACGCGGCAAGCCGTCGTCAGAAGTGGATCGACCAGGCTCAGTCGCTGAACCTGTACATCGCTGGCGCCTCGGGCAAGAAGCTGGACGTGACCTACCGCATGGCCTGGTACCGTGGTCTGAAAACCACCTACTACCTCCGTGCCCTGGCCGCGACCAGCACCGAGAAGTCCACCGTCAACACCGGCAAGCTCAACGCAGTATCGAGCGGCGGCCACGGCCCGGACGACTCGGCGATCACCGCCCCACGTCCAACCGAAGCAGCACCGGCCGGCCCGGCCCCAGTGCCAAAGGCTTGCGCAATCGACGAGCCGGATTGTGAGGCTTGCCAGTAAGGCAACCCACCTCGCCCCCACAGCGCGTTTAGAACTGTGGGAGCGAGCTTGCTCGCGAAGAGGCCGGTAAGGGAAACCTACCCTTACCGCCCGCCTCCTCACCCAAAGGCCCCGAAAGCCAAAAATTCATGTTCCTTGCGCGCCACACCTGAAAAGCAAGCAACACACCCTCTAGATCCAACAGGCCAGTCCACCCGACTGACCCTCAAGCAGGAGAAGTACACCATGCTGAGCTGGGACGAATTCGATAAAGAAGACGGCGAAGTAGTCGCCAAAGCGACCAACGCCGGCCACGCCAACGAAGCCAACATGGACCGCCTCGACAGCGCCGGTGGCCTCGCAGCCCAGGAAGCCCGCGCCGTGACCGCCGCCGACTCCGCTGCCCTGATCCGCGCCAAGAAAGCGCTGGACGCACTGGACGTCGCTGAAGGCCTGGCCGAACTCGAAGGCGCCAGCGCCCGCGTCGCCGTTGACGAAAAAATGATGATCAACTGCCGCGCCGACCTCAACCAGCTCGTACCTTTCAAGTACGACTGGGCCTGGCAGAAGTACCTGGACGGTTGCGCAAACCACTGGATGCCGCAAGAAGTCAACATGACCGCCGACATCGCCCTCTGGAAAAACCCGGAAGGCCTGACCGACGACGAGCGCCGCATCGTCATGCGCAACCTGGGCTTCTTCTCCACTGCCGACTCACTGGTTGCCAACAACCTGGTACTGGCCGTGTACCGCCTGATCACCAACCCGGAGTGCCGCCAGTACATCCTGCGCCAGGCCTTCGAAGAGGCGATCCACACCCACGCCTACCAGTACTGCATCGAATCGCTGGCCATGGATGAAGGCGAGATCTTCAACATGTACCACGAGATCCCATCGGTCGCCAAAAAGGCAGCCTGGGGCCTGAAATACACCCGTTCGATCTCCGATCCGAAGTTCGAAACCGGCACCGTCGACACCGACAAAGAGTTGCTGCGCAACCTGATCGCCTACTACTGCGTACTGGAAGGCATCTTCTTCTACTGCGGCTTCACCCAGATCCTCTCCATGGGCCGCCGCAACAAAATGACCGGCGTCGCCGAGCAGTTCCAGTACATCCTGCGCGACGAGTCCATGCACCTGAACTTCGGCATCGACGTGATCAACCAGATCAAAATCGAAAACCCACACCTGTGGGATGCCGAGATGAAAGAAGAAGCCACGCAGATGATCCTGCAAGGCACCCAGCTGGAAATCGAATACGCCCGCGACACCATGCCCCGCGGCGTACTCGGTATGAACGCTGCGATGATGGAAGACTATCTGAAATTCATCGCTAACCGCCGCCTGAGCCAGATTGGCTTGAAGGAAGAGTATCCAGGAACGACCAACCCGTTCCCTTGGATGAGCGAGATCATGGACTTGAAGAAAGAGAAGAACTTCTTTGAGACGCGGGTTATTGAGTATCAGACAGGTGGAGCTTTGAGCTGGGATTGATTTGCATCCCGCGGAGTTGCAATAAAAGCTGAACCCATCTCATCAAAAATGAAACGGGTTCTGAGAAAAGGGCTGCCAACTGGCAGCCTTTTTTATTTTTGTTTCGGCAAAAATGTGAGGTTTGACTCGGTTAAATCCGGTCGAATGCGACTCCGGCCGGGCCTCGCCTGTTTTTGCCTTGCTTGACCTTCCTCTCGGCCATCATCCCAGACGGCAAAGACCAGGACGACGGATGATGGCAAAGGGAAGGTCAAACGAAACTACACGGTTTCCAAAGGCAATCTGGTTTGGCTGGCCCTCCCCTTATTGGTGACCGCCTCAAGGATCGCCCGCCCCAGCTCACGAATGTCGGGCTCTTTCACAATGGAGTGATGAGTTCCCATGATGGAGATGACTTGCAGTTGCTCCTTGGGCATCAGCGCCTCCCAACCAATGCTGATATCACTACGGTTTTCTCCCATTGCTGAGAATAAAGTGACACGCACCGGTAGCGCGGGCGGCATGTAACGGTAGAGCGCCAGACCGATACTGCGGATCAGTGCCAGGTATCTTTTTGCAAGATCACTCTCTATACCTTCAGGAAGCAGACCTTGAACTTGCGTATAAGCCAACAAGGCCTCGAAATCCCGAGCAGCAGCCAAGTGTCTGACAGGCCCCTGACGTACATCAGGCGGCAGAAGTCTCAATAAGGCTTCGATCTCGTCGAAATCCGGCCTTTCATCGAGATGAGCGTACCCGCCCTCCTGCGCATCAAACAAATGCCGATAGTCGCTGGTGGTGTCGATAAGCCCGAGGAATGCTACCGTAGCACCGGCCCCTATCAGTTGATGGGCAATTTCATAGGCGATCGTTCCCCCGGCAGACCAGCCAGCGACGCGATACGGCCCCTGTGGCTGTATATGGCGGATCCCCTCAATGTAGCGTGAGGCCATTGCCTCGATAGTGGTGAGGTGTTCCTCCCCACTTTGCAGTCCGCTCGTCGAAAATCCATACACCGGAATGTCAGAGGGAATTTGCTTTGCCAACTGTTGGGCATAGCCGATATCCCCTGACCCTTCATGAATGAGGAACAAAGGATGTTGAGCCCCCTCTTTGCGAATGGTGGTCAGATTCGGATGCAGAGCCTTGCTCAGACCGCTATGGCAAGACGCGGCAAGTTCACAGATTGTCGGGTGCATGAACAGATCGCCTAGTGCCACTTCGACCTGGAAGCGCTGACGCAGGCACGAAACCAGTTGCACTGCCAGCAGCGAATGCCCGCCCAGTTCAAAGAAGTGGTCATGGCGACCCACCCGCTCCAGCCCCAGCAACGCCTGCCAGATCTCCGCCAGCGCATGTTCGATTTCACCTACCGGCGCCTCGTAACCACGACTGGCATAAGCGTCGTCTTCCGGCGCCGGCAATGCCCGTCGATCCAGCTTGCCGTTCGGCGTTAGCGGGAAACGCGTCAGCGTTACAAAGGCGCTCGGGATCATGTACTCCGCCAGCCCTTGCGACAGTTGCTCACGCAACTGCGTCGCCGACAATACGACGCCTTCCTGCGCCGTCAAATACGCCACCAGGCGTTTGTCGCCGGGACGGTGCTCGCGCGCCAGCACTACCGCCTCCCTGACCCCAGGGCAACCCGCAAGCTGCGACTCGATCTCGCCCAGTTCGATACGGTAGCCCCGGAGCTTGACCTGATCGTCGTTACGCCCCAGGTACTCGATATTGCCGTCTGCCAGCCAGCGCCCCAGATCACCGCTCCTGTACATCCGCGCCGCCGGCTCGGTACTGAACGGATCTTCCAGGAAACGCTCCGCCGTCAATTCCGGACGATTCAGATAACCTCGGGCAACCCCGATACCGCCGATATGGATCTCGCCGCTGACCCCGATCGGTACCGGCTGGCCGTGCGCATCCAACAGGTAAATCTGTGTATTCGCTATCGGACGGCCGATCGGAACGATACCGATATCCTGCTCTGCCACGTAATGCCATGCCGTGACGTCAATGGCTGCTTCGGTGGGGCCGTACAGATTGTGCAACTCGCTTTTCGGGAAATGTGCCTGGCCTTGCAATAGCAAAGCATGCGGCAGCGCTTCACCACTGCAAAGTACTCGCTTGAGCGTCGAACACCGCCCTGCTGGCGTCTGATTGACGAAGGCCTGCAGCATGGAAGGAACAAAGTGCAGCATGCTGATGCTTCGGCGCTCGATCACCTCCATCAGGTAGTGAGGGTCTTGATGCCCGCCGGGGCGGGCCATGACCAGTTGTGCCCCGGCCAGCAGAGGCAGGAAGATCTCCCAGACCGATACATCGAAACCGAAGGGCGTCTTCTGCAAGACACGATCTTCGGCTCCAATCCGGTATTCGCTCTTTGCCCACCACAACCGGTTGACGACGCCGTCATGCTGGTTGGCCACGCCTTTGGGTTTACCAGTGGAACCCGAGGTATAAATCACATAGGCCAGGTGTTGCGGTGTGATGGCCGGCACTACGGGATTATGTTCAGCCTCAACCTCCCAGTCGCCAGCTTGCAGGTCGAGCGTCGGCACCGCCAACTCGCCCAGCAACGTCCGGGTCTCGGCCTGCACCAGCACCGCCACCGGCGCGCTGTCTTCCAGCATGTAGCGCAATCGCTCGGACGGATACCCAGGATCCAGCGGCACATACGCACTGCCCGCCTTCAAAATACCCAGCAAGCCCACCACCATTTCCAGGCTGCGCTGCGCACAGATCGCAACCCGATCATCCGGCTGGATACCCAGGCCGATCAGGTAATGTGCCAGTCGATTCGCCCGGGCATTGAGTTCGCCATAAGTCAGGCTTCCGGTTTCATCGACCACCGCCAGGGCATCGGGCTGTTGTGCTACCTGTTCCTCGAACAGTTGATGGAGCAACTTGCCCGCCGGGTAGGCCGCTGCCGTATCGTTGAACGACTCCAACACCTGCCGACGTTGCTCGCAGGACAGCAGCGGCAGTTCTGCGACCGCTTGCTGGTCATCCGCCACCATGCCTTCCAGAAGCACTTGCAAGTGCCCCGCCATCCGCTCGATCGTTGCACGCTCGAACAGATCGCTCGCGTATTCCAGAGAGCCGATCAACCCGCCATCCGCCTCGACCAGCGCAAGCGACAGGTCGAACTGGGCCGTCGTGTGCGGTGCTTGCAGCGGCTCCAGGCTCAGCTCCGGCAGGCTGAATTCGCCGCCGCCCGGGGTGTTGTTCAGCGCCAGCATGACCTGGAAGATCGGGCTATGACCCAGGCTGCGCGGTGGTTGCAGCGCCTCCACCACCTGCTCGAACGGCAGGTCCTGATGCGCATGCGCCGCCAGCATGACCGTCTTGACCTGCTCCAGCAACGCGGCCACGCTCAGGCCCCCTTCCGGCCTGATCCGCAGCGCCAGTGTGTTGACGAAGAAGCCGATCAGCGACTCCAGTTCGCTGCGCGGACGATTTGCCACCGGCGTGCCGATCACCACATCGTCCTGCCCGCTGACGCGGCTCAGCAGACTCGACCAGCCCGCCAGCAAGGTCATGAACAGCGTCGCACCGTGACGCTGACCCAGCTGTCGCAACCCTGCCGTCAATGCCGGGCTCAGGGCCAGGCTCACCCGTCCGCCGGCGTAACTGCGCAACGGTGGGCGGCGGTGGTCGGTTGGCAGCTCCAGCAAGGCCGGTGCACCACTCAGGTGCTGCCGCCAGAAGTCGACCTGCGTGTGCAGCGTCTCGCCCTGCAACCACTGCCGCTGCCACGCGGCGTAGTCGACATACTGGAAGTCCAGTGCCGGCAGAGGATCGGCCAGCCCTTGGCTGAAGGCGCGGTACAACATGCCAATTTCGTGAAGCAGAACGCCCGTCGACCAACCGTCCGAAACGATATGGTGCTGCGTCACCAGCAGGATGTGCTCCGTCTCCGACAGTTGCACAAGCCGCCCGCGAATCAGCGGCCCCCTCGACAAGTCGAATGGCGCCAGCGCCTCCTCGCGAGCGAGCTGCTCTACGGCCTCGTGTTGCGTCTCATGTTGCGCCGCGCAGTCCAGCGGGCGCAGGTCATGAGTGACCAGGGCGAACCCTTGAGTCGCCGGCGCGATCACCTGGATCGCCTGGCCCTCGTGCAAGGCAAAATGGGTGCGCAGGGTTTCGTGGCGCGCCACGATCCGGTCAAGCGTGGCCTGCAAGGCGTCTCTGTTCAATCGGCCGCGCAAGCGCAGTCCCGCCGGGATGTGATAGGCGGCTCCGGCCGCCCGATCCAGTTGATCGAGGAACCACAAGCGCTGCTGCGCCCACGACAGCGGCAATGGCAGATTGCGATCCACCAGCGTCAACGGCGTCTGCGCCGAGAGCCGGGCGTTCGCCACCTGACGTGCCAGACCTTGCAGCGTCGGCTCGGCAAACACATCCCGCAGTGCCACCTCGACTTCGAAGCGCTGACGCAGACGCGACACCAGTTGTACCGCCAGTAACGAATGCCCGCCCAGTTCGAAGAAGTGGTCATGGCGACCGACACGCTCCAGCCCCAGCAACGCCTGCCAGATCTGCGCCAGCGCATGCTCGATGTCACCTGCCGGCGCCTCGTAATCACGACTGGCATAAGCGTCGTCCTCCGGCGCTGGCAATGCCCGTCGGTCCAGCTTGCCGCTCGGCGTTTGCGGGAAACGCGCCAGCGTTACGAAGGCACTCGGAATCATGTACTCCGCCAGCCCTTGCGACAGTTGCTCGCGCAACTGCGCCGCCGACAATACGGCACCTTCCTGCGCCGTCAGGTACGCCACCAGGCGTTTGTCGCCTGGACGGTGCTCGCGCACCAGCACCACCGCTTCCCTGACCCCAGGGCAAGCCGCCAGCTGCGACTCGATCTCGCCCAGCTCGATCCGGAAGCCCCGAAGCTTGACCTGATCGTCGTTACGCCCCAGGTACTCGATATTGCCGTCCGCCAACCAGCGCCCCAGATCGCCGCTCCTGTACATCCGCGCCGCCGGCTCGGCACTGAACGGGTCGTCCAGGAAACGCTCCGCCGTCAGTTCCGGCAGATTCAGATAGCCACGGGCAACCCCCGCGCCGCCGATATGGATCTCGCCAATGACCCCAATCGGTACCGGCTGGCCATGTGCATCCAACAGGTAAATCCGTGTATTCGCGATCGGACGACCTATCGGCAGTGAATGACCCGCTTGAACAGCGCTGTCGCACAGGTAAAAAGTAGAGTCACCCGCCGCTTCCGACGAACCGTAGAAATTCAGTATCGTGGCCGAAGGTAACCAAGCACGAGTGCGAGCAAGCAGGGAGGACGAAAACACCTCGCCACTGCAAACGATCAGCCGCTTTTCTGGCGAAATTTGTCGGTTCTCTATCCTCGACAGTTCTTCCAGCAGTGAAGGGACAAGAACCAGACGGGTCAACTGATGCTCTGTAACCGCCTGCCACAGCTGTAGCGGATCCCTGGAGGCCAGCGGCGACACGATATGCAGTTGCGCGCCAAACAGTAAGGGCATCAGCGTTTCAGTCACCGAATCGAGAAAACTGATCGACGTTTTTTGTGCATGCTTTTCGAGTCGCTGACCACCGAAAGTGTTATGCATCCAGTAAAGACGGTTAACCATGGCCTGATGTGGACCGCCCACGCCTTTGGGTTTACCGGAGGAACCCGAGGTATAGATCACATAGGCCAGGTGCTGCGGCGTGATGGCCGGCACTACAGGATTGTGTTCAGCTTCAACCTCCCAGTCGGCATCTTGCAGATCGAGCGTCGGCACCGCCAACTCGCCCAGCAACGCCCGGGTCTCGGCCTGCACCAGCACCGCCACCGGCGCGCTGTCTTCCAGCATGTAGCGCAATCGCTGCTCCGGATACGCAGGATCCAGCGGCACATACGCACCACCCGCCTTAAAAATCCCCAGCAAGCCCACCACCATTTCCAGGCTGCGTTGCGCACAGATCGCAACCCGATCATCCGGCTGGATACCCAGGCCGATCAGGTAATGTGCCAGTCGATTCGCCCGGGCGTTGAGTTCGCCATAGGTCAGGCTTCCGGCGTCATCGACCACCGCCAGGGCATCGGGTTGTTGCGCCGCCTGCTCCTCGAACAGTTGATGAATCAACTTGTCCGCCGGGTAGGCCGCTGCCGTATCGTTGAACGACTCCAACACCTGCCGACGTTGCTCGCACGACAGCAGCGGCAGTTCTGCGACCG
>NZ_FPJB01000007.1:403717-405335 GCF_900119195.1 Pseudomonas sp. NFACC10-1 | reverse complement strand
GCATAAGCGTCGTCCTCCGGCGCCGGCAATGCCCGTCGATCCAGCTTGCCGTTTGGCGTTAGCGGGAAACGCGCCAGCGTTACGAAGGCACTCGGAATCATGTACTCCGCCAGCCCTTGCGACAGTTGCTCACGCAACTGTGCCGCCGACAACACGGCGCCTTCCCGCGCCGTCAAATACGCCACCAGGCGTTTGTCTCCGGGACGCTGCTCGCGCACCAGCACCACCGCCTCCCTGACTCCAGGACAAGCCGCCAGCTGCGACTCGATCTCACCCAGCTCGATACGGAAGCCACGGAGCTTGACCTGATCGTCGTTGCGCCCCAGGTACTCGATATTGCCGTCCGCCAGCCAGCGTCCCAGATCGCCGCTCCTGTACATCCGCGCCGCAGGCTCGGCACTGAACGGGTCGTCCAGGAAACGCTCCGCCGTCAGTTCGGGCAGATTCAGATAGCCACGGGCAACCCCCGCGCCGCCGATATGGATCTCGCCGCTGACCCCGATGGGCACCGGCTGGCCGTGTGCATCCAATAGGTAAATGCGTGTGTTGCCGATAGGGCGGCCAATAGGAATCGAGCGCGAATTGTCGGACAGCGCATGGATCTCATAGGTGCTGGCAAAGGTCGTTGTTTCCGTTGGTCCATAGCCATTGATCAGATGCCTCGGGCGATGGGCGCGGGACAAAACCTTCGCAACGCTCACTGGATCGAGCACATCCCCACCGACCAGGAGATATCGCAGCTTTGAGAAGGCAGCGGCGAGTACATCGACATATTCATTGAACAATCCAGCAGTCAACCATAAAGCGGTCACGCCACCTTCAATCAATATATGGTTCAAGCGCGCGGGATTGAGCAGCGTCGCCTGAGACACAACCAACAGTTTCGCCCCATTGAGCAGCGCACTCCAGATTTCCCAGGTCGAAGCGTCGAAGGCCGTATTGGCGCCATGCGCAACACAATCCTCTGTGGTGATCCTGGCATAAGGATTATTGATAACCAGACGCAGCACACTGCGGTGCTCAATCAGCACGCCCTTCGGCACTCCCGAGGAGCCGGATGTATACATCACATAAGCCGGCATTCTCGACGTCAGCCCCAGGGCATCAAGATCCGGATTGCCACACGGCAGCCCACCGGTCCCTGAGGACAGGTCCACGCTGTCCAACACGACCTGCGGCACATTTACCGCCGGCAGGCATTCCTGCAGCGCCGCTTGCACCAGCACTGCTACCGGCGCGCTGTCTTCCAGCATGTAGCGCAACCGCTCCGACGGATATCCATGATCCAGCGGCACATACGCACCGCCCGCCTTCAAAATCCCCAGCAAGCCCACCACCATTTCCAGGCTGCGCTGCGCACAGATCGCGACCCGATCATCCGGCTGGATACCCAGGCCGATCAGGTAATGTGCCAGTCGATTCGCCCGCGCGTTGAGTTCGCTATAGGTCAGGCTTCCGGCTTCATCGACCACCGCCAGGGCATCGGGCTGTTGTGCCGCCTGTTCCTCGAACAGTTGATGGAGCAACTTGTCCGCCGGGTAGGCCGCTGCCGTATCGTTGAACGACTCCAACACCTGCCGACGTTGCTCGCACGACAGCAGCGGCAGTTCTGCGACCG
>NZ_FPJB01000007.1:329523-402152 GCF_900119195.1 Pseudomonas sp. NFACC10-1 | reverse complement strand
GCATAAGCGTCGTCCTCCGGCGCCGGCAATGCCCGTCGATCCAGCTTGCCGTTTGGCGTTAGCGGGAAACGCGCCAGCGTTACGAAGGCACTCGGGATCATGTACTCCGCCAGCCCCTGCGACAGTTGCTCGCGCAACTGCGCCACCGACAATACGGCGCCTTCCTGCGCCGTCAGGTACGCCACCAGGCGTTTGTCGCCGGGACGGTGCTCGCGCACCAGCACCACCGCCTCCCTGACTCCAGGGCACTCAGACAGTTTCGACTCGATCTCGCCCAGTTCGATACGAAAACCGCGGAGCTTGACCTGATCGTCGTTGCGCCCCAGGTACTCGATATTGCCGTCCGCCAGCCAGCGTCCCAGATCGCCGCTCTTGTACATCCGCGCCGCAGGCTCGGCACTGAACGGGTCGTCCAGGAAACGCTCCGCCGTCAGTTCCGGCAGATTCAGATAGCCACGGGCAACCCCCGCACCGCCGATATGGATCTCGCCGCTGACCCCGATGGGCACCGGCTGGCCGTGTGTATCCAGCAGGTAAATCCGTGTGTTCGCGATCGGACGGCCAATTGGAAATACCGAAGACCGATAACAGTCGATATCGTCAACCAGTCTATGCCAGGCCACCACGTCGCTACACTCCGTGGGCCCGTAACTGTTAATGAATTCGGGCCTCGGCTCGGGAAGCATTTCCAGCCTGGCGACTTGAATAGGCTCTCCACCCAGTACCACCCGGCGAATGCTGTCAAGTTGCCTTGAATCGTTTGCGTCGATGAGCGTGTTGAACGCACTGGGTGAAAGATTGATATGGGTAATACGCTCGCGTTGAATCTGCTCCAGCAGCACCTCGGGAATGAAAGCCTCTCTGGCCAGGTGCAGTGTTCCACCGACCAATAACGGACCGAGAATATTTTTTTGCGTCAGATCGAAGCTATAGGAGGAAACAAGCAGTACGGCATCATCGGGCGCCAGTTTCAGCTCGGCCAGATACCAGTGCATCAGGTTTAGAAAGCCCCTTTGCTCGATCAACACGCCCTTGGGTTGGCCGCTCGAGCCTGAGGTGTAGATCACATAGGCCAGATGATCCGGCTTGACGGCTCGCGCCACTGGATCATGGTGAGCCTCAGCTTCCCAGCACCCGCCTTCCAGGTCCAGCAGTGGCACCGTCAACTCGCCCGGCAACGCCCGGGTCGCGCTCTGCACCAGCACCGCCGCCGGCGCGCTGTCTTCCAGCATGTAGCGCAACCGCTGCTCCGGATACGCCGGGTCCAGCGGCACGTAGGCAGCACCCGCCTTCAGGATGCCCAGCAAGCCCACTACCATTTCCGGGCTACGCTCGACGCAGATCGCCACCCGGTCATCCGGCCCGATGCCCAGGCCGATCAGATGATGCGCCAACTGGTTGGCGCGCGCATTCAGTTGCGCATAAGTGAATGTGTGCGCCTCAAATACCAGCGCAATCGCTTCTGGCGTTTTTTCTACTTGCGCTTCGAATAACTGATGGACGCAGGTGCCTTGCGGATAATCCACGGCCGTCGCATTCCACTCCTGCAGCAACTGACGCTCGGATCGCGGCAGCATCTCCAGACTGCGCAGCAACGACTCAGGTGAGTGTTCCAGCGCGTCGACCAGACTCTCCAGCGCCGTCTCCATGTAAGCACATACCCGCTGCGGATCGATCCCCGCCGTGGCTTGAACGGTCAGTGCAAAGCCCTCGCCCAGATCGTCCACAGCCAGTGTCAGTGGATAGTTGGTTCGCTCATTCCAGCCCAGGACCTCGATTCCGCCCCAGGCGCGGTCTCCCTGGTCCGAGACTTGCGGTTCGGCGCTGTGGCGGTAATTCAGCAGCGCGCTGAACAGCGGCAACGGCGGAGCAATGGCGCTGCAGCGTTGCGCCAGCGCCAACGACGCATGTTCGTGACCGAGCAGCGCGGTCAGGCGGGCATGCGTGGCCTTCACCCCCTCACGCACGCCTTGCTCACCGACGTTCAAGCACAACGGCAAGGTGTTGATGAACATCCCCAACGAGCGGTCGGCACCGTCGCCACCCTGCATGCGTCCCAGCAACACCGTACCGAACACCACGTCTTCCTGGCCCGATGTGCGCCCCAGCACCTGCGCCCAGGCCAGATGATGCAGGCTGGCAGCACTTACGCCCAGACTCCTGGCTTGCCGGCGGATCCTGCCCGCCAGCTCTGCGGCCACTGCCTGCCTGGCTTGCTTGATGTCCCGACCGTCACCCTGCACATCGTGCAAACCGAATGGCAGCGTCGGCTCCGTCACCTGACCGAGCATTTCCTGGAAGAACGCTTCATGCGCCGCTTGGCTTACGCCCAGTCGCGCCTGCGCCACATGGTTGCGATAGGGTACCGAATCCGGCAGTCCGGCTGCCTGCCCCAGCAGATCCGCCTGTACCTCATGTTGCACCACTTCCAGCGCCGTATGGTCCAGCACCATATGGTGAAACAGCAAAATCGCCACCCAGCGACTATTCGCTTCGTCGTAGGCGTAAGCCATCTTCATCAAGGGCGCTTTCGTCAAATCCAGCCGGTAATGCCTGGGGTCGAAGCGCTCTTGGAGTTGCTGTTCGATGTCTCCGTCGGCCGACTTCAGCTCCAACGCTTCAACGGCCAATGGCGCTTCGCGCCAGACTGTCTGAACCGGCTCGTCCAGCCCCTCCCACAGCACCGCCGTTCTCAAGATGTCATGCCTGGCAATCACACCCTGAAGTGCCCGGACAAACGCCTTCAGGTGGTCTTCGCTTGGCAGCGCAAAACGCGTATTTAGCAAATAGGGGTCACCCTCGACCGACGCAAGGTGGTGGAACAACACCCCTTCCTGCAGTGGCGCCAGTGCATAGATATCCTGGACGTTCGCCGTCCCGCCTGGCACAGCACGCACAATCCGCTCGATGGCATCCTCGCTCAGGTCCGCGAGCGGCAACATCGACGGTGTAATTCGTGTGCACCCGACCACGATTCCGTTGGCGGGCACCTCTACCTCATGACCGTTACCCAATACCTCGGCAAACGCCGAAAGGGTTGGCTGGGCAAACAGCAGCCGCACATCCGCCGACAGTCCCGCTTGACGCATCCGGCCCATCAGACTGACGGCCAGTAGCGAATGCCCACCCAGTTCGAAGAAGTGATCGTGGCGACCCACCCGTTCGACACCAAGCAGCTCCTGCCAGATGTCGGCAAGCGCCGTCTCCACCGTCCCGCACGGCGCTTCGTAGCCGCGGCTCACATAAGCGTCAGCCTCCGGCACAGGCAACGCCCGGCGATTCAGCTTGCCGTTAGGTGTCAGCGGCCACCCCGGCAGTTTCACATACGCGGCCGGCACCATGTACTCCGGAAGACTCGCCTGCAAGGCCGACCGTAGCGTCTGCACCGCAATGATCTCTTTCGCTTCCCGCGTCGTGTAATACGCGATCAGACGTTTGTCACCCGGCGTGTCTTCCCGGGCAATCACCACCGCCTCTCCGACACCAGGGCACCCAGCCAACTGCGCCTCAATCTCGCCCAGCTCGATACGGAAGCCACGGAGCTTGACCTGATCGTCGTTGCGTCCCAGGTACTCGATATTGCCGTCCGCCAGCCAACGACCCAAATCGCCGCTCCTGTACATCCGCGCCGTCGGGTCGTTGCTGAAACGGTCTTTCACGAACCGCTCTGCGGTCAGCGAATCACGATTCAAATAGCCGCGTGCGAGCTGTACACCCGCGATATAAATCTCGCCGCAGACGCCAACCGGGACCGGTTGCATGTGCGGGTCCAGCAGATACATCCGGGTATTGGCGACCGGCCGGCCGATCGGCACGATCCCCGCATGCAGGTCGGGCACACAGTGCCAGTAGGTGACGTCGACAGCGGCTTCAGTGGGGCCATACAGGTTGTGCAATTGCACATGTGCAAAGCGTTGCTCGAAGTGCTTTTGCAAACTATAGGGCAACGCCTCGCCGCTACAGAACACCTGCCGCAATGTGCTACAGGCCAGCGGGCCAGACTGATTGAGGAAGCTCTGCAACATGGACGGTACGAAATGCAATATCGTGACACCCGAGTCTGCGATCAACTCGGCCAGATACTCGGGGTCCTGATGGCCTCCCGGACGCGCGATCACCAATTGCGCACCCGCGAGCAAGGGTAGAAAAAATTCCCAGACCGACACGTCAAAACCGAACGGTGTCTTTTGCAAGACGCGGTCTTCGCGACTCAGCCGATATTGGTCCTGTGCCCACAACAGGCGGTTCACAATGGCGCGATGCTCGATCATCACGCCCTTGGGCTGACCGGTCGAACCCGAGGTATAGATCACATAAGCCAGGTGCTGTGGCGTGACCGTCGGCAACACGCGGTCATGCTCGGTTTCAGCCGCCCAGTTCACGCCTTGCAGATCCAGCACCGGCATCGCCAACGCACCCAGCAAGTCCCGGGTCGTACGCTGCACCAGCACCGCCACCGGCGCGCTGTCCTCCAGCATGTAGCGCAACCGCTCCGGCGGATACCCAGGGTCCAGCGGCACGTAGGCACCACCCGCCTTCAGGATCCCCAGCAAGCCCACCACCATCTCCACACTGCGTTCCACACAGATCGCCACGCGGTCGTCCGGAGCAATGCCCAGTGACAGCAAAATATCAGCCACCTGATTGCTGCGTTCGTTGAGGTCCGCGTACGTCACACGCTCGTCGCCGCACACCAGTGCAAGCGCTTGAGGCTGCTGCTGCGCTTGCTGTTCGAAAAGTTGATGGACCAATAGATCCTGTGGCCAGGCCTGATGTGTCGCGTTGAACTCGACAAGCACTTGCCGACGTTCGGTTTCGCCCAAAAGCTCGATCGCGCCCACAACCTGGCGCTCGTTCTCGACCATCGCACGCAGCACCCGTTCCAGATACGCCACGTAGCGTTGGGCCGTCTCGCGGTCGAACAGCGCCGTCGCATATTCCAGCGAACCGACGATCCGTCCCTCCACCTCCGCCAAGTCGAGGGACACATCGTACTTGGTGGTGCGTGCTACCGAATCCAGCAGCGTTAGCTCCAGCCCCTCCAACGCCAGTTCTGCGGGCGGCGTGTTCTGCCACGACAGCATCGCCTGGAACAGCGGGCTATGGGACAAGCTGCGCACCGGCTTGAGCAACTCCACCACCTGCTCGAAAGGCAGATCCTGGTGTTCATAGGCCGCCAGCGTGCAGGCCTTGACGCGACTCAGCAATGCCTCGACCGCCGGATCGTCCGACACATTCACCCGCAACGCCAGGGTGTTGACAAAAAACCCGATCAGGCCCTCGACCTCAGCGCTCATCCGGTTCGCCACCGGCGAACCGATCACCACCTCATCCTGCCCGGACAAACGACTCAATACCGTCGCCCAGCCCGCCAGCAATGTCATGAACAGGGTCGTGCCGTGCCGCCGACTCAGCGCCTTGAGCTCATGGCTCAGCGTCGCATCCAGCACCACGGGCACCGCATCGCCCGTATAGTCCTGTTGCGCCGGACGTACACGATCAGAGGGCAACATCAGCAATGCCGGCGCATCGAGCAGAGCGGTCTGCCAGTAGGTGCTTTGCTTGTGCAATACCTCGCCGCTCAACCAGCCTCGTTGCCACACCGCATAGTCAGCGTACTGGATCGACAACTGCGGCAACGGGTCTGCATCAGCTTGGCAACCGCTCGCGTAGAGTGCTCCCAACTCGCGCGTCAACACGCCCATCGACCAGCCATCCGATACGATGTGGTGCATCGTCAACAGCAACACATGCTCGTCATCGCTCAGCCGAACCAGACTCCCTCGAATCAGCGGTCCCTGCTGAAGATCGAAGCGCCCAATGGCTTCTTCGTCCATCAGTCGTGCCAACTCACTCGAGCTATCGGCATGCGTCGTGAGATCGTACTTGCGCAACGGGCAGCCTGTTTCCTCGGGATGGATGCAGAGCACTACGGCCTGATCCCCGGTCTGGACAAACGTTGTGCGCAGTACTTCGTGACGCGCCACAATCCGGTTCAACGCATGCTGCAAGGCGGCTTCATCCAGCGCGCCGACGATGCGCAGCCCCGCCGGTATGTGGTAAGCAGCGCTGGCACCTTCCATCTGCGCCAGAAACCACAACCGTTGCTGAGCAAACGACAGCGGCAGTTGGGCCTCTCGTGACGTTGGCACAATCTGCGGCAGCGTATTGTTTTGTGCCTGCGCCACCACGCAGGCAAGCGCCTCGAGCTGCGGATTCGCGAATAACGCGGCCAGTTCCAATTCCACGTTCAAACGCTGCCGGACCAGGGAGATAAGCCTCATCGCCAGCAGCGAATGCCCACCCAGCTCGAAGAAGTGATCGTTGCGCCCCGCCCGATCGACACCGAGCAGCTCCTGCCAGATCTCCGCCAGCGCACGCTCGACTTCGCCTGCCGGCGCCTCGTAGTCACGACTGGCATAAGCGTCGTCCTCCGGCGCCGGCAATGCCCGTCGATCCAGCTTGCCGTTCGGCGTCAGCGGCCATTCGGACACTTTCACATACGCCGCCGGCACCATGTATTCCGGCAGCCTCGCCTGCAAGGCAGCACGCAACGTCTGCGCTGTCATGGCCTGTGCAGCTTCCTGCATCGTGTAGTACGCCGTCAGACGCTTTTCACCCGGCGTATCCTCCTGGGCAATCACCACCGCGTCTCTGATGTCCGCGATCTGCCTCAGTTGCGCCTCAATCTCGCCCAGCTCGATACGAACTCCGCGGAGCTTGACCTGATCGTCATTGCGCCCCAGGTACTCGATATTGCCGTCCGCCAACCAGCGCCCCAGATCGCCGGTCCTGTACATCCGCGCCGCCGTTTCGGCACTGAACGGGTCATCCAGAAAACGCTCCGCCGTCAGTTCCGGCCTGTTCAGATAACCCCGGGCAACCCCCGCGCCGCCGATATAAATCTCGCCGCTGACCCCGATAGGCACAGGCTGGCCGTGCGCATCCAACAGGTAAACCTGCGTATTGGCTATCGGACGGCCTATGTGCAATACCGACTGCGTTGCATCGATCAGACCGGATGTGGCCACAACCGTGGTCTCGGTCGGACCATAGTTGTTGATCAGCGCAACCCGACTATCCGGATTGGGAAACTGACGCAACCGGTCTCCACCGATCAGCAACGTTTGCAGCGACGCCGGCTCGATCCCTTGGGCGAATGCAATCTCGGCAATCGGCGTAGGCAAGAAGCTCACATCCAGATCTTGCCGACGCCACCATCCCAGCAGCGCATCCACATCATTGCCAAGCGCTTGTCCAGGCAACAGCGACAGGCTGGCTCCCACGCACAGCGCTGGCCATAGTTCCCAGACGCAAGCATCGAAACCGACACCGGCCACGCTCGAAACCCGCTTGCGATGGGTCAGACCGAACGCCTCGCAATGCCAGGCCACCAGGTTCACGAGATTGCGATGCTCGATCATCACGCCCTTGGGCTGGCCGGTCGAACCCGAGGTATAGATCACATAAGCCAGGTGCTGTGGCGCGACCGTCGGCAACACGCGATCATGCCAGGCTTCAGCCGCCCGGTTCACGCTTTGCAGATCCAGCACCGGCATCGCCAGCGCACCCAGCAACTCCCGGGTCGTACGCTGCACCAGCACCGCCACTGGCGCGCTGTCCTCCAGCATGTAGCGCAACCGCTCCGGCGGATACCCAGGGTCCAGCGGCACGTAGGCAGCGCCCGCCTTCAGGATCCCCAGCAAGCCCACCACCATCTCAACACTGCGTTCCACACAGATCGCCACGCGGTCGTCCAGAGCAATGCCCAGTGACAGCAAGGCATGAGCCACCTGATTACTGCGTTCGTTGAGTTCAGCGTAGGTCACGCGCTCGTCGCCGCAGACCAGTGCAAGCGCTTGGGGCTGCTGCTGCGCTTGCTGTTCGAAAAGCTGATGGACCAATAGATCCTGTTGCAAGGCCTGATGTGTTGCGTTGAACTCGACCAGCACTTGCCGGCGTTCCGCTTCCCCCATAAGCGCAAGCTGGCCAATCGGCGTCGATTCATGAGCGGCAACCGACTCCAGGAGCAGCGTAATGCGGTCCCGAATCCGCTCAACTTCGTCCGGGCGAAAGCAGGCCAGATTGAAGTTGAAGTCAACGACTACGTCTTCATCCGAATAGTAATCACAGATAGCGATTGAGAGCGGCGTCTGATCGAAGCCGCTGTACATCCTGATCGCCTTCGAAGGGGCGCCGCCAAAGAAAAAGTCTGCGTCAAATTTTTCGAATGAAAGCGTGATGTCGAAGATCTGCTTGCGCCTGGAATGGCCAATATTCAGGGCGCGATTCAGTTCCGCAATCGGGAAGTGCTCGTGGCGGTAGCAGCGTCGCAATTCGGCGGCCACATCGCCCATCAATTCGAGCAGGGAGCGATTAGGGTCAACCCGTACGCCGATCGGGATGACGGAAGAAAACATCCCGATCGTCTGTTTCTGGCGGGCCGTCGTGCGGTTATGCAGGGGCATGCCAATGATGACTTCTTCTGCACCACCGACGCGTGAAAAATAGGCACTGACGACTGCAAAGAATACCGTGACAGGAGAAAGGCCATGCTCGGTGGCAACCGCGGCCACAGCATTGAACAGGTCACGCTTGATCGTCGAGCGAATATGACCGCTCTTGCACATCGAACCCACGGCATGGTCGCCGGACCACTGCAGCAGGGATGGCGGTATTTGTGCGTAGCGTTCGCGCCAAAACGACCGGTCACGCTCCAGGCGCGGCGAATTCAGATAGGCCTGGTCTTTGACCAGGAAGTCTCTGTAGGAAGGGCCTTCCTCGAGCTCGTCGATGCCCACCAGTAAATTGTTGTAGGCCTTCGCGACTGCATGGCAAAACAGCGTCGCCCCTGAGCCGTCCATGACCAAATGATGGTAGCGACCCAGCCAGTAGTGACGGGATGCACTGCACCGTACGAGCTGCGCCTCCCAAAGAATGCCTTCCAATGGATTGAAAGGTCGGGAAAATGCGTGTTGAAGGTATTCCTGCGCTCGCTCGACGCTGTCAACGTAGTCTGAAAAGTCGACGAGTTCGAGTGTGATATCGACAGATGGCAACACTCTCTGCCGGGCTATATCACCCTCTTGGAACAAGGCAAGTCGTAGCGCATCATTATGCCTGACAACGAGATTGATAGCCTTCTCGAACATTGGAATATCGAGATCACCCTTGATCTCCAGCTTCATGCCAATGTTGTACAGCGGTATGTCCGGGTTCGCTATCTGACCGAGCCAGATACCCTGCTGTACAGAAGATAGTTCATACGAGACATTGGAGTTGTTCGATACGTGTTGATGCGACGACGTCATGCGTAAACATCCCTGATTTTAATATCCTTTCGGGAGCCGAGTGACGATGTCCGCGGCCCTGCCGAATTCCTGGCGTGCTGGCCAAGTTCCATACAGAACTCGGCAGTTACAGCACAAGTTTGTCGCAGATAAACCGGATGTCAGAACCTGGCTTGCCCTGTCTGCATGACTGCGATAGGGACCTGGGAGAATGTCATTGATGTGCCGACAGTACCGGCTAGTAGCACCTTGATACTTCCGGACTGCGGGTTTCTCTATTTCCCCCTAAGTCGTGAACGGTTCGAACCGACGAAAAAAGACCCTGACCCCAGATAAGCTGCTAGACCTGCAATAATAGCGTTGACACTTACAAAGAGAAAAACAGAAATGAGGGCTTGTCCCGTATTACCAGTGCACCCTCCCACATTCAATAAACCGTTTTCGCTTCATTTGCCAAGGCAAAACGCGGCATATCACATTATCTGGAGGCGCGGGACTGATCGATAGACGCGGGGTTTGAACTTTGCTCAAGGCGCTGCTCAATTGGCTGGCCAGTCAACAATTAGCATGGAACAAAGGAGATAGTAGACTAATGACTCCTGCCCCTCTGTCAGAGGCAGGATTTAAACATCAATCCCTTAATTTGGAAGCGTTCTCCACGCTTGCCGGGCTCCCACAGCTCATGACGCTTTAGGCAGGCTTGACCAAGGCAGCATACGTCTCAAAACACTGTCGCGGCGTACCAGGTGATGGAAGAGCGCAGCTAACACATGCAGGCTCACCACGACCCAGGCAACCCACTTCCCAAGGAAATGATGAACAGTATCTATCGGAGCCTCAAACGCTTCATAGCTTAAACTGAATGTGACACTGAACCAGGCGAATAGCTTGGTTTCATTGAAGCCTGTCATGCTGAACAGTCCGAAGTCAGTAGGTGCCCCCGTGCCCAAGTAGCCCGTTAGCGGCATCGCAATCATCAGACCATAGAGTCCCCCGTGTGCAACGTGCGCGAGTATGTGTTCCAACGCCGAACCGGGCGGGTTATCCGGCTGCATGTCCAGCAATCGCCATAGCAACCTGGGCAACACTAGAAAACCGACTAGCAGGCCAAGCACCCAATGAATATTGAGCACTGGCAAAGACTCCGGCGAGGTGTCATCCATGAACCAGATAACGTAATAGACGACGATGTAAGCCGCGATAAATGAAGCCGCGCTCGTCCAGTGAAAAAATTTGGCAAGGCCACCAAAACAGGTCGCGCTATTGCGCCATTGCATAGTAGGTATTCCTGAAAAGTGAGGTGGCAGCGGTTAGCTATTAAGCAGACCGCTTAGTAGCCGTTCCAAGCCTTCAAGTGCTTGGGCCAAACGTGCCTCAATGTCGCCATCAGGTTCTGCGATCCAGAACGATGCTTCGGTGACAGCGCCATAGATCATTCGGGCTGTCACGGTTGTGTGCAGCGGTGCCACGACACCTTCGGCAATCAGTCCGTCGAGCGCGGCTTGCAGTGCGGCAATGCCCAATGACTGAGCGGCTTGCGGAACATCACCGAAGATGGCTCGTGCATCCTGCAAGATAATCCGGCGGATTTCCGGCTCCAGTGCCAGTTCAAGATAGGCGCGACAACGTCGACGGAATGCTTCCCACGGAGAAGGTGCCGCATCCGAAATTGCCTGAAGGCGTTCGCCCACTTCGGTCTCGATCTGCTCGATGACTGCGAGTAGCAATCCTTCCTTATTGCCAAAATGGTGATAGATCGCCCCCCTCGTCAGACTGACTTCGGCGGTGAAATCATCCATTGAAGTATGAGCGAAGCCCTGGCTGGCAAATGCCTGCCGGGCGGCTGCTACCAGCTTGGCGCGAGTTTGCTCAATCATTCCGGCGCGCGTACGGCGTTGTTGCTGCATAAAAACATCCTTTTTAGCTCACATACGCCGCGTACGCTAATTGACATACCTCTCGAATGTCAATACGATTTGATTTTGCATGCGTAGCGTATGTGAATTCTCTTTGATGCGTTGCAAGTGCATCCTGAAGGTACGAGTCGGTCAAATTATGGATACCCCACAGCACACCGTCGGCTTCAAGGCAGCAGCCTCTCTGGCCTTGATCACAATACTTGGGCCCTCGGCCATCGATATGTACTTGGCGGCCATGCCCCAGATGACCAAGGACCTGAATACTGACTACGCCACCATGCAGCTGACGTTGACGGTGTTTTTATTGGCAATGGGCGCGGGACAGCTCGTGTTCGGGCCGGTTATCGACGCGCTAGGCCGCCGACGCCCTTTGCTGGCGGGCCTGGCGGCGTTCATCCTGGCTTCGTTATGGGCATCCTTAAGCGAGTCGATGGGCGCCATGCTGCTCGCTCGATTCTTTCAGGGGCTGTCTGTTGCGCTGGTGCTCGTTATCGCCATGAGCTCGGTGCGCGACCTCTCCAGCGGCATTCGTGCCACGCAGCTCTTCGCTCTGCTCGTGACCATACAGGGTGCCGCCCCGATACTCGCACCGGCATTCGGCGGCATCATCAATGTGCACTTCGGATGGCGAGCCGTGATGCTGGCGCTGGCCATTGTCGGTGTGTTGGCTTTGTTAAACTCCAGTGTTTGCCTACCGGAAACCTTAGCCAGAGAAAAGCGCACGCCGTTCAGGCCTGCCAGTGTGTTCGGCACCTATCGGCGTCTTGTTGCGGATAAGCGATTTATCCTTCCTGCTCTGGCCCTTTCATCCGTGTTTTTCTTTTTGTTTGGCTACGTCGGTGGTGCATCTTTTGTTTACCAAAGTGGCTACGCCTTGCGTTCAGACATCTTCGGCTTTGTATTCGGCGGCACGGGCGTGGCTATGATGTTGGGTGCAATGACCGGTAGCCGTTTGGCCAGCAGATGCTCGGCGAGCCTGATGGCACTGCTTGGAGTTGCCATGATGAGCGGCGGTTCAGCGCTGGCACTGCTCGCCGTGTACGTAGGTGCAGATCTTTATGGCATCGTCCCAGCGCTATTCATCGCTGTTTTCGGTTTTGGGATCGCCGAACCATCACTCATGTCCATTGCGATGGCCTCACAAGAACGAGCTTTAGGTGCCACTGCCGCTTTATTAGGTGCCAGCACGCACATTCTAGGTTCGCTTGCTACACCGTTGGCCGGCTCTCTCGCACAGATCGGCGCGCATGCATGGTTGGCTTTGCTGCTTGCGGCTGCGTTGGTGAGCCTTGCTCTTGTTTTCATTAGTGTCCGTAGCGTGAGCGAAAAAGTCATACCCGTACAGTGACGATGTGCGCTCATTTGCAGGGTGACCTGTTGTCGGCATTTACAAGAGCGAATGTTTAGCAGTTCTTTTGTATAGCAAACTCGCCCTTTATAAAGGCTGCTGTAGTTTACAGTCGGCGCGAGGGCGCTGAACGACAGGAATAATCGTATACGTCTGTATTTTTTTGTGATTTTTAGTCGCTCTTAATACTGGGTTAATCGAGGTGCATTAAATTATAGCTCATCCAAGCAGACGGATTAGCTCTGCAAACCTGCCCCGAGAGGAATGTATTAATGAAAACGCCGACGCTGGTTTTGGCTTCGTTTCTTAGTCTGTGTTGCTGCGCCGCTTTTGCTCAAGACGGCGCTGATATGTTGCAAAAACGCCAAGAAGCTAGAGCGCTTGAGCGTCAGCAAGCACGTGAGAAACTTGCGGAGCCTGAAGACAAAAAGCACAACGAGAAATCGGCTGTCACCTCATCAATCAAACATAAATATGTGTCAAAATCTGAAGAAAAGCCAATCCATTGAAAAATGTTTTCCACTGCCTAAGCCAACGCACTGACGTTGATGAGGGCTCGAATATTTAAAGTGATTGAAGATAACGCTCAGCCTGTTTTTTTGGGGCGGATGATATGAACATAGCTGTATCAATCATCTGCCTGTTGAGAAATAAACGTTCAGTCAGACAGGCAATCTGCAACATCAGGCATAGTTATTTTTCGTGAACGCAGACCGTAGCGGCTCCGATGCGTTCTATGTGTAATTCTTTCCTCCATTAGGGTCCACCAATGCACGTTCTGCTTTGTGAAGATGACGAGCTTATTGCCAGTGGCATCGTCGCTGGTTTGCATGCTCAAGGCCTTAACCTTGACCGTGTTGGCTCAGCCTCTGCGGCTCATGCGATCTTAGATGCGGCGCAGTTTGACGTGATGATTCTTGATCTGGGGTTGCCCGATGAAGACGGTATCAGCCTTTTGAGATCCTTAAGAAGTCGAGGGCATAACATCCCGGTGTTGATTTTGACCGCACGTGATGACGTGGATGATCGGGTCAAGGGGCTCCACGCTGGAGCTGATGACTACATGGTAAAGCCATTCGACCTTAGGGAACTCTTTGCTCGATTACATACGTTGGTTCGTCGCGTTGCAGGACGAACGGTAAACCACATCGAACATGGCATTCTCACTTACGACCCCAGTACGCGGGAAACCTGGCTATCTGGCACTGCCATAGACCTTTCGCGTCGTGAACAAGCAGTGCTTTTGGCCCTCCTGAACAATCCAGGGCGTGTTCTCTCGCTTGAGCAACTAAAAGATAGCGTGTACGGGTTCACTGATGAGGTCGAGAGCAATGCACTTAATGTCCATATTTTTCATCTAAGGCGCAAATTGGGAGGGCAAATCATCGAGACGGTTAGAGGCTCAGGGTATCGACTAGGCGTTGCTTCTTCACTCCAGAGTTGCTGTTCGTGAGCCTGCGTTTACGCTTAAGTCTGATACTGGGTGTTGCTTTTGTCGCGGTCTGGACACTCGCTGCGACCTGGATGTTCCAAGATGTACGTAGCCAAATGATGTACTCACTGGATCAGCGACTTGTGGCATCAGCACGAATGGTTGCGGGTTTGGTCGCCCAGTTGCCTCAACCTTTGTCCAGCAAAGATCACGGGGCTCATTTCAGCGCCGATCAGTTGGGCATCCCCGATGGCATGGCGTGTGAGGTCAGTTCGTTGCGCGGGGAAATTTTGGCAAGTAACCGCAGCAATACTGGCACTGTCATCGCCAGTCCCAGCGGTGGTTTTTATGACCAAGTGATTGATGGAGAGCATTGGAGAAGTTTCACGCTTGTGCAGGACGACGTTCGCATCACGACGGCTGACCGCGAGCAAGAGCGTGAGCAACTGAATCACTCTGTCCTGCTATCAGCGTCAATGCCAGTATTGGTAGCGCTTTTGTCCTGCGTCGCAACGCTTTGGTTGGGAATAGGTAAGGGCCTGGCGCCACTCAATCGTATGCGCGACGAATTGAGAAAGCGCAACATCGACTCCCTTGAACCACTGCACCTTCAGATGCTTCCTTGTGAGTTAAAGCCTTTGCTGGAAACTCAAAATCACTTGTTGATGCGTATCAGCCGGGCAATCGAGCGTGAACGCCGCCTGACGGGTGATGCAGCACATGAATTACGTAGTCCATTGACGGCCATTAAGACCCATTTGCAGGTTGCGCAAATGACTTCAGGGGACGCGCAGTGCTTGGCGTTGAGCCGAGCCGAGCAAGGTACTGATCGTCTGCATAGCACGCTTGAGCAATTGCTTCTGTTGGCCAGGGTTGAAGGCAGTCTGTCATTTGATGATGGAAGTCAATGCGGTGTCGAACAGGTCGTTTCGTTAGCTGTTCAGGATGCAACGTCCAGCACAGAGCGGATAGTTCAGACCTTTCAGTTTGTAAGACCCTTGGCGTGCCTGGATATGCCGGCCGTACTTGCCGTGGCTGCGCTTCGCAACCTACTTGATAATGCGCTGCGCCACAGCCCAGCAAATACGCAGGTGGTCGTTAGCGTGACCGACGATAGCGGGTTCGCGTTGGTGACGGTTAAGAACGTGAGCGTTGAGATGTCACAAGATAATATTCATCTCCTGACTGAGCGATTTTGGCGCGGTAGCTCAAGTACTGGCTGCGGTCTTGGCCTCGCCATCGTGCAAGCTATAGTCGAGAGATGCGGGTGCACAATAAAATTCACAACCACCAGTCAGTATTTCGAGGTGACGCTAGGCATGCCTTTGGTGCCCGCCAAAGGGGAAAGTTACGAATAGCGCTGTCTGATGCAGTACATTCAGCGTTGGTGCTTCAGCAACATGAAACACCGAAACACCGAAAGCAACGCCAAAACCCTTAGCACAATTTAGCTAACTTAAAGCTAATTAAATCATTAATCAAGCGCAGATGGCGCACCTATTAAAAGCATAGACATACCATCGCCTATAGCGAAGCTTGCAAACAGCTGCGCCCGGACACGCCAGCACCAGATTGTATTTACTTAAACAGCATTAACTTTTTTAATTTCAAATAATTTTAGTCGCCACGTCTTTCATAAGTTCGATCAATCACAGTGAAATAATTAATGACGGACGCTTCGATTTCACTTCGTCATCAAAAAACTGTTTAAAAGTAATGACATTACCATAGCCGTTGTAAGCCGATTCTTTAGCTTTCTTCAAAGACTCTGGCACCACCAAAAAAATAGCATTGCGATGCATTTCGTCAATAGCTTCACCCGACACGCGATCGTCAACAGTAGCTAGAAAAATTGCTCCGAGTGGTTTCTCTAAAGCTAACTGTTTCCAACGCTCACGCAGAGTAGTTTTCAATGACACAATCAAAGCATCTCCCTTTAGATTAAGGGCCTTGACGTCAGGTAAAACAAAATCCGGACGACGACCACCGAACACTACTTGCGCTTCGTGGCGGATATGACCATCCCTGAAAAGCCGCGCCACATGGTGCTCAAACGAAAGGCCAGCTCTACTTTTTCTGGTTTGCGCAGCGCTGAGGAATATTGAATCCAGCTCAGAAAACGCCCGAACAAGATTAGCGACAGGATCACCACCGCCGTGAAGCAGAATTCTTGCAACTTGAGCAGCACGATAGCGAAGCTCCGCCTGTTTATAAATAGAATACTCAATATCCCTGCTAATACACATAACTGCATCACCAGGCTGGGAGATTGAAAATGGATTCATATCGTCCAAGCTATTCTCATTGAGCCACTTGGTCTGCGCCCGCACTGCCAACGCTTCTGGAGATGGAAGAGCCTGCTTTTTGATGAATTGCTCAAGAGTACCCTCTTGAATTGCTTGGGATAACTCGAGGATAAGCTGATCGATTTCAGATGCAGATGCAGATGCAGATGCATCAAGTAAAGACGGATTAAATAGACCATAGTGAAAATCAGCTTTAAGCTCAAATAAAGTTTCAATAATTTCCGCTTCTTCGCTCACCGAATCAACAACAATGAACCAGTAGCGTGTGCCAAACTTTAATTGAGCAAGCTTCCCTACAATGAGTAACGAAGCAGGTGTTAGCCTTTGAAACTGTTCTTTGGGAACCCCAGTGTGTTGCCACTCATATCTGGGCCTAGCCTTAGCAATATCATTAGGGTTACGCATCGAAAAATATTTGATCGTCGAAGTCCTTACCTCGCCAGAGGCAGGCCAGAAAGTCTGATATTCCGCGTCAAATATGTGCGATTTATCCGGATTGGAGTTCTTCAACTCTGGGAAAAAATTAGATTCTGCAATTGCACGAGGGATTAAAAAACCATTCTGATGACCATTTTTTGGGCTATCAGCCCACGAAGTATCGTTGCGCGATAGCTTCTTGATGAAGATGCATTCACTGCTGCTGACGAGTTTAGAGATCTCACTCCACTCGGGATGAAAGCCCATAACCACCCTCCTATATGTATAGTTTCTATAAGGCTACTTTTGCTTCGACCCATTGCGCTAGCAAGATTAATTCAACAGTAGAAAAAAGTAAATCCTTACCTAAAAATACGATTTCGAAACACCATCCAAGACTTAGCACTAACACTAAAAATTTAAACCCCATGAAAACCAAATGCTATTTTGAAAACAACTTTGACATGACCTTTCATGCGCAGCATAAACACAAAGACAAATGCTAAACATATGGGAGGCTGCGCGCAGCCTCCCATATGTTTCCTATCACCTACACATCGCTTTATTTAAGATAAATCTTTTCAATATTTTTGAAAAAATCTATCACACTTTAACTCACTTCAATTAACTTCCAGACACAAAACATTAAAATGATTATTCAATTTCGCTCACGCCAACTTTGATATTCGGCCGGAAGCAGATCAGCAATTTTATTATCGGTCATCTGACGTAAGTTATAGGTACGCTCAAATTGTTTAAAGGTGAACGGTAAACGACGGACGCCACCTAATCCGGCCTTACTTTTCGGGTCACAGCTAGCTTCCTTTGTGCGCTGCGAAGTAACTCCTTTTTTTACTGAGCCATCAGGTAAAGAGTAAAGTGTATTAGCTACCGGCCAGAAACTTTTGTGAGCATATATTTCTTGGCGCGCAGTCATCTGCTCTGCCATCTCCCCCCAGGGTGATTTAGAGGAACCTAACGCAACCCTTGCCGCCGTTCCGTGCATGTGAACCAAGTCCCATGCAGTCCGGGTGATAAGGCGGTACACCAACCGTGGAGACTGAAAAGTATAGTGCGGCTTAGCCAAAGGCTTTCCACCGCCAGTTCCCTGACCCTTTTTTACAAGACTATCTATAAAAGCTAACGAAAGCCATGACCATATACCATAGCTAGATAAAAGCGTAAAACGGTCTTCCACTCCAATGAAGACCTCAGCCAAATAATCCCCCAGATCATAGCTCGTTGGAAAAATTTTAGACGTATCAATATGATACACGCCATCAATTGTGTCAGTAGCGCCATCGTCCTCCAGAAGATTTTTTGGAGCTTCGCCAATAGGGTTGTTGAGCCATGCATTGAACGTGGCGATACCCGACTCATTAAGTGATCTGACTTGGCTCATCATGGCTGCTCACCCTCCATATCTATCGACACTTTAGTCTTCTGGTATTTGAAAATACTCTTAGAAGCGAATTTTTCGACAACTTCCTCAGCCCAATTCTGAAAAGCCAAGATTTCGTCATTTTCTGAATAAGGAGGCTCACTAACACCCAATGCGGTGATAAAGTCCTTCCATGAGGAAATCCAAGTTTCAGAGTCATCTAGCGAAGATGAAGCTTGAGCGATTGCCATCGCAATCTGGCGCATTACTTCTGGCATCACAAGAATACTGAACCAAGGATGGTTTGCAGCAGAAGCGGCAGTAGGAAACAAAGACCTCTCTACCAGAACATTTGGTTTGTCGCCAGCCCCCGTGCCTTCCGGGAGCATAAGTTTCCAAGCAATGCCGTTTAGATCTGTGGGTTCAATATCTACCAAACTGGAGCCCAGATATCCAGTTTCGTCTAAAGCCTGCACGCCTTCCGCATAGCCAACTAACAGTGATTCATCTGGCTTGTTAAAAATGAATCTGAACTTTAAGGGCTTGTCGGTAGCAATAGTTCGAATGCTCGTAGGCGTTTTTCTAAAATCTGACACTGGGCCAAGTTCAAAATACTCTTCGGTACGTCCCGCGTATGCGATGCAGGCTAAATGTATATAGGGCTCAAGCTTCGCAGCCAAATAATCGAAGCTATCCAGCCAAAAAACCCTATTGCCGGAAACGTCCCTGTCTAGCCGTACCACGAACAGCTTTTTGTCGATTTGCTTCAGTCCTGTGGGATTAGTTGTCCTCGTTATCTGCCCCATCAAGCACCTCCTGATATTTCACACGAATTTCAAGCTGTCGTTTACTGTCAAAACCGGAAACGGATAGCCAAGAGGTTTCATCATCCAAACGAAAGCTCATTGTATTAAGCGCAGTTATCAGATTCGAAACAGCTGAATTCTTGCGAGGGTATAATAACTCATCACCGATCCAAAAATCCGCAGCATCCCAAAGTTTGAACGCGTCACCTACAGAAGTTGCATAGGCTAAAGTAATTTTACAATCTATAGGAAAGATAAATCCTTCGGATTTATTTGCATGAAGTTCAAAGCCATCATTTAGAATCTTGAGCACGACTGGCTTGGGTTTTGGTTTTGGAATTTCCTCGGGAAACTTAGGGCCTCCTTTAGGCGTATCCGAAACTCCTCCGCCTCCTCCCAACCGTTTGGCAGCTTCAGAACCAGGATCGGCGAAGTACACTGCCAAGGCAGCCTCATCTTTTTTGCCCTCTGGAGAAATCAATTGCACAAGCCGCAACGCCGCATTTCGAACTGCATTAAGCACATCGCCAGGCGCATTGTATTGAGTAACAACTTTAGGTCGACGTGCATTCCAATTGCGATGGGTGGGCTCTTCGGCAGCAACCAGCAAATCCGACAAATTAGAATCCTGAATGAAAGTAAGCGCCATTACCGGGGATATTGTGCGCGCAGCTTTCAACCTCTTTTCACCGTCAATCCCAAGGTCTTGTCGAACAAACAACTCTTGGCTCTGTTCTGCACTTTCATCCTGCTGGAGAAAAACCCGAAACTTGGCAGGCGAAGCCTCCTTGGAGTTTTTCTTCTTGACAGCAATTGTAAAATCAACTGAAACAAGATCGGAATCGCCGAATTTTTTCTTCAACGATACGAGTTCAGCATTCTCGAAAAAGCCGTCTGTCAGTTTCGCTTCCCGGTTCCATGACTCCTTTGCAGTAGCCGTAACAGCTTCAGCAGATCTTTGCGCAGTCAGAGCTAGAAAATCACGATAGCTTTTGACAAGTCGGCAGCTTTGCCCCCATCTCGTCTGCTACATTAGCAATGCTAGATGCGTTTAGAGCGACGCCACCAACTTTGACTTCAAGACGTCCTCGATTAATAGCAAAGAAGAACTCATTAACCACTGCATTACGCAGAGTTTCTTCCGTTATATCCCCTAACGGCAGTGGAATGAGAAAGGTTGTGCCCGCCTCAGCCCCTCTGGACAAACCCAATTCGGCCTTCATTGCCATAAGCATAGAGGCTTGGGTAATTGGAGTAGCTAGCTGATTTGGATCGCTGATCGCGCCCCATCTTGCCTCTTTGGCCCATCTA
The DNA here is from genome assembly GCF_900119195.1 of Pseudomonas sp. NFACC10-1. Lineage (NCBI taxonomy): Bacteria > Pseudomonadati > Pseudomonadota > Gammaproteobacteria > Pseudomonadales > Pseudomonadaceae > Pseudomonas > Pseudomonas sp. NFACC10-1. The sequence continues at coordinate 381,942 of NZ_FPJB01000007.1, read as the reverse complement.
CTATTATCACCAAGCAGTTTATAGTTTCGCTTAAAACGACAGCATCCAAAGAGAAGCTCGACCCCATCCGACTTTCTATTAGTTAACGCAAATACGCTTCTCAGCTGACTGGCCAAATATAGGGTGATTTTTCCTTGACCTGCACCACCATTCGACTTGGTAGTTTTCGCGCCTTCGCCTTCTCGGAACCAGAATGCGTTCCAGTTCTCAGCGGAACCTTCGCTTGATGAATCCGTGAAGCAGCCCTCCAAGCCAGTGGTTCCAAAATCCTCGATCACAAGAAACTTCATGGTGGTAGGCTGCTCGCCACTCACGATCAAATCACCTGCCCGAAAATGCTTGATCCAATCGTCGGAAAAAATTGATTGAGCAAATTTACTATTGCTCACATCAACCGTAACAAGCTTGTATTCTACTCGCACGACGTCATCAGTGCTGCGTGCGTCCAATGGATTTTGAAGAGTTTCACGGACCAAAATCTCAACGTTGGTGCGTTCTTCGTCTGCAAAGTTGTCGTCTGAAATGCTTGAACCCGAAGTCTCATTAGGATTCAATGGGCGAAACTGCCAATGAGCCAAATCAACTCTCCTTATTGAGAAGCCCTGCATAACCGCAGGGACAACATCCATTTATCGAAATCGCCTAGATTCGGCGTCTCCAGCAACCTATTCAGGCGCTATCTGCAATTCTCTACGAACAACGATACAGAAAGCAAGCCAATTGATAACATCAGACTATTCTTTACACCTCTAACAGGTAAAACTCTGCAGCAGGCTCCTGCGCTTTATCACAATCAATAAACACCCAAATACAAGTCAATAATCGATTTTTCATGCGAATCCTTACAGACTCATACTTTCATTCGTACCAACACACCATCATTCCTCTTACGACTTATTTGCACAACTTAACTCCACACAGATTCAATTTATCGTAAAGAACTGAATCCGACACTAAATATCTACCAGCTCATAATTATACAAAGCCATTTAGATCTACTTCTTCTAACTGGAGATATTCCGAACCGCTTACCACCCAGTTGCTAACAAGATCAACAAGCAATGTTGAATGTTGTTTTTTCATACACCGAACTGCACACTCCCAAATAACCAGCACCCTCCAGCCTAAAAATTGTAAAGAAGCTATTTGAGTTGAGTCTCTGGTTTTATTTTTGCCAATTTTTTCGAGCCAAAACTCTGTACGGGTTTTGGGGACTTTAAAGAAACGGCAATCATGGCCATGCCAAAAACAGCCATGAATGAAGATGACTGCTTTGTACTTCGGCAGTATCAGATCCGGTTTACCCGGGAGGTGCTTTGCATGAATCCGGAAGCGGAATCCTCGAGCATGCAAAGCTTTTCTTATTAAAAGTTCCGGAGAGGTATTTTTCCCCTGAATACCCGCCATCATCCGTGAACGGGTTGCAGAATCCACAACATCAATCATGCTTGCCCCTCATCGGGGCGAGTAGCCCCAATATCAGTAGAAGCATTTTCGACTTAAGCAGGCAGTGAAAATTCCAATTGAGGAGCATCTACAGCTTTTTCTTTTGCAGCGAGGATCCTGCTTTTCATCAGCTTGGCTACCGCCTCAAAAACCGGAACCGCAACAGAGTTACCAAACTGCCTATACGCCTGTGTATCCGAAACAGGGATGACAAATTCACTCTCACCAGGCTTGTCAAAGCCCATCAGCCGTGAGCACTCGTGAGGGGTCAGCCTGCGCGGGCGATTGATCTGATTCAGCTCACTGTTGAAATCAAGGTGCTCTACAAAACCTCGGTCTACCAGTATTTCAGATCCATCCTTGTGATAGCGCGCAGATAGCGTGCGGGCGACGTCGTTGGGACGTGTAAGCCCAAAGCCGAAGCCATTGCCTTTCTGACGGTGCTTCTCTGCGTAGCGGTAGAGATAGTCCCAAAGCTTCGGGGTAAGGATGTATTTGCTATCCACTTCCTTGTCCAGGAGATCCCCAAAGCTGGGGCGTTGCTTTGGTATAAGCTTTTCGATGTCACGAAGCGTGAAGCCCCCATGCACATTCAGATCCCGTCGAAATCCAACCAACACGATTCGCTCGCGGTGCTGAGGCACGAAATGCTTCGCATCGATCACCTTGGGGTCTGAACCCTTTGGGGCATTGACGTCGGCAACTTCATATCCGAGCTCGTCCAATGCTTCACAGATGATTCGGAACGTATTGCCCTTATCATGGCTTTTGAGATTCTTGACGTTTTCAAGAAGAAACGCAGATGGCCGTTTTGCCGCAATGATCCGAGCTACGTCAAAGAAAAGCGTCCCTTGAGTTTCACATTCAAACCCGTGCTTGCGGCCAAGCGAGTTCTTTTTGGATACGCCCGCCAGCGAAAATGGCTGGCATGGAAATCCAGCAAGAAGCACATCGTGATCAGGAATCTCGCGATCGATATGCCGATACGCTTCTTCGTCACTGATTTCTGGTTTGTCAGAGAGGGTTACCGTACGGATATCCTGATTGAATTTATGGCGCTTCGGATCACAGTAGTGGTTTGCCTTATAGGTTCTGACGGCATGGGTATTCCACTCCGAGGTGAAAACGCATTCGCCGCCAATCGCCTCAAACCCCTTACGAATGCCACCTATACCAGCGAACAGATCTATAAACGTAAATGACGGCTTATAGGTCGGAGGCTTTGGGAGCAACGACTCGAGATGCTTGTATTCGTTATACGTCAGGCGGGGCGTCGATTTACCCTTGACCCAGCGATTCACCGTCTCACGGCAGTGTAGTGATCCTATCTCGTTGAGCTTTGCTGCCAATTGCCCTTGATCATAGATCTCAAGAAGCCTGCGCAAAAGATCCATGTCTTGAGCTGGATGTGGATCAGAAAAGGAGACGGGCTGGCTCATTTGAGATGATTCGGGCATTGCGGCTTCAAAGAGATTCATGAGCCATTTTCCTCTGGGTCAAACGTGTGACGAACGATCACCATTCTATTCCTTTATCACGGGATGTAAATTCCTCATTTCGCTCAAAACGAAAAGGACGACACGCGATTTAGAGATAAGAAAGGCAGGCTTTTTTACTGTATGAAAACACAGTATATGGAGGTTTCCTGGTCTGTCCAGGTCATTTTTCAGCAATGTAGAGGTCTCGCTTTTTCCCAACCTTTTGACGCATATTCCTACAGATTTTGCGGTCTTTTCTGCACATGCAGGAGATTGACGACATCAACCAATCACCCTAACCTTCACGACCTGAGCCTAAGAAACTCGAAAACCAGAGCGGTCCTCCGCACCCGACAGCCATGCGGCTTTTTTGCGCCAGCGGTTTCCCTACGCCTGCAGGAAAGGTCACGTTTTATGCCGGGAGTGGGCGAATACAAGACCCGAAAGGGGAATATGTCCGGCCCGTCTCTGGTGGGTTTCTTAGCTCCCGGCACCTAAATCCTTGCCCTAAGAAAGCATCCAGAGGTTCACCATGACCAATCCGCGCTATAGATCCGTTTCTCGTCTACCGTCCGTTTCGGAGGTGGCACATGACTAAGCCCCTCACCCCAACCCCCTTCCACCGCCACAACCGCCAACTCCTCGCCCTCCTCCTCGAAAACCAACCCTGGTTCAGCGCCCGCGATCTGGGTCGCATGATCGGCTGGCCATTGAACGAGCGGACGCTGCGCAAGCTGGACGCTGACCAGCACCGCATGATCACGCTCGACCTGCACGGCGAAGCACAATCAGAGCTGATGGTCAGTGAGTCGGGGGCGTACGCGATGATGGTGCATCACTACCACGCGGAAAATCGTGGGTTACGACAGTGGCTTACCCATGAGGTGGTGCCTGCGTTGCGGGATGGGCAGGTACCGTTCGATGACTGCACGCCGAACCTGAGCCTGCTGCAGTGGCCGGGGTTGTCGGTGAGTCTGTTGCACTGGCACAGCGAGCCGTGGATACGGTTGCGGGATATGCCGATGCTGCTGGCGCACCCGCAGATGCAGGTTGAGGGGCGGCCACGTAGTTTGGGCAGGCCTTGGTGGCGGGCGGTGCTGCCTGCGTCTCGGCTAGGTTGAATGCGTGGTGATGGCCGTGCCATGTGGGTAACGGCCATTGTGTCTCGTGGGATCAGTCTTTCAGGCGGCGTCGATAGTCGTTGATCATTTCTTTGGTGACGTCATCCTTGTAGCAGATGGGTGCGTAGCCGCCTTTGCGGCTGTACGCGCTGCGTTTGCCACATTGACTGCCATTGCTGGCAGAGTTGTAGGGGCACGGGCAGCGGCCGGGGTAGCTGTCGATGGATTCCTGGATGATGGCTTTGACGATTGAGGCGTCTGTGATCTGGGTTTCTCTGGCGTTTGCGGAGAAGGCACAGAGGAATGCGAGTATGGCGACGAAGCCTGTCCCTGTCTTTTTCATGGCTATTCCTTAGCGAGTGCAGACGAGTTTCTGTTGCAAGGTTTTACCATGATGCTATTAGGCCATCAAATTTTGTTTATTGAGGTTCTCTGGTGGAGGCATGGATAGGCCAAGCCTGAAACTTGGTTTGTAGAGGATGTACCGCATGCACAGGTTTTGCTGCCGGTTCCCGGCATATCGCGAGCAATGCGGATCGCCGCCCCGGTTGCTCCTACGCCCTGCGGGCAGAAGCCTGAACTTATGAGTGATCCAGCATTCGCGTGATGGTTGGATATGACGCGGAGTGTCACGAAATGCGTGCCAACGCGGAGCATTGGCACGATAGGTATTACCGAGTGCCTGCGGGGCTACTGCCCCCCCGCAGGCATCCCACATCAGAACTGCCAATCCAGCGACAGACCCACGCCGTGGGTTTTATCGCGTGCACCTAGCAAGCCGTTGTAGTCCAGGTTGATGCGTGCGTCCCTGCCCAAGGCCAGGCTGGCGCGGGCACCGACTACGGCGGCGTCGCGGTCCATGGAGACGCTTTGCACGTTGAAGCTGTTGCCGGCGCTGGCGAAGGCCAGGTGTTGTTCGGACGAGGTGTCGCTCAGGTTGTGCTGCCAGCCGAGGGTGGCGGAGACGTCGAGTTTTTGTGTGTCGTTGAGGTTGAAGCGGTTACCGGCGCGCATGCCCAGGGTCGAGAGCACGGTGTCGCGGGTGTCATCGCTGCCTTTGAGGGCTGTAGCGCCGCCTTTTTCGGTGAAGCTGTCGCTGTCGAAGTGTACGTAGGCCAGGTTGGCGAATGGCTCCAGTGCCAGCGGTTGCAGGTTCAGGCGGTAGGCGGCTTCGGTGAAGACCTGGCTCGACTGGGCGTCACGCTTGACCTTCTGACGGTCGGAAAACGCGCCGAATTGCAGATCGCGTTTCACGTCGATGCGGTGCCAGCTGTGCGACGCGCCTGCGGTGAGGCGCAGTGCGCCCTGTTCGTGGCCGATGTAGGCGCCCAGGTGGTAGCTGTCTGCCGAGGCCCGCGAGTGGGTGTCGTCGCCCAGGCTCAGCGAGGTGTCGCTGTAACCTGCCATCGCGCCCAAACGGGTGTGTTCGCTGATCAGGCCGTCGACGCCTGCCAGCAGGCCACCCAGCGATGAGGTCGAGCTGGCGCTGTCACTGCTGCCGCTGTTTTTGCCCCAGGCACCCAGCGCTTTGACCCACACCGAGTTGTCTTCAGTGCCCGGTGCTGGCTGGTCGTACAAGCCTTCCACGCGCAGGCGATCACCCACGGCGTCGCGCAGTTGGCGGCTGTCGTTGATCAATTGCGTGGCGATGGCCGGGTGCACTTCGCCGGACAGTTGGGTGAATGCGCGGCGTGCGCTGGCGGCGTCCTGGCTGAGGATGATGCTCTCGTAGACCGAGTTGCCTGCACTCAGTTGCTCAATGGCTTGGGCCACGCTGCGTTGGTTGGACGTTTGCGCCGCGCTGGCGAAGCTGTCGCCATTGCGCTCCAAGGCCAGGGTTACGCCAGTGCCGGTGTAATTCAGGTTGCCGTCGAGGAATGCGTAGTTATCCGTCACCGAACCGAACTGACCCTGAATGCCGCCAGCCGCTTGCAGTACGTTGAACTGCTGACCCAGAACGCTGCGGGTCTGGTTGCTGCTGAGCAGTGCTGCGTTGTCGTTTTCCAGGGACAGGGCCATGTTGGCGCCGCTTACGGTCGCGGTGCCGCCGACCACGATGCGGTCGCTGGCAGTGGGCGAGAATTCAACCGCGTAGGTCGAGCCCGGTGCCAGGTTGAGGTTGCCCGCCACCTGCAGGGTGCCGATAGAGTTGCCCGGTGCAATTGTGCCGCCACGGTTGGCGGTCAGCGACGCGACGCTACCGTTGCCACCCAGAATGCCGCCGTTGTTGACGGTGACGGCAGAGGTCAGCGAGCCGTTGATGGCCAGGCGTCCTTGATTGACCAGCGTTGGGCCGCTGTAGCTGTTGGCCCCGCTCAACACCAGGGTGCCGATGCCTTGTTTGGTCAGGCCGCCGTGGCCGGAGATGTTGTTGCTCCACACGTCCAGCCCGCATTGCGGCCCGGTGCAGGTGCGCTGCGTCGGTTTGCCGGCATCGACGATCGCACCGACGCCAGGCAGGTCAGCCACGAACTGGCTATCGCCGTAGGCGCCGTCGATACGGAATTCGGCAGGAATATCTGCCTCGGTCACGAACATGCTCGGGCCGTTGATAGCCTTGCCGAGGTTGATCATGCCCCAGCCGTATAGCGCGTCGACGCCCGGTGCGCCAAGGTCGGTGGCGGTGGTCTTCAGCACGTCGGCAACCTGCGCGCCGGTCATGTACGGGAAGCGCTCCATCAGCACAGCCATGCTGCCTGCCACGTGTGGCGCGGCCATTGAGGTGCCGTTCTTGTTGGCCCAGCCGACGGTCAGGTCTGCAAGGCTGGTGCCGTTGAGCACCGAGCTGTAGATGCGCGTGCCTGGCGCCGAGACGCAGAAGCTGGCGGTGTAGCCGCAGCGCGACGAGAAGGTGCTCAGCGTGTAGGGCGTGGTGGCGGCCGCTGCGGCATCCGGGTTTTGTTGCAGGGCGGCGACGGTCAGCCAGTTGGGGGCGATCTCCGGTACGAAATAGCCGAGCCCGGCCATTGCGTCGGGGTTGTTGAGGTTGTAGTCGTTGCCTGCGGCGAAGATGGTCACCACGCCGCTGCGTGCCGCGTCGATGGCCCCCTGATACGCGCCACCCGGACGCGTGCCGAGGATCTGGCGGATCTGGTCGAACTGCACCTGTGCGTCCTGCACGGTGAAGTGCGGGAACGCCGGATCGCGACCGCCCTTGCTGAAACGGTCGGTAATGCCGATGCCCCAGCTGTTGTTGATGACCCGCGCGCCGCTGTTGACCAGCGCGTTCCAGCCGGCCTGATACACAGCGCCGTCGTTGCCCAGCACGATGCCGTCTTCCGGGCCTGGGTCGCCGTTGTCGGCGCTGATGATTTGCGCGTTGTAGGCCACGCCGTGCATCGGACCACCATCGCGATTGCCACCGGCGATGCCGCCGACGTGGGTGCCGTGGTTACCGAGTTTGCCGCCGGAGTCCAGGCTCGGTGCGCCGTCGTAGCGGAAAGCGTCGCCCGCCTTCACCGGGATATACGGGTCGGTGTATTCGCGGATGCCGCTGGTGACCAGATTGACCACCTTGTTGGGGCTGTCGAATTCCGGATGCGGGGCATAGACCGGCTGGTCGAAGATGCCCAGTTTGATGTCCTTGCCCGAGTAGCCTGCAGCGTAGGCCTGATCAGCATTGATCGCGCCCAGGCCCCAGTCGGCATTGAATTCGGCACTGCGCCAGCTGGCCGCATTGCCCGCCTGCCCTGCTTCCACATACGGTGCGGCATGCGCCACGCCCAGTGTCGCCAGGTAGCAGGCGAGCGCGCCGCAGGAGGCGCGATTGATCGCCCGAATGGCGTGGCCCAGGGGTTTGACAGAGGTGTGTCGGGTGTTGAATACATCTTTCATCAAGCTACCGTCCTTAGTTAACGCGCACGAATCTCCGCGCGCATGCATTTGCATGCGCGTCGTTCTTTTGGTTTTAGGGTTGCGTACTGCTTAGAACTGCCAGTTCAGACTCAGGCCCACACCGTGACTTTTCTCACGACTGGCCAGTTGACCGCTGTAATCGAGGCTGATCCTCGCCTCTTTGCTCAACGCCAGGCTGGCATGAGCACCCACCAGCGCAGCGTCACGCACCAGTGGCGAGCTTTCGATAGCGAAGCTGCTGCCACCGGAGGCAAACGCCAGATGCTGTTCGGAGTTGGTGTTGCTCAGGTTGTGCTGCCAGCCGAGGCTGCCGGACAGGTCGACCTTCTGGCGGTCGCTGATCGCGATGCTCTTCAGGGCACGCAGGCCCAGGGTACTGAGTACCGCATCACGGTTGTCGCTACCGGCAGACAGCGCCGCCGCATCGCCCTTCTCGGTGAAACTGTCGGTGTTGAGGTGGACGTACGCCAGATTGGCGAACGGCTCAAGGGTCGCGGGTTGCAAGTGGATGCGATACGCCGCCTCGGTGAACACTTGCGTGCTCTGTGCGTCGTGTTTGGTTTTCTCCTTGCCCGCTGCGCCGCCGACCTGCACGTCGCGTTGCGCATCGATGCGATGCCAGCTGTGTGCGGCGCCGAGGGTCAGGCGCAGTGCGCCGATTTCATGGCCGAGGTAAGCGCCCAGATGGTAGCTGTCCACCGAAGCCCGGGAATGCGTGCCGGAGCCCATGTTCAACGAGCTGTCGCTGTAGCCTGCGACGGCGCCCAGACGGGTGTCATCGGCAAGGTTGCCATCGACACCGGCGAGCAGCCCGCCAATCGAGGAGGTGTAACCGGCGGTGTCGTCGCGCGAGTCGGTCTTGCCCCATGCGCCCAGGGCTTTGAGCCAGACGTTATCTTGTGCGGCAGTGTTGCCATCGGTGCCAAACACGCTGGCGCCCAGGCGCTCACCCACCGCATCGCGGACCTGGCGGCTGTCGTTGATCAGCATGCTGCCGATGGCCGGGTAAATTTCGCCGGACAATTGCTGGAAGCTGTCGCGTGCGGAGGCGGCGCTCTGGGTAAGCAGCAGGTTTTCGTACACCGCGTTACCGGCGCCGAGTTGTTCGGCGGCAGTCGCCACGGCAGCCTGATTAGGAGTTCGCGCCACGCTGTTGAAAGCGGCGGTTTGCTCAACGTTCAGTGCCACGCCGGTGGCTGCGTAGTCGAGTCGGCCACCGAGGAAGGCGTAGTTGGAAGAGACGCTGCCAAACTGGCCGTTGATACCGTTGGCGGCTTGCAGCACGCTGTACTGGCGACCTACCACGCTTTGGATCGGTGCAGAACTCAAGGCCACTGGCGTTGTATTCTCCAGAGCCAGCGTCATGTTCGCGCCTGACACGATAGCGCTGCCAGTGGCGACGATGCGGTCACTGGCGGTCGGTGAAAGCTCCACGGCGTAGGTCGAACCCGGCTCGAGGGTCACATCACCATTGACCTGCAATGTACCGATGGAATTGCCCGGCGCGACGATACCGCCGTTGCGCGCTGTCAGCCCGCCGATCTGGCCATTGCCGCCCAGTGTGCCGCCGGCGTTGACCTGCACGGCTGACACCAGCGACCCATTGACCGACAGCACGCCGCCATTGACCAGCGTGTCACCGCGATAGGTGTTGGCGCCGTCGAGAATCAGGCGGCCTGCGCCGGATTTGATCAGGCTGCCCTGATACTGGCGTTGCGCAGCAGCAGCGGCGCGAGCGGTGCCGGTGGCGTAATCGGCCTGATCCTGCTGGCTGGCGGTGCTGGCAACGCCGTTCTGCCAGCCTTTGCTGATCAGGGTTTGCTGCCAGGTGGCCTGCTCGGCGCTGTCCTCGGCCTGACGCTGGATCAGCGCCTGATCGGAAATATCGTTGCTCCACACATCAGTCAAACCTGCGCCCAGATTGGCATCGAAGGTGCCGAGCAATTGGCCGGGACCGCGCATCGCCCGCTCCAGGTTTGCCACACCCCAGCCGACGCTGTTGGTCGGTGCCTGGGTGATCGAACCGTCGAGCTGGGTGGCGGTGGTCAACAGCACTTGCAGCGCCTGCTCGTTGTTCATGTACGGGAAGCGCTCCATCACCAGCGCCAGCGCGCCAGTGGCATGCGGCGCGGACATGGAGGTGCCGGATTTAATGCCGTAGCCACCGCCCGGCACGGTGCTGTTGACCAGCCGACCGGGCATGGTGATGCACCAGTATTTGGACAGGCCGCACTGGTTGTAGCGTTGACCGTTGCTGCTGTCGAGGCCCGACACGGCCAGCCAGTGGCCTTCGAGGTCCGGCTCGAAAAACGGCAGCGACGCCCGCACGCTGGCATTGGCGTAACCGCTGTTGCCGGCGCTGAACACGTTGATCACACCCTTGCGCGAGACATTCGCCGCTTCGTCCAGCCAGGTGCCGCGGTTGTAGTGTTGTGCGTAGGCAGCGCGCACACCTGCTTCGGTGGCGTAGGTCACGTCGGCCGGCTGGCTGCCCCAGCTGTTGTTGATGGCGCGCACGCCGGCATCCGCCAAGGCGCCGTACACCGCCTTGAAATACTGCGGGTCGGGGTTGGGGCCGAACAGGAAGCTGTCATTCTGGTTGGTGTTGCCGACGTAGATCTGAGCGTTATACGCCACGCCGTGCATGCCGACGCCATCGCGCGCCGCGCCCATGGTGCCGGTGACGTGCGTGCCGTGGGTGTCGTTGTTCGGGTTGATGGCACCGGTGATGCTGAACGGCGAGCCGTCAACGTAAGTACCGGTAGCGGTGACTGCGTGGTAGCGGGATGGCGTGGCTTCCGGGTGGGACGGGTCGAAACCCGAGTCCAGCGCACCGATCTTGACGCCGGCCCCGGTGATGCCAGCGGCGTAAGCCTGATCAGCCTGGATACGGCCCAGCCCCCAATCGCTCTGGAATTCTGCCGACCGCCAACTGGCCGCGTCACCCGGCTTGCCCTGTTCGACATAGTCAGCATAAGCCGAGCAGCCAAACGTAAAAGACAGCGCACAAAGCGCGCCTGTTGCTACAGGCTTGAACGAATAACGGACAACACCCACGCACTTCGACTTTTGCATCCCTGCACACCTGATACTGGTTGGCTCTTGATTGAGCGATTCCAGAACATAGTCTGCAGTTATGCACTTGGCAACAGATTTATTTCAATTCTGATACAAGTTTAAGTACATAAGGATAATGCATTACTGGATATATAATTCAGTGATATCCGTTTGAATGTATTGAGTTTTTTTTGATATGGAGGTAATTGAATTGATTAGTGGCAATTTAATTGCACGCTCTCCACTTTTTCTAGTTTTCCAGCCCATATCTTCAACAACTTCAGTTAAGCGCCTTATTTATTCGGATATACCAATAATTGTCCGACAATAATTGATAATCACCCAAATGGAGTCTGCGTTACGGCAAACAGATGACGCGGAGCGTCATGAACTGCATGCCCACGCGGAGCGATGGGCACGATAGGTGGTGGGGTTGGGTTTTGCGTAAACGCACGCAGCCGCAATACCCCCGACTCTCGTTACCAGGCTGCGCGTGGTAATGCCGCTCAGGACGCTCTGTGTCCAATCCAGAGAGTGCGGAACAGCGCAAGATTCCGGGGTCTGCGATCAGCGTACATGGCCAAATCCAACGCAGATCATCGTTACCACGCTCCGCGTGGTAATGCCGTTCCGGACGCTCTGCGTCCTCTGCGCATGCTTAGCGACTGAACCGCTCGGCCAGGCTGTGCAGGTAATGCGCCATTTCTTCCAGCTCGCTGCTGATCTGCGAGCCTTGCTGCGCCTGGCTGGCGCTTTCGTCGCAGAGTTGCGCGATGCGGGTGATTTGCTGGCTGATGGTTTCCGCAACGTGGCTCTGTTCTTCAGACGCCGACGCCATCTGCTGGCTCATGCCGGTAATGCGGGTCACCGACTGGCTGATGCCATCCAGCGCCTTCTGCACGGCTTCAACACTGGCGACACTCTCCTGAGAGATCTGCTCGCCCTTGCTGGCGGTCTGTACCGCTCGATCGGCGCCATCGCGCAGCGAGGTGATGATTTGCTGGATCTGCTCGGTCGACGACTGCGTGCGAGACGCCAGTGAGCGCACCTCATCAGCTACCACTGCAAAACCACGTCCCTGTTCACCGGCACGCGCCGCTTCGATGGCCGCGTTGAGCGCCAGTAAATTGGTTTGCTGAGCGATCGAGGTGATCACATCGACCACACTGCCGATCGATTGGGTCGCGTCAGCCAGTTCCCCCACAGCGTTGCCAATGTCGGTCACCGAGGTGGCCATGTGTCGAATCGCCAACAGGCTTTCATCGGCCAGACCACGCCCTTGCTGTGCCAGCTTGTCGGCTTCTTCGGCAGCATGGGCAGTGTTCTGCACGTTGTGGGTGACTTCCTGAATGGTCGCCGCCATCTGGTTGATGGCCGTGGCTGACTGATCGGCCTCACTGCGCTGCTGATCCAGCGACTCGGCCTGGCGCAGGGACAATTGCGCTGACCGCCCGGCATGCTGGCGCACGCTTTCCCCGGTATCCGCCAGACGCGTCAGGGCCGTTTGCAGGCGCGCCTCTTCGCTGAGCATGGCCAGGTCGAGCTGCGCCTGCGGGCCGCGATTGTCGCTGTAGGTCAGCGCAATCAGTGCACTGGTGAAGGCCTTGGGGTGTTCTTCAAGGGTTTTGCGGATGCTGCTGCGCTGGCGCACTTCAAGAAAAACGCCCAGCACAACCATCACAATCGGGATCATGATGATCGACGGCAAATCGTCGAGCAGGTAGACACCCACAGCCAGCGCAAGCGCGCAGAGGATCATCGGTAACTGACGAATCAGGTGATAGGTCGCTGAGCTGCTGGCGGAAACTGCCGACTTGCCCGCCCGCAAGCGCGCATACAGCGCTTCGGCGCGCCGCACCTGATCGCGGGTCGGCAGCGAGCGCACCGACTCGTACCCGATGATCCGGCCGTTTTCGTACACCGCCGTCACATAAGCGCTGACCCAGTAGTAATCGCCCTGCTTGGAGCGGTTCTTGACCACACCCATCCACGGCTTGCCCTGCTTGATGGTTTCCCACATATGCGCAAACACCGAGGCTGGCATGTCCGGGTGGCGCACGAGGTTATGCGGCTGCCCGACCAGCTCTTCGCGAGTGAAGCCGCTCAGCGTGACGAAGGCGTCGTTGCAATAAGTAATGTGGCTGTTGAGGTCGGTGGTGGAAATGAGGCGTTCAGAGGCAGGGAAAGTCCGTTCAGTCTGCGTGATAGGCATGTTGACGCGCATTGATAATCGCTCCGTGATGATGCTGATACTCCGGGCAGCTGTTGAAGGTGTAGCACTGCCTTTCAAAGTGACAACCGATCGTCATGATGCACTGTTATCGCCCACACGACTCAGGGATTTAACAGCTAGCGGGAATACGCTGTTCAAGGAACGTCAGGCATGATGGCGAAATCAAGTGTTTGCGCCACGACGAGGATGCCTGCACCATGCTGCCCTGATCGCGACCCGACCCAAGGCACTCCAATGGCACGCAACGCAGCCTCTGCGCTGAACGCACTGATCAAGACACTGCGCGGGTTATTGAGCCGGGTTGCAGGAGGCACGCCGCAGCGACAGCACCCGGAGCCCGCTGCGCCTGAAGCGCTCCCGCCTGAACCGCAAGTGCCTGTCAAAACCCGCCGTGCCAAACCCGGCAAACAGCCCCGCACACCTGCGCCGCCAACACCCACGGCAAAGCCGGCGGCGCCTGCGTGTCCGCATTGCCGGAAAACCATGGTGATCAAGGTGGCCCGCACCGGCAAGAACGCCGGAGAATTCTGGGGTTGTGTGGCCTATCCGAAATGTCGGGGGATCCGACCGATCTTTCGCTAAACGCCAGACCGGTCGCGCCTCGACAGCGTCGCTCAGGTAATGCTGGCCAGCAGCTCGCGCGCCATGCGCTGATGCTCTTCGTCGGACTCGTCAATGACTTGCTGGAGGATTTCACGGGCCGATTCGAGATCGCCGTCCTCAATCAGCACCTGCGCCTGATTGATCTGGCTGAGGAGCGGTTCTTCCAGATCCAGCAGGTCGAAATCGGCGTCATCGTTCATGAAGCTGTCGAGGAAATCGTCGCTCAGGCCGTCGGCGGCAGAAGGCGCAATGACCTCGACAGGCTCCACGATTTCGGGCTCGGAAAAATCACTGAGGAACTGTTCGTCCGAGAGTTCGAAGACTTCCGGCAGCTGGGTCAGGTCCGATGAAAAACCGGGGTCGACTTCAGCGGGCGCTGGCGCAGCGGCAGGCTTGGCACGCGGCGGCGGGCTGTCGAACGGGTCGACCAGATCCCAGTCGGCGTCCATCGACAGGTCATCCAGGTTCAACTGAAACTCGTCGGTATGCTGTGGATTCAGCGCCGCAGCAGCGCTTTCATCCAGCTGCGCGGCGGGTTTTGGCTCAGGCTCGGGCTGCAGGTAGAGCGCAGGCTCGGGTTCGGATTTGTCGAACGACAATGTGCTGGCCGCCACTGTGACAGCCGGGACGACCGCCGCCACGGGAGCGACCTCGGCAGCCTTGAGCTGTGGGAAGCGATCACGAATATCCTGAATGGTCTGCGGGTCGACACCATGCTCCAGCGCGGCCTGTTCTTCGCGAACGAAACCGCTGCCATCGCCCTGCTCCGCCAGCAACTCCAGCAGGCGGATGCGAATGTCATCACGCTCGGGCTGGGTTTCCAGGGCGCTGCGCAGAATGCCCATCGCCTCGGTGAAGCGTCCGTAGGCGATGTAAATGCTCACGCCATCCAGCGCATCCGGAGCAGAGCCTGGCGAGCGTTGCGCTGGCGACGGTTTGGCCGGTGCCGGTGACGGGGTCTGCACCACGGGTTGCGGCGCCACCGCAGGAACTTCGAACACAGGAAGCATGGCGGCCTGCGCGGGCTTGATCAATGGGTCGTCCGGGGTAACGGCGGGCGCTGCTGAGTCCTTGCGCTGCTGACGTCGTTTCGAATAAGCAAACGCCACCAGCAGAAGCACGATCAATACGGCAGCGAGCAGTATCGGCAGGCTCAGGAATGAGTCGTCACCCGATGCAGCAACAGGCTGAGCAGGAGTGGCCGGCGCAGCCGCAGGTGTTGCAGGTGCAGGCGTGGCTGTTGCAGGTGCAGATGGCGTGGCAGCGGATTGCGCGGCGGCCAGATCGCTGCGCAAGGCGATGATCTGTTTGTCCTTGCCGCTCATCTGCTCTTGCAGTTCCTGAGTCTGAGCCTTGAGCGCCTCCAGCGACTGAGCCAATTGCTGGTTTTCGATGGCCGCAGCTGACAACTGCTCGGCGGTACGCTGCAATTCAGCAGGTTTTGGCGACGGCGCAGCAGCGCTTGCGGCAGGCGCTGCGGCGGTTGGCAATACGGCTGCGTCCGGCAGCAACAGGTCCTGACCGACTTTAAGCGCAGAACCGGCGCCTGCGGCAAATACCTGTGGGTTGAGCGAACGAATACCGTCCGCCAGCTGGCTTGCCGACACCTTATTGCCCGGCCCCTGCAAGCGGCTGGCGATACCATTGAGCGTGTCGCCACTGGCGACCGTATAGTGTTTGCCCTGCACGGCCGCCGGTGGCGCGATCGGCATGCGGCTTTCCGAAGCGGAGGTGGCCGAGCGCTGCTGGTTGCGACTGCGCGTGGCGGCCAGACCTTGTGCCGAAGTGGCAGGATCAAGCAACACCGTATACTCGTGCAGCAAATCGCCATTCGGCCGCGCCAACTGGACGAGAAAACTCAAGTAGGGTTCGGTAACCGGCTTGCTGGAAACCACCCGGATCACGCCGCGGTCACCGCGCAGTACCGGCGTGAAGCGCAGGTCATTGAGAAAGAACACACGTTCTATACCCGCCTTGGCGAACGCTTCAGGCGATGCAAGCCGGGCGATCACGTCTTCATTGCTCAGACCGCCGGTTTCCAGCAACTGGATCTCGGCATTCAATGGCTGGTTGAGCGCCGAGTGCAAGGTGATTTCACCCAGGCCCAACGCAGACGCCAGCGTAGAGCAGGTCAGCAACGAGACCGCCAGCACGCCCTTGCCCAACGCCATGCGCGCCCTGCGACCTGCACCTTCGACAGCAGCCAGTGAACTCTTCAGCATGCGAACCCTTATGGAAACCACGGCAGGCTTCTCACGTAATCAGATGGACGTCAGTATCCGTTGAACGATTATGGTTGAGAATGCGCAGCTTCGTCTCAGGATCTTTCCAGATTGGCGAGAATCTGCGAATGCACGCGCATGCTGACGCGCAAATCCTCTTCGCTCACACCCTCGAACAGCTCGATGCGCAAGACATTGGCGATGTTTTCAATTTTTTCGATCAGGGGCAATGCCGTGTCACTGAGCAGGATCTTCTTCGCACGTCGATCCTCGAGCACCGCCTGACGCTGAACCAGGCCCTGTTTTTCAAGACTGTCGAGCAACCGCGCCAGGGTGGGGCCTTCTACGCCCACGCTCTGCGCCAGCTCGCGCTGGGTGGGCGGTTCGGTGAAGCGCGCGAGGTGCAGCAGGACCAGCCAGCGAGCCTGAGACAGGCCAAGATCGGCCAGCCTGCGATCCAGCTCGGCACGCCAGCCTCGCGTGAGGTGTCCGAGTTGCATCCCGAAACGATGTTCATCAGTCATTGGCATAAGGAAACTCGTGATTCAAACTAATTATTAGCGAGCTAAGCATGGTCCTTATGTTCAAGCAAGCACGGGACGGTGACGCTCCGCCGCACGCTGTTATACCTCAAACTCCGATTGCAGCGCTGCACGCACGCAATACAGCACGCCCTCAGGCACCCGCCCGGCGAACTGCTCGGCAATCGCCGACACCGGCGGTAGTTCTCCTTCGCCATCGAGAAAAGCGTCCTGCACCTCACCCAGCAGGTCCTCCGGCAAGTCCAGCGCCTGCTCGATGGATAACTGCTGCTTGCCGATGGCCTCGGCCAGCAGGGTGTAGACATTCTTTTCCGAGCACTGCAACTGACCGGCGATCTGCGTCGGGGTCATGCCCGCGCGCGCCAGGCTGATCAGTTCGTGACGCACATCGGCGACCACGCGTGGAGCCTCGGCCTTGCCACTGAGCACTTCAAGAAAGGCTTCGCCATAACGCTCCAGCTTGCGCGCGCCGACGCCGCTGACCTTGGCCATCTCGGCCATTGATCCGGGCTTGCTGCGCAGCATTTCCAGCAGGGTCGAGTCCGGGAAAATAACGTAAGGCGGGACGCCGTGCTCTTCAGCCAGCTTGCGGCGCAAGGCACGCAGGGCTTCCCACTGCTCGCGCTCTTCGCCACGCACCAGTTGACTGGCCGGGCTGCCGGAGCTGCTTCGCGACGTGGTTTGTGGTTTGAGGTCCTTGCGCAGTTCCAGAGAAACTTCGCCACGCAGCAGAGGGCGGCACGTCTCGCTGAGGCGCAGGCCGCCATAGCCTTCAAGGTCGATGTCCGCCAGACCACGCGCAACCAGCTGGCGGAACAGCGAGCGCCACTCGGCCTCGGTGCGCGCCTTGCCCACCCCGAATACCGACAGGTGCTGATGGCCGAAGCTCTCTACCTTGTCGTTGGACTTGCCGAGCAGCACGTCGACCAGATGACCGACGCCATAGCGCTGGCCGGTTCGGTAGATGGCCGACAGCGCCTGACGCGCAGGTTCGGTGGCATCCCAGGTCTGCACGCCATCGACGCAGTTGTCGCAATGGCCGCACGGGTTGGGCATGTCTTCGTCGAAATAGGCCAGCAGGGTCTGCCGACGGCAACGGGTTTCTTCGCACAGGGCCAGCATGGCATCGAGCTTGTGCTGCTCCAATCGCTTGTGGCGCTCGTCGCCTTCGGAGTTCTGCAGCATCTGCTTGAGCATCAGCACGTCTTGCAGACCGTAGGCCATCCAGGCATCGGCGGGCAGACCGTCACGCCCTGCCCGGCCGGTTTCCTGGTAATAAGCCTCAAGCGATTTGGGCAGGTCCATGTGCGCCACGAAGCGCACGTTGGGCTTGTCGATGCCCATGCCGAACGCGATGGTGGCGACCATGATCAGCCCTTCCTCGTTAAGGAAGCGCTTCTGGTTGGCCGCCCGGGTTTCGGACGGCAGACCGGCGTGATAAGGCAACGCAGGGTAGCCGTTTTCACTGAGGAAGACGGCGACCTCATCGACTTTCTTGCGCGACAGGCAATAGACGATACCGGCATCGCTGCGGCGCTCGGAAAGGAAAGCCAGCAGCTGTTTGCGCGGCTGTTCCTTGGGCACGATGCGATAGAAGATGTTGGGCCGGTCGAAGCTGGACAGAAAGCGCTCGGCGTTCTGCAGGTGCAGACGCGTGACGATTTCCTCCCGGGTGCGCTTGTCGGCGGTGGCGGTCAGCGCGATGCGCGGTACATCCGGAAACAGCTCGGCCAGTTGCCCCAGTTGCAGGTACTCAGGGCGGAAGTCATGGCCCCATTGCGACACGCAGTGCGCTTCGTCGATGGCAAACAGGGCGATCTTGAGGTTTTGCAGGAATGACAGCATGCGTGGCTGGACCAGACGCTCCGGGGCGAGGTACAGCATTTTGACTTCGCCCAGACGAATGCGATTGGCCAGGTCACGCTGCTGCTCGGCGCTGAGGGTCGAGTTGAGTGCAGCGGCCGACACGCCCAGTTCATCCAGCGTCGCAACCTGGTCGTCCATCAGCGCGATGAGTGGCGACACAACCACGCACAGCCCGTCACGCAACAGCCCCGGCACCTGAAAACACAGGGACTTGCCGCCACCGGTGGGCATCAGCACCAGCGCATCACCACCGCTGGCTACACGCTCAATAATGGCACCCTGGCGACCACGAAAGCTGTCGTAACCGAAGATGTCTTTAAGTACGCGTTGTGCCTGCTCAAGCATAAAAACCCCGGAATATCCTGCTGCACTGCAAAACGGAGGAGTATACCCGAGCGCTCGGGAGCAATGGATGACTGGGACATGAGCGGTCGAAATTAACTGCAATTGGCCTGCGCGCTGGCGCCACGGACGCTCAGGGCCTAGAATCCAGCATCGTTTATTTTCAAGGTAGCGCTTCCATGTCCTTCGCTGAGCAATTAACCCGCCTGCAAGTCTTCCTCGATGCAGATGAACTGCACGAAGAAGCACTGGACTACGTGGCCGCGCATGGCTACCTGACCGCCTTGTCCATCTGCGCTGAAGAGGTGCCGGAGCGCGAGTGGATCGACGCACTGTTCTCCGAGCCGCCGCAGTACTCCAGCGAAGCGCAACAAACAGAAGTCGAAGCGACGCTGATTGCCCTCAAGGCTCACATTGCCCGCCAATTGGCCTCGGACGAAGAGTTCGAGCTGCCGTGCGATCTGGACCTGGGCGACGACCCGGATGATTCCGATCTGCGCGGCTGGTGCATCGGCTTCATGGAAGGCGTTTTCCTGCGTGAAAACGCCTGGTTCGAAAGTGCTGAAGAAGAAGTCAGCGAAATGCTCCTGCCGATCATGGTCGGTTCGGGCCTGTTCGACGAACAGCCGGAGTTCGCCGACATCGCCCAGGACGCCAACCTGATGGACGACATGATCGTGCAGATCCCCGAAGCGCTGACCGCCCTGTACCTGCTCTGCCAGGCACCCGACGAAAAGCCGGCGATCCTCAAGCCCCGCCATCACTGAGTCGGCGCCTATGGCGCAAGGCTCACCGCGCACCAGCCGGCACAGAGCGGTGCGCTATCTGCTTGTAGCGGTAGGCTGGCTGAGCGTGGTACTGGGCGTCGTCGGTATTTTCCTGCCGGTGCTGCCCACCACGCCCTTTCTGCTGCTGGCCGCTGCCTGCTTCGCGCGCAGCTCTCCGCGCTTCTACGACTGGCTGGTCAACCACCCGCAGCTCGGTCCGTGGATTCGTGATTACCTCGAAGGCAACGGCATCCCGCTCAAGGGCAAGGTGTACGCCATCGGCCTGATGTGGCTCAGCATCAGCCTGTCCTGCTACCTGGTTCCATCACCCTGGGCACGAGTCTTCATGCTGACCAGCGCAGTGCTGGTGACGATCTATATTCTCAGGCAGAAGACGCGAGCACCGGGCAGTTGCAAGAGGTAGCGCCGAGCAACGCCGACGCCACCGCAACACTCAGACCATCACTTCTTCTTGTCCTTGTCGAAGGCCGCTTCCAGCGCTTCGTTGAGGGTGCGTAACACCTTGACCCTGGCCCAGCGCTTGTCGTTGGCCTCAATCAATGTCCACGGCGCGATTTCGGTGCTGGTGCGATCCACCATGTCGCCGACTGCCTGGCGGTAGTCAGGCCATTTCTTGCGGTTGCGCCAGTCGTCCTCGGTGATCTTGTAGCGCTTGAAAGGGATCTTTTCGCGCTCCTTGAAGCGTTCCAGCTGGGTCTGCTGATCGATGGCCAACCAGAACTTGACCACCACAACGCCTGCGTCGGTGAGCTGCTCTTCGAAGTCATTGATTTCCGAGTAGGCGCGCTTCCAGTCCGACTCGCTGCAAAAGCCCTCGACGCGCTCGACCAGCACACGGCCGTACCATGAACGGTCAAAAATAGTGAATTTGCCGCGCGCCGGTATCTGCCGCCAGAAACGCCACAGATACGGTTGCGCGCGCTCGTCCTGGGTCGGCGCGGCGATCGGTACGATGGCGTATTGGCGCGGGTCCAGTGCCGCCGCAACGCGACGGATCGCACCGCCCTTGCCTGCCGCATCGTTGCCTTCGAACACTGCCAGCAGCGCGTGGCTTTTCATGCGCTTGTCGCGCATGTTGCCGGACAGCCGCGCCTGCTCGGCAATCAACTGCTGCTGATAGTCGTCCTTGCTCAGGTTCAGGCTCAGGTCGAGGCTGTCGAGCAGCGTCAGCTCGTTACTGTGAATCGCGAGCGGCCCGACCGTCAGCGCAGCGGTCTCGGGCTCGGCCTTGTTCAGCGCGGCCTGCATGCCTTCCAGCAACAGGCGGCCGACGGTCAGGCTACGGTAGTTGGCGTCCACACCCTCGATCACATGCCAAGGGGCGTATTCGCGGCTGGTGCGACGCAGGACCCGTTCGCCGAAGCGCACGAACTTGTCGTAGGTCTTGGACTGCTGCCAGTCCAGCGGGCTGATGCGCCAGCTGTGCAGCGGATCATCCTTGAGGGTCTTGAGGCGCAGCTTCATCTGTTTTTTGGACAGGTGAAACCAGAACTTGAAGATCAGCGCGCCTTCATCGCAGAGCATCTTTTCCAATCGCTCGGCACCGCTGATGGCCTGATCGAGTACCGCGTCCTTGAAGCGACCGTGAACCCGGTCCTGGAGCATCTGGCTGTACCAGTTACCGAAGAAAATACCCATGCGGCCCTTGGCCGGCAATTGCCGCCAGTAACGCCAGACGGGCGGGTGAGCGAGTTCTTCGTCGGTCTGCTGATCGAAGGTGCGCACCTCGATCAGGCGCGGGTCCATCCATTCGCTGAGCAGTTTGACGGTCTCGCCCTTGCCTGCGCCCTCTATGCCGTTGATCAATACGATGATCTGTCGACCGGCCTGCTCGTGCAGGTCTATCTGCGCTTCCAGCAACGCTTCGCGCAGTTGCGGCAACGCTGCCTCGTACGTCTCATCGTCAATGGCATGACCGATTTCAGCGGATTCAAACATGCACAGCTCCTGATTGATGTTGGCTCAGAGAACGCCTGATGGGGATTGTGACCATTGATTGCAGGCATCGGTCAATCCGCACGTCCTTGATAGCACTTTTCTCTGCGCAGACGGCTAAAATGCCGCCACTGCCTCTGCCGAGCCCGACATGACCATTACCCGCCACGCCCAGATCGACTGGGACGAACACGGCAACCCGCGTTCCCGCGATTTTTCCGACGTATACTTTTCCACCGAGTCCGGTCTGGACGAAACGCGCCATGTGTTTCTGGTGCAGAACGACCTGCGCCGACGCTTCACCGAATTGCCGGACGACGGCAGGCTGATCATAGGTGAAACCGGCTTCGGCACCGGGCTGAATTTCCTCTGTGCCTGGCAGTTGTTCGACGAGTGCGCGCCCGCCAATGCGCGCCTACAGTTCGTCAGCGTCGAGAAATACCCGCTGAGCCGCGCCGACCTGCAGCGTGCCCTGGCGTTGTGGCCAGAGCTGTCGCCGTTCGCGGGTCAATTGCTCGATCAATATGTGGCTGTGCATGAAGGCTTTCAGCGTCTGGTGTTCGCTGGCGGCCGTTTAACCCTGACGCTGCTGATTGGCGATGCGCTGCAGATGCTGCCGCAACTGGACGGGCAGATCGACGCCTGGTTTCTCGACGGTTTTGCGCCAGCGAAAAACCCGGAAATGTGGACCCCCGAGCTGTTTGCCGAACTGGCGCGCCTGTCCACATCGAGCACAACGATTGGCACCTTCACCAGCACCGGCTGGGTGCGCCGCTCGCTGAATGCGGCAGGTTTCAAGATGAAGCGCGTGCCGGGCATCGGCCATAAATGGGAAGTGCTGCGCGGCACTTTTATCGCCTGGCCAGAGGACGTGGCGCACCCGCCTGCCGCCAAGCCCTGGTTCGCTCGCCCCGCGCCGATTGGCGGCGAGCGCAAAGCGCTGGTGATTGGCGCGGGGCTGGCCGGCTGCGCCACCGCGCAGAGTCTGGCGCAACGCGGTTGGCAGGTCAGCCTGCTGGAGCGCCACGCCGCACCGGCACAGGAAGCATCCGGCAACCCGCAGGGCGTGCTGTACCTGAAACTGTCGGCGCATGGCACAGCGCTGTCACAGTTGATCCTCAGTGGTTTCGGTCATACGCGAAGGCTGCTTGAACGCTTGCAGCGCGGAGTCGACTGGGACGCTTGCGGGGTGCTGCAACTGACCTTCGATGACAAGGAAGCGCTGCGTCAGAAACAGCTGGCCGATGCCTTCCCCGAATCACTCCTGCACCTGCTGGATCAGCCTGCAGCCGAAGCGCAGAGCGGCGTTGCGCTGAACAGTGGCGGGCTGTTTTACCCCGAAGGCGGCTGGGTTCATCCGCCTGCGCTGTGTCACGCACAGGCCGCGCACGCCAATATCCGTCTGATCGCTCATCAGCAGGCATTGGAGCTGAGACGCGTCGATGATCAGTGGCAGGTCTGGAGTGACGAACAGTTGATCGACAGTGCTCCGGTCGTGGTGCTGGCCGGGGCAGCTGATATCCAGCAGTTTTCGCAGAGCGCCGACTTACCGCTCAAACGCATCCGCGGGCAGATCACCCGTTTGCCGCAGACTCAGGCCAGCACGGCATTGCGCAGCGTGGTGTGCGCCGAGGGTTATGTGGCTCCGGCGCGTCTGGGCGAACATACGCTCGGGGCCAGTTTCGATTTCAACAGCACCGATCTGACGCCGAACCTGGCCGATCATCTGGACAATCTGGGGCTGTTGCGGGAGATCTCGGAAGACCTCACTACGCGCCTTGGGGCCGCCGATTTGGCGCACGAGCAATTGCAGGGGCGCGCGGCGTTTCGCTGCACCAGCCCGGATTACCTGCCCATCGTCGGCCCACTGGCCGACCGCAAGGCGTTCATGCAGACCTATGCCGCGCTGGGCAAGGACGCACGTCAGGTGCCGGACATCGCCTGCCCGTGGCTGGACGGCCTGTACGTCAACAGCGGCCACGGTTCGCGCGGGCTGATCACCGCGCCGCTGTGTGGCGAACTGATCGCCGCCTGGCTCGACAACGAACCACTGCCTTTGCCACGCAGCGTGGCCGAGGCCTGTCACCCCAACCGCTTTGCCCTGCGCGGGTTGATTCGCGGCGGCGGGAAGTAGCTTTATGATTGTCGTTCGGGAATGCTGGTCGCGACGCTCTGCGTAGCAAAGAGGACGCAGAGCGTCCTGAACGGCATGACGACGCGGAGCGTCGCACGATAGCTGATATCTGGTCGCGACGCGCTTGCGCTCAGGCGCTACTCTTTGAACTCAGTCAAGCATATAGAGCCGCTCATGCTGCAAGTGCGAAACGTATTCAAGCGCTACACCACGGCACAGGGACCGCTGGATGTCTTGCGTGGTGTCGATCTGCATCTGGCACAGGGCGAAAGCCTGGCGTTGATGGGTGAGTCCGGCAGTGGCAAGAGCACCTTGCTGCATTTGGTGGCGGGCCTGGATCAGGTCGACGATGGCAGCATCGAGGTTGCAGGCCAGCGTCTGGACCTGATGAACGAAAGCCAACTGGCCAACTGGCGGCGTACCGAGATCGGTCTGGTGTTTCAGCAGTTCAACCTGATCGGCAGCCTGAAGATAGCCGACAACCTGGCGTTTCAGGCACGACTGGCCGGGCGCGTAGATGCAGCCTGGCAGGCGCATTTGATCGAGCGCCTGGGTCTGGCCGCACTGCTGGATCGCTATCCCGAACAGCTCTCCGGCGGACAGCAGCAACGAGTGGCAATAGGCCGCGCGCTCGCCTCTCGACCCGGCCTGCTGCTGGCTGACGAACCCACCGGCAATCTCGACGAAGCCACCAGCGACGAGGTGCTGCAACTGCTGCTGGATATTCTCGCCGACAGCCCCACCAGCCTGCTGATGGTCACCCACAGCCCGCGTGTCGCGCAGCGCCTGTCGCGTAAAGTGGTACTGCATATGGGGCGTCTGGCTGACGAAGGCGAACGCTGATGCGGGTTTTCTATTGGACGCTGCGCGCCCTGCTGAGCCATTGGCGCCGTCATCCGGTGCAGTTTTTCAGTGTGCTGACCGGCTTGTGGCTGGCCACCGCGCTGCTTACCGGTGTGCAGGCGCTCAATAGCCAGGCGCGGGAAAGCTACCAGCGCGCCAGCCAGCTGATTGGCGGCGAGCCGCAGACCCGTATCGCCGCCAGCAGCGGCGGGCTGTTCCCGCAGGCATTGTTTATCGAGTTGCGCCGCGAAGGCTGGCCCGTATCGCCCATGCTGCAAGGCCGTATCGTGCTTCAAGGGCGCGAAGACCGTCGCCTGCAACTGATGGGTATCGAGCCGGTGACCTTGCCGACCGGCTCGGCACTGGCCGGGCAGACGCTGAACGCCGAACAGGTCGTGGACTTCCTCACGCCGCCGGGCATGACCTGGATTGCACCGCAGACCCTGCAAGCGCTGGGGCTCGAAGAAGGCCAGCAGCCGTTGACCGAAACCGGTGTTCCGCTGCCCCCCTTGCACGCCAAACCCGACATGGCGCCCGGCGTTTTGCTGACGGACATAGGCTTTGCGCAACCGTTGCTGGGCCAGCCGGGGCAATTGTCCGGAATGCTGCTGGCCAAGGATTTTGCCCGGCAGAACCCTGCGCTGCCGGCAGCCCTGAATGACCTGCTGGTGATCAAGAAAAGCGGCGAAGAAAACAATCTGGAGCGTCTCACCGAAAGCTTCCACCTCAATCTGAATGCGCTCGGGGTGCTGTCCTTCATCGTCGGCCTGTTCATTGTCCACGCGGCCATTGGCCTGGCCCTCGAACAGCGCCGTGGGCTGTTGCGTAACTTGCGTGCCTGTGGCGTCAGCGCACGCCTGTTGATCGCTGCGCTGGGCGTGGAGCTAGGTGCGCTGGCCCTGTTGGGCGGTATTTTTGGCGTGGTCAGCGGCTACTTGCTGGCCAGCCTGTTATTGCCGGATGTCGCGGCCAGCCTGCGCGGCTTGTACGGCGCGGAGGTCGCCGGCCAGTTGAACCTCAGTCTGTGGTGGTGGCTGAGCGGTATCGGCCTGAGTCTGCTTGGCGCGTTGCTGGCCGGTGCCAACAGCCTGTTGCGGGCTGCGCGCCTGCCGTTGCTGGCGCTGGCCGATGCACAGGCATGGCAGCAAGCCCATGCACGCTGGTTGCGGCGTCAGGCGTGGGTGGCGGTGCTGGGCGTTGTGGTTGGCGTGAGCGCGCTGTCGTTCGGCACCAGTCTGATGCTGGGGTTTGTGATGATGTCCGCCCTGCTGCTCAGTGCCGCACTGGCCCTGCCGGTTTTACTGGACGCCATGCTTGGCGGTCTGTTGAAGCGCAGTCGCTCGGTGCTCGGGCAATGGTTTCTGGCGGATTGCCGTCAACAGTTGCCCGCCCTGAGTCTGGCGCTGATGGCCCTGTTGCTGGCGATGGCCGCGAACATCGGCGCAGGCAGCATGACGTCGGGTTTTCGTCAGACGTTCAACAGTTGGCTGGAGCAACGCCTGACCGCCGAACTGTATGTCAGCCCGCAGAATCCGGAGCAGGCCGAGCCGCTGAACACTTGGCTGAGCCAGCAACAGGATATCCGCGCCGTGCTGCCCAACTGGCAAGTGCCGGTGCAAGTCCAGGGCTGGCCAGCGGACCTGTTTGGCGTGATCGATCACGACACCTATCGCCAGCACTGGGCGTTGCTGGAATCCGTCGCCGGTGATCCGTGGAATCTGTTGCGCGATGAAGACACAGTCATGCTCAGCGAACAATTGGCCCGCCGCCTTCAACTGGGGCTGGAAGATACGCTGAATATCCCGGTGCCCACTGGCAAGTGGACCCCACGCATCGTCGGGATCTATGCCGACTATGGCAACCCCAAGGGCCATCTGCTGGTCAATGCCCGGCACCTGCTCGCCCACTGGCCGCAATCGATGCCGGTGCGTTTCAACCTGAGGGTCGATCAGGCGACAATCCCGTCGCTGGTCACCCGGCTGCAAGCGCGTTTCAAGCTGGACGACAATCACATCATCGATCAAAGCCAGCTCAAGGGCTGGTCGAGCCAGGTCTTTGAACGTACGTTTGCCGCCACTGCCGCACTCAACAGCCTGACACTGGGCGTGGCTGGCGTGGCGCTGTTCATCAGCCTGCTGACCCAGAGCCAGAGCCGCCTCGGGCAGCTCGCCCCGTTGTGGGCGCTGGGCGTCACGCGACGGCAACTGATGCTGCTCAACCTGGGGCAGACCTGGCTGCTGGCGGTCCTGACACTGGTGCTCGCGCTGCCACTGGGGCTGCTGCTGGCCTGGTGCCTGGATGCGGTGATCAACGTTCGCGCCTTTGGCTGGCGCCTGCCGCTGCAGGTGTTCCCGCTGCAACTACTGCAATTGATGGCGCTGGCGATGCTGGCGACTTTGCTGGCCTCGGCCTGGCCGTTGCTGAGGCTGTACCGTAGTCGTCCAGCGGATCTAATCAGGACATTCGCCAATGAACAGTAAATGGCTGGTGCCGCTGGTCATCGCAGCGCTACTCACCGCCTGCGACGACAAACCGCAGCCTGAAAGCGGTTTCGCCGGTCTGGGCAATACGGCCGACAGCTATGCGCAGGTGACACCCGGCAAGGTCTTTTCATTCCCGCAGGACCACGGCCAGCACCCCGGCTTTCGTATCGAGTGGTGGTACATCACCGCCACCCTCAAGGATGACGCGGGCCAGCAGTTCGGCGTGCAGTGGACGTTGTTTCGCAATGCCCTGCGCCCCGGCCAACAGACCGGCAGCGGCTGGAATGACGGCACGATCTGGCTGGGCCATGCGGCGGCGACTTCAAGCAGCGGCCATTATGTGGCGGAGCGTTATGCGCGCGGCGGTATCGGTCAGGCCGACGTGACACTGGCCCCGTTCTCGGCGTGGATTGATGACTGGGCCTTTACCAGCAATGTCCGCAGCGGTGATCCGCTGACTGCCATGCAACTGAAGGCCAGCGGCAAGGACTTTCGCTACGACCTGAACCTGACATCCAGCAAACCGCTGGTGCTGCAGGGTGAACAGGGCTACAGCCAGAAATCGGAGGCGGGCCAGGCGTCGTACTACTACAGCCAGCCCTTCTTCGACGCCAAAGGCAGCGTGGAAATACAAGGCAAGTCCTATCAGGTCACCGGCCACGCCTGGCTGGACCGGGAATGGAGCAGCCAGCCACTGACCGCCAACCAGAGCGGCTGGGACTGGTTTTCGCTGCAACTTGCAGATGGCGATCGCCTGATGCTCTATCGCATCCGCCACAAGAACGGTGCCCCCTACCTGACCGGTAACTGGATAAGCGCCGACGGCACTACCCGGATGCTGCACGCCAACGAGATCAGCCTGGAGCCATTAAAGGAAACCGTGATCGGCGAGCATAAAGTGCCCACCCGCTGGAGAGTCAGGGTCCCGGACCGAAACCTGGACATCACCACCGATGCGCTGAATCCGGCCGCCTGGATGGGCGTGAGTATTCCCTACTGGGAGGGGCCGGTGAGGTTCAGCGGGAGTCAGGAAGGCGTGGGGTATCTGGAGATGACCGGGTATTGAGCACTCCGATTAGCCGTCATGCCCGGCCCAGTTTTTCCAGCGCCGCGTCGGCCAGGAAGGTGGAACGACTCTTGATGCTGTGATCCCGTACATAGCGATCGATCTGCTTGATCACGAAACCAGGCAGTGTGACGTTGACCTTCTCCGTCTTACCAAGATAAGGCGTTACGTCAATCTCGATCATGCCCCAGCCCATTCCGGCGAAATCGGTATTCCTGGCGTGCTCGGCAACAGTGCCGGCCTTGGGTATGGCTCCACCACCAGCTGCTATTTCCTGAAGCATGATATGAGCAATCTCCACCGCCGCGGCGTGGGCTTCCTCGAACGTATCGCCTGCGGTTACGGCACCTGGGATATCGGGAATCTGGATACCAAACGCCGTGGTTTCGCTTCCCCATTCTATGCACATTGGATATTTCATTTTTTTCTCCAAAAGGGTATCAGGGCAAAACTGGACTAAACCAGCCCGGCAAGCTTTTTGATGGCCCGCACCGTCCCGAATGGCAAGTCTTTCTTGGGATGCGGCACGGGGACTGTCTGAAGTTTTTCAGGATGCTTGAACATATGGTGACTGCCTGAAACACGATCCAGAATCCATCCATCTGCTTCAAGCTCCTTTATCAATTGCCTGCTCTGCACCCCCATCTCCAGTCATTCGACTTAAAAAAATATAACCCTGGGCGCATGTTAAGACAATACAAAAAAGGCACCCAGAGTTATCTTTTTTATTCCTTCACAACTTATTTCGCGAAGACTAGCCTGCGCTTGCCTGGCTCGACGAGGGAGCCAGCCAATGCAGCCAAACCAGCTGAAAACAAACTCTTATAACTTTTTGATCTAAAACTACCATGCCCTCACTCGGTCAGTTTCTGGGTGACTGCACTTTCTCAGTCACCTCCCCAACGGAAACCCGGTAAGGACTTATGTGCGGATTAGCAGGTGAATTACGTTTCGACCATCAACCAGCGGACCTGGCCGCTGTTGAACGCATTACCCATGAGCTGGCGCCTCGCGGCCCGGATGCGTGGGGGTTTCATAGTCAGGGGCCAGTTGCCCTTGGTCATCGTCGCCTGAAAATCATGGACCTGTCGGATGGCTCGGCGCAGCCGATGATCGACAGCAATCTGGGCCTGTCCATGGCCTTCAACGGCGCGATCTACAACTTCCCTGAATTGCGTGCCGAGTTGGAAAGCCTTGGCTATCAGTTCCATTCCGGCGGTGACACCGAAGTGTTGCTCAAGGGCTATCACGCCTGGGGCGCAGACATGCTGCCCAAGCTCAATGGCATGTTCGCCTTTGCCATCTGGGAACGTGACAGCAAGAATCTGTTCATCGCCCGTGACCGCCTCGGCGTCAAGCCTTTGTATCTGTCGAAAACCGACAAGCGCCTGCGCTTCGCGTCCTCGCTGCCTGCCCTGCTCAAGGGTGGTGACATCAGCGGGATGCTTGATCCGGTGGCGCTCAACCATTACCTCAACTTCCACGCGGTGGTGCCTGCACCGCGCACCTTGCTGGCCGGCGTCGAAAAACTTCCGCCAGCCAGCTGGATGCGTATCGACGCCAGCGGCAAGGTCGAACAGAAAGTCTGGTGGACCCTGCCCTACGGCCCGCACGAAGACGAGAAAAATCTCACCCTCGAAGACTGGCGCGACCGCGTACTGGACAGTACGCGTGAAGCGGTAGCGATCCGTCAGCGTGCTGCCGTGGACGTCGGTGTTCTGCTGTCCGGCGGCGTCGACTCGAGCATGCTGGTAGGTCTGCTGCGCGAAGTGGGTGTCGAGGACCTTTCGACCTTCTCTATCGGTTTCCAGGATGCCGGCGGCGAGCGTGGCGACGAATTTCAGTATTCCGACCTGATCGCCAAGCACTACGGCACGCGCCATCACCAGTTGCGTATCCAGGAACGTGAGATCATCGAGCAGTTGCCTGCGGCGTTCCGCGCCATGAGCGAACCGATGGTCAGCCACGACTGCATCGCCTTCTATCTGCTGTCGCGTGAAGTGTCGAAACACTGCAAGGTGGTACAGAGCGGCCAGGGCGCTGATGAACTGTTCGCCGGTTACCACTGGTACCCGCAAGTCGACGGCGCGAGCGATCCGGTGGCGGCCTACCGCGACGCATTCGTCGACCGCAGCTACGCGGAATACGCCGAGACTGTGCAGCCGAAGTGGCGCACTGCCAATGACGCCGCCGGTGATTTCGTTCGCGATCACTTTGCCCAGCCAGGCGCCAGCGCCGCCGTCGACAAGGCCTTGCGCCTGGACAGCACGGTGATGCTGGTCGATGACCCGGTCAAACGTGTCGACAACATGACCATGGCCTGGGGCCTGGAAGCGCGCACGCCGTTCCTTGACTATCGTCTGGTCGAACTGTCGGCTCGCATCCCCGGCAAATTCAAGTTGCCCGACGGTGGCAAACAGGTGCTGAAAGAAGCTGCGCGCATGGTCATTCCTTCGGAAGTGATCGACCGCAAAAAAGGCTACTTCCCGGTGCCTGGCCTCAAACACTTGCAGGGCGACACGCTTAGCTGGGTGCGCGAGTTGCTGACCGACTCCAGTCAGGACCGCGGCCTGTTCAACCCTGCCATGGTCGACAAGCTGCTGACCAACCCCGAGGGCCAGCTCACGCCATTGCGCGGCTCCAAGCTGTGGCAACTGGCAGCGCTGAACCTGTGGCTCAGCGAACAGGGACTGTGATCGATGAAACAGAACGCGACGACTTATAGCCAGCGCCTGTTGCGCGGCCAGTCGCCCTCGTACGAACGTCTGCAGGCACGACTCGCCGAAGACGGCA
This sequence comes from Pseudomonas sp. NFACC10-1, assembly GCF_900119195.1. Taxonomy (NCBI): domain Bacteria; kingdom Pseudomonadati; phylum Pseudomonadota; class Gammaproteobacteria; order Pseudomonadales; family Pseudomonadaceae; genus Pseudomonas; species Pseudomonas sp. NFACC10-1. The sequence goes on along the minus strand of NZ_FPJB01000007.1, from coordinate 351,135 downwards.
GCCAGATAGATGCAGACCCTCTGGCGCTGCATTGTGGCTGGGGACGCTTGCTGATCGGTCATACCTACCCTGATCCGGCCGCGCTGGCTCAGGACCTGCTCAACGAAAAACCCGGCGAGCGCGACATCGCCCTGTACGTGGCAGCGCCGCAACAGGTGTTGGCGCAGTCTCCGCAGCAGTTGTTTCTCGACCCGTCGGACACGTTGCGCCTGTGGTTCAGCGATTACCGCCCGGCGCACCGTGTGTTTCGCGGCTACCGCATACGTCGTGCGCACAATGAAAGTGACTGGCAGGCCATCAACAACCTGTATCTGGCGCGCGGCATGCTGCCCATCGACCCCGAGCTGCTGACCCCACGCCACGAAGGTGGCCCGGTGTATTGGGTGGCCGAGGATGAGGGCAGCAAAACGATCATCGGCAGCGTCATGGGCCTCAATCATCAAAAGGCCTTCAATGACCCGGAAAAAGGCAGCAGCCTCTGGTGCCTGGCCGTCGACCCGCAATGCACGCGTCCGGGCGTGGGCGAAGTACTGGTCCGGCACCTGATCGAGCATTTCATGAGTCGCGGCCTCAGCTACCTCGACCTGTCGGTGCTGCATGACAACGATCAGGCCAAGGCGCTGTACGCCAAATTGAATTTCCGCAACCTGCCGACCTTCGCCATCAAGCGCAAAAACGGCATTAACGAGTCATTGTTTCTCGGCCCTGGCCCGCAGGCGGACTTCAATCCGTACGCGCGGATCATTGTCGAGGAAGCCCACCGGCGCGGCATTGACGTGCAGGTGGATGATGCGGATGCCGGGCTGTTCACTCTCAGCTACGGCGGTCGTCGCATCCGCTGCCGCGAGTCGTTGAGTGATCTGACCAGCGCGGTGAGCATGACCCTGTGTCAGGACAAGAGCCTGACACATCGTGCCCTGAAGGCCGCCGGCCTGCGCTTGCCCGAACAGCAAAGGGCGGGCAACGCAGACGATAATCTGGCGTTTCTCGAAGCGCACGGGCAAATCGTGGTCAAGCCGCTGGACGGAGAACAGGGCCAGGGCGTGGCGGTTGATCTGCGCACTATCGAGGACGTGCAAGCCGCCATCGAACAGGCTCGTCAGTTCGATACTCGCGTGATCCTGGAAAGCTTTCACGAAGGCCTGGACTTGCGCATCGTGGTGATCGGCTTTCAGGTCGTGGCTGCTGCGATACGCCGTCCGGCTGAAATCATTGGTGATGGTCGCCACACCATCAAACAGTTGATCGAAGCCCAGAGCCGACGCCGCGCCGCGGCAACGGATGGCGAAAGCCGCATTCCGATGGATCAGGAAACCGAGCGCACGGTGCGCGAGGCCGGTTTTGACTACGCCGATATTCTGCCGATGGATCAGCGCCTGGCCGTGCGCCGTGCCGCCAATCTGCACACTGGCGGCTGCCTGGAAGATGTCACGGCCATTCTGCACCCGGTGCTCAGCGACGCAGCAGTACGTGCTGCACGGGCGCTGGATATCCCGGTCGTCGGTCTGGACCTGATGGTGCCGGCCGCCGATCAGCCTGAATATGTGTTCATCGAAGCCAATGAACGCGTAGGCCTTGCCAATCACGAACCACAACCCACCGCCGAACGTTTCGTCGATCTGTTGTTTCCGCACAGCCTGCCTGTGCATATCTGATCGCAGCTGCGGGCACGGCTGCAAATGGCGCATCAGCCTTTGCAGCCCGTGGCTTGCAACTGTTCCATGAGGAGCATCCATGACCCCTGCAAATATCCCCGATCCGGATCTGAAATACCTGCAGAAAGTTCTGTTGGAAATGCTCGCGATCCCAAGCCCTACCGGCTTTACCGACACTATTGTGCGTTACGTGGCCGAGCGCCTCGAAGAACTAGGCATCCCGTTCGAACTGACCCGCCGCGGCACGATTCGCGCCACGCTGAAGGGCAAGCAGAACAGCCCCGACCGGGCCGTATCGGCGCACCTGGACACCATTGGTGCCAGTGTTCGGGAAGTCAAAGACAACGGCCGCCTGGCGCTGGCTGCAGTCGGCTGCTGGTCGAGCCGCTTTGCCGAAGGCAGCCGGGTCAGCGTGTTCACCGACACCGGCGTAATCCGTGGCAGCGTTCTGCCGCTGATGGCTTCCGGACATGCGTTCAACACCGCCGTGGACGAAATGCCGATCAGTTGGGACCACGTCGAGCTGCGCCTGGATGCCTATTGCACCACCCGCGCCGACTGCGAATCACTGGGCATCGGCATCGGTGACTTCGTGGCTTTCGACCCGCTGCCGGAGTTCACCGAGAGCGGACACATCAGTGCCCGTCACCTGGATGACAAGGCCGGTGTGGCGGCACTGCTCGCCGCGCTGAAATCCATTGTCGACAGCGGTGCCGAGCCGTTGATCGATTGCCACCCGCTGTTCACCATCACCGAAGAAACCGGTACGGGCGCAGCCGGTGTGCTGCCTTGGGATGTGAGCGAATTCGTCGGCATCGACATTGCACCGGTTGCGCCGGGTCAACACTCCAGCGAGCACGCCGTCAGCGTGGCGATGCAGGACTCGGGCGGTCCTTACGACTACCACCTGTCTCGTCATCTGCTACGGCTGGGCGTGGACAACGAGCTGCCGGTGCGTCGTGACCTGTTCCGCTATTACTACAGTGATGCGCACTCGGCGGTGACCTCGGGGCATGACATCCGCACCGCCCTGCTGGCCTTCGGCTGTGACGCGACGCATGGCTACGAGCGCACGCATATCGACAGTCTGGCAGCGCTGAGCAAGTTGCTCGGTGCCTACATGCTCAGCCCACCGGTATTCGCCAGCGATGCCAAGCCTGCGCAGAGCTCGCTGGAGCGCTTCAGCCATCAGATCGAGCACGATGCGCAGATGGAATCCGACACCCGCGTGCCACCGGTCGACAGCCTGATCGGGCAGAATCGCGAAGAGAGTTGAGGCCCTGTGAATTGCGGTGCATGGCACCGCAGTTCTATCATCGCCGCTCATCGACACGAGAACCGCCATGCTGATCCCCTACGACCAACTGGAACCTGACACCCTCACTCGCCTGATCGAGGATTTCGTCACCCGTGAGGGCACCGATAATGGCGATGAAACACCGCTGCAAACCCGGGTACTGCGCGTGCGTCATGCGTTGACCAAGGGCCAGGCGGTGATCTTTTTCGACCTGGAGAGCCAGCAGTGTCAGCTGATGCTCAAGCACGATGTACCCAAGGAGTTTTTTGAATAACGCCTACGGTGCCTTAGTCGGGTTTTCGACAGGCCGAGTCAGGTCATCTGCCCATAAGATCGCTTGCTGACAACGCCGCTCACTGAAGCGGCGTCGTTGCCTGTTGCGAAAGCGTTCTGGCAATGCGCTTGTAGACCTCGGCGCGGTGCACCTTGACGTCTTTCGGGGCATTGATCCCGAGCCTGACCTGATTGCCGTTGATCCCCAGAATCTGCACGGTGATATCATCACCGATGGAAAACGTTTCGCCAATTTCCCGCATCAGTACCAGCATTTTTCCCACCCTTGCGTTGCGCAAAAGAGGCAGGGTGCATGGCGAAACGTGGCGCTTCAATGCGCTGATGGCAAATCAGTAATGTCCTGCAACAGCACCGGAAAAGACTGAAGGAAACGTCTTACTTTCCGGCCAAATCCGTGGGAAATTTCGTTCGCGGCGGTGGTTACTCAGGAGGCAGCCCAACGTGGCCCCAGCAGAATGATAGTCGCACCGAGGACGCAGAACGCCAGACCCAGCCAGTCCGTGCCCAGCGGCCTGACCCGCTCGACCAGCCCCAACCAGGCGATCGACGCAATAATGTAGATCCCGCCATACGCCGCATAGGCACGCCCCGCGTAAGCCGCCTCCACACGTGTCAGCAACAGTGCAAACAGCGTCAGGCTGACCAGCGCAGGGATCACCCACAGCGCGCTCTTGCCCTGGCGCAGCCATAGCCAGAAGGCATAGCAGCCGAATATCTCGAACAGGGCGGCGAGGAAGAACCACAGATAATTGAGCATGAAAGGTTCTCAGGACAGAGCTGAAAGATGCGCGCAACCCTATCAGAAAACCGTGCGGTCATGACCTTGATAACCTTGAACAGGCAACGCCGTAACCTCAAGAGGACGCGGAGCGTCCGGAAAGGCATGCGACGCGGAGCGTCGCACGATAGTTGCGGTTATCGTTCCCTACGCTCCAGCGTGGGAATGCAGATCGCGACGCTCTGCGTCGCATGATAGTTGAGGTGATCGTTCCTCACGCTCCAGCGTGGGAATGCAGGTCGCGACGCTCTGCGTCGCACGAGGACGCGGAGCGTCCGGGCTAGTCAGGCATGCCCCTTTTGCGCCTTGGCGCGCATCTTGGCGCACATGACGGTCATTTCGTCATACATCGCCTGTGGCTGTTTGCGCTTCAGGTCCCAGGCCATACGGCCCTCTTCGTGGGGCAGGATCATGAATTCGCCTTCGCCCACCTGCCTGAAGATGTAGTCGGCGATATCTGCGGCGGTGATCGGCGACTTCTCCAGCAACCTGCCGATCTGCGCCTTCATCGCGGGCGTAGGGCCACGGAAGGAATCCAGCAGGTTGGTTTGAAAGAACGATGGGCAGACCACATGAACACCAACGCCCTGGTCATGCAGTTCGACCAGCAGGCTCTCGGAAAGCGCGACGACCCCGGCTTTGGCGACGTTGTAATTGCTCATCGCCGGGGCCTGCATCAGCGCTGCCATCGAGGCGATGTTGATGATCCGGCCCTTGCTGGCCAGAAGCATTGGCAGGAACGCCTTGCAGCCTTTGACCACGCCCATCAGATTGATTGCAATCTGCCAGTCCCAGTCCTCCAGCGACAATTCGTTGAAGAAGCCACCGGACGCGACACCCGCGTTGTTGACGATGATGTCGATACCGCCAAAGCGCTGTTCGCAGGCCTGGGCAAACGCGGTGAGCTGGCTGTAGTCGCGAACGTCGCAACGCTGCACAAAACCGTCACCACCCACCTCGCGTACCAGCGCAAGGGTCTCCTGCAGGCCTGCATCGTTGACGTCCGACAGAGCCAGCCGCCAGCCTTCGCGCGCCCAGCGCAGTGCAATTTCACGACCCAGACCTGAGCCGGCGCCAGTAATCATGATGCGGTTTTGCATAGCCGAGAGCCTTGTGATGTGCAGGAGTTGCCTGAGTGTAATCACAGTGGAAGCGCCACAAACCCACCATCAAGACGCTGAATGCCTGGTGCAAACCGCAGCCCTATGAACGCCTCGCTCGTGTCACATACCGCACCAGCAACAGGCCATACACCAACACATTGAGCAGCACGACAATGCCGCCCAGCCAAAGCTGTATGCCCGGCGTAAGCCCGGCCGGGTAAATCAGCGGGATCAGATAATGCTCCACGAAGCCCCCGGTGTAGCCCTGCCCTCCAGCGTTGCTGCGCAGGGTGTTTTCCAGCGGTGTCAGCGGACAATACAGGTGCAGAAACTCGACCGCTGTCCCCCAGGCCGCAGCAGGAACGTGCAGCAGTGCCAGCCAGGGCCTTCTCAATACCAGCAGTCCGCCGAACAGGACGAACACAATGAACAGTAGATGAAACACGACCACGGCATCCGCCGCCACTCGATAAATCATCACGGTGTCCTCTTGTGGGCCATGCCTCAGGTAGAAAGTTCACGCTGCGCGTGAGACTTTCCAGGGTGTTTAGTTCAATTATTTTTAAGACTGAATCAAACGCATCAGGTCAAAAAAAGACCGAGTTATTGTCAGACAAAAATGCGACAAACCGCTGATTTTCAATGATTTTCAAATATGTAATAAATTATTAAAAATAGATCGAACCTTTCTCCGACGCCCAGAGTCCGATGAGTCAAGCAGGCAACTTCATACCGTCCGGCATGACGTTTCAACTGCATTTGTTAATTAACACTAATGTAAAGAGGGAACTCACCATGGGCATCGGCACTATTCTTATCATCGTTCTGATTCTGCTGCTAGTTGGCGGTTTGCCAGTATTCCCGCACTCGCGCAGCTGGGGCTACGGTCCGTCGGGCATCATCGGTACGATCCTGGTGATCCTGCTGATTCTGGTGTTGCTCGGCAAGATATGATCTGCTGCTCCACGCAGCAGCGCATGTAGCCAATAAAAACCCCGCTTTTTCAAGCGGGGTTTTTTATCGGCCATGAAAAAGCAGCCCGAAGGCTGCTTCGTTCACAACAACCTGAACTTAGTGCGAAACCGCACCACTGGCACCCAGCCCCGTCTGCGAGCGGACGAATTGTGGGAAGAACAGCGCGCGCTCGCCCTCTGCCGCTTTCGACTTGTCGGTGATGGAGAAGAACCAGATACCTACGAAGGCGATGGCGATGGAGAACAGCGCCGGGTATTCGTAAGGGAAAATGGCTTTCTCGTGATGCAGGATCTGCACCCAGATGGTCGGCCCCAGCACCATCAGCACCACTGCACTGATCAGGCCCATCCAGCCGCCGATCATGGCGCCACGGGTGGTCAGGTTTTTCCAGTACATGGAAAGCAACAGGATCGGGAAGTTGCAGCTTGCCGCGACCGAGAACGCCAGGCCCACCATGAAGGCGATGTTCTGGCTTTCAAACGCAATACCCAGAAAGATCGCCACGACCGCCAAAGCGATGGTGGTAATTTTCGAGATACGGATCTCGTCCTTCTCGTTGGCTTTGCCTGCCTTGATGACGCTGGCATACAGGTCGTGGGAAACCGCCGAAGCACCCGCCAGAGTCAGACCGGCAACCACTGCCAGAATGGTGGCGAAGGCTACTGCCGAGATGAAGCCCAGGAACAGACTGCCACCGACTGCATCGGCCAGGTGAACCGCTGCCATGTTGTTACCGCCCAGCAACGCGCCCGCTGCATCCTTGAACGCCGGATTGGTGCTGACCAGCAGGATCGCGCCGAAACCGATGATGAAGGTCAGGATGTAGAAGTAGCCAATAAAGCCTGTTGCGTAGAGCACTGACTTGCGGGCTTCCTTGGCATCGCTCACGGTGAAGAAGCGCATCAGGATGTGTGGCAGGCCTGCGGTACCGAACATCAGGGCCAGACCCAGCGAGAACGCCGAGATCGGGTCTTTCACCAGCCCGCCAGGGCTCATGATCGCCTCACCTTTGGGGTGAACCTTGATCGCTTCGGAGAACAGCATGTTGAAGTCGAAGTTGACGTGCTTCATGACCATCAGTGCCATGAACGACGCACCGGACAGCAACATCACCGCCTTGATGATCTGCACCCAGGTCGTGGCGAGCATGCCGCCGAACAGCACATAGAGGCACATCAGGATCCCGACCAACACCACCGCAACGGCGTAGTCCAGACCGAACAGCAGCTGGATCAGCTTGCCGGCACCGACCATTTGCGCAATCAGGTAAAACGCCACCACCACCAGCGAGCCGCAGGCAGACAGGGTACGAATTTCCTTTTGCTTGAGGCGGTACGAGGCCACGTCGGCAAAGGTGTATTTACCCAGGTTACGCAGGCGTTCGGCGATCAGGAACAGGATGATCGGCCAGCCCACCAGGAAGCCGATCGAGTAGATCAGGCCATCGTAGCCGGAGGTGTAGACCAGTGCGGAAATCCCCAGAAAGGAGGCTGCCGACATGTAGTCACCGGCAATCGCCAGCCCGTTCTGGAAACCGGTGATCTTGCCACCTGCCGAGTAATAGTCCGACGCGGTCTTGTTCTTTTTCGACGCCCAGTAGGTGATGTACAGCGTGAAGGCTACGAAGACCACGAACATGACGATCGCGGCGACGTTCAGGGGTTGCTTCTGCACTGCACCCGTCAACGCGTCTGCCGCCCAGAGGGTCGGCGCGAAGGCGGCAAGGCCAAGTGCTGCTGATAGGCGCCGGATCATTGCTGAGCCTCCTTCAGGATCGCGTTATTCAGGTCATCGAATTCACCGTTGGCACGGCGAACATAGATGGCGGTCAATATAAACGCGGAAAGGATCAGCCCTACGCCTATCGGCATTCCCCAGGTAATGGTCGAAGTGGGACTCAGTTTGGCCCCCAGAATATGGGGTCCGTAAGCAATCAAAAGAATAAAGGCCGCATACAGGCCAAGCATGATCGCCGAGAGAATCCAGGCGAACCGCTCTCTTTTGGATACCAGCTCCTTGAAACGCGGGCTGTTTTGAATCGAGAGGTAAATGCTGTCGTTCATTGTTTTTGTCCTCGCAGCACAGATGAGATGTCACGTAATGCACTTTAGTCGGGTCCGGCGCGCACTCCAGACGACCTTAGTATTAGAACGACATTAGCTGCAGATACCTCTTCTCGCACGGCCTGGACCCGCCGGCAGTCGGTCGCACCGAAAACACTCCGGGGCAGGAAAACAAAAGGCCGTCTGGCGATAACACCAGACGGCCTCGAGAACGGCTGTTCAGACACTTTGAGACTATTTGGCAGTCCATGCAGCAACACGGTCCGGGTGCTTGGCTACCCAGTCCTTGGCTGCAGCTTCAGGTTTGGCACCGTCCTGAATCGCCAGCATCACCTCACCGATTTCATCCTTGGATGCCCACTGGAATTTTTTCAGGAAGGCCACGACCTCAGGGGCTTTTTTCTCCAGCCCAAGGCTGCCAACGTTGTCTACGGTTTCAGCCTCACCGTAGACACCTTTCGGGTCGTCGAGGAAACGCAGCTTCCATTTGGCGAACATCCAGTGCGGCACCCAGCCGGTGACGACGATGGATTTCTTCGCCTTCTCGGCGCGGGTCAGCTCGGCAATCATGCCTGCGCCGGAGCTCGCCTGCAGTTTATAGCCGTCCAGACCATAGTCCTTGATAGCCTGATCGGTCTTGAGCATCACGCCCGAGCCCGCATCGATCCCGGTGATCTTCTTGTTGAAGGAAGCATCGGTCTTCAGGTCTTCGATGGTTTTGGCCTTCACGTATTCAGGCACGATCAGGCCAATCTTGGCGTCCTTGAAGTTGGGGCCATAGTTGACGACCTGGTCCTTGTACTTGGCGTAGTACTCGCCATGCGTGCCTGGAAGCCACGCAGACAGCATCAGGTCGAGCTTGTCGGTGGCCACCGCCTGCCACATGATCCCTGCAGCGACAGACTGCAACTTGACGTCATAACCAAGCTTTTGCTTGATCACTTCGGAGGCCACGAAGGTGGTGGCGACACTGTCGGACCAGCCTTCCACATAGCCGATGGTCAGGGTCTTGGTTTCAGCAACCGCCAGCGTGGAGCTGACCGCAAGTACCAGAGCGGCACCCGCCCCCAGTATTTTTCGCATCATCATTGTCGCTTCCCCGGAAGTCTGCACCGACGGGTGTCGGGGCATGGTTAACGTTGTTCTCCAGACCGCCCCGCGCCCGACCTTGGGGCACGCGGCGCCTTGCACGTTTTTATCGCTGCCGCGCGCAATCAAACGCACTACAACGCCACACTGATCATCGACCTGCCGGCCAGGCGGGCATGCTCTGTCTGCGACACCGGGGCAATGGGAAACGACAACATCGAGCCATCAACGACAACGCACAGCGAAAAACGCCTCGATCCAGCCATCAACGGCAGGAGACGCACCGTTGTGTCCAATGGCGAGCGCCGAACCCCATACCATCGTCGTATAGACGACAGAGACTTGCGGCGCACCATTCCGGCTCATACTGCGAAGGAAACACGATGTGTTACCGCAGGTTTACGATCACCACCGTGAACGGGTAACACGGAAACATTTTTTCCGGCTCTCTGACTAACCGACAATCATCAGAATTCATAAATAGCTGATTTAAAAGGATTTTCAAAAACTGGCACGGGTCCTGCTATATCTCTGGTACAACAAAAACAAGAAATGATGCAGCAAACCAATAAAAATAAGACGTAACGGCTCTGACACAACAAGAACAAAACGGACAGAGGCGCAGCTAACAGATTTTTTTGGAGTGGACCCGCTTTACAGGGACCTTTCAATGGAAGGCCTCGCGACCGGACCGAGAACAATAAAACTACCGTCAGGTAGCTCCAGAACCGGTGGGATCAACCCGTTGTGCAGACAGGTGATTAAAGCGAATCAGCGCTCAAAAAAATACGTTTGCTCTTGACCCCGGATGGGGGTCGCACAACAACGCTGTAAAGGGACTGGCCGCCAACAACAATAACAGGCCGCCCTATAACAATAAAAAGAGCACGTGAACCACATTGGAGGAGAGCTACGGCTCTCCTTTGTGCTTTCCGCAAGCCGGAAAATTCGCCGCCAGGCCAGGGCCTGCCTACCTTTCCCAGCCCGTGCAAACGTCGCGCCGGGGCAGCAAATACACTAGCCATGCAAAAATAAACCGCATATCTGCATTGCAAAATCCAAAGAACGTGTATTGTTCCGTCATATTTACAGGGTTAACCGGTGGATGGGGCACTTTGGCACTACACCTTGGTCATAGCCTGCGTATCTCATCAGCACTTCTTTCCCAAGGGATTTAGTCATGCTCCGTTTTCTGCGCCTCGCCACCGTTATAGGTGGCTTGTGTTTAAGTGCGTCCGCTCTGGCAACCAATGTCGACTCCGCCACCTATGGCTACCCGCTGACTAATCCGTTTGAAGCGACCATTGCGACCACACCGCCCGATCTGCGCCCCGACCTGCCTGACGATGAAGATATCGATCAGGATGTCTACACCCTGAACCTGCATCCCGAGCGCGAGTTCACCCTGCCCGACAACTTCTGGGCAGTGAAAAAGTTGCACTATCGCCTGGCCAAACAGGACCACGCTGCACCGCTGATCTTCCTGATCGCCGGCACCGGCGCGCCGTATAACAGCACCATCAATGAATTCCTGAAAAAGCTCTATTACGGCGCGGGCTACCACGTCGTGCAGCTGTCTTCGCCCACCAGCTATGACTTCATGAGCTCGGCCTCGCGCTTTGCGACTCCCGGCGTCTCCACCGACGACGCAGAAGACATTTATCGCGTCATGCAGGCCATTCGGGCTCAGCAGGCGCAACTGCCGGTAACCGACTATTACCTGACCGGTTACAGCCTCGGCGCACTGAATGCTGCATTCGTCAGCAAGCTGGACGAAACCCGTCGCAGCTTCAACTTCAAGAAAGTCCTGCTGCTCAACCCGCCGGTCAATCTCTACACCTCGATCAGCAACCTCGACAAACTGGTGCAAACCAACGTCAAGGGCATCAACAACACCACTACGTTCTATGAACTGGTGCTGGCCAAGCTGACTCGCTACTTCCGCCAGAAGGGCTACATCGACCTCAACGATGCACTGCTGTTCGACTTCCAGCAGTCCAAGCAGCACCTGACCAATGAACAGATGGCGATGCTGATCGGTACCTCGTTCCGCTTCTCGTCGGCGGATATCGCGTTCACCTCCGACCTGATCAACCGTCGCGGTCTGATCACGCCACCGAAATTCCCGATCACCGAAGGCACCAGTCTGACGCCATTCCTCAAGCGTGCCCTGCAGTGCGACTTCGATTGCTACCTGACCGAACAGGTCATCCCGATGTGGCGCGCACGCACCGACGGCGGTAGCCTTCTGCAACTGGTCGACCAGGTCAGCCTCTACGCCCTCAAGGATTACCTGCACAGCAACACCAAGATTGCCGTCATGCACAACGCCGACGACGTGATTCTGGGCTCGGGTGACCTCGGCTTCCTGCGCAAGACCTTTGGCGATCGCCTGACCGTTTACCCGTACGGCGGGCATTGCGGCAACCTTAATTACCGCGTCAACACCGACGCCATGCTGGAGTTTTTCCGTGGCTAAACGTCTTTTACTTCTTGCCGCTCTGCTCTGTGCCGGCACAGTCCAGGCCGCTGACGCGGATACCAGCAACAAGGCTCAGCACCCGGCCACTGTGGCCCGTCAGACCGATGCTGACGGTTTCACCCAGCCGCTGAAGTCGTTGCAATTCAACCCGGGGCTGGATCAGCGTGAGTTCGAGCGCGCCTCCATCAACGCACTGGAAGTCTATGATCCGCTGGAATCCTGGAACCGCCGGGTTTACCACTTCAACTACCGTTTCGATGAATGGGTATTCCTGCCGGTCGTGGACGGCTACCGCTACATCACCCCTGGCTTCGTGCGCAGCGGTGTGAGCAACTTTTTCAGCAACCTGGGCGATGTCTCCAACCTGCTGAACAGCCTGCTGCAGTTCAAGGGCGAGCGCTCGCTGGACACCACTGGCCGTCTGCTGCTCAACACCACCATCGGCATCGCCGGTCTGTGGGACCCGGCGACCATGATGGGCCTGCCGCGTCAGAGCGAAGACTTCGGCCAGACGCTGGGCTTCTACGGTGTGCCTGCAGGGCCTTATCTGGTGTTGCCATTGTTCGGTCCATCGAACCTGCGTGACACCGGTGGCATGCTGTTCGACTACACGGCTGAAAACCAGATCAACTTCCTGAACGTGGCCGAAGTCAGCAGCGACCATCCGGAAATCACCGTGTTGCGCGCCATTGACCGCCGTTACGTCACCAGCTTCCGTTACGGCCAGCTCAACTCGCCGTTCGAGTATGAAAAAGTGCGTTACGTCTACACCGAGTCGCGCAAACTGCAAATCGCCGAATAAGCGTAACGCAGCAAAACGACGGCCAGCCTGAGTGATCGGACTGGTCGTTTTTTTATGGGCACTTTTACCTGCCCGGTCACTCACATGCCTCAGGCGCAAACGCCTGTGTCATTAACAGACAAAAAAGGAATTTCCATGCGTTCTTTCGGTTTCAAGGCAATGGCTGTGTGTGTCGCACTGGCAGCATGTCAGAGCATGGTCAGCGTTCAGGCTGCCACCAAGCCGCAGGCTGCTGCGCCCACCGCTGCTGCGGTGCAAAACGCTTCACTGCTGGGCGGCAAACTGACCTTCACCATTCCTGCGGGCTACGTACAGGGTGAGATGCCCGAGATTGACGCAAAAGCCAAGGCCCAGGGTGTGACGGGGTCGCTGTACACCAATGCGGCTGAAAAGCGCGTGTTGATCGTTACCGAAACGCCGATGCCAATGGGCGTGCAGGCCAGCGATAACGACGGTGTAGTACTTGATGGACTGGTCACCGGCATCCTTGCCCAGCAGAGTACCGGCTACAAGGACTTCAAAAAACTGGGTGACAAGAAGATCGTCAAGAAGAACGGTCTTGGTGTGCGCCAGCTGGACACCTCAGCGACCATGAGCGACGCCCAGGTGCTGAGCACATCGATCGTCGCTGCATCGGGTACCCGCGCAGCGGTGCTGAACGTGGTCTCCAATGCAAAGAATCCGAAAGAGCATGCTGCGCTGGTGAAGACTGTCATCGGCCAGTGATCTGCGCGGACCGGTCAGCCGGTCCGATACGACTCAGTCCACCCGCAACGCCTCTGACAACCGCTCGACCAGCACCTGCACCTTGGGCAGGGACTCGCGGTTACGCGGCCAGGCCAGGTGCAAGGCCAGGCCATCGGTGGCCAGTTGCGGGAGGATCTCCACCAATTCGCCGCGCTGCAGCTGCTCCCTGATCAACCAGGTTGCCAGCTGGGCAATTCCCCATGCCGACGTCACCGCTGCCACTTGGGCCTCTGCGTTGCCGATAACCAGTCGTGCTTCTACAGCGCGTGCCTCCCGCTGCCCCTGCTCATCGACAAACAGCCAGGGGCTGGTACTGCCATCGCCACGGCCAAACAGAATGCAGGCATGACTGGCCAGGTCCTCGAACGTATGCGGGGTGCCGTGACGCTGCAGATACGCCGGTGCAGCGCAGAAGATCACCCGCTCGGTGCCCAGATACCGGTGCGCGACGCCTGCGGGCCAGACCCGTGGACCACCGATACGCACGGCCAGGTCGATGCCCTCTTCAAGGATATCGACGAAACGGTCGGTGAAGGTTATTCGCGGGCGCAACTTGTGATGCTGCCCGGTGAAGGCAAGAATCAACGGCAGCGCATGCAAACGGCCAAAGGTCGCAGGCAGATCGATGCGCAATTGTCCGGCGGGCTCTGTGCGTTGAGCCGCCAGCGCAGTTTCAGCAGCCTCCAGGTCGGCAAGCATCCGCACGCACACGGTGTGATAGGCCGAGCCCTCCTCCGTCAGCGCCAGACTGCGAGTAGTCCGCTCGAACAGGCGCATGCCGAGACGGCTTTCCAGGCGCGCCACACTTTTACTGACCGCAGAATTGGTCAGGTTCAAGCGCTCAGCGGCTGCGGTAAAGCTTCCCGCGTTGGCAACGGCAACGAACGTTTCGATACCTTTGAGGCGGTCAGTCGACAGCACATGAAACCTCGATTAGTGAAATTCAATCCATAATGCAGGGAAAATTTACCAAAGATAGGAATTCTTTTCTGCAATAAGCTGGCGGACTTATTTTTTACGGGGTCTGTACCATGCCTTCTCTGGAAACCACTGCTGCCGGCACCCGCAGCGAAAGCTCGACCGGTGCCGGTTTGTCCATCGCGATTCTGGCCCTGGCCGGCTTCGTGATCGTCACCACAGAATTTCTCATTATCGGTCTGCTGCCTTCAATGGCCCGCGATCTGGGAATTTCCATATCAACTGCCGGTTTGCTGGTGACGCTGTTCGCCTTCACGGTGATGCTCTTTGGCCCACCGCTGACGGCCATGCTCTCGCACCTGGACCGCAAGCGCACGTTCATCGTCATTCTGCTGATCTTCGCCGCCTCCAACGCACTGGCGGCGGTGTCGAGCAACATCTGGGTGCTGGCGCTGGCGCGGTTCATTCCGGCATTGGCCTTGCCGGTGTTCTGGGGCACGGCCAGTGAAACGGCAAGTCTGCTGGCCGGACCCAAGCGCGCCGGCAAGGCCGTTGCGCAGGTGTACCTCGGCATCTCGGCTGCCATGCTGTTCGGTATTCCGCTGGGTACAGTATTTGCCGATGCCGTGGGCTGGCGCGGCGCATTCTGGGCGCTGACGCTGCTATCAGCGTTGATGGCCCTGTTGCTGGCACTGTCGATGCCCCGTATCGAACCTACTGCAAAGGTCGGCCTCGCCGAGCAGGCAAAAATTCTCCGGGATCCGTTTTTCCTCTCCAACCTGCTGCTGTCCATCCTGCTGTTCACGGCCATGTTCGGTGCCTATACCTACCTGGCTGACACGCTGGAACGCATCGCAGGCATCGAATCGGCTCAAGTGGGATGGTGGTTGATGGGCTTCGGCGCGGTCGGCCTGATCGGTAATGCACTGGGGGGACGTTATGTGGACCGCAGCCCCCTCGGCTCGACCATGGCCTTTGCGCTGCTGCTCGCACTGGGCATGACCGCAAGCGTACCCGCCGCAGGCTCCATGCCGCTGCTGGCCGTGGTGCTGGTGATTTGGGGCATCGCGCATACGGCGCTGTTTCCAATCTGCCAGATCAGGGTGATGAAAGCAGCGCCTCAGGCCCAGGCACTGGCAGGGACCCTGAATGTCTCGGCCGCCAATGCCGGCATCGGCCTGGGCTCGATCATCGGAGGCCTTACCATCGAGCACCTGGGCCTGGGTGCCGTAGGGTATGTCGCCGCTGTTGTTGCGCTGCTGTCCATTGCCGTCGCATGGATGACCAGCATTCAGAAAAACAAGGCACCGTTATAACCGCCTGACTGTCGCTTTATTGAACTCGCCGGGCAGTGTGTCTGCAAACACCCAGACACCCTGCCCCGGTTATTTAACGTGTGTTGAATTATATATCGTCATATTTTTGAACAGGCTTTAGCACTGTTTCTGTCATTTAATTGACTTTTAAACAGTGATCTTTCCTCACCATGTAGCTATTTGACACCTCCAGGCAAAATACACTTCCCTTGCCACTAGCGAACGCTCAAACTCCAGCCTTTCGGTCAGGTGGTGGCGGTTTCTGACCGATTCAAAAGTAATGTCCGGTAAGCACCTATGAGCACCTATCACCGCAAAGGGATGGCATTCGCCAAGCGGATCTACGCCCCGAGATCACTCGGTGTAAGCGTTGGTTTTGTGACGGTTGCTGTGTCTTTATATTACGTGAATGCTGCACACTGGCTGTGGTTGTTGGCGCTGTTCAACGCTCTGGTATGGCCGCACGTTGCCTACCAGATTGCAAGAAAGTCGCGCGAGCCCTATGAAGCCGAATGGCGCAATTTGCTTTTCGATTCGCTGTTGGGCGGTTTCTGGGTGGGTGCGATGGGTTTCAGTGCGGTTCCCGGGGTCACCGTCCTTGCCATGATGGCCATGCATAACATGGCCGCCGCCGGGCCACGCCTGATGCTCCAGGGCTTATGCGCACAGGCACTGGGCGTGCTGATTTCACTGGCCGCGCTCAACCCTGTGGTCAATCTGCACGGCAACATGGCGCAGATCTATGCCTGTCTTCCTGTACTGGTGATCTACCCCATTTTCATTGGCTGGCTGAGCCATCAGGTCACCCTCAAGCTGTGGGAACACCGCAACATCCTTCGCAAGGTAAGCCGCACAGACAGCCTCACCGGCCTGCTCAATCATGGCGCATGGAAGGACCTGCTTGACCTGAAGTACGCCAGTAACCAAGGCGCGTATCAGGAGTGCGTCATCGCGCTGATCGATATCGATCACTTCAAGGTCATCAACGACACTTATGGCCACCTGATGGGCGACACGGTGCTGCAGAGTATCAGCGAAGCACTGATAGAAAACCTGCGCGACTCCGACTTGATCGGGCGTTGTGGCGGCGATGAATTCTGCGTCATTCTGCCCGATACCAGCTTGTTTCAGGCAAAGGAAATCCTTGAGCGCCTGCGCCTGGCGATAGATGAAATGACCTATACCCTGCATTGCGATCTCAAGGTCAGCCTCAGTATCGGCATTGCCGCCTACTCCCCTGAAATGCAGGATGCCTCCTCGTGGCTGCATGAAGCAGACAAAGCCCTGTATCTGGCTAAAAGCACCGGTCGCAACCGCGTAGTCAGCCCTCAGGATGCACCGTCAGACCACCAGTCGCTTGGCGCACAGGCCTGATCCGTCAACGCTTGTGCTTGAACAGCATGTCGAACAGGGATGAGAAACTCTTGACCCCCATCGCCTTGAAGAACGCCTCGCGCATATCGGCACGCAGGCTTTCCAGAGTTATTTCCTTGGGTTTGGTGGATTTTTTCACGGCGGTCGTTTCTTGGGTGTCTCCTTCGCCGGGCGTGTATTTCTCCTTGGACAGCGTCCTTATGTAGTCGCTCTTCTGGCTTTTATAGGTCGCGAAATCTGCGCCCAGTTGCTCGTCTCTTTCCCCCGCCGTTGAAAACCTGTTGATGACTTTTTCCATGAACTCAAAATTATTGTGGCCTATAGACCCGTAGTCCTTGTCGGTGATGAAGCGAACAAACCCCTGATCCAGCCGCGTTGTTTTTAACCCATCGCTTTCGGTAATACGCTTGGCGGTGGCCGCGTGCGACTCGGTAAAACTGTAGAACACCTTGTGGCCTTCCATGTCATATGTTTTGCCCTGGTTCTGGCGGCCCCATATTCTTCCATCATCTTTCTCTCTGTACGAGGCCAGTCCAAAAGCCAGATCATCAACATAGCCTAGATCAGCTCCCTGAGCGCTCGCCCACTCGTAAACATCACCCAGCAGCCTGCGATCATCCCGGGTTAAAAAAAACGCCTCGGGCATGGACATTCCACATTCGGCTTTTCCTAGCATGGGCGCAGAACCAGCAGAGTCCGCGCCCCCAAATACCCTGTGTTTCAGGAGGGCCTGGCCGCTGATGGTCACCGCAGAGTCTGGAGAGGTTGATCGGAGGGGGGAATTGGCAATTGAGGGCATGTTTTTTGCCGCTCTTTTATCGTCAAGTTGTTGCGCGGCTATCAGTGCATCTGCTCCGGAACTTATGACTCGCATGACGTTGGCTCCTGCCCCGAAAGATCCCTGGCGGTTCTCGCCAGGGATTAACAATCAATACGTTAAATGAAAGGTGACTGTTTCTGGCCCGGCAGGCTTGCGTTGCCAAGGTCCACTTTCAGCGCTGTGCCTAATCATGACGTCGGAGGCATAGCTAAAACCAAAACTGTTGAACCTCTCAGTACTGCCAGGCACGCCTGGCGTTATAGAGATACAATCAGAATCATGTACACCGCCTCTCCTAAAACAAAGATTTGCGCGTTCGTTCACGCTTTCCGGAAAAGTAGTCGCGGTCCAGGAAATCTTTTGCAACCGAGAGTTATTCGCCGCGCCGCGGGGGTAATCAGCCAATCTCAATTGGTGTCGGGAAAACGCACTGTGACCAGGCCCATTGATAAACGTCGGTGTTCGGGTAGTCGTAACAGAATAATCGCCCGCCTGGCTGGCAGCCGACACTAACAACACAAGCAAGGGTGCTATTTTTTTCATAGGTGTACTCCAATATTTATAAATCAAATTCATCGGCCGTGCGAAAGCCGCAGGCTTGAAAGCATCTGCACGAACCGTTATTTTTTATCATTCACCGAGCGCGCTAACACGCACTCTGATTAAACATGTTTTTTTAGAAAAGACCTGAACCGCTTGTAAAACCTCATCAACCGACTGGTATAAATACCCACGTCCGAGACCTGATTAGCCACACGCTTGATCGATGGAAAGTTCAAATGAGGACAGGTTATCCAACAGCCACTCAGGTGTATGCCTCTCAAGCAATGTGCCGATGGGCTGCTGCTTTATCAGTGCGCCATAGAGGGCTTCTTCATGATCGAGGTGTGCTTGCTGAACAGCGCGATAGTTGAGCGGATAGATGCTCTTCTCGATGGGCAACAGCCGGTCGAAGTGTTCGAGCAGACCATGAAAGACGATTCGCCGTTCGACGGTATTGCGCGTGGTAGCAATGAGTTTGACGAAGTACTCACTGTCCTGAGCCCGCAGCGCTTCGCTGGCGGCATAACGCTCGACCAGCGTGTGCGGCGATGGCTCATCGAATACGATGCAGCACAGGTCTTCGCGCACCAGGCCCTTGAACGGGTTCTCGGCTTCTGACCGACGGCCGTGCAGGCCCAGTGCGAATTGTACGGCGCGCTCGGCCAGCCATTGACGCTTACGGCCCTCAAGTCGGGTAACCTCTTCGAGTAACGGTGCTTGACGCCCCTGCGAACGAAGCTGCCGACAGAGTTTGGCAAACAGGCCAACAGGGCCGGACAGCTTTGCCTGTTGCTCGGCAAGTTGCGTCACCGAAAGCGCGGACTGCCGGGTTCTCAGATGCTGGAAGTCCGTTGTCATATTAAAATCAGGCCGCTGCGGATCCAGCCGCAACGCCGTGTCGGCACCTGACTCGCCCCGAACAAAACAAACAGTCATGAGTGGCTCCTTTTTTATTGTTTACAGTTCGTCGTGCGAGCAGGTTTCGGATATTCCTTTCTGCAGACAGCCGGGAAACAGTGGCCGACAGCAGTCACAGAGCAGCACGGTATTATTGATTGCACCGCAAAACGTCAGCAGTGCTCATTGCATTAACACGTTACAGGTTGCGACAAGACACATTATGTATGTGCTGGCTCGCTACGCAATCCGACAGATGTAGGGGGTCGGGCAGTGTTCCCCGGAAGCAATAGAGATACGCACCTGGCCATGAGCTCGGCACGCGTCCTTACCTGATTCTTTCTTAGCAGCGAAGATACGTGATCGCGAACGGTGTAGTCACTGATACTGAGCTGCCTGGCAATTTCCTTGTTCGTACATCCCTGCAACAACAGGCCAAGAACCTCCTGCTCTCTCATTGTCACCCACATGATACTTCCCCTTGCCATCATTTTGCCTAATAGGCAAATTTGTAGGATGTTTCTTACATTCGTCTTCCATGACCCAAACAGTCAATCGGCACAGAAATCATTTTATTTAGTCTTGTTTTGCATAAACACGAGATACACCTTCAAAGTCCTGCAATACAGCCGAAAGCTGTAAGAAAAATCTTCAATAATAAAATATTGAGGAAAGCTCCTACATGAAACGCGGAATAATTACGCCTACCAACGTATCGACACTGCGAATGATCCACCTGAAGAAACATTTCCCACAGGCACGACCCAAGAGCACATTAGATAAATAACGTAAACAGTATAGAGAGGCGCAAGATAGACTTGAGGAAACGGAATTACAATCACTTGTTACAATTGAAAGCGTCGGGTGCCAGGAACTTTTCGCTCATATTTGAACGGCTACTCACCCCACAGCAGAGGTGAGCAGCGGATGTCGCCGGTCTCTGCGAGAACGGCATTCGCCGTGTCAACCGGCCTGGTGTTATCCGGCTTTACCGCTTGCCAGGTCATCCACCACCACGCCCCGGCGCACACCGAATACCGCGGCGGTCATCAGGCCTGTGGCGCCCATGATCAGGCTATACAGCACGCACACCCAGATATTCCAGGGCATCAGAGCAATCAGCATCAATGGCGTGGTGCTGGCCCAGAACGCGTAGGCGATGTTGTAAGTGAACGAGATGCCTGACACCCGGATGTTCGCCGGGAAAAGTCCGACCATCACCGACGGCACCACACCGACAATCCCGCACGCCAGCCCGGCAATCGCGTAGGCGATGCCCAGTGGCATCCATTGCTCGATGAGGCTGGTGTAAAGCACGCCAATGCCCATCGGCATCAGCAGGCTGTAGAACATGATGCCGCGCCAGGCGCCGATGCGGTCGACCAGCATGCCTGCCAACACACAGCCTATATTGAGAAACACGATGCCGACGGCGCTCAGGGCAAAGGTATCGCTGGCGCTGATACCGAAGCGCTGCTGCATGACGGTCGGGGTGATCACCACCAATACCACCACTGCGGAGGTCAGCACAAAGGTCAGCAGCGCAGCAGGCAGCAAGGATTTGCGGTGCTCACGCAAGACCTGGCCAAGTGGCAGCGTTGTCAGATGTTCACGCTGGGCATGCATCGCGATAAATACCGGGGTTTCGTTCAACCAGCGGCGCAACCAGACGCCCACCACGCCGAATACGCCACCGAGCAGGAACGGAATACGCCATGCCCAGTCGAGGATTTCGCCAGGGCTGAAGACCCGTGCCAGCCATGTCGCGGTCAGTGCACCCAGCAGGTACCCGAACGTCAGGCCGGCTTGCAGTACACCCAGTGCATAGCCGCGGTGCCCCTTGGGCGCGTGTTCTGCCACGAATACCCAGGCGCTTGGCACTTCGCCGCCCACAGCGGCCCCTTGCAGGATGCGCAGCGCCAGCAGCACCAGCGGCGCCCAGTAACCGATCTGTGCGTAGGTGGGCATGATGCCGATCAGCAGACAAGGCAGGGCCATCATCAGAATGCTCAGGCTGAACACGCGCTTGCGGCCCAGCCGGTCGGCGAAGTGCGCCATGAGAATCCCGCCCAGCGGGCGCGCCAGATAGCCGGTCACGAAGATCCCGAAGCTTTGCAGCAGACGCAGCCACTCGGGCATGTCGGGTGGGAAAAACAGCTGGCTGAGGGTCAGTGCAAAGAATACGAAAATGATGAAGTCGTAGATTTCCAGCGCCCCACCCAGCGCCGCAAGACTCAGGGTCTTGTAGTCGCCTTTGGTAAAAGGTTGCGGAGTGGATTGAACGATGGCCGTCATGACGCCCCCGAAACATGGCTGAAAAAAGCGCCTGGCGCTCACAGGGCGCGAAGAATAGCAAAGCTTGCGGGCGCACTGATACGAAGCTGAGGCCTGTAGCGGGAACGATGATCGCAACTATCGTGCGACGCTCTGCGTCGCATGCCGTGCCGGACGCTCCGCGT
>NZ_FPJB01000007.1:0-328873 GCF_900119195.1 Pseudomonas sp. NFACC10-1 | reverse complement strand
CCGGACGCTCCGCGTCCTCTTGACGACGCAGAGCGTCGAGAACTGCATTCCCACGCTGGAGCGTTCAGAACGAGAATCCCGACGATCGTGCCAACGCTCCTTGCAGTAGAGCCCGTCCACTAAAAGTTGACAGTGGCCGACAATCTCGCCGTTCTGGGTGCGCCCATGAACAGGTAGTCGTCACCCAGATACTCCCCGGCATCACGCCAGTAGCGTTTGTCGAAGAGGTTGTCGACGGTCAGGCGCAGGACCGTGTCGTAGCCGCTGATTCGGGTGCTGTAACGGCTGCCGATATTGAACAGTGTGTAGTCATTGACCTGCACGGAGCCTTCACGGTCAGCGTACTTGCTGGCGCTGTACTGCATCCCGCCGAGTAAGGCGAGCCCGGGCACCGGCAGGCTGTAGTCAGCTTGCAGGCTGCCACGGTATCTGGGCACATTGAGGGCCTGATGATCGTCATAGGCCTTGGTGCCGCTGTCTTCAACGCGCGCCCGGATGGCCGCCGCACTGGCGGATATCTGCAGGCGGTCGGTCACCCAGCCACTCGCCCCCAGTTCAAGCCCGGTGTTTTTCTGCTCGCCTTGCTGCACATAGGTAAACGTGCCGTCATCGTTGGGCCTGGAGTACTGATACGCCTGGCGGGCCTGAAACACTGCGGCGGTCAGGCTCATGCGCTGCCAGTCATACTTGATACCGGCTTCCAGCTGTCGGGATACGGTCGGCGCAAGAATTTCACTGGCATTGGTGGTGAACCACGCCGCTGTCCCGCCCAGCGACAGGCCCTTGCTGTAGCTGGTGTAGAGCGAAACGTTGTCCACCGGCTTGTAGATCAGCGCCGCCTGAGGCAGAAACACATAGCGCTCGGTGTGTCGCGCATCGCTGCCGTCCTCGTTGAACGCCTGTTCGTCGAGCCGCACCCCGCGTCCGCCCAGCACGGTTTGCCAGTGCTCGTTGAAACTGATCCGGTCGGTGGCAAACAGCCCGTACTGGCGGCTGTCCAGACGACGCTCGGTGTGCGCAAGCGCCAGAGTCGAGGGGGCCACTTGCTCGGGCGCCTCATTGATATTGCCCGAGCCGACGAATTCGTTGAAGGTCCCGCGCGTATCGACCGTTCGGCGGTAGGCACTGCTGCCGAAGGTCAGTTCGTGCCCCAGCGATCCGGTAGTGAATGTGCCGGACATGGCCGCTTCGACTTCGTCGTTGCGACGCGTGTCGTCCGGGCTGCGGAAATCATAGATGTCATAACCACCCTCGGCACTGAAGTGGTTGGGCACCGCTTGCCCTGCGCAACTGGCCGAGCCGTAGCAACCCCACGCAAAGGCACTGTAGTCATCGATGACCACACGACTGCGTGAAGCGCTGAGACTGCCCTTCCAGCTGTCATTGAATCGATATTCGAAACGTCCGTTCATGTTCAGCGAGTCGATACCGACCGGATTGGACCAGTTCTGGTGGCCCAGCAGTTTACGTGGTGAGGCATCGTGAGGCAGCGCAGTACCGCCCAGAAGCTGATAACCGGGCACCGAGCGCTGCTCTTTGGTCTGGTACTCGACGTCGAGTTGCAGCAGCGCGCGCTCGCTGATGTTCCAGTCGAACGCCAGCGAGGCGAAATCGCGCTGGCCATCGGCGTGTTCGACATACGAGCGAATGTCTTCGTGGGCAAGGTTGGCGCGCAGGCCAAACTGTTGCTCGCTGCCGAACCAGCCACCGACGTCGGTGGCGATGTAACGTTCACCGTGCTCGTTGGTCGAGACCGTGACCGACCGGACGTCCTGCGCCCGCTTGGTCTGATAGTTGATGACGCCACCGGGCTCGGCCACACCGCTCTGCAGGCCGGAGAGCCCTTTGAGCAACTCGACCTGCTGCTTGTTCTCCAGCGCTACGTTCTGCTCACCGGCAATGCTGCGGCCGTTGATGCGATAACTGTTGGCGGCGTTCAACGAAAACCCGCGCACCACAAAGTTTTCGTAATAGCCCACTGGTGCATAGCCGTCGCCGACCGACGCATCGTTGCGCAGCACTTCACTCAGCAGCTTTGCCTGACGGTCCTCGATCAGCGCAGCGCTGAACACCGACACCGAGGCCGGCGTGTCCAGCAGAGAGGCCTGATCCAAGCCGAAGATCGACGCCCGCTCTGCTTTATAGTCGCCGGTGCTTTCCGGCTCGCTGAACCCAGTGACATTGACCGCATCCAGGCTGACCACTTCTGCGGCCAGCAACGGCGAGGCAACCGCCATACCCAACGGTAACAATCGCCAGGCGTGGCGCATGGCAGGTCGGTAAGGCGTTCTCATCGAGCAGACTCCGAAAGGACAGATGCCTGGACAGACGCGACGCACCTTCCGGCAGGGGGCCAACCTTTTACGTTCACTGCCGGTTTTTTTCAACCTTTACGTGACGCTCTGCCTGTAAACGAAGTGCAGGGGAAAACTTTACTTGCGAATCGGCAGAGCGAGACCGGCTTCATAACGTTTCGCACACTTGAATAATTAAGCGTGAATTAAGTAAGCGCGGATAATCTGAGTTCAACAAAACCGCTGAACCAATCAGCCTGTGATGAATCCATCAAGACAGATCAATCAGAAAGGAAATACCCCATGAAACTTATGCCTGCCGTTTTCGCCGCTGTTGCCCTCACTGCTGTTGCAGGTGCCGCCCAGGCTGACGTTGGTCCCGATGAAGTGATCCGCCTGTACAAGTCTCAGGCGCTGGGTGACTTTGAACAGTTCAACAAGAACGCTGTTGCCAAGCACCAGGGCTTTACGGTCAGCGATACCGAGCTGGAAAAAGACCGCACCGGCCGCCTGATCTACCAGATCGAACTGAAAGACGCCAAGGGTGTAGAGTGGAACTACGACGTCGATGCCAAGACAGGCGAAGTGGTACGTGACGCAAAGGATAATTGATCCGACGGCTTTAACGGTTACCACCGCAAGCAACTCATAAGAAAATTCCCACAACATTGTGGGAATTTTCTTTTTCAAACGATTAATAGTTTATTACTGAGCCAAGCCGACTTTCAGCAGGCTTCCCTTATCGTCGTCGGTCAACAGATACAAGTAACCGTCCGGCCCCTGACGCACATCACGTATGCGCTGTTTCATGTCTTTCAACAGACGCTCCTCATGAACGATCTTGTCATTCTCGAACTGCAGCCTGATCAACTCCTCAGTGGCCAGCGCACCGATGAATACACTGTGATCCCATGCCTTGAAAAGGCTGTGGTCATAGAACGCCATGCCACTCAAGCCCGGCGACACTTCCCAGACCTGGAACGGAATTTTGGTTCCTTCGACAACCTTGCCCTTGGACTCCGAAATCGGCTGACCCGAGTAGTCGATACCGTGGGTCGCGATCGGCCAGCCGTAATTCGCGCCACGTTCGATGATATTCAACTCATCACCGCCCTTGGGACCATGCTCGTTGGTCCACAACGTCCCGGTCCAGGGATCCAGCGCGGCCCCCTGCTGATTACGATGGCCATAGGACCATATCTCGGGGCGTACGCCCTTCTGGCCCACGAACGGGTTGTCTTTCGGTACGCTGCCGTCCGGATAGATGCGCACGATCTTGCCCTGCAGCTTGTCCAGATCCTGCGCAGTGGGGCGCTGATTGTTCTCGCCCAGCGCAATGAACAGGTAACCGTCGCGATCGAAGACCATCCGCGCGCCGAAGTGGTTGCCCACTGACAGTTTCGGTTCCTGGCGGAAGATAACTTCGAAGTCTTCCAAGCGGGTCATGTCTTTGGACAGGCGACCACGCCCTGCGGCAGTGCCGGCGGTATCACCCTCGGCGGCGGTCTTGCCGCTGCCCTCGGAATAGGTCAGATACACCATGCGGTCCTTGGCGAAATCCGGTGACAGCACGACATCAAGCAGACCGCCCTGCTTCTGCGCCCAGACTTGCGGCACCCCGGAAAGCGGCGCAGACAATTTGCCATCCGCCGACACCACGCGCAGGTTGCCGGAACGCTCTGTCACCAGCATGCCTTGCCTGTCAGGCAGAAAGGCCAGCGCCCACGGATGATCCAGACCTTCGACAACAGGCGTCACCGTGACGGTGCCCAGTTCGCTTTTGTAGGTTTCCGTAGCGGCGCTGGCCGTCAATGGCAGGCTCAGAATGGCTGCAGTACACAATGTCGCGATCAGGGTTTTTCTAAGCATGAGCGTTTCCTTATGCATTGAGTCGACGTCCACACGGGTTCGCCGGGTTGAAAATTCAGTTACTGCGCTTGGGGTCGATTGTCGGTGTAGAAGGACGTGGCGTGTTCTGGCGCGTGGGGTAGCCGTTGCCGATGCCACCGTTTTCCAGGGTAGGCTTGCGCACCGGCGGCGTGATGTTGGGGCCACGAGACGGGGGCACGCTGGACTCGGTGCCCTGGCGACTGTTGGGGTTGGCACGGTGGATCGGGCTGTTATACGGGTTGCTGCTGGCACCGTTGTTGAGGGTGCTGTTGGGCAGCGTCTGCGCCTGGGCTGCGCCGATGCTGCATGACGCAACAAGCACGCCCCCGACAAGATTGCGCACAAAACTGTTCATCACTACCTCTGGGCAAGGTGAAAACTTCGGAGTAACCGTGAAGGCTCAGGCCTTTGATGGCAACCCGAGCCTCAGGTTCGACGCGACACTGCCGATGAGCAAGCAAAGCGATGGACGAGTTTGTAACAAGGATGGTCAGGGCTGTCGCAACCGAACGACGCGACGGCCTGCAGCGCGAGGTTTTCCGGAGGCGGGCAGCCTGCGCTCAGGCGTTGGCTGACGCAGAATGCTTACGCAGACTTTAACGGCATGCTGAAGGTAAAGACCGTGCCCTGCTCACGCGTGGAGCACACCTCTAGCGTACCTCCATGAGCAATGGCGATCTCACTGGCGATGTACAGACCCAGTCCGAGCCCGGCTTGCGGCTCATCGGTGATGGGTCTTGAGTACGGCAGGAACAGTTGCGCACGAACCGATTCAGGTATCGGCTCCCCCTGATTGGTAACGCTGAGTACAAACAGCTCGTCATGCACACCTGCCGTCACTTCGACCGGGCTCTCGGCATCGCCATGACTGATCGCGTTGGACACCAGATTGGAGAGCAATTGCGCGATCCGCTCGTGATCGCAGCGGATACGCTCCAGCACGCCTATGTCCGAATGAATCGGCCGCGACGGATGAACACGCTGCACCTCGGAAATCACATGCTCCAGAGTTTTATCCAGGCCGTGCGCCTCATGGATACTGAGAGGAATGCCGTGGCCCATGCGGCCTCGGGCAAAATCGAGCACGTCATCGACCAACTGCGAAGCACGCTGGCCAGAGGTCAGGATGTGTTGCACAACCTGCAGGGCCTTTTCATCCAGCGGACGACGCAACAGCAATTCGGCACTGGCATTGATGGCAAACAGGGGGTTGCGCAGGTCGTGCCCCAGCACGGCGATAAACTGCTCGCGCAGCTCAGCCACCTCACGTTCGGCGAGCAGGTCTTCACGCGCCTGTTGCAGGTTTTCCTCGGCCTCGATCTGCAGCGCCAGAAGACGTGCGAACGACACCATCATTGCCTCGATGGGCGTACCGGTCAGCTTTGCAGGCTTGGGATCCAGCGCGCAGATGGTGCCGAAAAAAGAGCCGTCGGAGAGAAAGATCGGCACCGAGATATAGCTCTGAAAGCTGTACAGACGTGGAGTGTCATGCGTACAGAACAGCGGATCCTCAGCGACATGATCAATCACCACAGCCTTGTGGGAGTTGCGAATCTCATGGCAGATGGTGCTGCTTACGTCCAGTTCGCCGCCAGGTTTCAAACCGAAATCGAGCTTGTCCAGAACCGCACAGGCCGTCCAGGTATTTTCGGTTACACGCGCCACGGCGGCGAACCCCAGCCCTGTGGATTCGGCAATGACCTGCAGGATGGCCGGCACCGCACTGATCCGACTGATCGTGGCCACATCATTTGAAATGGATCGCCGCATGTAGAACCTGTATGAGCCTTGATGTGATGACGCAGCACGCTAGTTTAGGACTGTAACGATTTTTCTGCACCCGTGAATAACACGGGTTGATCGGCAATCTGCATGAAACCTGATCAAACCTCGGATTTCGCCGGGGGACGCGGAAACGCCACCGTGAACGTCGTGCCCTCTTCAGCCGAAGAACGAACCGTCACATCGCCCAGATGGGCTCGAACGATCTCGCGCACGATAAACAGGCCGAGCCCGACTGTACGGGTCTCGTCACTGTCGCTGACCACGCGTACGACGGGCTCGTAGAGGTCGTCTACTTTCTCCATCGGTATCGGCTCACCGACGTTGTGCACCGACAGTTTGATCATCCAGGTGTCGAACGACGACGTAATCAAAACCTCACCGTCGTCGGTGCCGTAATTGATGGCATTGCTGACCAGATTGCCGAGCATCTGCAGCAGGCGGTCAGGATCAGCCGAACATGCGCCCTGCCCTTCGCTGCGATGGGTCAGCACCCGATCCGGGAAAACCTGGCGCAGCTCTTCGACGCCGCGGGCGACCACTGCGTGAAAATCGACAGACTGAGGAACGACGGTAATGCCGCTGCCCACGCGGGCGTGAGTGAAATCCAGCAGATCGACAATCATGCGATCGGCACGGTCGGTGGAATGATTGATGTGTCCCAGAATCCGCTCCTGGCGCGACTCAAGCGATGTGCGCTCCAGCAGTCCGGCAGCCATCTTGATCGCGGCCAGCGGGTTGCGCAGGTCGTGGCTGACGATGCCAATCATCTGTTCGGCAAAAATAGCCCGGATCTCCGCCTCGGCATGCGCCAGACGCAAGCGATTGCGCGCCGAAGTCAGCTCGCTCTGCACGGTCATCTGCTGTTGCAGGAGCTCTTCGGCGATCTTGCGGGCCGCCAGCAGTTCGCGCTCGTACTTGTTGCGCTCTTCGGCCAGGAACACGGCCACTTCATGCAGATACCCCGACGGGTACTCGCGGCGTACGGCATTGAGCATCATCGGAATGGGGCGGCCATCGGCATGAATCAGCTCGACCTTGACCTCGGCAATTGAACCTTGCGACTGCAGCGTAGGCGCCCAGTGAGTCTGCAGAAAGGCCTTGCCTGCCAGGCTCAGCAGATCCTGAAAGCGGCGGCCCACCACGGCGTCGCGCTCCAGACCCAGCCATCGGCAAAACGTCAGATTGGCGCGCTCGATGGTGCCGTTGGGCAGCGTGATCAACAAACCACAGGGCGCCTGTTCATAGAGCTCTTCGGTGGCGGGCAGGCTTACCTGTTCAACGGTCATGTGCGGCGCTCTCGTAAGAGGCCAGAAACTGATTCATCGCAGTAATGCATTCCTGTGCTGCGCTCATGTGCGGGTAATGCCCTACGTTGTCGATCATGTGCAGGGTGCTGTTGGCGATGACACGGTGCAGGTACTCACCCACCTCGACCGGCACCACCATATCGTCGCTGCTTTGCAGAATGAGTGTTCTGCTCTTGAGTTGCACGACATCGGCACGATGGTCGGATAAAAACGTCACGCGGGCAAACTGTCTGGCGATCTCGGCATTGGTGCGACAGAAACTGTTGGCGAGCTCTTCGCTCAGCTCAGGCTGGTCCGAGGCGCCCATGAGCGTCGGCGCGATGGTGCTGGACCATCCCAGATAATTGCTTTCCAGTGTTTCAAGCAACGAATCGACATCGGCGCGAGTGAATCCCCCCACGTAATCTGCCTCGTTGAGGTAATGCGGGGATGGGCCGATCATGATGTGGCCGTCGAAACGACCGGGTGACTGAAGCTCGGCAAGCACGGCAATCATGCAACTGACCGAGTGGCCGACATGCACAACCGGCCCCTCTGCGGCGAACTCGTTGACCACCTGCAGCAAGTCGGTTGCATAACCCTTGAGCGACGAATACTTGTGCGGATACCAGGCCGACACATCCGAATTGCCGTTGCCCACCAGATCGAACAGCACGACCTTGAAGCGCTCTGCAAAGTGCGGCGCCATAAAACGCCACATGTTCTGATCGCAGCCGAATCCATGAGCAAAAATCAGAGTGATCGGTCCGTCGCCCACAATGTTGACGTTGTTACGCTGCTGGACCGACATATCGGGCTCCGAAAATGGCCTGGTAAACGGCTGGGTATGCATACCGTGATAAAGATGGGAGGAGGTTATCACCGTTAAAGGCACATTAGTGGCACAAACCGCACTTTAAGGCAGGAGCCGAAGAAGATTAATGACGGGCAGTATTCTGAAGCAAGTCTGAACGTTGAGGGTATCAGGGAGGTGTCAGGCGACGAAGAGCGTCACGAACTGCATGCCAACGCGAGCATTGGCACGATAAGCAGTTAGATTTACGATGAGCGCGGAGCGTGGGGCTGATAAGACGCGGGATTCACTCGCCGATGTCTTCGTTCCACAGCTCGGGCTTGCTGGCGATGAAGCCCTGCATCATGTGCTTGCAATCATGGTTATCCAGCACGTCGATCTGCACGCCACGCGAGCGCAGCAGGTCTTCCTCGCCCATGAACGACTCATTCTCGCCGATGATCACTTTGCGAATGCCGTAGAGCAGAATCGCACCGCTGCACATCGCACAGGGCGACAGTGTGGTGTAGAGGACCGAGTCACGGTAGACACTGGCCGGCTGGCGACCGGCATTTTCCAGTGCATCCATCTCGCCATGCTTCGTCGCACTGCCCTCTTGTACACGACGGTTGTGGCCTCGACCGATGATTTTGCCGCCGTGGACGATGACCGAGCCGATAGGGATTCCGCCCTCCTTCAGCCCGAGTTGCGCCTCATCGAATGCTGCCTGCATGAATGCGTCCATGTTTTTTTGCCTCGTATCGTCAAAATAGCTGTCAGTGTTGCAGTGCTGCCTCGGCGTTGCCCAGCGCACGGCTGACAAATTGTCCCAGCAGTTCCGATGATCGGGCTTTCATATCGGTGCTGACCTGGGTGTTTCTGGCCCTGAATCTGTTCCCCAATGAAGGCGAATCCGCCCCCTGATTGAGCGAACGCAACTCCTCGGCGGTAAAGGAATGAGCATATGCGGCTGCCAGATTGCGGTCCCACTGCGCCTGATATTCCGGTTTCAGGCGCTGCAGTTCCTTCTGCACCAGTTCCTGGGCTTCAGTCTTGCCAACCGCCTGCACGATACCGGCAAACGTCGCAGTGCGCGAGGCGACCTGATACCCCAGCCAGGCGAGGCCTTCGCCCAGGTTTCGTTGTTCCACCAGCGCCAGCGCCATGTCGTCGGCCTCTTCGGCACTGGCCGGCTGCATCGCGTCCAGCGACAGACAGGCCAGCAATGCCAGGCAAGTCTGCCACGTGCCGCGCGAGCCACGAACGTGACCAGTCATGACGCCTCCCGAGCATCGATTGACCCAGACATGAACTTATCAGCTCGGTGACGCTTTACCACTCGGCGCGTCGCATACCGGTCATCGATGCCGTTATCAGCTATGCGCCTCGTGTCATTCAGCAGGGCGTTAGTCAAAGACTGCTGCTGACCCGCTCGGCCACATCGGCAGGCAACCAGGCTTTCCAGACGTCGGGATGCTGCTTCAGAAAGCGTGCAGCCACGACCTTGGCATCCTCATGCTTGTCACTCATTTCACCCAGGGTCTTGTTCAGCAGGTCAATCGGGAAATCCACGCCTTTGAAGACACTCACCAGCTCAGGGTATTGCTTGCTGAATTCTGCCGACACACCGATCGACAGGGTTGCCGCCAGCGAAGACGTGCCGCGCGGATTGGGGTTGCTGGCGTCGGTCAGGGTTTTCCAGGCTTCGGCATCAAAGGCTGGCTCGTCCAGTTTGATCAGCTTGTACTTGCCCAGCAAAGGCGTAGGTGACCAGTAATAAAACAACACAGGCTTGCGGCGCCGGATAGCCGATGCGACCTCGGCGTCCAGTGCTGCGCCCGAGCCGGTGCGGAAGTTGACGAAACTGTCAGCCAGGCCATAAGCCTTGAGCTTCTGGGTGTTGACGATTTCCGAAGTCCAGCCGCTCGGGCTGTTGAGGAATCGGCCCTTGTCCGGCGACTCCGGGTCTTTGAAGACATCCTTGTAGCGTGCCAGATCCGCGACAGACTTCAGGTCCGGCGCCAGCGGCTTGATGCCTTTGGCGGCGTCGCCCTTGATCACGTACTCAGGCACCCACCAGCCTTCGGTCGCGCCTTTGACGATGTTGCCCAGGCCGAGCACCTTGCCTTCCTCTTCAGCCTTGACCCACACCGGGCTGCGTCCGGTCCACTCTTCGGCGATCACCTGAATGTCATTTTTCGCCAACGCGGTTTCCAGGCTGACGGTACTGCCTGGCAGGGTATCGGTCGGGTAGCCATAGCCCTTCTCGACGATGGTACGCAGGACTTCAGTAATCAGGCTGCCACTTTCCCAGGTCAGCGCGCCGAACTGGATAGGCTTGGTCTTTTCAGCCGCTGTCGCGGTCTGCCCAAGCAGGCCCAGCGCCAGAAGTGAACAGCCCAGTAGTCGTGTTATTGATTTCATGCTCACCTCAAATGGCGCGGAAGAAACGGGTCTGGAAGTATCGACACCAGCCAGCGCCGATTAGTTGTCACGGTTTGAGCCTCTGTATGATGCGAGGCCCCTGTTTCAAGCGCCGCCGCGATGTCCGAAATCCAGTTCTACCCGCTACCTGATGAATGTCGCCCGTTACTGGGCAAGTTCTACCGTCAGCACCAGTCGTCAATGCGCGCTGCCAGCAAGGGCCAGGCGTGGGTTGCAAGGCGGGCAGAAATCATCGGTGCGTTGTGCCTGACACCTGTCGCAGAGGGGCATTGGCTGACCGGGCTGTTCGTGGCGCCGGCGCTGCGCGGACAAGCCGTGGCGCAGGGCCTGATCGACGCGGCATTGCAACCGCTGAACGGGCCGGTGTGGCTGTTCTGCCATCCGGATCTGTTGGGCTTTTACCAACGCTCGGGGTTCGAGACGGCACAGCGTCTGCCACAGGCACTGGGCGAACGATTCATGCGTTACAGCCGCAGCAAGCCGCTGGTCGCACTGTGCCGCGAAGCCTGACGGCTTCGCAACGAAACGCCACCATCACTCGTCGGCGTTGGGGTCCATGTCCGGAAACATCACGTCCATGAAGCCGAATTTGCTGAAATCGGTGATGCGCGACGGGTAAAGCCGACCGATCAGGTGGTCACATTCATGCTGGACGACCCGCGCGTGAAAACCGTGGGCAACGCGCACGATGGGCTGGCCTTGAGGATCGAAGCCTTCGTAACGAATGCTCTGATAACGGTCCACCATGCCGCGCAATCCGGGCACTGACAGACACCCTTCCCAGCCCTCTTCCAGCGTCGGGCTCAGCGGGGTAATCAGCGGGTTGATGAGAATCGTCTGCGGAACCGCCTCGGCCTGGGGATAGCGCTCGTTGCGCTCGAAGCCGAAAATCACCAGCTGCAGATCGATGCCGATCTGCGGTGCCGCCAGGCCCACACCGCCGACGCTGTGCATGGTTTCGAACATGTCGGCGATCAGCGTATCGAGCTCGCTGCTGCCGAACATGTCTGCGGGCACCGGAGGGGCGATGCGCAACAGGCGCTCATCGCCCATCTTCAGGATGTTATGGATCATGACTGCCTGTCCCTCGCCGACTTAAAAGGCGATCTTGCCACAGAAAGCGATCAGGCTTCGTCCGCCTTCTGCAGCGGCACCGAATGGTCGCGGCCCAGACCGGAGACATGCTGCTTGCCTGTCTCGCTGCTTTCCTCGCCAAGGCCGTCGCCGGCTTCCTTCTCGCCTGCGTCCTTGCCTTCAGCGGACATGTGCTCGATCACCGCATTCATTTCCGCACCCAGCAACAGCACCGCCGCCGAAATATAGAAGTACAGCAACAGCACGATGATCGCGCCGATGCTGCCGTACATGGCGTTGTAATCGGCAAAGGTCTTGACGTAAAAACCGAAGGCCAGGGAAGCGACGATCCACACCACCACGGCCAGCACCGAGCCTGGGGTGATAAAGCGAAACTCCTGTTTGACGTCGGGCATCACGTAATAGATCAGCGCCACAGCGACCATCAGCAGGATAATGATCGCGGGCCAGCGCAGGATGGTCCACAGCGTCACGATGAAGTCTTCCATGCCGATCTGCGCGGCAATCCAATTCATGACCTGCGGTCCCAGCACCATGAAGGCTGCTGCTGCCAGCAACATGCCGGCAATGCCTACGGTGTAGAGAATCGACAGCGGCAAACGCTTCCAGATAGGGCGTCCTTCGACGACGTCGTACGCAGCGTTCATGGCGCTCATCATCAGGCGTACACCTGCTGACGCGGTCCACAGCGCGATGACGATACCGATCGACAGCAAGCCACCCTTGGACTGCTGCAACTGGTCGATGACCGGGTTGACCTGCTCGAGGGCCTGCGGCGGCAAGAGGAACTCCGATTGCAGTCGCAACCAGGAGAAAAAGTCCGGCAGGTGCAGAAAGCCGATCAGCGCGATCAGAAACAGCAGGAACGGAAACAGAGAAAACAGCATCTGGTAAGCCAGTGCCGATGCATAGGTGGACATCTCGTCATCGAGGAATTCGTTGACGGTTCTCACCAGCACCTTGCCGACTTTCAATTTACGCAAATGGGGGAAAATCATGGCGCTTCCTCTCGCTCCCTTACTGGAAAACCCTACATCCTGAAAACCGGCATGTCATACATGACATATCGCGCTGACGGAGCCGATACGCGAATATCGATGGCACATTGACTGGACAGGCCATGAAAGGTTTCAGTCCCGCAGAGCAGAAAGCATAACGGCCATCCGTGGATGACCGTTATCGGTAATGCCTGCTCCCGGCGCCAGGGCGCCGGAAACGATCGACTCAAGCCTTGTCCACGCCCTTCTTGATCGCGTCCTTGACCTCGCCTTTCGCCTGCTGGCCTTCGCCTTTCAGCTCTTGTACCTTGCCTTCAGCCCGCAGTTTGTCGTTGTCGGTAGCCTTGCCAACAGCCTGCTTGACGTTACCAACTGCTTCGTTGGCCATACCTTTGGCTTTATCGCTGGTGCTGCTCATCGGAAATCTCCTGGGTCTGAAGACCGCACTGGATCGGATGTCGTACTCGACAAAGGATTGACCTGTGCCGGTGGCGAAGAGTTTCAACTATTTTCCGGGCCGCTGTTGCCATTCATCTGCCGTGCATTGGGGCAGGTTTGCAGCAGAGTTTGTGCGAGAATGCGCGCCACCGTTGTCCGGCAGGGCCGACACGCTGAACACACCGATTCACAGGAACGTTATGAAACTCGATAAAAAGCTGGCCATTGCACGCAGAAACCAGGATCTGGGTGGCGCAGTGCTGGGCGTCAACAACACGCATTTCGCCGTGCTGGACCACAAACGAAACATCTGGTGGTTCGACCTGCCTGTCCCGCGCCTGCAAGTAGGTCAGTACGAGTGGCTGCACCTGCTGCTGCACACGCCTGAAACCGACCAGTTACTGCATTTGAAAGTGACCACGGTATTCATGCGCGACCACATGGAAGGCCTTGAAGTGCGCAATGCCGACAAGCGCAAACCGACCGTCAGCCTGGAACTGAGCGCCGACAAGGACTCTTTCCTCAAGGACATGCGCCCCAAGGGCAGCAACCTGAGTTTTGCCGATTTCCTGCAGAAGTAGCTGTCAACGCAGCAGCAAAACAACTGCTGCGTTCCCGCACTGCACCGGGTGAACGTTGCGCGCCGGCAACGCTCATTCCGGCACACCGCCGCTTCAGGCGAATCGACGTACCGCCAGATAGCCCGCCGTACCGGCCAGCGCTGACACCACCGTGCCCCACGCATGATCCACCAGCGCCAGCTGCGCAGGCCAGCCCTGCAAGGTGGCCCAGTTGGTCAGGTCATAGGTGCCGTAGGCAATCAGCCCCAGCAGACCGCTGCACAATGTCGCGTGGCTCAGTCGTTGCGCTCTGAGCGCAGGCATGACGCCGAAAAACACCACCCCCGCTCCGTACAGCAGATAAAACGCGATAGCAGGTCCCAAAACCGGCGTATCGAGCATCATCGGTCCAAGCCATTCACGGTAGGTCGGCCCCATCAAAACGCCCAGCCACACTCCGTCGAGGATCAGAAACGCCAGTAATGTGCCGAAGTAAGCGATCAGTATTTTTTTCATGGCGCGTCCTTGATGAAGTTCCAGGGCCGGGAAAGCCCGCTTGAGGGTATGACCGACCAAAGGTAGACATTGATCCATCCACCTTCAGGACTTTTAAAAGGTTAAGGGAGTCAGTGTTAACTAGCGTTATGGAGTTTCAAGCACATGAACACTGTTGGTCCCCTGAAAATAGATGTCTGGAGCGACTACGTCTGCCCGTTCTGCTACCTGCAACTGGCCGTCCTGGAACAGCTTCAG
This sequence comes from Pseudomonas sp. NFACC10-1, assembly GCF_900119195.1. Lineage (NCBI taxonomy): Bacteria > Pseudomonadati > Pseudomonadota > Gammaproteobacteria > Pseudomonadales > Pseudomonadaceae > Pseudomonas > Pseudomonas sp. NFACC10-1. The sequence goes on along the minus strand of NZ_FPJB01000007.1, from coordinate 314,536 downwards.
CAAACCTACGGTGAACGGCTCGAATTCAATTGGCATGCCTTTGAACTGCGTCCTGACCCGCTGGCACTGCTCGACCCGAGTGCCGATTACCTGCGTGAAACCTGGTCTCGGTCAGTACTGCCGATGGCCGACAGGCGTCAGGTGATGATGAAGATGCCCAGCGTCCAGCCGCGCAGCCGCAAGGTTCTGGAAGCCGCGGCGTTTGCCAGGAATGCAGGAGGTTTTGAGGCGTTTCACAAAGAGGCTTACCGGGCATTCTTCGAAAAGGGGCTGGATATCGGCGAGACGCACACGCTGCTCGACCTCGCCACCTCCACCGGGCTGGATCGGCAAGCGATGGAACAGGCACTTAACGCCGGCCACTTCGAAAAGGACGTGATGGACGACCACCAATTGGCGCAGAAGCTTGGGCTGAGGGCTGTGCCAGTCGTCCTGCTGCGACGCAGTGACGAGGCACTGGAAGACGCCCGGGTATTCAACGGCACCTTGCCGTTCGATCGCTTGAGCCAGGAAATAGACGCGCTCGCCACCTGGGCTTAAGGTGCCGCGAGCTGCGTCGATTGCAGCTCACATCGATGACCTCACGTGCACCCAGGCTGCGATGCCGTATCAGACCAGCTCGATACGGTCGGCGTGAATCACGATCTGGCCCTGCTTGTACAACGCACCAATGGCCTTTTTGAAGTTGCCCTTGCTGACGCCAAACAGACCGCTGATGACCTGCGGATCACTTTTATCGCTGACCGGCAGCGTGCCGTCGTTCTCGCGCAACTTGGCGAGAATCTTCGAATTCAGGCTGCTGGCAGCCTCTGCACCGACGGGCTGCAGGCTCAGGCTGATATTGCCGTCGCTGCGGATTTCCTTGATGTAGCCCTTTTCCTGCTTGCCGGCGCGCATGAACTTGAACACTTCGTTCTTGTGAATCAGGCCCCAGTGCTTGTTGTTGATGATCGCCTTGAAGCCCATGTCGGTGGCTTCAGCCACCAGCAGATCGACTTCCTGCCCCACGCTGTAGTTGGCGGGGGTCTTGTCCAGGTAGCGGTCCAGACGCGCAGTGGCGGTAATACGCCGCGTGTGCTTGTCGAGGTAGACGTGAACCACGCAGTAATCACCGGCCTGCAAGGTGCGCTTCTCTTCGGAGTACGGCAGCAACAGGTCCTTGGGCAGGCCCCAGTCGAGGAACACACCGATGCTGTTGACTTCAACCACCTTCAGGCTGGCGAACTCACCGACCTGCACCTTGGGTTTTTCAGTGGTGGCGAGCAGCTTGTCTTCGCTGTCCAGATAGACGAACACATTGAGCCAGTCTTCATCTTCCGTAGGAACGTCCTTGGGGATGTACCGATTGGGCAGAAGGATTTCACCGTCCTGCGCGCCGTCCAGATACAGACCGAAGTTCGTGTGCTTGACGATTTGCAAGCTGTTGTAGCGCCCGATTAAAGCCATTTCCAGATACCCTCATTACGTGGGCGGCATTCTACCCGACTTTGAGTCCGGGTTCGCGTTGCGTGGCAGAAGGTGTCGGCACAGCCTCCACTCGTCAGTTTCCCGGGTGCTCAGCGGCCTGCCCTGATGCGCAGCGGCGCAGCCTCTCATCGAAATTTTATATCTGAAAACAGTCGGTTAGCGCTGTGTCAGACAAATCCACCAAGCCGACGAGTACAGGCTCGGCTCGGGCGATTGCCACATTCACCAAGCAATAATCAAGCGTTTCCTGTACTCTGGCTGGCCGTATTACGTTTATGAAGGTAAATGGCAGCCATGCGTATCAAAGCATCCCACTCGAAAGCCAAACCCGCCCCAGCCGTTGAAACGAGCGACTCGATCAACGCGCAGATTGCAGCTTTCCTGAAGTCCGGCGGTGAAATCCAGCAAATTGCCAAAGGCGTGAGTGGCCAGACCTTCGCACCGTCCAAGCAGATCAATCTCGGTAAAAAGTAAAACCGCGCTCTGCCTGTCGATCTCTATGCGCCTTGACGCTCAAGGCGCTAGATTGACCATCCTTCGCTGGATATTCTTCCGGTCACGCTGCTACTCTCTCCTCTGATATCACTATGACCACGAGCTGGATCACGCTCTGGACGTTATCTTCTTTGTGGAATGCTCGAATGAAGAACTGGATGCTTTTCGGTGCACTTGTCTACCTTGGCGGCTGCGCGTCGCACCACTGCGAAAACGGCCCCAACGACAGTCAGCTCACCGACAGCCCTTGCCGGGCGGAGCACCTGCTCTATCAAAACGACATGCTGCAGGCCAAACTGCTGATCAGCGAAGACAACCGCGAAAACTATGAGCTGGCCGAAGCCATGCTGCGTCGTGCCGCACTTGACGACGCGTCGGGCGAAGCCGAGTTCTATCAGGCCGTGTTGCTGATTCGCCAGCAGGCCGACCAAAAGCAGATCATCGATTTGCTGCAAACCGCTGCGAAACACAAGCATCCGTTGGCCATTGCCCTGCTCTCCCAGCAACTGAGTGTCAGCGACCCAAAACGTGCTGAACGTTACCAGGCCGAATACGCCCAACTGGACGTCGCCAAGAGCGGCTACCCGTCGTTCGAGCAGGCGCTGGTGGTGATTCGCGGGCTGATCATTCCGTCTGCACGCACCACTGCGGCCAACTGACACACAACGGATCGACGAACGGTCCGCCCTCATCTGATTTCGACGGTATGCTTGCGAGGCTCTAGCTCGCGGCTTGTGTCGGCTCCTGAGCCATTTTCGATACGCCATCCCTGACCACACTCCTCGCAGATCAAGGAGTGAGCCATGCTCAGCCATCGCTTACATGTGCTGTCTTTCAGCGCCATGCTTGTTTGTCAGTCCGTCTCTGCCCAGGTTCTGGAGCGGGATCTGGGCGATTTCGACCTGAAACTCGCCACCACGCCTACGCGCAGCATGGCCCAGGGTCTGGTGACGCCCACCGGCGGTTCCGGCTCCTTTCATGGCGGCCTGGACCTGACCCACGAAAGCGGTTTCTATTTCGGACAATGGGCGCCCGACATGGGCCTGACCTCCGATACCGGGATGGAGCTTGATTCCTACATGGGCTTCAAGAAGCCGTTCGATAACACCCTTGGCTACGAGTTGGGGATGATTCGTTACAGTTACCCCGACACCAGCCAGATCGACAGCCACGAGTTCTATGCCGGTCTGCGCATGCTCAACAGCCGCATCGGCGCGGCCTTCAGCAACGATGTCGGCAGCCGCGACAGCACGGTATTCGTCGATCTGGGTGCCATCGAGCAACTGGGAGTCGGGGTGCGCATGCAGTACGCCAATCACCAGTTCGATACCCCGCAGTCCTCAGCCGACGGCGGATTGATCAACGGCTTCAACGACTGGTCGCTGAACCTGTCACGCCCCTGGCTGGGCATCGACATGAACCTCATCTACAGCGGCTCAAGCCTGAGCGGCGGCGATTGCAGCGTCTACAGCGGCCACAACGCGCGCTGTGAAGGGACGTTCACGCTCAAAGCGGTACGTTCATTCTTTTAAAGGCCCAAACCGGTTGAACTGCCAGACGCTACACTCCTCTACTGCACGTCAGTACGCCAAGGAGATGTCATGCAGTCTTTATTCAAAGCATTCGTCACGCTGTTGATGACCGTTGCACTGCTCGCAGGATGCAATCAGGTAGGACTGGCGTATCGCAACCTCGACGTGATCATTCCGTGGACGCTCAGCGACTACCTGGACATGAATTCGGAACAGAAAAGCTGGCTGGACGTGCGCCTCAAACAGCATTTGAGCTGGCATTGCAGCACCCAGCTGCCGGAATACCTGACCTGGCTGGACAAGCTTGAAGACATGGTCAAGACCGACCAGGTGACTTACGAAGGGCTGCAAGCCCGTACCAGCGAAGCCAAAGAGGCGATCGCCAAGATCTCGAAGGAAATCACCCCGTCTGCCGTGGAGTTGCTGTCGCGCTTTGACGACAAGCAAGTGCAGGAGATGCAGGAGTCGTTCGCCAAGGACCAGCGCAAGCGCGAAAACAAATACCTCGACCAGCCACTGGGGCGCCAGATTGCAGAGCGTGCCGACCGGATGGAGAAACGCGTGACGCCATGGGTCGGCAAGCTCAATCAGGCGCAGAAGGATCGCATTCAGGTGTGGTCTGCATCACTGGGCGAGCAAAACAAGGCGTGGATTGAAAACCGTACGCGCTGGCAGAACCTGTTCCTGGCCACGGTCCAGCAGCGTCAGGCCAGTGACTTCCCGCAGCGCATCGCCGCGCTGCTGCAGGACCGCGAGACGTTCTGGACCCCTGAATACCGCAAGGCCTACGACCAGACCGAGAAGGCTGCGATATCGCTGATCGTCGACATCACCGCCCTGAGCACCCCGGAACAGCGCGCCAAGCTGCTGAGCCGCATCGCCGACATGCGCAAGGACTTCACCGACCTGGATTGCCTGAAGTCGCAGAAGTAGTCCGCTAGCCCTATCACCATGACTATCGTGCCCATGCTCTGAAGTGGGCATGCCGTTCCGGACGCTCTGCGTTCTGCCTTGAGTGCGCGGCGCAGGATCGTGACGCAGAGCGTCACCCAATGCATTCCCACGCTGGAGCGTGAGGAACGATGGTCATTTCAGCACAACGATGACTATCGTACCCATGCTCCGCGTGGGTATGCCGTTCCGGACGCTCTGCGTCCTCAGAATCGGCATGTGCAGTGTCAGCGGTTTCAGGCGATCTGCGGCTTTTTGGCGATGGTGTCGAAGAGCGCGGGGTCAAGCGGGTCGCCGGCCTGCTCATTGAGCACCTGACGGGGGTGATCATTCCCCGGAATGCTGCTGTCGATCAAAGCCAGCAGACTTGCGCCGCGCTTTGTCAGCATGTACGTCGAGCCATCTCCGCCTTCCTCGCGAGGGCGCGGTTCGATGTAGCTGCGATTCAGCAGTGTCTCGAACTCAGTGGATGTCGATGGGGTGCCGTTGTTCTGCACATCGTGCAACAAACGCTCGATAAGGTCCCAGTTATAAGTCATTTTTCTAAACCTCCGTCCAGCATGGAATGATCACCCATGACCTCCAGCCACGGGCATGTGACTCAAAGGTGTGACCCGCGAGGTGTGTGACGGTTCAGAGAAGCTGGCGGACGGTGTGACGAGGCGTTGTCAGTACTGCAAAGAGGTCGATCGCCCCCGAATGCTCGGGAGCGATCACGGCAATCACTCGGCAGCCGGGGCCGGCGTGCTGCGTTTTTTCAGCGGGGCCATGCCGTCCTGGCTGACCAGGTCGGACTTGGGACGGTTGACCGTCTTGCGTTTGGTCGGCCCTTTGGCCGCGACCTTCTTCTTGTCGCCCTTCGCGTCGGTCTTTTTCTTCTTGACGCCTACTGCCTTGCCGGAGGCCTTGACCTTCTTCGGCCCGCCGTAGGTGCCTTTGACTTCCTTGATGACGCGACGCTCGAAGCTCTGCTTGAGGTAGCGCTCCACGCTCGACATCAGGTTCCAGTCGCCATGACAGATCAACGAGATCGCCAGACCGTCGCTGCCTGCGCGACCGGTACGCCCGACGCGGTGGACGTAGTCATCGCCGCTGCGTGGCATGTCGAAGTTGATCACCATGTCCAGACCTTCGACATCAAGGCCGCGAGCCGCCACATCGGTGGCGACCATGACTTTCGCGCCGCCTTGCTTGAGACGGTCGATGGCCGCCTTGCGGTCCTTCTGGTCCTTGTCGCCGTGCAGCACGAACGCCTTGTATTCCAGCGCCACCAGACGGCCATACAGACGGTCGGCCATAGCCTTGGTATTGGTGAAGATAATGGCTTTCTGGTAAGTCTCGTTGGCCAGCAGCCAGTTGAGGACCTGCTCTTTGTGCACATTGTGGTCGGCAGTGATGATCTGGTGGCGTGTGCCGGAAGCCAGTTCGCTGACGCTGTTCACTTGCAGGTGCTGTGGATCTTTGAGCACCTTGCCGATCATTTCCCGCAGGCCAGCGCCGCCGGTGGTCGCCGAGAACAGCATGGTCTGCTCACGACCGGCACATTCGCCGGCCAGACGCTCGACGTCTTCGGAGAAGCCCATGTCCAGCATGCGGTCGGCTTCGTCCAGCACCAGCACTTCAACGTGCTTGAGGTCCAGATTGCCTGCGTTCAACTGCTCCAGCAAACGACCCGGCGTGCCGATCAGAATGTCCGGCACCTTGCGCAGCATCGCGGCCTGAACCTTGAAGTCCTCGCCACCGGTGATCAAACCGGCCTTGACGAATGTGAACTGCGAGAAGCGCTCGACTTCCTTGAGCGTCTGCTGAGCCAGCTCACGGGTCGGCAGCAGGATCACCGCACGGATGTCGACGCGAACCTTGGCCGGGCCGATCAGACGGTTGAGGATCGGCAGCACAAATGCGGCGGTCTTGCCGCTACCGGTTTGCGCAGTCACCCGCAGGTCGCGCCCTTGCAGTGCGAGCGGAATGGCGGCCGCCTGCACGGGCGTAGGCTCGACAAATTTAAGCTCGGCCACAGCTTTGAGCAGGCGTTCGTGCAGGGCGAATTCGGAAAACACGGGTGCTACCTCGACGAAAAACAAAAATACAGCCGCATAGCGTAACGGTTTCGAGCGCCGGGGCCGAGTTTCTTTACCAACAAAGGCCGATTTTGTTTACCAACGGGCGCATAAAGGCCATTCGCAAGTTTGCCGGGCAACGCCGCAAACCCGCGCCTCGACCCTCTTTCCCCCCCCTCTTGCGCGCAAAAAACCGAAGGTCGTGATTTCTTTTTCTACCTTCAGATTCGGTTAAGAAAGCGCTTCGATACTCCACCCTACTCGCTGACCGGGGGAGGAGCCTCGCCAATGCCTGATATCGATTCGAACATTCGTCTACCGCTGAGTTTTGGCAATGCCGGGGCCCCCACCCTGACCCTCTTCCGCGCCTTGGCGCATGAACAGCCGCGTGAGCCTCTGGAACGGTTCGTTCAGCAACAATTTCGCAAGGCCCACAACGCCGACGTCAGGCAATTCATGCCGGAGCTTTTCGGGCTTCAGGACGGCAGCGGCGCGCTGTGTGCGGTTGCCGGCATTCGTCACGCCAGCGCCGGCACATTGTTTCTGGAGAACTATCTGGATGCGCCCATCGAACAACAGGTCAACGCTGCAGCAGGGCGACTGATCGAGCGCCAATGCATTGTCGAAGTCGGCAACCTGGCGGCCAGCAGTCTGGGCAGCGCCCGGCTGAGCATCATCACAGTGACCTGGTTGCTGGCGATGGACGGTTTCGAATGGGTCGCCTTTACCGGCAATGCGGCGCTGGTCAACAGCTTCAATCGTCTGGGCCTCAATCCGGTCACGCTGTGCACTGCCGATCCGGCACGCCTGGGTGAAGAACGTCACACCTGGGGCTCGTATTACGACTCACGGCCCAGCGTGCATGTCGGCGACATCCGTGCCGGTTTTCTGCACCTGAGCAGCATGGGCATCTTCGAGCGCTTTGGACTGCCACAGACACTGGAGCCTGATAGCCATGTCGCATGAACGTGAAGCCTTTTGGCAAAAACTGCAGACGCTGGCCGATGAGCAGCCCCGGGCCATCGCCCTGCAAGGCGAAGACCGGACGCTGGATTACACCGCACTGATCGAAGAGGTTACGCAGCGCCGCGAACAATTGCGCGTCGCCAATGCGCGGATCGTGGCGCTGCTGCTGGACAACAGCCCCGACGCCCTGCTCTGGGACCTGGCCGTGCTGTTCGAAGGCCTGAGCTGCGTGGCGCTGCCGCCGTTCTTCAGCGCCGCTCAACGACAACACTGCATGGAACGAAGCCAGGCGGACACGGTGATTACCGGATCGATCTTCGCCCAAGAGCTGCAGGCCTCTGATTACAGGCAACACGGCGCACTCTGGCAACGCCGCGCTGCCGAGCAACCGTACATGCCGGCGGGCACCGCCAAACTGACCTTCACGTCGGGCACTACGGGCACCCCCAAGGGCGTGTGCCTGAGCGCCGACAGCATCCTCAGGGTAGCTCGCGGGCTTCATGAAGCCAGTCAGTCGGTACATCCCGTACATCATCTGAGCCTGTTGCCGCTGGCGATCCTGCTGGAAAACATTGGCTGCTACGCGGCCTTGTATGCCGGCGCACGCATCAGCCTGCCGAGCCAGCAGGACCTGGGTATCCAGGGTGCCAGTGGCGTCGATGCGTCGCGTCTGCTGATGTTTTTACAGCAGCGCCGCCCGGACAGCATGATTCTGGTTCCGCAATTGTTGTTGCTGCTGGTGACGGCCTGCGAAGCGGGCGCGTTCGATGCGTCGATGCTGAGCTTCGCCGCAGTCGGTGGCGCACGCGTCAGCCTCGATCTGCTGTCACGCGCTCAAGCGGCGGGCCTGCCGGTCTTCGAGGGCTATGGTCTGTCGGAGTGCGCCTCGGTCATCACCCTCAATCGACCGGACGCGCAGCGTGCCGGCAGTGTCGGTCGCCCACTGCCGCACATTTGGCTACGGCTTGCGGCTGACGGCGAAGTGCTGGTGGCCGGCAGTCCGATGCTCGGCTATCTGGGCGACACGACACCCGCACCGGCCTGGTGGCCTACCGGCGATCTGGGTGAGCTCGATGCTGACGGCTACCTGTACCTGAAAGGCCGCAAGAAACATCAGTTCGTGACCAGCTTCGGACGCAACGTCAATCCGGAATGGATCGAAGCCGAACTGACCCAGAGCCACTGCATTGCCCAGGCGTTCGTGTATGGCGAGGCTCTGCCGTCCAACCACGCCCTGCTCTGGCCATCGCGCCCCGGCACCACTGACCTGCAGATCGAAGAAGCCGTCAACAGGGTCAATCAGGCGCTGCCCGATTACGCCCGCGTCACGAGCTGGACCCGTCTCGACGAGCCTTTCAGCCCGGCAAACGGCTTGTCCACTGCGAATGGCCGGCCTCGCCGCGAGGCCATTCTTGAACGCTACCAAACCCTTTTCACGCCCTCCAACCTGACCCAAGGTGCCTTGTCATGAGCTTTTTTCAGACCCTGCAGGATGCGACCCAGGAACAACGCGAAACCCTGTTCAACCTGCCGATCATCCGCCAGGCAACGGCCGGCCAGGTCAGCCTGGAAAGTTACCGGGCGTTTCTGACTCAGGCCTACTACCACGTGCGCCATACCGTGCCGTTGATGATGGCTTGCGGCGCGAGGCTGCCGTCACGCACGGAATGGCTGCGCGCGGCCGTCTGTGAGTACATCGAGGACGAATACGGGCATGAAAAGTGGGTACTCAACGACCTGCGTGCCTGCGGCGGTCAGGCTGACGCCGTGGAAAACGGCCAACCCGGCGCGCCTGTCGAACTGATGATCGCCTACCTTTACGACCTGATCGCACGTGGCAACCCGGTGGGCCTGTTCGGCATGGTCAATGTGCTGGAAGGCACCAGCATTGCCCTGGCTACGCACGCAGCAGACAGCATGCGCAAAGGGCTCGGCCTTGGGCCAGAAGCGTTCAGTTACCTGAGCTCTCACGGCAGCCTGGACATCGGCCACATGGAAACCTTCCGAAAACTGATGGACAAGGTCGACGATCCGGACGACCAACAAGCCGTGATTCATGCGTCGCGCATGGTTTACCGCCTGTACACCGACATGTTTCGCGAGTTGCCGGGCGCTGCGCTGACCGTGCACAAGGGGTCCGATCATGCGGCTGCCTGACGCGCACGTCGTTCTCACCGGTGCCAGCGGCGGCATCGGTCTGGCAATCGCCGAGGCACTGTGCAGCCAGGGCGCCAAGGTGCTGGCGGTGTCGCGGCACGTGCATCCGCTGCGTCAGTTGCTTGAGCTCTACCCGGCCAACCTGCACTGGGTCGAGGCGGACCTGTGCACGGCGCAAGGTCGTCAGCAAGTAGTCCGTGCGGTTGGCGCCGTGCCTGGCGTCAACCTGCTGATCAATGCGGCGGGCACCAACCATTTCGCGATGCTCGAGCAGCTGCCAGCCAGCGACATCGATTCCATGCTGACCCTCAACGTGCATGCACCGATCCAGTTGACCAGCCTGATGCTGCCGGTGCTCAAGCAGGCCAGCGAAGCCATGGTGGTCAACGTCGGTTCTACCTACGGCTCCATCGGCCATGCCGGGTATGCCACCTACTGCGCCAGCAAGTTTGCGTTGCGAGGGTTTTCCGAAGCGCTGCGTCGCGAGTTGGCCGACACCCGGGTGGGCGTACTGTACGTCGCCCCGCGTGCCACCCGGACCAGCATGAACAGCGCCGCAGCACAGGCACTGAACGACGCGCTGAGTTCGGCAGTCGACGACCCGCAAGACGTTGCCCAAGCGGTGCTCCAAGCCATTGCAGGTAACCGCAGAGAGCTTTACCTGGGGTGGCCGGAGCGTTTTTTCGTCAGGCTCAACAGCCTGTTGCCGACCCTCGTGGACCGCGGCCTGCGCAAGCATCTCCCGTTGATCCGCCACCACAGTTCACCCATTGCGCAAGAGAAGCACATACCATGAAAAGAATCGCTTTCGTCGTCATGAGCCTGATCAGCCTGCCGCTCTGGGCACTCGATGCACCCGACCAGCAACGTCTGGCCGGTATCCAGAAAGAATGGGCGCATATTCAGTACGGCCTGCCCGAGAAGCAGCGTGTCGACGCATTCGAGAAGCTGGCCACGCAAACCACGGCCTTCACTCAGGATCGTCCCGACGCAGCAGAAGCGTGGATCTGGTCGGGTATCGTCACCAGCAGTTGGGCCGGGGCACAAGGCGGCCTTGGCGCGCTGGGCAAAGCCAAACAGGCAAAGGCCGACCTGGAAAAGGCCATGACCCTCGACGCCAATGCCTTGCAAGGCTCGGCCTACACCAGCCTGGCAGCGCTGTATGACAAAGTCCCCGGCTGGCCGATAGGCTTCGGCGACTCGGCCAAGGCCGGGCAATTGCTGGAGCAGGCGTTGAAAATCAACCCGAACGGCATAGATACGCTATTTTTCTCGGCGCAACATCAGTTCGATCAAGGCAACTATGCTCAAGCACAGCAAGCCCTGAACAAGGCGTTGCAGGCAACCCCCCGTCCGGGCCGTGAAGAGGCCGACGCCGGGCGCAGGAAAGACATTCAGTCGCTGCTCGCCAGCGTGAACAAGAAGCTCAACTGACGGAGAGACCATGCGTCTGCTGCTTATCGAAGACGACGTTGCACTGGGCGAAGGCATTCAGCAGGCACTCAGCCGGGAAGGCTACACGGTTGACTGGATAAAGGACGGCAGCAGCGCCCTGCATGCCCTGCTCAGCGAGAGCTTCGATCTGGCCATTCTCGACGTCGGCCTGCCGACGCTGAGTGGTTTTGAAGTGTTGCGTCGACTGCGTCACAGCGGCTCGACGCTGCCGGTCATGATCCTGACCGCACGCGACGCCACCGAAGACCGGATTATCGGCCTGGACAGTGGCGCTGACGATTATCTGGTCAAACCCTTCGATGTGTCCGAGCTGAAAGCCCGCTTGCGGGCCCTGCTACGCCGGAGTGCCGGACGCGCCAAGGTGCTGATCGAACACAACGGCATCCGTCTGGACCCCAGCACGCAACAGGTCAGCTATCACGATGCTGCAGTTGCGCTGACGCCCAAGGAATACCAATTGCTGTATGAATTACTCTCGCCACCAGGCAGGGTCATGACCCGCGAACGGCTGATGCAGCTGCTCTATGGCTGGAACGAAGAGGCCGAAAGCAACACCCTCGAAGTGCACATTCACCATTTGCGCAAAAAGTTTTCCAGCACCCTGATCCGTACCATTCGAGGCGTGGGTTACCTGGTGGAGGAGCGTTCTTGAAGTCGATACGCCGCCGCACACTGACACTGATCATCGGCCTGCTGCTGTGTGGTCTTCTGGTCCTGACGCTGTTCAACGTGCATGACAGCAATCACGAAATCGCAGAAATCTACGATGCCCAGCTGGCGCAGAACGCGAGGCTGCTGGAAGGCGTGATGCGCATGCCCATGGAGCGCAAGGAACACGCGCAGCTCTATCAGGCCTTCAATCAGGCGCTCGCCCAGGCCGAACCGCGTGTGGACGGCCACCCTTACGAGGGCAAGATCGCCTTTCAGGTCTGGGACAAGGACAACAATTCGCTGGTACACACCGCCAGCGCCCCGACCTTCACTCATCCGCCACAGAGCACCGGGTTCAGTGATTTCAATGACATGACCGGCCATCAATGGCGAGCCTTCGTGCTCAGGGACCAACAGCACGGGCTGCTGGTCTGGGTCGGTGAACGCGATGACGTGCGCTCGGATCTGGTCAACCGCATTGTGCGTCACACGGTCTTGCCGAACCTGATCGGCAGTCTGGTGCTGATGATCGCCATCTGGCTGGCGATCCGCTGGGGGCTGAGGCCACTGGCCGATTTCGCCAATACCCTGCGCGGCCGTAACGCCGGTTCTCTGCACCCTCTGCAACTCAACGCCCTGCCCGCTGAGCTGGAGCCCATGCAGGCCGCCCTGAACCGCCTGCTGGGGCAGATTCAGGACCTGCTCAAACGCGAGCGACGCTTCATTGCCGATGCGGCCCACGAAATGCGCACGCCTCTGGCGGTCCTGCGGGTGCACGCGCAAAACGTCCTGGAAGCGCACAACGAAGAGCAGCGGCAACAGTCGCTGGGCTACCTGATCATCGGCGTGGGCCGTACGACGCGGCTGGTCAACCAGTTACTGACCATTGCGCGTCTGGAGCCCGGCCCTTCGCCAGCGGGCAAGGTAGCGGTGGATCTGGTCAGCGCCGTGCGCGACAGTCTGGTGCAGCTGACACCGTGGGTGCTGAGCAAGCATCTGGAGCTGTCCTTTGAATGCACTGAAGCCAGCCGCGAAGTCATGGTCGACTTCCCCGCGCTGGACATTGCCTTGCACAACCTGATCACCAATGCCGTCAACTTCTCACCCGAAGGTGGCCAGGTCACGGTGGGGCTGACGTTCAGTGAGCATTGCTTCCGGCTCAACGTCGACGATCAGGGCCCCGGTATCGACGAGCAGGAGCGCGAGCGCTTGTTCGAGCCGTTCTACAGCCGTGGCAACGATCAAGGCGTGGGTCTGGGACTGGCCATCGTGCAGAAAGTCGCGCTATTGATGGGTGGCAACGTGAGCCTCGACAATCGTCCGCAGGGTGGGCTCAGGGCCAGTCTGCAGGCGCCGCTGCGCTGAGCATTGAGCAACGCGCCGAGGGACGGTCATCGAGCGCAGTCACGACACCGGCAGCAGTACATCGACCACCAGACCGCCGCCCGGCCGATTGCGTGCGGCGATCTGCCCGCCGTGCATTTCGATAGCCCGCAGGGCGATGGCCAGGCCCAGACCAAAGCCCTGCGCGGCATTCTCCGGACCGCGCTCGAAGGGCTGGAAAATCCGTTGCAGACACGCCTCGTCCACACCTGGCCCCTGATCGATGACATTGACCATCAGGCACAGCGGCTGGGCCTGAACGTTGGCGACCACCACCACATCCGTGCCGACCGCCGTGTGGCGAACGGCATTGCGGATGACGTTTTCGAAGGCCCGATAAAGTAATTCGCTGTCGACCTGGGCGACGAAAGATCCGGGAGCCTGCAGCCTGACCCGACACTGCTTCAGTCCGGCCTCGAATTCGGCATCTTCGACGATGGCTGCCAGCAGGCTGATGACATCGACCTGGTCGCGCGTCAGGCTTTCGACATCGCTCTGCATGCGCGCCAGGGTCAGTAATTCTTCGATCAGTGAGTCCATGCGCTCCGATTCGCGCTCGATGCGTTCGAGCATGTCCAGTTGGGTCGGCTCCTGGCGCAGCAGGCCGATGGCGGCACTCATGCGCGTCAGCGGCGAACGCAGCTCATGGGAAATGTCATGCAGCAGTTGTTGCTGGGAGTCGGCCATGACCTTGAGCTGATTGGCCATGCGGTCGCAATCCTCGGCGAGGTCGACGATTTCATCGCGCCGGCGGCCCATGTCGGGTTTCACCCGTGTGTCGAAACGGCCTCTGGCGACCTTGCCCATCGCCTCGCGCAATTTAATCAGCGGTGCCACCAGATAGCTGCTGAGAAACCAGCTGAACAGCGCACTCATGACCGTGCCGGTGATCAGCGGATTGAGGTGAGAGGGTTGATCGTCATGGTTGGGGCGCTGGGTAGAGCGGATATGCACGAGTGCGCCTTCGCGCGTACGCACGGCGAGTTCGAAGCGAGGGTTTTCCAGCGAATCGCCCGCCAGCAGCATCCCCTGGCTGTCGTACAGACCGACCTTGCTGTGACCCTCCGGCTGCCAGGCATCGAGCAACGCCTGCCCTGCGGCAATGCCCGAGCGCTGCAAAATGCGCACTTCGTTGTCGAGCACCGTGCTGAACGAGGGATCGCCACGCCCCGACTGGGTGAACATGAACAGGCCGGCACCGACCATGAAGGTCAGGCTGGTCGCCAGCCAGAACGCCAGGAACAGTTTCCAGAACAACCGGCTCGGTCTCATGGCGTGATCAACATATAGCCCAGATTGCGCACGCTCTGTATCCAGCTCTGGTTATCGTTGCGCGGGCCGAGCTTGTGGCGAATGCTGCTGATGTGCACGTCGATACTGCGATCGTAGCGGGCCAGCGGCCGTCCCAGCGCGTTCATCGACAGGTTCTGTTTGCTGACCAGTTGCCCGGCATGCCGCGCCAGCTCTTCGAGCAGGCAGAACTCGTTGCCGGTCAGTTCAAGCGTCACGCCCTGCCAGCGCGCTTCACGCTTGCCTGGCCAGAGCATCAGCTCTCCGGCCTGAATCACCTCCCGGACCGTCTCGATCACCGGCACCGCACGCACCCGGCGCATGATCGCCCGCAGACGCGCCACCAGCTCACCCGGAGAGCTGGGCTTGGGCACGTAATCGTCGGCGCCCAATTCCAGACCGGAAATACGGTCGATATTGTCGCCGCGGGCGGTCAGCAGAATCACCGGCACCTGGCTTTGCGCGCGGATCCGCCGCAGCACCTCAATGCCGGAGATGCGCGGCATCATGATGTCCAGCACGACGATGTCGTGACGCCCGGACAAGGCTTCAACCTCGCCCTCTTCAGCGCTGTTGGTGCAGGTCACGTCGAAGCTTTCACGGGTCAGGTACTGGCTGAGCATTTCCGTCAGTTCCCGATCATCGTCGACAAGCAATACGGAAGTCATGGCAGGCCCTTGATTGGTAGTTGCCGATTATCCCGGCGCTGCTGCGGCGTGTCAGCCGGGCTCGTTGATCTTTACCTAACCTTACACGGCGTTAACCGTCCCCAACATGCCCTCCCCCTATGCTGCGCAGCCAACAGCGCCCGCCGGACCGGCCCTTTCTGGCGTGTCATCGGCAGCGCTCAAATGCCTTTGTCGCAGCTTTCTGGAAAGGGTTTGATGATTTCTTCGCGTCTGCTTCTATCGTTCTGCCTGTTATTCAGCGTCCCGCTGGTACACGCCGATACTTTTGCCATCTCGGACATCC
The DNA here is from genome assembly GCF_900119195.1 of Pseudomonas sp. NFACC10-1. NCBI lineage: Bacteria > Pseudomonadati > Pseudomonadota > Gammaproteobacteria > Pseudomonadales > Pseudomonadaceae > Pseudomonas > Pseudomonas sp. NFACC10-1. The sequence goes on along the minus strand of NZ_FPJB01000007.1, from coordinate 299,157 downwards.
GCGTCAACGGCCTGCAACGCGTATCTGCCGGCAGCGTATTCGCTGCGCTGCCGCTCAATGTCGGCGATCAGGCCGATGAGCAGCGTCTGGCCGACGCGTCGCGCTCACTGTTCAAGACCGGTTTCTTTCAAGACATCAACGTTGCACGCGATGGCAATGTGCTGGTGATCAATGTAGTCGAACGCCCTTCTATCGCCAGTATCGAGATTGTCGGCAACAAGGTCATCAGCACCGACGACCTGATGAAGGGGCTCAAGCAGTCGGGGCTCAGTGAGGGCGAGATATTCCAGCGCGCCACGCTTGAAGGCGTGCGCAATGAACTGCAACGCCAGTATGTCTCCCAGGGCCGCTACAGTGCCTCGGTCGATACCCAGGCGCTGCCTGCACCACGCAACCGCATTGCCCTGAAAATCACCATCGACGAAGGGACGGTGGCGTCGATCCAGCACATTAACGTGGTCGGCAACACCGTGTTCTCCGATGAACAACTGGCTGATCAGTTTCAGCTCAAGACCAGCAACTGGCTGTCGTTTTTCAAGAACGATGACAAGTACGCCCGCGAAAAACTTTCCGGCGACCTGGAACGACTGCGCTCCTGGTACCTGGACCGCGGCTACATCAACATGGATATCAACTCGACGCAGGTATCGCTGACACCTGACAAGAAAGGCGTGTTCATTACCGTCAACATCACCGAAGGCGACCGGTATACCGTGGGCAGCGTCAAACTGGGCGGCGACCTGAAAGTGCCGAAGGACCAGCTCGAACAACTGATTCTGGTCAAACCGGGTCAGGTGTTTTCACGCAAGGTCATGACTGACACCACCAACCTGATCACTCGTCGTCTGGGCAACGATGGCTACACATTCGCCAACGTCAATGGCGTGCCGAAAGCCAACGAGGCCAATCACACCGTCGATATCAGTTTCGTGGTCGACCCCGGCAAGCGCGCCTACGCCAACCGCATCAACTTTCGCGGCAACACCAAGACCGCCGATGAGGTGCTGCGCCGTGAAATGCGTCAGATGGAAGGCGGCTGGGCCTCGACCTACCTGATCGACCAGTCGAAGGTGCGCCTGGAGCGTCTCGGTTTCTTCAAGGAAGTGAACGTCGAAACACCAGCAGTCCCCGGCACCGACGATCAGGTGGACATCAACTACGCCGTCGAAGAACAGGCCTCGGGCAACATCACCGCCAGCGTGGGCTTTTCGCAAAGCGCCGGGCTGATACTGGGTGGCTCCATCTCGCAGAACAACATCCTCGGCACCGGCAACTTCGCCAGCCTTGGCATGACCCGCTCCGAGTACCAGACCAAGTACAACTTCGCGTTCACCAACCCGTACTTCACGCCTGACGGGGTGAGCCTGGGCTACAACGTTTTCTACAACGCGACCGACTACAGCAAGTACTACGACGATGACGACGAGGTCTCCTACTATTCGCTCAACAGCGTGGGCGCCGGGGTCAACCTCGGCTATCCGATCAGCGAAACATCGCGCCTGACCTACGGGCTGTCGATCCAGCGTGACACCCTCGACGCCGGCAGCTACAGCGCTGACGAGATCTACGACTTCATCGAGCGCGAGGGGGATGCGTTCACCAACCTCAAGGCCAGCGTCGGCTGGTCGGAATCGACCCTCAACAAAGGCGTACTGGCCACCCGCGGTCACTCGCAAAGCCTGACCCTGACCAGCACCGTGCCGGGCAGTGACCTGCAGTTCTACAAACTCGACTACAACGGCCAGACCTTCCTGCCGCTCAGCGACACCACCTCGCTGCGCCTGCATACCAAACTCGGCTACGGCAACGGTTACGGCGATACCGACGGCCTGCCCTTCTACGAAAACTATACGGCGGGCGGCCAGGCCACGGTGCGTGGCTTCAAGGACGGCACGCTGGGGCCACGCAATACCCCCGCCACCGGCACCTACGCCAGTCAGGGGCAGATCTACTATTCCGACCGCGACACCGAAGCCCTGGGCGGCAACATCCTGATCACCGGCGGCATGGAATACCTGTTCCCGATGCCCTTCGTCAAAGACCAGAAATCCCTGCGCACCTCGCTGTTCTGGGACTTCGGCACGGTTTACGCGGACAAGTGCTACCTGACCACCACGCAGAACTGCGGCAACATCAATATCGACCAGATGGCCAGTTCGGTCGGCGTCGGCGTGACCTGGTACTCGCCGCTCGGCCCCCTGAGCTTCGACCTCGCCGTGCCGATCAAAAAGCCCGAAGACGCCGAGACCCAAGTGTTCCAGTTCTCGCTGGGCCAGACCTTTTGAGGCGGAGCTTTTACAGCATGAACAAGGCGGTCTTTACCCAGCATTACCTGGCCCGGACCGCGCTTTACATCCCGTCGTTGAATACTGCCTGCACTACTCATCAGGTCAGGAGTCGTTACATGAGCCGCGAAGTCAGACAGATCACCCCCGATGTGCAGGAAATCATCCAGCACGCCTTGCGCTCACTGCTGGGCAAAGGCTTCGTCATCGCGCTGTTCGGCAGCGAGGATGCAACCGGGGCCATGCACTACCACCTGCGTATCGACCACGACGCCACGGGGCTGGGCATCGAGCATCACGACAACGTCGAAGACGGTTTCATCGACGATATCTTCATGCTCGCCACCCGCATGAAAGCCATGCTCAAGCACCGCGAAACCCTGTCTCGCATGCACGGCGGCAGCCAGGCGACGGGTCAGGTGCGGCTGCTGACCTGGATCACCGAGGACAACAGCCAGACAGTCACGCAAACCGCCGAGGCTGCGGGGCGCGAGTGTTTGAGTGCGTTACGCGAACGCAGGCTGCGGGCTTGAATCATGAGCGCCGCACGGCTCAATCAATGGCCGAAGCCATCAGTTCTCGTAACCACATATGAGCCGGATCACGGTGCAAACGCTCAGGCCACAGCATGAGCATTTCAAACCCGGGAATCGAAAGCGGCGGTTCCTGAACCACGAGCGTCGGCTGGGCGCGCACCAGCCGTTCGGGCACCACTGCAACCAGATCGCTGCTGGTCAGTGCAGACACCAGCGAGCCGAAATGCGGCGCCGACAACACGACCCGTCTGCTTAACCCCTGCGCCGCCAGGGCCTGATCGGTGCTTCCGGCGAACCCGCCGCCGTTGGGAGACATGACCGCATGCTCCAGCTCACAGAAACGTGTCAGCGATACGGGCTGCGCAAAATCCGGATGATCATGCCGGGCAGCAAGCACATAACGTTCATGGATCAACGACCGCTGACGCAGCTTGGGCGGCGCCTCATCGCGGGTGTGCAACGCCAGATCCAGTCGACCGCTTTCTAGATCCGCGGCAAGGCTGACCGGGTGCTTGTTCAACAGGGCCAGGCGCGTACCCGGAGCACTGCTGCGCAACCTGCCGAGCGACGGCCATATCAACGCGATGGTCGCGTAGTCGCTGGCGGCCACGCGCCAGGTGTGATCGGCCTTTGCCGGGTCGAAATCCCGGCCGGGCAGCAAAGCGGACTCCAGCGCTGCAAGCGCCTGCCTGAGCGGTTCGCGCAGTTGTTCAGCCCGCGCAGTCGGGGTCATGCCCCGCGGTCCCGGCAACAGCAATGGATCATCCAGTACCTGCCTCAGCCTGCCCAATTGCAGGCTGACCGTCGGCTGAGTCAGGTTCAGCCGATGCGCCGCGCGGGTCACGTTCTGCTCCGAGAGCAATGCATCCAGCGTGATCAGCAAATTGAGGTCGATACGCCGCAAGGTATTGTTCATGCACATACCCAGTGTATGGGAGATTGATTTCCAGCATACCCGATCGAGTCTGTAGCGTTGCCTCATGACAGACAAACCGGAGCCCCTCATGAACGTACTTATTGTCTACGCCCACCCCGAACCGCGCTCGCTGAATGGGTCGTTGAAAGACTTCGCAGTCGATCATCTGCAGAGTAAAGGCCATCAGGTGCAGGTGTCCGACCTTTACCAGATGGGCTGGAAGGCGACAATCGACGCCAACGATGCACCAGGCCTTGAGAGCAGCAGCCGCTTTGACCCTGCCCTTGAGTCGCAACGCGTATTTGCCGCCGGTATTCAACCGCCGGACATCGAGGCCGAACAGGCCAGATTGCTCTGGGCAGACGCCGTCATATTTCAGTTTCCGCTCTGGTGGTTTTCGATGCCGGCGATCATGAAAGGCTGGATAGAGCGGGTGTACGCCTGTGGTTTCGCCTACGGCGTGGGCGAGCACAGCGACCAGCACTGGGGTGATCGATACGGTGAGGGAACGCTGGCAGGCAAGCGCGCCATGCTGACGGTGACCATGGGCGGCTGGGAGTCCCACTACAGCGAGCGTGGCGTAAACGGAGCGCTGAACGACGTGCTCTTTCCTATCCAGCACGGCATCCTGTTCTATCCAGGTTTCGATGTGCTCGCGCCCTTCCCTGTGTACCGGGCAGGCAAGGTGGACAGCGCGACATTTGCCCGCATTTGCGCCGATTACGGCAACCGCCTGGATACCCTGTTCACCCTTGAGCCCTTGCCGTTTCGCAGGCAGAACGACGGTGACTACGAGATCCCGGCACTGACATTGCGTCCTCATCTTGCAGTGGGTCGGCAGGGACTGGACATTCACCTTCGTGATGAGGATGAGCCTGCATATCTTTAGGCAGATTTGAAACCACCAGTGACCGATAATGAAAAGGCCCTGATCGTGCAGGGCCTTTTCATACGTATTGTCTTCCGGCGGATTACTTCAGGTTGTTCTTGAAAAACTCGCCCAACTTGTCGAACGGGATCAGATCGACCCGATCATACAGATCCACATGCCCGGCCTCCGGCACGATGATCAGTTGCTTGGGCTGGCCGGCCAGTTTGTACGCTTCCTCGCTGAACTCCAGAGAGTGCGCCTTTGAGCCGGCGATGAACAACATCGGGCGTGGCGAGATGGTCGCGATGTCGTTGAACGGATAGAAGTTCATGAACTTGATGTTGCTGGTCAGCGTCGGGTGAGTGGTCAGTTCGGGGGACTGGCCTTCAGGCGTGAACTCGCCCCGTGGCGTGCGATAGAAATCATAGAACTCGCGTTCGATCGGGCCGGATGTGTCAGTCAGTTTGTGTACCGTGCCGCTGGTGTACGCGGTGTCGCCGCCGTTGTATTCTACATCGCGCTGCAGTGCCGCCTGCTCGATGATCTTCTTGCGCTGCGCCAGCGTCTGCGAATGTTTCAGGCCGTTGCGGTTGGCGGCGCCCATGTCATACATGCTCACCGTGGCGATGGCTTTCATGCGCGGGTCGATCTTCGCGGCACTGATGACAAAGCTGCCGCTGCCGCAAATCCCCAGCACGCCGATTCGTTTTTTGTCCACGAAGGTCTGCGTGCTCAGGAAGTCCACTGCGGCGCTGAAGTCTTCGGCGTAGATATCCGGTGAAACGGCATTACGCGGCTGGCCTTCGCTCCCGCCCCAGAACGACAGGTCCAGCGACAAGGTGACAAACCCTTGCTCGGCCAGTTTCTGCGCGTAGAGATTGGCGCTTTGCTCCTTCACCGCCCCCATCGGATGGCCGATGATGATGGCCGGAGCTTTAACGTTCGGGTTCGAGCCTTTGGGTATAAACAGGTTGCCCGCGACTTTCATCTTGTACTGGTTGTTGAACAGCACTTTTTGCGCAACGACCTTGTCGCTTGTGTAGAAATTATCGGCACCTTGAGACATGTCTGCTCCTGTCGCAGCGTATGAGCTGATTAAAAGCCCAAGCATCAAAAGAATCTTTTTCATGGCGTGTTACCTCGTTGATAAATTGACCCGCGTTTATCTGCCCGGCCCTGACCGGTGTTGCTTTCCTGCAGGGACGCGTTGTCGCGTGCCGTCCAGGCCAGCGCGGCCGAACACGCCAGTAACACGCCACCGAATGCGAACGGGCTCCACCAACCGAGGCTGTCGAACAGCGCGCCACCGATGCCGGCACCGGCGGTGATCGCCAATTGAATGGTCGCCACCATCAGGCCGCCGCCCGCCTCGGCATCGTCGGGTAGCGTGCGGCTCAACCACAGGCCCCAGGCGACCGGCGCAGGTGTGGCAATCAGCCCCCAGACGGCAAGCACAATGGCGACGGACTGAGGTGAATGGCCCAGGCCGGTCAGCGCCACGGCCAGCACCGCCATCAGCAACGGAATGGCGATCAGGCAGGCATACAGGCCTGTGTGCAGCAGCCTGCCGATCAGGTACGTGCCAACCAGCCCGCTGGCCCCCAGCGCCAAAAGCATCAGGGACAACGTGTTGACGCTGACCCCGGTGATCTCTTCCAGAAACGGGCGCAGGTAGGTGAAGACGGCGAACTGGCCCATGAACAGCAACAGGATCGCGCCCATGCCAACGGCCACTTGCGGGTTGCGCAGCAGGCGGAACGGATTGCGTGCCCGGTTGTTCGGCTGACTGCGCATGGCCGGCAGGCTCAGCCACTGCCAGGCAAACGCCAGCGCCGCGAGCGGGATGACCAGGAAAAACGCCCCGCGCCAACCAATGTACTGGCCCATGAAGCTGCCCAATGGCGCGGCGACCGTCGCCGCCAGCGCATTGCCGCCGTTGATCAGTGCCAGGCCCTTGGCGACCGATTGCTTCGGCACCAGCTTCATCACGGTGGCGGTCGACATCGACCAGAAACCGCCAATGGCAATCCCGAGCAATGCACGGCCTGTCATGAACAACCAGCCGTTGGAGGCCAGCGTGACGATCACGCCAGATACCAGCAACAACAGGCTAAAGCCCAGCAGGACAGGCTTGCGATCCAGATGCCCGGTCAGCGGCGTGTTCAGCAGACTGGTCAGCACGGCAAAAAAGCCGGAGATCGAAATCGCCTGCCCTGCCTGCCCCTGGCTGATACCGAGGTCCTGCGCGATGGGTGTCAGCAGGCTGACCGGCATGAACTCTGACGCAATCAGCACCACCACACACAGCGCCATCGAGAACACGGCGCCCCAGGCTGGCGGATGAGTGGTTATTTCGGACTGCTTCAGAGTTGAATCAAATGCTTGCATGCGTCCTGACCTGGCGACGTTAAAAATGAGTCGGCACAGGTTAGGGCAAAGGTATTAGGATGATTAGACACCACAATTTATACGCGCTTGTGAGAGGGATTCAGTAATGAGCACACCCAAACTCAATGACCTGCAAGCCTTCCTGCAGGTGGCACGCGATCAGAGCTTTACCAAGGCCGCGACCAGACTGGGCGTTACGCCTTCAGCCCTGAGCCACACCCTTCGTGGCCTTGAAGAGCGCATGGGCCTGCGCCTGCTGGCGAGAACCACCCGCAACGTGGCCCCGACCGACGCTGGCGAACGGCTGATGCGCTCGATCGGGCCGCTGCTGGATCAGATTGCCGCAGAAGTCGAAGTGCTGGGCGAACTGCGCGACAAACCCGCCGGCACCATTCGCATTACCTGCTCTGATGACGCCGCAGAAGGCATCATCCGCCCGATGCTTGCAGGGTTTCTGGCGCAGTACCCGGATATTCAGATCGAGATCTGCATCGACTACGGCTTCACCAATATTGTCAGCGAACGTTTCGATGCGGGCATCCGTCTGGGGGAGTCCATCAGCAAGGATATGATTGCCGTGCGCCTGGGGCCTGACTGGCGCTTGTCAGTGGTCGGCTCGCCGGCCTACTTCGAGCGACATCCCGTCCCGCTGCAGCCTCAGGACCTGACTCAACACACCTGCATCAACATCCGCCACTCGCCAAACGGCAGTTGCTACGCCTGGGAGTTCGAGAAGGACAGCCGCAAGCTCAACCTACGGGTCAACGGGCAATTTACGTCGAACAGCATGATCCATGTGCTCAACGCCGCACTGGACGGCGTGGGCCTGGCCTACGTGCCGGACTCCATGGCCGAGCCGCACATCGCCAGCGGCCGCCTGAAAGAAGTGCTGGTCGACTGGAGCCCTTACTTCGAAGGTTTTCACTTGTACTACCCGAACCGGCGACAAGCGTCGCCGGCGTTCAGCGCGTTTGTCGAGGCGGTGAGGTATCGGGGCTAGCACCCCGCCGCCTGATTACTGCGCGGCTTTCAACGCATCCGCGACCTTGTTCAGCGAACCTTGAGCAGGCTCGGCAAGCAGTTTCAGCTCGGTGGTTTTGCCACGCACCACCACTTGCATGGCGGTGGGCGCACCCTTTGCGTCACCCACGATCCGGTAAGCGGTGTCGCCGCGCACGAAGCTCAATACATGACTGGCAGCGTCGTACTTCAGTTGCTCACCTTCAGCCTGGGGAAACAGCAGCCCGACCTGATTCTTGCTGTCCACGGCTGCGTAGAAGACCGGGCTTGCGTCCCCTGAACGGAACAACACAATGCGCTTGCCGGACGGCGCAAGCCTGAACGACAGGAGAATCTCACGCTGCTGGTCTTCCTCCCAGACGATGCTGGTGGTGTGCGTCATCTTGCCATTCTGATTGCGACTGACTGTTTCAGTCGGCAGTCCCGACCCGCCGGTATGGTCAAGGACCGTCTGCGTTTCCAGAACCGGCTCGCCATTACGGATGCTGTACGTAGACATCTGGTGCCAGCAGCAACCGTCCTTGGTCATGGTCTCGATCTTGCGGGCTTTCTCATCCACGCTGAACAGGCCGCAGTTGTTTTGCGCCAGTTCGGTAAACGAATCGCTGTGCCGGAAACCATCGGCCGTGCCGAGAAAGACCTGATACGAGGGGCCGTGATAGCAGCTGTTCTGCCCGTCCATCAAGGCTAGGTCCTTGATGCCGTCGAAGTTGAAATCCTGATAGATCAGTACGCTCTGTTCGCCATAGGGCAATTCGTGCACGTTGGTTTTGACCTCGCCGGTTTTCGGGTCAGTGCCGAGCACCAGTTCATCGGACTGCACGCGGATCAAAGCCGCACCGCTGGCCTTGTCGTACACGTTGATCACGCCGGGACGAAACACATCGTCTTTGGCGGAAATATCCAGCGTCGCACGGTATTTATCGGAAAAGTCCTGCAGGGCGTAGTTCTCCCGGGGCGAGCCCGCGAACCCTGCAGCGTCCATTTCACCGTAGGTCGGTAACGCGCCGGCGGCACTGACCAGTGTCGACGAGGCCAGACCGACCAGTACCCACAAGGCCTGCAACCCGAGACGTGACGCACAGCGTTGAACGATGGATAGGTGCAAGACGCAACTCCTTTGATAATGAGCGATGAGTCTACTTCAGCGATCGATACAATTTTAAATCATTGCCCGACGTGCACTTCGTGCTCACGGGCCGCCCCGTCCGACCCGGTAAATGTTCTAATCACGCCCCCCTCTTCGCTCAACGGGCCCGATGCTTTTATGGATACTCACTCGCTTTGGCTCAAGACCCAGGAAATCTGGGACATGCTCGATCAGCATCCGTGGGTACGCACCGGGCTGGCGCTGATCCTGTTGCTGACCGCCGCACTGGTGCTTGGCCGCGTGGCGCGCTTTCTGGTGCTGTACGCCGTCAGGATGCTCGGCCGTCAGCCGTCCCTGCACTGGGTCAACGACTTCCGCCACAACAAGGTCTTTCACCGACTGGCGCAGATGGTGCCGTCACTGGTCATTCAGTTCGGCCTCACGCTGGTCCCGGGCCTGAGCACTGCGGGCCGGAACGTGATCGGCAACATCGCCATGGCGTTCACCATCCTGTTCATGACATTAGCCATCGGCACCCTGCTCAACGCCCTGCTGGACATCTACGCGCGCACCGAACACGCCCGCACGCGCTCCATCAAGGGTTACGTGCAACTGTCGAAGATGATCCTCTACGTCTTCGCCGGGATCATCATCGTCGCCACCCTGATCGACCGTTCGCCCCTGCTACTGCTGTCCGGCCTCGGCGCCATGTCGGCGGTCATCCTGTTGGTCTACAAGGACACCCTGCTCTCCTTCGTCGCCAGTGTGCAGCTGACCAGCAACGACATGCTGCGCGTCGGCGACTGGATCGAAATGCCGCAGGTCGGCGCAGATGGCGACGTGGTGGACATCACCCTGCACACCGTCAAAGTGCAGAACTTCGATAAAACCATCGTCTCCATCCCGACCTGGCGCCTGATGTCAGAGTCGTTCCGCAACTGGCGCGGTATGCAGCAATCAGGCGGACGGCGCATCAAGCGCAGCCTGTTCATCGACGCCAGCGGCGTACGCTTCGTGCGCGACGATGAAGAACAGCAACTCATGCAAATCCACCTGCTCACCGACTACATCGGCCGCAAACAGGCCGAACTGCTGGCCTGGAACCAGGCGCAAGGCAACGTCGCACAAATGTCCGCCAACCGCCGGCGCATGACCAACATCGGCACCTTCCGCGCCTACGCCCTGGCGTACCTGAAAAGCCACGTTGACATCAACCCGAACATGACCTGCATGGTTCGCCAGCTCGAACCCACCTCACAGGGCATCCCGCTGGAAATCTACTGCTTCACCCGGACGACGGTGTGGGTGGATTACGAGCGGATACAGGGGGATATTTTCGATTATCTGATTACGGTGATGCCGGAGTTCGGGTTGAATTTGTATCAGCAGCCTAGTGGGGCGGATATGCGGGTGGGGTTGAGGGGGGAGTCTGTGAATCAAGCCAAAGCTGACTGGGCGCGGGAGATTTGAGGTTGGGATTTGAAGGTGTTTGGAATGGGATCATGGCAAATGAAGCCGGAAATCAACTCCGGTGAGAAAATCGCCAGGTACAGATATATGTCGCACTTTTTGGTGATTTCGATTGCAAGGTGGTGGGCCGAAGGCTTGATCAATTCTGTGGCAATATTGAGGCCTGTGGTTCGCTCGGGTAATCAACTGTCCATTCGGTCACTAAGTACGCTTTAAAAGCGCTACCGCGCTTTTGAGGTTGAGGTACGGCTTTGCGTGTCCATCAAGCATCGAAATCTTTTATGGGCTCGCCTGACTGAGTGTCTGGAATAATTAGACCACTGCATAGGAACTGCCGTTCAGCAGTATCGATCGATACCGTAGGCGACTGCTCCCTAATAGCGTGAAGATTTTACAAGGGGGAATGGACGAGGACACTAGAGGAGCCAAGATTTAGGAATTCTTCAACTCTACTCCGATAAGGCCACTGTAGATGAAATCTATCTCTTTAATATTTCTGTCAGCTTCAATCTACCGTGCTTTCCCAGTTTGCATACCTCGCTCTTCATGGCCTAACTGATTCGCCAATCGATCTTTAGTGCCTGCTGTTATGCCAGCATAATGTCTGACAATAACAAAAAACGTAGACTGAAATACTGAGCTACATGTACAGAATGAGTTCACAGTCTTTTATTAGCAAAAGAATCAATCTTGTGCGGCAATGCTTTGCACATCGCCCTCCAAAAAATTAGAAATACGCTTCCATAATAGTGCGCGCATTATTTAACGCCTATTTTAAATGAATATATATGTAAATCTTGGACTTGCTGGAACATGAAAAACCTGATATACCTAGATTTTGAGACATTTTTTGTCTGTACGGAGAGAGAGTGGCAATGAGTGCTATCGCGGTATTAGAACGTGCCAAAACAGCAATCGAATTAGGCGAAAGCCACTTTCGAGAGTTCAAAAGCGCACTAGAGGGATCTCCAGGCAGTAAAACAAAAAGGCCTGTAAAAGAAATTGCCATAAATATCGCTCAAACATTAGTCGCGTTTGCAAATGCGGATGGTGGAGAGTTACTGATAGGGGTTGAAGATAATGGCGAAGTTACGGGATTGCCCGGATTTACTGCGGGTGAATTCGACGCACTTGAAAACGCCTCCTCTACACGCGTACATAAAGACACCCCTCTACCCTCTGTAAGAAAGTATAGACTTAAAATCGACAACAAAGATGTAATGTATTTCTCAGTACCAAAGAGTATAGAATACGTTCACGTAACAGCAGATGGCCGCTGCATGCAACGTCGTGACTTAGAGTCTGTGCCAGTAGCCGCCGAAGCAATCCAGTTCGATCGCCGAGAGGTATTATCGCGAGAATATGATCGGGTTTTCATCGATGGAATAACCGCTGATGATTTAGACCTCGATCTAGTCAAGACTGTTGCAGATCAAGTATTGAAAGGGATGTCTATTGAAAGGTGCCTGCAATATTTGGAGTTGGCCGAGTACGGGATGTCTCATTTGCGATATCGCCGTGCAGCTTTGCTTTTATTCGCAAAAAATGCGAGCAAATGGCACCCAAGACTTCAAATCAGAATATTAAAAATTGATGGAAATGAGGTAGGGTCCGGCGAAACGTATAATGTCATTGCAGACCAAATCACATCTGGAAATATCTTGACATTGATCAACCAAGCCTGGGAAGCACTTCGCCCGCATCTAGTTCAAACCAGGATGGATAAGGATGCTCGATTTGAGCAACGTTCTATTTATCCTGAGCTGGCATGCCGAGAAGCGTTACTTAACGCTATCGCCCATAGAGATTATTCGGACGAAGGCAGAGGAACGGAAGTTTATATTTTTGACGATCATTTAGAAATTCGAAATCCTGGTGCACTGTTAACTTCTATTCGCATAGAAGACATAATGCACCAAAAGGGAGTGCATCAATCCAGAAATACTTACGTTTCCCGTGTACTTCGTGAACTTGGTTATATGCGCGAACTCGGTGAAGGAATGCGACGAATATACGATTTAATGAACAAGAACGAATTAGCCCCACCGAGGCTGGAAAGTAGATTCGAAGGGTTTAGCATAACACTGACAAACAAGGCTATGTATTCTGCTAAAGACGCCCTTTGGCTTAGTCAGTTTGACAAAGTTGAATTAAGCAGAGAAGAAAAGTCAGTTATTTTACTTGGACAGGACGGCCGCATATTCTCAGCCATACAAATTTGGGATGCCGTCGGCATAGTCGATACTGAAGATTATCGAAAGCTTGTTGACTCTTTAAATCGCAAAGGAGTTCTAGTTAATGCAATAGAGCGGGAAAAAGCAAGAAGTATCGCCAGGCAGAAGAAGATACCCTTTAAAGAATACCCGAGGCTAAAAATTGAAATACCATCTTCCCCTAGCCTAGATGGTAGAATCACAATCATCAATACCAAGCAAGCTATCACGGAGAAAGACACCTCCATTACTCAAGTCGCCTCCACAGAGCCAAGCCAAACTATACATATAGGCAATCTCCCCTCAAAAGTGAGAAAAAATGATCTGTATGATTTTTTCAGCGGCTTCGGCTCTATAGCAAAACTCGTAATCCCGAACAATAATGGATTGACGAAAGGCTATGGCTTCATAGAGTTCGAGGATTCCAGCAGCAGCCAAGACTTACTCAATACCCAGGACGAACTAATCTTTGCCGGACGCAAACTTGTACTGAGTCCTGCGACCAGAAAATCTAGCAACTAAACTCAAACTTCTGCGGGGTGCTATTAACACCCCGCTTAATCTTTTCTCCGCTGTAACTTTTCTGTTAAATATTGGCTGGACAAAACCAAAACGTCAAAAATCCAGTTCTCTAACCTCCTACTATTGCTAAACGCCAGCAAACAAACTGAATGTACAATTTTGACCTCCAACATTCAGGACTTCCTTATTCTCTGGCACTAATATTTTAAATGCAGATGTGACGACTTTTCTACAGCAAGACTAGCAATTCCTAGGCGCTTCAATCGGATATCTGTCCTAGGGCCTAAATCCGATCGGTCGAGCAACACCCATAATTGTCGTCACCGCAAGGGATGCCTGACGTACGGTTGAAAAGTTAATGTTAATATCCGTTATAGGCTCGATAGCAGCCACCCTAAAAGCGCAACTTTAGATATTGTCGATACTCCCAGAAGCTGACCTTCCACTTGATTCACTATGGGCTAGAAGCATCAGTTTAAAATCCCTACACAATGTCAGGAATAAGCACAAAAGAACCGTGAGCGACCGCCTCATTCCTTAAGGGGAAGTGCTGCTTTCCCCCAGTGTTTATATCATGATATATTTCAATTTTCTTTAATTTTAGAAGCGCAAATTACATGAACCTGCCACCTGAAAAACTATACAAATACGTCCCACCTGCTAGAGTTGATATAGTGCAAAATTTGACAATACGTTTTACTCAGCCGTCGGCACTGAATGACCCATTCGAATTTAACCTGCTGCTCAGCGAGGCTATATCAACCCAACAGCTACGAGAGCACTACGAAAGAGCAGACAAGCACGAACTAATCATGGAAGCAATTAACAGACTGCCAGACGATCAAAAAGCGTTGCTCGCTCTATTGCCAAGTGAAAAACTTCTTCAAATGCTTGAGCAATTCACTTTAATGATATTAAATTCAGAACAAATCGATGATATTCATAAAGCGCATATAGCGCCATTAACACCAAAGCTAAAGAAAGAAATTTATGAAAGTCTTAATAAAACAATTGGCATTTTGAGCTTGAGCGCAACACCTGTCTCTCCCCCTATGTGGGCGAACTATGCAGAAAACTCAACAGGATTTGTCTTAGAGTTTGATACCGCGCATTCTTTTTTTAATGGTCGCCGATCTGATAAGGATGAGTTTTATTACTTGCGCGAAGTGATTTATGCCGATAGGCAGCCAAGTGCAACAATGACGGATATGCCTTTCGATACCTTCGTCCTGAAAAGCAGAAGTTGGGAGTATGAACAAGAATGGCGCATGCTCTTACCATTGGATACAGCATGCAAAAAATTCACAATGCCATCTGGTGATGATGTATCGTTATTTAGCGTTCCGGCCACGTCAATCTCCAAAATCATCATTGGTCTCAATACAAAAGAACAAGCAATAAGCGAACTGGTAGGCGCTCTGGCCAAAAACGGGAATTTCGCTAACATTGACTTGGAAAAAATCCAGAAAGGCTCCACGGGTTTTGAGTTGACCAAGTTTAAAGATGCATAGCTGGTCTCTGTGCGAATCATTACCATCTTGAGACAGCCCTAAAGTAAATCGAGATTATCTTGTGAAGCAAATTTTTATACTGGCAATTATCGTCAATCGTGCGTAGCCGAATATACAATAGTCGTGGATAATTCCGGCTCGATTCAACGTGCTCACATTGTCGTGATTCAGTCGTCACAAAAAGGAATATGGACTAGTTTATACAATACCGACGAAGGACGAAACAACATATTGAATAGAATCTTAGTGCAAGACCTTTTTGGAGTCAGAGTGAAATTTTTGACATTTAATATTATTTTAGACCTATCTACTCGGATGGAAGGCTTTCGCCTTCCAATTAAGCTAAGTTGGTACAACTATATGATCAAGGGAAATCCTTATAGGTGGAAGTTTTCTGTAAACTCTGACTTCAAACGGTTCTTTCTTCAGTTGCTTCGCAAAAAGTATAGAGAGGTTTCAATCTGGAGCGGTCATGTAGTCGGCGGTTGTGCACAGTTCTACACTGATCTAATGGGTCCAGATAGGTACTCACTAGACATTAATGAGGCTAGTAAACTTCTCGAACAAGCTGGATACAGTCGCCCGAAACGTCGTTGCTAACTTAAACCAGTGAATATGCCGATATGAGGGTGGAGCGGCACAAGGACGGGGCTCTAGACGGGTTTAAAAATCATTGAATAGCCATAGCCGACGCCACCGACCGCTTTTGGCCGACTCTGTCGAAAAAGTAGATCTCCTGCCAGGCCTGCGGCAAATTATCGTATTGCGAAGCCCATTCCCTGAATCACGCATGTATTTCATACATGTCACCTCCGGGCGCTATACATTCGCCAAAGCGTGATTTTTCACGAGCGTCTAGCCGTTGCAGTCGGATAGGTGTTGGCGTCACAACGAACACGATCAAATAGACTTGATCCAGTAGTGCATCTCCCCAGACCATGCAAGAACCCATTAGTACCCAATCCTTGTCTCCAAGCGCGTGCGGATCAAAGTCACACGTTCGCTGACAGGCCGCTTCGTCGTAAAAGGCGAGTTCGTCGGCATCCAAAAATAATCATTGACGTCGGCGTGCCGCAACCCAAGTTGCATGGCAAGGTTCTGGCCTAATGTGGTGACGCCCGCACACGAGGCGCCTGTAATGTAAATTCGCATTTCTTCCTCCCAAAGTGCAGGTCGGGTTATGGGCGGAAGATACCTCATTTCCTTTTCGATCTCACATTTCCCCCCGTTGGCGTGACCGATGAGGGGCTTAGTTCTGCATGGAAATCAGATTTTGCTGGATACGAGCAAAAGGTAGTGCTGCTTCAGGTTCAGCACGAAGTCATGAGATACGTCATGGCTACATTCCTCACCTAGCCACTGACCATCTGAATGCTGGAATTGGCTAGGTATACTCCCGGAACGCTGACGAATTTACGATAACCGAGCTAGCTGCGAGCTATGCTTGAAGCCTTTTAATCTGTACAAATCATTGTCATCAGAGCATCAAAAGCCATCTATAAAAAAGACAAATTGGGGGTAAGGATGAATCGCCTATTTCATGCTGCAGCGTTTGCAAGCTCCATGATGATCGTTGCAGCACCCGCCCAAGCCCGTATTACACAGTTGGAGATCCTGCGGACCGAGCCCGCTTTCGGAGGCGAAAGCTTTGGGAATACAGGGGTTTACGAACGCGTATTTGCGCGCGCTCATGGTGAGTTAGACCCAGGAGCGTCTGAAAACAAGATTATTCAAGACATCGAACTTGCCCCCCGTAACGGGCGTGGGATGGTCGAATACACGACAGAAGTTGCAATCCTGCGTCCCGCTGACGTGGCCAAATCGAATGACATTCTTCTATTCGACGTGCCAAATCGCGGCTCTAAGCGCGCGATGTTATTGTTCAATGCTGATATGCGGGGTAGTCCAGCAGCGTTCAACAACTTCGACGTCGCTGGGGACGGTTTTCTACAGCGCCAGGGCACGACGCTGATCGCGTTTGCCTGGCAGGGGGACGTTGCCCCGGGTGACAACCGCATGATGGTGCAATTGCCGACGGCCATAAATACTGATGGGTCGCCGGTAACAGGTGTGGTGCGCAGTGAGTTGACCACGCTCTCAGCGACCGTCAGCCTTAACCTGTCTGCAGGTTGGTTCACCTCCACGCCGCCTCATACCAGCTATAAATCGGTTGAAACCGACAATACCAAAGTGCTCTCGGATGGCTTTCGTCCGACGTTGACGGTGCGTTCGCGGGCAAATGCGCCCAGGCAGGAAATTCCAGTGAATGACTGGAAGTTTGGCGATTGCAATACGCCGAACGAAACCCAGATATGCCTACCCGCTGGTTTTCAGCCCGGCAAGCTTTACGAGCTGATATACCGGGCCAAGGAGCCGGCGGTAATGGGTATCGGTTTTGCGATCGCACGGGATGTTGGTGCGTTTTTCCAGCAGGCTGAGCATGACGATAAAGGTGTGCCCAACCCTGTCGTGCATGGGCCCAAGGTCAAGTCGATTATCACTGGCTCATCACAATCCGGCCGATTCATCCGCAGCATGATCGCACAGGGTTTCAACCGCAGCGAGGAAGGTCATCGGGTCTATGATGGTGCGATGCCGCATATCGGTGGCGGCCTGATGCCGCTCAACATCCGGTTTGCTCAGCCTGGCCGGGCGTGGGGCCAGCAGGTCGATCATGACTACCCTGCTTACGATTTTCCGTTTACCTATGGCCGGGAAACCGATCCGATTACCGGACGCTCGCAGGGTTTGCTGGATCGCTGCAACGATAACAACACTTGCCCTCTGATATTTCACATGGCAACGGCCCTTGAACTTTGGGAGGGACGCCAGTCGCTTGGCCTTACCGATCCACTCGGCTTGCGCGATACACCTGAACCGGAAAACGTCCGCACTTTTATTATGGCAAGTACGCAGCATGCCCCGCCGTCTTTGCCGCTCCCGGTTAACCCACCCTTTGGGCTTTGCCAGGTTCAATCAAATCCAAACCCACACACCTGGACAATGCGCGCAGCGTTCATCAACCTCGTTGGCTGGGTTCGTGATGAGACAACACCGCCCGCTTCGATAAAGCCCTCTGTGGCGGACGGCACACTGGTGCCTGCGGACAGGGTCAGTTTCCCGCTCATCCCCGCGACCAATTATGGTGGCGTTACGCGCCCCGCGCTCCACTACACCGGTGCCGTCAATAGCCTGCAAGTGCTTGATTTTGGACCTGGTTTTCGTCCCGAAGACAGCTCTGGCATTCTCACAAACGAGCCGCCGAAATCGGGGGTCGGCAGTTACGGCCTCTTGGTACCTCAAGTGGATGCAGACGGAATTGATGTGGGTGGCGTTCGGGATGTGTATCTAGGCGCTCCCATCGGAACTTACACGGGTTGGAATACCTTCCGGCCCGAATTTTTTGATGGCGGCTTTTGTAACTTCCAAGGCAGCTTCCTCCCGTTTGCTGCGACGAAGAAAGAGCGAATCATGGCCGGAGATCCTCGCCTTTCCCTGGAGGAACGCTACCCCACGAAGGAGGCTTATGTGTCTGCAGTGAGTAAAGCCACAGACTCGCTGGTTGAAGCGCGGATGCTGCTTCCTGAAGACCGTGAGCGGCTTGTAAAGGAGGCGCAGGAGAAAGGTGTGCGTGTAGGGCCTTGAGCAGGGGTGATTGCAGCTGGCGGTAACTAACGGTACGGCGTCTGATCTGAATGTAGAGGCGTTTGATCATATGGTCGTTAACCCACCCTTCAACACCAAGATTAGCTGCAACAATCCCATCTGGCAGCAGTCCAAATCCGCACATGTGCCAGCGTTCAGAGGATGTACTGATGAAGGTGTTCATAAGCTCCGTGGTAAAAGGATTCGAGCATTTCAGGGCCGCAGCCAAAGACGCCGTGGAAACATTGGATATGAAGCCGATCATGAGCGAGTACTTCGGGGCGCGCACATATTCTTCGGAGCATGCCTGCCTGACAGAGGTCGACCAATGCGACGTTTATATTCTCATCCTCGGTGCTAATTACGGCTATGAACCCCAGCCAGCCCTCTCTGTTACGCAGCAGGAATTTCGCCAGGCGGTAAGCAAGCGTAAGCCGATTCTGGTTTTTATCCAGCAGACAGACTTTGATCCGAAGCAGGCTGTGTTCGTCAATGAGGTGTCCGACTACAAGCTAGGTTTTTTCAGAGCTTCATTCTCTGATCCCCAAGAGCTGTTGAAAGCTATCGTCCAAGGCCTGAGCAGGATGGAAAAATCCAAAAACTCACTTCCCGAGAAAGCTTTTCACGAGCGCATCATGGAGGCATCAAGCGCTCGTTCGTACAGTGGGCACTCTTACACGCCAAAACTTGAGTTTGCCTTTTTGCCACAGCCCGTTGAGCAGCATGCTGTGCACGGGGCTACCCAACGCCGTGATGATATTTTCCAAAGCCTTCATAATCTGGGCTTAGCGAAGTTTAAGCAGGGCTATGAAGAATGGGATGACAGGTCGTTCACGGGTTTGAAGTCGGGAGAAACGTCCTGGCGTGTTTTCGACGACGGTCTCATCCTGTTGGAAACTGATGCAAGTGTGCCGGTGGAGGGGCGTACTGCTGGTCTCTATTTCGTTTCTCCAACCAGCCTGTCCAAGCTGATTATGTCCTGCTTCGAAGTGGCCGCATTCAACAGTGGCTGGTATCGCATTACGTTGAAGAACTTAGAAATGGCGAAGATAGAAGAGCCACCAGCGACTGCCTCCAACAGCTATACAATGCCGATGCGTCGTGAAAAGTTTGTCAGCGAGTCACGACTTTTCATACCTGCCACACGTCCCATGGTGGAGCAATGGACACAGGAAAGCATCGTAAGAATGGCCAGAAGCTTGGCCTATTGATCTGTGTACCCCAAACACGCGCCTCGGTCACCATGAGCCAAGGGGATCCTCTTCAGCCTTCAATGTGCCATAGGCACCCAACAGCGTTTCCGCATAACTCCAACTGCCGACAGTCATTAAGGTTGCCTAGTGGTCCGCATTGACGTCATCTGGCTCTCCACCGAACCGATGGATACGCGTGCAGGTATGTCGAACGCGCTGGCTAGGTTGCCGACGTAGCGGCCAGTGAGATTGGCCAATTACTATCGCATCGTCAGCCGATGCCTGCCTGAGTCACGCATGACTCTCGCGAGCGCCTAGCGCCAATGTCTTCTAGTCCCATAATCTCGGATCCAGCCTCAAAACGAGAACGCTATCGGCCAAGCACACTCGCGAACCAGTTACAGTCCTGAAACTGGGCAGTAAACTTAAGCAACTCTCGGTTGATCTGGTCAACTGTTCCAACTATCCCGCTCTCAGCCAATGAATAAGCATCCTCGAAATAGCCGCACAGGCTAAGAGCGTCAGGAAAGTCGTAATTCGATCGAAACCAGGATTGATACATCCCCTCTGCTAAGACCTTTCCAAAATCAGGATCTGCAAGTAGTCTTTCATGTGCCTTGGCGAGCACATAGGGCAACACCTCTGCGCGGCTCAAGGAGGGAGTCCCGACTCGAAGTAACTGATTTGCGGTGTCGTACCGATTCGAGTCACTCATCAGCGCGAGCTCTATCAGTTCATAGGTAGGATTTCCCCGTGCAGTGATCTGATCGTCCGCCCATTGCACAATGTCCGAAACCTCAAGAAGACGTAGCTCTAACGCTTCTCTTAGGTAAGAGATCTGGTCATCAACACTAGGGCTATGAATGTTCCTTGCCATGCGTTCTTTCCGACTTTCCTATAAATAACTATATCCTAATTCAGTAGGAAAACATTGTCGTCTGCTCTCGAAAAATCGAAGGTAATGGAAACTCTAGAAATCGTGCCAATTGTAAGTTGCAGGGGGCGTCAGCGCTGCTCGGGGCTGATCCGGCGATAGAGCCGTTTCCTACAGAAAATTAGGCAGATAGGCGCAGATAATACGCCGCTGAGCACCTAAGATGGATTCACAACCAATAGGAGCTGAATCATGAGCGCTCGAATTTCTCCAATCGCGCCGGAATTTGAAACTGAGGAACAGGACACCCGCTATGACAAGTGGTTTTGTACGCAGGTCCAAGCCTCAATCAACTACCCAGCGCCTAATATTCCAAACGATCAGGTCATGGCCGAGATGCGGGCGCTTTTAAAGTCGAAGCAGCTCGCAGCCATTGACTTTGATTGAACAATCTCGCGGATCACTGTCCCGCCCTCCCCCAGAACTCTTCGACCGGTTGACTGGACAATGCTTTTGGCCGGGTCAGATGAATCTCCAGTGGTATATCCCAGCTTTCGTCCAGCGCTCTGACCAGGCGACCATCAAGAACCTCCTGTTCGGTGAGGCTCTTGGGTAACCACGCTACGCCTTTGCTTTCTAGGGCCATGGACATGAGCACCGCCGCAAGATGGCTGCTGAACAGTGGTTTGAGGTGCAGGTAATCTTCCTTGCCGCGCAGTCGGTGGGCGACGATACGGCCTAGTCCGGATTCGTGGGTGTACGCGAGGTAGGGCAACGCCGCAGGCGAGGTGCCGACGTTGGCGGAGGCGCTTGCAAGCGGAACGAGAACGTCCTCACCCACTTTCTTGCTGACAAACTGATCAGGGGCCAGTAGAGGCGGAACGTCGGGGTGGCGGTGGCAGAGCAGAAACTGCACCTGACCATGTATCAGCATCTGCTCACAAGCAGCCATGCTGTCGGAATGCAGTTGTACGGCCTCGATCGGGGCACCGTTTTCTGCGGTTCTGAGCCACTTGGGAAAGAACGTGAACGACAGAGAATGAGTGGCTGCAAACCGCAACGACCTGGCTGCCACGCCAGCGACTTCTTGAGCCTCACTGCGCATTCTGTACAAGTGCCGGGCAGCTTCCTGAGCACTGGGCAAAATCTGCCTTCCGGCCTCGGTGAGGGTGGCTCCTTGCGGTGTGCGGACAAATAACTCCACCCCCATCCAGTTCTCCAATGAACGAACTCTTCGGCTGAACGCCGGCTGGGTGACATGGCGTGCTTCAGCGGCACGAACAAAGCTGCCGTACTCCGCGAGCGCTGAAAGGTCTTCAAGCCAGACGAGTTCCAAGGGCCATGCCTCCTGTGCATAGGGTGCGGCATTAATAGCATTGGGCGGGTGGCGTCGCAACGCATAACGTGGCGCTCACAAACAACAAGAGGAGCCCGTCATGCGCATCGTAGACATTCGTGAAAAAACTGTTTCTATCGCCTCCCCTATTGCCAACGCCTACATCGACTTTTCGAAAATGACCTGCTCGGTCGTCGCTGTGATTACCGATGTGATTCGCGACGGTAAACCTGTTATCGGCTACGGCTTCAACTCCAATGGTCGCTATGGCCAGGGCGCACTGATGCGTGATCGTTTCCTGGCGCGCATCACGGAAGCTGACCCGGACACCCTTGTCGATCATGAAAACAACAACCTCGATCCGTTCGCCATCTGGAAAACCCTGATGACTAACGAGAAGCCGGGCGGCCACGGCGAGCGCTCGGTTGCAGTGGGCACGATCGACATGGCTGTGTGGGATGCTGTTGCCAAGATTGAAGGCAAACCTTTGTATCGTCTGCTGGCCGACCGCTATCGCGAAGGTGTCGCCGATGACAAGGTCTGGGTCTACGCCGCGGGTGGCTACTACTACCCTGGCAAAGACCAGACCAAGCTCAAGGCAGAAATGCAGAGTTATCTGGATCGGGGCTACGACGTCGTCAAGATGAAGATCGGTGCAGTGCCACTGGATGAGGATATCCGTCGCATCGAAGCGGTGCTTGAAGTGGTTGGGGACGGTCGTCGACTGGCGGTCGATGCCAACGGTCGTTTCGATCTTCAGACCGGAATCGCTTACGCCGAAGCCATCAAGAAGTACAACCTCTTCTGGTACGAAGAGGTTGGCGATCCGCTGGACTATGCATTGCAGGCCGAGCTTGCCAATCACTATGAACTGCCCATGGCTACCGGTGAAAATCTGTTCTCCCACCAGGATGCCCGTAACCTGTTACGCCACGGCGGTATGCGCCCTGATCGCGACTATCTGCAGTTCGACTGCGCTCTGTCCTATGGGCTTGTGGAGTACATGCGCACCCTCAAGGTAATGGAAGAAATGGGTTGGTCTTCCCGCCGCGTAGTTCCACATGGTGGTCACCAGATGT
Organism: Pseudomonas sp. NFACC10-1; assembly: GCF_900119195.1. NCBI lineage: Bacteria > Pseudomonadati > Pseudomonadota > Gammaproteobacteria > Pseudomonadales > Pseudomonadaceae > Pseudomonas > Pseudomonas sp. NFACC10-1. The sequence goes on along the minus strand of NZ_FPJB01000007.1, from coordinate 276,208 downwards.
CCCTGAACATCGCAGCCGGCCTGCACTTGGGCGGCAACGAATCTTACCCGGATGTGTTCCAGCCTTTCGGCGGTTTTGCGGACGGGATCAAGGTAGAAAACGGTTATGTCGGCCTGCCGGATATTCCAGGTGTTGGCTTCGAAGCCAAGTCCGCCTTGTACGCAGTCATGCGCGAGTTGGGCGAAGGCTGATCTCCCTAGATCTGCGGCCTCCTTGAGAGAGGCCGCAGCATCAGGCGTCACCTACTGACGCCAAGCCACATGCCCATCACAAAAATAAAATGAGGTGCTTCCGTGGAAATCTCCAAAACCCGCTGGTATAGCCAGCTGTATGTGCAAGTGCTGATCGGCATCGTGATCGGTGCAGCCATCGGTTACTTCGTGCCTGATGTCGGCGCCAAGCTCCAGCCCTTTGCCGATGGTTTCATCAAGCTGATCAAAATGCTGTTGGCACCCATCATTTTTGGTACGGTGGTTGTAGGCATCGCAAAGATGGGCAGTATTAAAGAAGTCGGACGGATCGGTGTTAAAGCGCTGGTCTACTTCGAGATTCTTTCAACCATCGCGCTGGTGATTGGCCTGATTGTGGTCAACATTGTGAAGCCTGGCGCGGGTATGAATATCAACGCCAGTACGCTTGATGGCAGTGCTATCAGCAAGTACAGCCAGGCTGCCAGTGAGCAAGGAGGCACTATCGAGTTCTTTCTCAATATTATCCCGAATACCTTTCTTGGCGCGTTCTCCAATGGCGTGATGCTTCAGGTGATCCTGCTTTCGGTACTGATGGGTATTGCACTGGTGCAAATGGGCGAAACCAGCAAGCCGTTGATCAATACCATTGATTTGTTCCTGCAAGGTCTGTTCAGGATCGTTGCAATGGTCATGCGCCTGGCCCCTCTGGGTGCTGGTGCCGGCATGGCGTTCACGATCGGCAAATACGGAATTGGTACTCTGCTGTCACTCGGGCAGTTGCTGGTCGCCCTCTACGTTACCACCTTGATTTTCATCGTGGTGGTGCTGGGCTCGGTTGCCAGATGGTCGGGCATGCCGCTGATGCAATTCCTCCGCTACTTCAAGGATGAAATTCTCATCACACTGGGCACCTGCTCGACAGAAGCCGTGCTGCCGCGAATGATGGCCAAGCTTGAAAAGCTTGGCTGCAAAAAGTCGGTAGTGGGCATGGTGCTGCCAACGGGATACACCTTCAACGCGGACGGCACCTGTATCTACCTCACAATGGCCGCCATCTTCATCGCTCAGGCGACCAATACGCCACTGACATTTGTAGATCAGATGATTCTACTGGGGGTGTTTCTGCTGACGTCCAAAGGCTCGGCCGGAGTGGCGGGTGCGGGGTTTGTGACGCTGGCTGCAACGCTCACAACCATCCACTCCATTCCTCTGGTAGGTCTTGTATTACTTCTGGGCATTGACCGGTTTTTGAACGAAGCGCGGGCCGTGACCAACCTGATCGGTAACGGCATCGGCACCCTCGCCATTGCCAAGTGGGACAACTCGTTCGATGTCGAGGCCTGCGAGCGTGAAATCGCCGCGATGAAAGATGAAAAAACAGCGAGAAAAGCATTATTGGCGCAAAAGTAACCCTCGGAGCACCTTGGTCATGCCGTTCAAATACGGCATGACGGTTAGGGTTTGCGGCTTTAGAGCTGGACGTTCTTGTTCAAGCTTTCGGGGCTGCCTGCACATAAACCATCCATCACCAGGTTCAACAATCTGGTGATGCGTGAGCGCCATTCACTTTGAGAATCAACTTGCCATATGCCTGCAATGGCGAGAAAAAAGTCATCAGCAGTTACACCGCTACGAATCGTTCCAGCAGCTTCATTGGCCCGCAAAAGCAGCTCGGCGGCCGACTGAACGGGTGCGTATCCGGACTGCCCCGGAAATTCATAAACAGACGCGGCCTGCCGGATAGCGGTGGCGAGACCCGCCTTGGTCATTGCATATTCAACGAGGTGGTCCATCCACTCACGAAGGGCCTGCCTGGGGGCAGTAGTGGCGAGCAGTTGTTCCGCCAACGACGCCACTTGCTGCATTTCGAATTGATAAACCTCGAATACCAGTTTCTCTCGGGTAGGAAAATGGCGATAGAACGTTCCCTGCCCTACCCCGGCCTTCTTCGCGATTGCGCTTAGCGCCACAGCAGGATCGCTGGTCAGCTCCACCACTGCGACCTCCAGTATCCGTTCACGGTTCTTCCTGGCGTCAGAACGCATCACCAATTCGTCAGTCATGAGCAAAGATTTTCCTTGATTGGATTGATAAGCGGACACCTGTCCGGTAATGTCCTTCAAGTGGACAATTGTCCGCTTAAGCATTATTTCCGGAGTTTACTATGAACGGCACTGGCAATACGATTCTGGTTACTGGCGGCACCTCAGGCATAGGCCTCGGGCTGGCCCTCAGGCTTCAAAAAGCGGGCAACACTGTCATCATCGCGGGACGTCGCAAGGCTCTTCTCGACAAGATTGTGTCAGAACATCCAGGTATCGAGTCGATATTGCTGGACGTCTCCGATACACAATCAATCCAGCGCAGCAGCGAGGCGCTTGCGATCAGCCACCCGCATCTGAACGTTCTCATCAACAACGCAGGCATCATGCACTGGGAGGATCTGACTGATCCGCAATACCTGAGCACAGCCGAAGATATCGTGACAACCAACTTACTCGGCACTATTCGCATGGTGTATGCATTCACGCCACAGTTGATCAAGCAGCCCAGTGCAACGATCGTGAATGTCAGTTCGGCGTTGGCATTCGTTCCGCTGCCTGCGACACCAACCTACAGCGCAACCAAAGCGGCCGTTCATTCGTTCACTCAAAGTCTTCGAGTGCAGCTAGAGGGCTCGCCGATCGAGGTTATCGAGCTTGCACCACCGGGTGTACGCACCACATTGCTCGGGCAGGAAAATGACGAGCACGCGATGCCTCTGGAAGAGTTTCTGGATCAAATTTTCGACCTGCTCGAGACCTCTCCGACCCCACCAGAACTTATAGTGGAGCGCGCCAAGCCATTGCGCTTCGCCGAAGCAAGCGGTGCCCATGATGAGGTATTGAAAATGCTTGCAGGGTACAAACCACCGGCACAATGATATTAACCACGTGAGTGGCGACTGATGCCATCGCTGTCGGCAAATGCATTTGCTTGCCCAGCTACTCAGCTCGCCTCTCATGCTGAAACATTGTGCACAGGAGCATGCGGGGTGGCTGTCGACAGAGTTCGAACCAGCGGTGCTGGGCCTAACATGACCGCCACCACGTTCAATCGCTGATGGGTTCTTAATTGTCAGCAACCTAATGGGACCGGTGCGCGTACTGTGCCCATTTTTCTTTGTGCTAGAAAGTCGGCGGGCCTCGGCCTTTTTTGTAGTGCTGATGGCTGGCATTGGTTTGCCAGCGTGTCACCAAGCGCAAAGGCGCAACCGCGCACCTTATCGAATGGTCGGTCGAGTTATTCCGCAAAGAAAATAGTCAGCGATGAGAGACCTCCGCCAGCCCATTATCCGAATATAAGCAGCGCCATTTCCTACAAACAATTAAGGCCTGAAGGCACAGACAGGAAACAGCCTGGCAACTAAGATAGCCCTACCTAAATTGCATGTGGTCAAGTAACTGCTGAAATACAGACATCTTTAGTAACGAGACAACATGCAACACAGTTGCTGCCACGCATCCGATAGAAACATGTAACCCACTAGCGAATCCAAAAAGTTTACCGCCTAACCACGCAAAAAAACCGCACGCAAGCCTACACACATCAAGAATTGAGTTTTTCAATTAAAGGAATATCATGAAAAAAGTATTAATCAGCGCCGCAATTGCTACGTGCCTGCTGGGCATGTCCCTGACCTCTCAAGCGGCGGAAAACTGCCCTACCGTCGAGAAGATCGAGCAGGTCTCACCCGGTGTATACCGGGCGAGCGGCAATGACGGCGAGTGGACCGGCGTGCTGCAAGGCGTTGTAAAAAAGAAAATGCCTGTGCAGTCCTTTGAACTGGCCATCGCTATTCAAGAGAGCGCAGACGCGCCTCAGATGCTGCAATACTGTACCTACAACATCGGTGGGCGCGAGATGCTGGACATGCGCTTCACTGCTAAAAACAATAAGGATTTCACTGTAAAAACTGCAGGCAGTACCTGGAAAAAAGAAAATGGTTTTTTGGGTCTCGTCTATAACGTATGTGAAAAAACATCACCTGAAAACTGCAAGTTCACCGTTGTTAAGTAAAACAAGGTGAGCATGTCGCTCTTCAGCGGGCCTGCAATGGCCGGCTGAAGAGTCACTCACGTCAGATCATGCAAATCCTTGCCCAGTGCAGGCACGACCTCGAAATGAGAGAACACGACCTCCAGCCCTCCCCGCTCCGGACTGCAGCACATCGGCCCTACGGCATAAGACTCACTCACGGGAAATGGTGCCAGGCGCAGCAGCGGCCAGCGCAGGCCGTCGCTGGAGTGCTGAATGCGCAACACGCCCTTGGCGACGGTAACTCGCAGCCAGAGGCCGGATGACGAATCATCAAATACACCCGTGGCCCAATCGGATTGTCCGCAGGTTAGAACGCTGCCCAGCATCAGCGCTCCATCACTGACTTCAACACCGGTTTTGACCCAGTTGCGCTCGTCAATGCGAACCATCAAACCCGCCTGATCGTAAAGCGTCTTGAAGTCACCCTGCACATGGACTTGCGCAGTGAAATCACCGGTCACCGAAACACCTAGAAAATGACCCGTGTCACGGCAGAAGCCGTAGTGCGTCTGCTGCCAGAAATCGGTTTGCGGGTCTGTGGTGACTGTCAAACGCTCGTCCGTCACGCCGCATTGCCGGGGTTGGTTCAGCCAGATGCCTTTGTCGAACATGTTGCCTCCAGTGTAGGGTTGTCGAGGGTGATGGAGGCGTTACCTCATCTAACCCATGCAGATGGGCGCGCTTCAATAATAAACATCAACCGACAACACACTATCTGAACACAACCTAAAATCTAACGCATCGCAGCCGCCCCAAAAAATGCCGTTTCCTACGCTTCAGCCCCACACCTTTCCCCCCACACACCCCATTTCGAAGCCACCCTAGTCCTCCGTCACAGCCATATGCTGCGTCAGTGGCTGACGCATGAGGTGCTGACGACCTTGCATGATCAACAGAACGTCACGCTGGATAACCCCAGAATGAGCCAACTGCAATGGCCCGGCACGTCGCTGAGCGTGCTGCACTGGCGCAGCGAAACCTGGGTTCGCTTGCGCGACATGCCGAATGTGGTGGCCGAGGCATCTCCTCGTCCGAGGCGGCCGTTATGGCGCAGGGTGTTGAAGCGCATCAACACAATGCGCACTGCCGCCTGACCGGTACTGTCTGAACCCCGTTGACACCCCTCCCACCAAAAAACATGATGCATCCACCCTAAAAACCGGAACGCACTCATGAGCGACAAGAAAAAGCTTTTGCTGACTGGCGCAAGCCGGGGTATCGGTCATGCCACGGTCAAGCATTTCAATGCCGCTGGCTGGGAGGTGTTTACCGCGTCGCGGCAGAATTGGGTCGCTGACTGCCCGTGGGCTGAAGGTCTGCTCAACCACATTCACCTGGACCTGGAAAACATCGACAGCGTCAGCGAGAGCATGGCGGCGATCAAGGACAAGCTCGGCGGGCGGCTCGATGCGCTGGTCAACAATGCCGGCGTTTCACCGAAGACCGAGGACGGCGGGCGCATGGGTGTGCTGGAGTCGGATTACAGCACCTGGATCAAGGTGTTCAACGTCAATCTGTTCTCTACCGCGCTGCTGGGTCGGGGTTTGTTTGACGAGTTGAAGGCAGCCAAGGGCAGCATCATCAATGTCACCTCGATCGCCGGCTCGAAGGTCCACCCGTTTGCAGGCGTCGCCTACGCCACGTCCAAGGCGGCACTGTCTGCCCTGACCCGGGAAATGGCCTTCGATTTCGGCCCGCACGGGATACGGGTCAATGCCATTGCGCCGGGTGAAATCGATACGTCGATTCTGTCACCCGGCACCGCCGAGATTGTCGAGCGGCTGGTGCCGATGCACCGGCTGGGCAAGCCCGAGGAAGTCGCTTCGCTGATCTACTTCCTGTGTACGGCTGGCGCGTCCTACGTGAACGGCGCGGAGATTCACGTCAACGGCGGCCAGCACGTCTGACTCAACGTGTGCCGGAAACGCTCTCCGGCACGCGCCGCACGCCCAGGCGACTGATCCACACCGACGCCACGATCACCCCGCCACCGATCAGCAGGCGGGTGAAGTCCTCATGCTGGTTCCAGATCAGCAGATTGATCAACAGCCCCAGCGGCACATGCAGGTTATTCATCACCGCCAGGGTGCCGCCGTTGACCATGCACGCACCTTTATTCCACCAATACATGCCCAGCGCCGTCGAACACAGGCCGAGAAATAGCAGCACGATCCATTGGGTCGGCGCTTCGGGCAGGTGTTGCGGGTTACCGAATATCAGGAACGCAGGCAGTACCACCGCCAGTGCGCCGAGGTAGAAGTAGCCGAAGCGTCGGTAATGCGGCAGGTCGCTCGGGTAGCGCGCCACCAGATGCTTGTACAGCACCTGCCCGGCGGCGTAGGTGAAGTTGGCCAGTTGCAGCAGCAGAAAGCCGCCGAGGAAGTCGCCGTCCAGGCCATCGTAACGAATCACGCCAGCGCCCAGCACCGCGACCGCCGCCGCCAGCAATGCCCAAGGGTTGAAGCGTCGGTTCAGCGCGTCTTCGATCAACGTTACGTGCAGTGGCGTGAGGATGGTGAACAGCAGCACTTCCGGCACCGTCAGCACCCTGAAACTCAGGTATAGGCAGACATAGGTCACGCCGAATTGCAGCGCGCCGATCAGCAGCATGCTGCGCATGAAGCGGGGTTCGACCTGACGCCAGCGGGTCAGCGGAATGAATACCAGACCCGCCAGCACCACGCGGATCAGTACCGCGAAATAACTGTCGACGTGCCCGGCCAGATAGACACCGATCAGGCTGAACGAAAACGCCTGAATCAGTGTGACGAAAATTAGATAACCCATGCCCGCCCCCCATTTTTGAAGGGCGCGACCATAGCGGTTGCGTCACTCACTGTCCACTCGACGGCCGCCAATTTTTGACGCCAACCCGTCGCCGCGCTCCGCGTTACCCGTCACAAATATGACAGTCGCATTATTGACGTACATGTCGTCGGTTTCGACGAAAATATAGCCTATATCGGCAACTTTTCCACAGAAAAAGGTCTTATCATCTCGACGCTGCAATATTGACTCATTTCATCCACATTCGTCGTCGCCTGGAGTAACACCATGATATTCAACACAAAAGACTTCGGAGCAGTGGGCGACGGCGTCACTGACGATACAGCTGCCATTCAGGCCGCAATCGATGCGGCGGCGGCTGCAGGCGGCGGTGAAGTGGTCATGGGGGCCGGCACATACATCGTGTCCGGTGGCGAAGAGCCTTCTGATGGCTGCCTGATGCTCAAGAGCAACGTCACCCTGTCGGGTGCAGGCATGGGCGAGACAGTCATCAAGCTTGCGGATGGCTCGGACACCAAGATCACCGGCATCGTGCGCTCGGCCTATGGCGAAGAAACCCACGACTTCGGCATGAAGAACCTGACGCTGGACGGTAACCGGGACGCCACCACCGGCAAGGTGGATGGCTGGTTCAACGGTTACATTCCGGGCTCTGACGGCAAGGATTCGAACGTCACCCTCGACAGCGTCGAGATCAAGGATTGCTCGGGCTACGGCTTCGACCCGCACGAGCAGACCGTCAACATGGTGATCAAGAACAGCGTGTCGCATGGCAACGGCCTGGACGGCTTCGTGGCCGATTACCTGAGCGACAGCGTGTTTGAAAACAACGTTGCGTACGACAACGATCGTCACGGCTTCAACGTGGTCACCAGCACCCACGACTTCACCCTGAGCAACAACGTTGCCTATGGCAATGGCAGCACCGGCATCGTGGTGCAGCGCGGCAGCGAGAACATCCCCTCGCCCGCCAACATCACCATCACCGGCGGCGCGGTGTATGGCAACGCAGCAGAAGGCGTACTGATCAAGCTGTCCAGCCAGGTTTCGGTCAGCGGCGTGGACATCCACGACAATGGCAACGCCGGCGTGCGCATTTATGGCAGTTCTGGGGTGGATATCTTCGATAACACCCTGAGCAACAACGCGCTGGGTTCAGCGGTTCCGGAAATCATCATTCAGTCCTACGACGACACCACGGGCGTGTCCGGCAAGTTCTTCAGCGGCAGCGACAACCTGATCCGTGGCAACACGATCACCGGCAGTGACAACTCCACCTACGGCGTCGCCGAGCGCAACGAAGACGGCACCGACCGCAACAGCATCGTCGGCAACACCATCAACCACACCAGCAAGGGGCTGACCCTGGTGTATGGCGACGGCAGCTTTGCGGGCGATGCGTTCCCGCTGGTGACCGTCAATGGCACCGAGGCCAACGACGTCATCACCGGTGGCGCGGCCCACGAGCAGATCTTCGGTCTGGCGGGCAAGGACACCTTGAACGGCGGTGCGGGTGACGACATCCTGATTGGTGGTGCCGGAGCCGACAAGCTCACCGGTGGCGCGGGTGCCGACACCTTTCGCTTCGATCAGTTGACCGACAGCTACCGCACGGCCACCACCAGTTCCACCGATCTGGTCACCGACTTCGATATCAGCCAGGACCGCATCGACCTGAGCAACCTGGGCTTCACCGGGCTGGGCAGCGGCAAGGGCGGTACGCTGAACATCAGCTACAACGCCACGCTGGACCGCACCTACGTCAAATCACTCGACGCCGATGCCAGCGGTAACCGCTTCGAACTGGGCCTGAGCGGCAACCTGAAAGACACGCTCAATGCCAGTCATTTCATCTTCCAGCATGTGGTGGAAGGCACGGCGGGCGGCGATACCCTGACCGGCACCGACGGCAATGACGTGATCAACGGCAACGCCGGTACGGACCGTATCGATGGCGGCGCGGGCGCCGACACGATCACTGGGGGAGCCGATGCCGACACCCTGACCGGTGGCGCGGGCGCGGACCTGTTCATCTACAACTCGCGTCTGGACAGCTATCGCAATTACACCGCCAGCGGCACCAAGCAGAGCGACACGATCACCGACTTCAACCCGGCCGAAGACCGCATCGACCTGTCCAGCATCGGCCTGCGCGGCCTGGGCGATGGCAGCGCCAACACCATTTACCTGTCCGTCAATGCCGACGGCAGCAAGACCTACATCAAGACCGATGCGGTCGACAGCACAGGCAATCGCTTCGAGATTGCCTTGCAAGGCAATCTGGCCGACAAACTGAGCGCGTCCAACTTCATCTTCTCCACCGCAGCCGCCGCCAATCAGGCACCAGTGCTCAATACGCCGCTGATGGACCAGAACATCAACGAGCTGAAGGCGTTCTCCTACGCTGTGCAACCCGGCAGCTTCAGCGACCCGGACAGCAACACGCTGACCTACAGCGCGACCCTGGCCGATAACAGCGCCCTGCCCGACTGGTTGAAGTTCGACAGCAAGACCCTGACCTTCAGCGGCACGCCGGGTGGCACGGCATCGGGGCTTTACTCGGTATTGCTGACCGCAAGCGACGCCACCGGCGCGTCGGTGGCCGACAGTTTTGCCATCAATGTGGGCAACGTCACGCCGGGGACCCTCACCGGCACCGAGAACGCCGAGGCGCTGTATGGCACCGAAGGCAACGACACGATTCTGGGCCTGGGCGGTGACGACACGCTGCGCGGCGATACCGGCGCCGACATCATCAACGGTGGCGCAGGACGTGACGCCCTGTACGGAGGAGCCGATGCCGACACGTTCGTCTACAGCGCCCTGACCGACAGCTACCGCGATTACGACGCTGGCGGGCTGACCGCCACCGACACGATCTATGACTTCACCCCCGGCCAGGACAAGATAGACGTTTCCGCCCTGGGCTTTCTGGGGCTGGGCAACGGCGAAGATCACACGCTGTACATGACCCTCAACGAAACGGGCGACAAGACTTACATCAAGTCCGCTACGGCGGATGCCGACGGCAATCGCTTCGAAATCGCCCTGAGCGGCAACCTGATTAACACCCTGACCGATGCGGACTTCGTGTTCGGCCAGCGTGAGGCGCAGGAGATTCTCTACCTGCCGACGCTGGGCCAGTCCAATGCGCGCCTGCTGCGCATGACCGAAGACGATAACCAGTCCGGCACCTCGGAAATGGTCAAGGACCTGACCCGCTACACCGATTACGACGTGCGCAGCCAGTTCACCGACGCCAACGGCGATGGCATCGACCTCGCCGTGGGCGGCAGCACAGTGGTCGGCTACTCGACCGGCACTCAGGAAGAACAGCGTGTTTCCTGGTGGCTGGTCGACACCGATGAGCCGGGCCCTGCGCTGTTGCGCGCCACCGAGTTGCTCAAGTCGCAACTGGCGTCGCTGACCGCCATCGACAAAGTGACCACCGGGATCATCTGGGGTCAGGGTGAAGAAGCCGCTCAGGAAATCGCCCGCGCCACTGACAAGCAGGCGGCAGCCGAGCTGTACAAGGCCTCGACCCTGAAAGTGTTCGACTACTTGCATGCGCAGATCGGCGATTTCACCGTATACATCGCCGAAACCGGGCACTACCAGACCGACGCGGCCAAGGCCCGCGGCTACACCGATGAAAAGATCAACGCCATTGTCGAGGGTACCGGGTACGTCAGAAGCGTTCAGGAAGCCATTGCCACTGAGCGCGCCGACGTCAAGCTGGCGGTTGACTACACCGACCTGCCGCTGCGTTACGAGGTCAACCCGCTGGTTTACCCCGATGACGTCTGGCACTTGCATGAAGAGTCCGCCGAGATCGTCGGCCAGCGCCTGGCCGATTTCATCGCCGATGACCTGGGTTTCCACGGCAACGCCGCTGACAACAACGACCCGGCCGCCATTTTCGAGAGTGGCCAGAACGAAGGTGGCCACATCTTCGGCACCAGTGACGACGACACACTGGTCGGCAGTTCCGGCAATGACGTGCTGGACGGCGATCAGGGCGCGGATGACATGAGCGGCGGCGATGGCAACGACATCTATGTCGTCGACAACGCTTTCGATACCGTCACCGAAAGCAACGACTCGCCCTCGCAGGTCGACACCGTGGTGTCGTCTGTCAGCTGGACGCTGGGCGCCAACCTGGAAAACCTGGTGCTTACCGGCGTGTCTGCCATCAACGGCACCGGCAACGCCGTGAAGAACGTCATCATCGGCAATGCCAGCAACAACATTCTTGACGGTGCTGCAGGTGCCGACATGCTGACCGGCGGCGATGGATCGGACAGTTATTACGTCGACGATGCCGCCGACCGGGTGGTCGAAACCAATGCCGATGCACAGGTGGGTGGCGTGGATACGGTGTACAGCTCGCTGGCCAGCTACACGCTGGGGGCCAATGTGGAAAACATCGTCATCAACAGTACCGGGGCCGCCAACGCCACCGGCAATGCCCTGGACAACCTGATTTACGCGGGCGCTGGCGACAACGTCATGGACGGCCGCGACGGCAATGACACCGTGTCGTATCTGTTCGCCACCGCCGGCGTCACCGTTGCGTTGAACACCAGCGCCCAGCAAGCCACCGGGGGTTCGGGCCTGGACACACTGAAATTCACTGAAAACCTGATCGGCAGCCAGTTTGCCGACACGCTGACCGGCAACAAGAACGCCAACACCCTGAGCGGCGGCGATGGCAATGACACCTTGTCCGGCGGTGCGGGTGATGACGTGCTGATCGGCGGGTCAGGCGCTGATACGCTGATCGGCGGCACCGGCGCGGACCACTACGTGTTCAACAGCATCACCGATACGGGCCTGGGTGGACTGCGCGACATCATCAATGGCTTCAAGACAGTCGAAGGCGACAAGCTGGACTTCTCCGGCTTCGATGCCCGACCGCTGACCGATGGCCACGATGCGTTCGTATTCATCGGCAACGCGGCGTTCAGCGCCAACAACAGCGGTGAACTGCGTTTTGCCGACGGTGTGCTGTACGGCAATATCGATGACAACGTCGGCGCGGACTTCGAAATCCAGCTCACGGGCGTGCAAACGCTGCAGGCCGCCGACATCATTGTCTGATCGTCCCAAAGCACATAACTCATAAAAAGCCCTGGAAACGGGGCTGCACCCTCAGAACATCAGCAAGAGCGACCGGGGTGAGTACCATCCCCCGCAACCCCGGTCCTACACCAACGCGTTGCACAAAAACGCGAAGCCTCTGTGCTCCCCCCATAAATTTGTCTTATCCATAAGAGCGCTCTACTCTCAGGCGGGCTGACAGCTGAGCCTGATTCGCAACTTTATGATGCTGCGATTGAATCGGGATGAAACGTCGAGACTCTTGCCTGCGCCGACCTGCACATGTCGGGTGCGCGGTGCCTCCGGCCCGTTGATGAACACCACCGAACATTTGGCGTCTACTTCACCGTAGTTGTTGACGGTGATTGACCCGGTATCGTGATAGACGTCGTGGGCAACATAATCGATCTTCACGCCCTGGTACTGTTTTTCCACCTCGATGGGGTACGCCAGGGCCGTCAACGGCAACATGACCAGCAGCGCACAACACAGTCGATTCATTCGGCAATCTCCGAGTCGGGATTGTCAGAGTAGAACAATAAGCCCGTACTTTAAGAGGAATTACAGCATGAAAGCGCCCCGCGTGACTCTCGACCAGTGGCGCACATTGCAGGCCGTGGTCGATCACGGTGGTTTTGCTCAGGCCGCCGAAGCGTTGCATCGCTCGCAATCATCGGTGAGTTACACCGTGGCGCGCATGCAGGAACAGCTCGGCGTGCCGTTGTTGCGTATCGACGGGCGCAAGGCGGTACTGACCGAAGCCGGTGGCGTACTGCTACGCCGCTCGCGGCAACTGGTCAAACAGGCCAGCCAACTGGAAGACCTCGCCCACCATATGGAGCAGGGCTGGGAAGCGGAAGTGCGCCTGGTGATCGACGCGGCGTACCCTTCGGCGCGTCTGGTCAGGGCGCTGACCGCGTTCATGCCGCAGAGCCGAGGCTGCCGGGTGCGACTGCGTGAGGAAGTGCTCTCCGGCGTCGAGGAGGTCTTGCTCGAAGGCGTCGCGGACCTGGCCATCAGCGGCTACAGCATTGCCGGGCATCTGGGCACCGAGATGAGCTCGGTCGAGTTCGTCGCCGTCGCTCACCCGGACCACGCCCTGCATCAGGCCAATCGCGAGCTGACCTTTCAGGACCTGGAAAGCCAGTTGCAGGTCGTCATCCGTGATTCCGGCAGGCAGCAACCCAGGGACTTCGGCTGGCTGGGCGCGGAACAGCGCTGGACCGTCGGCAGCCTGGGCACCGCTGCGACCTTCGTCAGCAACGGCCTGGGCTTCGCCTGGCTGCCTCGGCACATGATCGAGCGTGAACTGCGCGAAGGCCTGCTCAAGCCCCTGCGCCTGGACAAGGGTGGCAGCCGCAACCCGGCCTTCTATCTTTACTCCAGCAAGGACCGACCGCTGGGCCCGGCCACGCAGATTCTGATCGATCTGATCCGCAGCTTTGACACGACCCCGCTCACCGCTGCACTCGGCACGCCGCAAAATGCCTGACCGGCGCAGGCACTTGGCGCTCTTCACTGTATGCAGCACGTCAATCGCACGCGGCTGGAATTCATCGCCAGCAACGCAGTCTGAAAATCCTGTGCGGTCCATGGACGTGCAGCCTGATCGTCTGAAGTGCTGCAAACCCGCCAATACGCTGGGCAAAAAAAGCCAAACGTGGTTACCTTGCCGGTCACAGTCGATATCTCTTAATGAAGGACGTGTTGCCACATGCTGAAAAAAATCGCTCTCGCCGCCTGCTCCGTACTGTTCGCCGCCAACCTGATGGCTGCTCCGGATAAAGCCACGCACGTGGTACTCGACACCAGCTTCGGCCAGATTGAAATCGAACTTGCAGACACCAAGGCGCCGATCAGCACCCAGAACTTTCTGGGCTATGTCGACAGCGGCTTCTATACCAACACCATCTTTCACCGGGTGATTCCGGGTTTCATGGTGCAGGGCGGTGGCTTCACCCAGCAACTGGTTCAGAAGCAGACCAAGGATCCGATCAAGAACGAAGCCCAGAACGGTTTGCATAACGTCCGCGGCACCATTGCCATGGCGCGTACTTCGGACGTGAACTCGGCCACCAGTCAATTCTTCATCAACACCAACGACAATGCCATGCTCGACAACGGCGCGCGCGACTTCGGTTACGCGGTGTTCGGTAAAGTCGTCAAGGGTATGGACGTCGTCGACAACATCGTCAACGCCCGCACCACGACTCAGAAAGGCATGCAAAACGTGCCAATCGACCCGATCCTGATCAAGTCCGCCAAACGCGTCAACTGATCGGGAAACCTGCACCGCATGGAGCCTTCGGGCTTCGTGCGGTCCGGACGGGAGAGCCTCCACTTATCAAGGAGAACCCACGTCGCGTGGGTGTGATAGCCAATGCTTTATCGTCGTTTCGAAAAACTGATCGATATCTTCAAAGACGCTCCTACCGCTGCCCCGCCCAATACCGTCTTCGCGTTTTATCTCTACTACCTGCGTCAGGTGTGGCCGACGTTTACCGCGCTGCTGGTGGTCGGGCTGATCGGTGCGCTGATCGAAGTGTCGCTGTTCAGTTACCTGAGCCGCATCATCGATCTGGCGCAAACCACGCCGCCGGAGAACTTCTTCAGCATTCATGGTTCCGAGCTGATCTGGATGGTCGTCGTGGCCCTGCTGCTGCGGCCGATTTTCGTCGGCCTGCATGACCTGCTGGTACACCAGACGATCAGCCCCGGCATGACCAACCTGATTCGCTGGCAGAACCACAGTTACGTGCTCAAGCAGAGCGTCAACTTCTTCCAGAACGACTTCGCCGGGCGTATCGCTCAGCGCATCATGCAGACCGGCAACTCATTGCGCGACTCGGCCGTACAGTCGGTGGATGCGCTGTGGCATGTGCTGATCTACGCGATCAGCGCGATGGTGCTGTTCGCCGAGGCCGACTGGCGCCTGATGATCCCGCTGGGTACCTGGATCGCGGCGTTCATCCTCTCGCTGATGTACTTCGTGCCGAGGGTCAAGCAGCGCTCGGTGGATTCGTCCGATGCGCGCTCACGACTGATGGGCCGCATCGTCGACGGCTACACCAACATCACCACGCTCAAGCTGTTCGCCCACACCAACCACGAGCAGCAGTACGCTCGCGAAGCGATGCGCGATCACACCGAAAAAAGTCAGCTGGCCGGCCGCGTGGTCACGTCGATGGACACCACCATCACCACCATGAACGGCATACTGATCGTCACGACGACCGGCCTGGCCCTGTGGTTGTGGACTCAGTCGATGATCTCGGTGGGGGCGATTGCACTGGCCACCGGTCTGGTCATCCGCATCGTCAACATGTCCGGCTGGATCATGTGGGTGGTCAACGGCATCTTCGAGAACATCGGCACCGTGCAGGACGGCCTGGAAAGTATCTCGCAGCCCGTCACGGTCAATGACAAACCCGGCGCCCTGCCGCTGAAGATCGAAAACGGCGGCGTCAGGTTCGACGGCGTCGATTTCCATTACGGCAATGGCAACGGGATCATTCACAACCTCAACCTGGACATCAAACCGGGTGAGAAGATCGGTCTGATCGGGCCTTCCGGCGCGGGCAAGTCGACGCTGGTGAACCTGCTGCTGCGCATGTACGACGTGCAAGGCGGGAGGATCCTTATCGACGGCCAGGATATTTCCGAAATCACCCAGGAAAGCCTGCGGGCGCAGATCGGCATGATTACCCAGGACACCTCGCTGCTGCACCGCTCGATTCGCGAGAACCTGCTGTATGGCAACCCGCACGCAACCGACGAACAGCTCTGGGAGTCGATCCGCAAGGCTCGTGCTGACGAGTTTATCCCGCTGCTGTCGGACTCCGAAGGTCGTACCGGCTTCGATGCTCATGTCGGTGAACGCGGCGTCAAGCTGTCCGGCGGTCAACGCCAGCGTATCGCGATCACTCGCGTGCTGCTCAAGGACGCACCGATCCTGATCATGGACGAAGCCACTTCGGCACTCGACTCGGAAGTCGAAGCAGCGATTCAGGAAAGCCTGGAGACGTTGATGCAGGGCAAAACGGTGATCGCCATCGCGCACCGCCTGTCGACGATTGCACGCATGGATCGCCTGGTGGTTCTGGAGAAAGGCCAGATCGCCGAAACCGGCACGCACAGCGAACTGCTGGCGCATGGCGGGCTGTATGCGCGGTTGTGGCAGCATCAAACGGGTGGGTTTGTAGGCGTGGATTGATAGGGGGAGTTTGCTGGCCTCTTCGCGAGCAAGCTCGCTCCCACAGGATCTTCAGAGGCCACAACATCTTCAGCGGCAGCGACGCAGCACTTGTGGGATCCACCTGTCGATCATGTGTACGCCGCACCTGTGGGAGCGAGCTTGCTCGCGAAGAGGCCAGTGCAGTCGCTGAATGTCTGCTGTGTAGCGACTCCACCTGTCGGTCATATGTACGCCGCACTTGTGGGAGCGAGCTTGCTCGCCAAGGGGCCAGTGCAGTCGCTGAACGTCTGCTGTGGTCATGTGTACGCCGCACTTGTGGGAGCGAGCTTGCTCGCGAAGGGGCCAGTGCAGTCGCTGAATGTCTTCTGGCCGGTTACTCCACCTGCCGATACGGCAGTGCGCTGCGCGCTTCCTCGGCATAGGCCAGTACGCCGACTCGCTCCTGCTCCAGAAACTCGCTGACCGCGTCTTTCAGGCCTGGGTGCATCAGGTAGTGCCACGAACGGGTGATCTGCGGTTCGAAGCCGCGGATCAGTTTGTGTTCGCCCTGCGCGCCGGCGTCGAAGCGTTGCAGGCCGTGAGCGATGGCGTAGTCCATACCCTGATAGAAACAGGTTTCGAAATGCAGCCGGTCAAACTCGGCCAGACAGCCCCAGTAGCGCCCATAGAAACTGTCGTCGCCGATCAGGCTGAAGGCCATCGCCACCGGCCGTGAGCCCTGCAGCGCGATGACCACACGGATCGATTCAGGCATGCGCTCAGCCAGCAGGCTGAAGAACTCACGCGTCAGGTAAGGCGCCTGCCCGCGCACCTCGTAGGTATTGGAGTAGCACGCATAGACGAAGTCCCACAGCACTTCACTCATCTGCGCGCCTTCGAGCCATTCAAACTCGATGCCCTGCCCGGCCACCTGCCCACGTTCCTTGCGCATCTGTTTGCGCTTGCGCGAACTCAATGCATCAAGGAAGTCCTGAAAGTCCCGGTAGCCGCGGTTATGCCAGTGAAACTGGCAGCCAAAGCGTTCCAGCCAGCCCGGTTGCGTTTCAAGCAAGGCATCGGCCGCCGGATCGGTGAAGTTTACGTGGGCGCTCGACAACCCTTCACTCTGCAGATAGGCAGGCAGCTCGCTGAGCAACTCGATACCGCCCTGAGGCGTCGCCGACAAAATCCGCGAACCGCCGACCGGGCTGAAAGGCACGGCGATCAGCAGCTTGGGGTAATAGGCGATGCCGGCGCGACGGCAGGCGTCTGCCCAGGCGTGATCGAACACGTACTCGCCATACGAATGCCACTTTCGGTAAGCCGGCAACGCCGCCACCAACTGATCGTTTTCGTAGTGCAGCACGTGCTCGGCACGCCAGCCCGATCGTGGCCCGAGGCTGCCGCTGTCCTCCAGCGAGCTGAGAAACGCATGCCGCAGGAATGGCTGATTGCCAGGCACCAGCGCATCCCACTGGGCAGGCGCGACGGTGCCGAGGCTGTCGATTACGTGAACAGGCATGCAGGTTCCCCGATAGGCAGACAGGGTGAAGAATATCCCTTATTGAGCCGTCATGTTCACCGCCTGGGCAATCTGCCTGGAAAGAGTGATCGCGAATTCGTTGAGCGCCTGCTCACGCTGACGAGAGATCAGGCCAATCTGCTCGAGGTACTGCTGATCGGATCGCTGATCAGGCGGCAACTCATCCAGGGCCACCAGGCGCTGATTGAAAGGCTGCTTGACCGGCTCGAACTCGGGGGCGTAACGAATTTCCAGATAACTCATCCAGAATTCCCGGGCAATCATCGACTGGAAAAACTCAGGGGTGGCTTCGCGATCGATGATTTCGTTGTAAGCGGCCTGCAAATCCGCTTCGCTCACCTTGGCAATAGCGCGGAACCACATGTTTCGCGGCTGGCCCGGCAGCTCAAGCCGCGCCTGCAGACCGACGCGGTAGGCCAGGCGTACTTCGGCCTCATCGACCGTTTCGCCGCTCGCCTGACGAAACGCTATATCGCGCAGGGCAATTTTCTCCACCTGGTCCAGACGGTCCAGACTGCGGGTCATCCTGAACAGCTTGCGTGGCTGCGCGGCCGCCGTCGTGGATGACATGATCGAGAAGATCTGGACGCGCACTTCCATATCGCCAAACACCATTGCCAGTCCATCACCACACGTCTGCGGGTGCGCGGCAACATCGAAGAGCTGGGCACGCAGCTCGGCGTTGACCGACGCCGATTCGATCATCGACCAGACTCGCGCAATCAGCTCATCGCGGTTACTTGAGAAGTCGGCCGATTGCGTCAGATCGCTCAGCATCTGAAAAAAATCCGTGGATCCGGCACAGGCGCGCAGGTCTTGCCACAGCCTTATGCGGGTATTCACCTGCTCACGATTCAGACCTGCAAGCCACGGCGCACTGCCAGGTCCGGCCTCGACCGGATTGCGACTCTGGCTGACACCCCACCGCGGGCGCAGCCTGCCCTCCCGAAACAGCCTGATGCGTTCCAGCGTGGGTGAATTCAACGGATTGCCGCTCAGATGCAGGTGCAGGCGCGAGGAACTGAGGGAGCACTCGATGTTATCGAGTTCATCGATGGATATTTCCGAGATGCGATTGTCACGCACATCAATCCGAATCAGCTCGGACCGCACCCAGTTCCATGCCGGCAATGTCTGAATGCCCGTGCCACGCAAAAACAGTAGGCGCAATGAGTTCAATGCGTGGATGGGGACGTCCTCGCCGAGCGAGCAAAAGTTGAGGTCCAGAATCTCCAACCGGTTCAGGTTCTGCAACGCCACGTTGGCGGACTCTGTCCAGATCAGCGGGTTGTGGCTGATGGACAGCTCTGCAAGCTGAGGCATTTGCCCTATCGAGGTCGGCAAGGATCGCAGATCATTGAAGTCCAGGCTCAGCGAACGCAGTCTGTTGAAGTTTTTCAGTAATGCGTTCGCTTGTGGATCGGTAAGCTGCATGGCGCGGGCTTTCAGCACCGCCACATGGTCGAAGTTAGCCGTGATATCCGGGAGTTCTCCGATACGCAAGTTATCCAGATCGAGCGCATACCCTAAAAAGTCACCCTGAAAGTTTCGGCACTGAAAGCTCAAGCGTTTCCAGCAGTCGCGAATGCGCGTCGCGGCGACCTCCCTCGGCCTGCGTAACGAAGAAAAGGGCGTTTCCGCGACCCAGTTGTCCAGGGTAACTTGAAGCGTTCGCAATTCATCGGCGAGGCTGCTCAGTCTTTGCCGGACGAAAGTCGACAACTCCCTCGCCGGTCCGGTGTGTTCGGCGCGCAGCGTGCTCAGGAAGTCGGACACTTCTGCATCGGAAAAACCCGGGTACAGACTTCTTACCGCAAGCTCCGGCGAGTGCCTGGACGCGCCAATGCCCAAGCGACGAAAGAAACCCCGCAAGCGTCCACTCAGGGGGTAGCCAATACGGCCATGAGGCAAGCGTTGCGGCCACTTGATACCCGGCTTGATCGGCTGCAATTGCAAAATGGCAGCCATGCGCTCACGCCGTTCGACTGCCGTATTGCGCAACAGACTGCGCAGTTGCTGCTCATCCGCGCCAGCAGGCAGCTGAATGTCGAGGCGTATCTGTTCGGGAAGCGCCAGCAGCAACGCCTTGAAAAATTGCTGATCGACTTCACCGAGCGGCTCACCTGAAGGATCGAAGCACTGAACGCCCGCTTCGGTGCTGACCAGCAGCCGGTGCACTGAGGCCTGATCGCTGTCGAGACTGGCGATTTCGTCGCCCTCCAGCGAATCTTTCAGCAGATCGATGGAAACATCACCTCGCCAGCCTGGCACGTACTGCAGCATACCCATCCCCGCCGCCTGGGTGTCCAGATTGTCGGTTACTGCCCGATAGAAGCCTTCGTTGGCGCGGTTTATCCGCAGTTGCTGCTGATACTCGCGGGCATGCTCGGCAAGTGTCAGAGGAATACGTTCTTCCGTGGTCATCCGCGCTTTGTCCGCGTCGCTGGCCATGCCGATGAGTTCGAGCGCCACGCTGCTCGGCAAGCTGCCAAAGTCGCGCTGTATCAGTTGAACATGCGGATCGTCGCTGCGACCTTTGAGCGCCTGCACGTCATTCAGCAGGCGCCCCACGTGCGTCTGGGCGCAATCGGCCAGATAGCGTTTGAAGCCGCGCAGTTGAACGGCCTTGTCGGCACTGTCGCTCCCGGTCAAACGAGTGACTTCATCGGCGGGCAGACCTTCCAGCAACTGGCCGAGCACTTGACTGAGGTGCCCGGTCGGCCCTGTGACATGGGACGACAGCGTCATCTGCGATCCCACGTTCCAGGATTCCAGCAGCGCCCCTTGGGCGTCGATGAGCAACAGGCCGCGGGGCTCATGCCAGCGCGGTGACGACACCAGCAGTTTCAGCCATGGCTCAAGATGAGAAACATGGACCTCAGACACATCGGCGGCCTGAAGAGCGCCGATGCAGACGTGCAGTTGCCGTTCTGTTTCAACGCGCTGAATGGCGTCCTTCAGCAAGGCCGGAGGCTGGAGGTTCTCGACATGTACCTGGCGCAGCAACGCCTCGTGGGTGCCGGTAATGCGCAGGACTTTCTGAATGTCCTCTTCCGGGAGAGCATGACAGGTCGGGTTGAGGCGTCTGAAAGCCGTTACCTCGTCCCACCCCATAGGGTTTTCCCATTCATGGCGCCAGGCACCGGCCCCATTGTGCTTGAGCTTCGGCGCGTAAGAACGCTCATTCAGCGGATGCCTGATGCGCCAGTTGGCGCCGGAGGCATCGGACTCGACGCGATACAGCTTGCCGTCGAGTGGCAGCCAGGTCCTGCCATCGTGCTCATAAAGTCCAAGGGCGTTGCTGCTCAGGTTGTCGGGCAACGAAACCGTATGCGCATAGGCGTCGATGCTCGGCTTGCCGAGACGTACGGCTCCGTCGACACGTCGTTGCACCAGGCTTTCGATGAACATCGAGGGTTGCAACCCGTTCACCGCGCCCACCACGCCGCCTACCAGCAACATCTGTGCAACGTTTTCGCCGATGTTGTAGACATGTTGCATGGCGTCTTCGACTTCATCGTGCTGCCAGTCCTCGTAAGCCACGAACGCTTCGCTGGCGAGCTGATAGAGGGCGACCACTGACATGATTTCACCCAGCACCGGCACAAAGAACCCGGCCACGTTGAGCAGGTTCATGCCATTGTTTTCAAGGCTTTCGATCAGTGAATCATGAGCCTGCTGGTCCACCTGCGCGGAAGGCACCGCGATAGCCTTTGAGTCGTCATAGGTTTTGGCCAGCAAATGGTCGTACAGCCGTTCGAATGGCGGTTTCGAAAACGGCTGTGCCTGCACGACCAGGTCGGCGTCGGGGTCCAGCTTGCGGTCCCCGGCGGGATACAGCCGTGCATCCAGTTTGGTAAAAAATGCCGGAGCCTGGCCAAGGCTGACGAAACGGCTGAAGTAGCGTCGATAGTGTTCGCTGCCCAACGCCGTCACCAGCCAGGCGTTGAAGGCCCGCAATGACTCGAACTGCTTGATCGGATGCGAGGGCTCGGAAGGCAGGTAGACCAGACAAGGACTGTCATCGGGCCTGGCGCCATCCTGCTGTATCAGCAAGGCACCCTGTAACAGCGAGCCTGAAAACGTGTAGGTGTCGAGCACGTGCAGCTGGCAATAGCGCACGCCCTTGCCATCCCAGCGGGGCTGGTCAACGGACTTCACCATATCCAGCAGGGTCTGGTACGCCGCTTCAGTGATATCGCCTTTCATCACGGCAATATGCGCAAGCACCTCGACGGCGGCACGCTCGCTGTCCATGAACGCGCTGGCAACCGCTCGCGCAGCCGGGCCTGGCGGCTTGAACACGCTGTCCAGGTGAGTCTGATACTGACGGCCCAGATCCAGCTCATGGCAAAAATCAGCGAACTGCTCAAGATCGATCGCCTGACGGTCCCGGTATTCCACCTTGTAGCGGCGCTGGGCGCTGTCGATCAGCCAGTAGCGCAGGCCACCTGTCCGCAGGATTGCCGAGTAGGGATTGAAGCGGCTTCTGTTGCTCGGAGCGAAGTTCTGCAAGGCCGCCTGGAGCAAGGTCTGCTCGAGCGGGGCGGGGTTCCAGGCGCTGTCGTAGCGCCAGGTCATCAGTTGAAAGGCTTCAACGTCCAGGTCGAGCTGGAAACGTTCGACAAACGCTTTCGACAGCAAGGGCGCTGCAAATTGCTGTGGCGATAACAGGCGGTTGCGCACCGGCTCCAGCGCCTGCGCGTAACGCCGTGCACTTTGCTGGCTGGCGTGCAGTGCCTGGCGCAGTGCCGTGGACGCACCCACATACCAGTCTGGCAAGTTGAGCCTGATGAATTCGGTGTTGGCGTGCTCCGCTTCGAACGGCGCCGCGTCCTGCGCTCGAGGCGTTACAGAGGCGTGCGCAATGGACGCTTCTATGGTTTCAAAGGGGTTGTAACGGAGGGTGAACATGGTCGATACCGCTAATGGCTTTGTGAATAGCCAATACGATAAAGACCCAAGGGCCTGCACATGACATAACGGGATATGACAGGTAGCGCCCGCCTCCGGAGCGCTACCCGTCGAACGCGATCAGCGCTTGCGCAGAATCACGCTGCCGATCGAATAACCGGCGCCAAACGAGCTGAGTACCGCCAGCGCGCCTTGCGGCAAGTCATCCTGATAGGTGTGAAACGCAATCACCGAACCCGCCGAGCTGGTATTGCCGTAGGTGTCGAGAATCACCGGCGCCTCTTCGACCGTAGCGTCGCGGCCCAGCAGCTTCTTGACGATCAGATGGTTCATGCTCAGGTTGGCCTGATGCAGCCAGAAGCGTTTGACGTCAGTGATGTTGATGCCGTTATCCTGCAAATGCGCAGCGACCAGCTCGGCGACCATCGGGCACACCTCGCGGAACACCTTGCGGCCTTCCTGCACGAACAGCTTGTCCGGCGCATTCTGCCCCTCGTCCGAGGTACGGTTGAGGAAACCGAAATTGTTGCGGATGTTGTTGGAGAACTGGGTCAGCAGGCGGGTGCTGACGATATCGAACTGGTAAGGCGAGGTTGCCAGGTCGGCGCGCTCGACCACCACGGCAGTAGCGCCGTCACCAAAGATGAAGTGGCTATCACGGTCACGGAAATTAAGGTGTGCGGTGCAGATTTCCGGGCTGATCACCAGCAAGGCGCGGGCCTGACCGAGTTGCACACTGTTGCAGGCTGCCTGAATGCCAAAGGTGGCCGAGGAACAGGCCACATTCATGTCGAAGCCGTAACCGGCGACACCCAGCGCTTGTTGAATCTCGATGGAGATCGCCGGGTATGCCCGCTGCAGGTTGGAGCAGGCAACGATTACACCGTCGATATCGGCAGCGGTTTTGCCCGCGCGTTGCAGCGCCTGTCTGGCGGCAGCTACACCCATCTCACAGAGGATCGACCATTCGTCATTGCTGCGCTCCGGCAGGTTGGGCTTCATGCGCTGCGGATCGAGAATGCCCTCCTTGTCCATGACGAAGCGGCTTTTGATACCCGAAGCCTTTTCGATGAAAGCGGCGCTGGATTCACTCAGCGCCTGCACGTCGCCACGTTCGATAGCGGCGGCGTTATCATTGTTGAACTGTGCAACATAGGCATTGAAAGACTGCACCAGCTCTTCGTTGGAGATGCTGTTGGCCGGGGTAAACAGGCCTGTGCCGCTGATGACGACGTTGTGCACGGTCGTTCCTCTCTTATTGAGTTGCAGGTAATGACCTGCTCAGGCACGGCAATTGAAGGCCCACTGTTTTTGGGACCAACGTACCAGTGCGACTGTAAAAGCTGCCCGTAACAGGGAGCAGCATTTCATGACACGGTGAAGACAGGCGCGGAGTGTGCCACAGAGCCCGGTTTTGGCGCTATCGGGCCAATGAATATAGGCACGATAGACGCCTTTTACTGGGTGACAGGAAGCAGTGGATCAGCTCTCCACCTGACTCCACTGCTTGCTCAACCGTTTGTCCGACACCGGCATTTTGGTGCCCAGTTGCTGGGCGAACAGCGAGACGCGGTATTCCTCCATCCACCAGCGGTACAGCGCCAGCTCCGGGTCGCGCTTGCCCTCTTGAGCATGCTTGTCGGCGCGTGTCTGATATTGCGTCCACAGACCTGCCAGCTCGATGCTCCATACCCTGTCCTTCTGCACCTGAGCCGGGAGTTTTTCCAGGCGCATCTCGATGGCCTTCAGGTAACGCGGCAGCTCCTTGAGCCATACCGCCGGGGTCTCGCGGACGAATCCGGGGTACACCAGCTTGCTCAGTTGCGCCTTGATATCGTTTAGCGCCACCGCTTGGGACAGGTCGATCTTGCCTTTGAAGCGCTTTTGCAGACCGTGCCACAGCTTGAGGATTTCCAGCGTCAGCTTCGCGAGCCGCTCGGCATGCTCGGTCCAGTCGGCGCGCTTGCGCTCAGCCAGTGACAGCAGGCCGGCACCGTCGCGCGGTAACTCGGCTTCACCTTCCAGCACGCAACTGTCGAGGCTGGCCAGCAGGATGTCTTCGATCAACGCATCGATGCGCCCCAGTTCGCGATGCAGCAAGGCCAGTTCGGTCTGCCCCGGCAATTTGTTGCGTAGAAACTTGGCGGGTTCGGCCAACTGCTGCAACAGTAAACGCTGCAAGGCGCGGCGATGCTGGTATTCGGCCTCGGCCTGAGTCGAGAACCGGCCTTCCTTGACCGCGCCGCCCTCTTCGACCAGCGCCGGATAGACCGTCATCGACAGCCCGGCGATGTTCTGCTGGGTTTTCTGCGCCACCGCTGCGAAGGCCTTGGCCTGCACCGGCTGCTGGCTTTTTGCGGTTTGCGGCACGGCCAGCGCGGCCTGGCTCGCCTCGGCAAAGCGCGCCGTCAGCTCGGCCAGATCACGTCCCTCACCAAGAAACTTGCCGCTGCCATCGACGATTTCCAGGTTCATCTTCAGGTGGCCTTCAAGCTGCTGTGCCGCCTCGGCCCAGGCTTCGTCGCTGACCCGTACGCCGGTCATGCGCAGCAGTTCACGACCCAGCGCCTGAGGCAACGAGCCCTCGCCGAAAGTAATGCGCTGCAACGCCGCCTTGATGAAATCCGGGACCGGCACGAAATTCTTGCGTACCGCCTTGGGCAGGTTGCGGACCAGCGCGATGCATTTGGTCTCGAGCAACCCCGGCACCAGCCATTCAAGACGCTCGGCAGGCAGCGACAGCAACAATGGCGCGGGAACGCGCAAGGTCACGCCGTCACGCGGGTGGTTGGGTTCGAAGTGGTAGCTCAGCGACAGGCTCAGGTCGCCCAGACGCAAGGTATCCGGGTATTGCGCGGCGGTGACTTCGCTGGCCTCGCGAGCCAGCACGTCCTCTTCGCGCATGATCAGCAGCTGCGGATTCTTCTGGCTTTCGGTCTTGTACCAGCTGTCGAAGGTGGCCGTCTGATGAATCTCGGCCGGGATGCGTGCTTCATAGAAGCTGTACAAGGTGTCTTCGTCAGCCAGAATATCGCGGCGTCGAGCCTTGGCTTCCAGCTCGTCGAGCTGCTCCAGCAAGCGGGTATTGGCGCTCAGGCACTTGGCCCGCGACAGGATATCGCCACGCACCAGGCCTTCACGAATGAACAGCTCGCGCGAAACCACCGGGTCGATGGGGCCGAAATGCACAGGGCGACGGCCCACCACGATCAGGCCGAACAGCGTGATCTGTTCGAACGCCACAACCTGCCCGCGCTTCTTCTCCCAATGCGGCTCGAAATGATTTTTCTTGATCAGGTGGCCGGCCAGCGGCTCGATCCAGTCCGAGTCGATCTTGGCGACCATGCGCGCGTACAGCTTGGTGGTTTCCACCAGTTCGGCGGTCATCAGCCACTGTGGACGCTTCTTGCCCAATCCGGAGGACGGATGAATCCAGAAGCGCCGCTGCCGTGCGCCGAGGTAATCGCCCTCGTCGGTCTTTTGCCCGATCTGACTCAGCAGACCGGAAAGAATGGCCTTGTGGAATTTCGGGTAATCGGCCGGCTCCTTGTTGACCGTCAGTTGCAGGTCGCGACAGATCAGACTCAATTGCCGATGGGAATCGCGCCATTCCCGCAGGCGCAGGTAATTCAGGAAATTGCGCCGGCACCAGTTACGCAGCGGGCTGGCGGTCAGGGTCTGGCGCTGCTCTTCGAAGCCGCGCCATAGATTGACCATCCCGGCGAAGTCCGAGTCGGCGTCCTTCCATTGCGCGTGGGCCTGATCCGCGGCCTGCTGACGCTCGGGCGGGCGCTCGCGCACGTCCTGTACCGACATGGCGCTGGCGACGATCAGCACTTCCTGCAGGCTGCCCTGCTTCGCTGCTTCCAGCAGCATGCGGCCCATACGCGGGTCCACCGGCAGACGCGCCAGTTGACGGCCCAGCGGGGTCAGCTGATTCTCACGGTTGACCGCCGAGAGCTCCTGCAACAGGTTGAAACCGTCGCTGATCGCCTTGCCGTCCGGCGGTTCGATGAACGGGAAGTCGGTGATCTCGCCCAGGCGCAGGTGCAGCATCTGCAGGATGACCGCAGCCAGGTTGGTGCGCAGGATCTCGGGGTCGGTGAATTCCGGCCGACCGTTGAAATCCTCTTCGCTGTACAGACGCACGCACAGGCCGGGTTCGACCCGTCCACAACGGCCTTTGCGCTGGTTGGCGCTGGCCTGCGACACCGCCTCGATCGGCAGGCGCTGGACCTTGGCGCGATAGCTGTAGCGACTGATGCGCGCCGTACCGGTGTCGATCACATAACGGATGCCTGGCACGGTCAGCGAGGTTTCAGCGACGTTGGTGGCCAGTACGACGCGACGACCGGGGTGCGACTGAAAGATACGCTGCTGCTCGGCCGGCGAGAGGCGCGCGTAAAGCGGCAGGATCTCGGTATGCCTGAGCTGCGCCTTGCGCAGCACTTCGGCGGCATCGCGGATCTCGCGCTCGCCGGGCAGGAACACCAGCACATCGCCTGGGCTCTTGCGCTCGCTGCGCTCGAAGGCCGCCAGTTCGTCCAGCGTGGCCAGAATCGCCTGATCGACGGTCAGGTCCTCTTCAACGCTGTTGCCGTCTTCGTCCTGCTCGCTGGTCAGCGGGCGATACCAGACGTCCACGGGGAAGGTACGCCCGGACACTTCGATCACCGGCGCATCGTTGAAATGCTCGGAAAAGCGCTGCAGGTCGATGGTCGCGGAGGTGATGATGACTTTCAAGTCCGGACGACGCGGCAGCAGGGTTTTCAGGTAACCCAGCAGGAAATCGATGTTCAGGCTGCGTTCGTGGGCTTCGTCGACGATGATCGTGTCGTAGCGCTCAAGAAAGCGATCATGCTGGGTTTCGGCCAGCAGAATACCGTCGGTCATCAGCTTGATCAGGGTATTGCTGTCGCTCTGATCCTCGAAACGCACCTGATAGCCGACCAGTGCGCCCAACGGTGTGCCGATCTCCTCGGCAACCCGGCTGGCCACGCTGCGAGCGGCGATACGGCGCGGCTGGGTATGACCGATCAGACCGTGCTGACCGCGACCGATTTCCAGGCAGATCTTCGGCAACTGGGTGGTCTTCCCGGAGCCAGTCTCGCCGGCAATGATCAGCACCTGGTGCTTGAGCAGCGCCTCCTTGATCTCGTCACGCTTGGCCGCGATGGGCAGGTTATCGTCATAACGAATCGCCGGCACACTTTCACGCCGCGCCGTGACCTGCGCACAGGACGCCTGCACCCGCGCAACCCACTGCGCCAGCTTCGCCTCGTCGGGCTTTTTGCGCAGGTCGTGCAACTGACGGCGCAGACGATGACGTTCGCTGATCATCGCTTGGTCGAGGTTTTTCAGAAGTTGGTCGATAGAGGGCGATTCGTCGGTCATCAGGCGCGCAGGGTCTTTTTTCAAATGGCAGGTGCGGATTGTCGCAGATTGTGGCGGGTCGTGACGAATGGCCTGAGTGTCAGGCTATCCATTGCGGTCATGGTTTGAGGCAGCAGTGCTCAATCACAATAAAGTATGAGGTACTCCATTCCTGACTCTTCGCGCCCTTTTTGCGACGCAGAGCGTCGAGACCTGCATTCCCACGCTGGAGCGTAGGGAACGATAATCGCAACTATCGTGCGGCGCTCCGCGTCGCATGCCGTTCCGGACGCTGCGCGTCCTCTTGCGACGCAGAGCGTCGAGAACTGCATTCCCACGCTGGAGCGTGCGGAACGATAATCTCAACTATCGTGCGGCGCTCCGCGTCGCATGCCGTTCCGGACGCTCTGCGTCCTCTTGCGACGCAGAGCGTCGAGAACTGCATTCCCACGCTGGAGCGTAGGGAACGATAATCGCAACTATCGTGCGGCGCTCCGCGTCGCACGCCGTTCCGGACGCTGCGCGTACTCTTGCGACGCAGAGCGTCGAGAACTGCATTCCCACGCTGGAGCGTAGGAACGATAATCGCAACTATCGTGCGGCGCTCCGCGTCGCATGCCGTTCTGGACGCTCCACCCTACTTCTTCACACCCAGCTTCTTCAATTCCTCGTCACGCAGCTCGCGACGCAGGATCTTGCCGACGTTGGTGGTTGGCAGCACGTCGCGGAATTCGACGCTGCGTGGCACTTTGTAGCCGGTCAGGTTGGCGCGCATGTGTTCCATGACCTTATCCTTGGTCAGGGTCACGCCCGGTTTGGCCACCACGAAAACCTTGATGGTTTCGCCCGATTTTTCGTCCGGTACGCCGATGGCCGCGCATTGAAGCACGCCGGGAAGTGTCGCCAGTACGTCTTCCAGTTCGTTGGGGTACACGTTGAAACCGGAGATCAGGATCATGTCTTTCTTGCGATCGACAATCCGGATGTAGCCATCAGGCTGAATGATCGCGATGTCGCCGGTCTTCAGCCAGCCTTCGCTGTCGATCATTTCATCGGTCGCTTCCTGGCGCTGCCAGTAGCCCTTCATGACCTGCGGCCCCTTGATGCACAGCTCGCCGGTTTCACCGAACGCCAGCTCGTTGCCCGCATCGTCGATGACCTTGCACAGGGTCGACGGTACGGGAATGCCGATGCTGCCCATCTGCACGTCCTGAGCGGGATTGACCGTGGCCACCGGGCTGGTCTCGGTCATGCCATAGCCTTCGCAGACCTGGCAGCCCGTCACCTGCTTCCAGCGCTCGGCGGCGGCCTGCTGCAGGGCCATGCCACCGGACAAGGTGACTTTCAACGCCGAGAAATCGAGGTTGCGGAAGCCTTCGTTATTGCACAGGGCCACGAACAGCGTGTTAAGGCCGACAAAGCCGCTGAACTTCCATTTCGAAAGCTCCTTGACCATGGCCGGCAGGTCACGCGGGTTGCTGATCAGGATGTTGTGATTGCCAAGCAGCATCATCGCCATGCAATGAAAGGTGAAGGCATAGATGTGATACAGCGGCAGCGGCGTGATGATGATTTCACAGCCTTCGCCCAGATTTGACGCCATCAGCGCGCGGCATTGCAGCATGTTGGCGATCAGGTTGCGGTGCGTCAGCATTGCCCCCTTGGCCACCCCGGTGGTGCCGCCGGTGTACTGCAGCACGGCAACATCGGCGCTGCCGGGCGACACGTCGGTCACTGGCTGACCACGGCCCTTGCCAAGCACATCGTTGAATTTGATGGCCTTGGGCAAGTGATAGGCCGGGACCATCTTCTTCACGTACTTGATGACGCTATTGATCAGCAAGCGCTTGAACGGCGACAGCATGTCGGCCACTTCGGTGACAATCACCTGCCTGATCTGCGTCTTGGGTACGACCTTCTCGGCCAGGTGGGCCATGTTTGCCAGACACACCAGCGCCTTGGCACCGGAGTCGTTGAACTGGTGTTCCATTTCCCGCGCGGTGTACAGCGGGTTGGTGTTGACCACGATCAGCCCGGCGCGAATCGCACCAAAGACGGCAATCGGGTACTGCAATACGTTGGGTAGCTGCACGGCGATACGGTCACCCGGCTGCAGGTCGGTATGTTGCTGAATCCAGGCGGCAAACGCGCCGGACAGCTCATAAAGCTCGCCGTAGGTGATGGTCTTGCCCAGGTTGCTGAACGCCGGCTTGTCGGCGAAGCGCTGGCAGGACTGCTTCAGGACCGCCTGGACGTTAGGGTACTCGTCGGGGTTGATATCGGCAGGGATACCGGACGGGTACTTGTCCTTCCAGAAGTTATCAATCATTCAGTCGGCTCCGTAGCGATAGCGAATTCTTCACATCGCCTGAAGCGATGATTTTCTTGTGCTTGGAATTATGCAGTAGACGCTTTTTCGCTTTATGACTGATCAAAAAGCGCGCCGAGAGTAGCAGCTTTGCCAAAGGCCGACTAGAGGCAGAAGCAGGCCACACAGTCACGAATACGACCAGAAACTAACAAGCAGTCACTTTAAATTCATTTAATAAATTTTCATCATCACGTCGAAAGTACCGGAACAGAGCGGTCAATCAATATAATCGCCTGTTTCCGAAAAAAACCGACCCCGTTTACAGCGTTCTGCAAACGGGGCCAGGTACACACATGGAGACGATTAAAGGGTCAGGCGATGTCCCGAAGCTCGCGTCGCAGAATCTTGCCCACCGGAGTCATCGGCAATGAATCACGCAGAACGATCTGTCTGGGCACCTTGTAGCCGGTGAAATTCTCTTTGCAGAAGGCCTTGAGCTCTTCAATGCTCAGCTGCGGGTCTCGCGCCACCACGAACAGCTTCACGGCCTCCCCCGAGCGCTCGTCCGGCACGCCGATACAGGCGCAGTTGGCGACTTTCGGATGGGCCATGACCACGTCTTCGATTTCGTTGGGGTAGACGTTGAAACCGGACACGATGATCAAGTCTTTCTTGCGGTCGACGATACTGACGAACCCGTCAGCGCCAATCACGGCAATGTCACCGGTCTTGAACCAGCCTTCGGCGTCCAGGCATTCGGCCGTGGCATCAGGCTGGTTCCAGTAGCCTTTCATGACCTGCGGCCCCTTGATACACAGCTCGCCACGCTCGCCGAAAGGCAACTCGATGCCATCGTCATCAATGACTTTCATCGCGGTGCCGGGCACGGGAATGCCCACGGTTCCCAGGCGTGCCAGGGCGCCATAGGGATTGGCGCTGGCGACAGGCGACGTCTCGGTCAGGCCGTAACCTTCGACGATCGTGCAGCCGGTGATCTGCGCCCAGCGCTCGGCCGTGGCCTTGACCAGTGCAGTGCCACCGGAGTTGGTGCTTTTCAGCGCCGAGAAATCCAGATTCTTGAATTCCGGGTGGTTCATGAGCGCCACGAACAGCGTGTTGAGGCCGATCATGGCGGTGAAGCGCCACTTGCCCAGCTCCTTGATGAAGCCGCCGATATCGCGAGGGTTGGTGATCAGGATGTTGTGATTGCCGCTGATCATCATGCACATGCAGTTCGCCGTGAACGCATAGATGTGATAGAGCGGCAACGGCGCAATCATCACCTCCTTGCCCTCTTCAAACAGCGATCCGCCTTGCGGTCCTTGCTGGCGCATGCAGGCATAGACTTGCTGCATGTTGGCGACCAGATTGCCATGGGTGAGCATCGCGCCTTTGGCCAGCCCCGTGGTGCCACCGGTGTATTGCAGAACGGCAACATCCTGCAGACCTCGCGATACGACCTGCATGCGGCTCTCGCGCCCCAGGCGCAGCGCGCGCTTGAAGCCGACGGCCTGAGGCAGATGGAATTCGGGGACCATCTTCTTGACCTTGTCGACAATGGTATTGACCAGCCAGCCCTTGGCCGCCGACTGCATGTCGCCCATTTTTACTTCGATCAGGTATTCGATGGCCGTGTCCGGCAGCACTTCCTGCACCAGCTTGCCGAACAGGTTGAGGTAAACCAGCGCTCTGGCACCAGAGTCCTTGAATTGATGGCGCATCTCGCGTGCGGTGTACAACGGGTTGGTGTTGACCACCGTCAGACCGGCGCGCATCGCACCGAATACGGCGATCGGATATTGCAGAATATTGGGCATCTGTACGGCAATGCGATCACCCGGCACCAGTTGCGTATGCTGCTGTAGATACGCGGCGAAGGCGGCGGAGTGACGCTCGAGTTCCGCGTAGGTCAGCGTCACGCCCATGTTGCTGAACGCAGGTCGGTCGGCGAATTTCCTGCAGCAGCGCTCGAACACCTCGACGACCGATTGGTAGGTTTGCAGATCCACCTCGGCGTCGACACCCGCCGGACGCTTGTCATCCCAGAAGTCAGCTTGCATTATTTTTATCCTTTTTCCCTGCATGGGTCTGGGCGGACGTTAGCAGTTAAAGTGTCTCAGGCAAATGATCGTCCGGGCCTCATCAGCAGCATGAATCTTGTCTCTGTTCAGACTGAAATCTGTCGTCGGCGATACACTGCTCACGGCAATCGGGCTGGTAAAGATACTTGCCCGATCGCTCAGTAGCCTTATTCACATGGCGTTTGCTTATTATTTGCCTTGAATGTGATCCGGGAAGCGCCAGCAAGCGTCTGAATGATCTTGTCTGCGCATTGGCGGCGACAGGTCATCAAGTGTTACAAATCAAGGCCAGGTCGGATTGCACGAACCGGCACGCTTCAATTCATTTTTATTGTCAGGACAGCCACATGACTCAAGTCACCAACACGCCTTACGAAGCTCTTGAAGTCGGTCAGACCGCCAGCTACAGCAAGACAGTGGAAGAGCGTGACATTCAACTGTTCGCCGCCATGTCCGGAGACCACAACCCGGTCCACCTGGACGCCGAATACGCCTCCAAGACCATGTTCAAGGAGCGTATTGCCCACGGCATGTTCAGCGGCGCACTCATCAGTGCGGCGGTTGCATGCGAGTTGCCTGGCCCCGGCACCATCTATATCGGTCAGCAGATGACCTTCCAGAAGCCGGTGAAACTGGGCGATACCTTGACTGTGCGCTTGGAAATCCTGGAAAAACTGCCGAAATTCCGCGTGCGCATCGCCACCCGTGTTTTCAATCAGAACGATGAGTTGGTTGTAGACGGCGAAGCCGAGATTCTCGCCCCGCGCAAGCAGCAGACCGTCGACCTGACCGTATTGCCCGAGATCACTTTCGGCTGATCCCCGGAACCGGCGCGCGCACCTGCGGCCGCGCCCGGGCTCCACTGCTGACCTGAACACAAATTCATGATGCCCTCGGAACTGTTTTGGCTGCGCTTTCCACTCAGGAAACCAGCGCTACCTTATCCGGATCACGAATCGTTCATTCCTGCAGGCGGGGCAATCACCCATGAATATGATCACCCGAAATTATTATCCCGTCTCCGGGCAACCAACCCAGGGCATAAACCCGCAAGCCGATAACAGTCCGCCACCTCAGGTAACGTCCGGCAATGGCAGCAAACTGGTCGACTTCGCCCCGCCGCAGCAGGCAACAGGGTTGCAGTCGTCGTTCAATGGCCTTGGCTCCAGGGCGCAAACGCCCGCTACAAACGCAGCCTCGGGTGCAACTGAAAACCCCGTCGAGTTGTTGCTGAACAAGCTGGTGGAAGCCATTCGCACCATCCTCAAGGATCTGTTTTCCAGATCACAAGGGCATCAGCAGGACGGCTCGACACCGGCACCTGCACCGTCTGAACGGGAACAGGCGCCGACCTCCCTTCAGTCTTCATCAGCCCCCTCGTCAGGGTCGCCGTCATCGTCCGGCAACACAGAAAAGCCGTTCGTGGTGAAAAACGATTATCCGACCGACAAACCGGTCTCGCTGCAAAAGAACGCCACAGCAGCGCCGTCTGATACGACGCGCACTTCGGCGTCAGCCCAAGGCAATACGCCAGCCGCCAATCAGCCTGCGCCCGCCAAAACGTTGCCAACCGCCACAGACAGAT
The DNA here is from genome assembly GCF_900119195.1 of Pseudomonas sp. NFACC10-1. NCBI lineage: Bacteria > Pseudomonadati > Pseudomonadota > Gammaproteobacteria > Pseudomonadales > Pseudomonadaceae > Pseudomonas > Pseudomonas sp. NFACC10-1. The sequence goes on along the minus strand of NZ_FPJB01000007.1, from coordinate 242,069 downwards.
CTGAGACCACAGAAAAAGTGGCGCAACCCGCGCACCGAGCGGGCAACGGTCCTGGGGCCGACATGTCCGGAATGGTCGGCTTCGCCAAACAGGCGAATACCACCGGCGGTAATGGTGGCGAAGTCGTCACGGTCAATACCGTAGCGGACCTCAAGAAGTACATGGAGGACGACAAAGCCCGTACCGTCAAACTGGGGGCCAACCTGTCTGCCGACAGCAAGGTGACCATCAACTTTGGCGCCAACAAGACCCTGCTGGGTACCGACAAGGGCAACAGCCTGCACAACATCTACCTGGCCAGCGGCAAGACCGCCAGCAATGACATCTTCCAGAATCTGAACTTCGACCACGACAGCCGTTATCGCGAAAACGGTGACATGCAGATGTTCATCAGCAGCGGTCAGAAATACTGGATCGATCACAACACCTATTCAGGCACCAAGGATCAGAACGCCAAAGGCCTGGACAAACTGCTTTATGTCGGCGGGACGGCAGACAACGTCAGTCTGACCAACTCGAAATTCCAGAACAACGAATATGGCGTGATTCTCGGTCAGCCGGACGACTCCGCTCAAGCCAAGGCCGAGTACAAGGGTTACCCGCGCATGACCATCGCCAACAATGTGTTCAGCAACCTGGATGTTCGGGCACCCGGCCTGATGCGGCATGGCGACTTTGACGTTTACAACAACTCGATCGACAACTTCCATCTTGGCTTCACCGCGACGGGGGATGCGACCATCCTCTCGCAGGCCAACTATTTCGCAAAAGGCGTGGATGTTTCCAACAAGGCCAGCAACTCCGGCGTGCTGGATGACTATGGCGATGCGCACTTCAAGGACATCGGCAGCAATGTCAGCTTCACCCAGAAGTCACTGGTGACCGCCTGGACGCCGAGCTATCAGCGCGACATCAAGACCGCCGAAGCCGCCAGAGCCTACGACTTGGCCAATGCCGGTGCCAAAACCGTGAGCTGATAGCGCCCGGCGTTCGATGCAGGGCGTGGCATGCAGAAGAAAAAAAGGGCGACCGAAGTCGCCCCAAGTGCCTTGCGTGCTCATTGAATGCATGCAGGCGCGTGTCCGCCCACAACGCATTCGATGGAACAAGATTAAGGCAGCGAACATAACGGCGAGTTGATCCAGATCAGCTGTTACTGAACCAGACTGATCAGATCAAGGGTGTGGCGGCTGGATCAGCGTTTTTTGGGCTTTTTCTTCGGTTTTTTGCTGCTCAATGGCATCGCCTGTTCGAAGGCGTTACGCACTTCATTGAGGCGCTTGTCATGCAGATCGTGGATACGCTTGGCGCGCTCGGCACCCAGGTCGATCAATTGTGCATCGTCGCTCATGGCTTGCGGTTCTCGAACACGGGAAATCAGGGCCAATAATGCTCAATCGCAGCGGCCCTGACCAGTCCCGTGACCAGTACAGCCCTGGGCGGTGCAGCGATCAGATCTGGATATCCACCCAAAGCCCCTGGCGCGGCTCGTCGTCGATGAGCGGTACAACGGGTACGGTGTTGTCGGCGTTCAGCGAATCACCCGGGACGACCAGCCCGACGTATTCCTCGGCTTCTCCGCCGCCATGAGCCTGCTGCTGTTGCTGCTGGCGCTGTTGCTCTTCACGCAACAGCAACGCGCTGCGTTCAGTATCTTCATTGCGCAGGTCGATGGAGGTCTCGCTGGAGCTCTCCTGCACCGGCGCTACAGGTGGAATGTCCGGCATGCGTTTGGCCGGATCCAGCTGTGATGTCACAGGCACCACACTTAACGGAAGCATAGGTTGCAGCATGGTTTTATCTCCTCTTACCGGGGTTTCGGCCGTGCACGAGGCAACTTGAACCGGGCTGAAAGAGCCAGTGGTGGTTTATAAGATCTTTTTTGACCCCTCTCAGTGAAATAAGTGTCATGGAACCAAAAATTCGATAGGTTCCGGCGCTGACCATGAGTTTTTTCACGCTGCCTTTGGCCTTCGGGGCGTGTTCCGTTAACATACTCAGCTTTTTCAAGCGGGAGACAGGCAGCATGGCGCAGCAGTATCAACCGGGGCAACGCTGGATTAGTGACAGCGAAGCCGAGCTGGGTTTGGGCACCGTTCTGGCACAGGACGGCCGCTTGTTGACCGTGCTCTATCCGGCCACTGGCGAAACACGTCAGTACGCACTGCGTAATGCGCCGCTGACCCGCGTGCGCTTCTCCCCTGGCGACGTGATCACGCACTTCGAAAACTGGAAAATGACCGTTCGCGAAGTCGACGATGTCGATGGCCTGCTGGTATACCACGGCCTGAACGCGCAGAACGAACTGGTCACGCTGCCGGAAACCCAGCTGTCGAACTTTATCCAGTTCCGCCTGGCGACCGACCGTCTGTTTGCCGGCCAGATCGACCAGTTGTCATGGTTCTCGCTGCGCTACAACACGCTCGAACACACCAGCCGCCAATTGCAGTCCTCGCTGTGGGGCCTGGGTGGCGTGCGGGCACAGCCTATCGCCCACCAGTTGCACATCGCTCGCGAAGTCGCGGACCGTATCGCGCCGCGCGTTCTGCTGGCCGACGAAGTGGGTCTGGGCAAAACCATCGAAGCCGGTCTGGTGATCCATCGCCAACTGCTGTCGGGCCGCGCCAGCCGCGTGCTGATTCTGGTCCCGGAAAACCTCCAGCACCAGTGGCTGGTGGAAATGCGTCGCCGCTTCAACCTGCAGGTCGCGCTGTTCGACGCTGAGCGCTTCATGGAAAGCGATGCCGGCAACCCGTTCGAAGACACCCAGCTCGCACTGGTCGCCCTGGAATGGCTGGTCGAAGACGAAAAGGCCCAGGACGCCCTGTTTGCGGCAGGCTGGGACCTGATGGTGGTTGACGAAGCGCACCACCTGGTCTGGCACGAAGACAAGGCCAGCCGCGAATATTCGCTGGTCGAACAACTGGCCGAAGTCATTGCCGGCGTACTGCTGCTGACCGCGACGCCGGAACAACTGGGCCAAGACAGCCACTTTGCCCGTCTGCGCCTGCTGGACCCGAACCGTTTCCACGACCTCAAGGCCTTCCGCGCCGAGAGCGAGAACTATCGCCCGGTGGCTCAGGCCGTTCAGGAGCTGCTCGACAAGGGCAAGCTGTCTGCCGAGGCGCAGGAAACCATTCACGGCTTCCTGGGTGCCGAAGGCGATTCGCTGCTGGCCTCGGTGAATACCGGCGACGAAGAAGCCAAATCGCGTCTGATTCGCGAACTGCTGGACCGTCATGGCACCGGCCGCGTGCTGTTCCGCAACACCCGTGCCGCCGTGCAGGGCTTCCCGGAGCGCAAGCTGCATCAATACCCACTGCCCTGCCCTGTCGAATACCTCGAACTGCCGGTCGGCGAGCACGCCGATCTTTACCCTGAAGTCAGCTTCCAGTCGCAGTCGGAAGTCAGTGAGGAAGAGCGCTGGTGGCGCTTTGATCCACGCGTCGACTGGCTGATCGATACCCTGAAAATGCTCAAGCGTGTCAAGGTGCTGGTCATCTGTGCCCATGCCGAAACCGCCATGGACCTGGAAGACGCGCTGCGGGTGCGTTCCGGTATCCCCGCCACGGTTTTCCACGAAGGCATGAACATCCTCGAGCGCGACCGAGCCGCGGCCTACTTTGCAGACGAAGAGTTCGGCGCCCAGGTGCTGATCTGTTCGGAAATCGGCAGCGAAGGCCGCAACTTCCAGTTCTCCCACCATCTGGTCCTGTTCGATCTGCCGTCGCACCCGGACTTGCTGGAGCAGCGTATCGGGCGTCTGGACCGGATCGGCCAGAAGCACACCATCGAGCTGCATGTCCCGTTCCTGGAAACCAGTCCGCAGGCCCGCCTGTTCCAGTGGTATCACGAAGCGCTGAATGCATTCCTCAACACTTGCCCGACCGGCAACGCCCTGCAGCATCAGTTCGGCCCGCGCCTGCTGCCGTTGCTGGAAAGCGGTGACGACGACGAGTGGCAAACCCTGATCGATGAAGCCCGCAGCGAACGCGAGCGCCTGGAAAGCGAACTGCATACCGGTCGCGACCGTTTGCTGGAACTCAATTCCGGCGGCGCAGGCGAAGGCGAAGCGCTGGTCGAAGCGATCCTCGACCAGGACGATCAGTTCAGCCTGCCGATCTACATGGAAACCCTGTTCGACGCCTTTGGCATCGACAGCGAGGACCACTCGGAAAACGCCCTGATCCTCAAGCCGAGTGAAAAGATGCTCGACGCCAGCTTCCCGCTGGGCGACGACGAAGGCGTGACCATCACCTACGACCGTAATCAGGCGCTGTCCCGCGAGGACATGCAGTTCATCACCTGGGAGCACCCGATGGTGCAAGGCGGCATGGATCTGGTGCTGTCCGGCTCGATGGGCAACACCGCCGTGGCACTGATCAAGAACAAGGCGCTCAAGCCGGGCACCGTTCTGCTCGAACTGATCTACGTCAGCGAAGTGGTTGCGCCTCGCTCGCTGCAACTGGGGCGTTATCTGCCGCCTGCTGCGCTGCGCTGCCTGCTTGACCCCAATGGCAACGATCTGGCCAGCCGTGTGTCGTTCAATACGCTCAACGATCAGCTCGAAAGCGTGCCCCGTGCCAGCGCCAACAAGTTCATCCAGGCACAACGCGACCAACTGACCCCGAGGATCAACGCGGGCGAAGAGAAAATCACGCCGAAACACGCAGAGCGCGTCGCCGAAGCTCAGCGTCGCCTGGCAGCCGACACCGAAGAAGAACTGGCCCGCCTGACGGCATTGCAAGCGGTCAACCCAACCGTGCGCGACAGTGAACTGGTGGCTCTGCGCACGCAACGTGAACAGGGTCTGGCCATGCTTGAAAAAGCGGCCCTGCGTCTGGAAGCGATCCGGGTACTGGTCGCAGGCTGAGGGCTGGTCACACACCCGCCCGTCATGCCCATGCCCCGCATGGGCATGACGCTCTTGCTCACGCTATGACGCGGAGCGTCATGAAAGGCATTCCCACGCTGGAGCGTGAGGAACGATGTGTCCCGTAACCACGCCCCTGCTCCGCGATATCCGCAACAACCCCTATCGTGCCCATGCTCCGCGTAGGCATGCCTTTCCGGACGCTCTGCGTCCTCTAAACAATAAGCACCAAACACGCCAGCCATCACTTTGATGCCAAATTGGCACCTCGTGCATTTGCAGGTTGTAAACAGCTTCTATACTCAGCTTTGAACGCCAGGCTTTCGGCCTTGGCGGCCTTGCAGTGAGATAAGGGCAAGCTATGGATTGGCTGGGTTTGAACGTATTCGCTGGCCCACCAGCGGACGTGCAATTATTGATCGACTGCAGTCACAACCTGTTTCTGGTCGCGCTGGCTTACGGCGTGGCCTGTGCTGCGTGCTTTGCCACGCTGGACATTGCGGACCGTGTCATCCAGGTCGACGCCCTTAAAAGCCGTCGCCTCTGGAAGGCGCTGGGCGCGTTATGCCTGGCCGGTGGCGTGTGGGCGATGCACTTCATCAGCATGCTGGCGTTCCAGGCGCCGCTCAAAATCACTTATGACCTTTCCATCACGCTGATTTCCCTGCTGATCGTACTGGTTACCGCACTGGTGGCCATGCGGGCGCTGACCATCCCGGAGCTGACCCTGAGACGCTGCCTGACCAGCGCGGTGGTGATGGGGATCGGCATCAGCGTCATGCATTACCTCGGCATGTCAGCCATGCGCTCTACCGCTACGCAGTACTATGAGCCGCGAATGTTTGCCCTGTCGATTCTGGTCGCGGTTCTTTCCAGCATTGCGCTGCTGACCCTGTCCTGGCACTTGCGCCAGTACCACGGCATGTTTCATCAGATGTTCCGTTATGCGGTCAGCCTTCTGCTGGGCGCAGGCCTGCTGACCATGCACCTGATGGGCATGAAGGCGCTGCGGCTGGTGATACCCGAAGGCATTGAGCTGCACGTCCCCAGCACTGAAAACAGCCAGCAGTTGGGGCTTACCATCGCGGCCATCGCCCTGCTGACCATCGCCGGCAGCATCAGCGCGGCAATGGCTGACAAGAAACTGCAAGGCAAGGAGCATGATCTGCAGCGGGTCAATGCACTGCTTACCCAGCTGGATCAGGCACGCGTTTCACTTCAGCAGGTTGCGCATTACGACCCGCTGACCAACCTGATCAACCGCCGCGGGTTCAATCAGATCTTCGCCGAGAAGCTGCAGGAGCATACCTTCAACAAAGGCATGCTTGCGGTGATGTTTCTGGACATCGACCACTTCAAGCGCATCAATGACAGCCTGGGCCATGATGCGGGTGACGAGCTGCTCAAGGTGATCGCCGAGCGTATCCGCAGTGCTACCCGTACCCAGGACGTGGTGGCGCGTTTCGGCGGCGATGAATTCTGCATCCTGCTGAGCATTCCGGACTACGAAGAGGCCCGCCATCTGGCTCATCGGGTCATGCAAAAGATGAAGGAGACCATCGCGCTGGCAGGAAGGCGCATGGTCATGACCACCAGTATCGGCATTGCCGTATTCCCGCGTGACGGTGAGACCTGCGATGAGTTGCTCAAGCACGCAGACCTCGCGCTGTACCAGTCAAAGGACAAAGGGCGCAACGGCGTCAACTTCTTCAATCCGGCCCTCAAGACCAAGGCCAGTCTGGAGCTGCAACTGGAAGAAGAACTGCGCAATGCCCTGCGCGAGGGAACGGGGCTGCAGGTGTATTACCAACCTATCGTCGACATGCGCACCGGCCACGTTGCCAAGCTCGAGGCGCTGGTACGCTGGAATCATCCGCAGCACGGCTTGCTGGTACCCGCACGCTTCATCGGCATCGCCGAGGCCAACGGCCTGATTGCCGAACTGGATAACTGGGTGCTGCGCCGCGCCTGTCACGACTTGCGCACTCTGCATCAGGAAGGGCTGGAACAGCTGATCATCTCCGTCAACTGCTCAGCGCTGACGCTGGGCCGCAACGAATTGGTCGAAGAGGTTGAGCGGGCGCTGGCCGATGCTGACGCAGCGCCTGGACGGCTGGAACTGGAAGTGACCGAAAATGCCCTGATGGGCAACATCAGCAACACTATCCTGATGCTCAAACACATTCGCAGCCTGGGTGTTTCCCTGTCGATCGACGACTTCGGCACCGGTTACTCGTCGCTCGCCTATCTCAAGCGGCTGCCGCTGGACACGTTGAAGATCGACCGATCGTTCATTATCGACATCCCCCAGTCCCCGCAGGACATGGAAATCGTTCAGGCAATCCTTGTCATGGCGCATACGCTGCGCTTGAAAGTCGTGACCGAAGGCGTCGAAACCCAGGATCAACTGGAGTTTCTCAGGCAGTTTGGCAGTGATTACGTACAGGGTTATCTGTTCAACAGGCCCCAGCCGCTGGAGCGCATCCTGCCTCTTGCCAGACAGATGAACCAGCGCGAGCCCACGACCCGCTGGTCTGCCCTGCCACAACAGCACAGCCAGGGGCAAGACAGCGAAACACCAGACATTCCGGATGTGTTTGCCGAACTGCCTGAAAATGACGACTTCGCCAGTCCCAGACCTGTTCGTACCTGAAGGAGCAGCGCAAGGCTCCATCGTCAAAAGAAACAGTGCAGCCTGCAGAAACCGCCACCTTAACGGTGTGGTTTTACGCTACGCGGGCTGCCGAAGAGTTACCTTCCCACTCACTCCGGAAAACCGCAAGGCACCTGACTGGTGCGCAAATCAATCCTGCGCCCTATTTTGAATCAAAACCCAAGGTGCCACTACCACAGCCCAGAGCAGCGGATCTGTCTCCACCAGCTCAAGCGCCTTGGTTTCAGACACCTTGCCAACCCGCCCCTCCGCCAGCCACGCAGACACCCTGGCTGCATCATTTTCGGCCACTGCCTCGGCGACTTCGATCAAATCCAGAGGCAACTCGACCCACAACAGGGCACCCTTGGCAAAGAATGGTTGCAATTCAGTCCAGGTGATTGAGGCCGTTTCGCCAAGCAGTTTGGCATAGAGGGTGCTAGGTTCTTGCGTCATGGGTTTCACCAAAAAGAAAATCGGCGCAATCATACCGCCGACTTTCCCACCGGCAAGCCCAGAAGCAGGCGATTTATCGCAGGGAAGTGCAGATAACCTTATGGATCTGAAGTGATTTCAGACACTCAAGCGGTTCGATTCTGTAACTTTCTTTCGATTAAGCGACACCCACAGGTTTGTCCCCAGACGCCCGGCTTTCCAAGCCAGCGAACCGCGCTCTAAACTGTTCCGGTACAGTTGGCGGCGTGGGACAACCGGTGATCGAATCGGTCCTGGAGCCTTGGCCATCAGGATTATAAAAACTACAACGCAAGAGTGGAGCATCATGACTAAGGGTACCAATAAGCTTTCAAGGCTGTTTGCCGCACTGGTTATGGCGGGGGTTGCCAGCCATTCGTTCGCAGCTGACACCATCAAGATCGGCATTGCCGGCCCCAAGACCGGCCCTGTCGCCGAATACGGCACCATGCAGTTCAATGGCGCCAAGATGGCCATCGAGCAGATCAACGCCAAAGGCGGCGTGGATGGCAAAAAGCTCGAAGCCGTCGAATACGATGATGCCTGCGATCCGAAACAGGCCGTTGCGGTCGCCAACAAAGTGGTCAACGACGGCGTTAAATACGTGGTCGGCCACCTCTGCTCCAGCTCCGCTCAGCCAGCGTCCGACGTTTACGAAGATGAAGGCATCATCATGGTGACCCCGGCTGCCACCAGCCCGGAAATCACCGCGCGCGGCTACAAACTGGTGTTCCGCACCATCGGTCTCGACAGCGCCCAGGGTCCGGCCGCTGGCAACTACATTGCCGACGTCGCCAAGCCGAAAATCGTTGCAGTCATCCACGACAAGCAGCAGTACGGCGAAGGCATCGCGACAGCCGTCAAGCAGACGCTGGAGAAAAAAGGCGTCAAGGTTGCACTGTTCGAAGGCATCAACGCTGGCGACAAGGACTTCTCGTCACTGATCGCCAAGCTCAAGCAGGCCAACGTCGACTTCGTCTACTACGGCGGCTACCACCCTGAGCTGGGCCAGATCCTGCGTCAGTCCAAGGAAAAAGGCCTGAACGCCAAATTCATGGGCCCTGAAGGCGTCGGCAACGAGTCGATCTCGCAAATCGCGGGCGATGCTTCGGAAGGCCTGCTGGTCACTCTGCCAAAATCCTTCGACCAGGACCCGGCCAACCAGGCGCTGACCGAAGCCTTCAAGGCCAAGAGCCAGGATCCGAGCGGCCCGTTCGTGTACCCGTCCTACTCCGCCGTGCAGGTCATTGCTGACGGCATCGCGGCCGCCAAGTCCGAAGACACCGCCAAGGTGGCCGCTGCCATCCATGCCGGTACCTTCAAGACGCCAATGGGCGAGCTGAGCTACGACGAAAAAGGTGACCTGAAGAACTTCCAGTTCGTGGTCTACGAGTGGCACTTCGGCAAACCCAAGACCGAAGCCGCCAAATAAGCTGCTTGCATCAACCCTCAAAGCCCACTGCCAGCGCAGTGGGCTTTGTTTTACGAATCCAGGCCCGTACGCACGTTTCGGCGACCCGAACGGCGTGCACGAGGCCCCCTGAAAATCTTAAAACCGTCAACAGCGGTTCCCTGGCAGCGCAACAGGCTACGCATCCACAGAATGCCACCCCGGCGCAGGTCAGAGAAATGCAGATCAGGTTTTTAGGAGCGCGGTAAATGCCCGAGTTATTCCACTATATGCAGCAGCTGGTCAATGGCCTGACCATTGGCAGTACGTATGCATTGATCGCCATCGGTTACACGATGGTGTACGGCATCATCGGAATGATCAACTTCGCCCATGGCGAGGTGTACATGATCGGTTCCTATGTAGCTTTCATGGCACTCGCCGGTCTGGCGATGCTGGGGATTCACAGCCTGCCGTTGCTGATGATTGCCGGTTTTGCCGCTGCGATCATCGTGACCAGTGCCTATGGATACAGCATCGAGCGTGTGGCCTACCGTCCGTTGCGCAACAGCAACCGTCTGATTCCACTGATTTCTGCCATCGGCATGTCGATTTTTCTGCAGAACTCGGTCCAGCTTTCCCAGGGCTCGGGCAACTTCGCCATCCCCAACCTGCTACCCGGCAGCCTCTCGTTCGGGCCCGGTGGCGCAGAGGAAGTGCTGATTTCCTATATGCAGATCGTGGTGTTCCTCGTCACCTTGGTGGCCATGACCGGCCTGACCCTGTTCATTTCCCGCTCGCGAATGGGCCGCGCCTGCCGCGCCTGCGCCGAGGACATGAAGATGGCCAATCTGCTGGGCATCAACACCAACAACATCATCGCCCTGACCTTCGTGGTCGGTGCGGCACTGGCCGCTGTCGCCGCCATGCTGCTGAGCATGCAATACGGCGTGATCAACCCCAACGCCGGCTTCCTCGTCGGCCTGAAAGCCTTCACGGCTGCGGTACTGGGCGGTATCGGTTCGATCCCGGGTGCCGTGCTCGGTGGCCTGGTGCTGGGCGTCGCCGAAGCCTTCGGTGCCGACATTTTTGGTGATCAGTACAAGGACGTGGTGGCTTTCGGCCTGCTGGTCCTGGTGCTGCTGTTCCGACCGACCGGCATTCTGGGTCGTCCGGAGGTTGAGAAAGTATGAGCAAGTCCTTCAAACAGGCGCTGTTCAGCGCCGCACTGGTCTGGGCCGTGGCCTATCCGGTGTTCGGTCTGAAACTGGCCTTTTCCGGCGTCACCCTGCAAGTGCAGAACGCCAGCCCGCTGACCCTGACCATCATTGCCGTGTGTTCGGTCCTGCTGTTTCTGCGCGTGTTGTTTGCCGAGCAGATCAGCGGCCTGCGTCGCGGCTCCGACAAGCCGCTGATCCCGCAAAAGACCAGCGACTTTCTGACCCAGCCGAAAACCCAGCGCTGGGGCCTTGCGGCGCTCATCGTGCTTGCGTTCATCTGGCCATTTTTCGGGTCGCGCGGTGCGGTGGACATTGCCACGCTGATCCTCATCTACGTGATGCTCGGCCTCGGCCTGAACATCGTAGTCGGCCTGGCAGGTCTGCTTGACCTGGGCTATGTCGGTTTCTATGCGGTCGGCGCCTACAGCTATGCCCTGCTGTCGCACTACTACGGACTCGGTTTCTGGATCTGCCTGCCGATCGCGGGGTTGATGGCGGCGCTGTTCGGATTCCTGCTGGGCTTTCCGGTGTTGCGTCTGCGCGGCGACTATCTGGCTATCGTGACGCTGGGCTTCGGCGAGATTATCCGTATCTTCCTGCGTAACCTGACCGATATCACCGGCGGCCCGAACGGCATCAGCAACATCGAAAAGCCGACCCTCTTCGGTCTGACCTTCGAGCGCAAGGCCGCTGAGGGCATGCAGACCTTCCATGAGTTCTTCGGCCTGCCGTACAACTCGATCAACAAGGTCATCTTCCTCTACCTGATCGCCCTGCTGCTGGCACTGGCGGCGTTGTTCGTCATCAATCGCCTGCTGCGCATGCCGATCGGCCGGGCCTGGGAAGCCTTGCGCGAAGACGAAATCGCCTGCCGTGCACTGGGTTTGAACCCGACCGTGATCAAGCTCTCGGCGTTCACCCTTGGCGCTGCGTTCGCAGGTTTCGCAGGCAGCTTCTTTGCCGCGCGTCAGGGCCTGATCACCCCGGAATCCTTCACCTTCATCGAGTCGGCAATCATCCTGGCCATCGTCGTGCTGGGTGGCATGGGCTCGCAATTGGGTGTGATCCTGGCAGCCATCGTGATGATCCTGTTGCCCGAGCTGATGCGTGAGTTCAGTGACTACCGCATGCTGATGTTCGGCGCGCTGATGGTGCTGATGATGATCTGGCGCCCACAAGGCTTCCTGCCGATGCAGCGCCCCGAAATGAAATTGAAAGCGGAGCAGTCGAAATGAGCCGCCCATTACTGCAAGCCACTGGCTTGAGCATGCGTTTTGGCGGCCTGCTGGCGGTCAATGGCGTTGCCCTGACCGTCAATCAGGGGCAGGTCGTATCGATGATCGGCCCCAATGGCGCCGGCAAGACGACAGTTTTCAATTGCCTGACCGGTTTCTACCGGCCAAGCGCGGGCACGATTCTGCTGGACGGTGAGCCGATCCAGGGCCTGGCTGGCCATCAGATCGCGCGCAAGGGCGTGGTGCGTACGTTCCAGAACGTGCGCCTGTTCAAGGAAATGACTGCCGTGGAAAACCTGCTGGTTGCCCAGCACCGGCATTTGAACACCAACTTCCTGTCCGGCCTGTTCAAGACGCCCGCGTTCCGCCGCAGCGAACGTGAAGCCATGGACTACGCCGAGCACTGGCTTGAGGCGGTCAACCTCCGGGAGTTCGCCAACCGCCCTGCCGGGACGCTGGCCTACGGTCAGCAACGCCGCCTGGAAATCGCCCGCTGCATGATGACGCGCCCGCGCATTCTGATGCTCGACGAACCGGCGGCGGGTCTGAACCCCAGAGAAACCGATGATCTGAAAGCGCTGATCGGCGTGTTGCGCAGCGAGCACAACGCTACGGTCCTGTTGATCGAGCACGACATGAAACTGGTAATGAGCATTTCCGACCACATCGTGGTGATCAATCAGGGCACGCCTCTGGCCGATGGCACTCCGGAACAGATTCGTGACAATCCCGATGTGATCAAAGCCTACCTGGGGGAAGCGTAAATGCTGCAGTTCGAAAACGTTTCCACCTTCTACGGCAAGATCCAGGCGCTGCACAGCGTCAACGTGGAAGTGCGTCAGGGTGAAATTGTCACCCTGATCGGTGCCAACGGTGCCGGCAAGTCCACCCTGTTGATGACCCTGTGCGGCTCACCACGCGCCCACAGCGGCAGTATTCGCTATATGGGCGAGGAACTGGTCGGGCTGGAGTCGTCGATCATCATGCGCAAGAGCATTGCCGTGGTGCCGGAAGGCCGTCGGGTGTTTGCGCGTCTGACCGTTGAAGAGAACCTGGCGATGGGCGGCTTCTTCACGGAAAAGGCTGATTATCAGGAGCAGATGGACAAGGTCCTGCAGCTCTTTCCACGCCTCAAGGAACGCTTCAATCAGCGCGGCGGCACCATGTCCGGTGGCGAGCAGCAGATGCTGGCCATCGGTCGAGCACTGATGAGCAAGCCCAAGCTGTTGTTGCTGGACGAGCCTTCGCTGGGTCTGGCGCCGATCATCATCCAGCAGATTTTCGAGATCGTCGAACAGCTGCGTCGCGATGGCGTGACGGTGTTTCTGGTCGAACAGAACGCCAACCAGGCCCTGAAAGTCGCCGACCGCGCCTACGTACTGGAAAACGGCCGCGTGGTCATGCAAGGCACAGGCGAAGAACTGCTGGTCGATCCGAAAGTGCGGGACGCGTATCTGGGCGGGTAAGCGCACGCCACGCCCCTATAGGCCGAAACGGTTTTGCAGGAGCGAATCGGGTGACGCTTCGCTTGTTCGCGAAGGCGTTCGTTTAAACGATGTATTTTCGTCGAACAAAACAGCCCTTTCGCGAACACGTTCGCTCCTACTGTCAGCGTCAAACCTGAACGATAGTCAAAGCCACTGCTCGCGCGATAAGCATCCCGACCCTTGTGATGCACCTCCAGTCTGAGTAACGTGGCGGCACTTGTCTGGAGACCACATCATGTTCGCTGCCCGTTCCGTCCTCGTATTTGCTCTTCTACCGCTGTTTGCCGGGTGTCAGTTGCTCGGTAAACAGGCCGAGGAACCGAAGGTTTCCACGGCGGGCATGCTCCGTATGCAGGGCGACCTGACCGGAGAAAACGGCCAGCTGCTGTTCAAGCCTTGTAACGAGCAGCGTCGCTACGTGGTCAAGGATCGCGGCAACACCGGTATTCTGCAGGAAGCGGCCTCGCTGGCGGACAGCAAGGGCACGGTGTTTGCCGATCTGCGCGGCAGTTTTGCTGCGAGCAAGGCGGCCAACAGTGACGGACAGCTGGACCTGCATCAGTTGTACCGCGTCGAACGTCCCGGCCAGGCCTGTGAAGACCTCAATTTCAAACGCCTGACATTGCACGTCAATGGCAACAAGCCCGCCTGGAACGTCAATGTCAGCGGCAAGGGCATGGTTCTGGAGCGCGAGGGCGTTGCCCCACTGGCGTTGCCCTACGTGGAAGAGAAGCTGCCGGACGGCAGTTTCAGCATCAGCAGTGAAGCCAACAACCAGCGCATCGAGATCTGGGTCGCGCCACAGCGCTGCGTCGACAGCGTCGACGGCTCGGTGCAACACCTCACCGCAGAGCTGCGCATCAACGGCCAGGCCCAGCGTGGCTGCGGTTATTACGGCGGTTCGCGCGACGACTGATCGCCCAGGCTCGCCGCCAAAGGGGTTCAGCGCTTATAATCGCCGGTTCTTGTAGTGCTGTCGGGCTGAACCTGCGGCCCGAAAACTGGACCCCTTAATGTTACGAATCACCGAACTCAAGCTGCCGATCGATCATCCGGAAGAAGACCTGCGCGTTGCGCTCTTGAAGCACCTGGGTATCGACAGCGGCGAACTGCTGGACTTTACCCTCTTCAAACGCAGTTACGACGCGCGCAAAAAGTCTTCCGAGCTGTGCTTCATCTACACCATCGACTTCCAGGTCAAGGATGAAGAGGCACTGTTGCGCAAGCTGGCCAATGACCGCCACGTCGGCCCGGCACCTGATGTCAGCTACAAAGTCGTCGGTCACGCTCCCGAGGGCCTGACAGAGCGTCCGATCGTCGTGGGTTTCGGACCCTGCGGCATTTTTGCCGGGCTGCTGCTGGCGCAGATGGGCTTCAAGCCGATCATCCTCGAGCGCGGCACCGAAGTTCGCCAGCGCACCAAGGACACTTGGGCACTGTGGCGCAAAAACGTGCTCAACCCCGAATCCAACGTGCAGTTTGGCGAGGGCGGTGCCGGGACCTTTTCCGACGGCAAGCTTTACAGCCAGATCAAGGACCCGAAATTCATCGGCCGCAAGGTGCTGCACGAGTTCGTGAAGGCTGGCGCGCCGGAAGAAATCCTCTATGTCAGCAAGCCGCATATCGGCACGTTCCGCCTGACGGGCGTGGTCGAGAACATGCGCCATCAGATCGAAGCACTGGGCGGCGAAGTGCGCTTTCAGCAGCGCGTGACCGACGTGATGATCGAGGATGGCCAATTGCTGGGCGTGCAGCTCGACAGCGGCGAGCAGATCGAGTCCCGGCACGTGATTCTGGCGCTGGGCCACAGTGCCCGTGACACCTTCCGCATGCTGCACGGCCGTGGCGTGTTCATGGAAGCCAAGCCGTTCTCGGTGGGCTTCCGCATCGAACACCCGCAATCGTTGATCGACCGCGCGCGACTGGGCAAATATGCCGGTCACCCGAAGCTCGGCGCAGCCGATTACAAACTGGTGCACCACGCCAGCAACGGCCGCTCGGTCTACAGCTTCTGCATGTGCCCTGGCGGCACGGTCGTGGCAGCCACATCAGAGCCCGGCCGAGTGGTCACCAACGGCATGAGCCAATACTCACGCAACGAGCGCAATGCCAACTCGGGCATCGTGGTCGGTATCTCGCCGGAACAGGACTACCCTGGCAGCCCGCTGGCCGGTATCGAGTTGCAGGAGCGTCTGGAATCCCACGCCTATCTGCTCGGCGGCAGCAGCTACGAGGCTCCGGCGCAACTGGTCGGCGACTTCATTGCAGGCAGGGCCTCGACCGCTCTGGGCAGTGTTGAACCGTCCTACAAGCCGGGCGTGAAGCTGGTGGACCTTGCCGAGGCCCTGCCCGCCTTTGCCATTGAAGCTATTCGCGAAGCGTTGCCTGCGTTCGACAAGCAGATCAAAGGCTTCTCGCTGCACGACGCCGTGCTGACCGGCATCGAAACCCGTACCTCGGCACCGCTGCGCATTACCCGCGGGCCGGCGCTGCAAAGCCTGAACACCAAAGGCCTTTACCCGGCCGGTGAAGGCGCTGGCTATGCGGGCGGGATTCTCTCGGCTGGCGTGGACGGCATTCGGGTGGCTGAAGCGCTGGTGCGCGACATGCTGGGGATCGAGGGCTGACCCCAGGAAACAGGGCGTTCGATACATCGTTTTCGTGAGCAATGGGCATGGTATTCACGCCCATTTACGCCTGGCAATAAAAAACCCCGAGCATTGCGGCTCGGGGTTTTGCTGTGCGGTGTTGCAGATCAGTGAGTAACGCGGCTGGTGCCGTTGACGCTCATGATGCGCACACGCTCGCCGACCCGGAAAATCTCGTTTTCCTGAACCTGCTGCACGTAGGCACGCATGCTGCCGTCATCCTCACGCACGGTGATTTCAACACCTTGCGTACGGGTCAGGCCTTCCTCGGTCGCCGAACCCAGCAGGCCGCCGGCCACTGCGCCGATCACCGCTGCCACGATACTGCCGCGACCGCCACCGATAGCGCTGCCGCCCACACCACCAACGACTGCACCTGCCGCGCCGCCGATCGGGGTCTTGGTGCCCTCGATCTTGACCGGACGCAGGGATTCGATCGTTCCCATGCGAACTGTCTGTACGGTCCTGGCCTCGTCACGGGAGTAGGAATCACCGGTCAGATTCGAGGTACAGCCGCCCATCATCAGTGCCATGGCAGTGAACGAAGCAACCAGAAGAGCAGACTTGCGCATAAAAGGAATCTCCAGAGGAATCAGTGGCCATTAGACTACCCGACAAAGGCGCTGTCACGGCCCCGAGCCCGCAAATTAAATTGATTCAGGCCTCATACAGCCACGGCCCGTATAACGCTCAGACGATTGGCCAGACGAATAATTCAATCAGGGTGCAAGGCGCTCGCGTGTCCATCTGTCGTCTATCAAACGATAGTTCAAACGGTCGTGAAGTCGACTGGAGCGACCCTGCCAGAACTCGATCCGCTCGGGCAAAAGACGATAGCCACCCCAGTGCTCGGGGCAGTGTGGCTGGGTGTCTGCGAAGCGTTGTTCCGTCTGTCTGATCAGACCTTCCAGTTCGTCGCGATCGGCGATCACACGACTTTGTGGCGAGGCCCATGCACCCAGACGGCTGCCCAGAGGGCGCACCTGGTAATAGGCGTCGGATTCTTGCGCAGAGACTTTCTCGACCCGCCCCTCGATACGCACCTGGCGCTCCAGTGTCGGCCAGAAGAAGGTCATCGCGGCAAATGGACGTGCAGCGATCTGCTGGCCCTTGGCGCTTTCGTAGTTGGTGAAAAACGTAAAGCCCTGAGTGTCCAGGCCCTTGAGCAGCAGGACGCGGCAGTGGGGACGTCCTTGCTCATCAACCGTCGCCAATGTCATGGCGTTAGCCTCGACCGGCGGCTGCTCGGTGTTCACCGCGTCGGCAAACCATGCATGGAAGAGTGCAAAGGGCTCGTCCGGCGATTGCGCTTCGGTCAACCCGTCGCGCGTGTAATCACGGCGCATATCGGCCAGGGTCTGGGTCATGGTCTGGTTCCTGCGAGGTCACGGATCGACCCCACGCGAAGCGTCAGTGACGATCCGCGTGGGTGCT
The DNA here is from genome assembly GCF_900119195.1 of Pseudomonas sp. NFACC10-1. Lineage (NCBI taxonomy): Bacteria > Pseudomonadati > Pseudomonadota > Gammaproteobacteria > Pseudomonadales > Pseudomonadaceae > Pseudomonas > Pseudomonas sp. NFACC10-1. Next base: position 224,655 of record NZ_FPJB01000007.1, on the reverse strand, counting down.
GACAGGCTTAGTTACTGGCCTGGCTGTCATCCTTCTTGGCGGGCGTTGCGGTTTTGGCCGGGGCCTTGGCGGTGGTTTTGGTCGCTGCCGGCTTCTTGGCCGCTGCGGTGGTCTTGGCTGGCGCGGCCTTCTTGGCGGTGCTGGCTTTGGCCGGTGCAGCTTTCTTGGCGGTGTCTTTCTTCGCAGTGGCTTTCTTCGCAGGTGCGGCGGCAGGTGCCGGGGTGACTGGCTTGACGTCCTGGGTCGCGACCATGGTCGGTGCAACTGGCGGCAGTGCGTAGCGGCTCATCAGCGCGCGCATGGTGTCCTGCGGCGTCATGAGGATCTCGACCCGGCGGTTGAGCGCACGCCCCTGCAGACTGTCGTTGGCGGCGCGCGGCATCACCGCCCCCATGCCACGCTGGCTCAGGCGATTACGCTCCAGGCCACTGAGACGGAAAATCGCGGCAACCGACTGCGCACGCTCCTGGCTGATCTTCTGGTTGGCTTCGGTAGGACCCGAAGTGTCGGCATGACCGAGAATCAGCACGGCAGTTTTCTGATCGCCTTCTACCACCTTGGCCAGACGGGTGATCGGCCCCAGCGTGTTGGGCAGCAGCATGGCCGGACGGTCGGGGTTGAACGAGCTGTCGACGGGCGCGGTGATTGCCAGCAGGTCTTCGCGACGCTCCAGCTGGAAAGGGCTGTCCTTGATTGCAGCGCGCAGGCGCGGCTCGTATTCGTCCAGCCAGGCCTGGGTCACTTTCGGATCAGGCATCGGCAGCGCTTTCGGCTCGTCCTTGGCGGAGTCATTGCCAAACGGCCACCACCACTTGCTGTCGGTCTCCGACTTGGCAACCATCGCCGGTGCAGCAGGCTTGGCGGCCGGCTTGTCGGCCACGGCATCAGGTTTGGCCTGCGCGTTATCGTTCGAGCCGAACGGCCAGTACCACCGCGCGCTGTTTTCAGCACCTGCCTCAGGTGCCGGCGTTGCAGCAGCCTTGGCAACCGGAGCCGGCGCCGGGCTCGGTGCCGGAGCCTTGGCAGCGGTGCCTGCGTCAGCGGAGTCGCTGCCGGAACCGAACTGCCACCAATGGCCTCCGGTTGCAGCAGAGTCGGATTGTGGGGTTTGCGCACAGCCGGTCACGGCGATGCACAGGGCGAGAACGAGGCTTTTATTAGACGACATGGGTAACCCGCAACGGTTTTGATCAGACAGAAGGACGTAACTACGCCGGTATAACATGCATAAAGATGCAGTTGGAAAAAGAAACCGTCGTACGGTTCCTGTTACAGCCATTTAACTGACAGTCGGTATGAAACAAGCACTTATAGCCGATACTTACTGCAAACACTCACGCAGAACCCCGACCAGTTTCTGAGCGCGTGGGTCCATCAGAATGTACGGCCCCAAGGTGTTGGTAACGAAGCCAAAGGCAACCTCGTCATCAGGATCGGCGAAACCCACCGAGCCGCCCGCCCCCGGATGGCCAAAGGCCTTTGGCCCCAGGCCGTAAGTCGCGTTGGCAACGCCCGGCTGATCGAGCATGCAGCCCAGTCCCAGACGGGTCGAGGTCAGTAATGTCTTGTCCTGACCGAGGCTGTGTTCACGGGTCAGCTCATTGAGCATGTCTGCTTCAAGCAGGCTGCCATCGAGCAGACCGCTATAGAAACCGGCAAGACTGCGCGCATTGCCGTGACCGTTGGCGGCTGGCTGCTGCATGCGGCGCCACTCCGGCTTGTTGGTGCTGGTCATGATCGACGGCGGGTTGGTGAACGCCTTGGCTGTGATCGAAGCCGGTTCGCGCATCGTCGCCTGAAGCACGCGCTGGGCAGCGTCGTCACCGGCATTGCCTTTGCCGCGCGCGATGTGGGCCACGCGATGAAACTGGTCATCCGCCAGGCCCACATGAAAATCCAGCCCCAGCGGGCGGGCGATACGCGCAGCAATGGATTCACCGGGACCTCGACCATCGGCGCGGCGCAGCATCTCGCCCACCAGCCAGCCATAGGTGATCGCTGCATAACCATGCCCCTGACCCGGTGTCCACCAGGGTTCTTCGGCGGCCAGGGCGGCGGTCATGGTGTCCCACTGGTAAAGCGCTTCGGCAGGCAACGGCTCACGCAACGCGGGCAGGCCGGCCTGATGGCAGAGCAATTGGCGCAGGGTGATGGAGGCCTTGCCCGCCGCGGCGAATTCGGGCCAGAGCCTGGCCACGGGTTCGTCCAGCTTCAACTTGCCCTCTTCGACCAGTTGCAGAACCGCCACGCTGGTGAAGGTCTTGGTGCAGGAGAACAGGTTGAGAATGGTGTCGGTGTGCCAAGCCTCGGCACCGTCCTTGTCGGCAGTGCCCGCCCACAGATCGATGACGGTCTGGCCGCCGACCTGAATGCACAAGGCAGCACCGCGCTCCTGCGGGTCGTCAAAGAGCGCCGCAAAGGCTTCACGTACTGCTTCGAATTGAAGTTCGTAATGACCCTGGATCTGCAACGGCTGACTCCTGACTGGCAACATGAGCCTGGCGACAGGCTAAATGGCGCGTATTGTTTCAGCGATCGAGCGCTTTGGGAACAGATGTGAAACGCTCTTCATCTTTGGCTCAGGTTATTTCCCGGCGGAACGGTGGCAGCGCATTGAGAATCGCCTTGCCATAGCGCTGGGTGACCACGCGTCGGTCCAGCAGCGTGATGGTGCCGCGGTCCTCTTCGGTACGCAGCAAGCGGCCACAGGCCTGTACCAGACGCAACGAGGCATCCGGCACGGCGATCTCCATGAACGGGTTGCCACCACGCGCTTCGATCCACTCGGCCAGCGCGGCCTCGACCGGATCATCCGGCACCGCGAACGGGATCTTGGCGATGACCACGTGTTCGCAATAGGCGCCGGGCAAATCCACACCCTCGGCAAAGCTGGCCAGCCCGAACAGTACGCTGGACTCGCCGCTGTCGACGCGTGCCTTGTGCTTGTTGAGGGTTTCCTGCTTGGACAGATTGCCCTGAATGAACACCTGCTTGCGCCAGTCACGGTCCAGGCCGTCGAAGACATCCTGCATTTGCTTGCGCGACGAATACAGCACCAGCGTGCCTCGCGAACCTTCCACCAGACCCGGCAGGTCGCGAATGATCGCTGCGGTGTGGGCCACCGAGTCACGCGGGTCGGCCTTGAGGTCCGGCACGCGCAGCACACCGGCATCGGCGTGATGGAACGGGCTTGGTACCACGGCGGTCACCGCCCCCTTGGGCAGGCCGGCACGCATGCGATAGCGGTCGAATTTGCCCAGCGCGGTCAGGGTCGCCGAGGTAACCAGCGCCCCGTAGGCGATGTTCCACAAGTTGCGACGCAGCATTTCCGCCGCCAGGATCGGGCTGGCATTGACCTCGATATCGAACATTGCACCGCTGTCGGCCAGGGTCAGCCAGCGCGCCATTGGCGGGCTGTCTTCCGGATCTTCGGCGGTGAAGGCTGTCCACAATTCCCAGTTGCCATGCGCGCGGGCCAGCAGGCTGCCGAACAGCGGATACCATTCTTCGGCCTGATGGCTGGCGATGCCGATGTTGACCTCACCGTCCATGCCTTCCTTGAGCAGCTCGGTCAGGCGCGTGAACAGGTCGTCGAGGCGCGCAAAGCCCTTCTTGAGCTCGATGCCCATCTCGCGGATGTGCTCGGGAATCACGCCGCCGACAAAGCGATGACGTGGACGCTCGCGGCCCTGCATGTCTTCACCGGCGCGGAAATCCGCCAGTTGCTCGCAGGCACCGAACATGAACTGCTGATGGCCCTTGATCTCGCGGGCCAGCTCCGGCACCTGCTCGATCAGCTTGCCCAGATCACCGGGCAGCGGATGCTGGGCCAGCAGCTTGGCGAGGTTCTTGGCGGTCTGTTCCAGCCAGTCGGCGGTCGATTTCAAACGGGTGTAATGGGCAAAGTGGCCGATGGCCTTGTCCGGCAGGTGATGACCCTCGTCGAAGACATACAAGGTGTCACGCGGGTCCGGCAGCACTGCACCGCCGCCAAGTGCCAGGTCAGCCAGTACCATGTCGTGGTTGGTGACGATCACATCGACCTTGCCCATGCCTTCCCGCGCCTTGTAGAAGGCGCACTGCTGAAAGTTGGGGCAATGCCGGTTGGTGCACTGGCTGTGATCGGTGGTCAGACGCGCCCAGTCCTGATCGGCGAGTTCCTGCGGCCAGCTGTCGCGATCGCCGTCCCACTTGTTGCCCGCCAGCTTCTGCAACATGCTGGTGAAAAGCTTCTGACTGGCCTCATCGACCTCGATCTTGAAGCCTTCTTCCTCGAACAGCTGCGCGGTCGCGTTGGTCGCGTCACTTTCCTGCAGCAATGCGTCGAGCTTGGACAGGCACATGTAACGCCCGCGCCCCTTGGCCAAGGCGAAGGTAAAATTCAGACCGCTGTTGCGCATCAGGTCCGGCAGGTCCTTGTAGACGATCTGTTCCTGCAGGGCGACGGTCGCGGTGGCGATTACCAGCCGCTTGCCTGCCGCCTTGGCAGTGGGAATCGAGGCGATGGCATAGGCCACGGTCTTGCCGGTACCCGTCCCGGCCTCGACGGCCACTACCGCAGGATCGCCCGAACGACGGCCCTCTTCATCGGTGTCAATGTCCCCCAGCACCTTGGCGACTTCAGCGATCATCAATCGCTGGCCATAGCGCGGCTTGAGGCTCTTGGCTTCGAGGAAACGCGAGTAAGCGCCCTGGATCTGGGTTTTGAGTTCGGTACTGATCATTGGCTTCGGTTCGGGGGCACGGCTAAAAAGGCTGGATAAATTTTCAGTAGTTCTGAGTGGGCGCTATCATAGCGCGCTAAATCCATCCGCGCAGAACGGAGTGTCCGATGACCGCTTTTTCTACTGTCTATACATTGCATCTGCTGGCTGCCCTGGTGTGGGTTGGCGGGATGTTTTTCGCCTGGATGGTGTTGCGCCCAGCAGTCATTGCAGCACTTGAAGGCCCTTCTCGCCTGAAAGTGTGGGTCCAGGTGTTTCCGCGCTTCTTCGCCTGGGTCTGGGCTGCGGTGGTGCTGCTGCCGATCACCGGCATCGGCATGATTCAGCTCAACTTCACCGGCTTTGAAACCGCGCCGCGTTATGTGCAGATCATGATGGGCCTGTACGTGGTCATGGTTGCGCTGTTTTTGCGTATCCAGTCATTGCAACTGCCGGAGCTGCGTCGTGCCGTGGAAACCGAACAGTGGGCCGAGGGCGCCGCGGCTTTGGGCCATATCCGCCGCCTGGTCGGCATCAATCTGATTATCGGTCTGGCCGTGGTCATGCTCGCCGCTGCTCGTCCGGGCCTTTGAGGTAAAACGGAACATCGCGGGGCACTGGCGGTGACACCGCGCACAGCTTGCGGGCGTTTTCCTGCCCGATCGGTCATCTTCTGCGCCTGATATCCAAGGCATTCAACATCTTGAAACAGTTTGGCATGGGCTGTGCAAACGTTTGCGATCAGCAGTACGCGCCCACGAAAAGGAGCTTCAATGCCACAGCCGCCGTTCACTCGACCCGCAACGCCCTCAAGATTTCTCATGCCTCTGCTGTTCGCCGCCGCTGCGGCGATGCCATGCACCAGCGCGCTGGCACAGCCCGCCGCTACCGAAGACTCGGCGCAGGGCGAAGCACTCAGCCCGCCTGCCTCGCCCAAGGAAGGTAAAGGCGCGTATTTTTCAGACTGGTTCAACCAGGACCTGACGCTGATCGGCAGCAAGGACATCAGCTTCGGCCCCAAGCCTAACGATGACATCTACCTGGAGTACGAATACTTCGGCCGCAAAGGGCCGTTCGAGCTGTATGGCTATGTCGACGTACCGAAGATTCTCGGCATCGGCAATGATAATGACAAAGGCGTCTGGGACCATGGCTCGCCGCTGTTCATGGAGCACGAGCCACGCGTCTCGATCGACTACCTCGCCGGGCGCAGTCTGGCCATCGGTCCGTTCAAGGAATGGTACGTCGCCTTCGACTGGATCTATGACCACGGCAGCAATACGGCAAACCGGGCCAACACCCTGTACAGCGGCCTGGGCACTGACATCGATACCCACTCGCGGGTCAATCTGTCGGCCAACTTCTATGGCCGCTACCAGTGGGAGAACTACGGTGCCAGCAACGAATATTCGTGGGACGGCTATCGCGCCCAGCTCAAATACATCGTACCGATCAGCACGTTCGACAACGGCGCCTCACTGACCTACATCGGCTTCACCAACTTCGATTTCGGCTCGGACCTCAAAAACGATCCGGCACGCACCGGCAACTCCACGGTCGCCACCAATGTGCTGCTTTACGCCTTCACGCACCTGCGCTTCACCCTGGTTGGCCGCTACTTCCACAACGGCGGCAACTGGCAGGACGGCAGCGAGCTGAACTTCGGCGATGGCAACTTCCGCGCGCGCTCCGACGGCTGGGGCTATTACGCAGGCGTGGGTTACCAGTTCTGAACCTTATTATGACGACAGGAGTTTTCATGAAACACACTACTCGCAACGCCCTCTGCACCACGCTGGCACTGCTCAGCCCGGCTGTCTGGGCGGCTACCGCGCCGGTGGCACCGGTCACGCCCAAGGTCATGCTGGTCGCCATGTTTGCGCCCGAAGCACAGAACTGGATCGACCGGCTGCATCTGACCAAGGAGATCCAGGTGCCCGGCCTTGCCGCCGAGTACCCGGCCATCCGCTGCAATGATCAGGACGTCTGCCTGCTGGTCACCGGCATGGGTCAGACCAATGCCGCAGCATCGACTCTGGCCCTGGCCCTGTCGCCGCAATTCGACCTGCGCAAGACTTACTTCATCGTCGCGGGCATTGCCGGCATCAACCCGCACCACGGCACACTCGGCACCACGGCCTGGGCGCATTATCTGGTGGAATTCGGCACGCAGTGGGAAATCGACTCCCGCGATGTGCCCAAGGAATGGCCGACCGGTTATCTGGGCATCAACACCAAGGGTCCGAACGAGAAGCCGCCACTGGATTACAAGACCGAAGTCTTCGAGCTCAACCCCAAGCTGCAGGCCAAGGCGTTTGCCCTGTCGCACAAAGTGACCCTCAGCGAGAGCAAGGAATCAGCAGCCTGGCGAGTCAAATACCCTTATGCGCCTGCCAACCAGCAGCCGCAGGTCACGCAGTGCGACACGCTGGCAGGCAATACCTGGTTTTCCGGCACGCGTCTGAGCGAGCGTGCGGAAGTCTGGACCAAGCTGCTGACCGACGGCAAGGGCGTGTATTGCACCACCCAGCAGGAGGATAACTCCACCTACGAGGCTCTGTTGCGAGCGAGCAAGGCCGGCAAGGTCGATGTCAATCGCCTGGCTGTCGTGCGCGCGGGTTCCGACTTCGATCGTCCGTATCCGGGTTACAGCGAGGTGGACAACCTGCTCGAGTACGCCGATCAGGGTGCCTTCGTCCCGGCGCTGGAAAACCTCTACCGCACCGGCAACCCGCTGGTGCAGGCGATTGTCGGCGACTGGAAGAATTGGGAGAAAGGCGTACCGCAATAATGTGATGTGAAGCGGGTCGCGACTGTCCGGATCATGGCCTTGCACCTGATCCGGACAGGCTCTCGCAGATTACAGACGTTGCAGAATCAACGCGCCTGCCGGTCCCGGAGCACCTGGCAGACCGGGCTCACCCTGTCTGCCAGCCTTGCCGCCTTCAGCGCGGTAGACGATACAGCCTTTGGACGCACCGCCCTTGCCTGCCTTGCCGCCCTCGCCCCCCTTGCCCGCCGCACCACCCGCGACATTCACCTTGATGCGCTCGGCCGGATAGCTCTGTGGCAGTTCAAGACGCACCTGTGCGCCCGCAGCGCCATCGTGACCATTACCGCCGCTGTCGCCGTTATAACCACGCCCGGCATGGCCCCAGGTACAGCCCGGGTCTTCGCCCGTGCCGCCGTCCAGCCCGGCATAGCCTGGGCTGCCTGCGCCACCACGGGCGTCAATCGACAGTTCTTCGGCATTCAGGCTCTGCAGGCGCAGGGTCAGGTTGCGCCCTGGCCGTGCCGGTTTCTCGAAAGTACCCGGCGCGCCCCGCGCGGTGATCTGGCTGCCGGTGCCGAACTCACCGTGCAGCACGACCATATTGAACGCCTGCACACCAGGGACGATGGCGATTCGCGCTTCGTGCCCCAGCACCAGCTCGCCAATCTTCACATCATCGATCCCGGCCGGGATCAGCAGAGTGCCGTAGTCGGCCACTTCAAGGCGCTCGACCTGCAGAACGCTGCTGTTGCCAGGCAGACGCATCAGCGAGTGTGGCGCAACGATAATTGCCTGGGCCATGGCCAGAGGGCTGAACAGTGCCGCCAGCAGAACGAGCTTACGCATGAGTGTGCCCCCTGACCGAACGGCCGATGGATTGAACGTGAAAGATGCCGAAAAGAATGATTTTGCCCCGGTCGCGCCACGGATGCCGGCGACCGCGCAGGCTGCCGTTGAACAGAATCAGCTCCAGCAAATGAGTCAACAACAGCACCGCGCCTGCCATGTCGATCATCACGCCAAACGGGCTGGGCGCCTCAATCGCCGCGTTGACCAGCACCACCAGCCAGAAGCCCAGCATCAATATCTTTCCCAGCCCCCAAAACACCTTCATTGCCTGCCCACCCCTTGTCATGATCCATTACGAAATTGCAGTCTTCGCATGCTTTTCGTCGCCGCACAGTAGACGTGCTGTACGCCGAATATGCCAGCGGTGTGTTGAAAAAGATCCGCAATGATCTCGACGCAAGACAATGTTTGTGTTCGGCAATACTGCAATCAAGGATAGCGGACACCAAAAAGCCCTGTCACAAAGGATGCAGGGCTTTTTGCAGGACCTCTGATATGTATCGAGCCTGTCAGGCCTCGCTGGGAGTCTTGGCCTGGACGACTGGACGTACCACCGGCACCGGGCGCTTGTACCACCAGACACCTGCCAATACTGCAGCAACGCCAACCCATTGCACGAACGTGAGCTGCTCATCGAAAAAGAAGAAACCGATCAAAATCGCCACCACCGGACGGGCCAGTGCAGAAATAGAGGCCAGTACCACATCGACGTGCCTGAGTGCATATGCCATCAGGCCATGGCCGAGAAGCTGGCTGATCAGCGCGAGCAACGCAATGACCACCCAGCCGTACAGGGTGTCCGGCAGAACCTTCGGACTGGTGAGCAAAGCGATGGGCAGTAACAGCACTGCACAGGTAAAGCTGTTCCAGATAATAATCTTGCGAGACGTGAAGCAGTCGCGCAACGACTTGATCATGATCAGGTAGATCGCATAGAAAAGCGCCGAGTTGAGGGCCAGCAGGTCGCCGGTCACGCTCTGACTGGAAAATGCCACGCTGGCACTGCCGTCAAACACCAGCAGACACGCCCCGCCGATACTCAGGGCCAGCGCCAACACTTGATAGATGCCGATTTTTTCCTTCATGAACAGATAGGACAGCAGCGCCACGAACACCGGGGACAGGTTCATCAGGACCGACGTGTTGGCCATGCTGGTCAGCTTGACCGCCCAGTGATTGGACAGCAGATCCACACACGACACCACGCCCGACAGCACCAGCAACCAGAGCATCGCCCGCCGGCTGCGCGCCGTACCGACGGTCCCGGTCTCAGTGTTTTTACCTGCTGGCCAGGCAGCCAGCGCAGAGGCCATACCGCCCGCCATGAACATTCGCAGCATCAGGGTAGACGTGGCATCCACTTCACTGAGTTTGACGAACGCAATGGCGGAGGCCACACCGATGGTACTTATGATCAGTGCCAGAACGGGCAGAAACGCCTTATTACCCACCTTCATGACGGTCCCTCGAAGTTATAGGAGTTGAGTGGCGCAATGAATGCCGCCGAACTGCTTTTGATGCTCTGTACAGGCGATCAGATGAACATGACAGTCATGCTCAGCCAACTGATCAAGCAGGCGCACCGGTGCGTTCTGATCGATCCAGACATGGTTGCCCAATGACAATGCATTTGCGCACCATGCAGCCATCATTTCTTCGTCCAGCGGTATCAGCCCGATACCCGCGACCTGTGCTGCCTGGCGAAGCGTCAGGTCCTTGTCAGTCAGTTGCCAGCCCGATGACACGCGCCGATAAACGTTGACCAGGGATCGGTCGGCTGCGTCCGCTCTTTTCGCGTCGACCAGCAGGGCGTTGCGCAGCAGGCAGGCGTAGTGATCCAAGTGAAACTGTTCCGGATTGCGCCATACGTCCTGCACCGCCAGCACAACTTCACCCTTGAGCAGGTTTGAAGCCAGCAAGAACTCCAGCACCGGGAGCTCGGTACGAAAGCCGATGTTGATCACGGATACGCGTTCATTTTCCAGATAGTCGCCGCCCTCGAGCACCTGATCGAGTTCGACGGGAACGTGACCATGTGCAGCGACCACCTGCTTCACCACATCAACCTCACGCGCCCTGTCCTGACGCTTCAGACGCCCGAAAACCGGCTGTCCACCTACGTTCATGAAGTGGTCACGCGGAAACAGAAGTCCGTACAGCGGTTGAATCCGGTAGCTCTCGTAGGTAGCGTCCGGACTGATCCGGCCCAACTCGTCATCGTCATGCAGCCGCAGCTCAGGCTGGTTGATGATGATTTCGGCCAACTCCTGCCGACTGCAGCGGAACAATTGCTGGTGAGCAAGCTGCTGGCGCCCGTGTTCGACGTTGTCGGCAAAGCGCAATGCATGCCTTGCCAACCGCCGCATATCCTCGATGGCGACATGCGGACCGTCCTCGCTGAACAGCGCATCGGACAGGAAGACGGTCGGGAAACCCGCTGCATTGAACGAACTGGCCATAGCCATGACATCGGCATCTGCCTGCCGAAGCGAATACGGCTGCTGCGATTCCATGAATACCGACATGGAAACAGGCTGCACGACAGAGGGAAGCTGCAGGAGCACTTTCATCCAGGGTTCCAGAAATCAGGTTGCGCGGATCGACGTCTGCAAAATATTCATGCACTGCACAATGGCCTGCTCTATCGCAGCCTGGCTGTCGGCGGCGAAGTGCAGTCTGGCGGGGATATCCTCGTAGCTGAACGCACTTGAATCGCCCTGAGACTGCACGCTGCTATAGGTCAGCAGCGGATGGGAGAGCTCCATCTGCGGATCGAAGGTGAACCCGCCGGGGAACGGATTGGGCATCATCAGAAAACCGGTGACTCGGGTGTCTAACGGAGCGATAGCCACTTCGAGCGCGGCGCGGGTCCAGAGCTCATACAGGTCGATCCCCTCGCTGCGCAACGCGACAAACGGAATCTCGCCGCCACCGACGCGACCGCCGATCTCCAGAAACACCAGCTCGCCACGACGCTCGATGATTTCCAGGTGAATGGCCTGGTTGTGCAGGTTGAGACGCAGGCAGACTTCTTCGGTGAGCGCGCGAACCCGCGCGATGAATGCCCGGTCATCGACTGTGACCGAGCCGAGCGGCAGGCCGTTGCGAAAGTCCAGGCAGGTGTTCAGGTACTTGGACACCTTGAAGTACGGCATGCTGTCGGCCGCCAGTATCGCGTCGACATGATAAATATCGCCTTCTATATATTCTTCGACTTCGTAGCCATTGAAATCCGGCAGGTCGGGTATGTCTTCCAGGCGTTCGATCTTCACCACGCCGTCCGAGGCGGCGCCAACCTGGGGTTTCAGGATGACCGGAAAGCCGTGCTCGCGACAGAAGGCTTCGACGCCGCTGCGCGACGCTACATTCCGGTACTGAGGATAACGAACCGAAGAACCGGTCAAGGCTTCCTTCATGCTCGCCTTGTTACGGCACAGCAGGTTATCGGCGACCTTGGCACCGGGTATGTTGAATTCGGTACGCACCAGCGCAGCGGCATCCAGATCGTATTCCGAAAAGGCGATCACGAAATCGACGGGCTGACGACGATGAATGGCCCGCGCTTCCTGAAGTATCAGATCGGCGTCCAGTACGCTGACTTCGACCACATTGGCGCTGACCTGCGGATCAATCAGTCGCGAGTGCCCTGCCAGTGATATGTAGGAGACATCGACCTGCGAGTGATCGATGTAGTTGCGATAGTCCGAAAGCTCGTCGTCATAGCGGTTGATGATCAGGACATGCTTCATACGATTCCAACCTCTGTGTGTACCCGCCCGACGAGGCTTCTTACAAGCGCCTCGTCGGCGCCGCCGAACATGACGTAGCCAATTCTTGAGGTCCAGTCCTGATCGGAGCCCAGAGCATCCCCGGACCGGTAATACACCTGATGCGAGAGGTAATACGGACTGTCGAAAATGTCGGAGAGCCCCTGCAGTTCGGTAAATTCGCTCTTGTCGCCTCGGGGGATGAAGGCGATGGCACTGACGCCGTTCGCACATGGCACGGCGCGACTGTCGATGTCCAGGTACTCACACAGCGTCTCTTTGGCCAGGTCAATGCCGCTGGCACGCCTGATCAACTCGACGATATTGTCGCCTGGAAGGCGGGCCGCCAGTTCAACCGCCACCGGCTGGCCTTGTGGCGTTACACGCAGCTCCAGATGGAACGGCCCGACGTTGAGCTTTATGGCCTCAAGCACCGCCAGCGAGTATTCGGTCAGCACCTTGCGAAACCCTTCGTCATAGCCCTGGCCCACAATGTGACCGACTTCGACGAAGTACGGCTCCGAGCCGAGCAGTTTTTCCGTGATGGACGCAAGGGTGACGCTGCCATCGCTGCGCACGATGCCTTCGACACTGTATTCCGTGCCGGGAATGTACGCTTCGACAATCAGCCGGCCACTGGCAGTAAAGCCGATGTCGTCGGGCAATGATTGACGGAATGTCTCCACCGCTTCGACCAACTCTTCATGGCTGTAGAGCTTGCGCACACCGATGCTGCCCGCCATATCGATCGGCTTGACCACAGCCGGAAAGCTGAAACCCTCCGGCACCGATACCGGGGCGTGGGCATCCAGAAGGAAAAAGCCGATAGTGCTCAGCCCCGCGTCAGTCAGCCGACTGCGGAAATTGAATTTGTTGCGCACTTTCTGTACTGCACTGTCGTGCAGATGCGTTGTGCCTGACGCAGCCCCCAGGCGCGCGGCCATGGGCACGGCGTACTCCACACCGGGAAGAACGGCGCGGATGTTTCCCAACTCATTGATTTTCTCTAGCTGTGCATCGAAATCACCGGTGTCGATTTTGATGACCTGACGTACCTTGGCCCGCAACTCAGCGTTGAGCTCCTGCTCGCCACCGTCACAGGAAAACACATAGACATCGACGCCCAGTTGCTGCGCCGCATTGATATAGTTAATGCCGGATGAAACAGGATCAATGACAACGATGGACATGGCTCAGTCTCCGACTATCCAAAACTTTCAAGTTCACACAAGGGAAGGTTCTTTAACTTGCCGATCACCCCATCCGACCCGACGCCGATGGTGAGCGTGTCGTGCATCAAGTGTTCGCCAATGGCGAAGTCAGGGTGGGTCCATTCGGAAAATGGAAAGTTGGTGACCTGAACGTCGCATTCAACCGTCTTGCGGAAGACCTCTATACACCCCGCGTGATAATCGCTTAGGCCTGCACGATTGACGGCGTAAATGGCAACTTCACTAATACCGTACTTCGCCACCAGTTCCTGCGCACGGCTCAGTGCCGCCCCCATTCCACTTCCACCGCTCACGACATTCAAACGACTCAGGGACTGTTCATAGACCGGCAAGGCAGGACTTGCAATTGAATACTCCAACGGTTCGCCAATTGGCCACTGCACCAATAAGCCCGAGAACAGGCCACCCTCACGCAACTTCACATGGCAGGTCAGGCTGTCGTAATCCTTGCCACCCAAGGTGACCACGGAATAACTTCGTACCGCTGAACCCTCGGGGTATTTCAAGCTGATGACCGACTTGGCGTTATAAAAAACCTTTTTGACCTCAAGCACGACTTCCATGATTTGCCCGGACAGAATCCGTTTGCTTTTCAGCCTGGCCTTATGAAAAGTGCTGATCGCAACGCGGATATCAATATCCGTTTCAGCACGACTGACGCATGGCAAAAAGGCTTCATTCAAGGCAACGACTTTTCCCTGTTCCAGAACGCGACCCGAAACAAGTGTGCACTTGCACACTCTGCACACCCCTTTGAGACACCCCCTTACCAACGCTTCATGAGGAAGGGCATCGGTAAGGGGGTGCTGACTCTCGGCGGTGTAAGTCTGGTCTCCAATACGAACACTGTAGATTGCCATTACACCGACCTTGAGTAAGGTGTATTAAAGCGTTGCTGCACGCAGGGCCTGGAAGTACTCACCGACCATCGGCACGAATGCCTTGATATGAACGACAGCCTTTTGCAGATCCTTCTCGTCCTTGATAACCGACGCCAGCATGTTGTTCATCATGCCGCTGTGGTCCTCGGCTTCGTCGAAAGCCACGTGCGAAGCCGCTCCGCTGACCGCTGGCTGGCCCATGCTGGCGCTGGCCTTCTGAGTGATGAACGAGCTGTACTTGTCGCCGTAGTATTCGAGGAACCAGTCCCAGGTGATCGCGGACAATGGCCCGAACTTGCTGACGCAGAAGTTCAGGTAACCCATGAGTTTCCAGGTTTCCGGAAAGGCGAACTGCGCCTGAATATCGGAAGGGGAATAGCCGTACGTAGCGAGGTCCTGACCGAACATTTCGTCGTGGCCGAACTCATCATACAAATAGTAGGACAATTGTTTGGCCGCGGAAATGTTATCGACCGCCGCAACCTGTACAGCCCGTGCGTCCAGTTCGTTGTTCATGTGAATGCGGATCACGCACTCCAGGATATGACGCTTGTAATAAGACTCATTGAACCAGTCGCCTTTATGGAACTCGCCCATGACAGTGTCTTTTTTGAATTCTGCTTCCAGGCAGGCATCAACGGTGCCTTCAAGCGTCTTTAGCATCTCAGCGGTGGATATCATCAGTTGCTTCTCTCCATGTTAATCATTAATGGCTTAATGACATTTAATGTTCAGCGTCATGCTGAACCGTGTTATCCGTATCACAACAAAACAAAAGACCGACGGCCTGAACCGCGAGCAAAAGCTGATCGAGTGGTCAAACAGCGATTGCGTAAAACAAAAAATGACGTCAAACAGGCGCCCCTGCCTATTACCAGATGCGGCAGCTGAACAACCAGCGCTTTTTTAATAGCTGTACCGGCACGCACCCGGATGACCCGGGCAATATCATTGCTTTGCGTATTCAAGGCGCACAGAAAAGCGGTTCATCATAATGAACGTTGTACGCCTAATAGCCCATGGCCAGAATATCCTGCATGCCCGCCGGACACACAGTAAGTGCCACGCCTTTATCAAGGCATCGCAGAAAATACAATTGAGTTACATTGAGGGTGTTTAGGCGTCGCGTCCATGCAGTCACTCTTGGGATCCAATTTGTGCCGGGGATCCTAATACCTCTTAAAACAGCTTGCAAGTAACTTTATAATCTAAGTATCTGCCAAATGGCTTAATGAACCAGTCGCTGCACCTGAAGGCCTGTGAACGACGCTTTCCAGACCTCGCCGGGCAGGCTAGTCTTGTCAGCCAACCAGAGGACTTTCAATGACCGTCGGCTACTCGAACCGTACGCCCCAACAAGCGCTGGCTGCCTTGCTCGATCGCTATGCGCCGCAGCGCCTGCTGTTGATCGGCGCTCAGGCGTTCCCGGCGTTGCAGGCCTTTCAGGAGGCCCATCCGCAGACCGAGGTCGCGCTGGCCGAACCCGGTGCGCTGCCTGCCCATCTGGCTGCGCAACGTTTCGATCTGGCGCTGGTGGTCGATTGCCTTGAGCACATCCCCAAGCGTACCGGCCTGGAACTGTTGGGTGGCATCCGCAACCTCAACGCCAGCCGCATCGCGGTGCTCGCCGATTTGCAGGCCTGCGGCTGGCAGGAGACGGATTTTTTCTCGCTGGCGCTGCAGTCCAGCGAACGCTTCGCCCGCAACGAGCAGGTACTGAACCTGTTTACGTACGACTTGCGTGAGTACAAACAGGTGCCCGACTGGCTGAACGCGAAGTACTGGGCCAACCCGGAGAATTTTGGAAAGTATTGGTGGTGACCTATGAGTAGTGCCATTTGCCCTTGCGGCAGCGGCGATCTGTTGCTGGCCTGCTGCGGTCGCTATCACGCAGGTCAGCCTGCACCCGGCGCGGAAAAGCTGATGCGCTCGCGTTATAGCGCCTATGTGTTGGGGCTGACCGACTATCTGGTACAGACCACTCTGCCGGTGCAGCAAGACGGGCTGGACCGTGAGGCTATCGCGCAGTGGAGTGCGCAGAGCACTTGGCTCGGGCTGGAGGTGGAAAGCTCGGAGGTGTTCGGCGGCAAGCCGGAGCATGCGTTCGTGACCTTTACTGCTCGCTGGCATGACGGCAATGGTGAGCACAGTCATAAGGAGCGTTCGTCGTTCGTGCAGAATCAGGGCCGCTGGTATTTTATCGACTCTACCGTGCCGTTGAGGGCTGGGCGTAATGATGCGTGTCCGTGTGGCAGTGAGCAGAAGTTCAAGAAGTGCTGCTCGGCTTATGTGGACTGAGTTGCGTCTCTTTACTTGAGCGTCGAGAACTCTGCGGTTGACCATCGTTCCCACGCTCCGCGTGGGAACGCAGTTCGTGACGCTCTGCGTCACACAGCGGTCTGCCTTATCAGGTGGATTGGGCTCACCTTAAAACTCCAATTGCGCCGAGAACGCGACGGTGCGTGGGTCGCCCAGGTAGCTGCTGTTGAGCCAGTATTCCTTGTTGGTCAGGTTGCTGACATTGACGCGCAGTGTCAGGTCGTTTTCTGAGAGGCGCAAACGGTAGCGGGCTCCGGCGTCGAAGGTGGTGAAGGACGGCAGGTCGTTTTCGTTGCTTTGATCGGTGTATTGTTTGCCGGTGTAGAACGCCCCACCAGTCATGGCCAAGCCTGGTACCGGGTTGATGTCGTATTCGGCATAGACCTTGGCCAGTTGTTTGGCGACGTTGGTCGGTACGTTGCCTTCATCCGCGGCGACGCCGGTTTTCTTGATTTTCGGGTCCAGTAAGGTGAAGCCGCCCACCACAGTCAGTTCCGGAATGACCTTGCCGGTGACGCTGAATTCCAGGCCGTTGTTTTCCTGACGTCCGTCAACCACGTAAATGTTGCCACCCGTGGTGTAGCCGTTGGGCTTTTCGATGTTGAACAGCGCCAGGGTCAGCAGGGTTTCGCCCAGCGTCGCCTTGGCACCAATTTCGTATTGCTCGCTGATTTCAGGCGCAAACGCCTGGCCGGCATTGAGCGTACCGCTGGGCGCGACGCCACCCGATTGCAGGCCTTCTATATACGTCGCATAGGTGGTCAGCCACGGCAGTGGTTTATAGACCAGCGAGATGTTTGGCGAGGTCTTGCTTTCATTGTATTTCGTCTCGGTTTCCGCCGAGCCGAACGCCTTGGCATAGACGAACTCGTTGGCGTAGGTTTTGATCTGCGTGTTGGTCACACCCAGGATTGTTGACCATTGTTCGTTGAAGGTGATGACGTCACCGATCAGGACATTGTTGCTTTCCGAACTGTTGGCCAGGCGCTGGTCGCCATGCCCGATCGAGTACGACGGTTTACCGACCTGAGGCGTCTGGTCCAGCGGTATTGTGCCCACCGGCGAGGTGTATTGCGGGCCTGGCTGATCGGGCGTGTACGGGATGTGATCCTCGTACTGTTTCTGGCGCGAGGTATTGCCCTGATAGCCCACGGTGACCTTGTGACCGATGAAACCGGTATCGAACGCCGCATCGAGAAACAACGAGCCGGTCTTTTCTTCGGTTTCAATCGGGGCGAAGGCATAAAGCGGCTGCGAGTAAAGACCCGCGCTGTAGACCGTCGGCCCGGTGTAGGTGTTCTCCGAGGTGTACTGCTGGGCAGCGAAGGCTGCGCGCAAGGTGAACGTATCGTTCAAGCGCCATTTGGCGCGAACACCGGCCTTGTCGGACTCATAATCGGAAAACGACCACTTCTGGCTGTAGAGCTTGTCGTTGTCCAGTGATGCCGCGCTGGGACGCAGGGACTGGTCACCGAAATACCAGTAGCTGGTCAGGCCGCGAATCTCGGTCTTCTTGTGCGAGGCGTCGAACTGCACCAGCAGATCGTCGGACACGTTCCAGTCCAGCGCCAGGGAAATCATCTCGCGACGCCGCTTGTTCAGATCGACGGCCGTTTCGCCATCCTGGGTCAGCACATTGAGGCGATAGGCGAATTTGCCCTCGCTGTCGATCGGCCCGCCGAAATCACCGTGCAGGTAGTAATTCTCACCCCCGGCATTGCCCAGGGTGACGCTGTTGTAGCGTTGATAGGTCGGGCGCTTGAGCACGTAATTGACCAGCCCGCCCGGCGAGGCCGGACCATACAGGAAGCCGGTCAGCCCGGTGATGACTTCCAGCTGTTCCATCTCTTCCATGTAGTTGCTGCCGTCGGCACCGTTGGTGAAACGCAGGCCATCATTGGCGATGTTCAGGCTGCCCGCGCTGCTGAAACCACGAATGTTGACGGCACTGGCGTAGCCGGCGCTGGTCGGCGAGTACATCTGCGTGAACGGGTTGTGCTTGATGACATCGTCCAGCGAGGTGGCCTGGATGTTTTTCAGCAATGCCTGAGGCGTGACGCTGATGGAATAAGGCGTGTCCTGCAGCCTCATGCCACCCAGAGCGCCGACGCTGCTGACGGTCTCGCTGCGATAACCCGCTGCTTCCGAACCTTCGAGGGGCGTGCTATTGGCGTTGATGTTGACGTCCGACAGGTTCAAGGCGTTCTGTTCCATGACCATCAGCGTGTAGGTGCCGGCGCTGCTCTGCACCAGTTGCAGACCGCTGCCACGCAGGGCCTCGCGCAAGGCCGTCGCCGCATCGAAATTGCCTTTCACCGCCGAGCTGGTTTTGCCGGCGACCAACGCCGGGTCAAGACTCAGTGCCAGACCACCCTGGCTGGAGATCCGATTCAGCGTGGTCGCCATCGGGCCTGCGGGCAGATCATAGGCAACCACGCTGGCCTGCTGCGCCGCCATCGACAGCGGGCTGGTCAGAGGCGTGCACAGGGCGATCGCCACGGCCAACAGACTGGGACGCAGAAGGGTGTCTAACGAACGGGACATCGGGCAACTCCTGATGGAATACTTCTCAATGCCTGTTAGCCGGACGAACGCTCGAAAGTAACAGGGCTGATTGAAAATAATTCCGTTTCAGGATTCAGCGGGCTCGCAGCATCACTCCGGGATGATCTTCAGATGCGACGTATCGGGCGCCTCCTGCGACTCGGGCTTTTCCACCTGTCCCATGTCGCTGCCCACCGGGGCCAGGCTCAAACGCGAGAGATCCAGCAGCGGCGCAACAGGCTGAGGCTTGCCGGGCAGCAACTCGACGCCCGCTTCTGCAACCGAGTAGTCCGGCGCATCGACGTCCACAAAAGCCGCCATGTAAGCGTCGCGCGGTTTGATCTGCAAACGCCCCGGACTGACCGAGGTCTTGCGCAACCAGGTCGGTGCGTCGGGCGGCGGCGCCAGTTCGACTTCTTCCATGGGCGGTGGCGTATTCATTTCCAGCACACGCACCAGAGCACCTGCGCGCTCCAGGGTGGCGCGGTATTTTTCTGCGGTTGCGGCGTCGAGATTGTTTTTCAGAACCAGTCGGCGCCCCGAGAACAGGAGGTCCAGACGTTCAGCATCCGCATTGAACAGCTTGCCAAGGTTAGCCCTTACCTTCTCGGGTTGTGCTCCGGCGACGAGTTCAGCGCTGAAGACAATTTCGTAGAGATTCATGGAAGAAGACACCGATATGCACGTCAGTAAAAGTATGGCGTAGCGTGATACAGCGCAATAAGCGCGTTGCCGTTGAACGTCGAGTTGGTAGACTCAGGCGTCAAAGGGAGCACATCCATGTTTTTTCAGGCGCACATTACAAGAATCATAAGCCTTGCGTTGATCCTGTTCGGGCTCGGCGGATGCTCACTCCTGAGTTTTGACCGCACTCAGGAACCGGAAGTGCATTTGCTGAAGGTCCAGGTGGTCAAGGCAAGGCTGACACAGCAGGATTTCAAGCTGTACTTCGAAGTTGAAAACCCCAACGAAGACAGCTTGCTGGTGCGTGGCCTGAAGTACAAGATCACCCTCAATGACGTGGTCCTCGTCGATGACACGTTCAGCGACTGGTTTGTCGTCGACGGTAATAGCCGCAAAACCTTTGTGGTGCCGATTCGCACCAACCTCTGGCGCTACGCACGGTACATCGCTCAACTGCTGAAAAAGCCTGATGAGCCGATCCATTATCGGCTGGACGGCAAGCTCAAGACCGGCATCGTGTTCAGGCACAACGTCCGCATCGGCACATCAGGCGATGTGCTGCCGCACGACCTGATCCAGCGCCGATGATCATTCCGGCTATCCGCCCAGCTTGCCCTTGATCAGTTCCAGAAGAAACTTCCAGATGTCCGCGGCCCACAATGCCCGATTGACGGCACTGATAAGCGCACCGCCGAACGATCCCAGCAGAAACCCCACGCCCGTGGTGTTGCGCGGGTCTGCCACGCCAAGGTAATCACTGGCAATGCCGGTGAGAAACACAGCACAAGCCACACCGGTCACCAGAAAAACCAGCCAGGCACGCCAGTCAAGCAGACCTGCCTTATGCCACCAGCCAGAAATGATCGCACCCACCAGACCGGCTACCAGCCATTCGCCTCGGTCTGCCAAACCATTCAAGATATCCATCGCTTCTGACTCCGTTCAAGAAATACAGCCGTTCACGAACACAGAAAAATTCAGACACTGGGGGACCTGCCGGGAATTGCTGCGGCGTCGGGACCGTTCAAAAATCAAAAAATTAAGCATGCTTAAAAAAACAGGCAAACATATGCCATCAACCCACCGCGCTACCGGGCGAGCATCAGAGGCTTGAGGTCAATTATCGATGTAGCGCTGCCAGCCGATCCTTATCGAACCGTCTGGCTGACGGTCAATCTCGATGCCTTCGGTCTCTTCGATTTCCTGCAGCACCACGTTCCAGCTGTCCAAGGGCTCATCATCACGACGGACGACGATGACCCACTGGGTCTTTTGAACATTCGGCGCGGAGACCAGCCGTTGAATGCGCTTGCCGATCTGTTCGTAGGAAGACCTGCCTGTCGATCCATTATTACTGCCAGCCATGATAGCCTCCGAGGCATAACTGTATATAAATACAGTATTCCAGCTGCATGAACCTCGCAAGCATTTCGTAGGACGTGTCCTGCCGAGCATCTTGGACAAAAATGCCCGCACGCCCTGCCACGCAGGGCTTACAGCCTGCCGGTCATCCTCACGGCCACGCCGATAATGCGACAGTCGGCACCGCACTCGATCATTTTGTACGCCGGGTTCAAGGGCTTCAGGTAGCGTGTGCCACCATCCTCGACCAACTTCTTGAACGTCGCCTCGTTGCTGGCGGGCAGCTTGGCGATGACCAGCCTGCCAGGCTGCACGTCGGCCTCCGTGTCCACCAGAATCAGCATCCCTTCCGGCACGCTGACGCCGGTGGGTGCGGTCATCGAATCGCCCTTGACCTCCAGCCAGAACGCCGGCCCCTTGGAGTCGTAGTCGGAGATTTCATAGCGGTCGGAAAAACCGTCGGGGTAAGGCTGAACCGCCTCTTCCCACGAGCCTGCCGAGACCCAGCTGATCACCGGATAACGGAAGGACATTTTCGGCTGATCGATCAGCGCAACGTTGGCGTCGAAGGCAGGCGCCTTTTCCGGCCCCTCGCCAATCGCCAGCCACTCGGCACGAAAGCCCGTGGCACGAGCCAGTGCGTAAAGGTTTTCCGGCCTCAGGCTCTTGCTTTCTCCGCTGATCCACTGGGTGACGGCAGAGTTGGCCACGCCGCAAAGGGCGGCAATCTCACCTTTCTTCAGGCCACTGGCGGCGATTGCCCTGGCGATGCGTTCCTGTCGGGTCATGGAGTCGGCTCTGCACATGGAATAAAGAACGCTGAAAAACGCTCGACTAAAACTAAGCATACTTAAAAATCGATGCTATGCGAATCCTGATATGGCGATACTGCTTTGCCATGATTTGCGGGATAATGCGCGCCAGTTTTAATTGCGGAGTAAAACCGATGAACCAGCAAGCCCATGTGCATGGCCCCGATTGCGACCATGATCACGATCACCACGACCACCAGCACGGCCATGTACACGGTCCGAACTGCGGTCACGCCCATCAGGAGCCAGTGCGCAATACCCTCAAGGATGTCGGTCGTAACGATCCCTGCCCATGCGGCAGCGACAAGAAATTCAAGAAATGCCACGGCGCGTAAGGCGCGGAGCATTCTGACGACGGCCTGCATTGCAGGCCGTTTTCATTTGAGTGTGCTGCCTGCCTTCAGTTAGGGACCTAAGGCATGTAGCCACTGGCTGCCATGTAGCGCAGAGCGTTGCGAACTAAAGGCGTCTGGTCAGCCTCTGCAAAATCCTGAAATAAACTAGTCCGTGCCGCTTGCGTGCGGCTTGCCTGCTCTCTAACGTAGCGGCTTTTGTACGTTACCCCTCCAGGAGCTTGCCCATGGCCTCGCCAGCCCTTCGTCATTTTCTACCCCGATTCGGCGCTGCCGCCGCTGCGGCGAGCTTCCTGAGCCTTGCCGGCTGCCAGTTGGGCGGCGGCGATCCCGAGACCGTGCTGCCTGTTTCCGGGACGTTCCCGCTCAAAGGGCTGGCGCAGAACGTTTCGGTGCGCCGCAACACGATGGGTATGCCGCTGATAGAAAGCAGCAGCTACCACGATGCGCTGTTCACGCTCGGCTACGTCCATGCCGGTGATCGAATCGGTCAGATGCTCGGCATGCGCCTGCTGGCGCAGGGCCGTTTGTCGGAAATGGCCGGCGCCGAGGCGCTGGACGTCGACCGCCTGATGCGCTCGGTCAACCTCAAGCAGAATGCCAGCGACCTGTACAACGCCGCATCGCCACGCTTGAAACGCTTCTTCGATGTCTATGCGCGCGGCGTGAACGCCTACCTGTTCCGTTATCGCGACAAGCTGCCTGCCGATATCGCCAGTTCGGGCTATAAGCCGGAATACTGGAAGCCGGAAGACTCGGCGCTGATCTTCAGCCTGCTCAACTTCAGCCTGTCGGTCAACCTGCAGGAAGAGCTGTCGGCGCTGGTTCTGGCGCAGAAAGTCAGCGCGGACAAGCTCGCCTGGCTACTGCCGACCTACCCTGACGAAGAATTGCCATTTGCCGAAGCCGACAAGCTCAAGGGCCTGAACCTGAACAATCAGGTCACTGGCCTGAGCGATCTGAACAGGATCGCTCTGCAGCTCTCGGACCTGAACATGCTCGGTGTCGCGGCCTCCAGCAACTGGGCCATCGCGCCACAACGCAGCCGAAACGGCAAGAGCCTGCTGGCCAGTGACATGCAGTTGCCTGCCGGGCTCAATTCTGCCTGGAGCTTCGTGCAGATCCGCGCACCGAAATACCAGGTGTCCGGTGTCACCATCGCCGGTATGCCGCTGGTGCTCAGCGGTTTCAACGGCAAACTGGCGTGGAGCATGAGCAACGTCAAGGGCGACAACCAGGACCTGTTTCTGGAGAAGATCAAGCGCGAAGGCAACCGCGTCTCCTATATGGCTGACGGCAAATGGCTGCCAGCGGCGGCTCATCAGGAAACCTTTCTGGTCAAGGGCGGCAGCCCGCTGCGTGAAACCGTGTACGAAACCCGCCACGGCGCGCTGCTCAACGCCTCTGCAACCCCGCCCGGCAACGGTTTTAGCCTGGCGCTGCAGGTTCCGAACTTCAAGGACGACAAGAGCCTGGATGCGTTCTTCGACCTGTCCCGTGCGCCTAACGTCGAGAAAGCCTTCGATACCAGCCGCGAGATTCGGGCGATCACCCTGAACATGATCTTTGCCGACGCCTCGAACATTGGCTGGCAGGTCACCGGCCGCTTCCCGAACCGCCGTGAAGGCCAGGGCCTGCTGCCTTCGCCGGGTTGGGATGGCAAGTACGATTGGGACGGCTTCGCCGATTCGATGCTCCACCCCTATGATCAGGACCCGCGCCAAGGCTGGCTTGCAGCGGCCAACCAACGCACGATTCCGAAAGGCTACGGCATGCAGCTCTCCAACTCGTGGGGCTACCCGGAGCGCGCCGAGCGGATTGCCGAACTCGCCAACGGCGGCAAGCAGGACCTGCGCAGCACCATCGCCATGCAATACGACCAGACCACGACGTTCGCCGCCAAGCTCAAGACCATGTTCCAGGCGCCGGGCATGAGCAAGCCGCTCAAACAGGCTATTGATGCTCTGCCCGAAGCTGAGCGCAACAAGGCCCGCGAAGCGCTCACGCGCCTGATGGCGTTCGATGGCAAGCTCAGTGCGACTTCGGCTGATGCGGCGCTGTACGAGCTGTTTCTGCAGGAAAGCGCCAAGCAGATTTTCCTTGATGAGTTGGGCCCGGAAACCAGCCCTGCCTGGCAGGCACTGGTGGCCAACGCCAGTTCATCCTACTCGCCACAGGCCGACCACTTGCTGGGTCGCGATGACAGTCCGTTTTGGGATGACGTCAAAACCGCGCAGAAGGAAGATAAACCGGCCATCCTTGCGCGCAGTCTGGCGGCCGCCATCACCAGCGGCGACAGCCTGTTGGGCAGCGATCACAAGGCCTGGCAATGGGGCAAACTGCACCGCGACAACTGGGTCTCGACCAGCCCGTTGGCCAAACAATTGGGTGGCGGCGAGTTCAACCGTGGCGCCACACCAGCGGGGGGTGATCACACGACGCTGAACGTGTCCGGCTTCGAGTGGGGCAAGGGCTTCGACGCCCGCATGGCACCCGGTCTGCGCATGATTGTCGACTTCAGCCTGGTCGAACCGATGACCGGCCTGATCAGTACCGGCCAATCCGGCAACCCGGCCAGCCCGTATTACGCCAACAGCATCGAGCCGTGGCAGAAAGGCCAGTACCAGTCGATTCCGGTGCAACAACAGAACTACGAAAAGGGCTACGGCAAACAGCGCCTGACGCTGACGCCGGGCAAGTAAGTGCCGAAAGGGAGCATGGGCACGAGGGTGTTCTCCAGGACACCTATCGTTCCCACGCTCCAGCGTGGTAATGCCTTTCGTGACGTTCCGCGTCACACAGCGGTTCTGTGGTGTCAGGTGGATTTAGGCTCGACTCAAGTCACCTTTTCGCCCCTCGGCGAGTTACTTTGATGAGGCCAAAGTAACCAACGCCTTTCGCTCCGGTTTCCGGCCCGACTTCGTCGGGTTCCTTCGCCCTGTCACTTACGTCGCACTCGGCGTCGTCTGTGCCATCGCGACAAAAAAGCGCTTTTATGCACGATAGTGTTCTTTTGGACATTTATCGCACCTCACGCTCCGCAGCCCTCACGCAAACTCCCCGAACTTCCAGATCCTTACCGGCTCATAGCTAACAAGCCCATCCATACGGTTGCCCCATGGATCTTGTCGTTGCACGCCCCGAAGGTTTGTACTGCCCACCCGGTGATTTCTACATCGATCCATGGCGTCCTGTCGAACGGGCAGTCATCACTCACGCGCATGGCGACCACGCCCGTACCGGCAACGAGCATTACCTGTCGGCGGCCAGTGGCGAGGGCATTCTGCGTTCGCGCCTCGGGCAGGACATTAATCTGCAGACCCTGGAATACGGCGAAACCATCACCCATCACGGCGTGAAACTGAGCCTGCATCCGGCCGGGCATGTGTTGGGGTCGGCGCAAGTGCGACTGGAATACCAAGGCGAGGTCTGGGTTGCTTCCGGCGATTACAAAGTCGAGCCGGACGGCACGTGTGCGGCCTTCGAACCGGTGCGCTGTCATACCTTTATCACCGAATCGACCTTCGGCCTGCCGATCTATCGCTGGGCACCGCAGGCGCAGATCTTCGAAGGCATCAACCAGTGGTGGCGTGCCAACGCAGCCCAGGGCAAGGCCAGCGTGTTGTTCGCCTATTCGTTCGGCAAGGCCCAGCGCATTCTGCATGGCATCGACGCGCAGATCGGGCCGATTCTGGTCCACGGCGCCGTTGAACCGCTGAACCGTGTGTATCGCGAGGGCGGCATCTACATCCCCGAAACCCAATACGCCGGCGATTTCAAAAAGACCGATCCCGCACTGCGCCAGGCGTTGATTCTCGCCCCGCCTTCGGCAGGCGGCAGCAGCTGGATGAAGCGCTTTGGGGAATACAGCGATGCGTTTGCCAGCGGCTGGATGATGCTGCGCGGTACACGACGCCGGCGCGGTGTGGATCGTGGTTTTGTGCTGTCCGATCACGCCGACTGGCCGGGCCTGCTATGGGCTGTCGAACAGACCGGCGCCGAACGCGTCATGGTGACCCACGGTTCGGTCGGCATACTGGTGCGCTACCTGCGTGAACTGGGCCTGGATGCGCAAGGCTTCAGCACCGAATACGGCGATGAAGAAGACAGCAACCCGGCAACCAGGGAACCCGAGGCGGCAGGCACGGGTGAGGCTCAGTCATGAAAGCTTTCGCTGAACTCTACGCACAACTGGACGCGACTACGTCAAGCAACGCCAAACTTGCCGCCATGCGCGACTACTTCGAAAAGGCGGCAGCAGAGGACGCCGCCTGGGCGGTGTACTTTCTGTCAGGCGGACGTCCACGGCAACTGGTGCCTACTCGTGTGCTGCGCGAGCAGGCAATGACCCTGGCAAATCTGCCGGAATGGCTGTTCGAAGAAAGCTATCAGGCGGTCGGCGACCTGGCGGAAACCCTGTCGCTGTTACTGCCCCAGGCCGACCACAGTAATGACGAAGGTCTGGCCACCTGGATGGAAGACAAGCTGTTGCCATTGCGCGGCCTGCCGCCTGAAGAACTCGCCGAGCGGTTGCCGCTGTTCTGGTCGCAGCTGGACCGCAGCAGCCTGATGGTCTGTATCAAGCTGATCACCGGCAGCTTCCGCGTCGGCGTGTCCAAGCTGCTGGTCACCCGTGCGCTGGCAGCGCTGGCAGACATCGACAGCAAGCGTGTCGCACAACGACTGGTGGGCTACACCGACCTGTCGCACCGACCCAGCGCCGAACGCTATTTGAAGCTGATCGCGCCTGAATCCGAAGATGAGCACGCCCAACGCGGCGGCCAGCCCTACCCGTTTTTTCTCGCCCACTCCCTGCAACAGCCCGCCGATCAGTTCGAGGAGTTGCTCGGTCCGGCGCAGAACTGGCAGGTGGAATGGAAGTGGGACGGTATTCGCGCGCAACTGGTCAAGCGTGACGGACGCTTGTGGATCTGGTCGCGCGGCGAGGAGCTGGTGACCGACCGTTTTCCAGAGTTGCACAGCCTGGTGCAGTGCCTGCCGGACGGCACGGTGATCGATGGCGAAATCGTGGTTTGGAAAGCTCCCGATGCGAACCCCGATGCCGATGCGGAGTTTGCCTTGAACAGCGATGCGCCTGCGGCTGCGCCCTCGGTTCAACCGTTCGCCCTGCTGCAACAGCGCATAGGCCGAAAGACGCTCGGCAAAAAGATTCTTGCCGACGTTCCGGTCGTGGTGCTCGCCTATGACCTGCTGGAGTGGCAAGGCGATGACTGGCGCAGTCGCCCGCAACATGAGCGCCGTGCGCAACTGGAAGCGCTGATCGAAACCTGCCAGAGCGAGGTGCTGATGCCCTCCCCGGTGCTCAGCGGGAAGGATTGGCTCGATCTGGCCACCCAGCGCGAGGCCTCTCGCAGCCTGGGCGTCGAGGGCATGATGCTCAAGGCTCGCGACTCGTTGTATGGGGTCGGTCGCACCAAGGACATGGGGGTGTGGTGGAAATGGAAAATCGATCCGTTCAGTGTCGACGCCGTGCTGATTTACGCGCAACGCGGTCACGGACGACGCGCCAGCCTGTACAGCGACTACACCTTTGCAGTGTGGGACGGCCCGCCCGACGCCAGTGAACGCACCCTGGTGCCGTTCGCCAAGGCCTACTCGGGGCTGACCGATGAAGAAATGCGCAAGGTCGACGCCATCGTTCGCAAGACGACGGTGGAGAAATTCGGGCCGGTCAGCAGCGTCACCCCGACGCTGGTGTTCGAGCTCGGCTTTGAAGGTATCGCGCTGTCGAAGCGCCACAAGAGCGGCATCGCAGTGCGTTTTCCGCGCATGCTGCGCTGGCGGCAGGACAAGCCGGTCGCCGAAGCCGACAGTCTGGCGACGCTGCAGGACCTGCTGAACTAGAGCACCAAAAAGGCGCACTCAAAATACCGCGCACCTTTTTGAGACACCAACGAACGAATCATCCCGTCTCCACGCAGGAAACTTCCCGATTCGTTACCAATCTTCCGCTCTTTCTTACCTGAACAAGCATCTTGTGTCGGACCGGGCGATGAACACCAGCCCTGTAAGCGCGCATGGGCGGCCTATTGCCAGCCGTTTATATGAAATAGCGACAACCCCTTATATTTCAAACGCACGTTCGTTCCTCTGGTTCGGAAATTGCTAACCAATGCCTGTCTGGCACTTGCCGGTAGCACGCTTCGCGTATTCCCAACGCCCCATTTAAGGTTTTAAGGACTGAACAATGAAAAAAGCATGGCTGACTCTTTCTGCACTGGCTCTGTGCATCGCCGCCGGTAACACCATGGCCAAGGAATACAAGGAACTGCGCTTCGGCGTCGATCCATCTTACGCACCGTTCGAGTCCAAAGCGGCCGACGGCAGCCTGGTCGGTTTCGATATCGATCTGGGCAACGCGATCTGCAAAGAGCTGAAAGTCACCTGCAAATGGGTCGAAAGCGACTTCGACGGCATGATCCCTGGCCTCAAGGCACGCAAATTCGACGGCGTCATTTCCTCGATGACCGTGACCCCGGCTCGCGAAAAAGTCATCGACTTCTCCAACGAACTGTTCTCCGGCCCGACCTCGCTGGTGTTCAAGAAAGGTGCAGGCCTGACCGCCGACCCGGCCAGCCTGAAAGGCAAGACCGTGGGCTATGAGCAAGGCACCATCCAGGAAGCCTACGCCAAGGCCGTACTGGACAAGGCTGGTGTATCCACCAAGGCCTATGCCAACCAGGACCAGGTTTACGCCGACCTGACTTCGGGCCGTCTGGACGCTTCTATCCAGGACATGCTGCAGGCCGAACTGG
Organism: Pseudomonas sp. NFACC10-1; assembly: GCF_900119195.1. Taxonomy (NCBI): domain Bacteria; kingdom Pseudomonadati; phylum Pseudomonadota; class Gammaproteobacteria; order Pseudomonadales; family Pseudomonadaceae; genus Pseudomonas; species Pseudomonas sp. NFACC10-1. Next base: position 195,600 of record NZ_FPJB01000007.1, on the reverse strand, counting down.
GCTTCCTCAAATCGCCAGCCGGTGCCGACTACGAAGTCAGCAAGCCTGTCGACAGCGAACTGCTGCCGGCCAAAACCGCCATCGGCATTGCCAAGGGCAACAAGGAACTCAAAGCGCTGCTGGATAAAGGCATCAAGGCGATGCACGACGACGGCACCTACGCTGAAATCCAGAAAAAACACTTTGGCGACCTGAATCTCTATAGCGGTAAATAACACCCCGACGCCCATCGATTTCGGCGATGATTCGTCGCCCGATCGGTGGGCGTTTTTGTTGGTAACAAGGCCTATCCATGCTCGATGCACTCATGCAAAACCTGGGACTCTCGGCATTCAGCCTGAAGGGCTTTGGCCCGCTGTTGCTGGAAGGCACCTGGATGACCGTCAAACTGGCTGTGCTGTCGCTTGCTCTGAGCATTCTGCTCGGACTGATCGGGGCCAGCGCCAAACTGTCGAGCTCGGCGCTGCTGCGCGTGCCGGCGCAAATTTACACGACACTGATCCGTGGTGTTCCGGACCTGGTGTTGATGCTGCTGATTTTCTACAGCCTGCAAACCTGGCTCACCATGCTGACCGACGCGATGGAATGGGAATACATCGAGATCAACCCGTTCGGCGCAGGCGTCATCACCCTGGGCTTCATCTATGGTGCGTATTTCACCGAGACGTTTCGCGGCGCGATCCTGTCCGTACCTCGCGGTCAGGTGGAAGCAGCGACAGCCTATGGACTGAAACGCGGCCAGCGCTTTCGTTACGTCGTGTTCCCGCAGATGATGCGTTATGCGCTGCCGGGCATCGGCAACAACTGGCAGGTGCTGCTCAAGGCGACTGCGCTGGTGTCGATCATCGGCCTGGCCGATCTGGTCAAGGCGTCACAGGACGCGGGCAAGAGCACCTATCAGCTGTTCTACTTTCTGGTGCTGGCGGCATTGATCTACCTGCTGATCACCAGCGCCTCGAACTTCGCCCTGCGTTGGGCTGAGCGGTATTACGCCGCAGGCAGCCGGGAGGCACAGCGATGATCGAATTGCTGCAGGAATACTGGAAGCCCTTCCTTTATACAGATGGCGTCAACGTCACCGGCCTGGCGATGACCATGTGGCTGCTCAGCGCCTCCATCGCCATCGGCTTCTGCGTGTCAATCCCGCTGTCGATTGCGCGGGTGTCGAAAAACCGCTGGGTGCGCTGGCCGGTGCAGTTCTACACCTACCTGTTTCGCGGCACGCCCCTCTATATACAGTTGCTGATCTGCTACACCGGTATTTACAGCATTGCTGCGGTGCGTGAACAGCCGATGCTTGATGCGTTCTTTCGCGATGCGATGAACTGCACGATCCTGGCCTTCACTCTGAACACCTGCGCCTACACCACGGAGATCTTTGCCGGGGCGATCCGCAGCATGGCCCACGGCGAAGTCGAAGCGGCCAAGGCCTACGGCCTGACCGGCTGGAAGCTTTACGCTTACGTGATCATGCCGTCGGTGCTGCGCCGTTCGCTGCCGTATTACAGCAACGAAGTGATCCTGATGCTGCACTCGACCACCGTGGCCTTTACCGCCACGGTGCCGGACATCCTGAAAGTAGCGCGGGACGCCAACTCTGCCACTTTCATGACCTTCCAGTCCTTCGGTATCGCCGCCGTCATGTACCTGACCGTGACGTTCATTCTGGTCGGGCTGTTCCGCCTTGCCGAACGCCGCTGGCTGGCCTTTCTCGGCCCGGCCCATTAATCAGGACTGAACATGCGCCACCACACCCATGACTTGCTGTCGCCAGTGCCCGGCACTGGCCGGCAGATCCACAGCTTCCATTACGGTCCGCAAAACGGCACCGGCAAAGTCTATGTCCAGGCGTCGCTGCATGCCGATGAGCTGCCAGGAATGCTGGTGGCCTGGTACCTGAAGCAGCGTCTGGCCGAACTGGAAAATGCCGGGCGCCTGCTGGGCGAAATCGTTGTGGTGCCCGTCGCCAACCCGATCGGTCTGGAACAGGTGCTGATGGACACCCCGCTGGGCCGCTACGAGCTGGAAAGCGGCCAGAATTTCAATCGCTGGTTCAGCGATCTCGGCACTCAGGTCGGTGATGACATTGCAGCCCGACTGACTGCCGACGCAGAGCACAACCGCGCACTGGTCAGGGACAGCCTGCTGGCGGCGCTGAATGCCTTGTCGGCGACCACCCAGTTGCAATCGCTGCGCCTGACCCTGCAGCGCCTGGCCTGCGACGCCGACATCGTGCTGGACCTGCATTGTGATTTCGAGTCGGTCGAGCACCTGTACACCACGCCCGAGGCCTGGCCAAAAGTCGAACCGCTCTCACGCTACCTGGGCGCGCAAGCCAGCCTGCTGGCAACCGACTCAGGCGGGCAGTCGTTCGATGAGTGCTTTACGCTGGTCTGGTGGCAATTGCAGCAACGCTTTGGCGAGCGTTTTCCGATTCCCATGGGCAGCTTTTCAGTGACTCTGGAGCTGCGCGGACAAGGCGATGTGAACCATGCGCTGGCCAGCCGCGACTGTCAGGCGATCATCCATTACCTGATCGACGCTGGCATCATCGACGGCGATCTGCAGCCGCTGCCTGAACTGCTCTACCCCGCTACGCCACTGGCAGCGGTCGAACCGGTGGCTACGCCGGTCGGCGGCCTGCTGGTGTTCTGTGCGATGCCTGGCGAACACGTCGAGGCCGGCCAGCTGATTGCCGAGGTCATCGACCCGATCAGCGACACCGTGACCTGCATCCATGCCCTCAACGCAGGCCTGCTGTATGCGCGTTCGCTGCGCCGCATGGCGACTGCCGGCATGGTCATTGCGCACATCGCCGGCACCCAGGCCTATCGCAGCGGCTATCTACTTTCTCCTTGAGGACCTGTCATGCAAAAACTGACCATCGATGGCCTGCACAAAAGCTATGGCGACAATCACGTGCTCAAAGGCGTATCGCTCAAGGCCAGCAGCGGTGACGTCATCTGCCTGATCGGGGCCAGCGGCTCCGGCAAGAGCACCTTTTTGCGCTGTATCAATTTTCTCGAACAACCCAGTGACGGGGCGATGAGCCTGGATGGCAAGCAAGTGCGCATGGTCAGCGACAAGGACGGCATGCGCGTTGCCGACCCCGATGAGCTGCAGCGTATCCGCACGCGGCTGGCGATGGTGTTTCAGCACTTCAACCTGTGGGCGCACATGACCGTGCTGGAAAACATCACCATGGCGCCGCGCCGGGTCCTGGGCGTGCCCAAGGCCGAAGCCGAGGCGCGCGCGCGCAAATACCTGGAAAAGGTCGGTCTGCCGGAGCGTGTTGCCGATCAGTACCCCGCGTTTCTTTCCGGTGGTCAGCAGCAGCGCGTGGCCATTGCCCGTGCGCTGGCGATGGAGCCGGAAATCATGCTCTTCGACGAACCTACCTCCGCGCTGGACCCGGAGCTGGTCGGTGAGGTGCTGAAAGTCATTCAAGGCCTGGCTGAAGAAGGCCGGACGATGATTCTGGTGACCCACGAAATGGGTTTCGCACGCAAGGTGGCGAGCCAGGTGGTGTTCCTGCACCAGGGCCAGATCGAAGAGTCCGGCCACCCGGACGAAGTACTCAACAATCCGAAAAGCGAGCGTTTGCAGCAGTTCTTGAGCGGCAATCTGAAGTAGCACCGATTGCTGCGTACACACGTCTGCCCCCCCCTCAAATCTCGTTCCCACGCTCCAGCGTGGGAATGGCCTTCATGACGCTGCGCGTTATAAACAGGACGCAGAACGTCCAGAACGGCATGTCGACGCGGAGCATCGGCACGATGGGTAATCCAGGAGCGATCAGCCACATAACCATTTAAAACTATTACCCTTTCTCTGCTGTCTCTGACTTAACGCCACTCAGAGCACACTCAAACGGATGAGCAGACCCACCGATTTCGCTCGACGATGGTTTCTCGCCCGGGGCTGGAAGCCCTTTGCGTTTCAGAAGGAAGTTTGGGCAGCGGTAAAAAACGGCGAGTCCGGATTGCTGCATGCCAGCACCGGCTCGGGTAAGACCTACGCCGTGTGGTTCGCTGCGCTCAACCGCTTCGCCAAAGCCAATACGCTCACCGCTGACAACAAACCCCGCAAACGCAAACCGCCCGCTGAACCGCTGAGTGTCCTATGGATCACGCCCATGCGCGCCTTGGCCGCCGATACCGCCAGAGCCCTTGAGGCCCCGTTGGCTGAACTGGATATCCCGTGGTCAGTCGGCTTGCGCACCGGCGATACCAGCGGCAGCGAACGGGCCCGGCAGAGCCGGCGGCTGCCCTCTGCCCTGATCACCACCCCTGAAAGCCTGACGCTGCTGCTGACCCGTGCCGACGCTCAGGTCGCCTTGTCGACACTGAAGATGGTGGTGGTGGACGAATGGCACGAGCTGATCGGCAACAAGCGTGGCGTGCAGTTGCAACTGGCCCTGGCGCGCCTGAGGCGCTGGAATCCGCAACTGATCGTGTGGGGCATTTCCGCGACGCTGGGCAATCAGCAACACGCGCAGCAGGTGCTGATCGGCGACGGCGGCGTGGCCGTGCAAGGCAAGATCGTCAAGGACTTACAGGTCGATACGCTGTTGCCGCCGTCCATCGAACGCTTCCCGTGGGCCGGGCATATGGGCTTGCGCATGTTGCCGCAGGTCGTTGCCGAGGTGGAAAGCAGCGCGAGCTGTCTGGTGTTCACCAACACTCGGGCACAATCGGAAATCTGGTATCAGGCGCTGCTAGAAGCCCGCCCCGACTGGGCCGGGTTGATTGCCCTGCATCACGGGTCGCTGGCGCGAGAGGTCCGAGACTGGGTCGAGCGCGCGTTGAAAGAAGGCGCACTCAAGGCTGTGGTGTGCACCTCCAGCCTGGACCTGGGCGTGGACTTTCTACCGGTGGAGCGCGTGTTGCAAATCGGCTCACCCAAAGGTGTCGCGCGCCTGATGCAGCGCGCCGGGCGCTCAGGCCACGCGCCGGGTCGCCCCTCGCGCGTAACGCTGGTGCCGACCCACAGCCTGGAGCTGGTCGAAGCCGCTGCCGCTCACGACGCCGTCGAAGCACGGATGATCGAACCCCGCGAATCACCGCTCCAGCCGTTGGACGTGCTGGTCCAACACCTGGTCAGCATCGCTCTGGGCGGTGGTTTCCTGCCTGATGAGCTGCTCGCCGAGGTACGCAGCGCCTGGGCTTACCGGGACCTCAGCGACGAGCAATGGCAATGGGCGCTGGCGTTTGTCCGCAACGGTGGCCACTCGCTGACCGCCTACCCTGATTATCGCCGTGCCGAACCTGACGAGGACGGCGTCTGGCGCGTCCCCGATGCGCGTCTTGCCAGACGTCACCGCATGAGCGTGGGGACCATCGTCAGTGAGGCCACCGTCAACCTGAAATACTGGAAAAAAGGTGGCGGCGGTGGCTCGCTGGGCAGCGTCGAAGAAGGCTTCATCGCCAGACTCAAACCCGGTGACGGCTTTCTGTTCGGCGGACGCTTGCTGGAGCTGGTTCGAGTGGAAAACATGACGGCCTACGTCAAGCGCGCGACCGGCAAAAAAGCCGCCGTGCCACGCTGGAATGGCGGTCGAATGCCGCTGTCCAGCGAACTGGCGGATGCCGTGGTGGAGAAGTTCGATGCCGCTGCACGAGGCGAATTCAACAGCCCGGAAATGCGCGCCATCAAACCCCTGCTGGAAGTACAGCAGCACTGGTCAGGGCTGCCACGACGCGACACATTGCTGGCCGAAACACTCAAATCCCGCGAAGGCTGGCACCTGTTCCTCTACCCGTTCGCCGGCCGACACGTGCACTTGGGACTGGGCAGCCTGCTGGCCTGGCGCCTGAGCCGGCATCGGCCGCTGACCTTTTCCATTGCCGTCAACGACTACGGGCTGGAGTTGCTCAGTGCCAGCGAGATCGACTGGGCGCAAGCGTTGCAGGCTGACCTGTTCAGCGAAACGGATCTGTTAGCCGATATTATCGCCAGCCTGAACGCTGGCGAGCTGGCCCTGCGACGCTTTCGGGAAATCGCGCGCATCTCTGGCCTGGTATTTTCCGGCTACCCTGGCGCGGCCAAGAGCAATCGTCAGCTTCAGGCATCCAGCGGACTGTTCTTCGAGGTCTTCAAGCAGTACGACGCGGACAACATGCTGCTGACCCAGGCCGAACAGGAAGTCCTGCGTCAGGAACTGGACCTGCAGCGTCTGGAACTGACGTTGCGCCAGATCAACAGCCGCACGCTGGACCTGCACGCAATAAAGCGCGCGACCCCGCTGGCCTTTCCATTGCTGGTCGAACGCTTTCGCGAAAGCCTCAGTTCGGAGAAACTTGCCGACCGCATCGCGCGAATGGTCCGCGACCTGGAGAAAGCCGCCGGCCCGGAGACTGAACAATGAACCCGTATCTGGCTGTCACGCTGGCAGGAGAAGAGCTGTGGTTGCTGGCCGACAAGGCCATCTACTACCCCGCCGAACGATCCTTGCTGATTGCCGATGCGCACTTTGGCAAGGCGGCCGCCTATCGCAAGCTCGGCCAGCCGGTGCCGCACGGCACTACACAGGAGAATCTGCGCCGCCTGGACAGCCTTTTGAAGGCCTATCCCTGCGATCATCTGATCTTTCTGGGCGATTTCCTGCACGCGCCGGAATCTCACGCGGTCGGCACGCTGGCGGCGCTGGAACACTGGCGGGCAGAACGCTCGACACTGCGCATCACACTGATCCGCGGCAACCATGACAAACGGGCTGGCGATCCACCCGCTTATCTGGGCATTGATGTGGTCCCCGAGCCCTTGGCACTCGGGCCATTTGCACTGCAGCACGAGCCCGATCCGCACCCTGACCTGCACGTACTGGCCGGGCACGTTCATCCGGTGTATCGGCTACACGGGCGCGGTCGGCAAAGCTTGCGGCTGGCGTGTTTTTACCTGGGCCGGCAAGTCAGCCTGCTGCCAGCCTTCGGCGAATTCACCGGTGGTTTTCAGATTCGTCCCGCGCAGGACAGCACGGTCTATGTGACCGGCGGTGATGCGGTGTGGCGAGTGGCATAACGTAGCCGGTCGCCCTATAAAAAACTGCCCACTGCTCGCGAGAGCAGCAGGCAGTCTTGTGATAATCAGGCCACAGGTGCAGGTGGCGGCTCGTCCGGAACAGTTGGCCCGCCTGGCTCGGTAGGCTGAAACGGAGTGTCGGGGCCTGGATCGCCCGGGATCCCGCCACCGACCATGTTCAGCTCCGGGCTGAGATCGGAATGAGCCATCAATGACCAGGCGAGCAGCCCGATCTCGTTAAGCGGAGATTGAACCTGTTCAGAGATTTTGAAAGTAGTCTTCATAGGGCACTCCAGATCAAAGGCCTTCGCACGTAATGAATGATGCGAAAGCATGTGAGCAGATAGAGTGCGGAATAGAGTATTAATTCAATTCCACTAGTCACCTGAAGCGCAAATCAGGTGCGTGGCAGGGTGACGCCACGCTGGCCCTGGTACTTGCCACCCCGATCCTTGTAGGACACTTCACACTCCTCATCGGACTCCAGGAACAGCATCTGCGCCACGCCTTCGTTGGCGTAGATCTTGGCCGGCAGTGTCGTGGTGTTGGAAAACTCCAGCGTTACATGGCCTTCCCACTCTGGCTCGAGCGGCGTGACATTGACGATGATGCCGCAGCGCGCGTAGGTGCTCTTGCCCAGGCAGATCGTCAGAACGTTACGCGGAATACGGAAATATTCCACCGTGCGCGCCAGCGCAAACGAGTTGGGAGGGATGATGCACACGTCGCTCTTGATATCGACGAAGCTTTTTTCATCGAAGTTTTTCGGATCGACCGTGGCCGAATTGATGTTGGTGAACACCTTGAATTCGTCGGCGCAACGCACGTCGTAGCCGTAACTGGACACCCCGAAAGAGATCACCCGATCGGCGCCTTCGCCACGTACCTGGCGCTCTACGAAGGGCTCGATCATCCCGTGTTCCTGCGCCATGCGGCGAATCCACTTGTCCGATTTGATGCTCATGGCGGTGTCCTGAATAGCGAGGTGAAAAAGATATCCGGCATCTTACCGGGCTGAGGCCGACGGTTCAAAGGCAACAGATCGCGAGTTTGCGTGACTGGCCGGGCTGTTTCGCTGTGAATGGAAATAATCATCAACAGACCATTGGCACGTTCGGAAAAAAGGGTTAAGGTGGCGTCACTGTGTTGCTTGTGTCACTGAGAATCTCTACACGATGTTGAATTTCGATCCAACCATCTCCATGAATTTTCCAGCTCTTTGCACTCAGTCTCGGCCAGGGCTCTTCCTACGCCGCAGTTAACTTTGTCCAAGGAGATATACTATGTCCAATCGCCAAACTGGTACCGTTAAGTGGTTCAACGATGAAAAAGGCTTCGGCTTCATCACTCCACAATCCGGTGACGACCTGTTCGTGCACTTCAAAGCTATCCAATCCGACGGCTTCAAAAGCCTGAAAGAAGGCCAACAGGTTTCTTTCATCGCTACCCGCGGTCAGAAAGGCATGCAAGCTGAAGAAGTTCAAGTTATCTAACTTGTACTGATTCGCTTAAAAACCCCGCCCTTAAAAGCGGGGTTTTTTATTGCCCGTCTTTTGACCTCTCGCCGGCTGAGCACCTGCTCTACAGCTGACCGGAACGAGAGAAGCAAAGCACCTCCCCCGCCCGATCATCGCTATCCAATCAGTCGTCGCTTACCGAAATGGTCGGCATGGCTGGACTTGCAGCTTCCTGCAACACGATCCGTGCACCGACATGACGTGCCAGCTCCTGATACACCATCGCAATCTGACTCTCCGGCTCGGCAATCGCCGTAGGCTTGCCGCCATCTGCCTGCTCGCGAATCAGCATCGACAGCGGCAGTGACGCCAGCAGCTCGACATCGTACTGCGTCGCCAGCTTCTCGCCGCCACCCTCACCGAACAGATGCTCGGCATGGCCGCAGTTGGAGCAGATGTGCACCGCCATGTTTTCCACAACACCCAGTACCGGAATGTTAACCTTGCGGAACATCTCGACACCCTTTTTCGCATCCAGCAGGGCCAGATCCTGTGGCGTGGTAACAATCACGGCACCCGCCACCGGGACTTTCTGCGCGAGCGTCAACTGGATATCACCAGTGCCGGGCGGCATGTCGATAACCAGATAATCCAGATCATTCCAGGCAGTCTGCGTGACCAGTTGCAGCAACGCCCCCGACACCATCGGTCCGCGCCAGACCATCGGCGTGTTGTCGTCGGTCAGAAAGGCCATCGACATCACCTCGATGCCATGCGCCTCGACCGGCACGAACCACTTCTGGTCCTTGATCTTCGGCCGCGTGCCTTCGGGAATACCGAACATCACCCCTTGGCTAGGCCCATAGATATCGGCATCGAGGATACCGACGCGTGCGCCCTCGCGAGACAGTGCCAAGGCCAGGTTGGCGGCGGTCGTGGACTTGCCGACACCGCCCTTGCCGGACGCGACGGCAACAATGTTTTTCACATTGGCAAGCCCCGGGATCTGGCTCTGGGCCTTGTGCGCGCTGATCACGCTGCTGATGGCGACCGTGGCCGAACTGACGCCTTCCAGGTTCTCGATGGCAGTTTTCAACACTTGCGCCCAGCCGTTCCTGAACAGGTCGGCGGCATAGCCCAATTCGAGTTGCACGCTGACCTGTGCCCCCTGAATATCGATGGACCGGACGCAACCGGCAGTGACCGGATCCTGATTCATATAGGGGTCGGTGTACTGGCGAAGAATCGTCTCCACCGCTGCGCGATTGACTGCGCTCATGGGCTTACTCCGTAAAAAGACTGACTGAAACAGCCGACTATCGTACCTGTTCTGCCAACAGCCCACATGATTTCACTGAACCGCGGCCCACCTTTCAGGAGCATTCCCACAACCGCACGGGTGAAAAAAATCGTTCAGACCTTTATAGTGGCCGGTCTCCGTTTCACTTCAAGTAGCCGAGCCCCATGTCCGAGCCACGCAAGATTCTCGTTACCAGCGCCCTGCCCTATGCCAATGGTTCCATCCACCTTGGCCACATGCTCGAGTACATCCAGACCGACATGTGGGTGCGTTTTCAGAAGCACCGCGGCAATCAATGCATTTATGTCTGCGCGGACGACGCCCATGGCTCGGCGATCATGCTGCGCGCCGAAAAGGAAGGCATCACGCCAGAGCAACTGATCGCCAACGTCAAGGCCGAACACAGCGCCGACTTTGCCGACTTCCTGGTGGATTTCGATAATTTCCACTCGACGCACTCGGACGAGAACCGCGAGCTGTCGAGCATGATCTACAAGCGTCTGCGCGATGCGGGTCATATCGCGACGCGCTCGGTTACCCAGTACTTCGACCCGGAAAAGAAAATGTTCCTGGCCGACCGTTTCATCAAGGGCACCTGCCCGAAATGTGCGGCCGAAGACCAGTACGGCGACAACTGTGAAAAGTGCGGCGCCACCTACGCCCCGACGGACCTGAAAGACCCCAAGTCGGCGATTTCCGGTGCCACGCCGGTGCTCAAGGACTCGAAGCACTTCTTCTTCGACCTGCCTGCGTTCGACGCCATGCTCAAGAGCTGGACACGCAGCGGCACCCTGCAGGACGCCGTTGCCAACAAGATCGCCGAATGGCTGGACAGTGGCCTGCAGCAGTGGGACATCTCCCGCGATGCGCCCTATTTCGGCTTTGAAATTCCCGACGAGCCAGGTAAATACTTCTACGTGTGGCTCGATGCGCCGATCGGTTACATGGCCAGCTTCAAGAACCTGTGTGCGCGTCGTCCGGACCTGGACTTTGATGCGTACTGGGGAAAGGGCGCGACCACCGAGCTCTATCACTTCATCGGCAAGGACATCGTCAATTTCCACGCACTGTTCTGGCCAGCCATGCTGGAAGGTGCGGCCTTGCGCACGCCGACCGGCATCAACGTACACGGCTACCTGACCGTCAATGGTCAGAAGATGTCGAAATCGCGCGGCACCTTTATCAAGGCACGCACCTACCTCGACCACCTGCCGCCCGAGTACCTGCGCTATTACTACGCGTCGAAGCTGGGCCGTGGCGTCGACGACCTCGACCTGAACCTCGAAGACTTCGTGCAAAAGGTCAACTCCGACCTGATCGGCAAGGTCGTCAACATTGCCAGCCGTTGCGCCGGGTTCATTCACAAGGGCAACGCCGGCGTGATGGTGGAAGCCAATGCGGCGCCCGAACTGACCGACGCGTTTCTGGCGGCTGCACCCAGCATTGCCGACGCTTACGAAGCCCGCGACTTCGCCCGCGCCATGCGCGAGACCATGGCCCTGGCGGACCGCGCCAATGCCTACATCGCGGAAAAAGCGCCATGGGCGCTGGCCAAGCAGGAAGGCAAACAGGATGAAGTACAGGCTGTATGCGCGCTGGGCATCAACCTGTTCCGCCAGCTGGTGATTTTCCTCAAGCCGGTGCTGCCGAATCTGGCCGCCGATGCGGAAAAATTCCTCAATGTCGAACCACTGACCTGGGCAGACCACAAGACCTTGCTGGCCAATCATCAGCTCAACCCGTTCTCGGCACTGATGACCCGTATCGATCCGGTCAAGGTCGAGGCCATGGCCACTGCCTCCAAGGAAGACCTGACCGCTACCGACTCGTCGGCGGACACCGCACCTGCCGGTAATGGCGAACTCGCCAAAGACCCACTGTCGGCGGAAATCGACTTTGACGCTTTTGCCGCCATCGATCTGCGTGTTGCACTGATTCTCAAGGCCGAACACGTGGAGGGTGCCGACAAGTTGCTGCGCCTGACCCTGGACATCGGAGACGAGCAGCGCAATGTCTTTTCCGGCATCAAGAGCGCCTACCCGAACCCGTCCGAACTCGAAGGCCGTCTGACCATGATGATCGCCAACCTCAAGCCGCGAAAAATGCGCTTCGGCATTTCGCAGGGCATGGTGATGGCGGCAGGCCCCGGCGGTGAGGAGATCTATCTGCTCAGCCCCGACAGTGGCGCCAAGCCAGGCCAGCGCATCAAGTAAAAAACGACGCAGGGCCCGGTATCCTGCCATCAGGCGGATACCGGGCCTTTACGCATTCGCAAGCTCCCTGATCTGTCCGATAATGCTGCTCTCTCGATAGACAGAACACCTGTTGGTCACCTGGCAAGACCATGACTGAATTGATTCGCCTGCTTCCCGACGTGGACCTGATCCGCAGTATCGACGCCCTTCTGCCGCAGACTCAGTGTGGCAAGTGCGGCCATCCCGGCTGCAGGCCCTACGCCGAGGGCATCGCTGGCGGTGAAGCCATCAACAAATGCCCACCGGGCGGCGATGAAACGATAGTCCAGCTGGCCGAACTGCTGTCTGTTCCGGTCCTGACACTGGATATGCAACGCGGCACTGCACCTGCGCAGGTTGCCTTCATTCGCGAAGCAGAGTGCATCGGTTGTACCAAATGCATTCAGGCCTGCCCCGTGGATGCCATTCTTGGCGCATCCAAGCTGATGCACACCGTGATTATCGACGAATGCACAGGTTGTGACCTGTGCGTTGCGCCGTGCCCGGTGGATTGCATTGAAATGCATCCGCTGCCGCTGGCCACGGTCACGCCCATCGTAGGTGGTCTGGCCCCTACCGCCGAGCTGCAGGAGGCGCGGCAGCGCAAGCGTAGCCATGCCCGGATGCGTTTCGAAGCACGAAATGCGCGCCTGCACCGTGAACAGCAAAAGCGGCTGGCAGAGCGCCTTGCGCGGTCACAGCGCATTGAATCCGCTCGTAGTGTGCTGCCTCAATCCGCCGTCGCTCTCGACCGCAACGACAAGCCTGCCGGACCGGATGAAGCGGTGAAAAAAGCCCGAATTGCGCTGGCCATGAGCCGCTCGCAGCTCAACAAGTCACTCAAGGCGTTTGGTCACCCTCCCATTGCGGAGCAGGCTGCCAGGCTTGTGGAATTGCAGCGCGAATACGAAGCTGCCGAGCAAACACTTGCAGCACTTCTGCCCCCCCCCCGCACAGGCTGATTCCGAGGAAAAGCTCCGCTCATGAATGCCGCAAAACGCCAGGAAATCTTTCGCAGGCTGCATGAGGACAATCCGGACCCGAAAACCGAATTGGCCTACACCACGCCGTTTGAACTGTTGATAGCCGTCATCCTTTCCGCCCAGGCCACCGACGTAAGCGTCAACAAGGCGACTGCCAGGCTTTACCCGGTCGCCAATACACCACAGGCCATCTACGAACTGGGTGTAGAGGGGCTTTCCGAATACATCAAGACAATCGGCCTCTACAACAGCAAAGCCAAAAACGTGATTGAAACCTGCCGCATGTTGGTGGAGCTGCACAACGGTGAGGTACCGCAAACCCGAGAAGCACTCGAGGCGCTGCCGGGCGTCGGGCGCAAAACCGCTAACGTGGTGCTCAACACCGCTTTCCGCCAGATCGCGATGGCGGTAGACACGCATATCTTTCGCGTCAGCAACCGCACAGGCATCGCGCCAGGGAAAAATGTGGTGGAAGTGGAAAGGCAACTGATGAAATTTGTGCCGAAAAACTACCTGCTCGACGCCCATCACTGGTTGATTCTGCACGGGCGCTACGTTTGCCAGGCCCGTAAACCGCGGTGCGGCAGTTGCCGTATAGAGGATCTATGCGATTACAAGGCAAAAACGTCCGACGATTGAGCCAGACAGCTCATTGCTGCCTTGTCGATTGAAAAAATCTTTTTTACCCACCTGTGGATTGTCGATATAAGAAGCGCCAGAGAGCCCAAGCCCTGGAGTCGACTTCATGAGCACTGATAACGAACAATTGGACGTAGACGACGACCTTGTCTCCGTCGACACGGACGACACAGAACCAGTGACTGTCGAGCCGGCGAAGACCAACCTGAGCAAACGACGCACCATCGACAACCTGCTTGAAGAACGGCGTTTGCAGAAGCAGTTGGCTGATTATGACTTCGATTTCTAGACAGCCCTGAAACCTCGCACTGACTTGCTCGATCAAGGCATTTGAAGCCTCTCGCAGAAGAGGCTTCAATACGTGATCACTACGAAAGATGAAGGCTCGACAGCCGACCTGCACAACCGGGCATCAGCCACAGCTCCTTTTAGACAATTCCTTACTCAGACAAGCCCGTTACGCTGCGCAAGCTCGATCAGATCGACCAGCGAATGCGCGTTGAGCTTGAGTAATAAACGCGTTTTGTAGGTACTGACGGTCTTGTTGCTCAAAAACATGCCATCTGCAATTTCCTTGTTGGTCTTGCCTCGGGCCAACTGCTGCAGAACCATCATCTCCCTGCCGGAAAGCCGGTCGACCATATCCGACTCACTCGCGTTGCCCATACTGGAGCGAACAGTGTGCAACGCCTGGTTGGGAAAGTAGCTGTACCCTGACAGTACCGCCTTGATGGCACTGAGAAGCTCGGTCAGATCCTGCTGCTTGCAGACATAGCCGGCGGCCCCGGCCTGCATGCAGCGCATGGAGAAGTGGCCCGGCGCCTGGGAGGTGAGGATCAGAACCTTGAATGGCAACGTCATGGCTGACAGTCGGGCGATTACCTCCAGCCCGTCGAGCTTGGGGATACCGATATCGAGAATGACGATATCCGGGAGGTGCTCACGCGCCAGTTGCAGCGCATCCACACCGTTGTCAGTCTCCGCGATGACCTCATAGCCATGACGCTCCATCAGCATGCGTACAGCAAGGCGAATGACGGGATGATCATCCACGATCAGCACTTTATTCATGGGCAGTCCATTTTTCGCTATTCGAATTTTCAGAGCCAGCACAATAACTTAGTCGTTTACTGCTTTGCATGGCGCTCACCCTTGTGGACTGACAGCCAAAGACCATTCCTACAATTACAGCAGAAACTTCCTACAATACTTGGCAGGAACGTACATTTTTTATTAATTCTCACAAAGCCTTCCTTTCCGGAACCTGGTGAATTTTGTTGCTGATCGCTGCAGCACAAGCATCGCAGCATCAGTAGATAAATGCGTACAGCAGACGATCGCCGAACTCTTACATTCAAAATGCGGCCCTGTTGCACCTGTTAACAGTATCGCCAGAGCATTCCTGCATCAGCGTCACAAATCGACCCGACACATGGCTTATCGCCAGCAATTTAAAACCAATTCCCTTTAGCTGAATCATTTAAAAAACAGGTCGTTCCCTGCGTTCCCGATTGAGCACATCTGCTGTTAAAGCCTATTGCTAACGATCTGCGGCGTGGAAGGCGACATCTGCCCATAACGCCCCTTAGCAGGGTGACTGAAAAGTTTCTGCATGCGGATGCCCTAACCTGCACACCTATGATCGAAGACCATTGGACACACCCCACACACTAAATACGTAAATAAGGTTTAAAAATTACACATTATTTACAAAATTTCGTACAAATATTTATTTAAGGAGAATCCTCACAAAACAGCAAGAAAAATCCTACAAACAAATACATAGCATCAACGTGCCATACCTCTATGAACTGCTCATTGACATGCCTCTACTCAACAAGCTCCATTCTCTTACTGTCGCAAAATCTTACATACACCCTGGCATAACCCTACATCATTCAAGACCATAAGTAGCTCTTTCGACACGTAGCAAATACCATTTTTCATTTCAAAGCCAGACGTATTCTTTCGAATAGGAAACGGACTACACGATTAGCAGACGTGACATTACAACTCGTAAGACATTATAAAAACCGCTCGGTCAATTCTTATAACTTGCCATTTTTCCCTTGCAAAATTTATTACCACTCGTTACTTTTTTAACAGCAACTTTATTACTTACTGCCCTTGAACACGCGCCACTATAAGAAACCCTGTTGCTGCGCACTGTACTTGCGCACGTGCCTATGCGATGTGTTTAAGCAGGCTCCATGTATCGCGCGGTCGGATTAATTCCGGCACTGGGTATATCACCAATCCGGCATCGCTGCCTTCTGAAAACTCTCGGGGCGCCTGGCAACTCTTTTGAATGGGCCCTGTGTATAACCATGTTCAAAAAGGGATGTACCATGAACACTAAATACGCTCGTACGCGGCCACCCACCTCCACCCCCACCGCCTCTGATCTCATCACCGCAGTGGAAGCCTTTGTTGCCAGCGGTGGCGTCATAGCCGTCATACCCGAAGGAGAGGCCGCAGGATTAGCCGCCCCCTCATCCACTCGTACACAACCTGCCGTAGAACACGGACTTGAACACGCGGGCAAAGTGCAGCAACTGAAATACCTGGCGGCCAAGGGTGCCGGTTTTACCGCGTTACAGTATTCATTGCGAATGAGTAAAAGGGATGTGCGCCGCCTGGCGACAGAAAATGGCGTGACCGTTAACCTCAGCCAGCCCTTGCTTACCCCCCGCAGGGAGGCCCTTGATGACGTTACGGACATCGATGACGTCGTTGCAGGTCACGCCATGCATTACTCGGCATTGGGCTACACCGCGTCCGAGATTGCCGGGATACTCGATCTGAGCCTTCGCCAGGTACTCGGCATCGGCAAGGCGTACCGGTTTGAGTTCAGCCAGCGACGGGAGAGCGACTGACGCTGAATAACGAGGCAAAAAAGAGACAGCGTGCGATACCTTTCAGGGAGCCGATGGAAAACTCTGTTATTCCCGGCCCTGAACGTCTACAACTGTTGTAGGAAAACACTAAAACAAATAAGCACTTTTTCGACGCTAACGGTAAGAAGATATTCAACGACTGAATACCCGTGACACATGATATTTCTGCAGTCGGCTACACGCTGCTATCTTGCATAGTACATGTACCCTGTATATCAACCACCGGTTTCACTGGCTCAACGTCTTTTTACATGACGTCCGGAAGGAATGCCCCTTTCGATAGTATTTGAAGTGCAGCCCTGTACGGGCTGCACGTGTCGAACAACTTGCGGTATCAGAACAGCTTGCGGCCCTTGTTGGCTGCAATCCGCATGCGCAGTGCGTTGAGCTTGATGAAGCCCGCTGCATCGGCCTGATCGTAGGCGCCTGCGTCATCTTCAAACGTGGCAATGTTGGCGTCGAACAGCGAATCATCCGACTTGCGACCGGTGACGATCACATTGCCCTTGTACAATT
The DNA here is from genome assembly GCF_900119195.1 of Pseudomonas sp. NFACC10-1. Lineage (NCBI taxonomy): Bacteria > Pseudomonadati > Pseudomonadota > Gammaproteobacteria > Pseudomonadales > Pseudomonadaceae > Pseudomonas > Pseudomonas sp. NFACC10-1. Next base: position 178,554 of record NZ_FPJB01000007.1, on the reverse strand, counting down.
TCAGACGCACAACGCCGTTCACGTGAACCTGAGACGCGTCGATCATCTGCTGCAGCATCAGACGCTCAGGGCTCCACCAGTAGCCTGTGTAGATCAGGCTGGCGTATTTGGCCATGAGTTCGTCCTTGAGGTGGGCGACTTCGCGGTCCAGGGTAATGGATTCGATGGCGCGGTGAGCACGCAGCATGATGGTGCCACCAGGCGTCTCGTAGCAGCCACGGGACTTCATGCCCACATAACGGTTTTCAACGATATCCAGACGGCCGATACCGTTTTCGCCACCGATGCGGTTCAGGGTCGCCAGCACAGTGGCCGGGGTCATTTCGACGCCATCCAGCGCAACGATGTCACCATTGCGATAGGTCAGCTCAAGGTAGGTCGCAACGTTTGGCGCGTCCTCAGGGGACTTGGTCCAGCGCCACATGTCTTCTTCGTGCTCGGTCCAGGTGTCTTCCAGCACGCCGCCTTCATAAGAAATGTGCAGCAGGTTGGCATCCATGGAGTACGGGGATTTCTTCTTGCCGTGACGCTCGATGGGAATGTTGTGCTTCTCGGCGTAGTCCATCAGTTTTTCACGCGACAGCAGATCCCATTCGCGCCATGGAGCAATGACCTTCACGCCTGGCTTGAGCGCGTAGGCACCCAGCTCGAAACGCACCTGATCGTTACCCTTGCCGGTCGCGCCGTGGGAAATGGCGTCAGCGCCGGTTTCGTTGGCGATCTCGATCAGACGCTTGGCGATCAACGGACGGGCGATGGAGGTACCCAGCAGGTACTCGCCTTCATAGACGGTGTTGGCACGGAACATCGGGAAGACGAAATCACGCACGAACTCTTCGCGCAGGTCATCGATGTAGATTTCTTTCACGCCCATGGCCTGCGCCTTGGCGCGTGCCGGCTCGACTTCTTCACCCTGACCCAGGTCAGCGGTAAAGGTCACCACTTCGCAGTTGTACGTATCTTGCAGCCACTTGAGGATTACCGAAGTATCCAGGCCACCGGAATACGCGAGAACTACCTTGTTTACGTCCGCCATGCCATCACTCCACCGGGTTGTACGGAAAACCGCTGATTCTACCGTTCAAACCAGCAAATTTACAGGGGCGCGACAGCTTGTGACGACAAGGCGACGTCTGGCAGGAGCCTTTTACAGGTCTTAAGAAGTGTGTGCTGCGCTGGCAGACGCAACCGGCACCGGGCGCTCATCGGGCGCGACGCGTTCAAGGTGCACGTTCACCCGACGGTTGCGCGCACGATTGGCTTCATTGGTGTTGGGCGCCAGCGGGTAGCGCTCGCCATGAAAGCGCAGGGTGATTTGCTGCTCGGGTATGCCTTGAGCCTTGAAATAATCCATGACCGCCAGCGCGCGACGGCGGGACAGGTCACGGTTGGTGAGGCGATTGCCACTGTTATCCGAATGGCCGTCCAGTTCGATACGATTCACGGTCGGGTCGGCCTTCAAATAAGCCACCATGTTGTCCAGACGCGCTTTGGCACGCGCATCCAGCTCGATACCGCCGCCCGGGAAACCCACTTCGGCCTGTTTGATCTGATCGAAGTTCATCGGCAACAGCTTGGCAGTGCATGCCTGGTAATCGCTGAATGCCTTGCTGAACTTGACCGGCAGCAGACGCACTTCCATCTGGCCGCCGTCTCGCGTGTAGTGGCGAATGAGCGGACTGCGACCGTCCATCAGACCGCTGATCAGACGTCCGGCCTGGGCTTGGGAGGTATTGAAGGGAATGTCGCCATTGCTGACGCGCACCGATCCCAGGTTGATATCGCCGCGACCCGGTTGCCACGGTGCCGCAGCGGCCAGCAATGTCGCGGAGCCGTTACCGAGCATGTTGTACGAAGCCTTGAGGCGAAACGTCGCCTGCTCGCCCGCGCGGCGCACGAACTCACCGGCACCGAAGTCGGTGATCGGTTGAGTCAGACGGCACTCGAACTGATCGCCTTCGACCTTCCACTCGATGCTCTCCAGACGCGTCTGGAAACTGATAGCCATCGCCGGGAGGCTGGCAAACAGGCTGAGCAGGGCTAAATATCGCTGGCGCACGGGAGGCTCCACTGGAAATGAACGCGAAACAGAAAATTACCGACTGACAAGGGAGCTATCGGTAACTTCATGCAAAACTTGATAGCGGATGCCTGAGAGAGTCTTTTCCGGTAGCATTCCCAGCGAGTTTGACCCGCCTGGAATCCCCAATGTCTGACCGCCTGACCCTCCTGCGTCCCGACGACTGGCATATTCACCTCCGTGACGGAGCTGTCTTGCCTCATACCGTTGCTGACGTAGCGCGAACTTTTGGCCGCGCAATCATCATGCCCAACCTCGTGCCTCCGGTGCGCAATGCGCAGCAAGCCGATGCCTATCGCCAGCGCATTCTGGCTGCACGCCCGGCCAGCAGCCGCTTCGAACCGTTGATGGTGCTGTACCTCACCGACCAGACCACGCCCGACGACATCCGCACCGCCAAGGCCAGTGGTTTCGTGTATGCGGCCAAGCTGTATCCGGCTGGCGCGACCACCAACTCCGATTCCGGTGTCACCAGCATCGACAAGATCTTTCCCGCTCTCGAAGCCATGGCCGAAGTCGGCATGCTGTTGCTGGTGCACGGGGAAGTGACACGTGGCGAAATCGATGTGTTCGATCGCGAGAAGGTCTTCATCGATGAGCACCTGCGTCGTGTAGTCGAGCGCTTCCCGACCCTCAAAGTGGTGTTCGAACACATCACCACCGGTGAAGCGGTGCAGTTCGTCAATGAGGCTTCAGCCAATGTCGCGGCGACCATCACCGCGCATCACCTGCTGTACAACCGCAACCACATGCTGGTCGGCGGGATTCGTCCGCACTTCTATTGCCTGCCGATCCTCAAGCGCAATACGCATCAGACGGCCCTGCTCGACGCGGCCACCAGCGGCAGCGGCAAGTTCTTCCTGGGCACCGACTCGGCGCCGCACGCCCAGCATGCCAAGGAAAACGCCTGCGGTTGCGCCGGGTGCTACACCGCCTACGCAGCCATCGAGTTGTATGCCGAAGCTTTCGAGCAGCGTAACGCTCTGGACAAGCTGGAAGGCTTCGCCAGCCTCCACGGTCCGGCGTTCTACGGCTTGCCAGCCAATCAGGACACCATCACGCTGGTGCGTGACGAGTGGACCGCCCCTGCCAGCCTGCCGTTTGGCGAGTTGACTGTTATCCCGCTGCGCGCTGGTGAAAAGCTGCGCTGGCGTCTGGAGGAACACGCGTGAGTGAAGATCATTTTGACGACGAACACGAAGGCCACGGCGGTGGCGGCGGTTCCCGTCACCCGATGGCGGCGCGCTTTCGCGGCTACCTGCCCGTGGTCGTCGACGTAGAAACCGGCGGTTTCAATTCAGCCACCGATGCCTTGCTGGAAATCGCTGCGGTGACGATCGGCATGGATGAAAAAGGCTTCGTGTTCCCGGAACACACCTATTTCTTCCGCGTAGAACCGTTCGAGGGTGCCAACATCGAAGCGGCGGCGCTGGAATTCACCGGCATCAAGCTCGATCACCCGCTGCGCATGGCTGTCAGCGAAGAAACCGCGATGAACGACATCTTCCGCGGCGTGCGCAAGGCCCTCAAGGCCAATGGCTGTAAACGTGCGGTGCTGGTAGGCCACAACGCCAGCTTCGACCTCGGCTTCGTCAATGCCGCGGTTGCGCGGATGGACATGAAGCGCAACCCGTTTCACCCGTTCTCCAGCTTCGACACCGCCACCCTCGCCGGCCTGGCCTATGGTCAGACTGTGCTGGCAAAGGCCTGTCAGGCTGCCGGCATCGACTTCGACGGACGCGAGGCGCACTCGGCCCGTTACGACACCGAGAAGACCGCCGAGCTGTTCTGCGGCATCGTCAATCGCTGGAAAGAAATGGGCGGCTGGGAAGATTTCGACGACTGAGGTCGTCACGTCTGTGAATGGACCGGCCTTGTGCCGGTTTTTTCATGTCCGGAACTCGACCATCCCGAGGCCGACCGGTAATGCGATTCCTGCGAAAACAACCGCTCATCGCTCGACCTGAATACAACCCAAAACAGTTTTGACAAGCATTCTCATTAACATTAAGCTCCTCGGCACCAAGCAATAAACCAGCGACGGTCCATAGCTTATGTATGTTTGCCTCTGCCAAGGTGTCACCGACGGTCAAATCCGGGATGCAATTCTGGAAGGCTGCTGCAGTTATCGTGAAGTCCGTGAAACACTGGGCGTTGCGAGTAAATGTGGAAAATGCGCCTGCCTGGCAAAGGAAGTGGTGCGTGATACGCTGACCGAGCTGCAAACCAGCCATGCCTTGCTGGCCTATCCGGCAAAATTTTCAGCTGCCTGAATCCCCTCTTTTAAAGAACCGGACACCGCGTCCGGTTTTTTTATGCCTGTAATTCAAGCGCTTAGCGTCAAGATGCGGAACTCAAACATTCTTATTCCTATTTAATTTCACTTATTATTCAACAACTTAGGTTTGACAGGCGTTTAAGCTCAGCTCACACTCGGCACTTATATACACAAGCCACCGGCAGGACCTCGAACATGAAAGGCGACATTACCGTCATCCAGCATCTCAACAAGATCCTCGGGAACGAGCTGGTCGCTATCAATCAGTATTTCCTGCATGCGCGCATGTACGAAGACTGGGGTCTGAAAAAGTTGGGTGGCCACGAATATAAAGAGTCCATCCATGCGATGAAGTACGCTGACAAGCTGATCAAGCGCACATTGTTTCTGGAAGGGCTGCCAAACCTGCAGGACCTGGGCAAGATCCTCATCGGTGAGCACACCAAGGAAATGCTGGAGTGCGACCTGAAGATCGAGCAAAAAGGTCTGGCCGATCTGAAAGCCGCGATCGCTCACTTCGAGACCGTCGGTGACTTCGGCAGCCGTGAGCTGCTGGAAGACATCCTTGAGCCCAAGGAAGAGCAAATCGACTGGCTGGAGACTCAGCTGGGTCTGATCGTAAAAGTCGGTATCGAGAACTACCTGCAGTCGCAGATGGGTGACTGATTCCCCATAGCGCCGCAATGAAAAAGCCCGCCTCAATCGAGAGCGGGCTTTTTCTTGTGCGTAAAACCAGGCTGGAGCGTACGAAGCGATAATCGCGACTATCGTGCGACGCTCTGCGCGAGGCTTTACTCGGCCTTGGCGGCGGATGCTTCCTTGACCAGCGTCTGCAACGAACCGTCAGCCATCATCTCGGTAATGATGTCGCTACCACCGACCAGCTCACCGGCAACCCACAGTTGCGGGAAAGTCGGCCAGTTGGCGTACTTTGGCAGGTTGGCGCGGATTTCAGGGTTTTGCAGAATGTCGACATAGGCAAACTTTTCGCCACACGCCATCAATGCCTGGGAAGCCTTGGCCGAAAAGCCGCATTGCGGAGCGTTCGGAGCGCCTTTCATGTAAAGCAGAATGGTGTTGTTGGCAATCTGCTCTTTGATCGTTTCGATGATATCCATGGAGCACCTCGGCTGAAATATCCGACTCAGTTGTCGGCACGGTGGCGCATTGTAACGAAATCCCGAGCATGACGCTCTGTCTTGAGGCTTAACACGCCACGACCTGCACCGGTACGCCGTTCAACGCCGCGTTGCCGGACAGCACGTCGAGTTGCCGTTCGTCGGTCAGGTCATTGGCACTGACGCCAGGCAGGCTCTGTGCGATCGCCATCTTTACTCCCGCACGTGAATGCCCCCAACCGTGCGGCAGGCTGACCACCCCGGGCATCATGTCCAGACTGCCCAGCACCTGAACCTCGATCATCCCGACCCGGGAGCTGACGCGAACCTGCTGGCCGTCGCTCAGACCACGGCACGCGAGATCGTCAGGATGCATCAACAGCTGATGCCGGGGTTTGCCCTTCACCAGCCGATGGTAGTTGTGCATCCAGGAATTGTTACTGCGCACATGCCGGCGGCCAATCAGCAGCAACTCGCCGGTCTGAGGAGCAGGCTCGGCAGCAAAGCGCGCCAAGTCGGCCATGATCACCTCAGGCGCGGCCTGAATGCGCCCATTGGCGGTCTTCAAGCGCTCTGCAAGATTGGCCTTCAAAGCCCCCAGATCAAGACCGTGCGGATGACTGTCCAGGGTTTCCAGTGACAGCTTATGGGGTGATGCATCGCCATAGAGACCTGCACGCAGCCCGCGATCGATCATCTGCGCAGGCGGCCACGTGGGTTTCAGCGCTCGCTCGGCCTTGGCAGCAAAGGCGCTGGCCAGCCCGACGAAGATTTCCCAGTCGTGCAGCGCACCTTCGGGCTTGTCGAAAATGGCCCGATTGAAGCGCGTGACGTTACGCACGGCCAGGGTGTTGAAGGTGGTGTCGTAGTGATCATTCTCCAGCGTCGAGGTGGACGGCAGAATCAAGTCGGCGTGGCGAGTGGTCTCGTTGATGTAAAGATCGATGCTGAGCATGAACTCAAGCCCTTCGAGCGCCTGCTCCAGCTGACGGCCGTTGGGCGTCGACAGAACCGGGTTACCCGCAACGGTCACCAGCGCGCGAACCTGCCCTTCCCCCTCCACGAGCATTTCCTCGGCCAGCGCCGAAACCGGCAACTCGCCGCCATACTCCGGCAGGCCGGACACCCTGCTTTGCCACAGATTGAAATGACCACCGGATGTCGAGCTGACGAGGTCGACGGCGGGCTCTGTGCACAGCGCGCCACCCACGCGGTCCAGGTTGCCAGTCACCAGATTGATCAGTTGTGCCAGCCAATGGCACAGCGTACCGAAGGTCTGAGTCGACACGCCCATTCGCCCATAACACACCGCCTTGTCAGCGGCCGCGAAATCCCGCGCCAGTTGCCGGATCTGTTCGGCAGCAATACCGCAGCGCGGGCTCATGGCCTCTGCAGTGAAACCGGCAATGGCGTGGCGAACCTGCTCCAGGCCGTCGACAGGCAAATGGCTCTCGCGGGTCAGCCCCTCCTCGAACAGCGTATTGAGCAGCCCGAACAGCAACGCCGCATCACCGCTCGGACGTACGAACAGATGCTGGTCAGCGATGGCAGCCGTCTCACTGCGGCGAGGGTCAATGACCACCAGTTTGCCGCCGCGCTGCTGGATCGCTTTCAGACGCTTTTCAACGTCCGGTACCGTCATGATGCTGCCATTGGACGCCAACGGATTACCGCCGAGAATCAGCATGAAGTCGGTGTAATCGATATCCGGAATCGGCAACAGCATGCCGTGGCCGTACATCAGGAAACTGGTGAGGTGGTGCGGCAACTGATCAACCGACGTCGCCGAAAAACGATTGCGGGTCTTGAGCAGACCGAGAAAGTAATTGCTGTGGGTCATCAACCCGTAGTTATGCACGCTGGGGTTGCCCTGATAGACCGCTACCGCGTTCTGCCCATGGCGCTGCTGAATGGCGTAAAACCGCTCCGCGACCAGATCGAACGCATGCTGCCAGGCAATCGGCTGCCACTGATCACCGCTGCGCAGCATCGGCTGGCGCAAACGATCAGGGTCGTTCTGGATGTCCTGCAGCGCAACCGCCTTGGGGCAGATATGACCGCGGCTGAACGTGTCCAGCGGGTCGCCCTTGATCGAGGCAATGCGCGGCGCAGAATCCGTTTCCACGACGGTCTCGATCACAAGACCGCAAATGGCCTCGCACAGGTGGCAGGCTCGGTAGTGTTCAGTCCGGGTCATCACAGCCTCAGATCTTGTCATGGCAATCCGGTTGATTGCCGAACACTCACTATGCTGCCTTGCCATGCCCCGCGCCACTGATGTTCGGCCCGTGAATCGAGGGGCATCAGGCGCGCGGATGAGGTGGCCGAATCAACCGCCGATAGGCGTGACGACCTTGCGCTGTTGCTGCATTTCGGCCACGGTTTCGATCTGTTCCTGCGCCAGGTGGACGCCGGTCAGATCGCCGATCAGGCGCCAATGCTCGTCGAGACCGGAGCTGATAGTGGCCATGCGATCAATCATGCGCCGCCCCGCCGTACGCGTGACTTCGTCCTCGCTGCGCAGCAGTTCGAAAGACATTGAGGTCATCGAGGCTGTCAGATGGGTAAGCGTGCGGGCGGTGAGCCCGAGCAACTCCGTTAATTGATGCTCTTTTGAGTCCATTCCCCCACCCCTCGATCAGTAATGTATCGGCAACGATTTATAACCCACGTCCGGGATTAAAGAAACGGTCCTTGTTTCAAGCCCGTGAAGCGCATCCCATTAGGCAACGCCCGCGCAAACATGGACTGTTACAGGATTGGTACTAATTGCCAAGCGCTATTTGAGCAGTGTACAAATGCTGCCTTCTGAAAAAGTGCAGATGGCTGCCAACCTTCTCAGCGTAGCCAGTTTTTGCCCCGTCAATACAGAATAACGGCGTCCCTTCTATCCGGGACGCCAGTAGTGTCCATGTTTCAGAAAAACGCATGCTATTGGTAAGACGCGACATTTTTTTATACCATCGCGCCTTTCTTATTCGTCGCCCCGTGCGGCTTCCGCCGCAGGTCTCGCCCGTTTTATCGATAAAAACCGGCTTTGATAACCTGCGGTCTGTTGCAGAAAAGGTAGTTAATCATGAACGCCAGGCACTTTCTCTCGATGATGGATTACACCCCGGAAGAACTCTCGGGCTTGATCCGTCGTGGCGTAGAGCTTAAAGACCTGCGAAATCGCGGTGTACTTTTTGAACCGCTGAAGAACCGGGTATTGGGGATGATTTTCGAGAAATCATCGACACGTACCCGTCTTTCTTTTGAAGCAGGGATGATTCAGCTCGGTGGCCAGGCCATCTTTTTGTCCCATCGAGACACCCAATTGGGCCGCGGCGAGCCGATTGCCGACAGCGCGAAAGTGATGTCGCGCATGCTGGATGCGGTCATGATCCGTACTTATGCGCACAGCAATCTGACCGAATTCGCCGCCAATTCCCGTGTGCCGGTCATCAACGGCCTGTCCGATGACCTGCACCCGTGCCAGTTGCTCGCCGACATGCAGACCTTCCTGGAGCATCGCGGCTCGATCCAGGGCAAGACCGTTGCCTGGATCGGCGATGGCAACAACATGTGCAACAGCTATATAGAAGCGGCGATTCAATTCGACTTCCAGTTGCGTGTGGCCTGCCCTGCCGGCTACGAGCCAAACGCCGAATTCCTGGCACTGGCTGGCGAGCGCGTCACCGTGGTCCGCGATCCGAAAGCCGCAGTCGCTGGCGCACATCTGGTCAGCACCGATGTGTGGACCTCCATGGGCCAGGAAGAGGAAACCGCGCGGCGCAAAAAGCTGTTCGCGCCGTTTCAGGTCACGCGTGCCCTGCTCGACCTGGCTGACAAGGATGTGCTGTTCATGCACTGCCTGCCTGCCCATCGTGGCGAAGAAATCAGTGTCGACCTGCTGGATGATTCACGCTCGGTCGCCTGGGATCAGGCGGAAAATCGCTTGCACGCGCAGAAAGCGCTGCTGGAGTTTCTCGTCGCGCCGGCCTGCAAACCCGCATGAACCCGTTGCTGCTGAACCTGCGCAACCTCGCTTGCGGCTATCAGAACCAGCGCGTGGTGCAGGATCTGAACCTGCACCTCAACGCGGGTGACATAGGCTGCCTGCTCGGCTCGTCGGGCTGCGGCAAGACCACGACACTGCGCGCCATTGCCGGCTTCGAACCGATCCATGCGGGTGAGATCACTCTGGCGGGCGAAGTGATCTCCCGTCCGGGCTGGACCCTGCCGCCGGAGAAACGCCGTATCGGCATGGTGTTTCAGGATTACGCGCTGTTCCCGCACTTGAGTGTCGCCGAAAACATCGCATTCGGCATTCGCAACCACCCGCGCCTGGATAAAGTGATCGCCGAGTTGCTTGAACTGGTCAACCTCGGCGCGCTGGGCAAGCGCTATCCACACGAGCTGTCCGGTGGCCAGCAACAGCGAGTGGCGCTGGCCAGAGCACTGGCGCCCGAGCCGCAACTCCTGCTGCTCGATGAACCCTTCTCCAACCTGGACGGCGAGTTGCGCCGGCGCCTGAGCCATGAGGTGCGCGATATCCTCAAGGCGCGGGGCACCAGCGCGATTCTGGTGACTCATGACCAGGAAGAGGCTTTTGCCGTGAGCGATCACGTAGGCGTATTCAAGGAGGGGCGCCTGGAGCAGTGGGACACACCTTACAATCTCTACCACGAACCGCGCACGCCGTTCGTTGCCAGCTTCATCGGCCAGGGCTATTTCATTCGCGGGCAGATGATGAATCCGGAATCGGTGCATACCGAACTCGGTATTCTGCGCGGCAACCGGGCATACCCGGGCGTAAGCGGCGCCGCCGTGGATGTCTTGCTACGCCCTGACGACATCGTCTACGCGCCGCACAGCGACCTGAAAGCACGGGTCATCGGTCGAACCTTTCAAGGCGCCTCGACGCTGTATCGCCTGCAACTGTCGACCGGCAGTCAGCTGGAAGCCATTTTCCCCAGCCACGCCGATCACGGTCAGGGTGAGGAAGTCGGCATTCGTGTGGCAGCAGACCATCTGGTGCTGTTCCCGGCACCCGGCAGCGTGGTTGTGCATACGCTCAACCACTGAGACGCAGATCATTCCCTGCCGATCGGGGCAAATCTGGCTTGGGTATATTCAGCCAGTACCGCTGGCGAAAGCTCGACCTCAAGTCCCCTCCTCCCGGCACTGACGTAAATGCTGTCAAAGCGCTGCGCAGTTTCGTCGATAAAGGTGCGCAGACGCTTCTTCTGGCCCAAGGGGCTGATGCCACCCAATAGGTAACCCGTCGAGCGTTGCGCCGCTGCAGGGTCGGCCATTTCGGTTTTTTTTGCCCCGGCAGCCTGCGCCAAAGCCTTTAGATCAAGTGTTCCGACGACCGGCACGACGGCGACCAGCAATTCGCCTTTTTCGGTACTGGCGAGCAGCGTCTTGAACACCTGTGCAGGCTCCAGACCCAGCTTTTCCGCCGCCTCCAGCCCATATGACGGCGCTTTCGGATCATGTTCATAACTGTGAATGCGATGTTCGGCGCGATGTTTTTTCAGCAAATCCAGTGCGGGTGTCATGCAGCGCTCCAAAAGGTTCCGAATGCCCATCACTTTAAGCGAAGTAAAGTGAACATGCCTTGATTCACGCCACCTGCGACACTGATGGCCTTTTGGCAACAGCCTGAATTCCCCGGTGTAAAGCGGTCCTGCCGGGTCCTTGCGGGGCCCTGGCGATTTACTGACCGTTCGGTTCCGACCTTTGACAGCGTTGTTTCTTGTCTATATTTTTTCGTTTACGAATATTATCGAAAGCGGTTTTTCGGTATAACTCGCACCGGCGATCAGAAATGGGGTTTTTTCTGAGACGCACGAATAACGAGCACCCACGCCTGTCTCAGGGTGCCGAGACAAAAACAAAAATGAGGTATCCATGTCCATCGCACTAAAACAACCGACGCTCACCGGGCAATGTGTGGCTGAATTTCTTGGCACCGCCCTGATGATTTTTTTCGGCACAGGATGCGTTGCAGCGCTCAAGGTCGCGGGAGCCACTTTCGGTCTTTGGGAAATCTGCATCATCTGGGGCATGGCTGTCAGCATGGGGATCTACCTCAGCGCCGGCATTTCAGGTGCCCACCTCAACCCGGCCGTCAGCATCGCGCTGAGTCTGTTCGCCGGTTTTGAAAAACGTAAATTGCCCTTTTATATCTCGGCGCAAATCGCAGGCGCGTTCTGCGGAGCGGGTCTGGTGTACCTGATGTACATCAGCCTTTTTTTCGACTTCGAACATGCTCACCACATCATTCGCGGCAGCGAGCAGAGTCTTGAACTGGCGTCGGTATTCTCGACATATCCAAACCCGGCCATTTCGGTCGGTCAGGCCTTTCTGGTCGAAGTGGTCATCACCACCATTCTGATGGGTGTGATCATGGCTCTGGGCGATGACAGCAATGGTTTGCCGCGCGGCCCGCTGGCGCCCTTGCTGATCGGCCTGCTGGTAGCCGTGATAGGCAGCTCGATGGGCCCACTGACCGGTTTTGCCATGAACCCGGCGCGCGACTTCGGTCCGAAGCTGATGACGTTCTTCGCTGGCTGGGGTGAAATGGCCTTCACCGGCGGTCGTGACATTCCTTACTTCCTGGTTCCGATTTTTGCGCCCATTCTGGGTGCCTGCCTTGGTGCTGCTGGCTACCGCGCGCTGATTGCGCGTCATCTGCCCAGCGCCGCTCCTGTTGAAAATGAAAAAGAGGCTCCTGTGGTTCGCGGCAAAGTTCAGGCTTCATCTTGAGCACCCCTCAATTTGAATCTCACTCAACTGAATCCCACCCAATAAATGCAAGGCAATCGACATGACTGACACACAGAACAAGAACTACATCATTGCTCTTGACCAGGGCACCACCAGCTCGCGCGCCATCATCTTCGACCGCGACGCCAACGTGGTGAGCACTGCCCAAAGCGAATTCGTCCAGCATTACCCGCAGGCAGGCTGGGTCGAACACGACCCGATGGAAATCTTCGCCACCCAGACGGCCTGCATGACCAAGGCGCTGGCGCAGGCCGATCTGCACCACAACCAGATCGCCGCCATCGGTATCACCAACCAGCGTGAAACCACGGTCATCTGGGAGCGCGACACCGGCCGCCCGATCTACAACGCAATCGTCTGGCAGTGCCGCCGCAGCACCGAGATCTGCCAGCAGCTCAAGCGCGACGGTCTTGAGGAGTACATCAAGGACACCACAGGTCTGGTGATTGACCCGTACTTCTCCGGCTCCAAGGTCAAGTGGATTCTGGACAACGTCGAAGGCAGCCGCGAGCGCGCCCGCAAAGGCGAGCTGATGTTCGGCACCATCGATACCTGGCTGATCTGGAAATTCACCGGCGGCAAGGTTCACGTCACCGACTACACCAACGCCTCGCGGACCATGCTGTTCAATATCCATACGCTGGAATGGGATCAGCGCATGCTCGACGTGCTGGACATCCCGCGCGAGATACTGCCAGAGGTCAAAGCCTCCTCCGAGGTCTACGGTCACAGCAAAAGCGGCATCCCGATTGCCGGTATCGCAGGCGACCAACAGGCGGCGTTGTTCGGCCAGATGTGTGTCGAACCCGGCCAGGCCAAGAACACCTACGGCACCGGCTGCTTCCTGCTGATGAACACCGGCAAGAAAGCCGTGAAGTCGGCGCACGGCATGCTGACCACCATCGGCTGCGGCCCGCGTGGTGAAGTGGCCTATGCACTGGAAGGCGCGGTCTTCAACGGTGGCTCGACCGTGCAGTGGCTGCGCGACGAACTCAAGCTCATCAACGACGCGCTGGACACCGAATACTTCGCTGGCAAGGTCAAGGACAGCAACGGCGTGTACCTGGTGCCGGCGTTCACGGGCCTGGGCGCACCTTACTGGGACCCGTACGCACGAGGCGCATTGTTCGGCCTGACCCGCGGTGTGAAAGTCGATCACATCATCCGTGCAGCGCTGGAATCCATCGCCTATCAAACCCGCGACGTGCTCGATGCCATGCAACAGGACTCCGGCGAACGCCTCAAGTCGCTGCGTGTGGACGGTGGTGCCGTGGCCAACAACTTCCTGATGCAGTTCCAGGCAGACATCCTCGGCACCCACGTCGAGCGTCCGCAAATGCGTGAAACCACGGCACTGGGTGCAGCCTTCCTGGCCGGTCTGGCGATTGGTTTCTGGAGCAGCCTGGACGAGTTGCGTAACAAGGCGGTGATCGAGCGTGTGTTCGAGCCGTCCTGTGAAGAGGCGCATCGCGAAAAACTTTACGCAGGCTGGCAGAAAGCAGTCGCGCGTACTCGTGACTGGGAACCGCACGAAAACGAAGAGTGACAGCGCTGTTGTAAGGAGGGGAGCAGGATTCCGGCTGACAGGTTGCACTTTCCTGCGGCATGATGGGCGCCATTTGTAGAGGGCGTCCAAGGAAAAACAATGAACCTGCCTCCCCGCCAACAACAGATCCTCGAACTGGTCCGTGACCGTGGTTATGTCAGCATCGAGGAGATGGCGACGCTGTTCGTCGTGACCCCACAAACCATTCGCCGTGATATCAATCAATTGGCGGAAATGAACCTGTTGCGCCGCTACCACGGCGGCGCAGCCTATGACTCCAGCATCGAAAATACTGCCTATGCCATGCGTGCGGACCAGATGCGCGACGAAAAACAACGGATCGCCGAGGCCATCGCCGCGCAGATCCCGGACAACGCCTCGTTGTTCATCAATATCGGTACCACCACCGAATCCATCGCCCGTGCGTTGCTCAACCACAACAACCTGAAGATCATCACCAATAACCTGCATGTGGCGTCGATCCTCAGCACCAAGGATGATTTCGAGGTGTTGATAGCAGGCGGCAATGTGCGACGTGACGGTGGCGTGGTGGGCCAGGGCAGCATCGACTTCATCACCCAGTTCAAAGTGGACTTTGCCCTGGTGGGCATCAGCGGCATCGACGAAGACGGCAGCCTGCTGGATTTCGACTATCAGGAAGTACGGGTGTCCCAGGCGATCATCGCCAACGCACGCAAAGTGCTGCTGGCGGCTGACTCCAGCAAGTTCGGACGCAACGCCATGGTCCGCCTGGGGCCGATCACCCTCATCGATTGCCTGGTCACCGACCAGCCACCCGTGCCCGCACTGCAGCAGTTGCTGAATCAGCACAAGATTCGTCTGGAAGTGGTGTGATTGTCAGGCGCGAGCGGTGCTCGCGCGGCGGTCCGCATTGCTCATGAAGACGGTGCGTCGAGCGCCCTATTTTCTGGAGTCTGTACCGGCCTCTTCGCGAGCAAGCTCGCTCATACAAGACTTGTGTACATATGGCGCAGCACCCATCTGTGACGCAGAGCGTCACCCAAGGCAGTCCCATGCCGGAGCGTGAGGAACGATAGGTGTCTTGAAGAACACTATCGTATCCATGCTCTGCGTAGGTATGCCGTTCCGGACGCTCTGCGTCCTCCCCGGTTCAAGCGATGCAGCGCAGATCGTTGATCCAGAGCAATTCAGTGCAGGCAGTGCACCGATCCTCCCGGTAACAATTCCCGCCCTACAATGTTCATATTTGTTCTTTTCCTGACACCATCATCAGTATTTTCAATCGATACGTGCTGGCAAGGGTCATTTTATTGAGCTATGATTTTCGAAAATGAACATTAATGTTCAGATTCGCCTTTCGAGCACTGCTCACGAATTGTCCAGGAGGCCACCAATGCCCCACACCAACGTGCCAACCCCGCCCCTCTCAGAGGTCTACGACATTGCCGTTATTGGCGGTGGCATCAACGGTGTCGGTATCGCAGCGGATGCCTCCGGTCGCGGCCTCTCGGTTTTTCTCTGCGAAAAGGACGACCTGGCCAGCCATACGTCTTCGGCCAGCAGCAAGCTGATTCATGGTGGCCTGCGCTATCTGGAGCACTACGAATTCCGCCTGGTGCGTGAAGCACTGGCAGAACGTGAAGTGCTCCTTGCCAAAGCGCCGCACATCGTAAAGCCAATGCGCTTCGTGCTGCCTCACCGCCCACACCTGCGTCCGGCCTGGATGATTCGTGCCGGGATGTTCCTTTATGACAACCTTGGCAAGCGCGAAAAACTCCCCGCATCGCGGACCATTCATTTCGGTGCGGACAGCCCGCTCAACTCGAGCATCACCCGCGGTTTCGAATATTCCGACTGCTGGGTCGACGACGCGCGCCTGGTAGTGCTCAACGCCATGTCCGCTCGTGAAAACGGTGCGCACATTCATACTCAGACCCGCTGTGTCAGCGCCCGCCGTATCAAGGGCATGTGGCATCTGCATCTTGAGCGCAGCGACGGCAGCCTGTTCTCGATCCACGCCAAGGCGTTGGTCAATGCGGCAGGCCCGTGGGTAGCCAAGTTCATCCGTGAAGACCTCAAGCTCGATTCGGCTTACGGCATCCGCCTGATTCAAGGCAGCCACCTGATCGTGCCGAAACTCTACGAGGGTGAGCACGCGTTTATTCTGCAGAACGAAGACAAGCGCATCGTGTTCACGATTCCGTACCTGGAGCACTTCACCATCGTCGGCACCACTGACCGTGAGTATCAGGGCGATCCGAACAAGGTGGACATCACCGAAGGCGAGATGGATTACGTGCTGAAAGTGGCCAACGACCACTTCAAGAAACAGTTGAGTCGCGCAGACGTGCTCCACACATTCTCTGGCGTGCGCCCGCTGTGCAACGACGAGTCCGATAATCCGTCTGCCATTACCCGTGATTACACGCTTTCGTTGTCAGGCGGCGCGGACGAGGCGCCAATTCTGTCGGTGTTCGGCGGCAAGCTGACCACCTACCGCAAACTGGCAGAATCGGCAATGGCGCAGTTGGCACCGTTCTTCAAACAGATGAAACCAAGCTGGACGGCCAACGCTGCCCTGCCTGGCGGCGAAGACATGACCACCGCCGAAGCGCTGGCGACAGAAATGACCCGCCGCTTCAGCTGGCTGCCCGCGCCTATCGCCAAGCGCTGGTCGATCACTTACGGCAGCCGCAGCTGGCGCTTGCTGGAGGGCGCGCAAAGTCTGGAAGACCTTGGTCAGCATTTGGGTGCAGGCCTGTATACCCGCGAGGTCGATTACCTGTGCGATCAGGAATGGGCCACCAGCATCGAAGACATCCTGTGGCGCCGCACCAAGCTGGGCCTGTTCACGACGCCTGAGGAACAGGCCGCCGTGAGCAGCTACCTGGAAACCGTCGTGCGCAACAAAGCCTCTTTCGAAGCCGCCTGATAATCTGCTTGCAACCTGTTCACCCATCGTGCGGTGGACAGGTTTCCCTCCTTACTGCCCTCCTCCCGCCCCCCCCTTTCCATTCGGTTTTCCGAACAATCGCCCCCGCTTTATTCGGCTTCCCGGACGCATTTGTCCGTAGCATCAGAGCCGATCTAAAAAAACCCTTTTAAATTCAGCGTGTTGAATTCTAAAAACGGTCTGGCACGACTCATGCTCTACATTCTGAACCGAGCGTTTCGACAAGAGCGTGTGTCTGGATGTGGACGCCGTTGAAGCATTCGCCAACAAGCGGGCCGACTCTGATTGCGGCCCCATCAATAAAAAATGACATCAAGGACTCACCCATGCGCATCGTTCCCCACCTGTTGGGCGCAGCCATCGCTGCCGCTCTGATCAGCACGCCGGTTTTCGCCGCCGAACTCACTGGCACTCTGAAGAAGATCAAGGAATCCGGCACCATTACGCTGGGCCATCGTGACGCCTCCATCCCGTTTTCCTACATCGCTGATGCCTCTGGCGTGCCGATGGGCTACTCCCACGACATCCAGCTGAAAATCGTCGAAGCCATCAAAAAAGACCTGGACATGCCTGACCTCAAGGTCAAGTACAACCTGGTGACTTCGCAGACCCGTATCCCGCTGGTTCAGAACGGCACCGTCGATGTGGAATGTGGCTCGACAACCAACAATGTCGAGCGCCAGCAGCAAGTCGATTTCTCCATCGGCATCTTCGAAGTCGGCACGCGCCTGCTGTCGAAAAAAGATTCCAGCTATAAGGATTTCGACGACCTGAAAGGCAAGAACGTCGTCACCACGGCGGGCACCACGTCCGAGCGCATCCTCAAGGCGATGAACGCTGACAAGCAGATGGGCATGAACGTGATCTCCGCCAAAGACCACGGTGAATCCTTCCAGATGCTCGAGTCCGGCCGTGCAGTCGCCTTCATGATGGACGACGCGCTGCTGGCAGGCGAAATGGCCAAGGCCAAAAAACCGGACGACTGGGCAGTGACCGGTACAGCGCAATCCTACGAGATCTACGGCTGCATGGTCCGCAAGGGCGATGCCCCGTTCAAGAAGGCCGTGGATGACGCCATTGTCGCTACCTACAAGTCGGGCGACATCAACGCCATCTACAGCAAGTGGTTCATGTCCCCTGTCCCTCCGAAAGGTCTGAACCTGAACTTCCCGATGAGCGACAAGCTCAAGGAACTGATTCAGAACCCGACCGATAAGCCAGCTGACGACAAGAAAGCCTGAGAGACCGGTTCAGCCAGTCTGAACTGACGGCATCCCGGGCGGGCAGCGCTCGTCCGGGATCGCCTCGTCATTCTCGACAGACGACGGTGCGTGCATTTCGATAGCAATAAAAAGAGGGGGAGACCCTGATGAATTACAACTGGGACTGGGGCGTATTCTTCAAGTCCACCGGCGTCGGCAGCGAGACCTATCTGGACTGGTTCATCTCCGGCCTGGGCTGGACCATCGCCATCGCTGTCATTGCCTGGATCATTGCCCTGATACTGGGTTCGGTGCTGGGCGTCATGCGCACCGTGCCAAACCGTCTGGTGTCAGGTATCGCCACGGTATACGTGGAAATCTTCCGTAATGTGCCACTGCTGGTGCAGCTGTTCATCTGGTACTTCCTGGTGCCCGACCTGCTGCCGGAAAACCTGCAGGAGTGGTACAAGCAGGACCTGAACCCGACCACCTCCGCGTTCCTCAGCGTAGTGGTCTGCCTTGGCCTGTTCACCGCTGCCCGGGTCTGCGAACAGGTGCGTACCGGCATTGAAGCACTGCCGAAGGGCCAGGAATCGGCCGCACGCGCCATGGGCTTCAAGCTGCCACAGATCTACTGGAACGTGCTGTTGCCGCAGGCTTACCGGATCATCATTCCGCCGCTCACCTCCGAATTCCTGAACGTGTTCAAGAACTCTTCGGTCGCGTCGCTGATCGGCCTGATGGAGCTGCTTGCGCAGACCAAACAGACCGCCGAATTCTCCGCCAACCTGTTCGAGGCCTTCACCCTCGCGACCCTCATCTACTTCACGCTGAACATGAGCCTGATGCTGCTGATGCGTGTGATCGAGAAGAAAGTCGCCGTACCGGGACTCATCTCACTGGGGGGCAAATAATGGACTTCACTGGAATCGTTCCGGCCATTCCCGGCCTGTGGAACGGCATGGTCATGACCCTCAAGCTGATGGCAATGGGTGTCGTCGGCGGCCTGGTACTTGGCACGCTGCTGGCGTTGATGCGCCTGTCATCGAACAAGTTGCTGGCCAATGTGGCCGGTGCCTACGTGAACTACTTCCGTTCGATCCCGCTGCTGCTGGTGATCACCTGGTTCTACCTGGCCGTGCCGTTCGTGCTGCGCTGGATTACCGGTGAAGACACGCCCATCGGTGCGTTCGCCTCCTGCGTCGTGGCCTTCATGATGTTCGAAGCCGCGTACTTCTGCGAAATCGTCCGTGCTGGCGTGCAGTCGATCTCCAAGGGGCAAATGGGCGCTGCTCAGGCGCTGGGCATGAATTACTCGCAGATGATGCGACTGATCATCCTGCCCCAGGCCTTTCGCAAAATGACCCCGCTGCTGCTGCAACAGAGCATCATTCTGTTTCAGGACACCTCTCTGGTGTACACCGTCGGCCTCGTCGATTTTCTCAACGCATCGCGCTCCAGTGGCGACATCATCGGGCGCGCCAACGAGTTCCTGATCATTGCCGGTCTGGTGTATTTCACGATCAGCTTTGCCGCCTCGCTGCTGGTGAAGCGCCTGCAAAAAAGGTTTGCCGTATGATTTCCATCAAAAACGTCAACAAGTGGTATGGGGACTTCCAGGTACTGACCGATTGCAGCACCGAGGTCAGCAAGGGTGAAGTGGTTGTGGTGTGCGGCCCGTCCGGCTCCGGCAAATCGACCCTGATCAAATGTGTCAACGCGCTGGAACCGTTCCAGAAAGGCGATATCGTTGTCGACGGCACATCGATCTCCGATTCGAAGACCAACCTGCCGAAACTGCGCTCGCGGGTCGGCATGGTGTTTCAGCACTTCGAACTGTTTCCGCACCTGAGCATTGTCGAAAACCTGACCATCGCGCAGATCAAGGTGCTGGGCCGCAGCAAGGCCGAAGCCACCGAGAAGGGACTGAAGCTGCTGGAGCGCGTCGGCCTTTCCGAGCATGCGCACAAGCACCCCGGCCAGCTTTCCGGCGGGCAACAACAGCGTGTCGCCATCGCGCGCGCGCTGGCGATGGACCCGGTGGTCATGCTGTTCGACGAACCCACGTCCGCGCTCGACCCGGAAATGGTCAATGAAGTGCTCGATGTGATGGTGCAACTGGCCCAGGAAGGCATGACCATGATGTGCGTGACCCACGAAATGGGCTTCGCGCGCAAAGTCGCCAACCGGGTGATTTTCATGGACAAGGGACAGATTGTCGAAGACTGTGCAAAGGAAGAATTTTTCGGTGACGTCAGCGCACGCTCGGAGCGTGCCCAACAATTCCTCGCCAAGATTCTGCAGCACTAGGCAGTACTTTAACGGCTGCCCGCTCATCCGCGGGCAGCTGTTCGGTCCAGGACGACTGTGATGAAATGCGACCCCACTCTTTATCGCGCCGCCCCGCCATCACTCGCCGTGAAACCCCGTCTGATCCGCCAACTGTTCCTACCGCCGCTGATCCTCATGCTAATGATCGGGCTGGGCTATATCGCCTATCTGGTCAGTGAACACAGCGCCATCAAGGGACTGCGCGAAACCGGCGAACGCCAGCTGGAGCTGCACGCCCGCACGGTCGAGAGCGAAATCAGCAAATACACCTACCTGCCCAGCGTGCTGGAACTGGAATCCAGCGTGTCGCAGTTGCTGAACGAACCGGGACCCGAGCTTCAGCAGCAGGTCAACCGCTACCTCGAAGGGCTGAATCGACGCAGCCGCAGCCGTGCCATTTACGTAATGGACACCACCGGACGTGTGCTGGCCACCAGCAACTGGCGTGACGCCGACAGTTATCAGGGCGAAGACCTGTCTTTCCGTGCCTACTTTCAGGATGCCGTGCGCGGCCTGCCCGGGCGCTTTTACGGCATCGGCACCACCACCGGTGAGTCGGGCTATTACTTGGCGCATGGGCTGGAAGACAAAGGCCGCATCATCGGCGTTGCGGTGATCAAGGTACGCCTCGAAGCACTTGAAGAACGCTGGCAGCGGGCGCGCCTGGAGGCATTTGTCAGCGACGAGAATGGCATCATCATCCTCTCCAGCGACCCGGCTCGGCGTCTGAAATCAGTACGTCCGCTCACTGCCGAGATCAAGGAGCGCCTGGCTCGCAGCCTGCAATATTACTGGTGGCCGCTCAACGAACTGGTGCCACTGGAACGGGAAACCTTGTCTGAAGGCGTCGAAACACTGGTTTTCCCCGCCAACATCAGTGTCGACCGCGAACACAAAAAGGTCAGTTATCTGGCCCAGAGCCGCCCGCTGAATGACACCGCCTGGCACCTGACACTGCTTACTCCGCTGGAGGATCTGCGCCGTGAAGCGGCCAACCAGGGCATGCTGGTCGCCGTGGCCTGCGCGCTGGTGACCTTTCTGCTGATTGCCTGGAACGAGCGGCGCAAAGTGATCTCGACCCGGCTTGCTGCCAGGGAAGCGCTGCAGGCGGCCAACAACGAACTGGAACGCAAGATCACCGAGCGCACCGAACACCTGCGGGCCAGCAACGAACGCCTCAAGGCGCAGATTCGTGAACGAAGGCAGGCCGAAGACACTTTGCGCAAGGCGCAGGACGAGCTGGTACAGGCCGGCAAGCTGGCAGCCATCGGCCAGATGTCGACCAGCATCGCGCATGAGCTGAACCAGCCTCTGGCCGCACTGCGCACCTTGTCCGGCAACACCGTGCGCTTTCTGGAACGAGGTGCGCTGGATACCGCCAGTACCAACCTGCGTACCATCAATGACCTGGTCGACCGCATGGGCCGCATCACCGCCAGCCTGCGCGCATTCGCCAGACGCGGCGACGATCAGGGCCAGGCGCAACTGAGCAAGGCTGTCGATGCGGCGGCGCAGTTGCTGAGCGTGCGTCTGGAGCAGTCCGGCCTGATAGTGCATCGAGACTTCGTCGACGCCACCCTGACCATCGACCAGACCCGCCTGGAACAGATTCTGGTCAACCTGATCGGCAACGCACTGGACGCCATGTTCGACCTGCCGCAACCGGAGTTATGGCTCAGCGGATCGGTTGTCGACGGCCGATACCGTCTGCGGGTACGTGATAACGGGCGCGGCGTCGACGCCGAGGCGCGCAAGCATCTGTTTGAACCTTTCTTCACCACCAAACCGGGCGAACAAGGCCTGGGGCTGGGCCTGACGCTGTCGGCGAGCCTTGCCGCCGCAGCCGGAGGCAGCCTGAGCGCAGAGCATCCGCAGGACGGCGGTACGACGTTTGTCCTGAGCCTGCCGTTTATCCCCTATGCCCGCCACCCGGACAGCCCGACATGAGACGACACCCATGAGCATAAACAGCGACCTGACTGTCCTGATCGTTGAAGACGATCCGCATGTATTGCTCGGTTGCCAGCAGGCCCTGGCGCTGGAGGACATCGCCAGCGAAGGCGTTGCCAGCGCTGAAGAGGCGCTAAAGCGCATCGGTGACAACTTCGCCGGTATCGTCATCAGCGACATTCGCTTGCCGGGCATCGACGGCCTGGCGTTGCTGAGCCGTCTCAAGGCACGTGACAGCAGCCTGCCGGTGGTGCTGATCACCGGCCATGGCGATATCACCATGGCCGTCAACGCTATGCGCGATGGCGCTTACGATTTCATGGAGAAACCCTTTTCTCCAGAGCGTCTGGTGGACGTCACCCGACGCGCACTGGAACAACGCGGCCTGGCCCGTGAAGTGTGGGCGTTGCGCAAGCAACTCGCCGAGCGCGATTCGCTGGAGGGCCGGATCATCGGCCGCTCCCCGGCCATGCAAAACCTGCGTGCGTTGATTGCCAACGTCGCCGACACCTCGGCCAACGTACTGATCGAAGGCGAAACCGGCACGGGCAAGGAACTGGTCGCGCGCTGCCTGCACGATTTCAGTCGGCGCAAGGACAGCCAGTTCGTGGCGCTCAACTGTGGCGGGCTGGCGGAAAGCCTGTTCGAGTCGGAAATCTTCGGCCATGAAGCCAACGCCTTCACCGGCGCGGGCAAACGGCGCATCGGCAAGATCGAACACGCGCACAACGGCACGCTGTTTCTCGATGAAGTGGAAAGCATGCCGGTCAATCTGCAGATCAAGCTGTTGCGCGTCCTGCAGGAGCGAACCCTCGAACGGCTGGGTTCCAACCAGAGCGTCGCCGTGGATTGTCGGGTCATAGCGGCAACCAAATCCGACTTGAATGCCTTGGGCAAGACCAATCAGTTCCGCAGCGACCTGTATTACCGCCTGAACGTCGTCACGCTTGAACTGCCGCCCTTGCGTGAGCGCCGCGAAGACATTCTGCAACTGTTCGAACACTTCCTGCAGTTGTCGTCGTTACGCTTCGACCGCGAACCGCCCATGCTGGATCAACAGACCAGTTCGAACCTGATGAGCCACGACTGGCCGGGCAATGTACGCGAACTGCGCAACGTGGCTGAACGCTTTGCCCTTGGCCTGCCAGCGTTCAAGCAGTCAGGCACGGTCAGTGAAAACCAGAGCCTGGGATTTGCCGAAGCGGTCGAAGCCTTCGAGCGCTCGTTGCTCGGCGACGCCTTGCAACGCAGCGGCGGCAACCTCAGCCAGGCCAGTCAGGAACTGGGCATGGCCAAGACCACACTGTTTGACAAGGTCAAGAAATACGGGCTTTGAGCACTGCGCCAGATCCTGAACGTGCGGCGTAGCGCAGATCTGTGACGCAGAGCGTGACCCACTGCATTCCCACGCTGGAGCGTGCGGAACGATAGGCGTCCTCAAGACACCTGTCGTGCCCATTCTCCGCGTGGGCATGCCTTCCGGACGCGCTGCGTCCGATCCCGCACGGGCAGTACGTCACTGCGATTCACCGATAATCTGGCGGATTGCGCTGACGAATACCTCGACCGGCTGACCGCCCGAGACGGCGTACTGGTCGTTGAAGACCATGGTCGGCACGGAGGTGATACCGCGAGACGTCCAGAGCTGCTCGGCCTCGCGAACCTCGGAGGTGTACTCGTCACTGTCCAGGATGGCCTGAGCACGCAGACGGTCCAGGCCGACCTTCTGCGCCACATCCGCCAGAGTCTGGTGACTGGACGGGTCTTTCAGGTCACTGAAATAGGCCTCGAACAACGCCTGCTTCAACGCGTGCTGCTTGCCTTGCTGTTCGGCCCAGTGCAACAGTCGATGGGCATCGAACGTGTTGTAGATACGCCGCTCGCCGCTGGCAAAAGTGAAGCCGAGTTCAGCACCGCGTTCACGGATGGTCTGGTGAATACCTTCGATCTGTTCCGGCGTGGAGCCGTACTTTTCGGCGATGTGCTCTTTGATGTCCTGCCCTTCGGCAGGCATGTTCGGGTTCAGCTCGAAAGGCTGGAAGTGAATGTGCGCTTGCACCTCATCCCCCAGTGCCTCCAGCGCCTGATCCAGCGCGCGCAGGCCAATGACGCACCAGGGGCAGGAAACATCGGAGATGAAGTCGATCTTCAGTGCAGTTGTCATGTCGGCCCTTTTCGGTAAGCAAAGGCCACACGATACACCTCTGCCCATGCCTGACAACCAGGCAGACTTACAACTGAGCCAGGTTGCGACCGTCTTCATGCTGGGCTTTCAGGTACGGCAGCACTGCACCAAGCAACGGCGCCTTGAAGGCCTCCTGAAAACGGTGTGCCAGACCCGGAATCAGGCGCAGTTGGCTGCCCTGAATGTGCGCGGCCACATGCACGCCATGCATGACCGGCAACAGCGGGTCAGCCGTACCATGAACCACCAGTACCGGCAGACGCAGACGGTTCAGCAGTTCCACGCGGCTGGGCTCGGCCAGAATCGCCATGATCTGGCGTTTCACGCCCTCGGGATTGAACGCCCGGTCATAGGAAACGGCCGCCTGATGCAGCAGTTGCTGGCGATCATCCTTGACCTGCGGGCTGCCCAGCGCTGCAAGCAAATCGGCCTGCTGCTCGATCGCCACTTCCCGATTGGGCGCGCCGCGCCGCGCCAGCAGTTGCATCAACGCGGCACTGGGCATGGGCAGACCCTGCGCACCGGAACTGGTCATGATCAGTGTCAGGCTTTCGACCCGCGACGGCGCCAGATCAGCCAGATGCTGAGCGATCATGCCGCCCATGCTCGCGCCCAACACGTGAAACTGACGAATCTGCAATGCATCCATCAACCCCAGCGCATCGTCGGCCATATCAGTCAACGAATAGGGTGCCGAGACAGGCAGGCCAAGTTTATAACGCAGCACTTCGAACGTCAGATTGGCATCCGCTGGCTGTTGTACCCAAGAAGACAGACCCACATCGCGATTGTCGTAGCGAATGACCCGATAGCCCTGCTGACACAACGCGACCACGACCTCGTCCGGCCAGTGAATCAACTGCCCGCCCAGCCCCATCACCAACAGCAAGGCAGGGTCGGACTCGCTACCAATACTCTGGTAGGCAATCCGCACTTCCTTGAGGTCAGCCATCTGTACAGGAACATCGGTATCACAACGATCGGCCGCAAAAGACGGCAAGCCGCACAGAAGCGCGGCCAGAAAAATTAAAACCCGCATGAAAAACACCAAAAAACAGATCCCCAGTAGGCCGCGAGTCTGATGATGTTTCCCCAAGCGCGCTGCCACACTTGCGTGACAGTTTGATGAATGGCGCTGAGCGGTCGTTAATCGGGTGTTGCGTTACGCAGCGACCTGGTCCGCCACCATCAGATTTTCCCCAAAACGGGCGCGCGCTTCGAGGAGCGATTCCTGATGCCAGTTCGAATGCGTATCGCACTCGCCCAGGGACAGAACCTTATAAACCGGCAAACGATCAAACACCGGGGCCAGCAGCTCCGGTTCGGTCACGCTGTCCAGATGCAACCCTGCAACCGGCAGCAAGGCCGCGACACCCAGGTTGGGCCGCAGGTCACCGTGATAGAGGCCAATAAGCTTCTTCAACGGCGAATACTGAAGAATGTGATAGGCACGTTCGAAGGCGTTGCTCCATGCCAGCGGCAGGTCGAGCGCCAGGATCGGTTCGTCGATCTGAATCCACTCGACACCGCGCGCTGCCAGACGCCCGAAGATCTCGCCATACACCGGCAGCAGATGCTCCAGCAGGTCGAGGCGATCCACTTCGTCACCCTGAACGTCACTTAGCCAGAGCAGTGTCAGAGGACCGATCAACGCAGGTTTGCGGCCTTGCTCGCACGCTTCGGCGACGCTCGCCAGCAGCGGGGCCCAAGCGGGCTGAAAACGCTGGTCGCGTTTCAGGTGTGGCACCTGCTGCGGGTAACGCGCCATCAGCCAGTTGCGCAGTTCGGCATCAGTTGTCGCAACACCCTGATCCTGTTTCCAGAAAGCCTGCAGAGCGTGCTGCAATTCACGGTCTGCGCCAATGTGAAAATAGTCAGGGTGTTGAGTCAGGGCCACGATGCGTCCTCCATAAAAGATGGGCCTATTGTCGACAGCTGACACAACATGAGACAAACTCATTTTTTTCGTGTTGATCACAAATACTGCTCATGGAGCACTGAACGTGCTTGAAATACGCCACCTCAAAACCCTGCATGCCCTGCGCGAGGCCGACAGCCTTGTGGAAGCAGCCGAGCGCCTGCATTTGACGCAGTCGGCGCTGTCCCATCAGTTCAAGGAGCTGGAAGAGCGCATGGGCATGCCGCTGTTCGTGCGCAAGACCAAACCGGTGCGCTTTACCAGCGCCGGTTTGCGCCTGCTGCAACTGGCCGACTCCATGCTGCCGCAACTGCGCAGTGCCGAGCGCGACATCGCTCGACTGGCGGGTGGCACGGCGGGACGGCTGCACATGGCAATCGAGTGCCACAGTTGTTTTCAGTGGCTGATGCCGACCATCGACCAGTTCCGCGATGCCTGGCCCGAGGTGGAACTGGACCTGTCTTCCGGCTTCTCGTTCGCACCCTTGCCTGCCCTGGCGCGTGGCGATCTGGACCTGGTGGTGACCTCCGACCCGCTGGAATTGCCCGGCATCACCTATGTGCCGCTATTCACCTACGAAGCGATGCTGGCGGTGGCCAATCAACACGCGCTGGCAAGCAGGCCTTACATCGTCCCGGAAGACTTGCTGACTGAAACGCTGATCACTTACCCGGTGGAACGCGACCGGCTGGATATCTTCACGCGCTTTCTGGAACCCGCCGACATCGAACCGGCACAGGTACGAACATCAGAACTGACGGTGATGATGATGCAACTGGTCGCCAGCGGGCGCGGGGTCTGCGGCATGCCGCACTGGGCGCTGCATGAATACAGCTCACGCGGCTATGTGAAGGCCAAGCGCCTGGGCGAGAAAGGGCTGTTCGCAACGCTGTATGCCGGCATTCGCGCCGACATGCTCGACGCACCGTACATGCGCGATTTCCTGCTGACCGCTAAGGACACCTCGTTTTCGACGCTCGACGGGGTGAGTGTGGTTCGCTGACACCTGATTCGCTGAAATAGGGTTCGCTGACAGTGCCGTCCTGCACCGCGATGCAGGACGACTGCGCCGTTCAGCTGCGTGCAGCCTGCCGCTGAAGATACAGCGGCAGGATCAGATCGCGGGTCAACGGAGCCAGTTGCAAACCCGCATGACTGTCCGCGTCAACCCACAGCACTTCTTCGATCTCGGCGGCAGGCACTGCCTGGGCGTCGGTCCTGACCTCATACAACTGACAGTTGACCTCGAAACCAGGCTCGTTGGCGGCGGGTGCCGTGAACTCACCGAGAAACACTGCCTGCGCCGGATCGACGATCAGCCCGAGCTCTTCTTCGAGTTCTCTGGCCAGCGCCTGCGGTGCCGGTTCACCGGGCTCGATCTTGCCGCCCGGCTGCATGAAGGCCCGGGTACCGCGCTTGCGCACCAGCAGGGTCCGGCCGTCTGCGCCGATCAGCAGCGCCGCCGCGATGCGGATGATCTTCATGCGAAGATCTCCGTTTTCAGCAGCCGCGCCTGATCAGCCCGTTCCAGCGCCAGAACGATCAGGCGATGGATCAGCTCGGCATACGACAGACCGCTGGCCTGCCAGAGCTTGGGGTACATGCTGATCGAGGTGAAGCCCGGCAGCGTGTTGACCTCGTTGATGATGATGTCGCGCCCTTCGGTGACGAAAAAATCGACCCGCGAGAGCCCTGCGCAGCCCAGCACCTTGTAAGCCTGCAACGCGACGTCACGCACCTGATCACTCAGATCGGCGGGCAGCTCGGCGGGGATAGCGATGCGCGCCTGATCGCCGTTCAGGTACTTGGTGTCGTAGGCATAGAATTCATCGTTGGCAATCACTTCGCCACAGACGCTGACCTGCGCATCGAAGTTACCCAATACGGCGCACTCCACTTCCCGGCCGACGATGCCCTGCTCGATCAGCAGCTTATGATCGAACTCGAAACCCAGCGCCAGTGCCGCCGCAAAACCAGCCTCGTCGGACACCTTGCTGACGCCCACCGATGAACCCTGGTTGGCCGGCTTGACGAACATTGGCAGCCCCAATTGGTCGGCAGCTTCGGTGAAAGAAAGGCTCTCTCCACGCGACAGGACCCTGAACGGCGCGACGGCTATGCCCGCATCGCGCAGCAGACGCTTGGTCACATCCTTGTCCATGCAGGCCGCAGAGGACAGCACATCGGCGCCGACAAAGGGCACGGCCAGCATGCGCAGCACACCCTGCAACGCACCGTCTTCGCCAAACGCGCCGTGGATCAGCGGGAATACCACATCAATGGCAGCCAGTGGCTGACCTGACTCGACGTCGACAAACTGCCCGCCGATGCTGCCCGGCAGCAAGGACAACGGCTTGCCTGATGCGCTCAGTTTGATCCGTGCAGGATCAGTGGCGTTGAGCAGGTAATCGGCTTCGTCGAAATGCAGCCAGCGGCCCAGCTTGTCGACGCCGATCAGGGTCAGCGCATAGCGTTCACGATCAATCGCATTGATCACGTTGCGTGCCGACTGCAACGAAACCTCATGCTCGCTGGATTGCCCACCGAAAACGATGGCGACTGACTTTTTCAAAGCGGTTACTCCTGTTTTTCAGGCCGCGAAGATAAAAGCAATGTCGGCTGTTAGTCCAGTAGATGATTGGTCGCAGGCCTGAAATTCAGACAAAAAAATCCCGGTCGTGGGCAATCCATACGAAATGCCCACGACCGGGAGGTCAGACCGCTCATTGAGCGGCTGCGGTTTCTTTCTTGCCAGTCGAGCCAAAGGTGGCGAAACGCTTGTTGAAGCCCGCGATCCGGCCTTCGGTGGTGGTCTTGCGCTGCTGCCCGGTGTACATCGGGTGCGAGGCGCTGGAAACGTCGAGTGCAACGTAAGGATAGGTAGTGCCGTCGGTGTGCTGTTGCGTGCGGTCTGTGTCTACGGTGGAGCCGATCAGGAAGTAAACGTCGGCAGCGGTATCGTGGAACAGCACGGTGCGGTATTGAGGATGGATATCGGGTTTCATCGTGATCTCTCCAGTGAGTTGACTGCAATAGTTATACAGTAACATAACGGAAGATGAGAATGATTGCTGTTGATTGGCATCATTGGTGAGGTTGATCGAACACGCACACGGTGCAGCGGTCGGCGTGAAGCCATCGGAACGCCTGAGCCAGAGACATTCTGTAATAGCGCGCCTTTGCAATTGCCCTCGATTAGCGGCACCCTGCCGCGCCGCCGAACGTCACTGGTCGCCGGTCTGGAACCTGAGCCTCTGTGGCCTATCTTTACTCATCAGCACTTTCAAGAGTCCACCGTTATGACTAACGGACGCGATCATCGAATCGACTTCTTTCGCGGCCTGGCGCTGATCTTCATCTTCTGGGATCACGTGCCGGATAATCCCCTGGCGCAACTGACCGTACGCAACTTCGGCTTCAGCGACGCAGCGGAAATCTTCGTTTTCCTCGCCGGGTACGCCTCGATCCTGGCCTACGGGCGGATCGCTCGACGTGACGGCATGCTGGTGGCTGGTGTGCGAATCCTGCGCCGGACCTGGGTGCTGTATGTGGTGCATATCTTTCTGCTGACCCTGCTGATGGGCATCGTCTTCTTCGCCAACAATCATGTCGAGACGCGCGACATGGTCCAGCAGATGGGCCTTGAATACTTCGTCGGCAACCCGCAACAGGCATTGGCTGATGAACTGCTGCTGCGCTTCAAGCCGAACCTGACCGACCCGTTGCCGCTGTATATCGTGCTGTTGCTGACCTTGCCGCTGACCTTGCCATTGATGCTGCGCAAACTCGAAGTGGCCGTCGGCCTGTCGATTGCGCTGTACCTGATGGTGCCGTTATTCGGCTGGAACCTGCGCGCCTACGAAGGCGGCGGTGTCTGGTACTTCAACCCGGTCGCCTGGCAGCTGCTGTTCGTGCTCGGCGGTGCGTGCGCGTTGCGCAGCGAAACAGCCATAACAGTTAAGCACCCTCCGTTACGCCAACAACCCTTGTTCATGGTGGCCGCCGCCTACGTGGTGATTGCCGGAATGTTGACCTTCAGTGAAAAATGGCCCGGCCTGCACAGCGCGCTAGTCTCGACCCTGCACCTCGACGCCTTGTACCCCATCAGCAAAACCGACCTGGCACCCGCGCGCCTGCTGCACTTCCTTGCACTGGTCTACGTCGTCGCCCGACTGCTGCCAACCTCAAACACCTGGCTCGAAAACTGGCCCGCCCGCCAGACTTGCCGCATGGGCCGCTATTCGCTGGAAGTCTTCTGTCTGGGCGTATTGCTGGCGCCACTGGCAGACATGGCCAATGCACTGGCAGGCGATACATGGCCCATGCAAGTGACGACCGCGATTGTCGGCCTGGGGTTAATGATGCTGATGGCCAATGGGCTGGAGTTGAATAAGCGGCTGGGGAAATCGCCCCGCCTGTTAACTACTTGAGAACAACGTCACATTTGCACGCCCGTCTCGGAAATGTCCTACTGGTTTATCAGACCAAGTTTTTCAGGAACTGGCCGCTATTCGGTATGAGATCAACAAGATACCCACACCGAATTCATAAAATATTTGTCGGCTAATATAAATCTGGACATCAGTAATTCTCATAACATGATCGGCTACAGCAAATTCATGAATAGTATCGTACAAAAGGCATGACGAATGGATACAGCGAGTCTGAAGCAATGCTGAAAAACCAGATTCCTCGTCTATTTCCCTGGCAGTATGAGACATCAGCCTGGCGAGACAAATGATTCGCCAGGCTGAGTTAGGCGTTAACCGCGAGGAGCAACAGTTCGCACAACGGTTTGTGTGCAGATGTGTCCCATGTAAAAAATATGAGGGGTCGCCGTGATGGGCCCTAAAGAGAAATTACTTACGAAGTAGCGAGCCACTCTATAGTTACTTCTCCAAGTGTTGAACCCCCTTTGCGTGTGGACAAAATCTTGGGCCTCCGTACCTCCATAGCAACGTCCGAACTCAATGCGCTCAGAGGCGAACCCATCAGCACCACTAACCAGAATATGCCTGATCGAGGCGTCTTTTTCACCAAAGCTCAGATCCAAAATAGCCATACCGCCTTCCAATGGCGTACCTTTAGTATCGCTAAACCTCACCTCAAGCAGAGCTTCTTTATAAATCTGCGTTGCCAACCAACCAGGGTTAGTATATCCACTTGGAATTCTTATCACTCCCGGTTCGTCGAGCAGCTCATAGCTTTTTAGAACAGGATAGGACCCAAATCTGACAGTGTATGGAAGCCTGCCACCTACCAGTGAGTTTCTTGGCGTGACCCTGATGATCACTTCAGCCCCAGGAGCCAGATCTTTAAAAACCTTGGTCTCAAGTGTCTGAGCAACCCATTCACCATTTTCGTAATACTCGGTCTTCCACTCGTTAGTGACCGGATCACCGACAGGTGTATAGAGCAATACATCTTGCCCACGGTGCGAGACAAAGCCGTAGTAGTGGACGGGGTGTTTATCTGTCAACACATCTGCCACCGAGTGTAGTTTATCCAGCATGACGGTAAATCTTGGCTCGGAAATTTCTTGCACAGCTTCAGCCGCAACGGCCTCGTTGGTTTCATGACTTGATGCACCGACCGGGTCCTCGGCACCTTTATTGGCATGAGCGTCGGAGGCCGATGCCATTATCACGAAAATGGACAACAAGCAAAAACCAACACATTTTCTTCCATAAGTATTCATAGGTATTCTCGCAGATTATGCAGAGGCAGGTTGCCACTGACAAAATTAACGCAATAGAAAGTTAGGCACCTGGTCAACCCTCACATTAAAATCAAGGAAACTTCCTACAAAAAATAATCACCACTGCAGTCTAGGAAAAATCCTACACACTTATCAGGCAAAGTTTTGCGAAGGTCTGCCGCTAGCTAGTTATCATTGACACCAAAGAGCGCTTAGCATGCATATCAACCCTTTAGCTTCTGCATCACAAAATCAACAGCGCACTCTCTCGGGCTCAAGTTCCCTCACCTCACCTGCTGCTCCGCCAATCAACATTCCTCAGGCGCGTGATAACGTGCGTGATCCGAACGCTGAGTTCTATACCACCGAGGAAACACCCTGGTTATCCGACTACAAAACGTCGGCGGCAGGACGGGTTATGCTGGAAAGTATGTCTGAAGAGATATCGAACCTACTCCGAAGTACATACCTGGGTGACTTAACTAAAGATTTTGACAAGACCCTATGCCGTATGTACGACAATTTTCACGATTTCAAGCAGCAGCTTTTTTACCTTAATACGGAGCTGTCAAATAAGCACTTCGGCTTCACGCTGGGTTTTAATCAGGAAATCCAAGTGACCGACCCAGACGATGTGCTCACCCCGGCAGAGTTCGCGTACCTGACCGAGAAGCTGAACGAACGTCAACAACTGAAGGAGGATCTGCGTGCGCACGCAAAAATTGTGATGACGTTACTCGATCACTACACGGAGAAATTCGGCAACCAGCACACACTCAACCTTGAGAATTACAGCAAGGTTATCGACTACGGGCAGGTCTTCAGCCGCAACCACATTGGCAACTTCATGGACACGATCATTTACCAGATCGAGCGCAATGCGCCGAAGCGTGAAGAAGAGCGCAAACCGTTGGTTGATCTTCACGTCTGATCAAGCCAGCGCCACTGCAGTTCATGTGTGGCTGCAGTGGGATTAGTTCATGACGCTCATCCCCGCTGCGCGCCATCCTCCCTCGAAAACCACCAGACAATTCCCTCCCACAATCCCATCCAGCGTCTAAGCTTGGGTCAGGTGCTTTGACAGGATGACCGGACAATCGACTATGGGCGCATTTCGGCATTCCGATAGCAAGCAAGAGACGCTATCCGCTGATCGTGAGGATGATCCTCGTACGCCCAAATATCCGCGTCGCAAGCGATACGGATGGCGGGTGTTCTGGGTCGTGGTGGTGTTGGCCGGGGTTGCATTGGGCGTTGCGGTGGCCGTGGAGAGCAGAACCTCCAGGCTTCAGGCGCGCGAATTCAGCCGCTTTGCCGCGAGCCTGGGTTACTCGATGCAGCCCGGACCTAGTCATGACGTGGTGTATCCCGGTGACGGGCCGTTCGACCGGCGCCTGGGCTATTCATCCATGGATGAATTCCTGTCGCGCCTGCTCAAACGCGACTACGTGATCACGCGCCAGACCCGCTTTTCCCCGGAACTGTTGCGTTACGTCCGGCATGGATTTTTCGTGCCTTACGAGGAAAAGACCCAGGCCGGGCTGTCGATCACCGATTGCCGAAACGAGCCGCTGTACGAATTCAGATACCCACAGCAGTTTTACCCGACCTTTGCCGCCATTCCGTCATTGCTGGTGAACAGCCTGCTGTTCATCGAAAACCGTGACCTGCTCGATCCGCAGCAGCCCATGGCCAACCCTGCGGTGGACTGGCCACGTTTTGTCAAAGCCGCCTGGTCGCAACTGGCGAAGATGTTTGCCCTCCCCGGCCAGTCGGCTGGGGGCAGCACGCTGGCCACTCAGCTGGAAAAATACCGTCACTCCCCAGACGGGCTGACGCTGTCGGGTTCTGAAAAGCTGCGGCAGATGATTTCCGCCAGCGTTCGCGCCTATCAGCCGGGGACCGAGACACTCGCCGTGCGCCAGCGGGTGGTGCGTGACTACCTGAACAGCGTGCCGCTGTCTGCGGTGCCAGGGCATGGCGAAGTGCATGGTCTGGCTGAAGGACTGCGGGTGTGGTTCGGCGCAGACTTCGGCAAAACCAACGAGATACTGGCTTCTAATCCCGGCGATAAACAGGCACTGGCCGACAAGGCGCTGGCGCTGCGTGAAGTGCTCTCACTGGTAATCGCCCAGCGTCGTCCGTCGCACTATCTAGCCAAGGGCCGCCAGGAATTGGCAGAGCTGACCGACAGCCACATTCGGTTGCTGGCCCAGGCTAACGTCATCGACCGACCGCTGGCCGATGCCGCGCTGGCAGCCCAGGTCATCTACCGCGACTGGGCGCAGCAACCGACCCTGCAGCCCATCGAAACCAACAAGGGCATCAGTGTCGCGCGCACTCGCCTGTCGAATCTGCTCAATCGCCCGCTCTACGATCTGGACCGTCTTGACCTGTCCGCCACCAGCACCCTGCATGGCGAATTGCAGCGCAGCGTCAGCCAGTACCTGCGCGACCTGGCCAACCCTGAATTTGCCGCAAGGATCGGGTTGATGGGCGAGCGCCTGTTGACTCCGGCCAGCACAACACAGGTGCGCTACAGCTTCACGCTGTTTGAACGCGGCGTGGACGGCTCGCGGGTCAGGGTCCAGACCGACAGCACTGATCAGCCGTTCGATATCAACGAAGGCAGCAAGCTGGAGCTGGGCTCGACGGCGAAGATGCGCGTGCTGACGACGTATCTGGAGATCATCGCCGAACTGCATGGGCGCTATGCGAGCTTGAACCCTGCGCAATTGCGCAAAGTCCCTGTCGAGGAACCGGATCGGCTGACCCGCTGGGCGGTGGATTATCTGCTGCTGAACAAGGACCATGACCTGGCAAAGATGCTGTCGGCTGCACTCGACCGCACCTATTCGGCCAGCCCCGCAGAAGCGTTCTTCACCGGTGGCGGCATGCACCGTTTCAATAATTTCCGGCGCGAAGACAACGAGCGGATTCCAACCCTGCGCGAGTCGCTGCGTGAGTCGATCAACCTGCCGTTCATCCGCCTGATGCGCGATGTCGTTCGCTACAGCACCTATCAGGCGCCCAACAACAGCGCCGAGCTGCTCAAGGATGATGACAACCCGCGCCGCCAGGAATACCTGGCGCAGTTTGCCGACCGCGAAGGCACGGTATTCCTGCTGCGCTTCTGGAAACGCTACAAGGAAAAGACCACGCAGGAGCGACTCGACACCTTCCTCGACGGCATTCACCCGACGGCGATCCGTCTGGCTGCGGTGCACCGTTATCTGCTGCCGGGCGCTGATCAGGGCACATTCAACGCGTTCATCCGCGCCCACCTGGACGAGCCCAGGGCGAGCTCGAAACTCACCGACAAACGTCTTGCCGAGCTGTACAAGAGTTACGGACCGGGCACTTATGATCTGCCCGATCAAGGCTACATCGCCCGCGTCCATCCGCTGGAACTGTGGCTGGTAGGCTACCTGCTCAAACACCCGGACGCGCAGTTCAAGGACGCAGTGGCCGCCAGTCGTTTCGAGCGTCAGGAAGTCTATGGCTGGCTGTTCAAGAGTCGCCACAAAGGCGCTCGCGACAGCCGTGTGCGGACCATGATGGAGGTCGAAGCGTTTCTGGACATCGAGCAACGCTGGCAGCGCGTGGGTTATCCGTTCGACCATCTGGTGCCTTCGCTGGCGACGGCTATCGGCAGTTCGGGAGACCGTCCGGCGGCGCTTGCCGAGCTGATCGGCATCATCCAGAACGATGGTATCCGCCTGCCTGCGGTGCGCATCGACAGTCTGCACTTTGCTGCCGATACGCCTTACGACACCCAACTGAGCATCAACCCGGAACTGGGCAAGCGTGTGTTGCCATCGGAGGTCGCAGCGGCAATGCGCGAGGCCTTGTCGCAAGTGGTGGATGGCGGCACGGCCAAACGCGTGCAAGGCACGTTCAAGATGCAGGACGGCAGTGTGCTGGCGATGGGTGGCAAGACCGGCACCGGCGACAACAGGATCGAAAGCGTCGGTGCGGGCGGGCGTATTCTCAGCTCAAGGGCAATCAACCGCACGGCGACTTTTGTGTTTTATATCGGCGACAACCACTTTGGCGCGCTGACGGCGTTTGTGCCGGGACGTGCTGCCGAGGGCTTTCGCTTCACCTCGGCGTTGCCGGTGCAGGTGCTCAAAGGCATGGCACCGATCCTGACGCCGTACCTGGAGAACCACGGACAGGCGATGTGCAACGCCCCGCTTGCCGATCCGCCCAAGGGTGTCTGACCGGCAATGACCGCTCGTCTGCCAGCTCTGTGATTACAAAAAGATATATCTTAAGGTATATCTAACTTGTAACCAGAGAGCAAAAACATGCGTGAAGATAAACACCCTCCCCACCACCGTCCGCCGCATCTTCGTGAACCAGGTGAAGATCGCGACGGCTTTGAAAAACGCCCGGGCCGTGAACGCGGTGGACGTGGCCCTCGGGTTTTCGCCCCTGGCGATCTGAAATTACTGCTGTTGGCGTTGATCGCCGAACAGCCCGCCCACGGCTATGACCTGATCCGCAAGATCGAAGGTCTGTTCGAGGGTGCGTACTGCCCCAGCCCCGGCGTTATCTACCCCACCCTGACGTTTCTTGAAGAAAGCGAAATGGTGGTCGGCGACGCCCAGGCCGGCAAGAAGCTCTACACCATCACCGATGCGGGTCGCCAATCCCTGGAAGATCAGGCCGTGGCGCTGGAAGGTGTGCGCATGCGCATCGATGTCAGCAAGCGCTCACTGCGCGGCCACGATCGTCCGCCGGAAATCCACGAAGCGGTGCACAACCTGCGCCACGCGCTGCAGATGCACCATGGCCGCTGGAGCCCGGAAGAGATTTTGCGCGTCAGCGAACTGCTCAACAGCACGGCCAAGGCTGTCGTCGATGGGCCTCAACCTGCCTCGGAGGAGTCGGCATGAATTCGCCCCAGTCAATCCATCGCGTCATGCATGAAATCAAGCGTCGCAAGCTGCAGGTGGTGCGGGTCAAGGAACTGACACCCCTGATGCGCCGCATTACCTTGCAGGGGCCGGAGTTGGCGGGTTTCATCAGCCTGGGCACCGACGACCACGTCAAACTGTTCTTCCCGCAAACGGCAGAAGAGCAGGCCGCGCTGGAAAACCTGAACCCTGCCGGCGACAAGGACACGCCGCGCCCGCCGATGCGCGATTACACACCGCGTCGCTACGATGAAGAAACCGGGGAACTGGATATCGATTTCGTTCTGCATGGCGAAGGCCCGGCGGCCACCTGGGCCGCGCAGGCAGCGCCCGGGCAATTCCTGCACATCGCCGGGCCAAAGGGGTCGATGGTGGTGCCGGACATGTTCGACAGCTACCTGCTGATCGGCGACGAAACAGCCATTCCGGCCATCGCCCGACGCCTTGAATCGCTGCCCGCCAATCGTGCTGCGCTGGTGGTGGTCGAAGTCGCCACCCCGCAGGAACAGCAGGTGTTCGACAGTGCCGCACAGGTCGACGTGATCTGGATCGTACGCGGCGAACAGAGTCTGCTGGACGTCACGCGTCGTCTGGAGATGCCCGAGGGCAAGCTGTACGCCTGGGTCGCGACCGAATCCGCGCTGTCACGCAAGTTACGTCGTGTGCTGCTCGACGAGTTCGGCCTGGAAGAGGACTTCGTCAAGGCCGCCGGTTACTGGAAGCTGGACAGCACTGAAGAATGAGCAGGACCTGGCGACTCACCGGGTACGACGAGACGCCCGTTTATCAACTGCCAGCAGCACCAATGCGATCAGCACGAAACCGAGCAGCACGCCCAGCGCGTTGATGAATGCCGCCGGGAAACCGAGCGTGCCGACATCGATGAACGGGTACAGGTAATCACCGAACATGTGGCCACGCAGCAGGACATAGGCGAAGTAGACGATCGGATAGATCGCCCAGAGCACTACATGGCTCAGACGCAGCGTGCCCTTGGGCACGTACAGCCACCAATAGAGCACGAACGCCAGCGGCATTATGTCGTGCAGCAGTTCGTCGGCCACCCACTGCCAGCCTTCCGGGTGCCACAAGTGGCGCAGCAGAATGTTGTAGGCGATGCCCACCAGCGCAATACTCACCGCAATGCCACCACACACCACCGGATGCCGGAAAAACCGGTGGCCTGCCGACTGCCGTGTCGTCAGCGCGCAACTCAGGGCGACCGCTACCAGCGTATTGGTCAGTACGGTGAAAAAACTTGAAAAGCGCACCAGCCCACCCAGCAGACTGGCGTGATCGGCATAACGGCCAATCAGGATCAGGTAAAGCTGAATCACCAATCCCGACCAGCCGAGACAAGCGGCCACAAGGGCGTAATAGCGCTGTCCCTGCGCAGGTTGTGGATGTTCACTGAGCATCAATCGGTATCCTTGCGTGCCGGCGTCCATGCCGGACTGTCTGGCGGGCCTGTTACCAGCCCTTGCTGCGATGCAATTTCACATACAGCGCTTCGACCTTTTCCCGCGCCCAGGGTGTCTTTCGCAGGAAGGTCAGGCTGGACTTGATGCTCGGATCGCTCTTGAAGCAGCGAATATCGATGCGTTCGGCGAGGCCGGACCATTCGTAATGTTCGACCAGCGCCCTGAGGATCTGCTCCAGCGTGACGCCGTGCAACGGGTCGGAATTGGGTGTTGTCATGATGAGCCTTGCAACGAAATAAGAAGAGACGAACCTGAACGGATCTCTGGAGTACGCAGGTGCTTCCCGAAAGTCTGCCATTGTAAGCGCCGCGCTTTCATAAAACACCGTCGACCTGCAGCACTGTTGCCGGCGTTGCAATGATCCATGTCAGGTTTTTCGCTTTTAGAAAAATCGTTAGCGCCCTATCATTGCCGGGTTAAGGATTGAAGATTCCCCCTTCTGCAGATGTTCCTTCGGACAAAAAGCCTATGCACGAATTCGGGCGGTAATGGTCTACGACTCAACGACCGCGCCAGCCGAACGTGCAGCCGCGCTCTGCCTGACGGTTTAATTCCACCGTCGGCGATTCGTCTCAACAAGCAGCTTCAAGGAATGGCGCCAGGGCAGGCGATGCTTAAAAACAAGATTTCAATTACTTACTTCTCGCGGAGATTCGCATTATGAGCACTGACGGTGCTTCAAATAGAAATCGCCTGTTGCCGACCCTGCTCGGGCTGGTGATCCTGTTGATGGGGCTGGCCTTGCTGGTCGGTGGTGCCCGACTGCTGCAACTGGATGGCTCGTTGTATTACCTGTTGGCCGGTATCGGCTTCGCCGTGACCGGCGTGTTGCTGATCACCGGACGTGCGGCTGCGCTGGGCCTTTATGCACTGCTGCTGTTCGCGAGCACTGTATGGTCGTTGTGGGAAGTCGGCCTCGATTGGTGGCAACTGGTGCCACGCCTGGCGCTGTGGTTCGCACTGGGTATCGTATTGCTGCTGCCATGGTTCCGCAGACCGTTGCTGCGCAACGGTCCGGCACGCATGGGCACCGGTGCATTGAGCATCGCTGTGGTGCTGGCCGGCCTGACCGCGCTGGCGAGCCAGTTCACCAACCCGGGCCGTATCGAAGGCCAGCTGGACCGCGAGACGGCTGGCACGACCAACACCGCCCCAGCCATGCCTGACGGCGACTGGCAGTCCTACGGCCGCACCGCCTTCGGTGACCGTTACTCGCCGCTGGCGCAGATCACGCCGGAAAACGTCAACAAGCTGGAGCCGGCCTGGACCTATCGCACGGGTGACATTCCGGGGCCGAACGATCCGGGGGAAACGACTGCCGAGAACACCCCACTCAAGGTCAACGGCATGCTTTATGTGTGCACGCCGCACAGCCAGGTGATCGCGCTTGACCCGGATTCGGGCAAGGAAATCTGGCGCTTCGATCCGAAGCTCAGCACTCAGAACGCTGCCAACTTCAAGGGCTGGGCGCACATGACCTGCCGTGGCGTCACCTATCATGACGACGCTGCCTACGCCGCCAGCGCCCCGGCGCAAAG
Source organism: Pseudomonas sp. NFACC10-1 (assembly GCF_900119195.1). Lineage (NCBI taxonomy): Bacteria > Pseudomonadati > Pseudomonadota > Gammaproteobacteria > Pseudomonadales > Pseudomonadaceae > Pseudomonas > Pseudomonas sp. NFACC10-1. The sequence goes on along the minus strand of NZ_FPJB01000007.1, from coordinate 138,595 downwards.
CCCGACGGTCCCGGCTGCTGACGGCACGGCCACTGCCAGTGCTGCCTGCCCGCGCAGAATCTTCCTGCCGACTGCCGACACCCGTCTGATCGCGCTGAACGCCGATACTGGCAAGATGTGTGAAGACTTCGGCAACAAGGGTTCGGTTGACCTGACCGCCAACATGGGCACCTTCGCTCCGGGCGGCTACTACTCCACGTCGCCACCCGCGGTCACCAAGGACCTGGTGATTATCGGTGGCCACGTCACTGACAACGTCTCCATGGACGAGCCGTCCGGCGTGATCCGCGCCTATGACGTGCACACCGGCCGTCTGGTGTGGAACTGGGACAGCGGCAATCCGGAAGAAACTGCACCGATTGCCGAAGGCAAGATCTACACCCGCAACTCGCCGAACATGTGGTCCATGTTCAGCGTCGATGAAAAGCTCGGCATGATCTACCTGCCGATGGGTAACCAGACCCCTGACCAGTGGGGCGGCGACCGTACGCCAGAGTCCGAGAAGTACAGCGCGGGCCTGGTTGCACTGGACATCGCTACCGGCCGCGTGCGCTGGGACTACCAGTTCACTCACCATGACCTGTGGGACATGGACGTGGGCGGTCAGCCGACGCTGCTGGACATGAAAACCGCTGACGGCGTCAAACCCGCAGTGCTGGCGTCGACCAAGCAGGGCAGCATCTACGTGCTGGATCGCAGCACCGGCAAACCGATCGTGCCGATCAATGAAGTGCCGGTCCCGCAAGGCGCTGTCGCGGGCGATCACACCTCGCCGACCCAGCCCAAGTCCGACCTGAACTTCATGCCGCCGCCGCTCAAGGAGCGCGACATGTGGGGCGTGACGCCGTTTGACCAGATGATGTGCCGGATCGACTTCAAGTCGCTGCGCTACGATGGTCCGTTCACGCCACCGTCGTTGCAGGGTTCGATCGTTTATCCGGGTAACTTCGGCGTGTTCGACTGGGGCGGTATTTCCGTCGACCCGGTGCGTCAGATCGCCTTCGTCAATCCTAACTACATGGCTTTCCGTTCGAAGCTGGTACCGTCTGCCGAAGTTGAAGGCGGCCCGGGCCGCAAGAGCGAAACCGAAGGCGTACAGCCGAACAAGGGCGCGCCTTATGGTGTGATCCTGGAAGCACTGCTGTCGCCGATGGGCCTGCCTTGCCAGGCACCCGCGTGGGGTTATGTGGCGGCGGTCGACCTGACCAACCACAAGACCATCTGGATGCACAAGAACGGTACCGTGCGCGACAGCTCGCCGATCCCGCTCCCGCTGACCATGGGCGTTCCAAGCCTGGGTGGTACGTTCACCACCGCCAGCGGCCTGGCGTTCATGAGCGCTACGCTTGACCAGTACCTGCGTGCTTATGACGTGCGTAACGGCAAGCAGTTGTGGGAAGCCCGCCTGCCCGCAGGTGCGCAAACCACGCCGATGACCTACACCGGCAAGGACGGTCAGCAATACGTGCTGGTCGTTGCGGGCGGTCACGGCTCACTGGGCACCAAACAGGGTGACTACGTGATGGCGTTCAAACTGCCGAAGTGATGCGTTGCTGAGGTCAATGAACGGCGGCTACCGAGAGGTAGCCGCTTTTTTTTGTCGCCACTGAAGCCGGATCCCGGTTGATCCAGCTACCGGGCAGGGTTGCGGCAGACGACTATCGCTCCTCACGCTCCAGCGTGGGAATGCCGTTCTGGACGCTATGCGTCCTCTCTCCAGTGCGACTGACTAGCGTGCCTTGGCGCTGCTTTTGTCACTGGCGCGCAGGATGTCGCTCCAGCGGCGGACCAGGTAGTTGTGCTCGTTCATGACCGAATTCCACACGGCAATATGGCCCATGCGTTCTTCGTAGGAGCCGCCGTCGCGGACTTCTCCGGCGTCGATGAGCGGCAAGCCGTCGCTGCCGAGCAGTTGTTCGCGCGCAGGCAGGCCGGCGTACCAGTAATCCCATTCGGCAGCGCTGAGGTGATCGCGGCTGCGTGCCGGATTGCCGATGTAGTAGCCCTGCCGCGCCATCACTGCGCCGGGCCAGCCCGACAACCACCAGTTGAGATACGCGTACGCCGCATCCAGCACCGGCCCCTTGGCGTGGCGTGACAGGGAAAGCCCGCCAAACCAGCCGCGATAACCTTCTTTGGGCACCGCCACACGGTACTTGACCCCCGCACGGTGCAGCCTGACCAGGGTCGGTGACCAGAGGCTCTGAATGTCGATGTTCGGGCTGAGCATCAGTTCGGCGGCTTCTTCGTCGCCTGACCAGAACGCACCAAAATGCCCTTGCTGCTGTTTGCGCACCAGCACATCAGCGAGCCGATCGATTTCTTCGATGCTCATGTTGCCGATGTCCTTGAAGCTCGCCAGCCCCGCCCCCTGCACCGCCAGCGCGGCATCCAATGCGCCGATGGCCGCGTCACTCTGCAAGGCGATGCGCCCGCCCCACACCGGGTCGAGCAGCCAGCCCCAGCTTTCGTCCGCAGAGCTCAAGCCCTCCGGCAAGCGCTCGGGACGATAGGCGAAGCTGTCGGCGTTGTGGGTCAGCGGCAACATGCTGATGCGCTCGGTCACCGCGCTGCCAAGACTGCCGTCGTGCTGCACGAACAAACGCTCGCTGGGCACACTGCCGCTGCCTGGCTGGTCGGTAGGCCGCAGACGGCCCTGCTTGGGCAAGTCGTTGATTTCGTGCCACAGCGCGATGCGCCGCGTGTCGATGGGTTGAATCGCCCGGGCAGGCCAGACGAAATCCACGTTATGAAACCACTGGTCGTAGAGGTCGTAGCTGTCTGGTTGCATGACCGCGATGCGTTGCGCGGTTTGCACGTCATGAATCTGGTAGATCAGTTTGATCCCCAGTTCCTGCTCGGCCCGCTCACGCAAAGACTCCAGCAGGGTCACGGAGGTGCCCAGCACGCGCAAGGTGATGGTCATGCTGCCGACTCGTTGAGCGGTGGCGCGAAACTGCCAGAGAAGACGTCGAACGAACGACGCAGCAGATCGGGATCGAGACCGCGCAGGATGAACACCAGCCGCGAGGTGCGATCCTCGCCCGGCCAGGCGGCAAGATGCACCGGCGCATGCAGGCAATGCTGCACACCATGAATCACGATGGGAGCCTGATTGTCGTTCACGTTGAGCAGCCCTTTGACGCGGAGGATTCGTTCACCGTGGCATCTTAACAGCATCGACAGCCACACCCCGAAGCCGACCCAGTCCAGAGGGCGCTCGAACGTCAGGCAACAGACCTGCGCATCACCATGCCGCGCGGAAGTCGACAGCACCCGATGCAGTTGCCAGCGGGTCACTTCAGCGGCCGGTTCGTCGCTGCGCATGCCCTCGCCCAGCAGCAACTGATCGCCGCTGTGGACCTCCGCCGTATCAAGCAATGGCGCAGAAAAATTCAGCGCTTGCAGATGCTCGCGCAGGCCATCCAGTACCGACTCATCGACCAGATCGGTTTTGCTCAACAGCAGACGATCCGCCGCCGCGACCTGCGCCAGCCATTCCGGATGCAGACGCTCTTGCAGCGTCGCGTGACAAGCGTCCACCAGCGTGACAATCAGACCGATGTGAAAACGCCCGCGCAATTGCGGGTCGTTGCTCAGCGTGGTGAGAATCGGGGCCGGATCGGCCAGGCCGGTGGTCTCCAGAATCACCCGGCGAAATGCAGGAATTTCACCTCGATTACGCCGCTCCAGCAGACCGAGCAGCGCGTCTTTCAATTCACCGCGGACGGTGCAGCAGACACAGCCGCTGGGCAACAGCACGGTATCCGGTGCGACCTCTTCAACCAGCAGATGATCGATACCCACATCGCCGAATTCGTTGATCAGCAGCGCGGTGTCACCCATGTTTTCATCGGCCAGCAGGCGTTTGAGCAACGTGGTCTTGCCGCTGCCGAGGAAGCCGGTAATCACGTTCAGGGCAATACTCATGATGACCTCTGCAGATGATCGAGCAGACGTGAATCAAGCGGGTCCAGCGGCCGGCCGATCAGCAACTCGGCTTTCTGCCAGAGCTGTTCCAGCCCGGTCGCCAGTTCCTGCTTGCCGGTGGCCCCGAGCAGGAGATAGGAAACGCCTTGAAAATCTTCGACCTTCAGGCGAAACGGCGCGACCACCTTGTTGATTGCAGCAATACGCCGCAAGCGCTCACGCCGCCGGGGCAGTTCTGCAGCCAGCGGATCGCTCCAGTGCACGTCTTCACCCAATAGCCCGCACAATCCACACATCAGGTGTTCTCCAGCTGTTTGCTCATGGCATGACGTCGCCGGAATTGGGGCCCAGGGTCTGACCGACGAACAGATTGCCACCTGGCTCGCTGGCCAGCAGCACCGCCACCGGGGCGACCTCCTCGGCCAGACCGAAGCGGCCCAATGGCAACTCGGCGGCCTTGGCGGTTTTCCAGGCGCTGCTGATCCCGGCGACCAGTGGGGTTTCGATAGGGCCGGGTGCAATGGCGTTGACCAGCACGTTGTCCTTGGCGACTTCCAGCGCCAGGGATTTGCTGAAACCGATCACCCCGGCCTTGGCGGCGGCGTAATGGGTCAGTTCGGCACCGCCCTTGATGCCCAGTTGCGAAGCAACATTGATGATGCGCCCCCAGCGCTGGGCAATCATGTGCGGCAATGCACGCTGACTGGCCACAAAGACGCTGGTCAGGTCGATGCGCAGCATGTCGTTCCACATATCGAGGGTCAGGTCGACGCAACGCGCCTGGGTCAGCATGCCCGCGTTGTTGACCAGAATGTCGATACCTCCGAACTGCTCGACACAGGCATCGACGCTGGCTTGCGCGCCGTCGGTGCTGCCGACATCGGCCACGCACTCCTGAACCTGAGCGCCCAGCTGACGGCACTCTGCAGCGATCTTCGCCAGGCTGTGGGCGTCTCGATCGCCCAGCACCAGACGCGCGCCTTCAGCCGCATAGGCGCGAGCGATGGCTGCGCCGATGCCACTGCCTGCTCCGGTGATCACTGCCCGCTTTTGTTTGAGTTGCTGCATGGGTCGGGTTCCTCGGTTGGTTTGGGGATCACTGCGTATTGCTCGCGAACGCTCAGTCACTGACACGCCATTCCCAGCGTCTGTACTGAACGCTTCGCGAGCAGGCTCGCTGCCGATCCGAATCGCTCTACTCGGGCCAGCGCACGGTCAGGCCACCGTCGATCACGATGCTTTGCCCGGTCAGGTAACTGGCTTCATCGCTGCATAGAAAACGCACCAGCGCAGCGACTTCATCCGCTCTACCGACACGGCCCAGCGGGATGACTTTGGCCGCCTGCGCCAGACCTTCCGGCCCCAGCGAGTTCTTGCTGTCCAGCGATTGCGGCGTCTCGATCAAGCCGGGAATCACCGCGTTGCAACGGATGCCCTTCGGGGCGAGCTCCACCGCCAGTGACCGGCACAGCCCTGGCACGCCGGCCTTGGCCGCTGCGTAATGGGCATGGTCCTGCCAGCCATACACACCACCGGCAATCGAGGAAATCGCCACCAGCGCCCCGCCCTCACCCATGTGCCGGACGGCGGCGCGGAAGGTACGCATCACGCCGGTCAGGTCCACGTCGAGCATCTCGTTCCAGCGCTCGTCGGTCATTTCCAGCAACGGCGCGCGGCGCAACAGCCCGGCATTGGCGACCGCATAGTCGATGCGGCCAAACGCCTTGACTGCCTGCGCGGCCAGATCATCGACCGATTCGGTGAAGGTCACATCCAGCGGCAGCATCAGGCATTCGCCGCCCGCCTCCGCCACCAGCCTGCGGGTTTCGTCCGGATCATGCGGGTCAGCCGGATAGAACCCGCCTGCCACCGCCACACCCTGGCGGGCAAACGCCACTGCCAGCGCCTGACCGATGCCGCTGGCGGCACCGGTTATCACTGCAACTTTACGCATCATGTGCTGCTCCTCATTTCACCGTTTCAGGTCGCACGTGTTTAGCGGCGAACATCAGTGCACCCGACAGGAAGCAAGGCACTGCGCCGAAGTACAACGCCGAGGTCTGCCAGTCGCCGCCTGCGCTCAGTACCGATGTGGCGCCGAAGCCTGCGACCACAGCACCGAGCGGGCCCATGGCATGGATGATTGCGCCACCCGTGGCACGAATGCTGGTCGGGAAGCTTTCGCTGATGAAGAACAAGGCCGCCGAGTACGGGCCGATCAGGAAGAACAGCCCCAGGCTGTACAAGCCGACCACCGTCACCATGTTGCTTGGCCCGTAAAGCATGCCGGCAAACGCCAGGCCGCCGAGCATCCAGCCAAGGCCGATGACATTGCGGCGACCGATCCGGTCACCCATCCAGCCGTGACACAGGTAGCCGCAATAGCCCACCAGGTTGGACAGCACCAGAATGATCAGCGAGTTCTCGAACGAGATGTGGTGGACGCTGACGATCACCGTCGTACCCAGCACACTGAATACCTGAATGGCCGCCCAGTTGAGCAGGATCGCAGCACCGATCACCAGGGTCGCGCGGCGCGAAGAACCGCGAAAGGCCGCGCCGATACCGGCCTTGCTGTGCTCTTCGTAATCCACCCCGTAGGTCTGCGCCACGGCCTGCGCCTGACTGAGGTCGCCCTTCTTGCGCAATTGGGTGATGCGTTGATGGATCTGAAACTGCGGGCTTTCCTTGAGCTTGCGCGCCAGGATAGCGATGACGATGGCCGGAATAGCCGCAAACACGAAGCAACCCTGCCAGCCGATGACCGGCAACAGCACCGCCGTCAGACCAGCAGCGATCAGCGCACCGACCGGCCAGCCGCCCTGCACCAGGCTGTAGATAAAGCCACGGCGCTTGGTGAGTCGCGGGTCGTCGGATGCGGCGTAGATCTCGCTCAGATAGGTCGCGTTGACCGTTTCCTCTGCATAACCCAGACCGCCCAGCGAACGAATGAGGATCAGGGGCGACTTGCCCCATGCTCCGCCGATGGCCGTGAGCGCCGAGCAGATCGCCGAGCCACTCACGGTGAAAATGATACCCACGCGCCGTCCCAGGCGATCTACCAGCGGGCCGATGGCCAGAGCCACCACCGCGGTGCCGACCGCGACCCAGGTCGCGATTTCGGCCTGTTCGACCTCACTCCAGCTGAAATGCCGACCGATTTCCGGTAACAGCGTGCCAAACAGAATGAAGTCATATACCGCAAACACCCACGCGAAAAACGCAATCCATGTGGCGAACCGTACTTGCTCCGGAGTCAGTTGCTCAGGTTTCCAGCCGGTCAGGTCGAGCTTATTGTAAATGGACATGAGTGACGCCTCGGACAGGGCAATGAATCAGCGGGTACGGGGATTGCGACGCACGAAGTCGTCGGCAATCTCGTCGAAAGTGACGAACTTGACGCCAGCATGGCTCTGAATGTGCTCGATCAAGCGCTCCAGCATCAGCAGCACTTGCGGGCGACCAGACACGTCCGGGTGAATGGTCATGGTGAATACAGCATGTTCGTGTTCGCGATAGACCCAGTCGAACTGGTCGCGCCACATTTCTTCCAGGTGCCGAGGGTTGACGAAACCGTGGCTGTTCGGTGCCTTCTTGATGAACATCATTGGCGGCAGATCGTCCAGGTACCAGTTGGCCGGAATTTCCACCAGATCGGTTTCTTCGCCACGTACCAGCGGCTTCATCCAGGTATCCGGATGCTGGCTGTAATCGATTTTGGTCCACTTGTCGCCCACCCGAACGTAGTAAGGGTGGAAGTCGTTGTGCATCAGGCTGTGGTCGTACTTGATGCCTTTCTTGAGCAGCAGCTCGTTGGTGACGTTGCTGAACTCCCACCATGGCGCGACATAGCCGGTCGGGCGTTTGCCGGTCATTTGCGTGATCAGGTCGATGGACTTGTCGAGGACGATCTCCTCTTGCTCCGGGGTCATCGCAATCGGGTTTTCATGGCTGTAACCATGCACACCGATTTCATGCCCGGCATCCGCCACGGCTTTCATCTGCTCGGGGAAGGTCTCCATGGAGTGCCCCGGAATGAACCAGGTGGTGCGCAGACCGTAACGCTCGAACAGCTTGAGCAGACGCGGAGCGCCGACTTCACCGGCGAACAGGCCGCGGGAAATGTCGTCCGGCGAATCCTCGCCGCCATAGGAGCCCAGCCAGCCAGCAACGGCATCCACATCCACACCAAACGCACACAGAATTTCTTTGGCCATCGTTGTTCTCCCACGGGTTAATCAGATCGGCTTCGCGCTGTACGGCACGCGGGCCGGTTTGCACTGCAAAACGTATTCAAGGGGCTGCGATCAATGACTCCACGGTCAGCGCCGCACGCAGCAGCCGTGCGTCTTCGCCTGCCGGTGCGCTGAGCAACAGCCCGGTGGGCAAGCCCGAGGCATCGCGGCCGCTGGGCAGTGACACGCCGGGCATGTTCAGCAGGCTGCCGGGCATGGTCAGGCGCAGCGTGGCGAGGTTGGTTTGAACGAACAGGTCGTCGTCCTTCAGCAGCGGTGCGAGCGGCGGCGCCACATGGGCCACGGTCGGAGTAATCAGCAGCGCGCCGTCCAGTTCGAGGGTCAACTGCTCCTGCAACCGCTCGCGCGCAGCGTACAGATTGACCAGCAGGCTGGCCGGCATGGAACGGGCTGCCTCCAGGCGCTTGCGAACCCTGGGATCAAGCTGGCTGGCGGCGTCGCTGTCGAGCAACGCCTGATGCAGCGCGAACGCCTCGGCTGCACCAAGCCAGCCCTGTTGCTGGGTTAACAGCAACGTGGCCTGAAATGCCTGGCAAGGCTTTACCTCGATCAGCGCACCGCTTGCGCGCAAGGCTTCAACAGCACGCAACAGGTTGTCGCGAACGGCCGGCGTGACGCGTTCGTCTTCCAGCACCGCCTGATCGAGCAGGAAACGTTGACCGGCCAGGCTGCGTGGTATCAACGATGAAGGTTTGCTGCGCGCACAGAGCAGATCGTCGATCACCAGAGCGTCGCGCACACTGCGGGTCAGTGGCCCGACGCTGTCCAGCGTCAGCGCCAGCGGGAAAACGCCGTCGCGGCTATAGCGGCGACTGGTGCTGCGAAACCCCACCAGACCGTTGAGCGCTGCCGGCACACGAATAGAACCGGCGGTATCGGTGCCCATGGCGATCGGTACGGTTCCGTTGGCGACGGCGACTGCCGAACCCGAAGACGAACCGCCAGGAATACGTGGCGAGCCGTCGCTGTTGGGGTTGATCGGCGTACCGAAATGCGGGTTCAGGCCCAGCCCTGAATAAGCGAATTCACTGAGATTGGTCTTGCCCAGGCTGACCATCCCGGACCGTGCCAGCAGCCCGACACTCGGCGCATCCAGCAGCGCGGGGGACAGGTTGTTGCGCACCGCGGCACCGGCGGTTGTGACGCTGCCTGCCACGTCGAAAAGATCCTTCCAGGCGATGGGCACGCCGTCGAAGGGGCTCAATGGCTGCCCTTGCTGCCAGCGGGCCGCAGAGGCTTCGGCTTCCCTGCGTGCCCGTTCGATACTCATGGAAATGAACACATGATCGGCGCGTGCCGCCTGTTGCAGGGCCTTGTCCAGAGCCTGCACAGGGTCACTGCGCCCCTGGGCAAAATCCTCGGCCAGTGCGCAGGCATCACCGGTAACGCTGTGACTCCCGGTATCGGTCATGGACATCACACCTTTAAAAATGTACTTATTAATAAAATGTACATTTAACAAAGGCAGGTTCCATGCCAATCTGCATGTCGCGACGCCCTGACCCGATCGAGCTGACGACCCTTTCGTGCTGGAAACACCGTACTAGAAACCTTTTTGCAAAGGCATCAATCAGTTGCGATAAGGCGTCGTGGGCGAACAGGATCGTCATAAAGAAATAATGTATCTTTTACAAAAGATACATTTCAGTGCAAAAAAGTAACGGTGGCCCCATGAGCGAGCATAAGGACGTGTGCCAAGGTGACAACAGCGCTTCTGTGCGAGAATCGTCCGTCAACCGCCAGAAGTGTATGAAACCGATGTCAGAAGAGGACCCGCGCACCGCGTCGCGCTACGCCATGATCCGCGAGGTGTTGCGTAACGCCATCGTCTCGGGCGCGGCCGCCAATGGACTGGTGCTGCTTGAAGCACCGCTGGCAGAACTGTTCGGCACCAGCCGGGTGCCGGTGCGCAAGGCGCTCAACCTGCTGCATGAAGAAGGCTTGATCAGCCGCTTCGACGGCCGGGGTTATCTGGTCAATCCTGACGCGCAGGAAGTCGAGCCGCTGCGTCTGAGCCTGAGCCACAAGCAGTTCGGGCTGGACAGCAGCGAAGAACTGGTCGATACCCGCCCGCTCGGCGAACGTATTCACGATGAGATCGGTGCGGCACTGTCGGCCTGTATCGCCTTTGGTCACTACCGGCTGGATGAACAAAGCGCCGCGCAGCATTACGGAGTGAGCCGCGCAGTGGTTCGTGAGGCGCTGATGCGTCTGCGGGATCGCGGCCTGGTGGAAAAAGAGCCTTACTCGCAATGGCTGGCGGGGCCGTTGACGGCCCGGGAAATCACCGAAGACTACGAATTGCGCGCCTGCCTCGAGCCCGAAGCCTTGCGCCAGACGGCGCCGCAGCTGAGCCGCGAAACCCTGGAGGCAATGCTGGCCAGGGTCATCGAGGCGCAAAACGTCGAACAGTGCAGCCTTGAGGAGATCGAGCGCCTTGAGGACGACCTGCATCAGCAATGCCTGGGCGGTCTGCAAAACCGCAAGATCGCCATGCTGATCAGCCAGGCGCAGAGCCCGATGATTATCAACCGGATTTTCTACCGCCTGCTGAGCATTGGCGCCGATGAAGCGATGCTCGCCGAACACCGGCTGATCATTGAATTGCTGCTGCACGGCGCCTTCGACGCCGCCGCACTGAACCTCAAGGAACACCTGTTACGCGCCCGCCAGCGCATGCTGCAACGCCTGAAAGTGTTGTCGGTATTGCCGGAGCAGGAAGTGCCGGGGTATCTGACGCGGTTGAGTTGAGATGGGGCAAAGTTGGAGTTAACGCGACAGAGACTATCGTTACCACGCTCCAGCGTGGCAACGCAGTTCTGGACGCTCTGTGTCCGATCCTGAACACGCAGCGCGGCGTCGATTTGTGACGCGGAGCGTCACGAACGGCATGCCAACGCGGAGCATTGGCACGATAGTGTTCTCGCGCAAGTGCCCTCCCTGAAGATTATCGTTCCGTACGCTCCAGCGTGGCAACGCAGTTCTGGACGCTCTGTGTCCGATCCTGAACACGCGGCGCGGCGTCGATTTGTGACGCGGAGCGTCACGAACGGCATGCCAACGCGGAGCATTGGCACGATAGTGTTCTCGCGCAAGTGCTCTCCCTGAAGATTATCGCTCCGCACGCTCCAGCGTGGGAATGCTGTTCTGGACGCTCTGCGTCCGATCTTGGACGGGGAGCATTGGCACGATAGTCAGTGTGTGTTTCAGGGCTACCCATCACTTGCCGATCACTTCGCCGCGCATCGGTGCCAGCCGGGCGATGAGGCGGTTTTGTACGGGGACCGGGACCTTTTCGGTGTCCATCGCGGCGATCAGGTCTTCGACCAGCGCGTTGAAATCGCTGGGCGTCAGGTGCTGGCCCTTGTGCGCCTCGGCCATGCTGTCGCCGGTATAGCGACACGGGCCGCCGGACTCGACGCAGAGTTGCTCGACCAGTTTGTCGCGCAGACGCACGATGTCGACTTTCTTGAAATGCTCGACGATCCGCTCATCCCTGGCCACGTTTATCAGCATACCTTCGACGATGCGCTGGATACCGGCACGCTGGCCAAGGTCCTGGTAGAGGCTGTCATCCTTGGGTGGCTGTTGCTGCTGCGCGCAACCGGCCAGTAGCGTCAGCATCATGGCTATCAGCATACGCCTCATCAGAAACTCCCCTGCACAGACAGATAGGTGCCGTTCTGGTTGTCCAGCGTGGCGATTTCGCCCAAACGGGCGTAAGCCAGGACCACGGACACGTGCTTGTTGGGGAAATAGCCGAGAAACACATCGGCCCAGTCACTTTCGCCCGCAAACGACAGGTTGTCTGGCTTCTCGCGATATTCGACACCGAGTGCCCAGCGCGGATTGAACAGCACGGCTACCGAGCTCTCCTTGAGCAGGCTGCGGCTGTCGCGCCGATCGCCGCCGAATCCCAACAGTCCGGTTTCGTTGGCGCGGCTGTAACGCACGCCGCCGTTTACCACAACGTTGTAGCCGAACGCCGCGCCCATGAACAAGCGGCTGGCCGTCAGGTAGCCTTCGACATCCGAGTCACGTCGGGCGCCGACCAGGCTGGGAATCAGGAAATCGTTCTGATGCTTGTACTGCACCCCCAGAGAAACCTGCGGCAGGCTTTCGTAGATCAGGTCGCCGAAGAGCCGCACCTTGACGCCGAACACGTCCTGACTGAGGTTATCGTCCGGCAGGCTGAGCCTGTGCTGCAGGTTGCTGATATCGAAACGCTGATGCGCGTAGGAAAACTCCACGCGGTTGCCATAGGCGACCGCCAGGCCTGCCACATCAAGGTTGTAGTCCGGCAGATCCACATGCGTGGCGAAGGCGGTAGCGCCCCACTCGCCTTGCTCGCTGTAGCCGGTAATCACCGCCCACGGGGTTATGCCGCCGCCGGCGCTGCCTTCAATGCTGGTAGCGCCACCCGTGGCGATCAACCGGCCGTTGTCGCCCAGGGCGGGCGTCGAAGCAACCCCCGCCATACCCACCAGCAAAGACCCCAACAGCAGCGATGTTTTGTGCAACATGGATTAATTCACCATAAGACCGGGTGAGGCCTGATACGTGGCAATCCATGCCTCGAACGCCGACGCGGTCAGCGGTCGACTGATCAGGTAACCCTGGGCCGTATCGCAGTGCCAACGCCGGAGCAGGTCTAGGCTGTGTTGATACTCGACACCTTCTGCCACCACCTTCAGTCCGAGGTTGTGGCTCATTTCAATGGTCGACCGCACGATTACTGCGTCTTCACTGGTTTCATCCAGATTGCGCACGAAAGACTGGTCGATTTTCAGCTCCTGCACGGGCAGACGTTTCAAGTGAGCCAATGACGAGTAGCCAGTACCGAAATCGTCGACTGACAGACTGATGCCGCAATCACGCAGGCGATGCAGGACGATCAGTGCTTTTTCCGGTTCGCTCATGACTGCGCTTTCGGTGATCTCGAATACCAGTTGTTCGGCAGGCAGAGCGTATTGCTTGAGCAATTTCATGACATAACCGACCAGATCATCACCCAGCAGGTCATCAGCGGAAATGTTCACCGACACCTGCAGGACCAGACCGCGCTGACGCCATTCGGCCAGTTGGCGAATCGCCTCTTCGATCACCCAGTTGGTCAGCAGGTAAATGCTCCCGGTACGCTCGGCGAGGACGATGAATTCGGCAGGCGAGACATTGCCGAACTGCGGATGAGCCCAGCGCAACAGCGCTTCGGCCTGACGCACATAGCCCTGACGGATATCCAGCTTGGGCTGGTAATGCAGCGTGAATTCGCCATTTTGCGCGGCCTTGCGCAGGTCACGAATCAGCGTGATCTGCCGCTGGTGGGCCAGATCACGTCCATCCTGATAAATCTGCAGGCGACCAGGAATGAACGCGGCGTCCTTGCGGGCAATTGCCGCACGGTTGAGCAATTCCTGGGCGGAATCACCGTGTTCCGGATACACCGTGATGCCAATGCAGCACTCAAGCTCCAGCTCGTGATTGTCGATACGCTGCGGCTCACTGAGCAGACGCTGTAGGGCGTCTGCCATGCCCACTGCACCCGCGCTGGACGTGTTGTCCAGCAACAGCAGAAACTCGTTGGTCCCCAGACGTGCCACGGTATCGCCGGCACGCAGATTACCTTGCAGGCGCTGGCCCACATGGCGCAACAACTGCTCCACGCCTTCAACGCTCACGCTTTCGCCGATCGTGGCGAGGTTTTCGATACTCAGAGACAACAGAGCCAACGCACGTTCTGCAGCAATCGAGCTACCCAGACGCTCCATCACCAGCGCCCGGTTGGGCAGCCCGGTCAGATTGTCGTGCAGCGCGTTGTGCGCCAATTGCCCCTCGCGCACCGCGATGCCCTGCTGCATGGTGTTGATCGCTTCGGCGAGCATGCCCAGCTCATCGCTGCGAACCAGGGTGACCGGCGTTTTATAGTCGCCATCACCAATACGTTTGGCCGCCGTGGCCAGGGCCTGTACCGGTAGCGACACGCTTCGCGCCAGTGCCAGTGTGCCGATCAGCGACGCCACCAAAGCGGCCATGGAAATCCAGAAGATCTTCTCATTCAGCGGCGCGAATGCCTGATAGGCCTTGTCCAGAGGGCTCTGTAATAGCGCGATAACCTGCCCGTCGCCGCCAATACTGGTGTTGGCGAGCATCAGGGTCTGGCTGAGAAAGTTAAGGTTCGATTGCTCGGTAAGCAGCATCTGGCCTTCCGAGGAGCTGCGCATCAGCTCAATCAGGCCCGCGTGCAGGGCCTCTGGCTGGGTACTGATCAGTTCACCGTTCTTACCGTCTTCTACGGTGAGAAAAGACACTTCCAGACCGCTGAGCGAACGCAGTTCTTCGGCAATACCGCTGTCGATGGTAAAGCCCATGACCACGCGGCCGATCGGCAATGGCGCGAGAACGGTGCTCTCCACCAGCAAATGAGGGTCTCCGCCGCCGGGCACAATGAGCACTGACTGACCGGCACGTTTGGCATTGCGCAGGGCTTGGTCATAGACAAACCTGGAACCTTCGGGGACTTTCGGCACGGTGCTGGCAATCACTACGCCATCCATGCCCAGCAGAAACATGTCGCTGGCATTGATGCGTTTGCCATGGTTGAGCAACACCGAGCGAATGGTCGAGGCGTCGGAACTGGCCACCGCGTCACGAAAGCCGAAATCTGCTGCCACCAGTTGCACGGTGTCACGCAGACGTTTGCCGCGCAGATCGATCAGACGCTCGAAGACGCGGCTACCCACCTCCAGCTGCGCCTGGGCCTGAGTGCGCACCGCCTCGCCTGTTGCAACCTTGACGGCGAGATAGACCGCACTCACGACAATCAGCAACAGGACAATCAGAACCCCGGCAATGCGCGCCTGAAAGCTGGCTCTAAATTTCATTCATGTGCGGCCTTGTGAAAGGCGTCACCGAAACCGCCGGGTGCGGGCTTGCCGGGTTTGTCATCGGCTTCCGCTTCGACCGCGAGGTTGAAACGCTGAGTGAGGCCTGCTGCCGGCAACTCAAGCTCGCCGCCCGACACAGGCTGCATGTCCGCGATACGCGGATGCCAGAGGGTCGCGGCATAATGCCCGGCCGGAAGCTGATCCAGCTTGAGCTGGCCGTTGCTGTCGGTCACGCCGAACCACGAATCGTCGGTGACGTAGATGTAACCGACCATCCAGTCATGGATGTTGCAGCCCAGTACGACCACGCCAGGCTTGTCGAACAACAGCGGATCCGAGGGTGTGCCCTCGTAAAGCCGCAACTCGAAGCGCTTGGCCGGAGAAAAGGAGTAGACCTGATGGCGGATGTTGTCGCTGTTGGGGAACTTGACCTGAGTGCCGGCGTGGATGGCCAGTACATGTGGCGCAAACTCCTGATCACGCTGGTCCATTGACGCCTTCAACACAACAGGTGAAGGATCGGGCGGCCCTTTGAGCGTTACCACCGCATCTGCAAGGGGCTTGCCTTCCTTGTCCGTTACCTGGGCGGTAAAGCTGGAAGCCGATGCGTTTGCAGCCGATGCTATCCACAGTCCTGCCACTAATGCAGAAATAAATACGTTGGTCATGCCTGATTCAACCCATACCGGCAGTGCCGTAAATGAAGTAAGCCCGTCCTTGTCAGCCCTGACAGGCCCGCTAATAAATAACGGTTTTCCAACCGCTTTACAGACTATCGACCAAGACTATTGAAACCTGAGAGCCGCTGCCCCATCTAAGAACCATGTTCAACCTCTCAGGTGCCCCATGAGCGACCAGCAGACAGACTCGCCAGACTTGCCCAATGACGCAGACGAGCACGACGTGTCTCTGAGTTCCGACAGCACCTCGCTGGCCTTGCCCGGCCAGAACCTGCCCGACAAGGTTTACATCATCCCGATCCACAACCGTCCGTTCTTCCCGGCGCAGGTCCTGCCTGTCATCGTCAATGAAGAGCCGTGGGCCGAAACGCTGGAGCTGGTCAGCAAGTCCGAGCATCATTCGCTGGCGCTGTTCTTCATGGACACTCCGCAGGAAGATCCGCGCCACTTCAAGACCGACGCACTCCCCGAGTATGGCACTCTGGTCAAGGTTCACCACGCCAGTCGCGAAAATGGTCGTTTACAGTTCGTCGCGCAGGGGTTGAGCCGTGTGCGTATCCGTACCTGGCTCAAACACCACCGCCCACCGTACCTGGTAGAAGTCGAATACCCGCAGCAGCCCAATGAGCCGACCGATGAAGTGAAGGCCTACGGCATGGCCCTGATCAATGCGATCAAGGAACTGCTGCCGCTCAACCCGCTGTACAGCGAAGAGCTGAAGAATTACCTCAACCGTTTCAGCCCCAACGATCCCTCGCCGCTCACTGACTTCGCCGCCGCGCTGACCTCGGCCACCGGCGTCGAGCTGCAGGAGGTGCTCGACTGCGTGCCGATGCTCAGGCGCATGGAGAAAGTCCTGCCGATGCTGCGCAAGGAAGTCGAGGTTGCACGCCTGCAGAAGGAAATCTCTGCCGAAGTGAACCGCAAGATCGGCGAGCATCAGCGGCAGTTCTTCCTCAAGGAACAGCTCAAGGTCATTCAGCAGGAGCTGGGCCTGAGCAAGGATGATCGCAGCGCCGACATTGAACAGTTTGAGCAGCGCCTCGAAGGCAAGACCTTGCCGCCACAGGCGCGCAAGAAGTTCGACGAAGAAATCGGCAAGCTCAAGGTGCTGGAAACCGGCTCGCCCGAATACGCCGTGACGCGCAATTACCTGGATTGGACCAGCTCGCTGCCATGGGGCATCTATGGTGCCGACAAGCTGGACCTCAAACACGCGCGCAAGGTGCTCGATCAGCACCATGCCGGGCTTGACGACATCAAGGCGCGGATTCTGGAATTCCTCGCCGTCGGTGCCTACAAGGGTGAAATCAGCGGCTCGATCGTGCTGCTGGTCGGCCCGCCAGGGGTGGGCAAGACCAGCGTCGGGCGCTCGATTGCCGAGTCGCTGGGGCGGCCGTTCTATCGCCTGAGCGTGGGCGGCATGCGCGACGAGGCCGAAATCAAGGGTCACCGCCGTACCTATATCGGTGCGCAACCGGGCAAGCTGGTGCAGGCGCTGAAAGACGTTGAAGTCATGAACCCGGTCATCATGCTCGATGAGATCGACAAGATGGGCCAGAGCTATCAGGGCGACCCTGCATCCGCGCTGCTGGAAACCCTGGACCCGGAACAAAACGTCGAGTTTCTCGATCACTACCTGGACCTGCGTCTGGACCTCTCCAAGGTTCTGTTCGTGTGCACGGCCAACACGCTGGACTCGATCCCCGGCCCGCTGCTCGACCGGATGGAAGTGATTCGCCTGTCCGGCTATATCACTGAAGAGAAGCTGGCGATTGCCAAACGCCACTTGTGGCCCAAACAACTGGAGAAAGCAGGCGTTGCCAAAAGCAAGCTGAGCATCAGCGACAGCGCCCTGCGCGCCGTCATCGAGGGCTACGCCCGCGAAGCCGGTGTGCGGCATCTGGAGAAGCAACTTGGCAAGCTGGTGCGCAAGGCAGTGGTCAAACTGCTGGACGAGCCCGATTCAGTGATCAAGATCGGACCAAAAGACCTCGAAGCGTCGCTGGGCATGCCCGTATTCCGCAGCGAACAAGTACTGTCCGGCACCGGCGTGATCACCGGCCTGGCGTGGACCAGCATGGGCGGCGCTACCCTGCCCATCGAGGCGACGCGCATTCATACGCTCAACCGTGGCTTCAAGCTGACCGGGCAATTGGGCGATGTGATGAAAGAGTCGGCTGAAATTGCCTACAGCTACGTCAGCGCCAATCTGTCGAAGTTTGGTGGTGATGCGAAGTTCTTCGATGAGGCGTTCGTGCACGTACATGTTCCCGAAGGTGCCACCCCGAAAGACGGTCCGAGTGCGGGTGTGACCATGGCCAGCGCCTTGCTGTCCCTGGCCCGCAACCAGCCGCCGAAAAAAGGCGTCGCCATGACCGGCGAACTGACCCTGACCGGGCACGTGCTGCCGATCGGCGGCGTGCGGGAAAAAGTCATTGCCGCGCGACGCCAGAAGATCCACGAACTGATCCTGCCGGAACCTAACCGTGGCAACTTCGAGGAACTGCCGGACTACCTCAAGGAAGGCATTACCGTGCACTTCGCCAAACGCTTTGCGGACGTGGTGAAGGTGTTGTTCTAAAGATTGATACTGCGCAGGTCCTACGCTGAACGGGCACGAGAGGTGTTCTATCGGGCACCTCTCGTTCCAGCACACTTCAGCATGGGAATGCAGTTCTGGACGCTCTGCGTCCGATCCAGGGCGCGACACCGGTCGTACTCCCTCACAAAACTCCGATCAGTTATCCTTGCGCCTCGTATCGCGATACCGGAACTTGCCATGACCCCTGCCCGTTTCATTGCCCCGCTGAGCCTTGCGCTGCTGACGGCGTGCGCTCAGACGCCGAAAAACATTGTTTCCATCGACACGCAAAGCGACTGCCCGCTGACACTCACGTCCGGGCAGACGCTGATCCTGACCCTGCCCAGCAACCCCACCACCGGCTTTCGCTGGCTGACCCAGAACCCGGCCCAGAATATTCTGCGCAGCCTGGGGCCTGAGGTGTATGCCAGCGCCGAGAGCAAGGAGATGGTCGGCGACGGCGGGCAATCGGTCTGGCGCTTCAAGGCCACCGATGCCGGGACCGGCCGGCTGATGATGGTCTATCAGCAACCCTGGGCACCCGAAGTCGTCCCGGAGCAGACCTTCGAGTGCGCCATCAGCGTGAAGTGAGGCTTTGCGCACGGCTTGTCCGACAGCACGTACTGCACCATGCATCCCGGCAGCAACTTGGCTAGAATGCCGGCTTTTCAAAGCCTTCGCCGGAACCGCCGTGAGCAAAGAAACCGACCGCATTTTCGCCCAGCCGCTGGCCCAGGTGCCTGACTTCGCCTTCAACGAGGACGTGGTGCGGGTATTCCCGGACATGATCAAACGTTCGGTGCCCGGTTATCCGACGATTGTCGAAAACCTCGGTGTGCTGGCCGCGCAATTTGCGCAGCCAAATACTGTGCTCTATGACCTGGGCAGTTCTCTGGGCGCTGTCACCCAGGCCCTGCGCCGCCATGTGCGCGGTGAGGGCTGCGAAGTCATTGCGATAGACAACTCCAGTGCCATGGTCGAGCGTTGCCGTGAATACCTCAACGCGCAGAACTCCATGTTTCAGGAGTTGCTGCCGGTGCAGGTCCTCGAAGGTGACATCCTCGCGCTGGCGTTCAAACCCGCCTCGGTGGTGGCGCTGAACTTCACCCTGCAATTCATTGCCCCCGAACAGCGTCTGGCATTGCTCGGCCGCATTCGTGATGCGCTGGTGCCCGGCGGTGCGCTGATCCTCTCGGAAAAACTGCGCTTCGACGACCAGCAGGAACAGGCTCTGCTGACCGACCTGCACATCGCCTTCAAACGCGCCAACGGCTACAGCGACCTGGAAATTGCCCAGAAGCGCAGCGCCATCGAAAACGTCATGAAACCCGACAGCCTCGAAGAACACCGCCAACGCCTGCTTGCCGCAGGTTTTTCCAAAGTGGTGCCCTGGTTTCAATGCCTTAACTTCACCTCGTTGATTGCCCTGCCATGATTGATCTCGCTCCCCTCGTCCGTCGTCTGGCGGGAACCCCTCTGGCCGATTGGGCCAATGGCCTGCAGGCCCAGCTCGACACCAAGATGGCCAAGGGTCACGGTGACCTGCAGCGCTGGCAAAGTGCGCTGGATGCCTTGCCCGACCTGCAGCCCGAGCGAATCGATCTGCTCGACAGCTTTACCCTGGAAGCCCAGTGCAACGGCGAGACCCGCACCGTCCTGCGCAAGGCACTGCTGGGCCTGTCACCGTGGCGCAAGGGGCCGTTCAATGTGTTCGGCGTGCATATCGACACTGAATGGCGCTCGGACTGGAAGTGGTCGAGGGTTTCGCAACACCTGGACCTGAAGGGCAAACGCGTTCTGGATGTCGGCTGCGGCAACGGTTATTACCAATGGCGCATGCTTGGCGCCGGGGCCGACAGCGTGATCGGGGTCGACCCCAACTGGCTGTTTTTCTGTCAGTTTCAGGCCATGCAGCGCTATCTGCCTGACCTGCCCGCCTGGCACCTGCCGTTCGCGCTGGAAGATTTGCCCGCCAATCTTGAAGGCTTCGACACAGTGTTCTCGATGGGCGTGCTGTATCACCGCAAATCCCCCATCGACCACCTGCTGGCCTTGAAAGACTGCCTGGTAAAAGGCGGCGAGCTGGTGATGGAAACCCTGGTAGTGCCGGGCGATGTCCATCAAGTGCTGGTCCCGGAAGATCGTTATGCGCAGATGCGCAACGTCTGGTTCCTGCCTTCAGTCCCCGCGCTGGAGTTGTGGATGCGCCGTGCCGGCTTCACCGATGTGCGTTGCGTCGACGTCAGCCACACAACGGTCGACGAACAGCGCAGCACCGAGTGGATGCGCTTCCAGTCCCTGAGCGACTATCTGGACCCCACCGATCACAGCAAGACTATCGAGGGCCTGCCTGCCCCCATGCGTGCGGTGATCGTGGGGCGCAAACCCTGAGGGATTAGTTATCTGGCCGCCGCCACGATCAACGCTTTCATCTCGGCCACTGCCGCCTTGAAGCCGACGAACAGAGCATGAGCAACCAGCGCGTGGCCGATGTTCAGTTCGTTGATGCCCTTGATCGCGGCGACGGCTTCGACGTTGTGATAATGCAGGCCGTGACCGGCATTGACGATCAGCCCTTGGGCGAGACCAAACGCGACGCCGTCGGCGACCCGCTGCAGTTCTTCGGCAACTTCAGTCGGGGTCTGAGCATCGGCATAGCGACCGGTATGCAGTTCGATGGCGGGGGCGCCGACGCGTTTTGAAGCGGCGATCTGACGCTCGTCGGCGTCGATGAACAGTGAAACCTCGCAGCCAATCTTCGCCAGTCGCTCGACCGCTGCCTTGATCCGCGCTTCCTGCCCTGCCACGTCCAGACCGCCTTCGGTGGTCAGCTCCTGCCGTGTCTCAGGCACCAGACAGATGTGCGCCGGGCGAAGGCGTTCGGCGAAGGCGAGCATTTCTTCGGTCACGCCCATTTCGAAATTCATGCGGGTCTGCAAGACATCCTTGAGCAGCAGGACATCGCGCTCCTGAATATGGCGGCGGTCTTCGCGCAAGTGAACGGTGATGCCGTCGGCGCCTGCCTCTTCGGCGTCCAGGGCAGCCTTGACCGGGTCCGGGTAGCGCGTGCCACGAGCCTGACGCAAGGTGGCTACGTGGTCGATGTTTACGCCGAGAAGGATGCGAGTGCTTTGGGTCACGGTGGTCTCCAGAAAAATGGGCGAGCTGGTCGAAGCAGGCTGTAGAGAATAAAGCCTGATCAAGGCTTGCGAAACAGTTCACGACTGACTAACGGGCGACCGCCCAAGTGTACCGCCAGCGCCTGACGCATCAGACGCTTGGCAGCGGACAACGCACCGGGGACGCTCCAGTCCGCTTCGGACATGGCCAGTAATTCCGCGCCCTGAAACAGACCGGGCTGAAGCAGGTAGACACGCTCGAGCCCGGCATCGACCTGCAAGCGATACATGCCATCAATGGCCAGCGGTTCGCCATTGATGTCGGCGTCCATCGCGAAGCCATAGCCCAGGTCATCCAGCAACCGCCATTCGAACGAACGCAGCAACGGCTCCAGCGGACGCCCCAGAGAAAGGGCCAGCAGCGTGGCAGCGTAATGTTCGAACACGGCAGGATGAGGATCTTCGGCAGGCAACAGGCGAATCAGCAGCTCGTTGAGGTACATGCCGCTGAATAACGCCTCGCCGGTCATCCAGGTAGCGACGCCCGCGCTTTCCATGCGGCCGACATTCTTCAGCTCGCCCCGCCCTCGAAACTCGACCTCGAGGGGCACGAATGGGCGTGCCAGCGAACCCGCCTTGCCCTTGGCACTGCGCAGCACGGCACGCAGACGGCCCTTAGGCGTGAGGAAGTCGACCAGCGCGCTGTTTTCGCGATACGCACGGCTGTGGAGCACATAAGCAGGTTGGCCGGTAGGCGTGCTCATCAGGCTGGCTCGAAAGGGAAGTGTTCGCCCGACCATAGCAAGGTCGGGCGAAAGGACAGCTTAGAGGTCGCCGTAGCCAAGGGAACGCAGTGCGCGCTCGTCATCGGACCAGCCACCTTTGACCTTGACCCACAGGTTGAGCATCACCTTGGAGTCGAACAGCAGTTCCATGTCACGACGCGCATCACTGCCGATGCGCTTGATGCGATCGCCCTTGTCGCCAATGATGATCTTCTTCTGTCCATCGCGCTCGACAAGAATCAGCGCATGGATATGCAGGGTGCGGCCCTGCTGCTTGAATTCTTCGATCTCGACGGTGATCTGGTACGGAAGCTCGGCACCCAACTGGCGCATGATTTTCTCGCGGACCAGTTCGGCAGCCAGAAAGCGGCTGCTGCGATCGGTGATCTGGTCTTCCGGGAAGAAGTGGTCATTCTCGGGCAGGTGCGAGGCAATCAGGCTTTCCAGCGCTTCGAGGTTGTGACCATGCTGCGCGGAGATCGGCACGATGGACGCATTCGGCAACTGACCCTGCAGCCACTCCAGATGCGGCATCAGATCGCTTTTGTCTTCGATGCGATCGGTCTTGTTGATCGCCAGGATGACCGGCCCCTGGACATACTGAACGCGCTCCAGAACCATCTGGTCTTCGTCCGTCCAGCGGGTGCGATCGACGACGAAGATGACCACGTCGACGTCCTTCAGCGCCGCCGAAGCGGTCTTGTTCATGTAACGGTTGAGCGCTTTCTCGCCATTCTTGTGCATGCCGGGAGTATCGACATAGATTGCCTGCACGGCGCCTTCAGTCTTGATGCCCAGCATGTTGTGGCGCGTGGTCTGCGGCTTGCGCGAGGTGATCGCGAGCTTCTGACCGAGAATGTGGTTGAGCAGCGTGGACTTGCCTACGTTGGGACGGCCGACAATGGCAACATAGCCACAGCGTGTTGCGGTTGTATCATTCATGACCGTTCTCCACGCCCAGGGCGATGAGTGCTGCTGCGGCGGCTACCTGTTCGGCGATCCGGCGGCTGACACCCTGTCCTCGGCTTTTTTCATTCAATAGGTTGATCTCGCATTCGACGAAAAACGTCCGGCAATGCGGCTCGCCCTGGATATCCACCACCTCGTAACGTGGCAGTTCGCAGGCCCGCGACTGGAGAAATTCCTGCAGTCGGGTCTTGGGGTCCTTGTTGGTGTCCACCAGCGTCAGGCTGTCAAACTCGGTTGTCAGCCAGGCCAGGACGCGCTCGCGCGCCGCCTCCATGCCTGCATCCAGATAGATCGCCCCGATCAGCGCCTCGAGCGCGTCGGCGAGAATCGACTCACGACGGAAACCACCGCTTTTCAACTCGCCCGAGCCAAGGCGCAGGTACTCGCCCAGATCGAAACCACGGGCCAGCAACGCCAGGGTCTCGCCCTTCACCAGTCGCGCCCGCAAGCGGGACAACTGGCCTTCGCGAGCCTGGGGGAAACGCTCGAACAGCGCCTCGCCCGCCACGAAGTTGAGAATGGCATCACCGAGAAACTCCAGACGCTCATTGTTGCGACCGGCAAAACTGCGATGGGTCAGGGCCAGGACCATCAGTTCCTGATCCTTGAAGGTGTAGCCGAGCTGACGCTCAAGGCGGCTCAAGGATACGCTCACGGTTTACCCACACTGAATTGCTTGTCGAACTTCAACACCAGATCGATGTTCTGGAACCACGGTTCACGCTGCTCATAGTTCAAATGAGCCTGGAACGCATTGTTCTCCACCGTCACTTTCAACGCCTTGTTCAAATCTATATCCCGAATGCTGTTGACCTGCATGTTCTTACCGACATAACCGTAAAAATCGTCGACCGTGGTGATGTCCAGGGTCTTGTTGGTGTCGACCGCTTCGATGATTTTCTTCATCGTCATGTAGTCGAGGTAGTGCGGAACCAGCTTGAAGGCCGTGCTCGTCGCAAACGCGACCAGCGCCAGTACCAACAGCCAGCCCACGAAAGAAAAGCCTTTTTGAGAAGTAGAGAACGTCATGTTCGACTTCGACCTCAAGAGTGCAACGCCTCCTGACCGGGTCGACTCATGCTTCAGAGGCGTTTCCAGTCAGCCCAAATGACATGCGGCGCTGCTCAGGCAGCGCCGCATCGATTACTTGATCAGCCCTACGCGCGCAAAATTGGGGAAGTGGCTCAGTTTCGGCTCGGGCCAGCTCATCCACACCGCGAACGCCTTGCCTACGATGTTCTTGTCCGGGACCATGCCCAGCTCGTCCTTGGGAATGTTGGGATCATCCCAGTAACGGCTGTCGTTGGAGTTGTCACGGTTGTCGCCCATCATGAAGTAGTGCGCGGCAGGCACTGTCCACTCACTGTCAGGCGGCGCGCGGTAGCGGCTCATTTCCTGACGGATCTGATGTTCGACTTCGCCCAGCTGCTCTTCATACAGTTCCGCGCTGCCCAGTGTACCGGGCTCGGTGCCGATCAGCTTCTTGGCGACCAGCTCGCCATTGATGAACAGCCGCTTGTCGCTGGTGTAGCGGATACGATCACCCGGCAGACCGACGACACGCTTGATGTAATTGACGCTCGGGTCGCTCGGATAACGGAACACCATCACGTCGCCACGCTGCGGATCACCGATCTGAATCACCTTCTGGTCCAGTACCGGCAGGCGAATGCCGTACGCGAACTTGTTGACCAGAATGAAATCACCCACATCCAGTGTCGGCTTCATGGAACCCGAAGGAATCTGGAACGGCTCGACCAGAAACGAACGAAGCACCAGCACGATGAACAACACCGGGAAGAACGATTTGCCGTACTCGACCAGCAAAGGCTCCTTGTTCAAGCGCTCCACGACAGCAATGTCAGGTTCGCCCACGCTGCCCTGATAGTTGGAAATGGCAGCCCGGCGGCGAGGCGCCAGGATGACCAGATCAATCAGTGCAAGCACGCCACAGACGAAGACAGCGATGACCAACAACAGCGGGAAATTTAGTGACATAGGACCTGACTATTCCAACCTGAGCACTGCAAGGAAGGCTTCCTGTGGAATTTCCACGTTGCCGACCTGCTTCATGCGTTTCTTACCGGCCTTTTGCTTCTCCAGCAATTTACGCTTGCGGCTGACGTCACCGCCGTAGCATTTGGCCAATACGTTCTTTCTAAGCGCCTTGACGGTTGTCCGGGCCACAATCTGACCGCCGATAGCCGCCTGAATTGCCACGTCGAACATCTGTCGAGGGATCAGCTCTTTCATCTTCTCGGTCAACGCACGCCCTTTGTAGTGTGCGTTGTCGCGGTGAACGATCAGGGCCAGGGCGTCGACCTTCTCGGCGTTGATCAGAACGTCGAGCTTGACCAGGTTGGCCGACTGGTAACGATCAAAATGATAATCCAGCGAAGCATAACCGCGGCTGACAGACTTGAGACGATCGAAGAAATCCAGAACCACTTCGTTCATCGGCAAATCGTAGCTCACCTGGACCTGCGTGCCGAGGAACAGCATGTCGTGCTGTACGCCACGTTTTTCGATGCACAACGTAATGACGTTGCCCAGGTGCTCCTGCGGCACAAGAATATTTGCGCGAACGATGGGCTCGCGCATGTCTTCGATGGCCGAGAGGTCAGGCAGCTTGGATGGGTTATCGACGTAAATCGTTTCGCCGGTCTTCAGCAACAGCTCGAAGATTACGGTTGGCGCGGTGGTGATCAGGTCGAGATTGTATTCACGCTCCAGGCGTTCCTGGATGATCTCCATGTGCAGCATGCCGAGGAAGCCACAGCGGAAGCCGAAGCCCAGCGCATCGGAGCTCTCGGGCAGGTATTGCAGTGAAGAGTCGTTCAGGGTCAGCTTCTGCAGCGCTTCACGGAAGTCTTCGAAGTCGTCCGAGCTGACCGGGAACAGGCCTGCATAGACTTGTGGCTGAATACGCTTGAAGCCGGGCAGCACGTCGACGTCGGGCGTGGTGCTCAGGGTCAGGGTGTCACCGACCGGCGCACCGTGAATGTCCTTGATGCCGGCGATGATGAAGCCTACTTCGCCCGCTTTCAGATCGACGGTTGCCGTGTGCTTGGGGTTGAACACGCCCACGCTGTCGACCAGATGCAGCTTGCCGGTCGACTTGACGAGAATCTTGTCGCCCTTCTTGACGCGGCCGTGGCGCACACGCACCAGGGACACGACGCCCAGGTAGTTGTCGAACCAGGAGTCGATGATCAACGCCTGCAGCGGATCTTCGATATTGCCGGTCGGTGCCGGAATGGTTGCGACCAGACGCTCGAGGACCTCATCCACGCCCATGCCGCTCTTGGCGCTGCACGCCACGGCATCGGTGGCGTCGATGCCGATGATCTTCTCGATTTCTTCCTTGACGCGGTCCGGATCGGCCTGCGGCAAGTCCATCTTGTTCAGTACCGGCATGACCTCAAGGCCCTGCTCGATGGCGGTATAGCAGTTGGCGACCGATTGCGCCTCGACGCCCTGCCCTGCATCGACCACCAGCAACGCACCTTCGCACGCGGCCAGAGAACGGCTGACTTCGTAGGTGAAGTCGACGTGCCCGGGGGTGTCGATGAAGTTCAGCTGGTAGGTAATACCGTCTTTGGCCTTGTAATACAGGGTAACGCTATGGGCCTTGATGGTGATCCCGCGCTCGCGCTCAAGATCCATGGAATCGAGCACCTGCGCTTCCATTTCGCGCTCGGTCAGGCCGCCGCACATTTGAATGAAGCGGTCGGCCAGCGTCGACTTGCCATGGTCAATGTGGGCGATGATGGAGAAATTGCGGATATGACTCAAATCACTCACGGATCAACACTCAAAAAGGTTGCAGGCAGATTGCCCGCCGAAAAATAGCCGGGAATTGTACCTGAACTAAGCAAGAGGCGTCACGCTTACAGGCACCTGGATCGGCGCACGGTAAACAAACGGGTACAAAAAAGGGTGGCCATGGCCACCCTTTCCTCTTAAACCGACCGGTTACTCGGACAGCTTGAAGGTAATGAAGGTCGCACGGCCCTGACGCAGAACACGCATCGAGACAGAGCGATCCTTGGGCAGGCTTTTCGCCACCTCGGTGAACTGCTTGCTGGACGTGATCGCCTGATTGTTCAGGTGAGTGATCACATCACCCGCCTGCAGACCGATCAGCGAAGCCGGGCCGCCTGTGACTTCCTTGATCGCCACACCACCTTTGAGATCCAGGGATTTCTTCTGCTCGGCGGTCAGCTCGATCACCGATACGCCCAGACGATTACTGCTGCGCTCGGCACCCGTACCGCCAACATCGCCCATTTCCTGACCTTCATCAGGCAGTGCACCGACGGTGACCGTCAGCTTCTGACGCTTGCCATCGCGAATCACTTCAAGTTCGGCCTTGCTGCCGTCCTTGAGGTTGCCGATCAGGTGCGGCAGGTCAGCCGACATGACGATTGGCTGACCGTTGGCGCTCAGAATCACGTCACCCACCTGCACACCACCCTTGGCAGCCGGGCCGTCTTCAAGCACTTGCGCAACCAGCGCGCCGGCAGGCTTGTCCAGGCCAAACGACTCGGCGAGGTCCTTGTTCACTTCCTGGATGACCACACCCAGCCATCCGCGGCTGACTTTGCCATTGGCCTTGAGCTGATTGGCCACATCCATGGCGACGTCGATCGGAATCGCGAACGACAGCCCCATGAAACCACCGGAGCGCGTGAAGATCTGCGAGTTGATCCCGACGACCTCGCCCGCCATGTTGAACAGCGGGCCACCGGAGTTACCCGGATTGATGGCCACGTCGGTCTGAATGAACGGCACATAGGTGTCGTTAGGCAGGCTGCGCCCCTTGGCACTGACGATACCCTTGGTCACGGAATGGTCGAAACCGAACGGCGAGCCGATCGCCAGGACCCATTCGCCGACCTTGAGCGTATTGGAATTACCCAGCTTGGCAGTTGGCAGGTCCTTGCCTTCAATTTTCAGGACGGCAACGTCGGTACGCGGATCGGTACCCACCAGCTTGGCCTTCAACTCGCTGCGGTCGGACAGGCGTACGAGAATTTCGTCAGCGCCGTCGATTACGTGATTATTGGTCAGCACGTAGCCGTCAGGAGAGATGATGAAACCCGAGCCGAGGGACTGGGCCTCACGCTGGCGATCACCCTTGCCAGCACCCGAACCTGGCGGACGCGAACCCGGCGGCATGCTGCGCTCGAGAAACTCGCGAAGCATCGGCGGCAAGCCTTCCAGATCAGGCATTTGCTGATTGGCGACGGCACGGTCCGGCAACTTCTGGCGCGTACTGATATTCACCACTGCGGGCGACGCCTGCTCGACCAGCCCGGTGAAGTCCGGCAGGTTTTCGGCTTGAGCCGTAGCAACCTGACCGAGCATCAGCACAGCGGCAATCAATGAAAAGTAGGATTTCATGCGTGGTATCGACATATGGCTCCCGTTCGTAACGAGGAAAAAATTAAGCAGTCCGAAGCAACCGACTCAAAGACCTCAAGCAGCGATGCTCATCTCTGGATCAGCGACATGGCCTCTGGAAACGACAAAAGGCCAGAGCTGCGAGGCTGTGACCTATAGAAAAAAAACAGAGCTTTTGCAATCTGCAAACCTCACCAAACATTTCAGCGCCTGTGCCCGAGCCAGGTTGAGTGCGGCCTGGCGGCTTCTGTAACCCAGGATGAAAATTTTTACATCCTGGGATCCGTGACTTCAAATGTTTATTTATTGGCTGGAGGTTCGTCGTTACGCATCGACAATGCTATGCGCTCCGCAGTGCCCATCGGAACTTCTCCGACGACCGTCACCATCATGTCGCCCTGCGGCGTGGTGAGACGGCGCGAAACAGCCACTGTAGGGCCTAGCTGGGTGCGAATATCCGAGGAAGATCCACCTTTCACCGACTCGATGAACACCGAAAAACGCGCCAGACCGTCACCATACATCAGATGGGTAACGGAGGATTGCGTGGAGGCGTCCTTGCGCACACCACTGCTGCTGACTTCGAAACCCGGCGGCAGCCAGTCCGAATGCCAGGCCACAGGACCTATGGACGCTTCGGACTTGGTTTTCACCACAGACACGGGTTTGCAATCGGCACTGGTCTTGAGCGCTTGCTCGGACAGAACACCGGCGGTATCGAGATCGGTAAACTGGAAACGTTCGAGCAACTGCCCCTTCTCGCTCAATAGAAGCGACTTGAGCACAAGACCGGTTTCGTTATCCAGGTGAAGTTCGAGGCCGTATCGATGCTGGTCCTTGGGGGACAGCGCAACGATGGTTGCCTGGCGACCGGCCACTCTGGATTTGCCGACAACTTTTATGTCGTACCAGGCGGAGAGTCTTTTGACATCGAAGGCGCGGGCAGATGAGTCGGCCGGATTGGCCACACCCGCTTCGAGTGTGCCGCTGACGCACTGGGTAAGCCCGTCAACACGCAACACTTCCTGAGCAGAACCATCAAGTTGCAGCAAGCGCTCCTGAACATGACCGTCCGCTATGCGGTGCCAGATTCGGTGGGTAGAAAAACTCCCGTTGCGCTCGTATACAAAAGTACCCTGATAGCTCTGCTGCTGATCAACCTTGGCAAGACGATTGATTGCGTCTTGCGCATCATCAGCCTGTACCGGGAGGGCAAGCCATCCACCAAGCAGTAGCGGCAGTAGAGGGACGGCTCGCATGATCCTCCTTAACGGTTTTCCAGACTCGCAGCACGAGCGTATGGCAACGCGCTTTCAGTGCCTTTCAACGCTGCTTCCTGGGCATGCTGACGCAGATAGCCCGGCAGACGCTGGTCACCTTGACCACCGCCCTGCAATACACCATTGGCCATAGGACCAGGCGCTTGCTCGGCGCTTTCAGTGTAGCCAGCCAGTACGGCCGGGCCTTTCACTTGCGGAACAGTCAGGTTTGCAGGCTGTTGGGTCTGCTGTGCCAGTTGCGCACCGGCAATGTCGTCCTGATTGTACAGGCGGACACTAGCCAGAACGGCTACGGTAACCGACGCTGCAACGGCCAGGCGACCCAGCGTACGCCAAGGACCGCGAGCTGCCTTGAGCGGGCTGACTTCATCGGCGATCGCGGCAGATACAGCAGCCGAGATATCCAGATGAGGGATCAGCAGCTCTTTGTGCATCGCTGCACGAGCAACTTGGTAACGCGACCAGGTGGCGCGAGTATCGGCATCGTCAATGGCATTCAATACCCGACGTAATTCCAGTTCGTCCGCTTCATTATCAAGTACCGCGGACAGCGATTCCTGCAGGGCTTCACGACTCATGGCGGGTTCCTCTCTTGGGCTATCGCCGCTGTCTCAGGATTCCTGCAACAACGGCTGCAGGGCTTTATCGATGGCTTCCCGAGCGCGGAAGATCCGAGAGCGCACGGTACCAACAGGACACTGCATGACGCTCGCAATGTCTTCATAACTCAGACCATCGAATTCACGTAAAGTTAGTGCCGTACGTAAATCTTCCGGGAGAAGCTGGATGGTCCGATGGACGGTGCCCTCGATCTCATCCCTCAACAATGCACGCTCCGGCGACTCGATGTCCTTGAGGCCGTGGTCGCCGTCGTAGAACTCCGCGTCTTCAGACCTTACATCGCTATCCGGTGGCCGCCGACCTCGCGAAACCAGATAGTTCTTCGCCGTGTTAATGGCGATGCGGTACAGCCAAGTGTAGAAAGCACTGTCGCCGCGAAAATTTCCGAGAGCACGATAAGCCTTGATAAAGGCTTCCTGTGCAACGTCTTGAGCCTCATGGGTGTCGTGCACGAATCGCACGATCAACCCTAGAATTTTGTGCTGATACTTCAGCACCAACAGATCAAATGCTCGCGTATCGCCACGCTGTACGCGTTCGACAAGCTGCTGATCCTCTTCCTGGGTTAGCATGAACACTCCTCGTTAAGCATGAAGGAGTGTTGCAACTGATATTGTTCAGGCTCGCAAACATAGACTCGGGCTTTTCGCAAAAGTTCTCCCCCTTCAAGCAAGTTTCCTGCAAGCCATCGTAAAGCCTGCACGAAAAACGCAGCTCGACACGGTCGGCTGCGCGAATAGTCTTGTCGCCGGTTTCGCAGTTGATGATCACTTATCTAACCCTGCGAAATCGACGCTGTTCCTGTGTAGGCAACCTGCTATTGAGCATGGTTCTTTAAGAAAAGTTCCATTGGCACAACCGCTGGCGTGAGCCGCAAACTGCATAAAACTCCCTTAAATCAATACACTGGAGCATTTCCAGCAACTCAACAAAAGGAAATCAATAGGCATGACGTCAGGGACTGGAGCACAATCCAGACCCGCTGTGGTCTCACATTGCCATGTAGGCGAGGCTATTGTGCCGTTACCCCAATACTTATACTAGTGGTCGCCAAGGGCAGAATTCGCAGATGAGTCAACATTTTCAGCATGACGTACTGGTAATCGGCAGCGGCGCGGCCGGGTTGAGCCTGGCACTGACCCTTCCCGACCACCTGCGGATTGCAGTCCTGAGCAAGGGCGATCTCGCCAATGGCTCGACCTTCTGGGCACAGGGCGGCGTTGCGGCAGTACTGGATGACACCGACACCGTGCAATCTCATGTTGAGGACACGCTGAACGCAGGCGGCGGCCTTTGCGACGAAGACGCTGTGCGTTTCACCGTCGAGCACAGCCGTGAGGCGATTCAATGGCTGATCGATCAAGGCGTACCTTTTACCCGTGGCGATGACGCAGACACCGACGAAAGCGGATTTGAATTTCACCTGACGCGTGAAGGCGGCCATAGCCATCGGCGGATCATTCATGCTGCAGATGCCACGGGTGCAGCCATTTTTCGCACCCTGCTGGAACAGGCGATCAAGCGACCCAACATTGAACTGCTCGATCAGCGCGCTGCCATCGACCTGATCACTGAACGCCGCCTCGGCCTGGACGGCCAGCGCTGCCTCGGTGCCTATGTGCTCAACCGCCACAGTGGCGAAGTGGATACTTACAGCGCGCGCTTCACAATCCTGGCGTCGGGTGGCGCCGCCAAGGTCTATCTGTACACCAGCAACCCTGACGGCGCCTGTGGCGACGGCATCGCCATGGCCTGGCGTTCCGGCTGCCGGGTGGCGAACCTCGAGTTCAACCAGTTTCACCCCACTTGCCTGTATCACCCGCAGGCCAAGAGTTTTCTGATCACCGAAGCACTTCGTGGCGAAGGGGCCTACCTCAAACTGCCCAACGGCGAGCGCTTCATGCAGCGCTTCGACGAGCGGGCAGAACTGGCCCCGCGCGATATCGTGGCCCGCGCGATAGACCATGAAATGAAGCGACTGGGCATCGACTGTGTGTATCTGGACATCAGCCACAAGCCGGAAGCCTTCATCAAGACGCACTTTCCAACCGTCTACGAGCGCTGCCTGGAGTTTTCCATCGACATCACACGCGAGCCGATACCGGTGGTTCCGGCCGCGCATTACACCTGTGGCGGCGTGATGGTGGACAGCAAGGGGCATACCGATGTGCCGGGCCTGTACGCCATCGGCGAGACCAGCTTCACGGGCCTGCACGGCGCCAACCGCATGGCCAGCAACTCGCTGCTGGAGTGCTTCGTCTATGCCCGATCGGCCGCCGCAGACATCGAAAAGCAATTGGCTGACGTGCAGATGCCCGCCGACCTGCCTGCCTGGGACGCCAGCCAGGTCACCGACTCGGACGAGGACGTGATCATCGCGCACAACTGGGACGAGCTGAGGCGGTTCATGTGGGACTACGTCGGCATTGTGCGCACCAACAAACGCCTGCAGCGCGCTCAACACCGCGTACGCCTGCTGCTGGATGAGATCGACGAGTTCTACAGCAACTACAAGGTCAGCCGTGACCTGATCGAGTTGCGCAATCTGGCGCAGGTCGCGGAACTGATGATCCGCTCGGCCATGCAGCGCAAGGAAAGCCGCGGCCTGCATTACACGCTGGACTATCCCGATATGTTGCCGGAGGCGCTGGACACTATTCTGGTGCCGCCCACCTATGCCGACTGAATTTCAAACGTACACGCAGACGTCGATGAATGTCCGGCGTCAATGCGTCATGCGGGATACAACAACTGTTTATTGATCGTGCTGGCCGACCGGCGATAATCGGGCGAAAACGCAGAATGACCACCCACGGCAAGGCAAGGCTGTCGGGGCATAACTGCACAGGCTGCCAGCCGTCACATGCATTCCACAGCTGCCAGCCTTGATGATCGCGCTTGAGTGCAGTGAATGCCGCCGGATGCGTCAGCAGGATGGAGCGTGGAATCACGCGGACAGCGTGCACCAGGCACATCAGCGCACACAGCGCCGCAGCCCACGCGGCGATGTCAAGCCAGTACAACGCGACCAGTGCCAGCGACTGAACCGCAAGATACGCCGTCACCAGCAGACGCGAAGCCTGCCAGTGACATTCAAAGCGATCACTGGGGCTGGACACGATCCAGAATCATGCGAACCATACGCTGCAATTCAGCGTCTTCGGATTCGGCGCGCTGCATGAACCAGCCGAACATATCCTGATCCTCACAGGTCAGCAGACGGCGGTACAAATCGCGGTCTACGTCATTCAGATGTGGATAGACCTCACGGACAAACGGCACCAGCAGCACGTCCAGTTCAAGCATGCCGCGGCGGCTGTGCCAGTAAAGGCGGTTGAGTTCAACGTCTTCGACCATGGAGCGCTCCTCAAAGTAGGCGGCAAGTATACAGCCGTGAGCCGGGCGCGCGAATCTCGCAATGGTCGCAGCAGTTTTCATGTACCCGTATGCATAACCTCGACTCGGCACTATGATGTGCCCCCGGACTTTTTTCCCAATCTGCGATGACCATGGCCCACACAGCTTTTTTCTGCACGCTAACCCATGAGGGCGTTCTCGCCGTTCGCGGCGTGGATGCCAGCAAGTTTCTTCAGGGTCAGCTAACGTGCAACCTCAATTATCTGAATGAAGACAAATCCAGCCTGGGTGCCCGTTGCACGCAGAAAGGCCGGATGCAGTCGAGTTTTCGCATCGTGTTCGAGGGCGACGGTTGCCTGTTGGCGATGGCTGGCGAACTGATCGAGGCGCAATTGCTCGACCTGCGCAAATACGCAGTGTTCTCCAAATCGAAGCTCACGGATGAAAGCGCAGACTGGGTGCGCTTCGGTCTGCAGGACGGGGACGCTGCGCTGGTCAGCCTGGGGCTGGATCTGCCACAGGAAACCGATAGCGTGGTGCGCGCCGATGATCTGATCGCGATCCGCGTCTCGCCAGGTCGGGCCGAGCTCTGGGTGCGCAGCGCACAGGTAGACAGCATCAAAGCGCGTCTGGCATCGCAGTTGAGCGAAGCCCCGCTGAACGACTGGCTGCTGGGCCAGATCCGTGTCGGTATCGGCCAGGTGTTCGGCAACACCCGCGAAGAATTCATTCCGCAGATGATCAATCTGCAAGCGGTTGGCGGGGTCAGCTTCAAGAAAGGCTGCTACACCGGCCAGGAAATCGTTGCCAGAATGCAATATCTTGGCAAACTAAAGCGCAGGCTTTACCGCCTGACCCTGAGCGGCGAAGAGATCCCGCAGCCCGGTACGGCACTGTTCTCACCGGTGCATGCCAGCGCAGTGGGCAACGTCGTCATTGCGGCACAGGATGGGCAGAACATCGAGCTGCTCGCGGTATTGCAGGGTGATGCGGCAGAAGACGGTCGTATCAATCTTGGTTCGCCAGAAGGCGCGGCGCTGCAAATGAGTGAACTGCCCTACACACTGGACAGCAAACTCGAAACTCAGCGCTAGCAGACGAACACATTCAGCTTCCTAGTGTCTTTAGAGCGATCCAGTACAGCCTGGCGCTCTGAAGAGCGCGCGGATAACTCTGGACACCCCCAACAGCTGCGAGATGCAACATGAGCAAGATGGCTGACGAGGTGCAGAGAAACTTGATCAAGGCCATCGACAGAGATGCCTTGTTTCTCCCCACCCTGCCGGAAGTGGCACTGAGGATTCGCCTGGCTGCTGAGGACACCGAGATCAGTATTTCGGCCCTGAGCAAGGTCATCGGTAGCGATACAGCCCTTTCCGCGCGCCTTATCAAGGTTGCGAACAGCCCCCTGCTGCGCCCGAATTTTGAAGTCAGCGACGTCAATACCGCGATTCGACGCCTGGGCGTCAACTACACCTGCAACCTGGCCATCGGCCTGGTGGTCGAGCAGATGTTCCACGCCAAGTCGCCGGTCATCGAGCAGAAGATGCGCGATATCTGGAAGCAAAGCCTGCAGGTGGCCGGTATCAGCTACACCCTGTGTCAGCACTACACCAGTCTGAAACCCGATCAGGCCACGCTCGCCGGGCTGATCCACCTGATCGGGATCCTGCCGATCCTGACCTATGCCGAAGACCATTACGAGCTGCTGTCCGACCCGATCAGCCTCAACCACGTAATCGACAGCATCCACCCGGTCATCGGCGAGCGCCTGCTGCGCTCATGGGATTTCCCCGAGCCGCTGGCCTGTGTGCCGGGCCAGTTCCAGAACTTCGCGCGCGTCTCGAAAAGCCCTGACTACACCGACCTGGTACAGATCGCCACGGTGCATATCCATAGGAATACCGACCATCCCTTCAGCCTCATCGAAATGGTCGACCTGCCTGCCTACAGCCAGCTGAGGCTCGCCAGAGGCGAAGGCGTGCTCAGCGCCCAGATGGACGAAGCCAAGAGCATGCTCTACTAGCCTCGGCTGGTCCAGGGTGTGTAAAAACGTCACGAGCGAAGGCAAGACAAGGCAAAAACAGGCGAAAAAGCGGAGTCTAGGTGTTCTAAATGAGCATTTTTCGCCTGTTTTTAACGCAGTATTGCCAAGCGCAGTAGTTTTTACACAGTCTGGATCAGGTGGCGCTGAAACTGACCCTTACCTTCAAGCCACGCTCAGCCCCCTCGTGCAAGGTGATCCTGGCCAGATGTGCCCGGCAGATTTCGCCCACAATCGCCAGCCCGAGCCCGGCACCACTGCCCTGCTGGCTGCGGCGATAAAAACGCTCGAAGACCCGCTCACGCTCATCGGGCGGAATGCCGGGACCATCATCCTCGACCTCCAGAACGCCCGGCGCATAGACCCGCAACACGACGTTGCCGCCCGGCGAGGTATGGGCCAGCGCGTTGTCGATCAGATTGCTCAGCAACTCGTTCAGCAAGGTCGGCTCGCCGCGCAGCCAGACCGGCTCGTCAGCCTCCAGCGCCAGCGCAACGCCCCGGGAATGAGCCAACGGTGCCATGGCCATGCCCAGCTCTCTGGCCAATTGACTGAGGTCCAGCTGTTGCGCCCCGCCCTCGGCGATGGCCCTGGCGCCGTTTTCGATGCGTGCCAGGGACAGCAGCTGGTTGGCCAGATGCGTGAGTCGATCGGTGCCGAGCGCCGCCGACTCCAGCGTGCTGCGCCAATGCTCCGGGTCGTGTTCGCGCAGCCCCAGCTCGACCCGCGCCTTCAAGGCGGCCAGCGGCGTGCGCAGTTCGTGGGCGGCATCGGCGATGAATTGCGCCTGGCGCTCGAACTGCACGCGCAATCGTTCGGTGAAGTGGTTCAGCGCCCCCACCAACGGACGCAGCTCGTGCTGCACTTCAACCATCGGCAAGGCGCGCAGATCATCCGGCTGACGCTCCTCGACGGCGGTGCGCAGGCGCTCCAGCGGTCGCAATGCCGCGCTGACCGTGAACCAGACCAGCAGCAGCGCGCCCCCTCCGAGCATGCCCAGGCGCAGCAATGTGTCGGCCATCAGGCTGCGCGCCATGCCCTTGCGCGCTTCCTGGGTTTCGGCAACGCGGATTTCAGCGGTGCCGTTCATGCCCGGGTCGGTCACCGGTTTGAGCAGACTGACAACCCGCACATCCTGGCCCTGATAGATCCCGTTATAAAATTTCGCCAGGGCCGGGTAATCGTCGGTACGCAAGGTACCGGGCGGCGGCGAAGGCAGGTTTTCATAACCGGAAATCAGCTTCTGATGAATGTCATTGACCTGATAGTAGATGCGCCCTTCGCTGTCGTAGGCGAAGGTATCCAGCGCCACGTAGGGAATGTCGGCGCTCAGCGTGCCATCACGCTGGGTCAGGCCGGCAGCGATGGTCCGCGCGGAAGCCAGCAACGTACGGTCATAGGCGGTGTCGGCCACTTCGCGGCCATTCCAGTAAGCGCTCATGCCGCTGGCCAGCATCAACACCACCAGCAGCAGGGCCAGGTTCCACAACAACCGCCAGCGCAGGCTGTTGTTAATCATCACGACTTTCCAGCAGATACCCCAGACCGCGAAAGGTCACGATCGCCACGGAATGCCCGTCGAGCTTTTTGCGCAGACGATGGACATAGATCTCGATGGCGTCGGGGCTGGCTTCTTCATCGAGCCCGAACACCTGCGCCGCCAGTTGCTCCTTGCTCATCACCCGACCCGGCCGGGCGATAAGCGCTTCCAGCACTGCCTGTTCGCGAGAGGTCAGGGTCAGCAGCTCTTCGCCGAGTGTGAAACGCCGCGTGTCCAGATCGTAGGCCAGCACGCCGCAGCGCTGTTGCCGCTCGCCACCCAGCACGCTGCGCCGCAGCAAAGCCTTGACCCTGGCCTCCAGCTCGGAGAGTTCGAAAGGCTTGGCCAGGTAGTCGTCGGCACCCAGATTCAGGCCGTGGACCCGGTCCTTGACGTCACTGCGCGCCGTCAGCATCAGCACCGGCAGGTTTTTGCTGCGCGCTCGCAGACGCGCCAGCACTTCAAAGCCGTCCATGCGCGGCAACCCGACATCGAGAATGGCGACCGCGTACTCCTCGCTGTTCAATGCCAGGTCGGCAGCCACGCCATCATGCAGCACATCAACGGTCAAACCCGCGCTTTTGAGCGCCTGCGCGACACTTTCAGCCAATTGCAGATGATCTTCCACAAGAAGAACACGCATCGCCGTCTCCTGATTGTCACTGTTGTTATCGATCTGGATATCGAGGCTCGTGGCGGTGGAGTTTACAGGCCGGCCGCCGTCTGTGAAGGGCAGAAACGATTCGCGGCTCGCTAATCAAGACGTGAAAGGCAACTGAAAGGTTTACGAAAGGTTTGTCGTTTAGCATCGCGAGACAACCCGATAAAAGGGTACGTAAAAAACAGGCGCCTGGATGCGTCTGAACAATAAAAACAATAAATTGCTAAACGGAGTCACGTCATGTCTACGCCCGTCCAGGCTTGCCAGCCCATGGAGCACCTCCCGTCGAGGATTGCTCTGCGCGCTCCTCACGCCACCTGCTTCAAAACACCACTTCAGCGCAAACGCCCGCCCCTGTGACACAGCACACAGGTTTTCCCGTGCGCGTGACAAAAGCGCATGGTGAACAGCTTCTCTCTGCCAAGAACAACAATATCCCTGGAGACTGAACATGAAATTTTCCCTGCGCCACATAGCCGCTACCGCTGGGTGCATGCTGATTGCCAGCCAGTTGCTTGCCGAACCCAAACGTCCGGAATGCATTGCCCCTGCCTCGCCAGGTGGCGGATTCGACCTGACCTGCAAACTGGTGCAGAGCGCGCTGATCAACGAGAAGATTCTGACCTCGCCGATGCGCGTCACCTACATGCCAGGCGGTGTCGGCGCGGTGGCCTACAACGCCGTCGTTGCGCAGCGCCCCGCCGATGCCGGCACACTGGTCGCGTGGTCCAGCGGTTCGCTGCTCAATCTGGCGCAGGGCAAATTCGGTCGTTTCGATGAGAACGCAGTGCGCTGGCTCGCCGCCGTGGGCACCAGCTATGGCGCCATCGCAGTGAAGAGCGACTCGCCCTACAAGAATCTCGACGATCTGGTCCAGGCGCTGAAAGCCGACCCGAGCAAAGTCGTGATCGGCTCAGGCGGCACCGTGGGCAGCCAGGACTGGATGCAGACCGCATTGATCGCCAAGGCCGCAGGCATCAACCCGCGCGCACTGCGCTACGTGGCACTCGAAGGCGGCGGTGAAATCGCCACCGCGCTGCTCGGCGGCCACATCCAGGTGGGCAGTACCGATATTTCCGACTCCATGCCGCACATTCTGAGCGGCGATATGCGCCTGCTAGCGGTGTTCGCCGAAAAGCGTATCGACGAACCTGAAATGAAAGACATCCCCACCGCCAAGGAGCAGGGCTACGACATCGTCTGGCCGGTGGTACGTGGCTTCTACCTCGGGCCGAAGGTCAGCGACAAAGACTACAACTGGTGGAAAGCTTCGTTCGACAAGATCCTGGCTTCCGAGGACTTCGCCAAACTGCGCGACCAGCGCGAGCTGTTCCCGTTCGCCATGACCGGCGCGGAACTGGACACCTACGTCAAAAAGCAGGTCGCCGACTACAAGTTGATGGCCAAGGAATTCGGCCTGATTCAGTAATTGAACTCAATTGACTGACATTCAGTTGCACCCGCTGCAGGGGCGCGACTCAGGAGCTTCTCATGGTCATACAACGCATCTTCGCTGGCCTGCTGTTACTGGCATGCGCAGGCCTGGCCCTCATGGCCTGGCCTTATCAGGCACCTTTTTCCTATGAACCGGTCGGACCACGCGCCTTCCCGCTGCTGATGCTCGGGCTGATGAGCGTCGCCCTGCTGTACCTGCTGATCAGACCCACGCCCATCGTGCACACCGAGGAAGACCCGGAGCTGGATCGCGAGACCCTGATCAAGATCGGCGTGTGCATCGTCCTGCTGCTGATATTCGCGGGGCTGTTCGAACCGCTGGGCTTCATCCTCAGCAGCATTCTGATCGGCATTCCCATGGCGCGCCTGTATGGCGGCCGCTGGCTGCCGAGCGTGGTGGTGGTGATTCTGATGAGCGTCGGCCTGTACATGCTGTTCGACAAGGCCATGGACGTCCCCTTGCCTTTAGGCCTGCTCAGCGTTCTGGAGAATTAAAATGGATACTTTCGGTTATCTGGGCCAGGGCTTCGGTGTCGCCCTGACGCCTTACAACCTGATCACAGCGCTGTGTGGAACATTGATCGGTACTGTCGTCGGCCTGCTGCCGGGGCTTGGACCGATCAACGGTGTGGCGCTGCTGATCCCTATCGCTTTCGCACTGGGCCTGCCGCCCGAATCGGCGCTGATTCTGCTGGCAGCCGTCTACCTGGGCTGCGAATACGGCGGGCGTATCAGCTCGATCCTGCTGAATATCCCGGGTGAAGCGTCCACCGTGATGACCACCCTGGACGGCTACCCGATGGCCCGCCAGGGCCTGGCTGGCGTTGCACTGTCGCTGTCGGCATGGAGCTCGTTCATCGGCGCGTTCATCGCCACCTGCGGCATGGTGCTGTTCGCGCCCCTGCTCGCCAAATGGGCGATTGCCTTCGGCCCGGCGGAATACTTCGTGCTGATGGTCTTCGCGATCGTCTGTCTGGGCGGGATGGCCGGTGACCGGCCGTTGAAGACGTTCATTGCCGCGCTGATCGGGCTGTTCCTGTCTGCAGTAGGTATCGATGCCAACAGCGGGGTATACCGTTTCACGGGCGACAATATTCACCTCACCGATGGCATTCAGTTCGTGGTGCTGGTGCTGGGCCTGTTTTCGATCAGCGAAATCCTTTTGCTGCTGGAGAAGACCCATCGCGGTCAGGAGGCCGTCAAGGCCACCGGGCGCATGATGTTCAACGTCAAGGAAGCCGCTGCCGTGTTCGTGGTGAACATTCGCTGCGGTCTGCTGGGGTTCATCCTTGGCGTATTGCCTGGCGCCGGTGCGACGCTGGCCAGCGCGGTCGCTTACATGACGGAAAAACGCATCGCCGGCGCCAGCGGCAAGTTCGGCCAGGGCGACATGCGTGGCCTGGCCGCACCCGAGACAGCCATCGGCGCAACGGCCTGCGGCGCCCTGGTGCCGATGCTGACGCTGGGCGTGCCGGGTTCAGGCACCACGGCGGTAATGATCGGCGCCTTGTCGCTGTACAACATCACGCCCGGCCCGATGCTTTTTCAACAGCAGCCGGACATCGTCTGGGGCCTGATCGCGTCGTTGTTCATCGCCAACATCATGCTGGTGATCCTCAACATCCCGATGATTCGCCTCTTCACGCGCATCCTTGCCGTGCCGAACTGGGCGCTGGTCCCGGTGATTGCGATCATCACCGGCATCGGTGTGTATGCGGTGCACGCCACCACGTTCGACCTGTTCCTGATGGTCGGTATCGGTATCTTCGGCTACATCCTGCGCAAGCTGGACTTCCCGCTGTCGCCGATCCTGCTCGGGTTCATCCTTGGCGGTCTGATGGAGCAGAACCTGCGTCGCGCCCTGTCGATCTCCAACGGCGAACTGGGGATCCTCTGGTCCAGCCCGATCACTCTCGGGGTCTGGGTGGTAACCGTGTTCATGCTGCTTTTCCCGCTGCTGCGCATCTGGCGCAAGCGCGCCAGACAGCAGGCCGCTGCGGCGCATGGCTGATTCGTCTCTGCGCCAATGGTGGGCAACGCCGCTGGTCGGCCTGCTGGGCGGCTACCTCGCCAGCCAGGTCGGCTGGCCGTTGCCATGGATGGTGGGATCGTTGCTGGCAATCATTCTGGTGCGCTGCCTGACACCCTGGCAACTGGCGCAGATTCCCGGCGGTCGCAAATTCGGTCAGTTGATCATCGGGATCGGCATCGGCCTGCACTTCACGCCGGTGGTCATCGAACAGGTACTGGCGCATTTCGGGCTGATTTTCATCGGAGCCCTGGTCACCAGTCTGTCGTGCCTGGTCGGCGTGTGGCTGATGCTGCGTACCGGAGAGGATCGCCCTACCGCGTTCTTCTCCAGCATGCCGGGCGGTTCCGGGGAGATGGTCAACCTTGGCGCACGTAACGGTGCAACGCTGAGCAGTGTCGCTGCCGCGCAAAGTCTGCGGGTACTTGCCGTAGTACTGTGCGTGCCGGCGATCTTCAAATACCTGCTGGGTGATGGCGCACCCGCCTTGCATGCCAGCATCGTGGACTGGCGCTGGCTGGCCGTTCTGCTGCCGCTCGGGGCTGCGCTGGCCTGGCTGTGGCAACGCCTCAAACAGCCCAATCCCTGGCTGTTCGGCCCGCTGTTGCTCAGTGCCGTGGCGAGCGTGGTCTGGGATCTGAAGATCGGCCTGCCCAACGGTGCCAGTCAGCTCGGTCAGTTGCTGATCGGCAGCGGGCTGGGCTGTCATTTCAATCGGGAGTTCTTTCGGCGTGCGCCATCGTTCCTCGCGCGCACGCTGCTGGGCACTGCCCTGACCATGCTGATCGCTGCACTGGCGGCACTGGCGCTGAGCGCCCTCACCCACCTGGACCTGCGTTCACTGACGCTGGGCATGATGCCCGGCGGCATCGCAGAGATGAGCCTGACCGCCGAAGTGCTGCAACTGTCGGTGCCGCTGGTCACGGCCATGCAGGTCATGCGCCTGCTGTTCGTGCTGTTTCTTGCCGAGCCGTTGTACCGGCGCTGGAGCAAACGGCTCGCTGACTGAACAGGTCGCTGGAATCCTCTCAAATCAAAGCGCAGGCAAGCGCCAGTCGATCGGCGCGATGCCGTTTTGCTCAAGGTACTTGTTGGCCCGTCCGAAGTGTCCATTGCCCAGGAAGCCTTTGTAGGCTGACAACGGCGACGGATGGACGGAGGTCAGCACCAGATGCTTGGTCGCATCGACCAGTTTCTGCTTGCTCTGCGCATGAGCGCCCCACAGCAGGAACACCAGATGCGGCTGGTGCTCGCTGACCACTTGAATGATCCGGTCGGTGAAGTGCTGCCAGCCTTTTCCTGCATGGGAAGCCGCGTTGGCGCGCTCGACAGTGAGGGTGGTGTTCAGCAACAAAACGCCCTGATCAGCCCAGGATTGCAGGCAACCGTGGTTCGGAATATCGATGTTCAGGTCGCGTTTCAGCTCTTTGTAGATGTTGACCAGCGATGGCGGCGTCGGCACACCCGGTTGCACCGAGAAGCACAGGCCATGCGCCTGATTCGGTCCGTGATACGGGTCCTGGCCAAGGATGACCACTTTCACGTTATCCAGCGGCGTGGAGTTCAACGCATTGAAAATCAGTGGCCCGGGCGGATAGATTTCCTTGCCGGCCGCGTGCTCCTGACGCAGAAACTCGCGCAATTGAGCCATGTAGGGTTGTTCGAATTCGTCACGCAGGGCGTTTTTCCAGCTGGGCTCAAGCTTGATGCGGTCGTCGCTAGTCATGGTTACATCCGGTAAAAACAATGCGCGGACACTAGGAAAGGCGGGCCGCAAAGTCAATGCCGGTTGCGACATGCGCCCTCAAGATCGGACGCAGAGCCTAAAGAAGAGCGTGCCGACGCGAGGCATCGGCACGCTGGTCAGTTCACAGCAGTCAGTCTGCTGCGTTGGCATGACAGTGAGCGCGCAGACTTCAGCTATCGATGCCCACCACGACCATCGCCGCGCCCGCCTCTTCCATGATCACGGCCATCCCGTCCGCCACGCCCACCGTGGTCATCCCAGCCTCGGTCGCCACGGAAGCCGTCGTTGCGTCCGAAGCCGTCATTGCGGCCGAAACCGCCATTGCCGCGAAAGCCATCGTTTCTCCAGCCATAACCCGGTGGACGTCCCGGCTGGTAATAGCGCGGCGGGGGCGGTGGCGCGTAATAGCGGGGTGCCGGGGCGTAGTAGCGAGGCTGGGTGTAATAGCGCGGTTGAGGCGCCACATAGATGCGTCGCTCCTGGTAGTAGGTTGAGCGGTAGCCATTGTCATACGCGTAGGCGCCGCCAACGACAGTCGGCTGCGTGTACACATCGGATTCGTAGTAACCGGGACCTGCGTAGCAACCAGAAAGGAAAAGGGTCAGCAACGTGATAAGCAAGGGTCTTCGATACATGGCGGCCTCCTGGACCGCAATTGGGCCAATCCAGCGACGCTGGTCGGCGTCCGTCAAAGCGGTTGGCGGACGAATTATCTGACATCGAAAAGGCACTCTAGTGCCTTGGGGCAGCGCCGAGGCCTGGCTATGAATGGCCCTTCACCGTCTCGCAAAGGCTCTGCAACCAAGGCCTGCAGGCGTATTTCAACGTTCTACAAAGATGCTACAAAACATTTCACCCACCATTGCCTCATCACGGTGCGCCCTCGCACCAGCACAAGGCGACTCCTGCGACAGATGACCGAAGACGACTCGCCCGGCCCTTGAAAAACAAGGCGCGGCACAAGTTGGCA
The DNA here is from genome assembly GCF_900119195.1 of Pseudomonas sp. NFACC10-1. Taxonomy (NCBI): domain Bacteria; kingdom Pseudomonadati; phylum Pseudomonadota; class Gammaproteobacteria; order Pseudomonadales; family Pseudomonadaceae; genus Pseudomonas; species Pseudomonas sp. NFACC10-1. The sequence goes on along the minus strand of NZ_FPJB01000007.1, from coordinate 94,278 downwards.
CAACTCTCGCTTGATGATGGGTGTGCAGGAGTCAACACAGGTTCGCGGCACCACAATTTGCAATAGCCGACTAGGGTTCCGGCTTGCCGCCAGGCAAGTGGCTGGTCCGAGAGTTGGCGACCTCCAGTAGAGGTTACACGGCGGGACAAAAGCCCGGGAGACAGGGACACCAGTGGTGTCACGTTGCTCCTGGCCGCCTTTTTTCACTACTGGAGATTTCTCAACATGCAAAAGTCTCGTCTCTTCGGCCTGCTGACGGCAGGCCTGCTTGCTGCGTTGAGCCTCTCGGCGAATGCCGCCCAGAAAGATCACTTCAACGTCTGCTGGACCATCTACGCAGGCTGGATGCCGTGGGAATACGCAGGTAGCCAGGGCATCGTCGACAAGTGGGCGAAAAAGTACAGCATCAAGATCGATGTCACCCAGCTCAACGACTACGTCGAATCCATCAATCAGTACACCGCCGGCCAGTTCGATGGCTGCACCATGACCAACATGGACGCCCTGACCATCCCGGCCGCAGGTGGCGTGGAAAGCACGGCACTGATCGTCAGCGACTTCTCCAATGGCAATGACGGCATCGTGCTCAAGGGCGAAGGCAAGAAAGTCGCCGATCTGAAAGGCATGGACGTCAATCTGGTCGAACTGTCGGTCTCCCACTACCTGCTGGCCCGAGCGCTGGACAGCGTCAAGCTCAGTGAAAAAGACCTCAAGGTGGTCAATACCTCGGATGCCGATATCTCGGCAGCCTTCAATACTGACGATGTACAGGCGGTCACCACCTGGAACCCGATGCTTTCGGACATCAAGGCCAGGCCCGGCGTCACCGAAGTGTTCAACTCCAGCCAGATTCCTGGCGAGATCATGGACATGATGGTCGTCAACACTCAGACCTTGAAAGACAACCCGGCTCTGGGCAAGGCCCTGACTGGCGCCTGGTTTGAAGTGGTCGCGCTGATGAACGCCAAAAACGCTCAGAGCAAGGCTGCGCTGGAACACATGGCCAAGGCATCGGGGACCGATCTGGCCGGCTTCCAGGCGCAACTGGACACCACCAAGCTGTTTGCCACGCCCAAGGAAGCCCTTGAGTTCGCGACCAGCAAACAGCTGCCGGACACCCAGCGCAAGGTGGCTGACTTCTCGTTCGCCCACGGTTTGCTCGGCGAAGGCGCACGCGATGCCGATGCGGTCGGCATGTCGTTCGCCAATGGCGTGATGCTCGGCGACAAGGGCAATCTCAAGCTGCACTTTGACCCCAGCTACGTGCAGATGGCCGTCGACGGCAAGCTGTAAATCACGTTCAGTAGAAAGGTCATTGCCATGCGTTTGATAAACCGCCATCCGGATCGTGCCGGTCGCCTGATACTGGTGATCCTGCCGTTCGCCCTGTTGCTGTTCGCCTATTTCATGGGCTCGGCCACCCGGCTTGCGGAAAACCCCAGCGACAAACTGCTGCCCAGCGCGGTACAGATGGCCGATGCGGTCAAGCGCATGGCGTTCGTTGCCGACCCGCGCAGCGGTGACTACCTGCTGTGGCAGGACAGCGCATCGAGCCTGCAACGCCTGGCCATCGGCTTGGGGATCAGCGCGCTGTTGGGTCTGTGTCTGGGCATCGCAGCGGGCATCCTGCCGTTGTGCGGCGCAACGCTGTCGCCCTTGCTGACGGTACTGTCGATGGTGCCGCCGCTGGCCATTCTGCCGATTCTGTTCATCGTGTTCGGTCTGGGCGAGTTGTCGAAGGTGGTGCTGATCGTGATCGGTATCACACCGATTCTGGCCCGTGATCTGGAACAGCGAGCCCGTGAAATCCCGGTCGAACTGCTGATCAAGGCGCAAACCCTCGGCGCCTCGACCTGGACACTGATCCTGCGGGTGATCCTGCCGCAATTGCTGCCACGCCTGTTGATCGCTTTGCGCCTGGTGCTGGGTTCGGCGTGGCTGTTCCTGATCGCCGCCGAGGCGATTGCCTCGACTGACGGTCTGGGCTACCGGATCTTCCTGGTGCGGCGCTATCTGGCGATGGACGTGATTCTGCCCTATGTGGTGTGGATCACCCTGCTCGCCTGGCTGATGGACTGGGGTCTGAAGGCCCTGACCCGACGTGCCTTTCCCTGGTACGAAGGAGCGCGGGCATGAGCTTTATCAGTGTGCGCAATGTCTGGCAGCAATACGCCGACCAGGTGGTGCTCGAGGGCCTCAACCTGGACGTGGCCGAAGGCGAATTCTGCACGCTGGTCGGTGCGTCGGGCTGCGGTAAATCGACCTTTCTGCGCCTGTTGCTGGGTCAGGAAACCCCCAGTCGCGGTCTGATCACGCTGGACGGGACGGCGCTGCGCAATGAGCCGGATGCCAGCCGAGGCGTGGTGTTTCAGCGCTATTCGGTATTCCCGCACCTGTCGGTGCTCGACAACGTGGCACTGGGTCTGGAGCTGCCCCGCTCGCCCTGGCTCGGCCGTCTGTTCGGCCAGGCAAAAAACGAGGCGCGCGAGCACGCCGCACAGTTGCTCGGCAAGGTCGGCCTGGGGCATGCGCTGGACAAGTACCCGACGCAATTGTCCGGCGGCATGCAACAGCGACTGGCGATTGCCCAGGCGCTGATCATGAAACCCCGCGTCCTGCTGCTGGACGAGCCGTTCGGCGCGCTCGACCCCGGTATCCGCAAGGACATGCATCACCTGCTGCTGGACCTGTGGCGCGAAACCAAACTGACCGTGTTCATGGTCACTCACGACCTGTCCGAAGGCTTCAACCTCGGCACCCGCCTGCTGGTATTCGACAAGGTGCGCCACGACCCGCACGCGCCCGGAGCCTATGGCGCGCGCATCACTTACGACATCCCCCTCAACAGCGAACGCCGCGCCGAGCGCGCCGCCATCGATTCGCTGCTCAACGTTTCAGAGGAGCCCGTTCAATGACTGACTCAACCACGCTTTATCCGGTTTTCGCCGAAGAACTGCTGCCCGGTGGCGGCCATCGTTCGTTCGTCCTCAAGCGCGGTGAATTGCTGCGCCTGACCGACCTGCACGGCAACGCCAACGTCAGCCTGACCCTGCTCAACGCCCACGAAAAAACCGAGCGGCTGAACCTGCCCGACAGCCTCAAATGCCAGCACACCGCTCGCCTGAGCAACGGTCATTGCCTGTATTCGGACATGGGCCGAGTGCTGGCGGCCATCGTCACTGACACCTGCGGCTGGAGCGACAGCATCGGCGGCGTGCTCAATGCGCAGGAAGTCGCTGAAAAATACGGCCAGGGCCGTTATCAGGAATTGCGCAACGGCTTCTTTCGCAATGGCGTCGACAACCTGCTGGTCGAGCTGGGCAAATGGGGGCTGGGGCTGTCCGACCTGTTGATGACCCTCAACCTGTTCAGCCGTGTCGATGTCGACGAGACAGGAACCCTGCACTTCGCGCCGAACAACTCCAAGGCCGGTGACTACATCGAACTCTACGCACCAATGGACACGCTGGTGGTACTGACCGCGCTGCAACACCCGATGGACCCCAACCCGGAATATGCCCCGCAACCGCTCAAGCTCAGCTGGATGAAGGCCGACGCCAGCGTTGCCGAGCACTGCCGTACATCGCGCCCGGAAAACGAGCGCGGCTTCATCAACACCGACCGCCTGTTCGCCTGAGGAGCCCTGTCATGAATTCACACACTCACCTTTGCTGCGACGCAACCATACCGGCAGGCGAGCCGTTCCTGGCCGAAGTCAAGGCCGGGCAGACCGTGCGCATCCTCGATCTGCAAGGCAACCAGGCCGTCGACACGCTGTTTTTCAGCCTGAGCAACCCGCGTGAGCGCTACGATGTGCAGCGCACCCTGCGCCGCCAGAACAGCGTGTACCTGACCACCGGCAGCGTGCTGTTTTCCAACCTCGGCCAGCCGATGCTGACCATTGTCGATGACACCTGCGGTCGCCACGACACACTCGGTGGCGCGTGCGCGCAAGAGAGCAACACCGTGCGCTACGCCCTGGAAAAGCGCTACATGCACAGCTGCCGCGACAACTACCTGCGCGCCTGTGTGCATGACGGCCGCCTGAGCAAGGCCGACATCGGCCCCAACATCAATTTCTTCATGAACGTACCGGTGACAGCCGAAGGCGGCCTGACCTTCGAAGACGGTATTTCCGCGCCCGGCAAATACGTCGAGCTGCGCGCTGAAATGGACGTGATCGTGCTGATTTCCAACTGTCCGCAGCTCAACAACCCCTGCAATGGCTACAACCCGACGCCTGCGCAGCTGTTGATTCGCGACTGACCCGGCACCTGCCCTCAGCAACGGACGACCGTTGCGTAGATTGATCAATAGCGGGACGGCCCGCTTCCCATCACGAAACCGAGCGCGACTGGGTTTCCGGGGTTATGCCATGTTCGACAAACTGCTGATCGCCAACCGTGGCGCCATTGCCTGCCGCATCCTGCGGACCCTGCGTACCTTGCAGGTCAAGGGCGTGGCGGTGTATTCCGAAGCCGACGCTGCCAGCCTGCACCTGATGCAGGCCGACGAAGCCCACAGCCTGGGCGAAGGTGGCGCAGCCGGAACCTATCTGGCGGTGGACAAGATCCTCGCCATTGCCAAAGCCAGCGGCGCCAAAGCCATTCATCCCGGCTACGGGTTCCTCTCCGAAAACGCCGCGTTCGCTCAAGCCTGCGAAGACGCCGGTATCGCCTTCGTCGGGCCAACGCCCGAGCAACTGCGCGTATTCGGCCTCAAGCACACTGCTCGCGCACTGGCCAGACAGCATGGCGTGCCCATGCTCGAAGGCACCGAACTGCTCGACAGCCTTGAATCAGCCATCGCGGCGGCCCGTACCATCGGCTATCCGGTCATGCTCAAGAGCACTGCAGGCGGTGGCGGGATCGGCATGCGAGTGTGCCGCAGCGCTGAAGAACTGGCCGACTCGTTCGAGGCGGTGAAGCGCCTTGGCCAGAACAATTTCAGCGACGCGGGTGTGTTCATCGAGAAATACATCCAGCGCGCGCGCCATCTGGAAGTACAGGTGTTCGGTGACGGCCAGGGCGAGGTGCTGGCGCTCGGCGTTCGCGACTGCTCGGTACAGCGGCGCAATCAGAAAGTACTGGAAGAAACCCCGGCCCCGAACCTGCCGCACGGCATGGCCGAAGAACTCTGCGCAGCGGCTGTCAAACTCGCCAGGGCAGTCAATTATCGCAGCGCCGGGACGGTCGAGTTCGTCTTCGACAGTGACGATCAGCGCTTCTATTTTCTGGAAGTGAACACACGCTTGCAGGTCGAGCACGGCGTCACCGAGCAGGTCTGGGGCGTGGATCTGGTCAGCTGGATGGTGCAACTGGCTGCCGGTGATCTACCGCCGCTGGATCAGTTGCAGGCCGGCCTGAAACCGGTTGGCCATGCGATTCAGGCGCGGCTGTACGCGGAAGATCCGGGGCGTGACTTTCAGCCTTGCCCTGGCTTGCTGACTGCGGCTGATTTCCCGCCTGCCGATGGCCGGACGCTACGTATCGACACTTGGGTCGAGGCCGGCTGCGAGATACCGCCGTACTTCGACCCGATGATCGCCAAGCTGATCCGTTGGGCACCGACCCGCGAGGACGCCAGCGCCGGACTGATCGATGCGCTGAACGAAACGCGTCTGTACGGTGTGGAAACCAATCGCGACTATCTGCGCCAGATCATTGCCGACGCGCCGTTCGCCAGTGGCCAGCCGTGGACCCGCTGCCTGGAAGGTCTGGTGTATCACGCTGACACCTTCGAGGTGTTGAGCGGCGGCACGCAGACCAGCGTTCAGGATTATCCGGGACGACTGGGCTACTGGGCGGTCGGCGTACCGCCATCCGGTCCGATGGACAGCCGCGCGTTGCGCCAGGGCAATGGCCTGCTGGGCAACCCGGAAGGATGCGCCGCGCTGGAAATCACCATGAGTGGGCCGCTACTGCGCTTCAACACCGATGCGGTGGTCGCAGTGACCGGTGCGCATATCCCGATCACCGTCGATGGCCAATCCTGTGCCATGAATACCGCGCTTCTGGTGCACGCCGGGTCGACGTTGTCGCTGGGCACCATCGCAGGTGCCGGTGTACGCAGCTACCTGTGCGTGCGCGGTGGGCTCGACGTGCCGGATTATCTGGGCAGCAAAAGTACCTTTACCCTCGGCCAGTTCGGCGGTCACGGAGGTCGCGCGCTGAGGGCCGGCGATGTGCTGCACATCGCGCCTCTGGTGGAACGCAGTGCGGGACAACGGATTGCCGATGAAGCCCTTGAAGCGCTGACAGATATCCGCCGGATGAGGGTCATTTACGGCCCGCATGCGGCCCCGGAATACTTCACCGAAGCGTACATCGAGAGGTTTTTTGCGACCGACTGGGAAGTGCATTTCAACTCCAGCCGCACCGGCGTACGTCTGATCGGCCCCAAACCCGAATGGGTGCGTGCAGATGGTGGTGAGGCGGGGTTGCACCCGTCCAACATTCACGACAACCCCTATGCGATAGGCGCGGTGGATTTCACCGGCGACATGCCGGTAATCCTGGGCCCGGATGGACCCAGCCTGGGCGGATTCGTATGCCCGGTGACCATCATCGAAGCGGACCTGTGGCAGCTAGGGCAATTGAAGGCTGGCGACAGGGTCCGATTCACTCCGGTAAGCGTCGAGGCTTGTCATACAGCGATGAACTCAACATCTCACTGGAAAAACACCCGTGGGAGCGAGCTTGCTCGCGAAAGCTATATTCCACACACAGAAAACCCATCGACTGTACCGACCTCTTCGCGAGCAAGCTCGCTCCCACAGAGTACCGCAAACTCCCGTGGGAGCGAGCTTGCTCGCGAAGGCTATATTCCTGACCCAGAAAATACATCGGCTGTACCGTCCTCTTCGCGAGCAAGCTCGCTCCCACAAGGCACCGCAAACTCCCGTAGGAGCGAACTTGTTCGCGAAGGCTATATTCCAGACGCAGTAAATCCATCGACTGCAACGCCCTCTTCGCGAGCAAGGTCGCTCCCACAAGGCATCGCAAACTCCCGTGGGAGCGAACTTGTTCGCGAAGGCTATATTCCAGACGCAGAAAACCCATCGACTGTACCGACCTCTTCGCGAGCAAGCTCGCTCCCACAAGGCACCGCAAACTCCTGTGGGAGCGAAGTTGTCCGCATAGAGGATCTGCCCTCCCCGATCATTCTCGACATCGGTCAGGACGATAAACGCCTGGTTGCGCGCCTGTCCGGCGATACCCATCTGCTCCTGGAAATCGGGGCGCCGGAGCTGGATCTGGTGCTGCGTCTGCGCGGCCATGCCTTGATGCTTGCGCTGGAGGCCAAGGCGCTGGCGGGGGTGATCGATCTGACGCCGGGCATTCGCTCACTGCAAGTCCATTACCGCCCCGAACAACTGCCGCTTCGGCAACTGCTCGACATCGTCGCCGGAGAATGGGATGCCGTGTGCGCCGCGAAAGACCTGCAAGTGGCCTCGCGCATCGTCCATCTGCCACTGTCCTGGGATGACCCGGCCTGCCAACTGGCCATCGAAAAATACATGACCACCGTGCGCAAGGACGCCCCCTGGTGCCCGAGCAATCTGGAGTTCATCCGCCGCATCAATGATCTGCCCAACCTCGATGAAGTACAGCGCACGGTGTTCGACGCCAGTTATCTGGTCATGGGGCTGGGCGATGTGTACCTCGGCGCACCGGTGGCCACGCCACTGGATCCGCGGCACCGGCTGGTCACTACCAAGTACAACCCGGCACGCACCTGGACCGCCGAGAATTCGGTGGGCATCGGCGGCGCCTACATGTGCGTGTACGGCATGGAAGGCCCCGGCGGTTATCAGTTCGTCGGCCGCACGCTGCAGATGTGGAATCGCTATCGCGACGTCGCCGCCTTCGAGGGCAAACCATGGCTGTTGCGCTTCTTCGATCAGATCCGTTTCTACCCGGTCAGCGCCGACGAACTGTTGCGTATCCGCCGCGACTTCCCGCTGGGTCGCTTCGCCCTGAACATCGAACACAGCACCCTGAATCTGACTGACTACCAGGCCTTCCTGAGCCGCGAAGCCGAAGGTATTACGGCATTCCGCGCCCAGCAAAACGCCGCCTTCAACGCCGAGCGCGAACGCTGGATCGCCAACGGGCAGGCCGATTTTGAGAGCGATGAAGGCGTGGCGCCGAACACTGAAGCACAGCCTCTGCAACCCGGTCAGCAAGGCGTCGACAGCCACATCGCCGGCAATCTCTGGCAAGTCCAGGTGCAACCGGGCGACCGCGTGGAAGCGGGCGATGTGCTGGTGATTCTGGAGTCGATGAAAATGGAAATCCCCCTGCTCGCCCCGATCGCCGGCGTGGTGCAGGACGTCAGGGTGCAACCCGGCTCGGCAGTACGCGCAGGGCAGCGGGTCGTGGTGCTGGCCGCAGACTGAATCGACCGACTTTTTACTTTCGAGGGAATCCCGTCATGAACGACACAGCACTGCTCAATGACCTGCGCCTGGACACCGTCCGCGCGGCCTACCAGTCCGGCCGGATATCACCGCGCCAGCTGATCCTGGCGCTGCGCGAAAAGGCCGCACGGCTGAACAGCGATTATCACCTGTTCATCCACCTGCTCAGCGCAGCTGAACTCGAGCCTTACCTGGCCGCGCTGGACGATCGTGATCCCAGCGACCTGCCGCTGTTCGGCGTGCCCTTCGCGATCAAGGACAATATTGATCTGGCGGCCATTCCAACCACCGCGGCCTGCCCGGACTATGCCTACTCACCCGAACACTCGGCAAGCGTCGTCACGCAACTGATCGCGCTGGGCGCAGTGCCCATGGGCAAGACCAATCTGGACCAGTTCGCCACGGGCTTGAACGGCAGCCGCTCGCCCTATGGCGCCTGTCCTAACAGCGTGTTGAACGAGTACCCGTCCGGCGGCTCGAGCGCCGGCTCGTCGCTGGCCGTGGCGCTGGGCGTCAGCAGTTTCTCGCTGGGCACCGATACGGCGGGCTCGGGCCGGGTGCCTGCGGCCCTGAACAACCTGGTGGGGATGAAAGCCAGCAAGGGGCTGATTTCCACGGCAGGCGTGGTGCCCGCATGCCGCACGCAGGATTGTGTCTCGACCTTCACCGCCACAGCACGGGAAGCCAGCGAGCTATTGGCGCTGATCGCCACATTTGATCCGCGCGACGAGTACAGTCGTCGCAACCCGCTGTGGAACGACGCCTCGGCTTTTGGCGCACCTCGCCCGTTTCGCTTCGGAGTACCCCGCGCCGAGGACCTGCAGTTCTTCGGCTGTACCGAAGGGCCGAGGCTGTTCAACGCTGCCATCGACCACCTTACCGCGCTGGGTGGCGAAGCGGTCACGGTGGACCTGTCACCGTTTCTCGAAGCGGCGCGGTTGTTGTACGAGGGGCCGTGGGTGGCCGAACGCTACAGCGTCGCCGGGCAGTTAATGGAAGAACACCCTGACGCGGTATTGCCGGTGATCCGCGACGTGCTGGCCAAGGCTCCCCAGGTCAGTGGAGTCGATACGTTTCGCGCGCAATACCGCCTGCAAGTGCTCAAGGCAGCGTGCGATCGGGCACTTGAAAGGCTGGAGTGCGTGGTGACGCCAAGCATCGGCCGCCCGGTGACATTGGCAGAGCTGGCGGCCGAGCCGGTGTTGCGCAATTCGGAGCTGGGTTACTACACGAACTTCGTCAACCTGCTCGATTACGCCGCCGTCGCCGTGCCCAGCGCTTTCATGGGCAACGGTCTGCCGTGGGGCGTGACGTTGTTCGGACGGGCATTCACCGATCAGTACCTGCTCAGTCTGGCCGACGCCTTGCAGCGGCAAACCGCCCTGCCCTTGATTGGCGGCGAATCACCTCGGCTGACTGTGCCGCAGACCACTGCGCGCAACGATATGGCGCGGCTGGTGGTCTGCGGTGCCCATCTGGACGGGCTGGCCTTGAACTGGCAGCTCAGGCAACGCGGGGCCCGCCTGCTGGAAACCACGCAAAGCTCGGCCGACTATCGGTTGTATGCGCTGGCCGGTGGTCCGCCCTTCCGGCCTGGCATGGTGCGGGTGGCCGAACACGGCGTAGCCATCGACGTGGAGGTCTGGGAGTTGCCAAGTATCGAGTTGGGGTCGTTTCTGACCGGCATTCCGGCACCGCTCGGGCTGGGCAAAGTGCAATTGGCCGACGGTCGCTGGGAGACCGGTTTCATCTGCGAAGCCTATGGTCTGGAGGGTGCCCGCGACATCAGCCCTCTCGGTGGCTGGCGCGCGCACGTGCAGCAACAGCATTAAGCATAAAGGCGGCATGCTCAGACGTGCCGCCTCGCTCTTTCAACGCGATGAGCAGTCGCACTACATAGTTATGACCTTCCACGTCGCGCTTCCCGAAATAATGGGCATTCATTCATTTTGACCGCACGTCATGAATCCCATCTGGAGTCCGCTTCGTCAGGACACACTGTTTCACCCGTCCTCTTTGCTGCTGGAACAAACCAGCATTCTGCGCCCCGAGCACAGCAATAGCAGGCACGACACGTTGAACGCGTCGGCGCCGTTTATCCTGCCGGACGGCTTTTCAGCGCCCGAACCGACGCCGTTGCCTGCGATAGCCGAAGAAAGCGAGCCGGAAGACGCCGCGCCACACATCGAACGTCAACTCAGAGCCATGCGTAGCAGCGCAGGTTTCCGGCTGATTGCCGACTCGACATTGCTCCTGAAAGCCTGCCAACTGGACATGGACTTTCCACCGACCCGACAGGATTACGTTCGCCAGCACCTGACCACGCTGCTCAGGCAGCAGAGCGGCAAGGCACTCGACCCGGACGTACTGCAAATCACCTTCAGCGATGATGACCGACCTGCTGTGGACGACAATGGACACGAGCATTACAGCGTCAGCCTGTCGCTGACCGATGTAGCGCTGGCCAGCTTCGACCCCGCGCATTTCCAGGCGCTGTCTCGTAGCCCCCTTGCCGACTTTTCACTGTGCGAAGACACGCCAGCGCTGACCACGGCGCGAATGTTCAAGCTGATCGGCGAGCTGCCGCTCAAACGCAATTACAACGCCGTACTGGAGGCGTTCAGAGCCCGCCACGAGGCGACCTGGCGCACCTTGTCGCGGCTGGCGTTCCTTGACAACCTGGCTCGGCAGCTCAACCACAGGCACATCAGCCGGGACGGTTATTGGCTGGCGCGGGACGCCATGGGACTTGACCGGTCTCCCGTCGATACCGACACGATCAGCATGAGCGGACGAGGTGAAAAATCCGAGGTCCGGGTCCTGACGCTGAATGGCAAACAGGTGCCGGGGATATTTCAGATCAGCTCGAAAACCACGTCGCACTGTTTCATTCACATTCTGGGTGCCAAGGGCAACGTCATCGAATACATCAGCGATGATCCACGCCAGATGAGCAAGCGGCTGTTGACGGCCATGAACGCCTCAGGGCTCTACGGCCAGGTATTTCTTTCGCTTGAGCAGCACGCCGGCATCGTTGTCGAGGCGCCACTGATCGAAGGCGACCTGTTCAGCGCACTGACCCAGGCTTCGTTCGCCGGGCTTCTTGCCGACAGCCACACGCGCAGCACGCTCGACCTGCTCAGGCCAGTCGCTCGCGGCCTGGCGCTGGCAGGTGCAGCCGACCTGTGGCAGACACAGCCGAGCATTTTGGAGCAGATCCCGGTTGCGTCGAAAATGGCCGGCCAGGTCATGGCGAACTATCTGCAGGAAAACCACGCGCTGACGCTCAACCCCGAGCAGGTGTTCATTGCTTATCAACCTGGCTATTCGAGCAACCCCTTAGGCAACCCCCGGTTGCCGCCTACGTATGTGCACACGCCCGACCCGAGGCCGATCAGCCTGAGCGAGGCGCTGATGAGCAATTATCGAGTCGATCATCCTGCTGGCTACAACGATCACGGCGGCGGTACCGTGGTCTTTTTCGACCCCACCGGACAGGGCGACAGTGAGCAGGGTCAGGTACTGGAGATCAGCCCGCAGGCGATCGAGGACTACATCAGAGCTTTCGACTTTCTGACCTGGATGACTCAGCGCATCCACGACTTCTGGGATCAGCAGAGAGCCCCCATAGAACAGGCGTTCAGAACCACGTTCATCAGCCAGGCGCTGATCAGCCTGAAGCGCGGCAGCCTCACGCGCGGCACCTTCGATCTGCTCGTGGAAACCCTTGCGCCGGCTGCGCCCGATCAATGGCGGTCACTCGGTTTTTTCGTTCAAGGCGCGTTGACCGACGGCATGCAGGAGCAATACACCGGCCTGCTGGTACTTGAGCAGCCTGGCTTGCCGAACGTGCTTTATCAGGCAGGACATGCCGATGCGTTCATCGAGTTTGCAGATGACACGACGCTGAAGCTGCATCTGAACCGGGCAGCAGCCAATCCAGAATGGCGTGAGACGGTCATGCGCTATGTTCCCCGCCGCCATCACCAGCGCCTGGACTACCTGCTCAAATTATGGGCCGGGACACACGTGCCCAACCCGCCCGTTTCCATCCTTCGCCCCTGGACCGATGCGCTTTACAACCCTGACACGCGCCAGGCCATGAGCCAGTCGTTGTGTGAAAAAAGGCTGGAAGACACGCCATTCGCTTTTCTGCACCAACTGCTCAAGCAGAACGCACTGGATGACGCAGAGGATCAGATCGTCACGTCGACGCAGGTAACACTGGCGGACTGGACCGACCGGCTTCAGCAATTACAGCGGCTGCTGGTGCCGATGTCATTGTTGCTGACACCTGCGCTTGTCGCCTCCCTGGCGACAGAGATTGGCATCACCTCGCTGGCTATTACCGCAACGCATCTGCCGGGCAGCCGTTACGCAGAGAAAAACCAGGCGCTGCTGGCCACGCTAACGCTGGGCTTGCTGCAACTGGCTCCGCACACGCCAAGAATGCTGCGCTCACTGAGCCGAATCGTAAAACCTGCCGTGAGCAGTTCCCAAACCGTAGCGATTACGCTCGACCGGGCGTTCGGCACACGACCGTTGCGCAGGCAGTTTGTCACACCGCGCCAGACCCGGCTGGAGAAGTTCTTTCACACCGACGCCCTGCTCAAACGCTGGACTGTCAGCACTGCCGTCTCGTCAAACCTGTTGCAGGTCCATGCCTGGAAGCTGGGTAGAAGGTTCCTTTTATGGACGTCGGACAGAGGTCAGGCGCGCACTCTGGTGGTCAGCAGCCACGGGTACTACACGCCGTGGTCCCGAACCGTGAAGATCCCCAATGGCACCGAGATTCGCACCTACGCGCCGCATGGCTACGAACTGGTGGACCCGAAACTGCATCGGGTCGTCAACAAGGATGCCCGGCCATTCGCACGTTCCAACACGGCAGTGCACAGCGTGATGCAGCCCACGCCGCTTGAACCCCTGCTTCTCACCAACAAGCTGATAGCAGGCACTTCGCTGCCCGGCAGACTGAAGAACTACAGCCTGTCCAAGTTTCAGACGGCGACCAGCGAGAGTTATGACGAGATCGCAAGCGTGGTGGGCAACTCGCGGGCGTCGCCCTTGCGCGGCTGGTTGCCGCCGACGCCGATGGATGTTCTGACAGTACGCAATCGCTTTGGCATGCCCCCACCATCGCTGGCCGACCTGTTCGAAAGCCTATCCATTCAAGGCATCCATTACGACAGAATATTGCTGGTGCACTGCCGGTGTGCGGCGATATCGGCGCTGATGAACCGTTCACCCGTCTATCATGCCCCGACAGCGAGCTCGGTGATTGCTAATATGGCCTGAACCAAACACCCCGATCATCCAGCACGGCATTTACCTCCGACATGACAACGGCCCCCCCTGACACCGCGCTGTGCCCCTTGTGCGGCTTCAGCAACCAATGCAGCCTGGCCGATCCGCGTACCGTGGACCAGCCCTGCTGGTGCTTTTCGCAAAGCATCGACCCTGCATTGCTGGCAGCGCTGCCGGATAACCTTCGCGACAAGGCCTGTCTGTGCCCGCGCTGCGCCGGGATCGAAGATGCAGCGCCAGGTCCACAGGCACGCCGGGCCACAGAGTAAGATGCGCACCCCATACTCCGCTCGCTGTTATCGCCATGCGCCTTGATCGTTTCCTCAGCAACCTGCCACGCTTCAATCGTCAACAAGTGCGCCTGGCGCTGGCCAGCGGACGAGTGCAGGTAGACGGCCAGGCAACCCGCGACCCGCATCACGAAGTACGCGAATTCAGTTGTGTGGCGCTTGACGAAGAAATCCTCCAGGCAGGCAAAGCTGCCCGCTACTTCATGCTGCACAAACCCGAAGGCTGTGTCAGCGCGACGAGCGATGCGCAGCATCCGACCGTGCTCGACTTGCTGGACGAGCCTGACAAGCACGAACTGCACATCGCCGGACGGCTTGACTTCAACACCACCGGCCTGATGCTGATAACCAACGATGGTCAATGGTCGCGACGACTGACTCAGCCACAGACCAAAATGCCCAAGGTGTATTACGTCGAGACCGAGCAACCGATCGACGAGCGCTACGCCGCGAAGTTTGCCGAAGGCCTGTATTTCGCATTCGAGAACATCACCACACAGCCGGCGCAATTGACCTTGTTGGGGCCGCGCAGTGCGCGCCTGAGCATTGTCGAAGGCCGCTATCATCAGGTGAAACGAATGTTCGGCCACTTCGACAACAAAGTGTTGCGCCTGCATCGGGAAAACATCGGCGCGCTGGCGCTGGACCACGACCTGCCCCCCGGCAGCTACCGCGCGCTTAACGTCGGGGAAATCGACCTGTTTTGAACGTCATGGCCGCCTGACAAACGCTAGTCGGATCGGCACAGGCTTTTGATCGACTATCGCCTGTCTGTCACGAAACTTGTGCAACGTCATAGGTACGCATACCTGTCTACGCCAGGAGTGACACCTATGTCGCCAGAAAAAGCAGTGCTCGACATACAAGGACAGTTTCGGGTTTATACCGAACTCTATCGCACCGATGCCGCCGCCAAGACCATCATTCTGGTCAACGGCTCATTGGCCACCACCGCTTCATTTACCCAGACCGTCCGCAACCTCTACCCGACCTTCAACGTGGTGCTTTACGACCAGCCCTATTCAGGCAAATCCAAACCGCACAACCTGCATGGTGCGCCACTGACCCGGGAAGAAGAAGGCCAGTTGTTGCTGGAGCTGATCGATCACTTCAACGCCGAGCACGTGCTGTCGTTCTCATGGGGCGGCGCGGCCACGCTGGTTGCCCTGGCGCATCGGCCAAAACGCATCGAAAGCGCGGTAATCAGTTCGTTCTCCCCAGTGATCAACGAGAAGATGCATGACTACCTGTGTCACGGCATCACGCACCTGGGCGCGCATAGCCGTTATGACATGGGCCACTTGATCAACAACACCGTCGGCAAGCATCTGCCTGCGTTGTTCAAGCGCTTCAATTTCCGTCATATCAGCAGCCTGGATGCTCACGAGTATGACCAGATGCATTACCACTTCAGCCAAGTCCTGGAGCTCGACCCGGACAATTACCTGACCGCAGGCAAGAACATCACCGTCCCCGTGCTGTTCATCAACGGAGCCCTGGACGAATACACCTGCGCAAACGACGCCGCCCACTTCTCCAGATACCTGCGCGACTGCTGCTTCAGCACCATCGACGCTACCGGCCACTTCCTGGACATGGAACACAAGGCCGCCTGCCGTGACTCGAAACAGGTGCTGATGAATTTTCTGCAACCGGCACAGACGCCACGCAACGCCCATAACCGCGCTCAGGACTACCCGTCCCTGACCTTCTGAAAACCGCACACGAAGCCACCGTCAGCTGCGCAGCAGTATCATCTGGCGGTTGGTTTTCGGGGTGAGTATCAGGAGGCAAAGCGCTGCGCAGTGAAATTAGCGCTTCAAATCAGGGCAGGGTTCTGGTACAAAGTCAGCCGCTCAGAGCAGCTATCAGAGCGGGTATAGTTTAGTGGTAAAACGAAAGCTTCCCAAGCTTTAGTTGAGGGTTCGATTCCCTCTACCCGCTCCATCTTTCAGCCAATGATTACGGGCATCCCAAGCAATTTCGCCCTAGCGCCTAAGGCAATCAATACCTTCTCGCCGCCCCACCATTAGTTCTTCCGGAATCCCCAAAATTTGATGCACCGTCGACTCCCTCGAGACGGCGTCCTGTCTGACCCGCGCGTCCCCTTCGATCACTCAATACCCCCCTGCCAGGATGTCTGAGTTTTGAAGCTCAACGATCGCCCGGACAACGTCAGGGTACAACTCAATCGACGAAATCTCCTTCTCCAATGCCTCGCTCAGCCCGACGCGTTTAGAAGCGGAGAGAGAAATCCCCAAGTGGTCTGCAATCCCCGCGTACGGAAGGTTTGCAGGCATCGCGAAGTCAAACCCAGTCAGCATGCCCTACCAAGTGAATGAAGCCGGCATCGCCTTGAGTCAGTGCAGCAGACTCCGCGGAGTTGGCGATATTGAATGCGACCTGTCCACGGCTTGTGCCTACGTCCAGCGAGTGGACCCAATGGGCAAGGCCGCCAGCGTCGCTGCCTCTGCCCAGGACATTGTGATACAGCTTTTCGACAAAGACTGCATTGCTGGCGTCGGGCAGGCTTTGGGAAAATTCGACAGATTGCACAAAACCACCCGCAACCTGGGCACCGGTTTCGCCTGCGGCGCCCTGGGACAGCCAGGACTTCAGGCCTTCGATATCGGGAGCACGACCCAAAATGGTATACAGACGACCAATGCTTGCCTGCGCCGAGTCGAGAACGAACAGTTCGCGATCTGCGAAATCGAGCACATTGAAGCCACTCAGTTCGAATTTCGCCGCAGCTCCCGTGGAACGACTGACTGATAGAGTGTCGGTATCGAGCGCGCTGATCGTGTAGGAGGATGCAGCGTCGTTGAAAATAAAGGTGTCTATACCGGCCTTGCCGGCCAGATGCGAAACCGCATTGCTGTCAAGGCTGACTTCCTGCTCACTGATCTGATCATCACCAGCCGTGCCGGTGGCCACGCCCTTGCCCACCACCACATCCAGATTGTTCCAGGCGTTATGAGCCACAATCCTGATGAACCCCGTCTCGCCTTCCGAGAGGTCACGGCTCTCGCGCGAATTCAGGAAGCCATCAGCGACCGTTGCTCGACTCCCACCCGCCTGCAGCAGAGTACTCCAGAACGACACACCGGATTCTTCGCCTGTGCGATGCAATACGGTCTGATAGAGATCAAGGACAAAGTCCCGATCACCAAGCCCGCTGTAGTGCTGCATCGCTTCAGTGGAATTCAGAAAGGCATCGCGAATCTCTACATCCGAACTGCCCATCGCCTGCTGCGTCAGCCAGTGATTCAAACCCTGATAATCGGGCGTCCGACCGAACAGTGAGTAGAGCCTGGCAACGTCAGCCTGATCCTCGGTGAGCGCGATGTGATGAATATCCATGCTAAAACTCAACGAAACAGTGGCGTCACTATCGGCGTTGAAGGCGCCATACCGGCTGCGAAAAGCCATGAGCAGTTCGTCAAGATTGGCATTGCGGTCGCTGAAAGCCAGCTTTTCGACGCTTGAAAGTGTGTCCACGTCGGACGTTTGCGCATCATGAACGCTGAGGGTGGCATTCCTCACCAGCGCAGCATCGTAGGTTGCAAAGTAGCGAGCACCTGCCTCGGTATACAAGGCGGTGTCGATGCCGTTGCCACCATTGAGCACGTCCGAACCCGCCCCCCCCATCAGCCGATCATTGCCATCGCCGCCTTGCAACTGGTCATTGCCCGCGTTTGCATTTAGAAAGTTGTCACTGGCGTTGCCTATCAGCGTATCTGCGCCCGCACCAGTTATGGCGTTCTCGATAACCGTACCGCGCGCGATTGCAATATTCGATAGACCGCCGTATAGGCTGGAAAAAGCTTCACTTCTCAGATCGACTGTCTGAGCACCGACATAGGTGCTGACGTTGATCGTGTCGTTGCCGCCCGAATCATAGATCGTGGCCACCAGGCCAGGCACGAAGTCGGTTCCGGTGTTGATGGAAGTCTTGTTGAAACTGTAGGTATTGTCACCTGTGCGGGTAACGGCGGTGCCGTACAGTGACTGGATGGCTACGATGTCTGCCAGCATGGGGGTAGCGACATAGCCGAAAGAGGCGTTGGAATACGTATTCTCGTCCTGACTGAAGTAGGACATCACCGAGTATTTCCAGCTGTCCTCTTGATAGAAGGCATTGTTGGGGAAGGTCGCGCTCCCGTTGTAATTGCCCGCATGGCCCAACCCCAGCGCGTGGCCGATTTCATGAATGTAGGTTTGCTGATAATACAAACCGTATTTCACCCAATCGGAAGCGATGTTGACGCTGCTGTTCGAGATGATGCTGCCTGCATAATTGGAGTTGCTGTACGCACCGCTTTTTTGTTCGCTGAAATTGATCGCAGCGGCAGCAGTGGTTTCCACAAAGTTTAGGCCGCTGGCATTAGTCCAGGTTTGCAGCGCATATCGAGCAACAGCCTGAGCGCTTGCGCTCAAACTTGCCAGGTTGACAGTGAGCGACCCTCCGGCGTGCACGTCAAAATGGTGCTGGGAATCGCCATAAGCGTCGTGCCAATAGCCATCAGTAAGGTAGTTGGCTTGCTGGTCAAGCGTCAGGTGCTCAAGCATCGCTTGGCTGGTGACTGTCTGTTTGGCCGCACCCTGGCCGGTCGCTCCTTCGGCCCAAAGTTGGGTGAGCGCGTCACACATTGAACACATGTAGAAACTCCGGGGCAAGGCATGCCTGGCCAAGTCAATGACGCAAGAATCGGGTATAGATCGGTGACAAGTTCAAGCCGCCGAGCCGGTTTTGAAAACTGGCGTCATGACCTTCACGCGTTTGCTCCGCCTTGATCTTGACGATCGTGTTGCTCTTCGAGAAGGTACGCCAGGACGCGGTCGAAGGCCGTCAACTTATTGCTGATGAGGTTGTCGGCATGCTTTCTTGCGACTTAAGGCGGTGTTTCCTGGAACCGATGAAATACAGCTGGAGGAGGCTGGAGGAAGCGTTCTGGCTGGGCAGGCGGGCAGGCCGCCCGCCGGGCTGTCACTATGCCTCCCCCCTTACTGCGTCCTGCTCGGCAGCATCTCTGGCTGTGTAAAAAATTGGCTGGGTTGGATGATGCTGTGGCGCCGCTGTTCACGTTGTTGTTCGGCCTGATCCGGGGCAATACCTACACAGATACACAGATACACAGATACACAGATACACAGATACACAGATACACAGATACACAGATACACAGATTCGAATAATGCTGTCCAATAAGGGTTCGATTCCCTCTACCCGCTCCACCGTTCTCATGCCCCATCGATTTACTGAAATCCATTGAGAAACGGCGAGATAGTCAAGCAGTCCTCCTGCGACGTGACGCAGCGACAATCTCCCCCGCCGTTCGAGCGGAATCTACGTCCTTCTCATCGCTGTCCCGGCTCGCTATCGCGTTCAATCGGGTCAAGACAAACTCACACATCCACCCAAACCACTGATCTCCGCTCAGCGAACGCTGCAGCATTGCATCTGGTGGCGCGGGGCATTCATGCGTAAAGCCCATTACTGGTGTGCTCGGATATCCTGAAGCGGAAGCAGATCCATGACGTCACAGAACAATTGCCGGTGCTTCCAGTCGTTTCTGTCGCCAATCACATAGAGGCGTCGCTTGGCACGCGTCGCCGCCACGTTCAGCAGGTTAGGTTCTGAAACAGCCCAGTTGCGAGCACCCGCTCCGGCAGTGTTGCCGCCCAATACGACGATGACGATCGATGCTTCCTTGCCTTGCATCGTGTGGATCGTGCCCGACACTAGCTTACTTCGGAGTATGCGCTTGAGGTTTTGCTGCGCAGCCTTGAAAGGCGTGATGACCGAAATATCTTTCGCCTCTACGCCATCGCCATGCAGCCGCTTGAGCAGGTCGCGTAAGACCTGGCCTTCCGCAGGCACCCAATTTCCTTCGGAAGACCCACTGACATGTATCCACCCTGTCGGCAGACTGGCGAGGGTTTCTTTCTCGGCGCGCGGTGCAATCGTTCCATACACCATTGCTCCGTCGTAGGCGATACGGTTGGCGAGTGCATACATAGGCTTGTCGCAGCGGCGATGCACGACCAGTGGCAATCCTACCCACGTCTTGCCGCCGGCAGGCCCGGCCATGCGTCCCCAAGGAGTGGCTTCGTCAGCCAGCACCTGTGCGGATTTTTGATTGGGAATCCAGTGCGCATCAACCCCGTAACGTGTACGCATGTGCTCCAGCACCGCATCGGATACGGTAACGATGGGCTTGAGTTGCAGCGGGTCCCCCACCAGCAACGCGCGTCGGGACCGCCACAGTGCGCCGACTGCCTGTTGCGGAGCGGCCTGACCTGCCTCATCCACGAGTAACCAGCCAATCTCACTGGCACCCAGCGAGCCAAACGAACGGGCGAATGATGCGAAGGTGCTGCTCAACACCGGAACGACCATGAACAAAGAAGCCCACGCCGAACGGATTGCATCGCGCGACAACCCTTGGAAACGCGAACCGGTCAGCAGACTATTGATCATGAATAAATTGGAACGCAGTCTTGACGCCTCAAGCTCGAAGAACGTCTGGTGGAGCTTCAGTGCCTGGATGAAAACCCGCGCACGTGCCTTCCGCCAGCCTTCAATGCGCCAGGGTTCGGCCAGTTCAATGGCATCCCCATCCCCGATAGCGTTGTCTTTTAACCAAGCAAGTAAATGGTCAGCCTGATGAGTGGTTGCCAGTTCCCAGGCATCGCGCGTAAGCGTTTGGTCCTGCTGCTGCGATCCCTGAAGCACTCGGTGCACGTCAGTGATTTTTCTTTCCGCCTGGACCTTATCGATATCGAGTTGTTGAGTAAGGCGTGCGATCCGCGCGAACTCGGCCTTGGCAACGTCACGTTGGCTTTCCAGCAGTGCTCGAGCGGCATTCCAGTCGCGTCGAGCATTTCCCAGGCTGACTACATTTGACCAGAAACCGGGTCTGGGTGGGAGCATCCCAAGCGCGTCAAGACACTTCTTCAGTGCCGTATTGGCGGGACCACCTTCCTCGTTATCCAGGCGCGAGAGTTCATTGGCTACCTCAATCAGCGACTGTTCGAATGACCTGAGTTTTTCGGAGTCTTCGGCAATCTTCTTCCTGGCCTCGAGGATGGCCAAGATCAACTCACGAATCCGACTGGCGTCACGGCATGCTTTGCGTTCTTGCGCCTTGACCGCCTCGTAGTCAGAGACTGCTTGCTGCCACAACGCTTGACGTTGCTCTGGAGAGCGGACCGCATTCACCTCGGCACTCACATTGAGCCACCCCCAAAATCCCTTCGGGCCCTTCTCTTCCTCGGGTGGAGCATCTTCGCTCTGGCTCTCGCTGTCGTCAGCGTCTTCCATCTCGGCAGAGGAGGCCGAAAAGAGTGCTTCCACGATGTTGTCGACTTCTTCGTCAGGGTCGACCTCCGTCTCGTCTTCTACCTGCGCCGCAGCCTTGTCTTCGCTGCCAAACGGGCGCTGACCATAGAAGTAACGATCCACGAATTTGTTGCGACGCGCCTTACTCCCCAATGCACCGGAAATCAGTCCCCATGCAGGTTTATCCGAGACCAGCTCCCCAAGTTCGGGAAAGTACTCTGCTTCTGGCAGCCAACTTTCATCAATCTTGTCTCTCTGCGGCAGTTCCAGTGTCACATTTTCCACGGCACCGTTGTTGGATGAAGCGACCACGATTTCGAAGCCATACAGTGCCGGGTTGAGCTTGAAACCATATTGCTGCCTGCCACCGTCGTTGGCAGCTTCGCGTCCGTCGCTTGCGAATGCATCGGAAGCACGGCGTAGCTTGGCAAACGCATCGGCGCGGCTGGTGATAATCGCTGCAATAAGGTCGCGCAACAGCGTCGTCTTGCCCGTTCCAGGTGGGCCGTTGACGCCAAGCAATCCTTGACCATCGGCAAGGGTGGACTGGATTGTGTTGACCGCCAGCTGCTGGGAATGCACCAGGCCCAAATGGTGCTCGGTGGGCCAACAGCTACTGGCGTAGGCATCCGGCATCAGTCGCGTCATCAGCGGCAGCGATGCAGACTTATCGTCCACATGCAGGCGAAGCTCGGGATCATGATGGCGCAGGTACTGGTCCAGTGGTTCGCTTTTCACCCCTCTGGAGATCGCATCGGCGACATCGGCAAGATCGTCCAGCAAAAAGCTGTTCAACGGATCGTCTTCCGACTCCGGTTTGTCGGGCTTGACGGGTTGTGAGCGAAAGCGAAAACGATGGCGGTCCATCTCCCCAAAAAAGTCCCCCAGCCCCAGGAACTCGAGGGTCCAGTGAGTCAGTTCGCGCAAGTCTGCGCTTGATACCTCACCTTCGAACAGGCTGTTAGCACGCTCCCTGACGGTCTTTTGGTCGGTCTCGAACCCTCTGGTCCAGTCCTTGCCGGTCAACACCCGCCCGAGAAACCACGCTTCACTCGAAAGCACGAAGCTGTCATCGACAAGTCGGCCCGCCATCGTGAACTTTGCCGCAAACACGGCTGACTCGCGAAACCCGGGCTCCTGGTAGCCCTGATCGGCGCCGTACATCACATCGAGCTTCTCGGCAACGAGACGGCTGTCGTAAAGATGAGCATAGAGCGTGTGGCTCCATATGCGCTTCTTGGGCAGCTCCTGTTGACTGACGATACTTTCCGGGGTCCACGGAAGCAGCGGGCGCTGAATTGACGTGTCATGGATAAACGCTTCGTATCGATTAGCGCGTTTTTTCAGCTTTGGTGCTGATTGTGGTTGCAACAACTCGACCGCATGCCAGTACCGGACGATGCTTTCTTGATCCATCAAAATGACTTCCCCTGACTCACTGATCGGGCCTTTTAAGGTGTTACAAGGCGCGGTGTTGCGTGATAGTAAAACGATTGGGTACAGGTGAGTGCAACTCAAACATCGAAGTCATTGCAGCAGACCGGCATTGGCCTTACCCACCCCCGCCTCTCCCGGCACCCGCGCCTTGGCTTCTTGCGCCGAAACCGGCACCACCAGGTACTGCCGATACTCGCGGAACGCCTGCAAGGCAGAAGCGTCCTGCGGGCGATAGTCGTCGCCGCTATCCTGTTGCCGATTCGCCACACAAGGCCTGCCGATCACGCTCATGCACACGTTGTTTGCAGCCGCTGAAACCGGATCGAACAAGGCGAATGCCGTACCTGGCTGATCCGTATCGTTGAACAGTGGGTGGGCTACGGTCTCGAAGTCGTTTCCCTCGACCAGCAGCTGTGAGGATGAGGTCCGCGACATGATTGCGCCTTGGTAGGTCATACGCTGAAAGACGTTGTTGACCAGTTGGGCACGAACCTGCGCATTGTTCATACCGCCTGAATGCGGTGCTCTGCCGGAGGTATCGTGTACGTAGTTTCTCGACAGCGTCAGCGTGTCCTGACTGCCGAGGAACAGCCATACCCAGTAATGATGGCCATCGCAGGTAGACGAGTAAGGCGTTCGGCCGTCGAACTCATTGCTGGAAATGGTGATGTGTGACGCAGAGCCCCAGCCCGTAACAATCATCTGTCTGCCGATCCGCGCGAAGGTATTGTGATCGATCCAGACGCCATCAGTCTTGTTCAGGGTCAGCGCATCGCCACCCCATACGACACGTGGATTGATATCCGAAAGCGTCAGGTTGCGAACGATCACGTTATGCGCGCCGTCGCCAATGAACAGCCCAGCGCCCTGAATGCCTGCCTTGTCGCCAAGCCCGATCAATGTCTTGTTGGAGCCGACTTTCAGTGGTTTCAGCCCCGCGTTATCGTAGGTCACCATAACGGGCGGCCTTGATTGGCAGAAGTTGTTCGCACCACTCAGTGCAAGCTGCTCACCCCCCTGCGGGCAAGGTTTCACGACGCAGCCAGGCTCAGTGGTTGTTGTATTGCCGTTGGCAATCACGCTCGTGCGGAAGTCGAACGTGCGGTCCAGTACAATCACTCGCGGTGTGTCATCGGTGCAGACCCCGTGTGAGTCATGAGACGAGCAGAGCGCTGATCGAAGTTCATCCAGCGTGGAGGGATGCACGGCAGCAGCGGAGCCTCCGCCGGTCACGCCCTTGGCAAAGCCATCAGGTATGTCTGCTGCGCGCAAGCATTGCGCTCCTGACAGGAGCAGAACCAGAGTGGCAGCGATCTTCAGATAGCCGCTTTGCAAAAGAGAACGCAGGGGCGTCATCGGTTGAGCTTCCCGTCATGCTCGCGGGAATCGCGAGGACAATCTGAATGCTAAACGGACTTCGGCCTGGCCTGCTCCGCTTCCATGGTGCTGGTCAGCCGCCGTTCAGGCACCCTCGCTCACGAAAACCTCTCGCTCCATCCTGACGCTGTCAATCCCGCGCCCATGCCCGTCGACATCGACCGAAACAACAGCAAAGCCCAGGTTCGAGTAGAACCCCTGAACATGCTGACTGGTATCGATAAAGGCTCGGGTGACGCCCGGTAAAGACCGCATGCGCTGCAGCCGGGCCTCGGTCAGAAATCTGCCAAGGCCGCTGCCGTGGCGATCGCTGATGACCATGCCCCAGGTCAGCTCTGCCACTTCCGGGTCTGACAACACCAGATAGCCACCACAGGCAACAACCTCGCCGTCACGCTCGGCGACAAAGTACTGGCCCAGCGGAGCCATCAGAAAGCTGGCAAATTGCTTGCGCTCCACTGGATCAAAGTAGCGTGGGACGTTGGTGTCGAAGATATCCAGACAACGCTCACGATCTGCGAGGGTGTAGGGCCGAAGCATGTCCATTGCGAGCCTTTTTGCAGAAAGAATTAAAGTGCCTGGCGAAATATATCCTGAATCTGCTCAAGATCGGCAGGACGCGGATTGGTCAGGCCACAGGCATCTTTCAGGGCATTGGTGGCCAGCATCGGGAAGTCTTCTTCCTTGACGCCCAGCGTAGCAAGGCCTGCCGGGATTTCCACGGCAGCTGACAATGCACGAATGGCGTCGATGGCCGCCTGGGCGCCTTCTTCCGGAGAGAGCCCACGGATATTGCTGCCCATGGCGTGTGCAACGTCGGTCAGGCGTGCAGCGCTGACGCTGGCGTTGAAGCGCTGCACATGTGGCAGCAGTACCGCGTTGCACACACCGTGAGGCAAATCATAAAAGCCGCCCAGCTGGTGCGCCATGGCATGCACGTAACCCAGTGAGGCGTTATTGAACGCCATGCCGGCCAGGAACTGGGCATAGGCCATGTTCTCGCGAGCAGTGATGTTTGCCCCGTTGTTAAATGCGTCGCGCAAATTGTTGGCGATCAGCGCCATGGCCTGCAACGCGCAGGCATCAGTGATCGGGTTGGCAGCCGTGGAGACATAGGCTTCGATTGCGTGAGTCAAAGCATCCATACCGGTGGCGGCGGTCAGCGATTTGGGCATGGCGACCATCATGTCGGGGTCATTCACCGACAGCAGCGGCGTGACGTTGCGGTCGATGATCGCCATTTTTACGTGCCGGGCTTCGTCGGTGATGATGCAGAAGCGGGTCATTTCACTTGCGGTTCCGGCGGTGGTATTGATGGCAATCAGCGGCAACTGCGGTTTTGCCGAACGGTCGACGCCTTCATAGTCGCTGATATGCCCTCCATTGCTCGCGCACAGGGCAATGCCTTTTGCGCAGTCGTGGGGCGAGCCGCCGCCCAGCGAGATGACGAAATCGCACTGGCGCTCCTGCAACAAGGCAAGACCGTTCTCGACATTGGCGATGGTCGGGTTGGGGCGGGCACCGTCGTACACGACCGAGTCGATGCCCTGCTCCACCAGCAGCCCGGCGACCTGACTGGCCACTCCTGCCTTGGCGAGGCCCACATCCGTGACGATCAGGGCCTTGCGAAATCCGTAGTTGCGTATGGCGAGCATGGCTTCATCAATGCAGCCAGTGCCGATGATGTTCACAGCGGGGATGAAAAAAGTGCTGATCATGACGGACCCTCGTGGGATGCCTGGAGATAGCTCAAGCATCCGCCTTGCGCGAGGTACAACCATTGACCTGGAGCAACGAAGCAGCCCACTGGCAGACCGTTGGTCGAAGACTCTTCGGTCTGCTGGCGCAGGGTGGCTGTTTCAGCCGATGAAACCGTCCGCCTCAAGGAGCGTTTCAAGGCACTGCTCGCTGATGCCATAGAACGTCTTGAGTTCCTGAATGCGTGCCAGCAACTGGGCCGGATCGACCGGCTCGGCACGCTTGACCGCGAGGATCATCTTGTTCTTGTTGGTGTGCTCCAGCGAGATGAACTCGAACACTTTGGTTTCGTAACCGCATGCCTCCAGCAACAGCGCGCGCAGGCTGTCGGTGACCATCTCTGCCTGCTGTCCCATGTGCAGACCGTATTGCAGCATCGGTTTCAACAAGGCAGGACTCTGGATCTGCAGACGAATCTGTTTGTGGCAGCACGGCGAGCACATGATGATCGAGGCACCGGAACGAATGCCCATATGAATGGCGTAATCGGTCGCGATGTCACAGGCGTGCAGCGCGATCATCACATCCAGCGCGCTGGGCGCGACAGTACGCACATCACCGTGCTGGAACGTCAGGCCGGGATGTTCAAGGCCCGCCGCAGCGTTGTTGCACAAGGTAACCATGTCCTCACGTAACTCGACGCCGGTCACTTGCCCTTGCGCCTGCAAGGTATTGCACAGGTAATCGTGAATGGCGAAGGTCAGGTAGCCCTTGCCTGAGCCAAAGTCCGCGACCTTGATCGGCTGATCGAGCTTGAGTGGCGATGAGCTCAAGGCATGGGAAAACACTTCGATGAACTTGTTGATCTGCTTCCACTTGCGCGACATGGCCGGGATCAGCTCATGCTGGCGATTGGTCACACCCAAGTCGGTCAGGAACGGCCGGGTCAGTTCCAGGTAGCGCTTCTTCTCGCGGTCATGTCCGGCTGAAGGGGCCTGACGCTCCTGCTGCGCCTTGCTTTTGAACAGCGTGGTCTTGCCCTTCTTGCTGTATTCCAGCTGCACCTCGTCGGTCAGCGACAACAGGTGCGCGTTCTTGAACGATTCAGGGATCAGGCTGGCAATAACAGCTACTGCTTCAGCAAGCGAAAAATTCTTGGTGATGTCACGAGTCTTGTAGCGATACACGAAGCTCAGGCACGGTTGTTCCTTGACGGTCAGCGGCTTGATGATAACGCGCTGCAGATCGGCCTCGCTGCCCACGTATTTGGCCAGGACCAGCTTGATCAACGAGTTCTGCGACAGACTGGTCTCCAGCAGGCCAAGGAACTGCGCGCGATGATCAGTCGCAGCGATGGGTGACGTGGAGGTAATGACTGACATTGAAAATGTGCCTCAAGCGTCCCGTCCGGGACTCGAAAAATCAGACCGGCATTTTAGGCGCGTCAGCGCGTCATGGGCACCCCTATTTTTCAGGGACTACACATACTGTTCGCGCGGTCGTACACGCCCTGAAGAAACGCACATAAACGGTAAAGTAATCCTTGTCAAAAACGACGCGCCATTACTTGCACGGCATACAAACATCTTTATAGTCGCCTTGGCTGATTACAGACAATCAGAACACACTTCTAGAGTCCTTTGTTCTACTGGAATAACTCGCACAAGGAACGTGCATTATGTTGAGTCAAGCAGCACTGTTGGAAAACGAAAACATCGCTCGGATTACCTTGAAACCCTTAGAGTATCTGAACGCTGTCTTTGATGATGAAAAAAGTGGTGGCCGAAGCGCCGGCCTTGTTCTAACCAAGGAAGACATTCTCAGCCTGAAGCGTTACGAACGACACGCCCTTAATATCCCCACGTCACTCGCTCGCGTCGAACAGCAATTGGGTTTTACCAAAAGTGGCATTCCCGGGCTTGAGCCTAAAGACATGCTGAAGACCTACAAGGCCATTAACAGTCACGGCAAAAGCTGGTCGGGGATCGAGAATGGCATCAAGCGCACCGGAACCAACATTGACCTGTTTGCCGCACAGTTCTCGGGGCAGGGTCAGCAGATCATCAACTACATTGAAAAGATGGATTTTGCCAGGCAGCTGGATCTGACCGTTGCCGATTTATCCATTGAAGAGGTCCGCAACACGCCTCCGGTACCTCTGGGTGAAACTGATCAGAGGGTCTGTGTCACGCTGGCCGAATTTCTGAAGAACACCGCGTCACAAATAAAAAACCATCAGCACGCTGCGCAAACGCTGGCGCAACACATCGAAACGTTCAGCACCGTCCTGAGCGTCCAGCTCATTCCCGGCATCAATGACAAGGTAAAACTGGCAACGCGCTCGGACCTGGACCAGCAAATCAAGGAGCTGGAACAAGATATCGAACAGCTGACGAGAGAAATCGAGCAGAAAAACAAAGAGTATAAAAACACACTGGATAATATTGCCTGGGGTGTTTTCGGCGGCCCCATCGGGGTCGCTATAACCGGAGGTATTTTTGGCGCCAACGCGGAAAAAATCCGAAAGGAAAAAAATCGAA
The DNA here is from genome assembly GCF_900119195.1 of Pseudomonas sp. NFACC10-1. Lineage (NCBI taxonomy): Bacteria > Pseudomonadati > Pseudomonadota > Gammaproteobacteria > Pseudomonadales > Pseudomonadaceae > Pseudomonas > Pseudomonas sp. NFACC10-1. The sequence continues at coordinate 65,862 of NZ_FPJB01000007.1, read as the reverse complement.
TGGTAGCGTCCAAGAGCCAGAAAGTTCAAAGACTCAAGGAAAAAATCCCCTTGGCAGCCGCCGTGCGCAGCCTGCAACTGCTGTTTGATGATATGTATATTCGCATGTTGGACGCTCATAAGGGCGCCACTCACCTGAAAGACCTCTGGGCCCTATTGGCCGCCTACATAGACAGTTCCGCAAACGAACTGGCGGCGATCAGAGACGATCAGGCCCTGCTGATTTTCGCCATGCAGTTTCACGGCGTTGTCATGCCGTGGCTGGAAATAAAAGGCAAAACGACTGAGCTATTGAAGATATTTAATAGTGCGCTGGATCAGTTTAAACGCGAACAGCAACCCGTCATTGTAATAGGACGATAATCATGAGCACTGAAACCCTGGGTGAGCTGTTGATCCTCACCCCGCCTGACACTGAAGTCATGAAAACCGCCCGCCAGAATATTCTTGCGCACGTGACCGCGCTGAAGCTGGACTTTCTGCCGGTCATGAAAGAAAAAATGCGGCCGCTTCAGGACGCCTTGATAAGTGCAGACAAGGTCTATAGCCAGGCACTGGCCACTGTCACCGTACAGCTGAATAACGTATACCTGAAGTCGATCGATCAGAAACAACAACTGATTGAAGCCGACACAAGGCTCAGCGACAAACAGAAACAACAAGCGATCAGCCAGCTGAACGGGCAGCGCATTCGGCAGGTATCGAATCTCACCGCCGTGGTGCGCCGCAGCGCTCAAGCGATTGCCGGACACAGCGATGATATGGCGCAGATCAACCTGACGCTGGAAAATAATCGTTTGCTGGAAACACTCCAGCAACAGATCGACAGCATAACCCAGCGCTCAGCCACGCTGGAAAGCGCAATGGCTTTAATCGCTGCAGACCGACGTCTGCTTGATACAACGATCACGACATTTGAAAAATACAACCTTGCCGATGTGTTCAAGGAAATGCTGCCTACTCCGGAGGAGCTCAAGCTGGTCAACATGACATCGCCGGAACTTGAGTTGGTCAACGCCGGGATTGCCAGACTCGGAAAATTACTCGACAAGGTCAGCAGCGCCTTGAAATACCTTGACCTCATTGAAGAACGCGACCGACTGAGGTCGCGCTATAACGCTCTGCTCGACGATTCCCGCACGGCTACCCGGGAAGCAAAGGCAATCAAAGAAAAACTCGACGAGTTGACAGCGCTCGCAGGCGTTGCGCAGAGCAAAGCGCTTTGGGTACAAGAGGCGAAAAAGGTTTATCAATCGCTCTACCATTTTCTGGATCAGATAACGTCGCCCGTTGATACTTCGACGCTGATCAGCCAGCAGGTCGAACAACTGCAGACTTACATAAAATCGTTTTACGACGTAAAGCGTATCGTCTGACCCGCACGGGTTTCAAGAAAGGCAGGTGTCGATAAACTCGACACCTGCCTTTTGGCCTTACCCCAACACCACCAGCCGATTGGGCAGCTCATTCCTGCCGTGAGTCACAGGAACGTGATCGGCAAGCAACTCGCCACAGGCGTGAATACAACCCAGAAATCCCTGCAGAATCTGCCCGTCCCGAACCTGCTGAGTAAACACATCAACCATCGCCTTCCAGGTGTCGTCGTGCAGACGACTGGCGATGCCATGGTCGACCAGAATTTCGACATAACGCTCGGCCTCGCTGACAAACACCAGAATGCCGGTGCCGTCATGGGTCTTGTGCAGGTTCTGTTCGAGGAACTGCCGACGCGCGAGGTTGCCGGCACGCCAGCGTCTGACCGAGACCGGCACCAGCAAGGCGGATACTTTCGGGATGCGGCACGCCAGCGCCACGATAATGAACGTGCTCATCTGCGCCAGCATCAACTCGTCAGCGCTCAGCCATTGAAAGCAGTAATTGACCGTACCCGGCAGCAGCAGACCGATCAGCCCGGCCCAGATCAGCGGCATGTAGGCGTAGTCGTCGGCACGTGAGGCCAGCACCGTGACCAGCTCGGCGTCAGTGCGCTGTTCGACGCGGTCGATCGCTTCGGCAACCTGCCGCTGCTCGTCTTTGTTCAGTAAAGCCATGGTTCCCTCATTCCCGAATCAATCAACTACCAGTTACCGGAAGCACCGCCACCGCCGAAACGTCCCCCACTGCGATCAGCGGCTCTTTCACGTGAGGGGCGGGTGACGCCGCTCCTTCTGACGCTGATGACTACAATCCCCAGAACGATGAGGGTCAACACGATACCGATCAGCCAGACCTGGTCGTCATTGGTCTGCTCGTCATATTCGGACATCTGACCTGTCGGCTCGGGGTAATCGGGGATCTGCCCGCCCAGTGCCGCGATGATCGCACGTGTACCGCGCTCTATACCGACGGCAAACCGGTTGTCGTCAAACTCCGGGGTCATCAGCATGTCGATGATCAGAGAAGCCTGGGCGTCATTGAGACGATCCTTCAGCGCTCCACCGACCTCCATGAACACCTTGCGCTTGTCGCGATAGACCACCAGCAGAACACTGTCATCCTTGCCGTGCAGCCCCAGGCCCCAGGTGTCCCCGAGTCGAGCGCCGAACTCTTCGATGCTCGTGCCCTGCAGATCCGCGAGGGTCACCACCACCACACGCTCCCCGGTCGCCTTTTCGTGGGCGCTTAGAAGTCTCGCCAGACGAACCGTAGTCTGGCTGTCGAGCATTTGTGCAGCATCCACCACACTGCCGGTCATCGGCGGAAAAACCAGTGCTTCTGGCTCTGCCTCGGCACGCAATACCCCTCCCAACAGCATCACCACGTATAACATCCACTGTGAAACAGACTTCAAAATCCAGACCTCCGGTGTTTTTTTGAATCCATTGAAACGACACGTCTTAGCCAAAACACAAGTTCCCCGGCATAATCCACCGCCAACACCTGATGCGGTCATTATTTGATCGACAGGGTCTGTACAAAAATCAATCAAACCGCCATTTTCGTACACACCTTGGGGAGACTTCGTACAGTGAAGTGGATAGCAACTATCCTTGCATCCCGTGCGAACCATAACGCCAAAGGTCCATAACCCAAAAACTGGCTGTCGGACATTAAACGCGAGTTACTGACAAAAGCCTTGAGAAATCATTCATGAATAAGCTGTGTTTATTAGGTTTGCTGGTCGGTATGGCCAGTCAGTCGGTGATGGCCCAGACCGCTGCCGCCACGGACAATACAACGCTTCAAGCCAAGAATGCCTTCATCGGCAAACTCATGAAACAAATGACTCTGGACGAAAAGATCGGTCAGTTACGACTCATCAGTATCAGTTCGGAAATGCCACAGCCGCAAATTCTCAAGGAAATTGCCGCCGGAAGAATCGGCGGAACGTTCAACTCCATTACCCGTTCGGAAAATCGTCCGCTGCAGGAAGCCGCAGTCGCCAAAAGCCGTCTGAAAATTCCGATGTTCTTTGCCTACGACGTGGTTCACGGTCATCGCACGATTTTCCCGATCAGCCTGGGCATGGCCGCCAGCTGGGACATGGACGCCATCGCACTGATGGCCAGGGTCTCGGCCAAAGAAGCCAGTGCCGACAGCATCGACATGACTTTCGCCCCCATGGTGGATATTTCCCGCGACCCTCGCTGGGGCCGCAGCTCCGAAGGCTTCGGTGAAGACACTTACCTGGTGTCACGCATTTCCGACGTGATGGTCAGGTCCTTCCAGGGCAAGAACGTCGCAGCCAATGACAGCATCATGGCTGCCGTCAAACACTTCGCCCTGTATGGCGCAGTAGAAGGCGGACGCGACTACAACACCGTGGACATGAGCATGACGCGCATGTACCAGGACTACCTGCCGCCCTACAAGGCCGGCATCGATGCCGGCGCCGGCGGCATCATGGTCGCACTCAACTCGATCAACGGCGTGCCGTCGACCTCCAACAAATGGCTGATGCAGGACCTGTTGCGCAAGGACTGGGGCTTCAAGGGCGTGACCATCAGCGACCACGGTGCGCTCAAGGAACTGATCGACCACGGCGTGGCCAAGGATTTCCGCGAGGCCGCCAAGCTGGCGATCAAGGCGGGCGTCGACCTGAGCATGAACGACGCGGCCTATGGCGAGCAATTGCCTGGCCTGGTGAAAGACGGCGAAGTTTCCATGAAGGAAATCGACAACGCCGTGCGTGAAGTGCTGGGTGCCAAGTACGACATGGGTCTGTTCGCCTCGCCTTACGGCCGCATCGGCGTCGCTGCCGATGACCCTGCCGATACCTATTCCGATGACCGCCTGCACCGTGCCGAAGCTCGCGATGTGGCGCGCAAGACACTGGTACTGTTGAAAAACCAGAACGAGACACTGCCGCTGAAGAAACAAGGCACCATCGCAGTGATTGGCGGACTGGCACAAAGTCACCTCGACATGCTCGGCAGCTGGTCGGCAGCGGGTCGTCCCAACCAGTCGGTGACGGTGTATGAAGGGCTGGCCAACGCGGTCGGCGACAAGGCCAAGCTGGTTTATGCGCGCGGTGCCAACGTCAGTGACAACGAACACGTCCTCAACTACCTGAACTTCATCGAGAAGGAAGTAGAGGTCGATCCGCGCCCGGCGCAGGAAATGATCGACGAAGCGGTCAAGGTCGCCGAGCAGGCCGATGTGATCGTTGCCGTGGTCGGCGAGTCGCGCGGCATGTCGCATGAGTCGGCCAGCCGCAGCAGCCTGGACATTCCGGGCAAACAGCGCGACCTGATCAAGGCGCTCAAGGCCACTGGCAAACCACTGGTGCTGGTGCTGATGAATGGCCGTCCGCTGGTTCTGGTCGACGAACAGGAACAGGCTGACGCCATGCTCGAAACCTGGTTCCCGGGCACCGAAGGCGGCAACGCAGTGGCTGATGTGCTATTCGGCGACTACAACCCGTCGGGCAAGCTGGCCATGTCGTTTCCACGCTCGATCGGTCAACTGCCGGTCTACTATGCGCACTTGAACACCGGCCGTCCGTATCACGAAGGCAAGCCAGGCAACTACACCTCGCACTACTTCGAGGAGCCCAATGGCCCGCTGTTTCCGTTCGGTTACGGCCTGAGCTACACCCAGTTCGACGTCTCGGACATCAAGTTGTCGGACGCCAGCATGACGCGCAAAGGCAAGGTGACTGCCAGCGTGACCGTGAAGAATACCGGCAAGGTGGCCGGTGCAACCGTTGTGCAGTTGTATCTGCATGACGTGGCAGCGTCGATCAGCCGTCCGGTAAAAGAACTGAAGAACTTCGAAAAGGTAATGCTTGAGCCCGGAGAAGAAAAAGTCGTGACCTTCACCCTCAGTGAAGACGATCTGAAGTTCTACAACAGCGAGCTCAAGCACGTGGCGGAACCTGGCGAATTCAAGGTCATGATCGGTCTGGACTCGCAAGCAGTGAAAGAAGCGACCTTCAATCTGTTGTAAACCCTGCGCGTGGCGCGTTCGTGAGCATTCGCTCGGGAACGCGCCGACAGGGTCCGATCAGGCTGCGACATGACGCTCAAGCATCGCTACTGGCGCATTACCCTGTACGTGCTGCTGATCCTGGCCGGTGCGGCCCTGTGCGCCGGGCTAGCGATGCGTCAGGCGCAGCGTCACGCCATGTCGGAAGATGCCGCGCGTGCCGAAGGACAGCTGGCACTGTATGCCAATACCCTGCACACCCTGATCGAGCGCTATCGCGCCCTGCCCTCCGTTCTGGCGCTGGACCCGGAAATTCGTGCCGCGCTGAGCGGCCCGGTGACCGGTGAGGTGCAGAACGCCCTCAACCTCAAGCTGGAAAAGATCAACAGCGCGGCTCATTCGTCGACGCTGGAGTTGCTCGACCGGCAGGGTCTGGCGATTGGCGCGAGCAACTGGCGCACGCCCAATAGCTATGTCGGCCACAACTACGCTTTTCGACCCTACTTCCTGCAAACCCGCGCCAAGGGCACCGGGCGTTTCTATGCGGTCGGTGTGACCACCGGAATTCCAGGGTACTTTCTGTCCAGTGCGGTATTGAACGATACCGGCGGGTTCATGGGGGCGATGGTCGTGAAGCTGGAGTTCCCGAGCCTTGAGCAGGAGTGGGATCAGGGTGAGGACCTGCTGCTGGTCAGCGATGAGAAAGGCATCGTGTTCATCGCCAATCAACCAGGCTGGCGCTATCGCGAGCTGCTGCCAATCTCGGTGGAAGATCGTGCCAGCCTGTTGCGCACCCGCCAGTACGACAAGAAGGTATTGTCACCGCTACGCAGCCGGGTCCTCGACAGCTTCAGCGAAAACAGTCATTTGAGCCGTGTCGAAGGCCCGGACGGCACCACGGATTATCTCTGGCAGTCGCTGCCCCTTGCGGATGAGAACTGGACTCTGCATCTGCTGCGCAAGCCGCCCGCGGCCAGTGAGGACGTTCGCAATGCAGGACTGGCTGCCGCGGGTATCTGGCTGGCGCTGGTATTTCTGAGTCTGTTTCTCTATCAACGCTGGCGACTGGCGCGACTGAGAGAACGCAACCGGGATGAACTGGAGCGCCTGGTGCAAGAACGCACGCGTGATCTGCAAACCGCGCAGGACGGTCTGGTGCAGTCGGCCAAACTGGCGGCGCTGGGGCAGATGTCGGCAGCGCTGGCCCACGAAATCAACCAGCCGTTGACCGCCCAGCGCATGCAACTGGCGACCCTGCGGCTGCTGCTCGATCAGGGCCGAATCGATGAAGCCTGCAAAGCACTGGTTCCCGTCGATCAGCAACTGACACGAATGGCCGCCTTGACCAGCCACCTGAAGACCTTCGCACGCAAGAGCCCCAGCGGACTGCGCGAACGGCTGGACCTGGCCACGGTGGTCGATCAGGCCTTGTTGCTGCTCGACCCGCGCCTGCGCGAGGAGCACGTCGACTGCGTTCTGCATGTGTCACGTCCGGCATGGGTGCGCGGCGACGCCATCCGCCTGGAACAGGTACTGATAAACCTGCTGCGCAATGCGCTGGACGCCATGCGCGAGTGCCGCTCCAGGCGCCTTGAAGTGCGTATCGACGCCGTCGACAACCAGTGGCGGCTCAGCGTCAGGGACAACGGAAGCGGGATCGCTGCGAAGGATCTGCCGAGCATTTTCGATCCGTTCTTCACCACCAAACCGGTAGGCGACGGCCTGGGCCTTGGCCTGGCTGTGTCGTACGCCATCATTCATGAACTGGGCGGACAACTGACGGCGCAAAACCATGCGGACGGCGCCGAGTTCTGGTTCAGCTTGCCCAATGACTTTCTGGAGGCCTGACCCGGCATGTTGAATTCGGTCATCGTGGTAGACGACGAGGCGCCCATTCGGCAAGCCGTCGAGCAATGGCTGACGCTGTCGGGGTTCGAGGTGCAGGTCTTCGCCCGCGCCGAAGAGTGCCTGGACCGTATACCGGAGCACTTCCCCGGCGTCGTGCTGACCGATGTGCGCATGCCGGGCATGAGCGGCCTGGAGTTGCTGACCCGGCTGCAAGGCGCAGACCGCGACCTGCCAGTCATCCTCCTGACCGGCCATGGCGACGTGCCGATGGCTGTGGAGGCTATGCGTGAAGGGGCCTATGACTTTCTGGAAAAACCCTTCAGCCCGGAAACCCTGATCAGCAACCTGCAGCGCGCCCTCGAGAAACGCCAACTGGTGCTGGAAAACCGCCGCCTGCATGAGCAGGCCGATGCCAGAACCCGCCTGGACGCCACGTTGCTCGGCGTATCGCCCGGTATGCAGACCCTGCGTCGCCAGGTGCTGGAACTGGCGCAACTGCCGGTCAACGTGATCATCCGCGGGGAGACCGGCAGCGGCAAGGAGCTGGTCGCTCGCTGCCTGCATGATTTTGGGCCGCGCGCCGCCAAACCTTTTGTCGCACTCAACTGCGCGGCCATCCCGGAGCACCTGTTCGAAGCCGAGCTGTTCGGCCACGAGAGCGGCGCCTTCACCGGCGCACAGGGCAAGCGCGTCGGTCGCCTGGAATATGCCCACGGCGGCACGGTGTTCCTTGATGAAATCGAGAGCATGCCGATGGCGCAACAGGTCAAGCTGCTGCGCGTTCTACAGGACAAGCGCCTTGAGCGGCTGGGCTCGAATCAGAGTATCGACGTCGACCTGCGAATCATCGCGGCGACCAAACCTGATCTTCTCGAAGAAGCGCGTGCCGGGCGCTTCCGCGAAGACCTGGCCTACCGCCTCAACGTTGCCGAGCTGCGCCTGCCGCCGCTGCGCGAGCGCCTTGAAGACATCGCGCAACTGTTCAGCCACTTCGCCCGCGCCGCCGCCGAGCGTGTAGGCCGGGAAGCGCCAGCGCTGGATGCCGCACATCTAGGTCAGTTGCTCGGCCATGACTGGCCAGGCAACGTGCGCGAGCTGGCCAATGCCGCCGAGCGCCAGGCCCTGGGGCTGGAGCAAGCCCTGCCGCAACCTGATACGCAATGGCCGGGGCACTCGCTGGCGGCGCGTCAGGAGGCCTTCGAAGCACAATGCCTGCGCGCCTCGCTGGCCCGTCACAAAGGCGACATCAAGGCGGTGCTCAATGAATTGCAACTGCCTCGAAGGACGCTGAACGAGAAGATGCAGCGCCATGCTCTGGTACGCGAAACGTTCCTCGAATGAGGGCTGCGCATATTCCGTACAGCTTGTTCCGGCGATAACCGAACATTTCCCGCAGCGCCGGGTCTGCATACTGTCACGGCCATGTGCGGTCGTGATGGCTGGATACTGGCAAGGCATAATGACATCATACCCGCCTGGCTATTCAGCTCATTTTGACAGTCCGAAAGATGGGGCATTTTCTACCGTGAATACTCCCCTCGACCTCCCATTGGGAGGCGGCGAAATGGGTCGGTTTATCCGAGAGACGGACTGGTCTACGTCCGCGCTTGGACCGAAGCAAGCATGGCCCGCAGCGCTACTGTCTTCAATGAACCTGATGCTCAGTTGCCCGGATAGCATGTACCTGCTCTGGGGCCCTGACTACATTCTGTTCTTCAATGACGCTTACTCTCAGGTGCTGCCCATTGCGGCACGACAGGCGCAGGGCCAACCCATTGCCTCGGTGTGGGGCGATGCCTGGGACGCCGTGCGGCCACTCGCCGAGCACGCGCTGGCCGGACAAAGCCGCCGATCCGACAATATTCAGCGCACCATCGTCCGTAATGGCAAGCCCGAGCAGACCTGGTGGTCGCTGTCCTATTCTCCACTGTACGGCGATAGCGGCCTGATCGAGGGGGTATTCTGCCGGGTCAACGAAACCACTTCGCAGGTCATGGCTGAAGCCCGTCAGTCGGAGAACGAAGCGTTCACGGACCGTGTGCTGTCGAGCATCAACGACTGCATCAAGGTGCTGGACCTCGACTCGCGCCTGACCTTCATGAGCGAAGGCGGCCAGCGGATCATGGAAGTCAGCGATTTCAACGCGATTCGCGGCTGCCCCTGGCCCGACTTCTGGCAGGACCAGGGCAATCTGGACGCCATCGCTGCGGTCGAAGCGGCCAGATCGGGTCAAAACGCCAGCTTCACCGGCTCGGCGCAGACCATGGCCGGCACCACCAAGTGGTGGCATGTGCAGGTCAGCCCGATTTTCGGCAAGGATGGCAAACCGGAAAAGATTCTGTGTGTTTCCCGAGACATGACCCAGCTCAGAGACGCTGAAGAAGCGTTGCTGTCGCTCAACGAGACACTCGAGCAGCGCGTGATCGAACGCACCCAGGACCGTGATCGTATCTGGCGGCTGTCGACCGACCTGATGCTGGTGGCGCAGTTCGACGGGATCGTCTCGGCGGTCAATCCGGCCTGGAATCAGGCTCTGGGCTGGTCGGAAGAGCAACTGCTCAACAGCCAGTTCCTGGCACTGGTGCACCCTGAAGACGTGGAAAGTACGCTGGCCGCCATGAGCGGGCTGGAGAACGGCCGCACTATTCCTCACTTCAAGAACCGCTATCGCCATCTGGACGGGTCGTACCGGACCATCTCCTGGACTGCCGTGCCGGACAAACAATTCATCCATGCCGTCGGCCGTGACATTCAGGCCGAGGAAGAGGCCAATGAAGCGTTGCGGCTTTCGCAGGACGCCCTGCACCAGGCGCAGAAGCTGGAAGCCATCGGTCAACTGACCGGCGGCGTGGCGCATGATTTCAATAACCTGTTGACGGTGATCCGCTCCTGCAGCGACCTGTTGAAATCGCCTAACCTCGAAGAATCCCGTCGCGTTAAGTATGTCGAGGCCATTTCCAGCACGGTAGACCGAGCTGCTCGCCTGACCGGACAGTTGCTGGCGTTTGCCCGCCGCCAGGCCTTGCAGCCGGAAGTGTTCGATGTCTGCAAGAGTGTGGCGCGCATTGGCGAGATGATGGACACACTTACCGGCGCACGTATTCAGGTCAGCATCGACCTGCCTGCCGAGCCGTGCTTCATCTTTGCCGACGGCAGCCAGTTCGACACAGCGCTGGTCAACATGGTGGTCAACGCCCGCGATGCCATGTCCGGCGCGGGTAAGTTGGTCATAAAGGTTGATTGCGCTGCCTGTGCTGCCGACGATCAACCCGCTTCACTCGGTGAGGGTGATTATGTAAGGGTATCGCTGACCGATACCGGCGCAGGTATCGCCAAGGAGAAGCTGGGGCTGATCTTCGAACCGTTCTATACCACCAAGAGTGTCGGCCAGGGCACGGGGCTGGGGTTGTCGCAGGTATTCGGTTTTGCCAAACAGTCGGGCGGTGAAGTTCTGGTTGAAAGCGAGCTGGGCAAGGGCAGCCGCTTCACGCTGTGCCTGCCCAGCGCACAACGTCACGAAGTGATCCAGGAAGATAATCACCATATCCTCCCCCCATTGCCAGGGATGTGCGTGCTGATGGTCGAGGACAATCAGGACATCGGCACCTATACACGCCCGATGCTTGAGCAATTGGGCTTTCAGGTGCTCTGGGTGAGCAGTGCCGCCGAGGCGCTGAAAGAGCTCTCCGGTAACCCGGAAAACTTTCATGTGGTGTTCTCGGACATCGCCATGCCGGGCATGAGCGGACTGGAGCTGTACGCCGAAATCGAAGCGCGCTATCCGTGGATGCCGGTGGTTCTTACCACCGGGTACAGCACTGAGTTCGCGACGATCGCTCAGGACGAAACACACCGCTTCGACCTGCTGCAGAAACCCTACTCCAAAGATGATCTGGCGGCGATTCTGCACAAGGCCGTGAGTCGTACCGGCGAACACTGATGGTGTGGATTGGTCTGAATCCATCATGCCAGCGGATTCACTGATGCCTGATACGCATGAGTGAACCCCGGCACTTCCCACGCATAAAACCAAGACAACACCGGTTGCCTTGATTCAGAATCACGCAAAACATCGCAACACTCTTAGAGCAGGGAGCATTTTCGAGATGATCGTTGGTATTGATCTGGGGACCACCAACAGCCTGGTGGCTGTATGGCGCGACGGCAGCAGTGAACTGGTGACCAACGCACTGGGTGAAACTCTCACCCCCAGCGTTGTCGGGCTGGACGATGACGGGCAGATTCTGGTCGGCAAGGCGGCCCGCGAACGACTGCAGACTCACCCGGAAAAAACCACGGCCCTGTTCAAACGCTACATGGGCAGTGCCCAGGAAATTCGCTTGGGCTCTGCTACTTACCGCCCGGAAGAGTTGTCCTCGCTGGTCCTCAAAAGCCTGAAAGCCGATGTCGAGCGCGCGTTTGGCGAGCCTGTTACGGAAGCGGTGATCAGCGTCCCGGCCTATTTCAGCGACGCTCAGCGTAAAGCCACGCGTATTGCCGGAGAGCTGGCGGGGCTCAAGGTCGAGAAGCTCATCAACGAGCCGACAGCGGCGGCACTCGCGTATGGCCTTCACCAGAAGGAAGGCGAAACTTCGTTTCTGGTCTTCGATCTGGGTGGCGGTACGTTCGACATCTCGATCCTCGAACTCTTCGACGGCGTGATGGAAGTGCGTGCCAGTGCCGGCGACAACTTTCTGGGGGGTGAAGATTTCGACCAGGTCATGGTCGATCACTTCGTGAAGCTGCACCGCGATGAGCCGGACTTCCCGTCAACGGAGCTGATTGCCCCGGCCTTGCGGCGCGAAGCCGAGCGAGTGCGCAGGGCTTTGGGTCAGGACGGAAGTGCCGACTTCGTATTGCGTCACGCCGAGAGGGAATGGCGCAAGACCATTACTCAAGAGCAGATGAGCGATTTTTATGCGCCCCTGCTTAACCGCCTGCGCGCTCCGGCCGAGCGTGCGCTTCGAGACGCGAGGATACGCGTCGCCGATCTGGACGAGATTCTGCTGGTGGGCGGCACAACGCGGATGCCACTGATCCGCAAGCTTGCCGCGAGCCTGTTCGGGCGCTTCCCTTCCATCGCACTCAACCCTGATGAAATCGTCGCACAGGGCGCCGCGGTGCAAGCGGCGCTCAAGCAGCGGGACGCAGCGCTGGAGGAGATCGTCCTCACCGACGTATGCCCTTACACGCTGGGAATCGAGACCATCGCGCAAATTGCCAATCGCTATGAAAGCGGTCATTACCTGCCCATTATCGAACGCAACAGCGTCGTACCGGTCAGCCGGGTAAAAACAGTTCAGACCGTCAGTGATGATCAGGAACACGTCATGGTGCGGATCTTTCAGGGCGAAAGTCGCATGGTCAAGGACAACATTGCGCTGGGTGAGCTCATCATTCCGATCCCCAAAGCCAAGGCCGGCGAAGTAGCGCTGGATGTGCGCTTTACCTATGACAATAACGGCCTGCTGGAGGCCGATGTGATGACACAGCTGACCGGGGAACGTCACAAGCTGGTTATCGAAAACAACCCTGGCGTGATGACGCCTGATGAAATACAGGAACGCCTTCAGGTACTCGAAGCGCTCAAAGTCCATCCACGCGAACAGCAGGCCAACACTCACCTGATCGCCAGACTTGAACGCCTGTACCAGGAATGCCTGGGCAGCGATCGAGAACTTATCGATCACTGGACCAGCCAGTTTCAGCATGTGCTGGAGACACAGGACGAGCGGCAGATCAGCGAAATTCGCAAGCAACTCAAACAGGAAGTCGACACGTTCGAGCAGGGCGCAAGATGATCGACTGTTGGTCCGTACTTGAGCTGAATAACGATGCCGACGAGCGCAGCATCAAACGACAATATGCCCGGTTATTGAAGGTCAACCGTCCCGATGAAGACCCGGCAGCCTTCCAGAATCTGCGTGATGCCTATGAAGAGGCGCTGCAGCTGGCACGATCACGCACGGACGAAGATGACCCGCCCGTCATGCTGCGCCAGCCTTTGCCTGAGCCCTCGCCTGCCCCCCTCCTGACAACGACTGTTATCGAGCAGCCCGATGGCATGGACTGGCTTCAACAGGTCAGGCAGACCACTGCGCAGAATCTGCCCGAGCAACAGCAGATCGCCATGGAGCACGGACAGGCGGAGCGCTTTCAACAACTGTTGCTGCTGGAGTGCCTGAACGACTCGGCGCGCCGTGTCGAGTTGATCAAAGCTGCATTTCAGCATTTGCGCTGGCTGACGGTATGGCAAAGCATTCATATCAGCAGCTACCAGCAGCACGCCTTGGCAGAGGCGATATTGCGCGAGGCGTTCGAAGCGTTCAGCGCACTCATCGAGAACGGGCAGCATGCGCGCTTCATTGAAGAACTTCGGGCGCTGGAACAACAGCCCTGGTTGACAGAACTGGAGCGTCGCGAGCATTTGCAATGCAGGTGCATGGTCTTGCTGATTGCCAGCCACCCTGTGACCTCTGACCTGCTGGAACAGACGCGCGCGGTATTTGGCTGGAACCTGCAGCAAAACCTCCACCCCGGTCCCGAAGACCTCTGGCAGGCGCTGCGCCAGCGATACGAAGAAGTGGAGTATGCCGAGCATCTGCAACGCCTGCTCGATGCCAAACCAAGCACTGCCGAAGGCAAGGCCGCGCACTTGATGTTCAAGCCGCCACGTCTGGCCGCGCGGATCCGTACCGCAGTCAAGCAAGACGCTTCGGTGTGGAACGCCTGCGCGCATATTCAGGAGCAGTTGACCGTTCACTACCCCGACGTCCTCAAGCGCTACCCCGAAGCGGACCTGAGCGCCTGGAAACTCATGCGTGAGCAGAGCGACTTCACGCCGCTCATCTGGGTCTACATAGGCGCGTTTCTGCTGGCGTTGCTGGCACCCCCGCTGGCGCCTGAAGGTGTGGAGTACGATCCGGGAACGCGGGTCCTCGTGCTATTCCTGTCACCGCTCTGGACAACCGTCGGCTTCTTCATCTTCATCTGCGTATGGCGTCCGCTGATGGTTCTGGCAGAGCCAGCCGATGCGTGGCTGAGCAGCAAGTTACTGCCCAAGGTGCTGAGCTGGCCCGGTGCCCAGGCGCTGGTCTTGCGGCATGGCCTCCCCTTTTTGTTTCTGGGCCTTGTCCAGGTGCTCGACGGCCCGCGGACACTTCTGGCTTATCTGGTGCTGGCGGTGCTGTGGGTCGCCGTGTCGCCTTATCGCTACCTGTTTCAAACAGCGCCTATCCGGCAAAGGATTCGGCAGTTTTATGCAAGGCACACGATCATGGTGATCATCGGCACGCTGAGCATCGTCATGGCGGCGCTGTTGCTCTCCTCCAAACTGAGCGCTTGAGCGGTCTTCTGTCGGCAATCGACCAGAACGCCCTGCTGCGAGCGCCCCCATCGGCAAGAATCCGCTTACCTCAACCGGGCAGATAAGCGGATTCTTGCTCATCAAAGATTCCCGACCGCTCTAGAACAAGCCCTCATGGTGTGGCACAGCTCCTGCTATGTAACAGGTAGGGCACCCAATGCCTCCTTCCAAAAATAATGAAAACAAGGAACATCATGGAAACCTCCAATCCCGCCTCCCATGGGTCGGCTGCTACTGCTGCTGGCCAGAAAACCACCTCCAGCCGTCTCAAATCGATTTTCAGTGGCTCGGTCGGCAACATGGTCGAGTGGTACGACTGGTACGTCTACGCCGCCTTCTCGCTGTACTTCGCCAAAGCCTTCTTTCCCAAGGGCGACACCACCGCGCAGCTGCTTAACACCGCCGCGATCTTCGCCGTCGGCTTTCTGATGCGGCCCATCGGTGGCTGGCTGATGGGGCTTTACGCCGACTACAAAGGGCGCAAGGCTGCGCTGATGGCCTCGGTGCTGCTGATGTGCTTCGGCTCGCTGATCATTGCCCTGACACCAGGCTATGAAAGCATCGGCGTCGGTGCTCCGATCCTGCTGGTGTTCGCCCGCTTGCTGCAGGGGCTGTCTGTCGGCGGTGAATACGGCACGTCCGCCACCTACCTGAGCGAAATGGCCACCAAGGAACGTCGCGGCTTTTTCTCCAGCTTTCAGTACGTGACGCTGATTTCCGGCCAGCTCATCGCACTGGGCGTGCTGATCGTGCTGCAACAGACGCTGACCACCGAGCAACTGTATGCCTGGGGCTGGCGCATCCCGTTCGTCATCGGTGCCCTGTGCGCAATCGTCGCGCTGTTCCTGCGTCGTGGCATGGAAGAAACCGAATCGTTCACGCGCAAGAAGAAGGAAAAGCCCAAGGAAAGCCTGATGCGCACGCTGATGCGTCATCCCAAGGAACTGATGACCGTCGTCGGTCTGACCATGGGCGGGACACTGGCTTTCTACACCTACACCACTTACATGCAGAAGTATCTGGTCAACACCGTCGGCATGAGCATCACCGACTCGACGTCGATATCAGCGGCAACACTGTTTCTGTTCATGCTGTTGCAACCGGTCGTCGGCGCGCTGTCCGACAAGGTCGGGCGTCGTCCGATCCTCATTGCGTTCGGCGTGTTGGGAACGCTGTGTACCGTACCGATCCTGACCACGCTGCATACCATTCAGACATGGTGGGGTGCGTTCTTCCTGATCATGGCGGCGCTGATCATCGTCAGCGGTTATACCTCGATCAACGCAGTGGTGAAGGCCGAGCTGTTTCCGACCGAGATCCGCGCGCTGGGCGTCGGCCTGCCTTACGCCCTGACGGTATCGATCTTCGGCGGTACTGCGGAATACATCGCGCTGTGGTTCAAGAGCATCGGTATGGAAACCGGTTACTACTGGTACGT
Source organism: Pseudomonas sp. NFACC10-1 (assembly GCF_900119195.1). Classification (NCBI taxonomy): domain Bacteria; kingdom Pseudomonadati; phylum Pseudomonadota; class Gammaproteobacteria; order Pseudomonadales; family Pseudomonadaceae; genus Pseudomonas; species Pseudomonas sp. NFACC10-1. The sequence continues at coordinate 49,844 of NZ_FPJB01000007.1, read as the reverse complement.
CACTGCCTGTATCGCCTGCTCGCTGCTGGTGTATGTGTTCATGAAAGATACCCGCAAGCACTCGCGCATCGAAACTGACTGATCGGATTGCGACGATTCTCGTGCCCGGGCTCCGCTCTCATCGTTATATATAAATCTCGTGGGAGCGAGCTTGCTCGCGAAGAGGCCGGTACAACCTCCAGAAATAGAGCGTTATGACTGACTCTTCGTGAGCAATGGGGATCGCCGCCCCGTTCACTCTATTTTTCGGGCTTATCGAGGCCTGTGTATAACGCTGAGGACTCTGCCAAGGCACGAGAGTCATAAAGCTCGCTTACAACGATCAATATCATCGTCCGCATCGATACATCAGCCGCTACTAAACAATCAATTACATCCATGACCTGCAACAGAGTGTTACAGGGCGGTGCATCATTTGGCCAACTTTCAGCAATAACCGCTTGAATTAGCTGTACTTTTAATTTGTCAAGGGCCTTTATTACAAGACTTTTCAAGAATTGCACCACAATAATGCAACCCCGCCTGAAAGGCCCGAAACCAGAGCATTACAGCCAACTATCATTTTCAGCGATGATCGCTAGCAATCCTATTAACTTCTTAATAATCCGCTGGCGCGTAGCATTGCCTCCATACCGGGATGACAACTCACCCGACACTCATTGGAGACATCATCATGAAAACCAACACATTGATCTTTGGCCTGGCTATCTCTGTTCTGGCTTCCAGCGCATTTGCACTTCCAGTCACCCACGTTCAAAGCGACCTGTCCAGCGCCACCCTCGTTGCTGAAGGCGGTACCAAACATACCAACGTCGGCTCGATCCGCGTATCTGCTGACGGCGCCGATCACGTCGGTGCCAATCGTCTGGCCGCTGATGGTGCAGATCGCGTCGGTGCCAACCGTCAGGCTGCCGATGGTGCAGACCACGTCGGTGCCAATCGTCTTGCGGCAGACGGTGCAGATCGCGTAGGCGCCAATCGTCTGGGCTGATCGCTCACGCAACATCCCAAGCCCGGCCAATGTCGGGCTTCTTCATGTCTGGCTCAGAGTGAAACACGCGAACTGCTCTGGCATCCTCTGCAAATGCGCAGCACTATGCTGACATCCATTATTGAGCCCATCAGGAACCGAGCATGTCAGACGCTATTCACTCCTACGAGCCTTCCAAGGGTCACGGCCTGCCGCACGACCCGTTCAACGCGATTGTAGGCCCACGCCCGATTGGCTGGATTTCGTCGCAGGATGCCAACGGCAAACTCAACCTGGCACCTTACAGCTTCTTCAATGCGTTCAACTACGTGCCGCCGATCATCGGGTTCTGCAGCGTGGGTCGCAAGGACAGCCTCAATAATATCGAGCAGACCGGCGAGTTCGTCTGGAACCTGGCGACCCGCTCGCTGGCCGAAGCCATGAACCAGAGCTGCGCACCGGTAGCGCCGGATGTCAGCGAATTCGAGCTGGCAAACCTGACACCACTGGCCTCGCAGATCGTCTCGGTGCCGCGTGTACTCGAAACGCCGGTGTCGTTCGAGTGCAAGGTCACGCAGATCATTCAGTTGCAACGCGCCGACAAGGAACTGGTGCCCAGCTGGTTGATTCTGGGCGAGGTCGTGGCGGTGCACATCGACAAGTCACTGCTCAAGGACGGCGTTTACGACACTGCCGCCGCCGAGCCGATTCTGCGCGGCGGCGGCCCGGCGGATTACTTCCAGCTTGGCCCGGAAGCGCTGTTCAAGATGTTCCGCCCAGGCGCCTGATCAGGCGTCAGCCCAGACCGGTTCGCCCTCTGCATCAATATCGACCAGCCGCTTCAGCTCTTGCACAGCGGCCAGGTCGGCATCATCGGCGGTCTTGAATTTCTGGTCCGGCAGCAGCGCATGGAAGCGCGGTGCGCCGCCGGCACCCAGCGCCTTTACGGCAATCGCCGCGTTATAACCCTGCTCGGACGGCATCACTGCCGAGACCACTTCAAACCCGTTGTATTCCTTGCGTGCCATGTGTCTCAACCCTGCCAATACGTCAAAGCGCGAATTCTAGCGCGTCTTCCGGTTCGTCCGACATGCGGCATTCAGCGATAACGGCAGCCGACGCAAAACCCAACCTTGTCCTACACTCTAATCAGTTCTTTCAAACTGCTCTGTAGCCGAGGTAAGGAGTGCGTCATGAAAGCAATAACAAGAAAATGCATGGTTGTCTCAGGAGCTCTGGCGGTATTGGCCGTCTACACCGCCGGCGCCTATCGTAACGAACTGGCGCGCCAGGCCCCTTATGTCTCCAGCTGTACGTTTGGCCATTGCGTGCCAACCGATGCCACCTTCAGCGCCTTGCGATGAGGCTCGCACAGCGTGAATTGCATCGCCATTCCGCAAAGGCACCTATCGATTAGCAAGCTATCGGATTAGACTGGCCAGACTCTCCCGCCACACTTGCGGCGGGTCAACACTGCCATCAGGTTTTGCCTTGACCAGTCTTACTCATACGCCTCCGGACATTCGTAGCATCCTGTTTGCGTTGATGATGGCAGTCCTGCTCAGCGCGCTGGACCAAACCATCGTCGCGGTCTCGATGCCTGCCATTTCCGCCCAGTTCAGGGACATCGATCTACTGGCGTGGGTTATTTCCGCCTACATGGTGTCGCTGACCGTGGCTGTGCCGATCTACGGCAAGCTCGGCGATCTTTACGGACGACGTAAACTGATGCTGTTCGGACTGGGGATTTTTACCCTGGCCTCGCTGTTCTGTGGTCTGGCGCAAAGCATGGAACAACTGGTGCTGGCGCGCGTCCTTCAGGGTATCGGCGCGGGCGGGATGGTTTCGGTCAGCCAGGCGATCATCGCCGACATCGTTCCACCTCGTGAGCGTGGCCGTTATCAGGGTTACTTCAGCAGCATGTACGCCGTGGCCAGCGTCGCCGGGCCGGTGCTCGGTGGCCTGATGACTGAATACCTGTCCTGGCGCTGGGTGTTTCTGATCAATCTGCCGTTGGGGGCCGCCGCGCTGATCGTCGCGTATCGGACCCTCGTCGGCCTGCCAGTACCGCAACGCAAGCCGATTATCGATTATCTGGGTACCGTGCTGATGATCATCGGCCTGACAGCGCTGCTGCTGGGGATTACCGAGATTGGCCAAGGGCACGGTCTGGACGATACCGAGGTTCAGTTGTTACTGGGCACCGCCCTGCTGACACTGGCTATTTTCGTCTGGTATGAACGTCGCACGGCCGAACCCTTGCTGCCCATGCATCTGTTCACCAACAAGAGCGCGGTGCTGTGCTGGTGCACCGTGTTCTTCACCAGCTTTCAGGCCATCTCCCTGATTGTCCTGATGCCGCTGCGTTACCAGACCGTCACCGGTGGCGGAGCAGACAGCGCCGCCCTGCACTTGCTTCCGCTGGCGATCGGCATGCCGATGGGTGCCTATTTCGCCGGGCGACGCACCGCGCATACCGGGCGCTACAAGCCGCTTATCCTGACCGGTGCGCTGCTGATGCCGATTGCGATTCTGGGCATGGCCTTCACGCCGCCGCAATCGCTGATAGTGATGAGCCTGTTCATGATTCTCACGGGGGTTGCGACCGGCATGCAGTTCCCCACCTCATTGGTGGGCACTCAGAATTCGGTTCAGCCGCGGGATATGGGCGTGGCCACCAGCACGACCAATCTATTCCGCTCGCTGGGTGGCGCCGTGGGCGTGGCACTGATGTCGGCGCTGCTGCTGGCCATGTTGCAGCACACCGGCGTCGGTCAACTCGGTGCAGGGGCGCTGGGTGGCGAAGGCAGCTCCGGCAACGTCCTGCTCGACAGTCTGAACGCGGCCACCGGACCCGCGCTGGAAACCCTGCGCGCCGAACTGGCACTGACCTTTAGAAACCTGCTGATCACCAGCGCGGCCATTTCGCTGCTCGGCCTTGCGGCAGCCGCAGTGATGCCCAATACGCTATTGCGAGGACGGGACTGATTCGCTTCTCGGGCTCAGGAAGGCATCCCGGCCCAGAACCACTGCGTTTTCTTGCTCTTTATATGGGCAAACGCAGGCATCAGTTCGCCCTCATCGAAGTGCCGACGGGAGCCTGACTGAGCGCTGCTGAACCAGCTGCCTGAGCGAGGGCATACTTGCCCGGCATCGACCGGCGGCAGCGGCTTTTCATCGAATCGCGCATACCACTGCGCAGTGGTTTCATCGGTAAAGCCAATTCCTGGAGCCAGGTAGGGATGAAGATTGCCGGTGTCCTGCAAGCGGATTGGCTTGATCATCCTGTTGACCGTCACATAAGGCTTTGGCGGCGGCAGCCCTCGCCCACCCAACTCGGGCACCTCACCGGCGCGAATGATCAGGCCGTTGCGGTAGGTGTGGAACACGATCTCGCTGTGTGCACTCATCTCGCCGCGCATTTTGTCGCTGCCTCCCAACTGCCTGACGAACGCATCACCGAGCACGGTGTACCAACTGACACCCTTGATACGGTCCAGCAGGCGCAGGCTTTCAATGTGCGGGCCGGGGTCGACCATCAGCCCGCTGTAATCCTGAGCCAGCCGATATTCCCAAGGCAAATACTGATGACCGTCACACGGCAATACGCAGGCAAGACCACCAAAGCCGTGCTCGGCCTGCAGTTCGCTGCTGAGGTACCTGATCCAGTTCTCGTAATGCTTCAACCCCTCGGGCTCGGTCAGATACGACCAGGGCAAGACCATTTTCAGACACGATCGATCGTTGTCGGCCTGCCCCTCCGAGGTGTTCATCACAAACAGGCTGTAGGTGGCGACTTCAGCCTGAGTCGCACTGGCGATAGACCAGATGAACTGCTCGTCTGGCGGACTCTCGACAATCTGACGCCGGGTCGAGGCAAACCCGGTGCCGCTCAGGCGCCGCATGCGTTTGAACAGTTGCCATTTGAGTTTCGTTTTGAACGCGTCATAGAAGCGCGAAAAACAGGCCTCGACGCGACGCTTCATCTCCACGCTGTGGCCGTTGCGAAAATACAGCGTGGTGATCAACCCCAATCGAATGACCGGTGTGCCCAATACGGAATCCATGGCCACACGCTCGGATTGTTGCGTGATCCTGGCCAATAACCTCACAGCGTCAGTTGCAGTGTCCGACATGCTCCGCCCTCCCATTATTCGCGGAAGTCAGGTTTTTGCGCGTGCGTGCATGCCCTTCACAGGTTTTGATCAGCCCGGAAATCTCCCCGCTCATGGGGTAGCCGAGACCCTGCCCGCCCGATTGGACATCAACGTAACTGGCGATGATTTCAGGGCACATAAGCGCAAGATCCGGCAAAAACATGCAACTCTCCTCTCTTCTGTTCTTTCAGGGGGCGAAGAGTGAAGGGAGTTTTCCTGCGGAGCAATACTCGGAATTTACTTTGGGAAATCAGCTACATGTATCAGGAAATGTCCTACCTGCTTCCTACAATATCTTGTCAGATCAACGCTCGCCGATGCTTACACGGCGAGCGCAATCCATGAATACCGATAAACGATCGGTAAACCCGCTATATAAGAGGCACGAATTGGAGTTAGGCTCTGCACAGAGTCGCTGGGAGGCGGAACCGGCGGGTGCCGCCGGTCGTGTTTAGTCAGACGCCAGTCGTTGAGCGAGTGTCATTGATCAGCAACGTCGGACTGAAGCGCAGCATGTCCAGACACACGTCGACCAGTTGCTCGGCCTCTGCGGGCAACGAGAAGCTGTCCGGGACCAGCAGCCACTGATAGATGATGCCATTGACGTAGGCAAACAGGGCCACTGCAGCCCGGGCCGTGTCCAGCCCTTTGGGCAATTGCCCCTGGCGTACGGCATTGTTCAGCCCCAGGGTGATACGGTCGTGGCACTGTATGGCGTTGTCCTGGCGCTGACGACGAAAATCACACATCTCGTCGGTAAACTCGCACTTGTGAAACAGGATTTCATTGATGCGACGGGTTTTCGGGTCCAGTGCGAGTTCATGAAACAGGTGAATCAACAGATTTCTCATGCAGCCCAGCGGGTCTTCCTCGTCCTCGCTCTGACTGGCCTCCGCCATTTCGTCGAGAGGCTCCTGAAGACTGTCGAGCATGGCCTGCACCAGATCGGCCTTATTATTGAAGTGCCAATAAATGGCGCCTCGCGTCACACCGGCAAGCGTCGCAATATCGGCCAGCGTGGTGCGGGCGACGCCTCGCTCATAAAAAGCCTGCTCGGCAGCCTCCAGGATCTGGCTGCGAGTGATCTGAGCTTCCTCTTTGGTGCGACGAACCATGGCAATAAGACCTCAAAAAATTCACCTCAGGCACGCGTCTTGCGTCATGCCTCGAGATATGGCCGGGCGGCATTTGTCTCGCCTTGTCCCGAATCGGCTCCCGGCTCCCTGAATAGTGGCCGAATGCGCATTGCGGTGTTTACAAACAGCCGCGAATGTAAGTATATTCCTTAGCATGCTACTTATCTAGCCGAAATATTTTTTTACACTTCAACGTACTGTTGAGATAACAGGCTCCTGCCCCGAGGATCTTCATGCAATTCAAGCCAGCTGTTACCGTTCTGGTCACTGCCGTCGCCCTGGCAACCCTGCTCAGTGGCTGTAGCAAGAAGGAACAGGCCGCCCCGCCTGCGCAAACCCCTCAGGTAGGCGTCGTTACCATCAAAGCACAGCCGTATACCCTGACCACCGAGCTGCCAGGCCGGACCACCGCCTTCCGCGTCGCCGAGGTTCGCCCTCAGGTCAACGGCATCATTCTCAAGCGTCTGTTCACCGAAGGTGGCGATGTCAAAGCCGGTCAGCAGCTCTATCAGATCGACCCGGCTGTCTATGAGGCCAACGCCAACAGCGCCAAGGCCACCCTGCAGTCCGCCAAGTCGATGTCCGATCGCTACAAGCAACTGGTCAGCGAGCAAGCGGTAAGCCGTCAGGAATACGACACGGCGCTGGCCTCCACCCAGGAAGCTCAGGCTAGCCTGCAGACCGCCCAGATCAACCTGCGCTACACCAAGGTGCTGGCCCCTATTTCCGGCCGTATCGGTCGCTCTGCGGTGACTGAAGGCGCATTGGTGAGCAGCGCGCAGACCGACGCGATGGCAACCATCCAGCAGCTCGATCCGATCTATGTCGACGTGGTGCAGTCGTCTGCCGACATGCTCAAGCTGCGCAGCGATCTGGACAGCGGCAAGCTGCAGAAAGCCGGCGACAACGCCGCCAAGGTCAAGCTGACACTGGAAGACAACAGCGTCTACGGCCAGGAAGGCAAACTGGAATTCGCCGAAGTGTCGGTTGACCAGACCACCGGCTCCGTGACCCTGCGTGCCGTGTTCCCGAACCCTGAACACCGTCTGCTGCCGGGCATGTTCGTTCACGCCCAATTGCAGGCTGGCGTCAACTCGAAAGCCATTCTGGCACCGCAGCAAGGCGTGACCCGCGACCTGAAAGGCACGCCGACCGCCATGGTCGTCAATCAGGACAACAAGGTTGAAATGCGTACGCTGGTGGCCAATCGCACCGTGGGCAGCGACTGGCTGATCGAAGACGGCCTGAAGGAAGGCGATCGTGTCATCACCGAAGGCTTGCAGTACGTCAAACCCGGCGCCGAAGTGAAAGTCGCCGAAGCGACCAACGTCAAAGGAGCAAACCCGGCACCTGCCCCGGCCACTGATAAAGCCGCAGGCAGCAAAGGGGAGTAACCCATGTCGAAATTTTTTATTGATCGACCCATTTTTGCCTGGGTTATTGCCCTCGTGATCATGCTGGTCGGCGCGCTGTCGATTTCCAGCCTGCCGATCAATCAGTACCCGAGCATCGCACCGCCTGCCATCGGTATCCAGGTCACCTATCCGGGCGCGTCTGCCCAGACGGTGCAGGACACGGTGGTTCAGGTCATCGAGCAACAGCTCAACGGTATCGATAACCTGCGTTATGTCAGCTCGGAAAGTAACTCCGACGGCAGCATGACCATCACGGCGACCTTCAATCAGGGCACCAACCCGGATACGGCGCAGGTGCAGGTACAGAACAAGCTCAACCTCGCCACCCCGCTGCTGCCGCAGGAAGTGCAGCAACAGGGTATCCGCGTCACCAAGGCAGTGAAGAACTTCCTGATGGTGATCGGCCTGGTGTCGGAAGACGGCAGCATGGGCAAGGAAGACCTGGCCAACTACATCGTGTCGAACATGCAGGACCCGATCTCGCGGACCTCCGGTGTGGGTGACTTTCAGGTGTTCGGTTCGCAGTACGCCATGCGTATCTGGCTCGATCCGGCCAAGCTGAACAACTTCCAGCTGACGCCAGTAGACGTGAAAGACGCGATCACCGCGCAGAACGTCCAGGTGTCGTCCGGCCAGTTGGGCGGCTTGCCATCGATCAGCGGCCAGCAGTTGAACGCCACGATCATCGGCAAGACCCGTCTGCAGACCGCCGAGCAGTTCGGCAATATCTTCCTCAAGGTCAACACCGACGGCTCGCAGGTTCGCCTGAAAGACGTCGCCACCGTGGGCCTGGGCGCAGAGAACTACAGCACCGACTCGCAGTTCGACGGCAAACCGGCTTCCGGTCTGGCCATCAAACTCGCCACCGGCGCCAACGCACTGGACACCGCCAAGGCCATCCGCGCGACCGTTTCCTCGCTGGAGCCGTTCTTCCCGCCTGGCATGAAAGTCGTGTACCCGTATGACACCACACCGGTGGTCAGCGAATCGATCAACGGCGTGGTGCACACCCTGATCGAAGCGATCGTGCTGGTGTTTCTGGTGATGTACCTGTTCCTGCAGAACTTCCGCGCAACCATCATCACCACGATGACGGTTCCGGTGGTCTTGCTGGGTACGTTCGGTATCCTCGCCGCCTTCGGCTTCACCATCAACACCCTGACCATGTTCGGTATGGTGCTGGCCATCGGCTTGCTGGTGGACGATGCGATTGTCGTGGTGGAAAACGTCGAGCGGGTCATGGAGGAGGAAAAGCTCTCCCCGCGCGACGCCACGATCAAATCCATGACTCAGATTCAGGGCGCGCTGGTCGGTATTGCCCTGGTGCTCTCGGCGGTTCTGTTGCCAATGGCGTTCTTCGGCGGCTCCACCGGGGTGATCTACAAGCAGTTCTCGATCACCATCGTCTCGGCCATGGCCCTGTCGGTCGTGGTTGCGCTGATCTTCACCCCGGCGCTGTGCGCCACCATGCTCAAGCCCATCGATCACGAGAAGCACGGGCAACCGAAACGTGGTTTCTTCGGCTGGTTCAACCGCACCTTCGACCGCAGCGTTCTGAGTTACGAGCGCGGCGTCGGCAACATGCTCAAGCACAAGTGGCCTGCGTATCTGGGTTACATACTGATCTGTGCGGGCATGGTGTTCATGTTCATGCGTATTCCGGCTGCGTTCCTGCCCGAAGAAGACCAGGGCGTTATCTTCGCCCAGATCCAGACACCGGCCGGCTCCTCGACCGCGCGTACGCAGGAAGTCATCGATCAGATGCGTGAGTACCTGCTGACCAAGGAAAGCGGCGCAGTGAAGTCGGTGTTCTCGGTAAACGGCTTCAACTTCGCGGGCCGCGGTCAAAGCTCGGCGATTGCTTTCGTGATGCTCAAGCCGTGGGAGGAGCGTGATTCCAATAACAGCGTCTTCGAACTGGCCAAACGGGCTCAGGGCTATTTCTTCAGCCTGCGCGACGCGATGGTGTTTGCGGTCGTCCCGCCTTCGGTACTCGAACTGGGTAACGCCACCGGCTTCGACGTTTACTTGCAGGATCAGGGCGGCGTGGGTCACGACAAGCTGATGGAAGCGCGTAACCAGTTCCTCGGCATGGCCGCACAGAGCAAGATTCTGGCGGGCGTACGTCCGAACGGGCTGAACGACGAACCGCAGTACCAACTGATCATCGACGATGAGCGCGCCAGTGCACTGGGCATCACTCTGTCGGACATCAACAACACCCTGTCCATCGCGTTGGGTGGCAGCTACGTCAACGACTTCATCGACCGTGGCCGTGTGAAGAAGGTGTACATTCAGGGCGATGCAGGTGCGCGTATGACACCTGAAGACCTGAAGAAATGGTACGTGCGCAACAGCGCGGGTGAGATGGTGCCGTTCTCGGCCTTCGCCAGCGGCAAATGGTCCTACGGCTCGCCGAAACTGTCACGCTACAACGGCGTGGCGGCAGAGGAAGTGCTCGGTACTCCCGCCCCTGGTTACAGCAGCGGCGAGGCAATGGCTGAAGTCGAGGCGCTGGCCAAGAAGCTGCCACAAGGTATCGGCATTTCGTGGACCGGTCTGTCCTACGAGGAACGCCTGTCCGGATCGCAGGCCCCTGCCCTGTATGCCCTGTCGTTGTTGGTAGTGTTTCTCTGTCTGGCGGCGCTGTATGAAAGCTGGTCGATTCCGATCGCGGTCATCCTCGTGGTGCCACTGGGGGTTATCGGTGCACTGATGGCAACCAGCCTGCGCGGTCTGTCCAACGACGTGTTTTTCCAGGTCGGGCTGCTGGTGACGGTAGGTCTGGCGGCGAAAAACGCCATTCTGATCGTCGAGTTCGCCAAAGAGCTTCACGAACAGGGCAAGAGCCTGGTCGACTCGGCGATCGAGGCCTGCCGAATGCGTCTGCGCCCGATCATCATGACCTCCATGGCCTTCATCCTCGGCGTTGTACCGCTGGCGATTTCCTCGGGCGCAGGTTCGGGCAGTCAGCATTCGATCGGTACAGGCGTAATTGGCGGTATGATCACCGCAGTTATTCTGGCGATCTTCTGGGTGCCCCTGTTCTTCGTAACGGTTTCGGGGCTCTTCAAGAGCAAGCAGAAACATATTTCACACGATGAGGCTGGCCAATGAGCAAGTCATTGATCTCACTTGCAGTTACCGCGTTCATTCTCGGCGGCTGCTCTTTGATCCCCGATTACAAGCAGCCGGAAGCACCGGTCGCCGCACAATATCCGCAAGGGCCGGCGTACTCGCCGGTCGAAGGCGCCAAAATGGCCGCCGCGGAACAAGGCTGGCGGCACTTCTTCAATGACCCGGCGCTGCAACAGCTGATTCAGACTGCACTGCTCAACAACCGTGACCTGCGGGTTGCGGCGCTGAACATCGACGCCTACCGCGCCCAGTACCGTATCCAGCGCTCGGACCTGTTCCCTGCTGTTTCGGCCACCGGCAGCGGTACACGTCAGCGCGTGCCAGCCGACCAGTCGCAAACCGGTCAGTCCGGCATCACCAGCAGCTACTCGGCCAGCCTGGGCGTCAGCTCGTACGAGCTGGACCTCTTCGGCCGGGTCCGCAGCCTCAGCGAGCAGGCGCTGGAGACCTACTTCGCCAGCGAGGAAGCGCGTCGCAGCACCCAGATCAGTCTGGTGGCCAGCGTCGCCAATGCCTACATGACCTGGCAGGCCGACAAGGAACTGCTCAAGCTGACGCAGGACACCCTGAAGACCTACGAAGAAAGCTTCCGCCTGACCTCGCGTGCCAGCGAAGTCGGCGTTTCTTCGGCACTGGACCTGAGCCAGTCGCGCACCGCCGTCGAAAGCGCGCGCGCCAAACTGGCCCAGTACCAGCGCCTGGTTGCCCAGGATCAGAACAGCCTGGTGCTGCTGCTCGGCACCAGCCTGCCTGACAATCTGCCGGCCAGCCACTTGCTCGATTCCGACATGCTGACCGAAATGCCGGCAGGCCTGCCGTCCGACCTGCTGCAGCGTCGTCCGGACATTCTGGAGGCCGAGCACTCGCTCAAGGCGGCCAACGCCAACATCGGCGCGGCACGTGCGGCGTTCTTCCCGAGCATCAGCCTGACGGCCAGTGCCGGGACCAGCAGCAGCGAGCTGTCCGGCCTGTTCAAGGGCGGATCGGGTGCCTGGCTGTTCCAGCCAAGCATCAACATCCCGATCTTCAACGCCGGCAACCTGCGCGCCAGCCTGGACTACTCGAAAATCCAGAAGGAAATCAGCGTCGCCAACTACGAGAAGGCGATTCAGACCGCTTTCCAGGAAGTGTCCGACGGCCTGGCTTCACGCAAGACCTATGACGAGCAGCTCCAGGCGCAACGCGACTTCGTCGCAGCCAACCAGGACTACTACCGTCTGGCCGAGCGTCGCTACCGGATCGGCATCGACAGCAACCTGACCTTCCTCGACGCCCAGCGCTCGCTGTTCAGTGCGCAGCAAACGCTGATCACCGATCGCCTGTCGCAGCTGACCAGCGAGGTCAACCTGTACAAGGCCCTCGGCGGCGGCTGGTATGAAAGAACCGGACAGACCGAAACCATCTCCAAGGAGAAGCCTTCGGTTCAGCTGTTCTGATTGACAGCGGCACACAAAAAAACCACCTGATCAGGTGGTTTTTTTGTGGCCGAAACAAACCCTGCGATCAATGATCCTGATGCAGGTACTTGGGCTCTTTGGGCAAGCGCAGACTGAACAGGAACGCTACCGCCATCATGGCCGTCACGTACCAGTAAAAACTGTTCTCCATCCCGGCACTCTTGAGTTTCAGCGCAACCCACTCAGCCGAGCCACCGAACACCGCGTTGGCCACCGCATACGCCAGCCCCACGCCCAGTGCGCGAACCTGAGGTGGAAACATCTCGGCTTTGACCAGCCCGCTGATCGAGGTGTAGAAGCTGACGATCGCCAGCGCCAGGGTAATCAGCACAAAGGCAATGAACGGGTTGGTGGTGGTCTTGAGCGTCATCAGGATCGGTACTGTACACAGCGTACCCAGCGCACCGAACAGAAGCATCGAATTGCGACGGCCGATGCGGTCCGCGAGCATGCCGAAAAAAGGTTGCATGCACATGTACAGAAACAGCGCGCCGGTCATTATGTAGCTGGCGGTCTTGGCTTCCATGCCTCCGGTGTTGACCAGGTATTTCTGCATGTAGGTCGTGAAGGTGTAGAAAATCAGCGAGCCACCGGCGGTGTAACCCAGCACTGTGATGAAGGCTGCGGCATGATGCTTGAACAGTGCCGCGATACTGCCGGCGTCCTTGTCCTGCCGGCTTTCGGCTGTGGTGGTTTCGTTGAGGGTGCGACGCAGCAGCAAGGCGATGACCGCTGCGGCAGCACCGATCACGAAGGGGATGCGCCAGCCGTAGTCACGCAACTCTTCGGTGGTCAGGAATTGCTGGAGGATGACCACCGTCAACACCGCCAGCAGTTGCCCGCCGATCAGAGTCACGTACTGAAACGAAGCATAAAAGCCACGCTGGCCACGCAACGCCACTTCACTCATGTAAGTGGCCGTGGTGCCGTACTCGCCACCCACCGACAGGCCTTGCAGCAGGCGCGCCATCAGCAACAAGGCCGGCGCCCAGGCACCAATCGATGCATAGGTCGGCAGGCAGGCAATGATCAATGATCCGGCACACATCATGGTGACCGAAATCAGCATGGAGTTCTTGCGACCATGTTTGTCTGCGACACGACCAAACAGCCAGCCGCCAATCGGACGCATCAGAAAGCCAGCGGCAAACACACCTGCAGTGTTGAGCAACTGAACGGTCGGATCATCGGAAGGAAAGAAAGCCGGTGCGAAATAAATCGCGCAGAAGGCGTAGATATAAAAGTCGAACCATTCGACCAGGTTGCCGGATGAAGCACCGACAATGGCGAAAATTCTTTTGCTTCGCTCCTCGCCGGTGTAATGCGGTGCTTTTGATGTTGTAGTCATTATTTTCCCCAAGCAGAACTGTCCATAAGAAACAATCTGTAACACCGTCTTTAATCGAGCACAATAAGTCAGAGCAATTCAGCCACCAGGAAAAATCGGCAGGGTTGAACATCCAGTGCCCGGACGAACAACAACCCGGATCATCGGCCCGCCTTTTCGTGGAGGCAGACAAACGATCCGGGTTGCTGGACAACAGGTTGAAACGGGAGGGCTTACCGCTCGATGGCCAGCGCCAGCCCCTGCCCGACGCCGACGCACATGGTTGCCAGGCCTCTGCGCCCGCCGGTTTTCTCCAGATGATGCAGCGCCGTCAGCACCAGCCGCGCGCCACTCATGCCCAGCGGATGGCCAAGGGCAATTGCCCCGCCGTTGGGATTGACCTGCGGCGCATCGTCCGCCAGACCCAGTTCGCGCAGCACCGCAATACCCTGGCTGGCAAATGCTTCATTGAGTTCGATGACATCGAAATCGGTCACCGCCAAGCCCAGCCGCTCGACCAGTTTACGCACCGCTGGCACCGGGCCAATGCCCATCACCCGTGGTGCAACCGCCGCGCTGGCCATGCCAAGTACGCGGGCACGGGGTGTCAGGCCATGCTTTTTCACCGCTTCGGCCGACGCTAGAATCAGCGCCGCAGCACCGTCGTTGACCCCGGACGCATTACCGGCAGTCACTGTGCGGTCCGGGCCGTTGACCGGCTTGAGTTTGCTCAGGGTTTCCAGACTGGTATCGCCACGCGGATGCTCATCCTTGTCGACAATGGTTTCGCCCTTTTTGTGCGCGACCCGCACCGGCACGATCTCTTCCTCGAAAAAGCCCGCAGCCTGGGCAACGGCAGTGCGTTGCTGGCTGCGCAGGGCGAAAGCGTCCTGATCGGCTCGAGAAATCCTGAAGTCGGTTGCAACGTTGTCGCCTGTCTCCGGCATTGAGTCCACGCCGTACTGCGCTTTCATCGCCGGATTGATAAAGCGCCAACCGATGGTGGTGTCTTCCAGCTTCATGTTGCGCGAAAACGCGGCATCGGCCTTGCCCATCACGAAGGGCGCACGAGACATCGACTCGACGCCTCCGGCGATTGCCAGCTCGATTTCACCTGACGCGATGGCCCGGAAAGCGGTGCCGATGGCGTCCATTCCGGAAGCACACAGGCGATTGAGGGTGACGCCCGGTACGCTTTCCGGCAGCCCGGCCAACAGAGCAGCCATGCGCGCAACGTTGCGGTTGTCCTCACCGGCCTGGTTGGCACAGCCGAAGAACACTTCGTCGATTTCTTCCCAGTTGACCGAAGGATTGCGCTCCATCAGCGCCTTGATCGGCACCGCGGCCAGGTCGTCTGCACGCACTGAAGACAACCCGCCACCAAACCGACCGATGGGCGTACGAATCGCATCGCAAATGAATACTTCACGCATCACGCTTCTCCCGCAACCTGACCGTGAGCCGCAGCGGTTCGTGCTTCCAGATCACGCAGCGCCGTCAGTTCGACGTCAGTAGGCTCTTCGGACACAACAACGGTGTCGGCAAAGCGGATCGCCCAGCCGGTTGCGGCAATAACCTGCTCGCGGGTCACGCCAGGGTGGAGCGTGGTCACGACGAACTCATGGGTGCCGGCTTCCGGCTCCATGATGCACAGGTCGGTGATAATGCCCACCGGGCCAGCACCGGGCAGACCCAGACGCTTGCGCGAATCGCCGCCTTCGCCATGGCCAACCGAGGTGATGAAGTCCAGCTTGTCGACGAACGAACGCGCCGACTGCTTGAGAATGATCAGCACTGACTTGGCCGACCCGGCGATCTCCGGCGCACCACCGGCTCCCGGCAGACGCACTTTTGGATGATGGTAATCGCCGACCACGGTGGTGTTGATGTTGCCGAAACGGTCGACCTGCGCCGCGCCGAGAAAGCCGACATCGACACGGCCGCCCTGCAGCCAATAACGAAAGATTTCGCTGGTGGATACCACTGTGTCTGCGGTTTCAGCCAACTCGCCATCACCGATAGACAGCGGCAACACCGTGGGCTTGGCGCCGATCGGACCCGACTCGTAGATCAGTACCACGTCGGGCGCAGAGGTCAGACGTGCCAGATTCGCCGCCTTCGAAGGCAGGCCGATGCCGACGAAGCACACAGAACCATTACGCAAGCGACGGGCTGCGGCAACGGTCATCATTTCACTGGTGGAGTAAGTCATTATTTGGCCTCCGAAGCGCGAGCCAGCTTGCTCTGGAATTCACTGAAGTCTGCGGTGCCGTGGATGTATTCATCGATCCACGCCGTGAACGTCTCCCGGTCTCGGGCGATCGGGTCCCAGGCCTGATAGAACGGATTGTCACGCTCGTAGTAGCCGTGCGCATAAGACGGGTGAGCGCCACCTGGCACCAGGCACACCGCACTCAGCGCCCAGGTTGGCAGCACGCAGGAATTCATCGGTGCCTTGAGGTCATCGACGATTTCCTCCACCGTCACAATGCAACGCTTCGCAGCCAGCGCGGCTTCTTTCTGCGCACCGAGAATGCCCCACAACAGCACGTTGCCCTTGCGGTCGGCTTTCTGCGCATGAATCACGGTGACGTCGGGACGTACCGAAGGCACCGCTGCCAATACTTCGCCGGTGAACGGGCAGGTGACCGTCTTGATCAGCGGGTTGACCTTCGGCAGGTCGGACCCGGCATAAGCGCGCAGCACCGCAAACGGCAGACCGGATGCGCCAGCGACATAGGCGTTGGCGAGGTCGGCGTGGCTGTGCTCTTCAATTTCCATTTCACGCGGCCACTGTTTTTCAACGGCATCGCGCAAACGGTGCAAGGAGCCAACCCCAGGGTTGCCGCCCCACGAAAAAATCAGCCGCTTCGCACAACCGGCGCCGATCAACTGGTCGTAGATCAGGTCAGGCGTCATGCGCACCAGGGTCAGGTCTTTTTTACCCTGACGGATGATTTCATGGCCGGCGGCCGTGGGGATCAGATGAGTGAAGCCTTCCAGCGCAACGGTGTCGCCATCGTTGACCAGTTGCTTCACCGCATCGCGTAGAGAAAGAATGTCTGCCATGAGGTGCTCCGAACCCAACATCACGTTCAATGATCAGCGCGAAGACCTGCGCCGGAATGAAAATGAGGTTATGCCTGAGCACGAGGGCAAACAATCCGATAATCGACTAAACGTTCGGTAATCGAACGAATTCAGTCAGTCGAAAACACGGCCACGTCAGGTAAACAGTTGCGTGCTCAGGTCACGACTGGCATCGAGCATGATCGGCAAAAAGCGCTGCTCCAGCTCGCTGCGTGCCACACGCCCGGCACTGGTGCTGACATTCAGCGCGGCCAGCACCTGGCCCGACGCATCATAGACCGGCACGGCAATCGAACGCAGCCCCTGCTCCAGTTCCTGATCGACAATGCACCAGCCCTGCTGCCGAACCAGTTGCAGACATTCGAGCAGGGCTTCCGGCGTGCGAATGGTGCGGCTGGTCTTGGGCTGCAGATCCACATGGTCAAGGTATTCATGCAACGACACGTCATCGAGTGCGGCCAGCAGAATGCGGCCCATGGACGTGCAGTACGCTGGAAGACGGCCGCCCACGGAGAGGTCGACCGAGATCAGCCGCTGCGTCGTGGCAGAGCGCGCTATATAAAGAATGTCGTCGCCTTCCAGCGTGGCCATGTTGCACGCCTCATGCAACTGGTCACTCATACGGTCCAGATAAGGCTGCGAAGACGTTGCCAGTGGCGTCGATGACAAATAGGCGTGGCCCAGGGTCAGCACCTTGGGCAGTAGCGAGTAGGTACGGCCGTCAGTGGTCGCATAACCGAGCTTGATCAGCGTGTGAAGGCAACGGCGAACTGCCGCGCGGGGGATTTCCGTGCGGTGGCTGATCTGCGCAATGGTCAGGTGCCGCTTGCGCTCTTGA
The DNA here is from genome assembly GCF_900119195.1 of Pseudomonas sp. NFACC10-1. Classification (NCBI taxonomy): domain Bacteria; kingdom Pseudomonadati; phylum Pseudomonadota; class Gammaproteobacteria; order Pseudomonadales; family Pseudomonadaceae; genus Pseudomonas; species Pseudomonas sp. NFACC10-1. The sequence goes on along the minus strand of NZ_FPJB01000007.1, from coordinate 32,316 downwards.
AAGGCGTGAATCACGGCCAGCCCACGCGCCAGCGACGTCATGAAATCCGGGTCACCGGTCAGCGCCTGAATGCGCTTTGCGGGCGATGCCACGATGGGCGGTGCCAATGAGGCAAAAGATTTACGCAGTTCGTCGTTCATTGACACACCTTATGTAACTGCCTTGAAGCCCTGTAAACCGCAGGTTTCAGCTCTTTTTAGAGAAGCGAAACCCGCACCCACTTGTGCGATTATCGAACAGGTGGCCGATAATCGCAATTGACCCCATGTAAATATACTTATACCTTTACCTCTGCCATGAAGTGACTTCTTGGAAATACTGGTCAGGTACCCACTGAGAAGTCCAAGGCAGCGGCCTTGCTCACCAAGCAAGGCCGTTTTCATTATTCAGGCACCTTCCGCGCGACAGACGCTTGCGACCCCCTCCTCGTCATCCCGTTCCCGGTCTGTGCCCGCCGCGTAACTCCACACATCCTGCATATAAAAGGCGTTGAATTTCTTCGCCAACATTTTGTCGTCGAAAGTGAAAACTGTTTTATAAAACTTATGTCATATAAACGGCTCACTGAAACTTCGGAACAATCGTACAAAAAAACCAGACCTGTGAACTCATTCAACCTCTGTTGTTGACGTAGCAGAAGTTCTTGGAGATAGTATCCGTCAGTTGGTCGGCATTACCCTCGCAACGATTGATCCGTTCACCCGATTCCCGCCTCGACTGTCCTGTCGGCGCGTTGTCGCGGTGCACCCTCGCAGCGAGACCTTAAGCAGGCCTGCCAGCGCAAGCCCTGCGCTTGAAATCAAACGAGTGTCGCTACGACAGGTGTTTTTCTCTGGTGCACGTAGCCGCAGACAACAACAGGCATGTCCGGTAAACCTTTCGCGCAATTGTCCGAACAGGTCGCTGACTGTATTGGGTATACAGCCAGACTGGAGTGAACATACTTGCAATGTTTTGCGTCATCGCCAGAGCCCATTCGACTCAAACAGGTATTAAAGTGACTAAAGATGAACTGCGCGCGGAACTTGAGCGCCAGGAGCAACGCTACAAGGATGTCTACGGCGGTGAAATCACCACCTACGCCGCGCAACCGGAACCGGAACGCAAGCCCTGGCGCAAAAGAGCCAGCCTGCTGGACCAGGCGTTCAAGCAAGAACTGCAAAAAATGGAAGAAGGCCTGAAAGAAGAGCCGTGACAGCGCGGGTCTGATGACCCAGCCCGATTCGCCTCTCACTTCCAGCACCCTGAATTACACGCCTTACTGCCTCATTGAGCATTCAACGGGGCGGCGCTCATGCGTCTTTTTTTTGGTTTGAGGCGACACCTGGCGGTGACGACAAGTCGTTCGGTATTTTTTCTGTCATAATCGCGCCCCCTTCAGACCCGGTCAGAAAACCTACATGATCGATTTATTCAGCGGGCTTGATGCCTGGGTGCTTGTGAGCCTGTTGCTCGCCCTGGCTTTCGTCCTCACCTTCGAGTTCATCAACGGCTTTCATGACACCGCCAACGCGGTGGCGACAGTCATTTACACCAAAGCGATGCCGCCTCATCTGGCCGTGTTCTTTTCCGGTGTATTCAACTTTCTCGGCGTGTTGCTGGGCGGCGTAGGCGTTGCCTATGCCATCGTCCATCTGCTGCCGGTCGAGCTGCTCATCAACGTCAACACCGGACATGGCCTGGCCATGGTGTTCTCGCTGCTGGCGGCGGCGATTACCTGGAACCTCGGTACCTGGTACTTCGGTATTCCGGCCTCCAGTTCGCATACGCTGATCGGCTCGATACTCGGTGTGGGTCTGGCCAATGCGCTGCTCAACGATATCCCGTTGGCCGATGGCGTGAACTGGCAAAAAGCGATCGATATCGGTGCTTCGCTGGTGTTCTCGCCGCTGGCCGGCTTTATCGTTGCGGGTCTGGTGCTGGTTGCCCTGAAATGGTGGCGCCCGCTGTCGAAGATGCACAAGACCCCCGACCAGCGCCGCAAGCTGGATGACAAGAAGCACCCGCCGTTCTGGAACCGTCTGGTGCTGGTCATTTCCGCCATGGCGGTCAGCTTCGTACACGGTTCGAATGACGGCCAGAAAGGCATTGGTCTGATCATGCTGGTGCTGATCGGTATCGTGCCCAGCCAGTTCGTGCTTGACCTCACCAGCACCACCTATCAGATTGAACGCACCCGCGATGCGACCCAGCACCTGAGCCAGTTCTATCAGCGCAACAGCAGCACGCTGGGTGAATATCTGGCGATGGGTAAAGCTGAAAAAGGCGACCTGCCGTCCAGCTCCGCCTGTAATCCGAAGCAGACCGAACCTACCATCGACGCGCTGCTCGACCGCCTGAAAGGCGTGTCCGACTACCACGCGCTGGCCCCTGAAAGCCGCATCGAAGTACGTCGCTATCTGTTGTGCCTGGACGATACCGCCCGCAAGGTCGGCAAACTTCCAGACCTGTCTGCGCGTGAAAAATCCGACCTGGAGAAACTTCGCAAGGACCTGACCACCACCACCGAATACGCACCGTTCTGGGTGATTCTCGCAGTGGCACTGGCGCTGGGCATCGGCACCATGGTCGGCTGGAAACGCGTGGTCCTGACGATCGGCGAGAAGATCGGCAAGCAGGGCATGACTTACGCACAAGGCATGTCGGCGCAAATCACCACCGCCTGCGCGATTGGTCTGGCCAACGTGTTCAGTCTGCCAGTCTCCACCACGCACATTCTGTCTTCAGGTGTAGCTGGCACCATGGTCGCCAACAAGAGCGGCCTGCAAGGCGGAACCGTGCGCACCATCCTGCTGGCCTGGGTGCTGACCCTGCCGGCGACCGTCGCCTTGTCCGCAGCGCTGTTCTGGCTGGCTTCCAAAGCCCTGGCCTGATCTGAAACCCTTTGGGCGGTGCATGCACGGCGCCGCTCAAGGGTTTGACTCACTTGCCCTCTTGCGTCCCCTCCTCCTCAAGCCCTTCATCAGGCGCTTGCGCTTGCTGCAGCTCGCGCCACAGTGCTGCGGCTCCGTCGAAATCAGTGCCGTTTTCCGCAGTCAGTTCAGCAGGGTCATAGCGGCTCAGGCAGCCTTCGCCAAGCGTTGCCGGAGCGGTGGAAGTGGCTTTGTCGAGAGGATCGGTCATTGGCGGTCACCTTGCGCGTTGCACCATTGCCGACATTGAGTCGGGAGCGCGACGGGCGCGCTCCGGAAAAGATAGATCAGTCGAAGACGACTGTCTTGTTGTCGTGAACCAGAACGCGGTCTTCCAGGTGAGCGCGCAGGCCGCGGGCCAGCACCATTTTTTCCACGTCGCGGCCGAAACGCACCATGTTTTCGATGCTGTCACGGTGGCTGACGCGCACGACGTCCTGCTCGATGATCGGACCGGCGTCGAGCTCTTCGGTCACATAGTGACAGGTCGCACCGATCAGTTTGACGCCACGCAACGAGGCCTGGTGATAAGGCTTGGCGCCGACGAACGATGGCAGGAAGCTGTGGTGGATATTGATGACCTGATGGGCATATTCACGGCACAGCTGTGGCGGCAGGATCTGCATGTAACGCGCCAGAACCACGACGTCGGCCTGGTGATGACCGACCAGACGCGATACCTCGGCGAACGCAGGCTCCTTGTCTTTCGGGTCCACCGGAACATGGTAGTAAGGGATGTCATGCCACTCGACCATGCTGCGCAGGTCCTGGTGGTTTGAAATCACACAGGCGATGTCGCAGTCGAGTTCGTCACTGTGCCAACGGTGCAGCAGGTCAGCCAGACAGTGCGATTCACGACTTGCCATGAGCACGACGCGCTTCTTCTGCGCCGAGTCGGTAATGCGCCAGTCCATCGAAAACTCTTCGGCGATCGGCGTGAAGGCTTCACGGAACCCGTCCAGGTCAAAAGGCAGGGTGTCGGCACGAATCTCGTGACGCATGAAAAACCAGCCGCTGAGATTGTCAGAATGATGACTCGCTTCGGTGATCCAGCCGTTATGGGACGCCAGAAAGTTACTGACTTTGGCAACGATGCCTACACGGTCCGGGCAAGCAATCACCAGACGAAAAGTGCGCATTAGGGGAAACTCCAGAACTTCGCAAAGCCGCTATTCTAGCGGCTGCGCAGCAAAACTGCAGTATCTCTGTTGCCTGAATTCAGATGCCGAAAAAGCACACCGCCAAGGCCAAAGATTGCACCTTGCCAGTATGGCTTTTTACGGGGTCCGCCGCTAAACAAAACCTGTAATAAGGAGGGCTTTATAGCGGCGATCTTTTGAAGGACGCACGGCCCACCCCTAGTTCAGAGGTCTGTAGGACGCGTGTATATTGCTAAATAATTCAAATAAAACTTTTATTTAATGTTTACTTGCTCATTTACAGTGACTATTATTGCCGCACTGTATCCCTGCAACCCTCACAACATAAGGTCTCCTCATGTCCCTGATCAACGAATACCGCGCCACAGAAGAAGCCATCAAAGAACTGCAAGCCCGTTTGAAGAACCTGTCGCAAGACGACAAACTGCAAACCGAGCTGGAATTCGAAGGCAAACTGCGCACGCTGATGGGCGAATACCAAAAGTCGCTGCGTGACATCATTGCCCTGCTGGATCCGGATGCCAAGGTAAACAAGGCCCCTCGTGGCGGCGCTGTTAAACCTGCCGGCACCAAACGCGCGCGCAAGGTCAAGCAATACAAGAACCCGCACAACGGTGAAGTCATCGAAACCAAAGGTGGCAACCACAAGACGCTGAAAGAGTGGAAAGCCAAGTGGGGCAGCGACGACGTTGAAAGCTGGGCCACTTTGCTGGGCTAAGCTTCACAAGGTCGCGGTTCATCGCGATTGCAAAAACGCCAGCTTGCTGGCGTTTTTTATTGCCCGGTATTTTCTATACGCCCAGACGGTTACTCAGTTCGTTTGCATAATCCTGCCATTGCCGCAACACCTCCAACTGCTCTGGCGCGGCACTAAGGGAGCATTCTATCAATGCGGCCGTAAAGTCATGCAGGGTGTTGGGAGCGCCCCATTCCGGGCTGCGCAATCGCTGCTGACAGAAATCCCGCCAGCGTGTTTGCTCTTCGCCACTCAAGGTGTCAGGAAAGTTACGAGCGCGATACCGGAATAACAATTCAGGCAATCGGGCATCATCAAACGGCCAGGCGTCACGCGCCAATTGTTCGGGTTCGGCCTGCCGAACTTGCTCACACAGTCGACGATCACGGTCCCCCATAAAACCATCATATAACTGCTGTTCGGGATCTTCACTTGCGGCGAAATCGTCCTTGCCGTAAACGGCCGCCAGTTTATCGTGCCAAACTTCGCGGTGTTCACTCAATTGCGTTGCGCGTGCCTGATAGCCGGCCATGTCCAGTTGCAGCCGCTGCTGATCTTCGCTACGCAGCACCCCCAGCGGCGCGATCACCGGGCAGCGGTTTATATGCAATAGTTTGAGCGGCACGGGCAATTCGCCGTCGCCCAGCGCGTCGTGCCGCGTATATAAACGCCGTTTGAGTATTTCAGCGTCCTCGTGCAACAACGGTGAATGATCCAGGTGCAGATCACACACGATCAGCGCATTGCGATTATGCGGGTGCCATGCCAACGGCAGCACCACGCCGAGGTAATTGCGCGCCGCAGAAAAGCGTCCGGAAATATGCACCAGAGGCTGCATCAGGCGAACCTGCTCCTGGACTTTCTGTTTGCTGCGCAATGCAAACAAATAGTCATAAAGCTTCGGCTGCTTTTCACGAATCAAACGGGCCAGAGCAATAGTTGCACGCACATCGGATAACGCGTCGTGCGCCTGTCCATGATCAATACCATTGGCAGCCGTCAGCCGCTCCAGTTTCAGCGTGACCCGACCGTCCTGCTCCGGCCAGACGATGCCATCGGGGCGCAATGCATAGGCAGCCCGGACAACATCGATCAGATCCCAGCGACTGTTGCCCCCCTGCCATTCGCGGGCATAGGGGTCGAAGAAGTTGCGATAAAAACTGTAGCGCGTGACTTCGTCATCAAAACGCAAGGTGTTGTAACCCGCGCCACAGGTACCCGGTGCCGACAGTTCGGCATGTACGCGCGTCATGAAATCGGCCTCGCACAAGCCTTTTTCTACCAGCGTGGCTGGAGTGATTCCGGTAATCATGCAGGCGGCAGGATGAGGCAGGATGTCATCGCTGAGCTGGCAGTGCAGATTGACCGGAGCCGCGATTTCATTGAGGTCGGTATCCGTGCGAATCCCGGCCATCTGCAGCGCACGATCATTGCGCGGGTTGATACCGGTGGTTTCGTAGTCGTACCAGAAGATGCTGGAAGTCACGGGCTGATCCTGAACAAAAGACCCGCGAAGTGTAGGGCGTGACAGGTGTCATTGGCTAATCGGGTCGTATCCGGCGCACCGGGAAATGTTTTCTTACGGCCCGCGTATTGAATGGTCGGTTGCTTAGCTCCGCTGCGGTAGCTAGCATCAGTTTTCGTTTTCAGGCGCGTCCTTCCGACAATGTCATCCCGTCCCGCTTCGCCAAGGAATGCAGCGCTGCCCACGCCATTGGACACGCGCATTGAAATCGAAACGCCAGAAGGCATCGACATGCTTCTGCGCCCTGCCGGGCTGGTTTCCCGCGCACTGGCGTTCGGCATCGACTTTGCTATTCGCGCAGCCCTCATCGGCGTGTTCTTTGTGCTTCTGCAACTGTTCGACAAGCTCGGCATGGGTCTGGCCGCTTTGGTGTTTTTTCTGCTGAACTGGTGGTACATGGTGCTGTTTGAAGTGCTCAACCAGGGACGCACACCCGGAAAGCGCATGCTCGGGCTGCGGGTGGTGCATGACGACGGCACGCCCATAGACTGGTCTTCGTCGCTGATCCGCAATCTACTGCGCTTCGTCGACATGCTCCCGCTGGGCTACGGGCTGGGGGCGATCACTTGTCTGAACCATTCGCTATTCAAACGGCTGGGTGATCTCGCCGCCGGAACGCTGGTGATTTACAGCGACCGGCCGGTGGCGCGCCCTACCCTGCCGCAGGCCGAACCGGTCATGGTGCCCTTTGCCCTGCATCTGGATGAACAGCGGGCGGTGCTCGGCCTGGCGGAGCGGCAGGGTGAACTGTCCAGCGCACGAACCCAGGAACTGGCGGCCATCCTTGCCGAACCCTTGCGTATCCCCGCCGACACGGCGGTCGCTCATGTCAACGGCATCGCCCGCCACCTGCTGGGGCCGACATGAAGCAGAGCCTGTTTGAAACCCGCCATCAGCAGGAGTGGCAACGCTTTGAGCAGCGCCTGACGGCCCTTGAACAGGGCAAGGGCGATGTCAGCGGCGGCGAGAGCTTTCCCGGCGATTATCGACGCCTCTGCCACCATCTGGCGCTGGCCCAGGAGCGCGGCTACAGCAGCCATCTGGTCGACCCCCTGCACCAATTGGCCATGCGCGGTCACCAGCAACTCTACCGTCACCGCAGCACTGCCGGGGTACGACTGCTGAGCTTCGTTCTGAGCGGCTTTCCGCGACGCGTGCGGGCCGAGTGGCGCTTTGTACTGGTTGCCAGCCTCCTGCTGTTCGGTAGCCTGATCGGCATGGCGTTGCTGGTGTATGGTTTTCCCCAACTGATCTACAGCGTCGTCAGCCCCGAACAACTGGCAGACATGCAGAGCATGTATGACCCGTCGGCCAGCCGGGTCGGACAGCCCGTCGAGCGGGGTTCCGATACGGACTGGATGATGTTCGGCTACTACATCATGAACAACATCGGTATCGCCTTCCAGACCTATGCCAGCGGCTTGCTGTTCGGACTGGGCAGCCTGTTCTTCCTGCTCTTCAACGGGTTGATGACCGGCGCAATCGCCGGGCACCTGACAGACATCGGATACGGACAGACCTTCTGGCCCTTCGTCATTGGTCACGGCGCCTTCGAGCTGACGGCCATCGCCCTCGCCGGGGCGGCGGGTCTCAAGCTGGGCTGGGCCTTGCTGGCCCCCGGAAGGCTGACGCGCAGTGCCGCGCTGCGCATCGCCGCGCGGGCCAGCATGCAACTGGTCGGCGGGGTAATCCTGTTTCTGCTGATCGCAGCCTTCATCGAGGCGTACTGGTCATCGATGACCTGGCCCGGACCACTTCTCAAGTACGTGACAGGTACCGTCCTGTGGGTGATGGTGGCCGCGTATCTGACTCTGGCAGGACGTACACCTCATGCGCCTGACTGAGTCGACCGTTGCCATACGCCCGCGCTTGCCCTGGGAAGCCATCGACCTGGGCGTGCTGCTCGCCGGGCGGCACCGCCGCGTGCTGATGAGCAGTTGGGCAATCGTCACCCTGCCCTTTTTCGGCATCCTCAGTGCGTTGCTCTGGGATTACCCCACGGCCGCCATCCTGCTGTTCTGGTGGCTCAAACCTGCGTTCGAACGGTTGCCGCTGCTGATCCTTTCGCAGTCACTGTTCGGTGCCACGCCGACATTGGGACAGGCCCTCAAGGCATGGCCGGCGACCCTGAAGGAGCAACTGCTGCCCAGCCTCTTGTGGCGACGTCTTTCCCTGAGTCGCAGTTTCCAACTGCCAGTGCAGCAACTGGAGCATCTGGCAGATACCGAGCGCGCCCTGCGCATCGGCCTGCTCAGCCAGAAAGACCTGCGTGCCGCACAGCTGCTCACCATCGTTGGCGCACACCTGGAATACGCACTGTGGATAGGCCTGCTGATCCTGCTCTACGCCCTGATACCGCAGCAGATCCAGATCGACTGGCACTGGATGAGTCTGCTCGACGTTGAAAACCAGTGGTTGTGGATCGACCACCTGACCAACCTTTTCTATGCCTTGGCGCTGGTCATCTGGGAGCCTGTGTATGTCGCCTGCGGCTTCACCCTGTATTTGAATCGCCGCACGGTTCTTGAAGCCTGGGATATAGAGCTGATCTTCCGGCGCCTGCGGCAGCGCCTGATCGGCACGGCCTATGCGGTGTTGATGGGCGTCGGGCTGGTACTTTCTGCAGCGCCAGCACCGGCTTGGGCCGATCAACCCAGCTACAGCTGCCCATTGCCGGAAACCGCTCAGACGGACCCTGACCCGTCCATGGCCGCGCCCGACACACCGCGCCTGACCCGCCAGTCCCTGACCAGCGAAGCGGCACGCAGCCAGATCCAGAACGTTCTGCAACAACCGCCCTTCCGTAATCCAAAGACTGAAACCGGCTGGCGCTTTCCTGAAAAACAGAAAGGCCAGTCTGCGGCTCGGGACACGCGCGACCAGAGCTGGCTGATGACCTGGCTCAATCGGCTTCTGCGCGCAGCGAGCGCCCTGGCCAGCCTGATTGAAGTGCTGCTGTGGGCCGTGGTCATCGTGCTTGTGGGGCTGGTGATCTTCCGTTATCGGGACTGGTTCAGGACCTTCGCAGGCCGAGAGGTCAGCAAGGTAAAAACCACCCGCCCGGCGCCGGAGCAACTTTTCGGCCTGCAAGTCAGTGCCGAAAGCCTGCCCGACGATGTTGCCGGCCGGGCCGAACAGCTCTGGAACAGCCAGCCTCGCGAAGCGCTGGGTCTGTTGTATCGCGCCCTGCTCAGCCGCTTGCTGAGCGACTATCGATTGCCATTAAAAAATGCCGATACCGAAAGTCAGGTGCTGGAACGTATCGCCGCGCTCAACCAGCCGCGGCTGAGTGAGTTCAGCCACACGCTGACCCTGCACTGGCAGAACCTCGCCTATGGACATCGCCTGCCACCGGCCCATGCCCGGCAGGAACTCTGCGATGGCTGGCGTCGTCTGTTCAGCCAGGCAGCGCAGCCATGAGCCGCCGCACCGGCCTGCTGATCGGGCTGCTGGCCCTGTTGCTGCTGGCAGGCGGCGCGCTGTTTCTGAGCACTCAGCTCGAGCGCTACGAGAAAACGGTCGATCAGGGCCCCTCGCCACAGGCGAAGGCCAATCCCTGGCTGGCGGCCGAACATTTTCTGCGTGGCCGCTCCATCACGGTCAATACCATCGACACGCTGGCTCAACTTCCCGACCCGACTCAGAGCACCCAGACCCTGCTGCTGCTCGATGACCGGGAAGACATGACCCCGGCGCAAACCCAAAAGCTGCTGAGCTGGGCCGAGGCAGGCGGGCACCTGCTGTTCGTCGCCGAACAACTTTGGGACGAACAAAAAGGCCGCAGCGGCGATCTGCTGCTGGACAGTCTGCAGATTCATCAGTACCTCACCAAAGACATCAATGCCAAGGAACAGCAGTTGACCGACGCTCAGCCGCCACTGCCCATCCCGCTGATGACGCCCGCCTCCAAACGCAAGAAAATGCCCTGGCCGGAGCTGACCCGCCTGTACCTGGAAAACGAGAGCGCCCCGGCCTACATGAGTTTCGATCCGGCGTTTCACCTCGAAGACCCGGAAGATAACGCTCAATCCTGGGCCAACAGCGCCGATGCCACACACCTGCTGCAAATAAGCCGGGGCAACGGGCTGATCACCGTCGTCACGGACGCCAACCTGTGGAAAACCCGCTCGATCGGCCACTATGACAATGCCTGGCTGCTCTGGTATCTGACGCAGGACAGCCAAGTGACCCTGGTGCAGCAAACCGAACACGACAACCTGCTGAGCCTATTGCTGCGCAACTATCCTCAGGCGCTGCTGACGCTGGCACTGCTGATCGGCCTGGGTCTCTGGCACATCGGTCTGCGCGAGGGCCCGTTGCGCAGGCCCGCGCCACTTGCACGCCGTCAACTGACCGAGCACCTGCGCGCCAGCGCCGAGTTCCTGCGCAAACACACCGGGCAGCAGGCGCTGATCAAACGCCTGCAACAGGACATCCTGCGTCGCGCCCGCCAACTGCATCCCGGTTTCGAGCGGCTGGTCGTTGCCGAACAGTGGCAAGTGCTTGCACGCCTGACCCGTCAGCCCACCAGCGCCATCAGCGACGCACTGCGCCCTCGCCCGCCGCAACGCCTGTCACACAGCGAATTCACCCGCCAGGTAGCCCACCTGCAAACGCTCAGGAATGCCTTGTAACCCGGCACCCGGAGAGGGCCGTTTTTCTGTACATCAATCACCCGGTGTGTGAATGCCAGGCCGAATAGGGATCATTCCAGTGAGCCCTGTCCGATAAATCACGTCCAGCAGCGTATAACGAATAAAGGGAGGCTCTTTCCAGGCAGAAAGAGACCTACCCCAGGCACCGGGTCACATGCTTCACCGCCTGATAGGCCGCCAGTCCCCAAGGCCCGAGCTCACGCCCGATACCGCTGCCCTTGTTGCCGCCCCACGACGTTTCGACAAATACCGCCTGGATCGAGTTGATCCACACATGCCCTACTTCCAGCGCATCGGCCACCCGTTCGGCGCGCTCGATATCAGCGCTGGCAACCGTCGCCACCAGCCCAAAGCAGCTGTCATTGGCCAGGTCGACAGCTTCCTGTTCAGTGCTGAAACAGCGGAGGCACAGTACCGGACCAAAGATTTCTTCACTCCACAGGCGACTGCTGACAGGCACGTCGCGGTACAACGTCGGGCTGACGAACCAACCATCACGTGCCAGTGCTGTTCCACCGGTCAGACACTGCATACCCTCCTCCTGGGCAACAGTGAAATACTCACGGACCTTGTGCCACTGCGCCTCACTGCTCAGTGGTCCCATGTCGACGTCTTCAGTCAGCGGATTACCGACCCGCAGCGCTTCGAATGCCTTCTGCAAACGAGGAATCAATGCCTCGGCGATGCCCTCTTGAACCAACAGCCGCGAGGTGGCCGAGCACATTTGCCCGGCGTTCCAGCAGATGCCAGCGACGATCCATTCCACCGCCTGATCCGGGTCGCAGTCGTCAAATACGATAATCGCGGATTTACCGCCCAGCTCCAGCGTCACCGGCCGACAATACGCCGCTGCGCTGTGCATGACCTGGCGGCCCACACCGTTGCTGCCGGTGAACGACAGCTTGTCCAGACCGGGATGGTTGCTCAACGCTGCGCCGGTATCAGCCCTGCCGCTGACGATATTCAGCACTCCGGCGGGCAAGCCGAGCGCGTCGGCAATTTCGCCGTAAACCTGCTCGATCAGGGGCGTGACCTCCGAGGGCTTGAGCACCACAGTGCAACCGGCAGCCAACGCCGGAGCGAGTTTCCAGGCACTGGTGACCAGCGGAAAATTCCACGGCACGATCAGACCCACTACGCCCACCGGCTCCAGGCGGGTACGCGAAGTAAAGCCGGAGGCGGCCAGTTCAACCTCGCGATGGGTTGGCTGAGCCTCGATCAGGTGGGCGAAGTAACTGAACGTTGCCACGGCGTCATCCAGATCGACTTCGGCTTCATGACGAGGCTTGCCGTTATTGCGCATCAGCAGCGCAATCAAGGCTTCGCGGCGCTGCACGAGGTGATCAGCAAAGCCGCGCAGCAATGAGGCACGTTCGGCAGCAGGCGTATTTTTCCAGACGGGAAGCGCGGCGCGGGCAGCGGCGACAGCCTGATCGACCTGCGCGCTGCTGGCGCTGATCACTTCGGCGAAGGGCTGGCCCAGAGCGGGCTCGTGGACGATCAAAACGTCAGCACCCTGGCCTTCCAGCCAGCGACCGTTGATGTAATGCGGGGTGTTCATGGCAGAGCTCCATCAAGAATTCCATGCAGGGCGCAATTACACCGGGCAGGCTTTATCCGCCAGGCAAACGCCACCGATTTGCGGCTGAAGCGGATTGGCTCGCAGCGGCGGCGGTGACGACGCGCGGCGGCTCAAGGCGCAAACGGCGGCGCCTCTTCGATTTCGATAATCAGCGGCCGGTCATCCGGCGCCTCACGCAGCAGCGCCTGCAGGTGCTGGTAATCCCGAGCACGTTCAGCCACACAGCCGAACCCTCGGGCGATGGTCAGAAAGTCCGGCGTATGGATGTCCACGCCCAGCGGCGTGATGTCGCGGCGCTCCATGTAGCGCTTGATCTCGCCGTAGCCCTGGTTATTCCACAACAACACAATAATGCCGACCCGCGCCTCCACGGCGCTGGCAAGTTCCGGCAGGGTGAACTGAATGCCGCCGTCGCCCATCAGGCTGATCACCGCGCGCGAGGGCTCAGCCAGTCTGGCCCCGATGGCCGCAGGCAAGCCGTAGCCCAGGGTGCCGTAACCGGTAGAGGCATTGAACCAGCGACGTGGGCTGTCCAGCTCGACCAGGTGATTGCCGCTGTACACCGTCTGCGTCGAATCGCCGACAAAACGCGCCTCGGGCAGCACTTCAAGCACGCACTCGAACAGTTTTCGGTAATGCGCCCAGGCGCTGAAGCCTTCGGCCAGTTGCTCCTGCGCCGCCGCGGTTCGTTGAGCACCCGGGCTGGCTTTATTGGCCGCACGCACTGGCAACTCGGCAAGCAAGGCACTTATTGCCGCAGTGGCATCGCTGAGGATCGCCAGACTCGGAGGATGGTTGCGGGTCAACTGCCCGGTATCGATATCGATGCGAATCAACTCGCCGCCAATCCTGAAATTGCCGTCGAACACCACATCGTAATCGGTCTCGCCCAGCTCGGTGCCAATCGCCAGCACCACATCGGCGTCCAGCGCCAATTGCCGAACCGGCATCAGCGACTGGTTGCTGCCCAGCAGCAACGGGTGCCCGGCCGGCAGCAGGCCTTTGGCGTTGATGGTCAGGGCCGTCGGTGCATCCAGCCGGGCCGCCAGCTCGCGCACTTGCTCCATCGCTGCGACACAGCCACCGCCGAGCAGCAACAGCGGACGCCGGGCCGAGCGCAACCGTGCAGCGGCCCGGGCAATGGCTGTAGGGTCCGGCGCGGGTCGATCGATGATCTGGCGCGGCTGCAGTGTCATGTGCGCGGCGCTGGCGACGATAATGTCCAGCGGCAGCTCGATGTGTACAGGCCGTGGACGCTGGCTGTCGAAGACGGCAAAGGCCCGTGCCAGAACCGCAGGCAGTTCCTCGACGCTCATCAGCGTGTGGCTGAAGGCACTGACCCCGGCGACCATCGCGCGCTGGTTCGGCAACTCGTGCAGATAGCCATTGCCCAGCCCCAGCCGATGACGTTCGTTGACGCTGGAAATCACCAGCATCGGGATCGAGTCCGCATACGCCTGGCCCATTGCCGTAAGGATATTGGTCATGCCCGGGCCAGTAATGATAAAGCACACCCCGGGCTTGCCGCTGACCCGTGCATAACCGTCGGCCATGAAGCCCGCGCCTTGTTCGTGGCGCGGCGTGATATGTCGAATGCCACTGCCCGGCAAGCCGCGATATAGCTCAACCGTATGCACGCCGGGGATGCCGAATACCGTGTCGACGCCCCAGGCGCTCAGTTGTCTGACCAGAAACTCTCCACAGGTGGTCATGCTGCGCGCTCCTGTTCCAGGCCGATAAAGCGTCGCACGCGCGGATCGCCGTCCTGGCGGATGGTCGCGGGCGAGGCATCAGTGACCACATGGCCGTTCTCCATGAACACGATGCGATCGGAAATCGACAACGCGAAATCCATCTCATGAGTGACGATCAGCATGGTCATGCCCTCGGCAGCCAGATCCCGAATGACGTTGAGCACGTCGCCGACCAACTCCGGGTCCAGCGCCGAAGTCGGTTCGTCGAAGAGCATGATGTCCGGCTCCATCGCCAGCGCACGGGCAATCGCCACACGCTGCTGCTGGCCGCCCGACAATTGATGCGGGTATTTGTCGGCATGCGCCAGCAACCCGACACGATCCAGCAGCGCATGGCCCTTGCGACGCAATTGAGCGGTGCTGGCCAGGCCGTGATAACGCGGCGCGAGAATGACGTTGTCAAGAATGGTACGGTGCGGGAACAGGTTGAAGTTCTGGAACACCATACCGATGCGCCGGATGCCCTGCCGGATCACCGGAGAGTCGGCGCGTTCTCCTGCGCGAATGAAGTCATTGCCGAACAGGACAATCTCGCCCTGATCGATGCTTTCCAGATTGTTGATCGTGCGGATCAACGAAGTCTTGCCGGAGCCGGACGGACCAATGATCGAAATGACTTCACCGGGCCTGACCAGCAGGTCGATGCCCTTGAGTACTTCGTGGTTGCCATAGCGCTTGTGGATACCGCGCAGCAGCAGGGCATCGGGTTGTCCCGGAACCGGCACGCAACGTGGCTTGCCAGACCCTGCGGGTTGGCGCAGGGCATCGGTCTGCGCATCCTCCAGGGTCTGTGCGTTTTTGCGCGACAAGTCCAGATGACGCTCGGCCCATTGCAACAGCCAGCCAAACAGCGTGACGATCAGCACGTAGTACATCGCTACTGCCGCCAGGGTTTCCAGCACCAGAAAGTTTTGTGCGTAAAGGCGCTGGCCAACCAGCAGCAACTCGTTGAGCGAGATCACCGACACCAGCGACGTCAGTTTGACGATGGTCACGTATTCGTTGGTCAACGTTGGCAGCGATATACGAATCGCCTGCGGAATGACCACCAGACGCTGCGCGCCCAGACCGCGAATGCCCAGCGCTCTGGCGGCTTCACGCTGGCCCTTGAGCACTGACAGCAGCCCGCCTCTGTGAATCTCGGCCATGTACGCCGTTTCGGTCAGTACCAAGGCGATCAGCCCGGAATAAAACGGCTGCGACAAGACACTGCTTGAGGCCGGAAACAGTTGCGGCAGGTTGTAAACGAACACCAGCAGCACCAGCAACGGGATGCTACGAAACAGCCAGATGTACAGACTGGCCGGCACGCGCAACCACGCATGCGTCGACAGCCTGGCGCTGGCCAGCAGGAAACCCAGTGCCAGACCTGCCGACCAGGACAGGACGCTGAGCTGAACCACCGTCAGGCAGGCTTTCCAGAAAGCCTGTACGGAGAACAGCGAGAAAAAATAGGCCCATTCGAATGCCATGATGACCTCGGTGCAGCAGATGGATGGCGAAGGCCGAGCGGCGAACCGCTGTCGCCGCAGGAGCGTCTCTGGCCGTTAAGCAGGCACCGCATTCGCGCAAGCAGCTCTTTGCCGGCTGCGCGATGCGCGCGCGTGACAAAAAGCCGCTTGCTGTGAAGTGTGCGGGCAGCCGTGACTTACGCCGGTTCCAGGTTGTACTTGCTCAGCAGCTCACGGTACGCATCGCTCTGCTTGTAGCGCTCGACCACATCGCGCAGTTTTTCAATCAGTTCGCCGTTGCCCTTCTTCACATAGATGCCCAGCGTCTGCGGGTAGAGGGACTTTTCAGAACTGATCACGATGCGGCCACGGGCCTTGTCGACGATCATTTTCGCCGCCGCCGAGATCTCCAGATGTGCCTGAATATTGCCGGAGATCAGTGCCTGCGACGCCTCTGCCGTGGTCGGAAACTCACTGATCGCGATTTCGCCCTTGTTCTGCCGGACGCAGTAATCGGCTGACACGGCCTTGAGCTGATTGATCCAGTTGGTGCCTTGCTGCAAACCGACCTTCAGGCCGCACAAGTCTTCAGGCTGCTGGGGTTTCGCGGTGCTGTCGCTGCGTACCATGATGGCTGCGCCCACCTGCGCATATGGAATCGCCTCGGCCTGCCGGGTCCGCTCATCAGTGATGTACATGCCGGAAATGATGGTGTCGAAGCGGTTGGCGTTAAGGCCCAGGATCAGATTCGGAAAGCGTGTGTCGACGAACTCGACCTTCATACCGCCCAGTTGCCTGGCCAGCTCGTTCGCCACCTCGGGGTCAAAACCCACCACCTTGTCACCCTCGTAGGACTCAAACGGTGGATAGGAAATCTCCATGCCGACTTTCAGCGTACCGGGTGTGGCGGTGGGCGCAGCCTGAACGCTGCCGGCAAACAGGGCCAGGCCCAACAGACATGTGGCGAAGCGCGAAAACGTGGTGTTTGGCATAGTCGTCATTCCAGATTGAGGGAAAAGGCAGATCACTAAGTCACGCTCTGGTTTTTCAGGTGCCCGAAGCTTGAAGGCTTTCTGGCGTGCTGAGGCAGGGCAAGCTGCCCATCGGCAACACGCTGGCGAAGGTATTGGTAGGTCTGCAAAGCCTGAGCCCACATGTGCTCGCCAATGGCGACAGGCGCGTAGTTCTGCTCGCCGTCCGCGAACTGCGGCAGGGGTTTGATCAGGGTGTGGTAGTCGCAGGCATAGAAAAGCGGGAACGAATAACGCTCTCGCTGGATCTTGCGCACGCGGTGCGCGGTGGCGACAAATGCACCCGCGGTCATTACCTCCAGCATGTCGCCGATATTGACCACAAAGGCCCCTTCCACCGGCGGCGCATCGATCCACTCACCCCCCTCGTTCATGACCTCCAGACCCGGCTGATCGGCCTGAAGAATGGTGAAACACTCATAGTCGGTGTGCGCGCCAATGCCTGGCGCGTCCTGGGCATCGCCATCGAACGGGTAGTGGATCAGGCGCAGCTTGGAAGGTGGAAAGCGGGCCATGTCATCGAAGGCATGCTCGTCCAGGTCAAGCGCCAGAGCAAAACCGCGGAACAACTGATGCCCCAGGGCGAATACCGCCTGATAGTAGGCCTGCACCGCCGCCCGAAAGCCCGGCAAGGCCGGCCAGTCGTTTGGCCCCAGCAGCGGTGTGCCGGCGAGTACCAATGGGTTGTCGGCGGGCACTTCAAAGCCGATGTCGAACGCCTCTTTATGGTCCGGCTTGCCAGTCCCGTACACTTCCTCGCCCTCGGGAACGAAGCCTTTGTGGCTCTGCGAAGCGCCGATGTAATGTCGCATCTTGGCGTCCAGCGGCTGGGCGAAATACTGCTCGGCAGCGCGGTGCAGATTCTCGATCAGTTCAGGCGCGATACCGTGACCGGTGATATACACAAAGCCCACACGCCGGGCCGCTTCGCCGAGAGCCTTGGCCACTGCCTGGCGATCGTCCAGACGTTCGCTGAACAGGCCGTGGATATCGACCAGCGGAACGTGGGTGAAAGCAGAAGGTTGACTCATGGCAGCAGGCTCCCCGGACGGTTGAAAAGCGCAGAAAAGTGTTCACGCTCGGTACGGCCCATCCAGGCGTTAAGGCCCCACAGATCGGCTACTGGCACATTGGTGAACGGTAAATGATGCAGGTAGCCATCAGGCCCGAACTCCGGCGTCAGCGTCGTGCCGGCAAAGCCACGGGCGCGCTGCGAGCGCCAGATCGCTTCCCAGTGCTGCTGATGGAATGCCAGCGCGGCGGCGTATTCCGGCGCGCCCGGGTGCGGCACTTGCGGCCCTTGGTCATAACCGACCCGGGCCTGAATGTGGTGCACACGCTCGACGAAAGCGCTGAGATCGTCGGCCGGGTCATCGAGCAAGCGCTCGCAGGTCACCACCCAATGGCTGATATCACTGGTGAAACGCAGATCCGGCACCTGCTCGATCAATTGCAGGGTCAGCCATGGGTTGAACAGTGAGCGCGCGCGGTGCGTCTCGAAGCTGCAGGTCAGGCCGCTGCGCCGGGCGATTTCCAGCGCTTCGCCAAAGAAATCCACTTGCTGAGCCAGCGGCCAGCGGTCGTTGCCGGCCAGCACATTGACAAACCGCGGCGCCAGTTCGGCAGCCTGTTGCAGCTTGCCGGCGAAATCCACCAGATGCTCGGCAGGCGTCGCCGCCTGCAC
Source organism: Pseudomonas sp. NFACC10-1 (assembly GCF_900119195.1). NCBI lineage: Bacteria > Pseudomonadati > Pseudomonadota > Gammaproteobacteria > Pseudomonadales > Pseudomonadaceae > Pseudomonas > Pseudomonas sp. NFACC10-1. The sequence continues at coordinate 13,826 of NZ_FPJB01000007.1, read as the reverse complement.
CGGCAGCACTTGGCTGGAGGTGAATAGAGTGGCGATGTACGGCACACAGTTATCCCGCAGGAACGCCGCGAACGCTGCACGCTCGGCTGCCTGCTCGGGGATGCGCGCCTCGAAGCCCTCGAAGCCCGCTTCACGCGCCTCAAGCAGCGCCTGCTGCCAAGTGCCGTGATAGCCCCACAGTGTGCGAAAGAGTTCCAGTTTCATGGGCAAACCTCGCCGCCTGTGCCCGCAGTGGCACAGCGCGGATCACGAATGGGCGGTGGCTGACGGGGTGGCGCTGCTGATGGCCTTGCGCCCCAGCATCGGGTGCGCCCCCTTGGGGCCATACACTGACACTGGCTCCGGAAACGAGCGCAGCAAGGTCAGGTACAGCAGCGCCGCCAGGCCCAGAGTGATCGGCAGACTGATGTCGATGCCTGCGGCCAGCTCGCCCAGCGGCCCGACAAACTGGCCAGGCAGATTGACAAAGCACAGGCCCACCGCCGCACTCGGAATCCACGCGCCCAGCCCGCGCCAGTTCCAGCCGTGGTGAAACCAGTAACGCCCGCCACGCTGGCCACGGGTGAACACCTGCAAGTCATCGGCGTGGTAAAAACCGCGACGACTGATCAGGCCGAGGATCATCACCACCATCCATGGGCTGGTGCAGGTAATGATCAGCACTGCGAAGGTCGACACGCTCTGCACCAGATTAAAGGTGAAGCGACCTATGAAAATAAAGGCAATCGCCGCCACACCGATCAACAGCGTGGCTGCGGCTCGGTTGAGTAGACGCGGGAACATGCTCGACATGTCCAGTCCGGTGCCATACAACGCCGTGGTGCCGGTAGACAGCCCTCCGATCACCGCAATCAGGCACACCGGTAAAAAGAACCAGCCGGGTGAAATCGCCAGTAAGCCACCGACATAGTTGTTGGACTCGATGTACTGCGGCGCCTGAGTCGCGACCAGCGTCGCGGTGCACAGGCCAAACAGAAAAGGGATCAGCGTGCAGGCTTGAGCCGCGAGCACTGCCAGCATGATGTGCGATCTGGAGGTGTCGCGCGGGATGTAGCGCGACCAGTCGCCGAGAAAGGCGCCGAACGAAACAGGGTTGCTCATCGCCAGCAAGGCCGACCCGGTGAAGGCCGCCCAGAAGCCCGGTTGCAGCAGATTGACGCTGCCGGCATAGCCCGGATCGAACGGCCCTGCAAAGGCCAGGATGCCCGACAGAAACAGCAGGCTGGATGCCCAGACCGCGACCTTGTTGATCCACAGCATGAAGCGAAAGCCGAAGATGCATACGATCAGCACCAGCACTGCGAACAGCCCGTAGGCCAGCCCCAGGCTGGTATTGTTTTCCGGCAGGCCGACCAGCCGCTGAGCGCCGCCGACCAGCGCATCGCCAGAGCTCCAGACCGAAAGGGAAAAGAAGGCCACTGCGGTCAGCAGTGACAGAAACGAACCGATGATGCGCCCGTGCACACCGAAATGCGCGCCGGAAGATACCGCGTTGTTGGTGCCATTGATCGCACCGAACAGGCCCATCGGCGCGAGGATCAACGCGCCCATTGTCACGCCCAGAACGATCGCCCAGACGCCGGCCTGGAACGACAGCCCGAATAACACCGGAAAACTGCCCAGCACCGCCGTGGCAAAGGTATTGGCACCGCCGAAGATCAGACGAAACAGATCGATAGGGGAAGCATCGCGTTGGGTGTCGGGTATCTGTTCCACACCAAAGGTTTCGATACGCGTCGAATGGCTCATGTGTTGCTCCAGCGCCTGTCACGGTTGTTGTAAGGCCAGCGCAGGCACGCTGACCCTTTATAGCCGCCCGTTAACCACGGACGGAGGGTTTTTCCATTCAATCGACTTCCGGCACACTTCCAACGTCAGCACGCGACTACACCGGTGCGTGAGTCTTGCCCACCGGTTCGCGAACCACATTCGCTCCCGCGAATGAAACGTGTGTCGTGCTCATTGTTATTGTTGCGAACAAACCGTCCTTAAACCGATGTCACCACCGACAAGCGTGCGTGCCAGGCCAGCCATTGCCCGCTGCCGTAGCCGAACACAATCGTCTCGCACGCCTGCAACGACGTTCCTCAGCCGTACGGATCAACCCGGCTTCGCGAATCACCGGCGTATCACACCAGGCAGCACACAGAGCATCTCGTAGAGCAGATTGGCACCCAGCAGCGAGGTGTTGCCGGTGGTGTCGTACGGCGGCGACACCTCGACCAGATCGCAACCAATCAAGTCCAGCCCGTGACAACCGCGAATGATTTCCAGCGCCTGAATCGTGGTCAGCCCGCCGACCTCCGGTGTCCCGGTGCCTGGCGCCCAGGCCGGGTCGATACCGTCAATGTCGAACGACAGATACACAGGACCGCCGCCGACTTTCTCGCGCACTTCTGCCATCAGCGGTGTCAATGACTTGTGCCAGCACTCTTCGGCCTGCACGACGCGGAAGCCCTGTTTACGGCTCCAGTTGAAATCCTCAGCGGTATAACCCTGCGCACGCAGACCGATCTGCACAACACGGTTGCTGTCCAGCAGGCCCTCTTCCTGCGCACGGCGGAATGTGGTGCCATGGGCGATCTTTTCGCCGAACATGTGATCGTTGACGTCGGCATGCGCATCAATATGCACCAGCCCGACCTTGCCATGCTTCTTGTGGATGGCGCGCAGGATCGGCAGCGTCAGCGTGTGATCGCCGCCCAGCGTCAGCGGCACGATGTCGTGGCCCAGAATCCGGTCATACTCCTGCTCGATAATGCGTACTGCGTCCAGCAGGTTGAAGGTATTGATCGGCACGTCACCGATGTCTGCCACGTTCAGCGAATCGAACGGCGCGGCCCCCGTGGCCATGTTGTAAGGACGAATCATCACCGACTCGGCGCGGATCTGCCGTGGCCCGAAACGAGTGCCGGAACGCAGCGAGGTGCCGATGTCCAGCGGAATGCCGACAAACGCGGCGTTCAGCCGGTCGAGCTCTTCAGCGCTCTGCACATGCGGCAAACGCAGCATGGTGGCGATACCGCCAAAACGAGGCATCTCGTTGCCGCTCAGGGGCTGGTGGAAAGTCGTGTCCACAGGAGTGCCTCACCGTGTTGTCATTAATGTGAGGCCATTCTGGTGACGCCTGGCAGCCGGAAGAATCGCTGCAGACAAAAAATCAGTTCAGAGATTTCTAAACTATCCATGGATACACTCTGCCCCTGATCCTCTCCACACTCCCGCCGGCTTTGCACCTGCGTGAAGGGGCTCAGCCCACGGCAAGAACGTTACATACCCACTGCCTGAACATAGCGGTACACGCCAGCCGGCCTGAACCGGAAATACCCGAGCCACGCTGCGCCTGCCATCGGAGACGCCAATGTCCTCTGTCCTGCCTGACATCAAATTGCTGCGCATCTTCGCCAGCGTTGTGCGCCATCAGGGCTTCGCCGCCGCGCAGCAGGAGCTCAACCTCTCCACGTCTGCAATCAGCACCTACATGAGCCAACTCGAAAGCCAGCTTGGTCTGGTTCTCTGCCATCGGGGCCGCGGTGGATTCAGTCTGACCAGCAAAGGCGAATTGTTCCACCAGGAAACCCTGCGGCTGCTCGCTGAACTGGAGGGCTTCGAACGCTACAGCGCTGCCCTCAAGGGTGAACTGCGCGGCACCCTCAACCTCGGCGTTCTCGACTCCACTGTCAGCGACCCGGCCCTGCCGCTCGCGGACGTTATCGGCGCCTACAGCAAGGAGCACCCTGCCGTGCACTTGCACCTGAGTGTTCTCAGCCCGGCGCAGTTGCAACTGGGCGTACAGGAAAATCGCCTGGACCTGGCCATCGGTGCCTTCTCGGTTCGTATGAGCGGCCTGATGTATCAGGCTCTCTATCGCGAACAACACTGGCTGTATTGCAGCGATCGCCATGAACTGTTCGACCAGCGCCGCATTCCGGCAGAAGTGATCACCCAGCAGCGTATGGTCGGACGCGGCTACTGGAGCCAGGCAGAACTGGCGCGGCATGGGTTCAAACATAGCGCCGCTACGGTGGAGTCGATGGAGGCCCAGCTGATTCTGGTGCTGTCGGGGGCGTATATCGGCTACCTGCCCGAGCATTACGCGCAATTCTGGGCGGATCAGAAACGCTTGAAGGTGTTGCTGCCGACGACGTTCGGCTATCAGGCACCGTTTTCTCTGGCATTGCGCAGGGGCAGATCGAGGGAACCGTTGATACAGAGCTTTCGTGATCGGCTCAAAGGCTGGTTCGAGGCGGGATGACGATGCGCAGCGGAGGCAATCGTCGCGCTCGGAGATAATCCGGGTACAAGCGCGATTTCACACGGAGTGGTAGACCGCTCCCCCCTCTTTTCAGCACACTGAGAAACTTGAAAAAAGCCAAATCAGCTTAGCGCCTGATTTACCGACGATAAACACAGGCAACCGTCAACAGGACGCCGGAACGCATGAGCGAGCAAACGCCCGACCCATCGGTAAGCACCGAGCCATTTATCGAGCCCTCCATCGAGCCTGTCAGCCCGACCGTTGCGGCAAGCACCCAGTTGCAACAGCGTCAACGCGCCAGCCAGCTGGCCCAGGCGTTGCGCAACGAGCTGCAAAAGGCCGTGATCGGACAAAATGCGGTTATCGACGACGTGTTGACCGCGCTGATCGGCGGCGGACATGTACTGCTGGAAGGTGTTCCGGGGCTTGGCAAGACGCTGCTGGTTCGGGCGCTGGCCAGTTGTATCGGCTGCGAATTCGCCCGCATCCAGTTTACGCCGGACCTGATGCCCAGCGATGTCACTGGTCATGCGGTGTACGACATGCAGACCGAGCAGTTCAAGCTGCGCAAGGGGCCGCTGTTCACCAACCTGCTGCTGGCCGACGAAATCAACAGGGCACCGGCCAAGACCCAGGCCGCATTGCTCGAAGCGATGCAGGAGCGGCAAGTCACCCTTGAAGGGCGCGCCCTGCCGATCCCGCAGCCGTTCATGGTGCTGGCGACCCAGAACCCCATCGAACAGGAAGGCACGTATCCACTGCCTGAAGCTGAACTGGATCGTTTCATGCTCAAACTGCGCATGGATTATCCCGAAGCGCAGGAAGAGCTGAACATGGTGCGTCAGGTCACCCGCTCGTCCCGGGCTGACATGCTGGACGTGCGACCGCTCAGGGTCATCATGCAGGCCCGCGAGGTTCAGGCGTTGCAACGCATTGCCAGCGAGCTGCCGATTGATGAGCAGGTGCTGGACTACGCCGTGCGGCTGGCACGCAGCACGCGCACCTGGCTGGGTCTGAGTCAGGGCGCTGGCCCCCGCGCTTCGATTGCGCTGGTGCGTGGCGGGCGGGCCCGAGCCGTATTGCGTGGCGGCGAGTTCGTGACCCCGGACGATATCAAGGGCTGTGCACTGGCGGTGCTGCGACACCGGGTCAGGCTGTCGCCGGAGCTGGACATCGAAGGGCTGTCGGTGGATCAGGTGCTCAGGCAGATCCTCGATCAGGTCTCGGCCCCGCGCCTGTGACACAGGTCCTCAAGCCGTCGATAACGCTGCTGCGCTGGCTCGGCGGACTGATGGGCGTGGCCTTGCTGCTCGGCACGCTTCGTGCGCTGAGCATCGAGTATCCGGCAAAAATCGATGACCTTTACTGGGGAGCATTGCTGGCCCTCGTTGCCGTGAGCCTGCTGGATGCAATCTGGCTGCTCAGAAGCCCCTCGCCACGCGTGCAGCGCGAGCTGGCGGGCAGTCTGGCGCTGGACCGCTGGAACGAAGCCCGACTCGACGTGCAACACGACGGTGGCCGACCCGTTACCGTGCGGCTATTCGATCATATGCCGCACGGGCTGGAACACGAAAACCTGCCTCAGTCCCTCACCCTGGGCGCACGCGGAAAAGGCAGCATCGGCTATCGCCTGCGCCCCTCAAGCCGGGGTCATTTCACGTTTGAACGGTGCGAAATCAGCCTGCCGGGGCCTTTGCGCCTGTGGACAGTACGACGCTACCTGGCAGTGCCCGGCACCACGCGGGTCTATCCGGATTTCGCCCGCTTCTGCGGCGGGCAATTGGTGGCGGTGGATAACTGGCTGAGCCAACTGGGTGTGCGCCAGCTGCAACGTCGCGGGCTGGGCATGGAGTTCAACCAGTTGCGTGAGTTTCGCGAGGGCGACAGCCTGCGCCAGATCGACTGGAAAGCTACCGCCCGCCAGCGAGCGCCCATTGCACGGGAGTATCAGGACGAGCGGGATCAGCAGATCGTTTTCATGCTGGATTGCGGACGCCGAATGCGCAGTCAGGACGGCGAACTGTCTCACTTCGATCATGCGCTCAACGCCTGCCTGCTATTGAGTTATGTCGCGCTGCGTCAGGGTGATTCTGTCGGCATTGCGACCTTTGCCGGCGAGCAGGATCGTTATCTAGCTCCGGTGAAGGGGCCCGGGCAGTTGAATCGCGTGCTCAACTCGGTCTATGACCTGCAGACCACCCGGCGCCCCGCTGACTACAGCGCCGCTGTGCGCCAGCTGATGGTTCGTCATAAGAGACGCTCACTGGTGGTGTTGATGACCAACTTGCGCGATGAAGACGATGAGGAGCTGCTGGCCGCCGCAAGACAGCTTGGCAAACAGCATCGGGTACTGATCGCCAGTCTGCGCGAAGAAGTGCTCGACGGCCTGCGTCAGTCACCGGTACACACGTACGATGAAGCGCTGAGTTATTGCGGGACAATCGACTTTCTCAACGCCCGTACTTCGCTGCACGACCGTTTGAGTGCGCAAGGCATCGTGATCATGGATGCGCGACCAGGAGAACTGGGGCCACAGCTGGTCAACCGTTACATGAGCTGGAAAAAGGCAGGGGCGTTATGAACGACGTCCTGCCCGTCAGGCAGCAGCCTCAGGCAGAGGCTTCATAGGAAGGGTAAAAACAGAAGTACTGTCGCAACAGCTGCACGAACTCCAGATACTCTGTCGAGACCTGGCACAATTCAAAACCGGAGTCATAACTGCCAGGTGTCTCATCTTCATGACACCAGAGGCACGTGGCGCTCACGTCGATGGGCTGTCCGACATTGCCATTCGGCAATTTCAGACACAGATCGAACCTGGCGCCCACCAGGATCGGCAGGCTGCTGATAAGCATCAGCCCCTCACCGGACACATTCCCCAGACAGCCCATCAGCTTGCCAGTATGGCGATTGAAAACCTGCAGATAATCCTGCAGTTGATGGCGTTCGATTTTCCGCTCTTTATACATGGCAGGCTGCCTTCCGAGTCGGGTGTTGCGCCCAGGCAACACCGTGTATTCGTTGCGGACTTCAACTGCGCTGCACTACAGAAGCGATCCAAGAAACAGCCTCGACCCGGTGCCCTGCAGCTCGTCCAATGTGTGACCTCAGCCTAGCTCAGAATTATTCGAAAGCCACCCGAACACAACGCCTTCCATTCAAACGAGGGTAATTATTTCGATACAGGAGCGTTTCGAACAGGTACAGGTATGGTTCTGGCCGGCTGAGCCTTGGGATAAAGACCCGTTTGTGCCAGCGTGTCGAGTCTGGCGCGTGCACGGAAGGCGTATTCGCTCTCTGGATACTGGGCCATCAGAAATTGATAAGTCTGCGCTGCATCGACGTACAATTTCTGCCGTTCCAGGCACTGGCCGCGCAACATCGACACTTCCGGCTGGACATAACGGCGTGAGCGGCTCTGGCGTTCGACCTTGGAGAGATCGAGCATCACCCGATCACAATCACCTTCCTGATAGGCACGGTAGGCGTGATCAAGGTTGGAATTCATCGCCCAGCGGGTGCAACCGCTGAGCGCAGTCAGTAATACAACAATCGTTACAATACGCATGGGACTCTCCTGTTCTCTGCCCTGTATCGGCGTCACGGCCTGTTTCTTCAGGCCAATAGAGCGCCGGTTGTCAGCCGATTGCCCTCCCTGACCCTGACACGGTAGTGCAAAGGAACAATGACTAAAGACCCAGACAGGAGTAGCCTCTCGCTGCGCTTCAATTAAGGAGTTTGTGCATGACCGTTCGCCGCACCAAAATCGTCGCCACACTTGGCCCTGCCAGCAATTCGCCGGAAGTCATCGAACAACTGATCCTTTCGGGTCTCGACGTTGCTCGTCTGAACTTCTCTCACGGTACTCCGGACGAGCACAAGGCTCGCGCCAGGCTGATCCGCGAAATCGCCGCCAGACACGGGCGCTTCGTCGCTCTGCTGGGCGACCTGCAGGGTCCGAAGATCCGTATTGCAAAGTTCACCGACAAGCGAATAGAGCTGAAGGTCGGTGACAAGTTCACCTTCTCTACCGCTCATCCGCTGACCAGTGGCAATCAGCAGATCGTGGGTATCGACTACCCGGATCTGGTCAAGGATTGCGGCGTAGGCGACGAGTTGCTGCTCGACGATGGTCGCGTGGTCATGCGCGTCGACACCCAGACCGCCGACGAACTGCACTGCACCGTGCTGATCGGTGGCCCGCTGTCCGATCACAAGGGCATCAACCGTCGTGGCGGTGGCCTGACGGCGCCGGCACTGACCGAAAAAGACAAGCAGGACATCAAGCTCGCTGCCGAGATGGACCTGGATTACCTGGCCGTTTCCTTCCCGCGCGATGCCGCCGACATGGAATACGCTCGCCAGCTGCGCGACGAATCCGGTGGTACGGCCTGGCTGGTGGCCAAGATCGAACGTGCCGAAGCCGTTGCCAACGACGAAGTGCTCGATGAGCTGATCCGCGCCAGTGATGCGGTCATGGTCGCTCGTGGAGACCTGGGCGTTGAAATCGGTGATGCCGAACTGGTCGGCGTACAGAAACGCATCATCCTGCACGCTCGTCGCCACAACAAGGCGGTGATCGTCGCCACGCAGATGATGGAGTCGATGATCTCAAGCCCGATGCCGACGCGTGCCGAAGTGTCCGACGTGGCCAACGCCGTGCTCGACTACACCGACGCCGTGATGCTGTCGGCCGAAAGTGCTGCAGGCTCCTATCCGATCGAAGCGGTTCAGGCCATGGCCCGTATCTGCATCGGCGCTGAAAAGCACCCGACCGGCAAGACTTCCAGCCACCGTATCGGTCACTCCTTCACCCGTTGTGATGAAAGCATCGCGCTGGCGGCCATGTACACCGCCAACCACTTCCCGGGTGTAAAGGCGATCATCGCACTGACCGAAAGCGGCTATACCCCGCTGATCATGTCGCGCATCCGCTCTTCGGTGCCGATCTACGCGTTCTCCCCGCACCGTGGCACTCAGGCGCGTGCAGCGATGTTCCGTGGTGTCTACACCGTGCCATTCGACCCGGCAGCCCTGCCGCCAGGTCAGGTCAGCCAGGCCGCAGTCGATGAACTGCTCAAGCGTGGTCTGGTCGAGCAAGGTGACTGGGTCATCCTCACCAAGGGCGACAGCTACCACACCATCGGCGGCACCAACGGCATGAAGATTCTGCACGTCGGCGACCCGTTGGTCTGATCGCAGCACACTGCAAGCCAAAGGCCCCGTCTCGCAAGAGCCGGGGCCTTTTTGCATTGTGTCAGCCCGGGAAGTTGGGCTTTCAGGCTTCTGCCCGTAGGGCGTGGGAGCAGATGGAACGAGAGCTTTAACCAACGTGCCTTTTATTTATTCGCGCGCCACAAACACATCCGCCAGCAACTGATTACGCGGCAGCCCGGCCAGATACAGCCGTTTGGCAAACATCTCGACGCTGTCAGCACTGCCGCACACCAGCGCCATTGCGTGCCGCGACAACAGGCGCAGTTCAGCCAGGGTTGTTTGTAGCGTCTGCGGAGTAACCAGCTGAGCATGCAGCTGGGGATAACGTTCAGTCAGGGCGTGAAGTTCATCGGCCAGATAATGCTCCTGGCTGTCGCGGGCCAGATGAATCACACGTATGGCGCCCTGATGGTCCTGGCGCAGCGCCTCGCGCAACACACCCCATAAAGGGCCAAGCCCGGTGCCGGCGGCCAGCAGCAATAAGGGTTTTTCCTGCCAGTCCGGGTCGTAACGCAGCGCCCCGCCACGCAACTCGCCGAGCCTCAGGGCGTCACCCATCTGCAACTGGCGGGCAACGTCACGGAAGGCCCCGGGCTGCAGGCAGTCGATATGAAACTCCAGAAACGCATCCTCACCGGGAAGGCTCGCCAGCGAGTATGGTCGCGCAACACCGCTATCAGTCCACAACACCTGATGCTGCCCGGCGCTATAGCGCAGTGGTCGCGCAGGCTCCAGACGCAGGCGCAGCACCGACGCAGAGAGCCAGTCGCAGCCTGCTACTGTGGCAGGAAGGCCATCGCGCTGCGGGTCAAACACCTCGACAGCCAGATCTCCTGCCACTCGGCACTGACAGGCGAGCCGCCAACCCTGCTGGCGCTTTTCAGCAGGCAGCGCGTCGGGCAACGCGTCTTCAGGCTCGCCCTTTACGACGCGCACCAGACACGCGTGGCAACTGCCGGCACGGCAACTATAAGGGACCGGAATACCGGCATGGTTCAGGGCGTCGAGCAGATTGCTGGCCGACGCCACCGACCAGCTAAGCTCACCCACATGCAATTGAGGCATCAAAACGGCCTGTGCAGAAAATAACGGCGATTGTACAGACTGGCCTGTCGGGCGGGTTATACTGCCGCGCCTTTTTGCGCCCGCTACGGCCAACCTGACAGCTCTGGTTCAAGCCGCAGTTCCAGACTGCCGCCGATAGCGTAATTGAATGTTCCCGTCCTTACAGAGGAGCGCGCCGCATGACCGTGATCAAGCAAGACGACCTGATTCAGAGCGTTGCAGACGCACTGCAGTTCATTTCCTATTACCACCCCGTAGACTTCATCCAGGCCATGCACGAGGCGTATCTGCGTGAAGAGTCGCCTGCCGCTCGTGACTCCATCGCCCAGATCCTGATCAACTCGCGCATGTGCGCGACCGGTCACCGCCCGATCTGCCAGGACACCGGCATCGTCACGGTTTTTGTGCGCGTGGGGATGGATGTTCGCTGGGACGGCGCCACCATGGGCCTGGACGACATGATCAACGAAGGCGTGCGTCGCGCTTACAACCTGCCTGAGAACGTGCTGCGTGCCTCGATCCTTGCCGATCCGGCAGGCGCTCGCAAAAACACCAAGGACAACACCCCGGCCGTCATTCATTACTCCATCGTCCCGGGCAACACCGTGGAAGTGGACGTCGCGGCGAAAGGTGGCGGCTCGGAAAACAAATCGAAGATGGCGATGCTCAACCCTTCCGACTCGATCGTCGACTGGGTTCTGAAAACCGTCCCGACCATGGGCGCTGGCTGGTGCCCGCCGGGCATGCTCGGTATCGGTATCGGCGGCACCGCAGAAAAGGCTGCGGTCATGGCCAAGGAAGTGTTGATGGAGTCCATCGACATTCATGAGCTGAAGGCTCGCGGTCCGCAGAATCGTATCGAAGAGATGCGTCTGGAGCTGTTCGAGAAGGTTAACCAGCTGGGCATTGGCGCTCAGGGCCTGGGCGGTCTGACCACCGTGCTCGACGTCAAGATCATGGATTACCCGACCCATGCTGCGTCGCTGCCGGTGTGCATGATCCCCAACTGCGCCGCCACCCGCCACGCGCACTTCGTACTCGATGGCAGCGGCCCTGCTTCGCTGGAGGCTCCATCGCTGGACGCCTACCCGGAAATCGTCTGGGAAGCCGGCCCATCGGCCCGCCGCGTCGACCTCGATACCCTGACCCCGGAAGAAGTGCAGAGCTGGAAACCGGGCGAAACCGTATTGCTCAATGGCAAGATGCTCACCGGCCGCGACGCCGCGCACAAGCGCATGGTCGAAATGCTCAACAGGGGCGAAACGCTGCCGGTGGACCTCAAGGGTCGCTTCATCTACTACGTCGGCCCGGTTGATCCGGTACGCGAAGAAGTCGTTGGCCCGGCAGGCCCGACCACGGCCACCCGGATGGACAAGTTCACCCGTCAGATCCTCGACCAGACCGGCCTGCTGGGCATGATCGGCAAATCCGAACGCGGCCCGACCGCCATCGAAGCGATCCGTGACCACAAGGCCGTGTACCTGATGGCCGTTGGTGGTGCTGCATATCTGGTGGCTCAGGCGATCAAGAAATCCCGAGTCGTGGCGTTCGCCGAACTGGGCATGGAGGCGATCTACGAGTTCGAGGTCAAGGACATGCCGGTTACCGTTGCGGTGGACAGCAACGGTGAATCCGTTCACATCACCGGCCCGCAGATCTGGCAGAAGAAGATCAGCGACAGTCTGGCAGTGGAAGTGCAGTAAGCGCCATTCGGTCAGGTAGCGAATTCGGACTGTATTCCGAGTTCGTTACCACGGCTTATGCTTTCCTACAGCGAAGAAGACATGGTTAAGATGAGTGCAAGCGCGCCTTGACCGAATACCTTTCAAAAAAAGCCACCGCTGATGAGTTATCGAGTGCTTTTTCAAAATCCTGGCGCCTCTCGAAATCCAAAAACTCCATCTCCTTCCATGCTACAGGCGCATGCGACTGCCACTCTATATAACTGGAAGACACAGAAATACGCACGGCATTATCTTGACCGTTTATATGTTGGTTGAGCGCTTCCCATGTATCTGGCCGCATGTCGCGTATCAACGGGAATACATTCCGGGATGAAGCAAGGCTGTCCAGGCTGGCACCTGTAGAAAGGCTGTCCGCTCCGGTGAACGTCATGTAGGACCTTGCTTGATCAGACAAATGAAAAGCCGCACGGCCATAGGTAGGAGCGCCCCCCACTGTTGTGCTGTCCCTGGCGATCTGAAGGGCTCCATAAAAAGGACGGTGGTCTCCCTTGTTTTTTTGCTTTCCTGCCAATGCTGCTTTACGGGTGAGCGCAGACGATGATTTCTCATACTCAAACATCTGATTTTCAAACCTGTCCCTCAACGACGTATAGGTATTTTCTTTCTTTAACGTATGCCATGTATTAACCATGCCCTTACCTTTCAACGTTGCCAGTTTTTCTGGCTTGATATTGAAGGTCATTGGGGCTGTCTCAAGAACCCCGCTCACCGCCTCCAGGAGTTCTCCTACACTTCCTGAAGACGTCGCCCCCGTGCGCTTTTTCAATGACTCGATGGCGCTTTCCTTATCCGTTTCCCTCCGCGCCATTATTCTGGGTTGAAGATACGTATCAAAGTGCAGCTTGCTCGATTTGGCGGCCTGCTTCGCAGAGTTGCTTCGCTCACCAATCAAGCCGGCGCTGTCGACCATTAGTACCGGCGCATTGCCAACAAAGCGGTACAGATTCAACCCATCCACATCCCCTGCCGGGTCCGGACTGATCCAGCGCTGCAACCACGGCGCGTAATACCTGAACCCGTAATAATAAAGCCCGCTGGCATCGCGCTCTTTACCCGAGTACCGAACTGTTTTGTACTTGGCTTCCACTGCACTACGCGCCGCCCACCAGGCCGTGCCGCCAAAGGGGTAATAGCTTTCCTGGCTGATCAGGCCGCCTCCCTGATCCAGCTCCAGCGTGCTTGAGCCCAAATGATCGCCCAGGCTGTAACGCATCTGATCGTTCGCAATGGCGCCTGGTTTTCCAGCTTCCCAGTGCAATACCCGCACGCTGTTGCGACCCGCCTGAGCGATAACGACGTGAAGGATTTCTCCATCCGCCGTGGTCCGGATTTCCAGTCCCGGCAGGTAGCGCACTTCGTTGATCAGCGTGCGACCTGATGCCTGCGCAGTACTGATCTTGCGACAACGCTGACCCTGGCCATCGTAGATATAACGCTCTTCATCGTTCGGCTCGTCTTCACGTTGCACGGTGGTGATGTACTGCAACTGATTACGCGCATCCCAGCCCATGACCTGACCGCGCGCCAGTTGCAGCAGATTG
>NZ_FPJB01000006.1:416390-474130 GCF_900119195.1 Pseudomonas sp. NFACC10-1 | reverse complement strand
ACCCGCGAATCCGGCTGAACGCCCTGCTTGCGCAAGGCATGGGCCAGGCGGTTGGCCTGCTCGTTAAGCTCGCGATACGTCAGGCGCTGTTCGCCGTGGACGACCGCAAGAGCCTGCGGCGTAAGCTCGACTTGTGCTTCGAACAGCCCGTGAATGGTCTGCTGCTGCGGGTAATCCAGCGCGGTGTCGTTGAAATCCACCAGCAACTGATCACGTTCGACAGCTGGCAGAATCGACAAACCTTGCAACGGCGTTTCTGGCGTCTGCTCCAGTGCCGTCAACAGGTTTTCCAGCGCTGTGTGCATATAGCCGCACACACGTTGAGCACCGATTGACGAAGCCACCAACGCCGTCAGGCTGAACCCATCGGCCAGATCATCGACGTTCAACGTCAATGGGTAGTTGGTGCGTTCTTCGCCGCTGAGGACCGCAATGCCCTGCCATGCCTGCATGGCCTGGTCGGACACACTGCCGACCCCGCTGTGGCGATAGTTGAGCAGCGCGCTGAACAGCGGCGCGGGCGCGGCAACACCGCTGCAACGCTGGGCCAACGCCAGCGAGGCATGTTCGTGACCGAGCAAGGCAGTCAAGCGCTTATGAGTGGCCTTGACCCCGTCGCGTACGCCCTGCTCGCCTACCGAAACCCGCAGCGGCAAGGTGTTGATGAACATCCCCAAGGCTCGCTCGGTACCTTCGCCCCCCTGCATCCGGCCCATCAGGACGGTACCGAAGACCACATCCTGCTTGTTTGATACCTTGCCCAACACCTGAGCCCAGGCCAGGTGCACCAGACTTGCGGCACTCACCCCTTGTTGGCGGGCTTGAGCACGCAGGCGCAGGTTGAGTTGAGGATCCAGCGCCAGGCTGGCTTCCTCGATGTCACGACCTTCACCCTGCACGTCCAGCAGGCCGAACGGCAGCGTCGGCTCGTCGATATCGCCGAGCATGTCGCGGAAAAACGCTTCGTGATCGGCCTGGCTGACACCCAGGCGTGCCTGGGCCACATAGTTGCGATACGGCACAGGCACCGACGCTGCCAGGCTGTCTGCCTCGCCCGCCAGCCAGGCCTGCATTTCATGCTTCACCACTTCCAGCGCCACGTGGTCCAGCGCCATGTGGTGGAACAGCAGCATCGCGAAGATGCGCTGGTTGAGCGGGTCTTCGGCATAGGCCACGCGCATCAGCGGCGCCTGGCCGATGTCCAGACGGTAATGGCGCGGGTCAAAGCGGCTGTGCAGTTGTGTTCCTATATCGCCGTCTGCCGGATCAAACTCAAGCGCGTCCAGGTGCAACCGGGCCTGACGCCAGACCACTTGCACAGGTGAGTCCAGACCGTCCCAGACCACGCTGGTGCGCAGAATGTCATGGCGGTCGATGACCGCCTGCAAAGCCTGAACGAAGGCATTCAGACGCTCGCCGTCAGCAAAGGCGAACTGCGTCTGTAACACATAGGGGTCGCCGATTTCGGCGGCCAGGTGGTGATAAAGAATACCTGCCTGCAACGGCGCCAGCGGGTAGATGTCCTGCACATTGGCCACGCCGCCCGGCACGGTTGCCACGACTTGATCGATCTGCGACTGAGTCAGGTCCGCCAGTGGCAGCAGCTCAGGCGTAATGCGTTGGCAATCCTCGGTGATCAGGTTGGCTGGCACCACGATCTCGGTGCCACCGCCCACGGCTGCGGCCAGTGCTGCCAGCGTCGGCTGGCTGAACAGCACGCGTACATCGGCGCGAAGACCCAACTGGCGCATACGCCCGATCAGGCTCACCGCCAGCAACGAATGACCGCCGAGTTCGAAGAAGTGGTCGTGACGCCCGACCTGTGCGACGCCCAGCAGGTCTTGCCAGATAACCGCGATCTGCTCCTCGATTTCGCCTTGCGGCGCTTCGTAGCCACGGCTGATCAGCGCATCACCGTCCGGTGCGGGTAGCGCCTTGCGGTCCAGCTTGCCGTTCGGCGTCAATGGCATGGTATCGAGCAGTACGTAGATGGCCGGAACCATGTATTCAGGCAACTGCTGCTGCAGGTGACTGCGCAGGGTTTCGATATCGACAGCAGTGTGCTCGGCAGACTGCGTGTAGTAAGCCACCAGACGTTTGTCACCGGGTATGTCTTCACGAGCCGTGACCACGGCTTCATGGACCGCCGGGTGTTTGGCCAGAGCGGCTTCGATTTCGCCGATCTCGATACGCAAGCCGCGGATCTTCACCTGGAAGTCATTACGGCCCAGGTATTCCAGCGCACCATTGGCCAGCCAGCGACCCACGTCGCCGGTTTTGTACAGGCGGGCCTGCGGATCGCTGGAAAACGGGTCAGCGATGAAACTCTCGGCACTCAGCTGCGGCTGGTTAAGGTAACCCCGCGCCACGCCGATGCCGCCAATGTGCAGCTCACCGGCCACGCCCAGCGGTTGCAGCTGGCCCAGGGCATCCAGTACGTGCATCTGAATGTTGGCAATCGGACGGCCGATGGGCACGCTTTCGCCCGGATCTGTCGGACGGCATTCCCAGGCGGTAACGTCGATGGCCGCTTCGGTAGGGCCATAGAGGTTGTGCAGTTCGACGCCCTTGAGGTGTTGCTCGAAGCGGCGCTGCAACGCGCGCGGCAAGGCTTCGCCGCTGCACAGCACTCGACGCAATTGCGGGAAGTCGCGGGTTGAGCGGTGCTCCAGAAATACATCGAGCATTGAAGGCACAAAGTGCAGCAGGGTAATGCCCGCGTCACTCATGACCTGCGCCAGATAGTCAGGGTCCTGATGGCCACCGGGACGCGCCATGACCAGTTCGGCACCGGCCAGCAGCGGCAGGAAAAACTCCCAGACCGACACGTCGAAGCCGAACGGGGTCTTTTGCAGTACCCGATCCTGACTGTTCACTTTATAGGCGTCGCGCGCCCAGAGCAGGCGGTTGACCACGCCCAAGTGTTCATTCATCACGCCTTTGGGCGTGCCGGTGGAACCGGAGGTGTACAGCACATAGGCCAGATGATTGGGCTGCAGACCCAGGACCTTGGCATCCGTGTTGCCGCTCGGCTGCTTAGCCAGTTGCGCGAGGTCATCGCGGTAATCGAGCACCAGCACCGGAACGCTTAGGGCTGGCAGATCTGCAAGCAGATCGTTGCTGGTCAGCACCGCACGAGGGGCGCTGTCGCTGAGCATATAGGCCTGGCGAGCACTCGGCAGGTCCGGGTCAATCGGCACATAGGCACCACCGGCCTTGAGAATACCCAAGAGCGCCACGACCATTTCCGCGCCGCGACGCAGGCTTACTGCGACCCGCGTATCCGGTTCCACGCCCAGTTCGATCAGGCGATGGGCGAGCTGGTTGGCCTGTTGGTTGAGTTCGGCGTAGGTGAGCAGCGGTCCGCTGTCGCCGCGTACGGCGCAAGCACCCGGACGCTGGGCGGCCTGTTGTTCGAACAGTTGGTGAATCAACACGTCGCGAGGATAAGGATGGGCAGTGTCATTGAAACCCGCCAGCAACAGCTCGCGCTCGTCATCCGGCAGTATCGGCAGGCTGTTCAGCGCTGCTTGCGGGGTGTGTTCCAGTGCTTCCACGAGGCTGCGCAGTGCAACCTGCATGTACTCGCCGATGCGCTGAGCATTGATTTGCTGGACGGCCTGAATGGTGAGCATGAAGTCATCGCCCAGGTCATCGACGTTCAGGCACAACGGATAGTTGGTGCGTTCCTCCATGCTCAGGGTCTGAATGCCCTGCCAGGCTGACAATGTGTCGGCCGAGGCCGCACCGTTGTTGCTGTGGCGGTAGTTGAGCAAGGTGCTGAACAGCGGCAGCGAACTCGGCACGCCGCTGCAGCGCTGGGCCAGCGACAGCGAAGCATGCTCATGCCCCAGCAGTGCCGACAGGCGTTGGTGAGTGACCTTGACCGCCGCCAGAGCGCTCTGGCTACCGACGCTGATGCGCAGCGGCAAAGTGTTGATGAACATGCCCAACGCACGGTCGGCACCGTTGCCGCCCTGCATCCTGCCCATCAGTACAGTGCCGAACACGACTTCTTCGCGCCCCGAGACCCAACCAGCCACCTGAGCCCATGCCAGGTGGGCCAGACTGGCAGCGCTGACCCCCAACTGCCGCGCAATGCTGCGTATACGGCTGCTCAGCTGGCTGTCGAGTAACTGATTCACTTCCTCGATGCCACTGCCATCGCCCTGCACGTCCTGTATGCCGTAAGCCAGAGTCGGTTCGTCGATGTCGCCGAGCATGTCGCGGAAAAACGCTTCGTGTTCAGCCTGGCTGATACCCAGGCGCGCCTGTGCCACATGGTTGCGATAAGGCACGGGGGCCGGCAATTGCTCGATCTGACCCTGCAGGCTGGCCTGCATTTCCTCCACTACCACTTCCAGAGAGGTGTGATCCAGCGCCAGATGGTGGAACAGCAACATGCCGACCAGACGCTGGTGGGTGGTGTCCTCGGCATAGGCGATGCGCATCAGCGGCGCCTGGCCGATGTCCAGGCGATAGTGCCGTGGGTCAAAGCGCTCGCGCAGTCGTGTCAGCACGTCACCGTCGAGCGGATCGATGGCCACCTCTTCCAGACTCAGTTTCGCGTTGCGCCATACCACCTGCACCGGCTGCTCAAGCCCTTCCCAGACCACGCTGGTGCGCAGGATGTCGTGGCGTTCGACCACGCTCTGCAAGGCCGCGGCGAAACCGGCCAGGCACTCGCGATCATGGAACGCGAAGAGCATCTGCAAGACATAGGGATCACCTTCATCCGCAGCCAGATGGTGATAGAGAATGCCTTCCTGCAAGGGGGCCAGGGCATAGATGTCCTGAATGTTGGCCAGGCCGCCCGGCACGCTCGCAACGACCCGATCAATCCCTGTCTGATCGAGGTCAGCCAGCGGCAGCATGTCCGGAGTAATACGCTCGCAGCCCGGCACGATCAGGTTATCCGGCACTTGCACGTCGGTGTACCCGCCCACCGCCGCAGCGAGTGCGGCCAGGGTCGGCTGGTTGAACAGCACGCGCACGTCAGCCGACAGGTCGATCTGGCGCATGCGCTCGATCAGTTTGACGGCCAGCAGCGAATGCCCGCCCAGCTCGAAGAAATGATCGTGGCGGCCAACCTGCGGCACTTGCAGCAGGGACTGCCAGATCTGCGCGATGGCGATCTCGACATCGCCCTCTGGCGGCGCGTATTCGCGCATTGCCAGTGCCTGCGCATCCGGAGCAGGCAATGCCTTTTGGTCGAGCTTGCCGTTGGTGGTCAGGGGGACGCTGTCCAGTGCCACAAAAGCACTGGGCACCATGTAGTCGGCCAGAGACAGCAGCAACCGCGCACGCAAGTCAGCCGCGACGATCTCGTGGCCCGGCTCGGCGATCACATAGGCCACCAGGCGCTTGTCACCCGGTTGATCCTCGCGGACCAGCACCAGCGCTTCGCGGACCGTATCGCAGGCAGCCAGCACCGCCTGAATTTCTCCCAGCTCGATACGGAAGCCACGGATCTTGACCTGGTCGTCGTTGCGGCCCAGGTAATCGAGACTGCCGTCAGCCATCCAGCGACCCAGGTCGCCGGTTCGGTACAGGCGCGCTTGAGGATCCTTGCTGAACGGGTTCGCCAGGAAACGCTCGGCGGTCAGCGCTTCACGGTTCAAGTAGCCCCGCGCGACACCGGCACCGCCGACATACAACTCGCCGACAACACCCACCGGCACCGGCTCGCGGCGTGCATCGAGTACATACAACTGCAAATCGGGAATGCGCACACCGATAGGACTCACGCCCGCACGCTGCGCATCTGCCGCCACCAGGGGCTGATAGGTCACATGCACCGTGGTTTCGGTGATGCCATACATGTTCACCAATTGCGTACCGGCGTTGATCACCCTGGCGTACCAAGGCTTGAGCATCCCGGTGTCCAGCGCTTCGCCACCAAAAATCACCTGGCGCAAGGAATGTCGCTGATCGCTCTCGCCCTGGGCGTTGAGCAACTGGCGGAACGCGCTCGGGGTCTGGTTGAGCACCGTCACTTCGGCGCTGCACAACAGCGCGTAGCAGTCTTGCGGGGAGCGGCTGACCAACTGCGGCACGATCAACAAACGCCCACCGTGCAACAGCGCACCCCAGATTTCCCAGACCGAGAAGTCGAAGGCGAATGAATGGAATAACGCCCAGACATCCTGCTCGTTGAAACCAAACCAGCTCTGAGTGGCCGAGAACAAACGGGCCACGTTGCGATGCTCGACCATTACGCCCTTGGGCAGGCCGGTCGAACCGGAGGTGTAGATGACGTACGCCAGGTGGCGCGGGCTGAGCCCGGTCAGCTGTGGATTGTGACCCGGTTGGGCCTGCAACGCCGGACTGTGCAAATCCACGCGTGGGCCATCGAACGTGCCCAGCAGCGCCAGCCCTGCAGCATCGGCCAGCACCGCCATCGGTGCGCTGTCCTGCACCTGGTAGGCGATACGCTCGGACGGATAGGCCGGGTCAATCGGCACGTAACCCGCACCGGCCTTGAGCACCCCGAGCAGACCGACGATCATTTCCAGGCTGCGCTCGACACAGATCGCTACCCGGTCATCTGGCTGCACGCCCAGGCCCAGCAGATAATGGGCCACCTGATTGGCGCGAGTGTTCAGCTCGGCATAGGTCAGGGTGCGGTCTTCGTAATGCAAGGCCACGGCATTCGGCTGCGCCACCACCCAGGCTTCGAAGGTACGGTGAATCAGGGTGTCGTCGGCCTGCAGGGCATGCGGAGTGTTCCAGCTTTCCAACAGTTGCTGGCGCTCGATCGCGGGCAGGATATTCAGCGCTCCCAGCGCAGCGTCCGGGGTCTGTTCCAGTGCTTGCACCAGATTTTCCAGCACACAGTGCATGTAGGTACACACACGTTTGGCACCGATCTGCCCTTCGGTCATGACGGTCAGGGCGAAACCTTCGCCCAGATCATCCACGCACAAGGTCAGCGGGTAGTTGGTGCGTTCTTCGCCATGCAGCGCCTGAATGCCTTCCCAGGCGACCAGCGCCTGGTCACTTGCGTCGAGATCACCGGTATGGCGGAAGTTGAGCAGCGAGCTGAACAATGGCGTCGAAGCGGGTACACCACTGCAACGTTGGGCCAGTACCAGCGAGGCGTGCTCATGGGCCAGCAGCCCGCTGAGTCGTGCGTGGGTGGCTTTCAGACCGCTGCGCACGCCCTGCTCGCCCAGCGTGACACGCAACGGCAAGGTGTTGATGAACATCCCCAGCGCCCTGTCAGACCCGGCACCGCCCTGCAGACGACCGAGCAATACGGTGCCGAACACCACATCGTCCTTGCCGGATGCAGCGCCCAGTACACGGGCCCAGGCCAGGTGATAAAGGCTGGCGGAGCTGACCCCGAGCTGTCGGGCCTGCACGCGCAGGCGGCGGCTCAGGTCGATGTCGACCACCTGGCGTACTTCCTCGATACCGCTTCCGTCGCCCTGCACGTCCTGCAGGCCGAATGGCAGCGTCGGTTCATCGACGTCACCGAGCATGTCGTGGAAAAACGCCTCGTGCTCTTCACGGCTGACACCGAGCATGGCCTGGGCCACGTAGTTGCGATAAGGCACGGACGGTGGCAGCGAGGCTTGCTGCCCGAGCATGTACGACTCGATTTCGCTGGTGAGAATGCGCAGCGAGGTGGCATCGTCCACCAGGTGATGGAACAGCAGCATGCCCAGCCAGCGATTATTCGCCGCGTCCTGTGCATAGCCGATACGCAGCATCGGCGCCTGACGGATGTCCAGACGCGTGTGACGAGGGTCCAGGCGCTTGATCAGTTGTTCGGTGATGTCGCCTTCGGTCGGGTCCAGCACCTGCTCATCCAAGCCCAGGGTCGCTTCACGCCAGACCACCTGCACGGGTGCGTCGAGACGCTCCCAAAGCACCGCGGTGCGCAGGATATCGTGGCGGGCGATCACGCCTTGCAGGGCCTGAGCGAAACTGTGCAGCCGCTCGAGGCTGTCAAAGGCAAACAGTGCATATTGCAGGTACGGGTCACCTTCGACTGCGGCAAGGTGGTGATACAAAATCCCCTCCTGCAACGGTGCCAGGGCATAGATGTCCTGCACGTTGGCCAGGCCGCCGGGCACGCTTGCCACCACGCGGTCGATATCGTCCTGGCTCAGCGACACCAGCGGCAGCATGTCCGGGGTGATGCGCTCACAGCCGGCGGGAATAAGGTTAGCGGGGGCTTCTACAGCACCCTTCCCGCCCACCGCTGCCGCCAGGGCAGACAGGGTCGGCTGGCTGAACAGCACGCGCACATCGGCAACCAGATCGATCTGGCGCATGCGCTCGATCAGTTTCACGGCCAGCAGCGAGTGGCCGCCCAGCTCAAAGAAATTGTCATGACGACCAACCTGCTCCAGTTGCAGCAGGTCTTGCCAGATACGCGCAATGGCCATCTCGGTATCGTTTTCAGGTGCTTCATAGCCGCGACTGGCCACCGCCGAGCGGTCGGGTGCTGGCAAAGCCTTGCGGTCGAGCTTGCCGTTGGCGGTCAGCGGGAAACTTTCCAGGCTGACAAAGGCGCTTGGCAGCATGTACTCGGCCAGCGACAGGCGCAGTTGCTCGCGCAGTTGCGTAGCGTCCGGTTCCAGTCCCGCCGTACCGATGACGTAGGCCACCAGACGCTTGGCACCGGGCTCGTCCTCACGCACCAGCACCAGCGCATCCTGTACAGCGTCACACGCGGCCAGTTGTGCTTCGATCTCGCCCAGTTCGATACGGAAACCGCGAATCTTGACCTGTTCGTCGTTACGGCCCAGGTATTCCAGGCTGCCATCGGCCAGCCAGCGCCCGAGGTCGCCGGTGCGATACAGTCGCGAATCCGGCGCAGTGCTGAACGGGTTATCAAGAAAGCGCTCTGCCGTCAGTGCTTCGCGGCTCAGATAGCCCCGTGCCACACCTGCCCCGCCCACGTACAACTCGCCGATCACGCCTACCGGCACCGGTTCGCCATGAACATCGAGCAGATAAAGCTGCAGGTCCGGGATGCGTTTGCCGATCGGGCTTGCACCGACGCGCTGTGCGTCTTCAGGTCGCAACGGGTGATAGGTCACATGCACCGTGGTTTCGGTAATGCCGTACATGTTTACCAGTTGTGTACCGGCATTCATGTTACGGGCGTACCACGGCTTGAGCATCGCCGTTTCCAGCGCTTCACCACCGAAAATCACCTGACGCAGCGAATGCGCCTGCGCGTTCTCGCCCTGGGCAGCAATCAGTTGCCGGAACGCGCTCGGCGTCTGGTTGAGTACCGTTACCCCAGCGCTGCATAGCAATGTGTAGAAGTCTTCCGGCGAGCGGCTGACCAGTTGCGGCACGATCAACAGACGTCCGCCGTGCAGCAGCGCGCCCCAGATTTCCCAGACCGAGAAGTCGAAGGCGAACGAGTGGAACAGCGCCCAGACATCCTGCTCGTTGAAGCCGAACCACTCTTCCGTGGCCGAAAACAGCCGTGCAACGTTGCGGTGCTCGACCATTACGCCCTTGGGCAGACCGGTGGAGCCGGAGGTATAGATCACATAGGCCAGGTCGCTGGACTTGACCGCTACCTGCGGATTGCACACGGATTCGTCCTGCAAGTCGGCATCGTCAAGACTGATGATTGGCAGTTCCGTCACTGGCAAGGCTTGCTGCACGGTCTGCTGGCTCAACAGTGCGACCGGCGTGCTGTCGCCGAGGGTATAGGCCAGGCGTTCTAGCGGGTAAGCCGGGTCCAACGGTACATAACCGGCACCGGATTTGAGGATGCCCAGCAAGCCGATAATCATCGCCGGGCCACGCTCGACGCAGATCGCCACGCGATCATCAGGGAGCACACCCAGCGCGAGCAAGCGATGCGCGACCTGGTTGGCGCGGGCGTTGAGTTCGCCGTAGCTCAGGGTTTGATCTTCGAATACCAGCGCCACGGCGTCTGGTCGTTCTGTAGCGCGGGCTTCGAATTGCTGGTGGATCGGTGTTTCGTGTGCATAGGTGTTGCCGGGCTCGTTCCACTGTTCGAGCAACTGCTTACGCTCGCTGAGCGGCAATATTGAAATAGCATGCAGCGGGGTTTGCGGTGCCTGTTCCAGCGCATCGATCAGCCCCTCTACGGCCAGTTGCAAATAGTCACACACACGCTGCGCGCCGATGCTCGCCGTGACCAGCGAGGTGAACAGAAAACCTTCACCTGTATCGTCGACGTTGACGGTCAGTGGGTAGTTGGTGCGTTCTTCATCGGCCATCCCCAACGACTGCATGCCACTCCACGCCGTCAGTGCCTCATCGGTTACGGCAACGTTGCTATGTCGATAATTGAGCAAGGCGCTGAACAGCGGCGTCGGTGCGACCACGCCACTGCAACGCTGGGCCAGCGCCAGGGACGCATGCTCGTGGCCGAGTAAGCCGGTCAAGCGCCGATGCGTGGCCTTGACTCCTTCACGCACGTCCTGCTCGCCCAGGTCCACGCGCAGCGGCAGGGTATTGATGAACATGCCAAGGGCTCGCTCGGCACCCTGACCGCTCTGCATCCGACCCATCAGGATGGTGCCGAACACCACCTGTTCACGTCCGCTGAGACGACCCAGCATTTGCGCAAATGCCAGGTGGATCAGGCTTGCCGCGCTGACCCCGAGCTGCCGCGCCTGAACTCTCAGGCGTTGGTCCAGCGCGCCGTCCAGCTGCAGACGGGCATGATCGAGCGCGCTGCCGTCGCCTTGCACATCGTGCAGCCCGAACGGCAGCGTCGGCTCGTCGATGTCGCCGAGCATGTCCTGGAAGAACTGCTCGTGATCCTGCTCGTTCAGGCCTTGTCGGGCTTGAGCGACATAATTGCGGTAGGGAATGGAGTCGCCAAGTTGCTCGGCCTGACCGAGCAGGCAGGCCTGCATTTCATGCTTCACCTGATCCAGCGCGGTGTGGTCGAGGATCATGTGGTGGAACATCAAGATCGCCACCCAGCGCTGGTTAACGGTGTCCAAAGCACACACCATGCGCATCAAGGGTGCCTGACGGATGTCCAGGCGTATCTGGCGTGGGTCAAGGCGCTCCTGCAACTGACGGGTTACATCACCTAGCCTGGGGTTGAGTTGAACTTCTTCGACGCCTAGCTCGACCTGGCGCCAGACCACCTGCAACGGTTCATCAAGGCTTTCCCAGTGCATGGAGGTGCGCAGAATGTCATGGCGGTCGATGACCATTTGCAGCGCTTTGGCGAAGGTGTCAACGTGTGCGCGGCTGTCAAAGGCAAACTGCGCCTGCAACACATAGGGGTCGCCCCGTTCGGCGCTGATGTGGTGGTAGAGAATGCCTTCCTGCAACGGCGCTAACGGATAGATGTCCTGCACGTTCGCTGCGCCGCCGGGCACGCAGGCCGTCACCTGGTCGATCTGCTCCTGACTCAGGTCGATCAACGGCAGCATGTCCGGAGTGATTCTACGGCAGTCCGCAGGAATGCCGTTGGCCGGAATAACCAGATCGTCGACCGCGCCTGCCGCTGCCGCCAGTGCCGCAAGGGTCGGCTGGCTGAACAGCGTACGCACGTTGGCGCTCAGGCCGGCCTGGCGCATACGTTCGATCAGGCTTACCGCCAGCAATGAATGCCCGCCCAGTTCAAAGAAATGGTCGTGGCGACCGACACGTTCGATCTTGAGCAAGTCGCTCCAGATTTTCGCCAGAGTGATTTCTGCTGTGCCTTGTGGCTCCTCGTAGCCGCCACGGATCAGTGCATCACCGTCCGGTGCTGGCAGGGCCTTGCGGTCGAGTTTGCCGTTCGGGGTCAGCGGCATTGCGTCGAGCAGCACATAGGCCGCCGGGATCATGTGGGCCGGCAGTTGCTCCTGCAGCCAGCCGCGCAGGCTATCGATGTCCACCGAAGACTGCCCTGCATTCAGGGTGTAATAGGCCACCAGACGCTTGTCGCCGGGAATGTCTTCTCGGGCAGTCACTACGGCTTCGTGGATCGCCGGGTGTTTGGCTAGGCGTGCATCGATCTCGCCCAATTCGATACGGAAGCCGCGGATTTTCACCTGATCGTCGTTACGGCCCAGGTATTCGATATTGCCGTCTGGCAGGTAGCGACCGAGGTCGCCGGTGCGGTACATGCGTGCCGCAGGCTGTTGACTGAACGGGTCTTTGAGGAAACGTTCGGCAGTCAGGTCGTCACGGTTCAGATAACCGCGCGCCACGCCATCACCGCCGATGTAGATTTCACCGGCAACGCCCAGTGGCACAGGCTGTTGCTGTTCATTCAGCAGGTAGAACTGTGTATTGCCGACCGGTTTGCCGATGTGTGGAGCGAAGCCGTCTTCGCGATCCATCGCCACCCAGCTTGAGTAGGTGGTGGTTTCAGATGGGCCGTAGAGGTTGCACAAGCGCTGCACGTCAGTTTTTTCGAACAGCGATTCAACCAGGCTGCGTTTCAGTGCTTCACCCGCCACGTTCACGGTGTGTACAGATTCCGGCAGGCCGTTAACTTCCAGCAGTGCTTTCAGCGCCGACGGCACGGTGTTGATCAGGCCGATATCGTGGTCGCCGTGTTGCAGTTCCAGCACGTTCCTGACGACTTCGATGCTGCCGCCCGAGGTCAGCGGTGCAAAGCACTCGTAGACCGCGAGGTCGAAGTTCAGCGAAGTGGAGAACAGCGTTTTTTCCAGTGCTGCCCCGTCAAAAGCCGTGTGTGCCCAGCTCAGGAAGTTCACGGTGTTGCGGTGTTCGATCATTACGCCTTTTGGCAGCCCGGTTGAACCCGAGGTGTAGATCAGGTACGCCAGATGCGCTGAAGTCAGCCCCGGCACCTGCGGATTCTGGACGGATTCGTCCTGCCAATCGTTCAGATCAAGATTGATAACAGGCACCGAAACGTCGGTCAGCAGCGCTTCAGTTGCCGACTGCGCCAACACAGCGGCAGGCACGCTGTCCTGCAACATGTAAGCAATACGTTCCGCTGGATACGCCGGGTCGAGCGGCACATAACCGCCGCCCGCCTTGAGGATCGCCAGCAAACCGACGACCATCTCCACACCGCGTTCCACACAGATCCCGACCCGCGAATCCGGCTGCACGCCCTGCTTGCGCAAGGCATGCGCCAGGCGGTTGGCCTGCTCGTTAAGCTCGCGATAGGTCAGATGTTGTTCGCCATGCACTACGGCCACATCATCTGGCGTGCGCTCGACTTGTGCTTCGAACAGCCCATGAATGGTCTGTTGCTGCGGGTACTCCAGCGCGGTGTCGTTGAACTGCACCAGCAACTGCTCACGCTCGGCAGCAGGCAGGACCGGCAGGCTGCCGAGGGCCGAGGACGGTGACTGTTCCAGCACATCCACCAGCTGCTCCAGCACGGTCTGCATGTAAGCGCAGACCCGTTTGGCACCCACGGTACTGCTGACCAGCACGTTCAGGTTGAAGCCTTCACCGGAGTCATCGACGTTCAAGGTCAATGGATAGTTGGTGCGTTCTTCGCTGTTCAGCGTATGAATACCCTGCCAGGCCTGGGTAGCCCGCTCGGATACGCTGCCAGGCGCACTGTGGCGATAGTTGAGCAGCGAACTGAACAGTGGCGTCGGTGCGGCAATGCCGCTGCAACGCTGAGCCAGCGCCAGCGAAGCATGTTCGTGACCCAGCAAGGCAGTCAGACGCTCATGGGTGGCCTTGACCCCGTCACGCACGCTCTTTCCGCCCACTGAAACCCGCAGCGGCAAGGTGTTGATGAACATCCCCAAGGCCCGCTCGGCGCCTTCCCCGGCCTGCATCCGGCCCATCAGCACGGTGCCGAACACTACGTCCTGCCTGTTGGAAACCGTGCTCAACACCTGAGCCCAAGCCAGGTGCACCAGACTGGCGGTGCTCACGCCCTGTTGTCGGGCCTGAGCGCGCAGTCTCAGGTTCAACCGAGGGGCCAGCGCCAGGTTGGCTTCCTCGATATCAAGGCCATCGCCCTGCACATCCAGCAGGCCGAATGGCAGCGTCGGCTCGTCCACATCCCCGAGCATGTCGCGGAAAAACGCTTCGTGCTCGGCCTGGCTGACACCCAGGCGCGCCTGGGCCACATAATTGCGGTATGGCACCGGTGTCGACAGGTTTTGAGCTTCGCCCAACAGCCAGGCCTGCATTTCATGCTGTACCACGGCCATCGCCATGTTATCGAGGACCATGTGATGGAACAGCAGCATCGCGCAGATACGCTGATTCAGCGGATCTTCGGCATAGGCCAGGCGCATCAGCGGTGCCTGAGTGACATCCAGGCGGCGGTGACGCGGGTCGAAGCGGCTGTGCAGTTGCGCGCTGACATCACCGGCTGCGGGGTCGAGTTGCAACGCCTCAAGAGGCAATTGCGCGTGGCGCCAGACCACTTGGACGGGTGAGTCCTGGCCTTTCCAGACGACACCGGTGCGCAGAATGTCGTGACGATCGATAACCGCCTGCAAAGCCTGGACGAAAGCATCCAGACACGCGTGGTCGTCAAAGGCGAAATGCGCCTGCAGCACATACGGATCGCCCTGCTCGGCGGCGATGTGGTGATAGAGAATGCCTTCCTGCAACGGCGCCAACGGGTAGATGTCCTGCACATTCGCCACGCCGCCCGGCACGCTGGCAACCACTTGGTCGATCTGTGCCTGGGTCAGGTTGGCCAGTGGCAGTAGTTCAGGCGTAATGCGTTGGCAATCCTCGGTGATCAGATTGGCTGGCACCACGATGTCCGTGCTACCGCCGACTGCGGCAGCCAGTGCAGATAACGTCGGCTGACTGAACAGCACGCGTATATCGGTGCTCAGACCCAACTGGCGCATGCGCCCGATCAGGCTGACTGCCAGCAGCGAGTGACCGCCGAGTTCGAAAAAGTTGTCGTGACGACCAATCCGGGCAACGCCCAGCAGCTCTTGCCAGATGGCCGCGATCTGCGTTTCGGTTTCACCTTGTGGAGCTTCGTAGCCACGGCTGATCAGTGCATCGGCGTCCGGTGCTGGCAAAGCCTTGCGGTCGAGTTTGCCGTTCGGGGTCAGCGGCATGGCCTCAAGCCGCACATAAATGGCCGGCACCATGTACTCAGGCAGCTTTTCCTGCAAATGCCTGCGCAGGTTATCGATGTCGACCACGGTGTTTCCGGTCGCCAAGGTGTAATAAGCCACCAGACGCTTGTCGCCCGGCACATCTTCGCGGGCTGTCACTACGGCTTCGTGGACGGCCGGGTGTTTGGCCAGACGCGCATCGATCTCGCCCAGTTCGATACGGAAGCCGCGGATTTTCACCTGATCGTCGTTACGGCCGAGGTATTCGATATTACCGTCTGGCAGATAACGGCCAAGGTCGCCGGTACGGTACATGCGTGCCGCTGGGTTTTGGCTGAACGGGTCTTTGAGGAAACGCTCGGCAGTCAGGTCGTCACGGTTCAGGTAGCCACGGGCCACGCCAGCACCGCCGATGTAGATCTCACCGGCAACGCCCAGTGGCACAGGCTGTTGCTGTTCGTCCAGCAGGTAAAACTGTGTATTGCCGACCGGTTTGCCGATGTGAGCTGCGAAGCCATCTTCACGATCCATAGCCACCCAGCTTGAATAGGTGGTGGTTTCGGATGGGCCGTAGAGGTTGCACAGGCGCTGCACGCCGGTTTTTTCGAACAGGTTTTCCACGAGGCTGCGTTTCAGCGCTTCACCGGCGACGTTGACTGTATGGACCGATTTCGGCAGTCCATCGACTTCCAGCAAGGCCTTGAGCGCCGATGGTACGGTGTTGATCAGGCCGATATCGTGCTCGCCGTGTTGCAGTTCCAGCACGTTTTTGACGACTTCGATGCTGCCGCCCGAGGTCAGCGGTGCAAAACACTCGTAGACCGCGAGGTCGAAGTTCAGCGAGGTGGAGAACAGCGTTTTTTCCAGCGCAGAGGCGTCGAAAGCACTATGCGCCCAGGTCAGGAAGTTAACGGTGTTGCGGTGTTCGATCATCACGCCTTTCGGCAGACCTGTGGAGCCCGAGGTGTAGATCAGATACGCCAAGTGCGCCGAGGTCAGCTCAGGCACCTGCGGATTCTGGACGGATTGGTCCTGCCAATCGCTCAGATCAAGATTGATGACAGGTACTGCAACGTCGGCCAGCAGCGCTTCAGTTGCCGACTGCGCGAGCACGGCAGCAGGTGCGCTGTCCTGCAACATGTAGGCAATTCGTTCTACCGGATACGCCGGGTCCAGCGGCACGTAACCGCCGCCCGCCTTGAGGATCGCCAATTGACGACTTCGATGCTGCCGCCCGAGGTCAGCGGTGCAAAACACTCGTAGACCGCGAGGTCGAAGTTCAGCGAGGTGGAAAACAGTGTTTTTTCCAGTGCAGAGCCGTCAAAAGCCGTGTGCGCCCAACTGAGGAAGTTCACAGTATTGCGGTGTTCGATCATCACGCCTTTCGGCAGGCCGGTGGAACCCGAGGTGTAGATCAGGTAGGCCAAGTGCGCCGAAGTCAGCCCCTGTACCTGCGGATTCTGGACGGATTGGTCCTGCCAATCGCTCAGATCAAGATTGATGACAGGTACTGAAGCGTCGGCCAGCAAGCCCTGAGTCGCGGTTTGCGCCAGCACTGCGGCCGGAGCGCTGTCCTGCAACATGTAAGCGATACGTTCCGCTGGATAAGCCGGGTCGAGTGGCACGTAACCGCCGCCCGCCTTGAGGATCGCCAACAAGCCGATGACCATCTCCACGCCGCGTTCTACACAAATGCCTACCCGCGAATCCGGCTGAACGCCCTGCTTGCGCAAGGCATGGGCCAGGCGGTTGGCCTGCTCGTTAAGCTCGCGATACGTCAGGCGCTGTTCGCCGTGGACGACCGCAAGAGCCTGCGGCGTAAGCTCGACCTGTGCTTCAAACAGCCCGTGAATGGTCTGCTGCTGCGGGTAATCCAGCGCGGTGTCATTGAAATCCACCAGCAAATGATCACGCTCGACAGCTGGCAGAATCGACAGACTTTGCAACGACGCTTGTGGCATTAACTCAAGCGCGTCCACCAGTTGTTCCAGCGCCGTGTGCATGTAGCCACACACACGCTGCGCACCGACCGTGCTCGCCGCCAGCGCGGTCAGTTTGAAGCCGTCACCAAGGTCATCGACGTTCAAGGTCAATGGATAGTTGGTGCGTTCTTCACTGTTCAGGGCTTGAATACCCTGCCAGGCCTTGGCAGTTTGTTCTGCAGCGCTGCCCACCGCGCTGTGGCGGTAATTGAGCAGTGCGCTGAACAGTGGCGTTGGTGCGGCTACACCGCTGCACCGCTGGGCCAACGCCAGTGAGGCATGTTCGTGAGCGAGCAACGCGGTAAGTTGCGCGTGTGTTGCCTTGACCCCGGCGCGTACCCCTTGCCCGCCTACGGCGACCCGCAGCGGCAAGGTATTGATGAACATTCCCAGCGCCCTGTCAGCGCCCTCGCCGGCCTGCATACGGCCCAGCAGTACAGTACCGAACACCACATCGCGACGATCGGAAACCTTGCCCAGCACCTGAGCCCACGCCAGATGCACCAGACTCGCGGCACTCACACCCTGTTGTCGGGCCTGAGCACGCAGTCGCAGGTTCAACTGGCTGTCCACGACAAGAGCGGCTTCTTCGATATCACGGCCATCGCCCTGCACATCCTGCAGGCCGAAAGGCAGCGTCGGTTCGTCGATATCGCCCAGCATGTCGCGGAAAAACACTTCATGATCCGCCTGGCTGACCCCCAG
Organism: Pseudomonas sp. NFACC10-1; assembly: GCF_900119195.1. NCBI lineage: Bacteria > Pseudomonadati > Pseudomonadota > Gammaproteobacteria > Pseudomonadales > Pseudomonadaceae > Pseudomonas > Pseudomonas sp. NFACC10-1. The sequence goes on along the minus strand of NZ_FPJB01000006.1, from coordinate 456,462 downwards.
ACGCGCCTGAGCCAGGTAATTGCGATAGGGCACCGGCGCCGACAAGGATTCTGCCTCGCCCAACAGCCAGGCCTGCATTTCATGCTGCACCACTTCCATGGCCATATGGTCCAGGGCCATATGGTGGAACAGCAGCATCGCGATAATTCGCTGGTTGAGCGGGTCCTCGGCATGGACCAAGCGCATCAGTGGCGCTTGAGTCATATCGAGGCAGTAGTGACGCGGATCGAAGCGGCTATGCAGTTGCGCGCCAATCTCACCGTCAGCCGGGTCAAGTTCAAGCCCCTCAAGGTGCAATTTCGCTTCACGCCAGACCACCTGCACGGGTGAGTCCAGACCGTTCCAGACCACACCGGTACGCAGAATGTCATGCCGGTCGATAACCATCTGCAAGGCTTGAACGAAGGCGTCCAGGCGCTCGCGGTCATCAAAGGCAAACTGGCTCTGCAGCACATAGGGGTCGCCCTGCTCGGCTGCCATGTGGTGATAGAGAATGCCTTCCTGCAACGGTGCCAGCGCGTAGATATCCTGAACATTTGCCACGCCGCCGGGTACGGTAGCGACCACCTGGTCGATCTGCACCTGGGTCAGATTCGCCAGTGGCAACAGCTCCGGGGTGATGCGCTCGCAGCCTTTGTCTATCAGGTTGGCCGGTACCTTGATGTCATGGCCTGCGCCGACGGCTGCGGCCAGTGCGGCCAGCGTGGGCTGGCTGAACAGCACGCGTACATCGGCGCTCAGGCCCGCCTGACGCATGCGTTCGATCAGGCTGACGGCCAGTAGCGAATGCCCGCCGAGCTCAAAGAAGTGATCGTGGCGGCCGACGCGTTCAACGTTGAGCAATTCGGACCACAAGCGCGCCAAGGTGATTTCCACTTCCCCCTCGGGTGCCTCGAATTCACGGCTGGCATAGGCGTCAGCGTCCGGTGCCGGCAAGGCCCGGCGATCCAGCTTGCCGTTGGCGGTCAGCGGGAAAGAATCCAGCACCATAAAGGCGCTTGGCACCATGTATTCGGCCAGAGAAGCCGCCAGTTCGCGGCGCAGTTCGACCGCTGACAAGGCGCTGTTGTCTTCGCCGACCACGTATGCCACCAGGCGCTTTTGCCCAGGTTCGTCCTGGCGGGCCAACACCACGGCCTCCCTGACGCCAGAGCATTCGGCCAGACATGCTTCGATTTCACCCAGTTCGATACGGAAACCACGGATTTTCACCTGGTCATCGTTACGGCCCAGATACTCGATAACCCCGTCTGCGTTCCAGCGGCCGAGGTCACCCGTGCGGTACAACAGGGCTCCAGCGTCGTCGCTGAAAGGATTGTCGACAAACTGTGTGGCGTTCAGCTCAGGACGGTTCAGGTAACCCTTGGCCACGCCCTGCCCGCCGATATACAGCTCCCCGCCCACGCCCACGGCCACCGGTTGGCGCAGGGTATCGAGCACATAAACCTGGCTGTTGCCAATCGGGCGACCGACAGGAATACCGCCGGTGCCGACCGAGGTGATCTCATGGGTCGTGGAAAAGGTCGTCGCTTCGGTCGGGCCGTAGCCGTTGAGCAAGTGTCGCGGAGCGCCTTGTTTCAATACCCGGGCGATCACCGCCGGGTCCAGCACATCACCACCGACGATCAGGTAGCGCAATTTCGCGAAGGCCTCCATCAGGCCGTCGGCATACTGATGGAACAGGCCCGCGGTCATCCACAGCACGCTGACCGACTGGGACAACAGCAGCGCGCGGAGCTCGTCCAGAGACAGCAACACCGACTGCTCCACCACAACCACGCAGCCGCCATTGAGCAGTGGCGCCCAGACATCCAGGGTGCTGGCGTCGAACGCCGGGTTTGAGGCGAACGCCACACGATCCTGTGCATTGAAGTCAGCGTAACCGTTGTTGATGACGAGGCGGCTGACAGCACGGTGCGGCACCAATACGCCTTTGGGCATACCGGTGGAACCGGAGGTGTACATGATGTAGGCCACCGATTCGGCGGACGCTGATGATGCCGGGTTGTGCGCATCGCTTGGCAGTTGCAGCAGGTCGAGGTCAATCCGCTGGATGCCTTCAGGCAGGTCGTGGCGAGCCAGCGTCAACACCTGCCGCGCGCCGCAGTCTTGCAGCATGAATGCCTGACGCTCGGCGGGAGCGTTGATGTCCAGCGGCACGTATGCCGCCCCGCATTTGATAATCGCCAACTGACCGGCCAGCAGATCGAGGGAACGCTCCAGCAGCAATGCCACCCGCTCGCCCGGTTGCACGCCGAGGTCGACCAGGTGACGAGCCAGCGCGTTGGCGCGACCGTTCAATTCCCGGTAGGTCAGGCACTGGTCATTCTGTACAGCAGCAAGTGCATCAGGCTGCGCCGCCACTTGCTGTTCGAAAAGTTCCTGCAGGCTGCTGTTGCGTGGGTAGTCGCGTGCCGTGTCATTGAAGTCATGCAGCACTTGCTGGCGTTCGGCTGAAGAGAGGACTTGCAGACGCTGCAAAGGGGTTTGCGGCTGCTGCTCCAGCGCCTCTACCAGCGCGCCGAGTGCCGTCAACATGTACTCGCCGATGCGCTGTGCACCGATCTGCGCCAGGGCCTGAACCGTCAGGCTGAAGCCCTGGCCCAGGTCGTCCACCGACAGAGTGATCGGGTAAGTGCTCTGCTCCTCGCTGCCCAGGCTCTGCAAGCCATTCCAGGCCTGGAGCGCTTCGGCCGAAGCCACCGATTCGCTGGCACTGTGACGGTAATTGAGCAGCGAATTGAACAACGGCGCCGGTGCGGCCACGCCGCTGCAACGCTGGGCCTGGGCCAGGGACGCATGTTCATGACCGAGCAAGGCAGTCAGTCGAGCGTGGGTGGTTCTGACCCCTTCACGCACCGCGTGCCCTTCCAGCTTGACCCGCAACGGCAAGGTGTTGATGAACATGCCCAGTGCCCGATCGGCACCGTCGCCGCCCTGCATCCGGCCCATCAGCACTGTGCCGAAAACCACATCCGATTTGCCCGACAGTGCACCCACCACCCGCGCCCAGGCGAGGTGATGCAGGCTCGCGGCACTGACCCCAAGCTGCCGGGCCTGTGTGCGCAGGCGCGCGCTCAACGCTTCATCGACGGGCAGGTGCACATCTTCGATCAGTTGCTCGCTGCCCAGCGTTTCGACCACGCCGAACGGCAGCGTCGGCTCGTCGATGTCGGCCAGCATCTCGCGGAAAAAACCTTCATGAGCATCAGCCCCGACACCCAGCCGAACCTGTGCCACGTAGTTGCGATACGGCACTGCTTCGGGCAAGGCATGGCCTTCGCCGAGCAGAAAGGCCTGCATCTCGTGTTTCACCAGCTCAAGCGCGGCGTGGTCAATGGCAATGTGGTGGAACAGCAGGATAGCGACCCAGCGAGCGTTGGCCGGATCTTCAGCACAGACCATGCGCATCAACGGGGCCTGGCGTAAATCGAGGCGGAACTGCCGGGAATCATAGCGTTCGTGCAACTGGGTTTCGATGTCGCCGTCAGCCACGTCCAGCGTCAGTTCATCCACGGCCAGCGCCGCATCGCGCAACACCACTTGCACCGGTTCGTCTAGGCCTTCCCAAACCATCGCCGTGCGCAGGATGTCATGGCGTTCGATCACCGCCTGCAGTGCCTGGGCGAAGTCGTCGAGACGTTCGCGGCTCTCGGCCCCGAACAACGCCCGCAATACATACGGGTCGCCCTGCCCGGCCGCCAGGTGATGATAGAGAATCCCTTCCTGCAGAGGCGCCAGCGGATAGATGTCCTGCACATTGCCAGCCCCGCCCGGTATCGCATCGACGATTCTGTCAATCGCCTCTTGGCTCAGATTGGCCAGCGGCAGCATGTCCGTGGTAATGCGAAACGCCGGACTGAGCCAGTCACCGCCCATTCGAGCTACCAGCGTCAGCAGTTCTGCCTTGTGCACGCTCAGGCTTTCAAGAGTGGCACTGTCCAGCCCCTCGTCGTCTCCGAGAATCACCAGATCATCTTCTTCCTGTTGAAGACGGATCGGGTGCGTGGAAAGAACTGCCATCAATTCGCTGAAGTGCATCGAATAACCTGCTGTTTTTCATTTCGGAGAGGGTTGACGACTCCGGGGCACGGTGTCGCAAACAGTGTTTCGCACGATAAATACGGAGGGGCTTCGAAACTCGAAGACAGAACGGGATCCGGGCGCAGGTATGATTGGAGCCGCAGCAATAAAGGGCTGCGATCCTATGACACACACGAAACTTCCCATTCGCCGTGCTTCCCACACGCCGCAAAAATTAGAGCATCCACAGGCGACTGTCTGTCGTGGGAAGCTGGGACAAGACTTGAGGGTGACGTCAACGCAGCGGTGTGCGAGCGCTTGGCTGAACAAGCAGGGGGGATGTTGGGAAAGCGTTGGGAAAGCGTTGGGAAAGCGTTGCGAAGGGCTTCAGGGTGGAAGGCAACCACTCGACCGTTTGCAAACCGGTCGGGTGGTTGCCGTGGCTTCAGATACGGCGTTTGCGCTTGAACGTCGGAATTTTCGTCTCCGGCACCTCCAGCCGCTTGACCTTGCCCACTGAGGCCGCCACCTGAATAAGCGTCGGATGACCGAACAGCACTCTAACGTCAGCTTCGAGGTCCGCCTGACGCATGCGCTCGATCAGGCTCACCGCCAACAAAGAATGCCCGCCCAGCTCGAAGAAATGGTCATGACGCCCGACCTTTTCGACATTAAGCAGGTCCGCCCAAAGCGCTGCCAGTTTGATCTCGACGTCACCCACCGGGGCTTCGTAAGCGCGCGAGACAAGTGCGCTGCTGTCCGGTGCCGGCAGGGCCTTGCGGTCGAGCTTGCCGTTCGGCGTCAGCGGCCACGCGTCAAGCGGCATATAAGCTGCCGGGAGCATGTAGTCCGGCAGCAGCCCTTGCAGGTACGTGCGCAGATCGCTGCTTTCCGGTAGCCGTGCAGGGTCGGACGCTGTGAAATACGCCACCAGACGGGTTTCGCCTGGTACGTCCTCACGGGCGACAACCACCGTTTCCTGTACCCCTGGGTGCTTGGCCAGACACGTTTCGATCTCGCCCAGTTCGATACGGAAACCACGGATTTTCACCTGATCATCGTTACGACCCAGGTATTCGATATTGCCATCCGGCAGATAACGGCCAAGGTCACCCGTGCGGTACATGCGTGCCGCGGGCTGCTGGCTGAACGGGTCTTTCAGGAAACGTTCTGCGGTCAGATCATCGCGGTTCAGATAACCACGGGCCACACCTGCCCCGCCGATGTAGATTTCACCCGGCATACCTCGCGGAACGAGCTGTTGCTGCTCGTCCAGCAGATAGAACCGGGTGTTGCCCACCGGCCTGCCGATATGCGGAGCGAAGCCGTCTTCGCGGTCCATCGCCACCCAGCTTGAGTAAGTGGTGGTTTCGGACGGCCCGTACAGGTTGCAAAGGCGCTGCACGCCGGTTGTCTCGAACAGTGATTCGACCAGACTGCGCTTGAGCGCTTCGCCAGCGACGTTGACGGTGTGAACCGATCCTGGCAACCCGTTGATTTCCAGCAGCGCTTTCAGCGCTGACGGCACGGTGTTGATCAGGCCGATATCGTGTTCGCCGTGTTGCAGTTCAAGAACGTTTTTCACCACGTTGATGCTGCCACCCGATGTCAGCGGCGCAAAGCACTCGTAGACCGCGAGGTCGAAGTTCAGCGAGGTGGAGAACAGCGTTTTTTCCAGCGCAGAACCGTCGAAAGCCATGTGCGCCCAGGTCAGGAAGTTAACGGTGTTGCGGTGTTCGATCATCACGCCTTTCGGCATACCGGTCGAACCCGAGGTGTAGATCAGGTACGCCAGATGTGCCGAGGTCAGGCCCTCGACTTCCGGGTTCTGTATGGATTCGTGTTGCCAGGCGCTCTGATCATCAAGGTCGATGGTCTGCACCGAAACGCCTGCCAGCAAATGCCGAGTGGCTGCCTTGACCAACACCGCCGCTGGCTCACTGTCCTGCAATATGTAAGTAATTCGTTCGGCCGGATAAGCCGGGTCCAGCGGCACATAGCCACCGCCCGCCTTGAGGATCGCCAGCAAGCCGACGATCATTTCTGCCCCGCGTTCTACGCAGATCCCCACGCGGGAATCCGGCTGAACGCCCTGTTTACGCAAGGCATGGGCCAGGCGGTTGGCCTGGTCGTTGAGCTCGCCATACGTCAGGCGCAGTTCGCCATGCACCACCGCCAAAGCCTGCGGCGAGCGCTCGACCTGCGCTTCGAACAGGCCATGAATGGTCTGCTGCTGCGGGTAATCCAGCTCGGTAGCGTTGAGCCCGAACACCAGTTGCTCACGCTCTGCTGCCGGCACAACCGACAAACCTGCCAGAGGCATCTCGCTGGACTGCTCCAGTGTGCTGACCATGCTCTCCAGTGCCGTCTGCATATACGCGCAGACCCGTTGCGCATCGATACTGGCGATGGTTTGGACCGTGAGGCTGAAGCCCACCCCTTCATCGTTGACCGAAAGGGTCAACGGATAGTTGGTGCGTTCTTCACTGTGCAGATGTTCAATGCCCTGCCAGGCGTCGAAAGCCTGCTGATTGACCTCTGCGTCGACATGCCGATAGTTAAGCAAGGCACTGAACAGTGGCGTTGACGCGGGCACCCCGCTGCAGCGCTGGGCCAGTACCAGTGAGGCGTGCTCATGGGCGACCAAGCCACTGAGCCATGCGTGAGTGGTTTTCAGGCCACTGCGCACGCCCTGCTCACCCAGCGTGACGCGCAGCGGCAAGGTGTTGATGAACATTCCCAACGCCCTGTCGGAGCCGACACCGCCCTGCAAACGACCGAGCAACACGGTGCCGAATACCACATCGTCTTTGCCTGACACCGCGCCCAATACACGGGCCCAGGCCAGGTGATACAGGCTGGCGGAGCTGACCCCGAGTTGACGAGCCTGCGCCCGCAAGCGCTGACTCAGGTCGATATCGACCCGCTGGCATGCTTCCTCGATACCGCGCCCGTTGCCCTGCACGTCCTGCACGCCGAATGGCAGCGTGGGCTCGTCGATGTCACCGAGCATGTCACGGAAAAACGCCTCATGTTCCTCGCGGCTTACACCGAGTCTGGCCTGGGCCACGTAATTGCGATAAGGCACGGACGGCGGCAGCGAGGCTTGCCGGCCGAGCATGTGCGCCTCGATTTCGCTGGTGAGAATGCGCAGCGACGTGGCGTCGTCAACCAGGTGGTGGAACAACAGCATGCCCAGCCAGCGATTATTTACCGCGTCGTGGGCATAACCGATGCGCAGCATCGGTGCCTGACGGATGTCCAGGCGCGTGTGACGCGGGTCGAGACGCTTGAGCAACTGTTCGGTGACCTCGCCATCGGCCGGGTCTATTATCAGCTCATCAAGCATCAGAGGCGCTTCACGCCAGACCACTTGCACCGGAGCCTCGAGACGCTCCCAAAGCACGGCGGTGCGGAGGATATCGTGCCGCGCGATTACAGCTTGCAGTGCTTGGGCGAAACTGTGCAGACGCTGGTTATTGTCGAAGGAAAATAGTGCGTATTGCAGGTACGGGTCACCCTCGACCGCTGCAAGGTGGTGATACAAAATCCCCTCCTGCAGCGGCGCCAGGGCATAGATGTCCTGCACGTTGGCCATGCCGCCGGGCACGCTGGACGCCACGCGGTCGATGTCGTCCTGGCTCAGTGATGCCAGCGGCAGCATGTCTGGAGTGATGCGCTCGCAGTCGGTGGGAATAAGGTTGGCGGGCACCTCGACGGCCCCCTTGCCGCCCACCGCCGCCGCCAGGGCTGACAGGGTCGGCTGGCTGAACAGCACGCGTACATCGGCAATCAGATCGATCTGGCGCATGCGCTCGATCAGTTTCACGGCCAGCAGAGAGTGGCCACCCAGTTCGAAGAAGTGGTCATGCCTGCCGACCTGCTCCAGTTGCAGCAGGTCTTGCCAGATATGCGCAATGGCCATCTCGGTATCGCTTTCGGGCGCCTCGTAGCCACGGCTGATCAGCGCATCACCGTCCGGTGCTGGCAGCGCCTTGCGATCCAGCTTGCCGTTCGGCGTCAGTGGCATGGTATCGAGCAGTACGTAAATGGCCGGAACCATGTATTCAGGCAACTGCTGCTGCAGGTGACCGCGCAGGGTTTCGATATCGACAGCAGTGTGCTCGGCAGACTGCGTGTAGTAAGCCACCAGACGTTTGTCACCGGGTATGTCTTCGCGAGCGGTGATCACCGCTTCATGGACCGCCGGGTGTTTGGCCAAGGCGGCCTCGATTTCGCCGATTTCGATACGCAAGCCGCGAATCTTCACCTGGAAGTCATTACGGCCCAGGTATTCCAGCGCACCATTGGCCAGCCAGCGACCCACGTCGCCGGTTTTGTACAGGCGGGCCTGCGGATCGCTGGAAAACGGGTCAGCGATGAAACGCTCGGCACTCAGCTGCGGCTGGTTAAGGTAACCCCGCGCTACGCCGATGCCGCCAATGTGCAGCTCACCGGCCACGCCCAGTGGTTGCAGCTGGCCCAGGGCATTCAGTACGTGCATCTGAATGTTGGCAATCGGACGGCCGATGGGCACGCTTTCGCCCGGATCTGTCGGGCGGCATTCCCAGGCGGTAACGTCGATGGCCGCTTCGGTCGGGCCATAGAGGTTGTGCAGTTCGACGCCCTTGAGGTGTTGCTCGAAGCGGCGCTGCAACGCGCGGGGCAAGGCTTCGCCGCTGCACAGCACTCGGCGCAGTTGCGGGAAGTCGCGGGTTGAGCGGTGCTCCAGAAATACATCGAGCATTGAGGGCACAAAGTGCAGCAGGGTAATGCCCGCGTCACTCATGACCTGCGCCAGATAGTCAGGGTCCTGATGGCCACCGGGACGGGCCATGACCAGTTCGGCACCGGCCAGCAGCGGCAGGAAAAATTCCCAGACCGACACGTCGAAGCCGAACGGGGTCTTTTGCAGTACCCGATCGTTGCTGTCCACGTGATAGGCGTCGCGCGCCCAGAGCAGGCGGTTGACGACTCCCAGGTGTTCGTTCATTACGCCTTTGGGCGTGCCGGTGGAACCGGAGGTGTATAGCACGTAGGCCAGATGATTGGGCTGCAGGCCCAGGGCGTTGGCATCCGTGTTGCCGCTCGGTTGCTTAGCCAGTTGCGCGCTGTCCTGGTGGTCATCGAGCACCAGTATCGGCAGGTTTATGGCTTGCAGGTTTGCATGCAGGTCGTTGGTGGTCAGCACCGCCTGCGGGGCGCTGTCGTTGAGCATATAGGCCTGGCGCGCGCTCGGCAGGTCCGGGTCGATCGGTACATAGGCACCACCGGCCTTGAGAATACCCAAGAGCGCCACGACCATTTCCGGGCCGCGACGCAGGCTTACTGCGACCCGCGTGTCCGGTTCCACGCCCAGTTCGATCAGGTGATGGGCGAGCTGGTTGGCCTGTTGGTTGAGTTCGGCGTAAGTGAGTAGCGGTCCGCTGTCGCCGCGTACGGCGCAAGCACCCGGACGCTGGGCGGCCTGTTGTTCGATCAGTTGGTGAATCAACACGTCGCGAGGATAAGGATGGGCAGTGTCATTGAAACCCGCCAGCAACAGCTCGCGCTCGTCATCCGGCAGTATCGGCAGGCTGTTCAGCGCTGCTTGCGGGGTGTGTTCCAGTGCTTCCACGAGGCTGCGCAGTGCAACCTGCATGTACTCGCCGATGCGCGTTGCACTGATTTGTTTGACGGCCTGAATGGTGAGCATGAAGTCATCGCCCAGGTCATCGACGTTCAGGCACAACGGATAGTTGGTGCGTTCCTCCATGCTCAGGGTCTGAATGCCCTGCCAGGCTGACAATGTGTCGGCCGAGGCCGCGCCGTTGTTGCTGTGGCGGTAGTTGAGCAAGGTGCTGAACAGCGGCAGCGAACTCGGCACGCCGCTGCAGCGCTGGGCCAGCGACAGCGAAGCATGCTCATGCCCCAGCAGTGCCGACAGGCGTTGGTGAGTGACCTTGACCGCCGCCAGAGCACTCTGGCTGCCGACGCTGATGCGCAGCGGCAAGGTGTTGATGAACATGCCCAGCGCCCGGTCGGCACCGTTGCCGCCCTGCATCCTGCCCATCAGTACGGTGCCGAACACGACTTCTTCGCGCCCCGAGACCCGACCAGCCACCTGAGCCCATGCCAGGTGGGCAAGGCTTGCAGCGCTGACCCCCAACTGCCGCGCAATGCTGCGTATACGGCTGCTCAGTTGGCTGTCGAGTAACTGATTCACTTCCTCGATGCCACTGCCATCGCCCTGCACGTCCTGTATGCCGTAAGCCAGTGTTGGTTCGTCGATGTCGCCGAGCATGTCGCGGAAAAACGCTTCGTGTTCAGCCTGGCTGATACCCAGACGCGCCTGTGCCACATGGTTGCGATAAGGCACCGGGGCCGGCAATTGCTCGATATGACCCTGCAGGCTGGCCTGCATTTCCTCCACTACCACTTCCAGAGAGGTGTGATCCAGCGCCAGATGGTGGAACAGCAACATGCCGACCAGACGCTGGTGGGTGGTGTCCTCGGCGTAGGCGATGCGCATCAGCGGCGCCTGGCCGATGTCCAGGCGATAGTGCCGTGGGTCAAAGCGCTCGCGCAGTCGTGTCAGCACGTCACCGTCGAGCGGATCGATGGCCACCTCTTCCAGGCTCAGTTTCGCGTTGCGCCATACCACCTGCACCGGCTGCTCAAGCCCCTCCCAGACCACGCTGGTGCGCAGGATGTCGTGACGTTCGACCACGCTCTGCAAGGCTGCGGCGAAACCGGCCAGGCACTCGCGATCATCGAACGCGAAGAGCATCTGCAAGACATAGGGATCACCTTCATCCGCAGCCAGATGGTGATAGAGAATGCCTTCCTGCAAGGGCGCCAGGGCATAGATGTCCTGAATGTTGGCCAGGCCGCCCGGCACGCTGGCGACGACCCGATCAATCCCTGCCTGATCGAGGTCAGCCAGCGGCAGCATGTCCGGGGTAATACGCTCGCAGCCCGGCACGATCAGGTTATCCGGCACTTGCACGTCGGTGTACCCGCCCACCGCTGCGGCGAGCGCGGCCAGGGTCGGCTGGTTGAACAGCGCACGTACGTCGGTACTCAGGCCGACCTGACGCATGCGTTCGATGAGCATCACTGCCAGCAGCGAATGGCCGCCCAGTTCGAAGAAGTGATCATGACGACCGACCTGTTCGACCGTCAGTACATCCGCCCAGATCGCTGCCAGCAGGGTCTCGACTTCGCCTTGCGGTGCTTCATAACCACGGCTGATCAGCGCTTGCGCATCCGGCACTGGCAGCGCCTTGCGGTCGAGCTTGCCGTTGGCGGTCAGCGGCAGAGCGTCAAGCTGCACGTAGGCTGCCGGCACCATGTAGTCTGGCAACGTGCCTTGCAGATGGTTGCGCAGGTGTTCGATGTCGACAGGCTGCTGTGCGGTGAAATAAGCCACCAGACGCTTGTCGCCAGGCGCGTCCTGACGGCACAGCACTACGGCTTCGCGAACAGCGGAGTGTTCGGCCAGGCGCGCTTCGATTTCACCCAGTTCAACGCGGAAACCACGAATCTTCACCTGCTCGTCATTGCGGCCGAGATACTCCAGGTTGCCGTCGGCGCGCCAGCGCACCAAATCGCCGGTGCGGTACATCAGTGCGTTTTCCGACGGATTGAACGGATCGAAGACAAACTGCGTGGTGCTCAATTCATCACGGTTCAAATAGCCCTTGGCAACGCCTTGCCCGCCGATATACAGCTCGCCGGGCACGCCCAACGGCACGGGTTGACCTTGGCTATCGAGCACATACAGGCGGCTGTTGCCTACGGGTTTGCCAATAGGAATAGGGCCATTGCCGACCGAAACAATCTCGTAGGTCGCGGAAAAGGTCGTCGCCTCGGTCGGGCCATAACCGTTGAGCAGATGCTGTGGCGGATTATTCGCCAACACCCGGCCGATAACGGCCGGGTCCAGCACGTCGCCGCCGACAATCAGGTAGCGCAGGCGCGAAAAGGCCTCGCCCAGCCCCGAAGCGTATTGATGGAATAAACCGGCGGTCATCCACAGCACGGTTACGGATTGCTCCAGCAGCAGGCGCTGGAAATTCAATGGGGAGAGCAAGTCGTTCTGCCCGATCACCACCACACAGCCGCCATTGAGCAGCGGTGCCCAGACATCCAGCGTACTGGCATCAAACGCCGGGTTGGAGGCAAATGCCACACGATCCTTTGCATTGAAATCGGCATAACCGTTGTTGATCACCAGACGGCTTATGGCCCGATGCGGCACCAGCACACCTTTCGGAACACCCGTCGAACCTGAGGTGTACATGATGTAGGCAACACTTTCGCTTGACTGCGGCAACGCCAGATCAGTGTCTTTCAGATCGTTCAGGGGCAAACCGTCGAGATCGACACGCTGGGCAGCGGTTTCCAGCGACACTTGGCTGTGAGTGAGCAGTACACGCGCCTGGCTGTCCTCAACCATGAATGCCTGACGCTCGACCGGGGCATTGATGTCCAGCGGCACATACACCGCCGCGCACTTGAGCACTGCCAGCTGACTGGCGAGCAGGTGATGGCTGCGCTCCAGCAAAATCGCCACGCTGTCACCCTGCTGTACGCCAAGACCCAGCAGATGCCGCGCCAGACGGTTGGCCCGAGTGTTGAGTTCGGCATAGCTCACTGCAACGCCGTCGTGGATTGCCGCACAAGCCTCGGGGGACGCCCGCACCTGAGCTTCAAACAGGCCATGCACGGTCTGTTGCTGCGGATAGTCCCGCGCGGTGTCATTGATCGTCACCAGCAACTGCTCACGTTCGGCAGCGGGCAGGATCGGCAGGCTGTCGAGGGTCGAGGACGGTGATTGCTCCAGGGCATTCGACAGATGCTCCAGCACGGTCTGCATGTAGCCACAGACGCGTTTGGCACCGACGGTGCTGCTGACCAGTACCGTCAGGTTGAAACCGTTGCCTACGTCATCGATATTCAGGGTCAACGGGTAGTTGGTATGGTCTTTGGCACCGAAGGACTCGATCCCCTCCCAGGCAGTGGCGGTTTCCGCTGAAACGTCGCTCACGACACTGTGTCGATAGTTGAGCAACGCACTGAACAGTGGCGCCGGGGCATCCACGCCGCTGCAGCGTTGGGCGAGTACCAGTGGCGCGTGTTCGTGGCCCAGCAAAGCCGTTAGTTGCCCGTGGGTCGCTTTCAATCCCTCGACCACCGTCGTCGCGCCGATATCGACGCGCAGTGGCAAGGTGTTGATAAACATGCCCAACGAGTGGTCTGCACCCTCGCCGGCCTGCATACGGCCCAGCAGTACCGTGCCGAACACCACCTGTTCACGGGCCGAGACGCTGCCGAGCACCCGTGCCCAGGCCAGATGCATCAGGCTCGCGGCGCTGACGCCTGCCTGTCGAGCCTGAGTCCGCAAACGCAGGTTCAGTTCAGCGGGCAGGATCACGCTCGCCTCTTCGATGTCACCGCCGCCGTCCTGCACATCCTGCAAACCGAACGGTAGCGTTGGCTCGTCGATATCACCGAGCATTTCACGGAAGAAAGCTTCGTGCTGCGCATCGCTGACACCCAGCCGGGCCTGGGCCACGTAGTTGCGATACGGCACGCTCTGACCCAGAGAAGCACCCTGACCTAGCAAGTGCGCCTGCATTTCATGCAGCACCACGTACAGCGAGGTTGCGTCATTGACCAAGTGATGGAACAGCAGCATCGCCAGCCAGCGATCGTTGAGCGGGTCATGGGTAAAGACAATCTGCATCAAGGGCGCTTGACGCACATCGAGGCGGTAATGCCGGGGATCGAAGCGCTCGTGCAACTGCTCATCAATCGGGCCGTTTACCGGATCGAGGCACAACTCGGTGACGTGCATTTCAGCTTGGCGCAGCACCACTTGCACCGGTTCGTCGAGACCTTCCCACAGTACAGCCGTACGCAGGATATCGTGACGATTGATAACCGCTTGCAAGGCGTGGCTGAAATCGTCCAGTCGTGCGCGGTCGTGCAGACTGAACAGGGCTTTCAGGGTGTATGGATCGCCCTGCTCGGCACTGATGTGGTGATAAAGAATACCTGCCTGCAAAGGCGCCAGCGGGTAAATGTCCTGCACGTTAGTAGCACCGCCGGGCACATGCTTTACCACGCAGTCGATCTGCGCCTGAGTCAGGCTGATCAGCGGCAGCAGGTCCGGGGTGATGTGTTCGCAGCGTTCCGGAATCAGATTGGCTGGCACCACGACTTCCGTGCCACCGCCGACCGCTGTCGCCAGTGCCGCCAGCGTAGGCTGGCTGAACAGTACGCGCACATCGGCACTCAGACCGACCTGACGCATGCGCTCGATCAATTTCACTGCCAGCAGCGAGTGGCCGCCCAGTTCGAAGAAGTGGTCATGGCGACCGACCTGTTCGACCGTGAGTACATCAGCCCAGATCGATGCCAGTTGGATCTCAACCTCGCCCTGTGGTGCTTCATAGCCACGACTGATCAGCGATTGCGCATCCGGCATTGGCAGGGCCTTGCGGTCGAGCTTGCCGTTGGCGGTCAGCGGCAGCGCATCGAGCTGCACGTAGGCTGCCGGCACCATGTAGTCCGGTAATGTGCCTTGCAGATGGCTGCGCAGATGTTCGATATCGAGCACCGTTTCAGGCTGCTGCGTCGTGACATACGCCACCAGACGCTTGTCACCAGGAACATCCTGGCGGCACAGCACCACGGCTTCACGAACATCGGCGTGTTCGGCCAGGCGTGCTTCGATTTCACCCAGCTCAACGCGTAAGCCGCGGATTTTCACCTGATCATCGTTACGCCCCAGGTAGTCGAGAGTGCCATCGGCGTTCCAGCGTGCCAGGTCGCCGGTGCGGTACATCCGTGCGTCAGCGTGGAACGGATCACGCAGAAAGCGCTCGGCGGTCATCTCCGGTCGGTTCAGATACCCCCTCGCCACGCCTTCTCCGGCGACGTACAGCTCGCCCGCCACACCCAGCGGCACCAGTTGTTGATGCTCATCAAGCAGATACACGCGGGTATTGGCAATCGGTGTGCCGATGTCGAGTCTGCCGTCGGGCAGCAAACGCCCCGACGTGGCGACCACTGTGGCCTCGGTCGGGCCGTAGTTGTTGATGACGGTAAAGCCCGGATCGCGCTGGAACTGGCGCAGACGGTCGCCACCAATCAAGAGCGTACGCAAGGTGGGGTGAGACAGGTCGCGGCTGAAGGCATATTCGGCGACCGGCGTTGGCAGGAAAGCCACCTGCAGCGGTTGAGCGATCCACCAGTCGAGCAGTGCATCAATCTGTTCATTACCCAAGTCCGCAGGCGGCAGGTGCAGGGTCGCCCCGGCACACAGCGCCGGCCAGACTTCCCAGGCCATGGCGTCGAAGCCGAAGCCTGCGACGCTGGCGGTATGGCTGCCAGCCTGGAGATCGAAGGCCTGGCAATGCCAGTCGATCAGGTTGCCGAGGGTGCGGTGCTCGACCATCACGCCTTTTGGCTGGCCAGTGGAGCCGGAGGTGTAGATTACGTAAGCCAGATGCGTGGGGTTGAGCCCCGCCACTTGAGGGTTTTCCAGGCGTTGCGGCCATTCAGGGCGGTCAAAGGCGATGACCGGTGCAGACGTTTGCGGCACACGGTTCATCAGGGCCTGTTGGGTCAGCAGTACTTTGGGTGCGCTGTCGGCCAGCAGATAGGCAATGCGTTCGTCAGGGTGTGACGGATCGACCGGGATGTAGCCGGCGCCTGCCTTGAGGACGGCGAGCATGGCCACCAGCGTGTCCAGCCCGCGACGGGCCATGACCGCCACGCGATCATCGACACCTACGCCGAGACTGATCAGGTGGTGGGCCAGTGCGTTGGCGCGTTGATTCATCTCGCCGTAGTGCAGGCAATGCTCGCCCACCTGAGCCGCTACACCTTCTGGCGCGCTGGCGGCCCGGGCTTCGATCATGGCATGCACGGTCTGCTCGTCATTAACTTGCGCCAGCGCCGTCGTGTTGAGCGTTTCCAGCAGGTAACGGCGTTCCTCTTCGCCGACCAGCGGGATGCGATCAAGATGCGTCTGCTCATCAGCCGCCAGGGCTTCGAGGATCTGCATGAAATAGTCGAGATACCGTTGCGCCGTGGTTTCGTCGAACAGCGCCGTGGCGTAGTCCAGCGTCCCTGCCAGCGTCTCGCCCTGCTCGCTCAGGTTCAGCGAAAGGTCGAATTTGGACACCTGACTGTTCTGCTCGACCGGCTCCACTCTCAGGTCGCCAAGCGAATCGGCAACGTTTTTTCCCGGCATCCAGTTCAGCGTGGTCTGGAACAAAGGAGGATGGGCCAGGCTGCGTGTCGGGCGAACGACTTCCACAACCTGTTCGAACGGCAGGTCCTGATGCTCCTGTGCTTCCAGTACGCGGGCCTTGACCCGGGCCAGCAGCGCCTCGCCGCTCGGATTGCCCGAGGTGTCGATGCGCACCGCCAGGGTGTTGACGAACAGGCCGATCAGGTCTTCAAGTTCGGTATGACCTCGCCCTGCCACCGGGCTGCCAATCACCACGTCGGCCTGACCCGAAAGGCGCGTGAGTGTCGTCGCCCAGGCGGCCATCAGCGCCATGTACAGCGTGACGCCCTGACGTTGTGCCAGTTTGCGCAGGTCTGCTGCCAGATTTGCATTCAGTTGCACGGCAAGGCTGGCACCGGCGAAGTCCTGCTGCGCCGGACGTGGCCGATCAGTCGGCAGCGTGAGCAGCGTCGGCGCTCCCTCCAGTGCCTGATGCCAATAGGCGGCCTGGTGTTGCAGGCGTTCGCCGGACAGCCAGCGACGTTGCCATACCGCGTAATCGGCGTACTGGATCGCCAGCGCCGGCAGTGGATCGGGCTGTCCCTGGCAGAACGCCGGGTACAGCTTCAGCAGTTCCTGGCTCAGTACAGCCATCGACCAACCATCGGCGACGATATGGTGCACAGTCATCAGCAGCACATGACGGTCGTCGGCCACTTGCAGCAAATGAGCGCGAATCAGCGGGCCGTTAGCCAGATCGAACGGTGCTACCGCCTCGACCCGAATAAACTCTTCCAGGCCATGAGGCGCATGACGAATGTCTTCGACAGACAGCCCGGCGTCTGCGCAGGTGGGCACGAACAGTACTTGCGCAGCGCCTTCACAGGTCACAAATCGGCTGCGCAAGGTTTCATGGCGTTCGACGATACGTGCCAGGGCTCGGGCTAAGGCGGTGACGTCGAGCGCCCCCACAAGGCTCAGTGCCATCGGGATGTTATAGGCTTCGTTACCGCCGTCCATCTGTGCCAGGAACCACAACCTTTGCTGGGCGAAGGACAATGGCATTGGCTGATCACGCTTAACCGGCAGGATCGCTGTCAGTTCACTGCGCGCCACGCCATTCAGCGCTGTGGCCACCGCTGCCAGTTCACCGAGTGCAAACAGCTCGCCCAGCGGTAATTCAACGCCCAGCTGTTGGCGTACTTGAGACACCATGCGCATGGCCAGCAGAGAGTGCCCGCCCAGATCGAAGAAGTTATCGTAGCGACCAACCCGCTCGACCTGCAGTACCTCGGCCCAGATCTCGGCCAGCACCACTTCGACCTCACCTTTCGGTGCTTCGTAACCACGGCTGATCAGCGCTTGCGCATCCGGCACTGGCAGCGCCTTGCGGTCAAGCTTTCCATTGGCGGTCAGCGGCAGCGCATCGAGCTGCACGTAGGCTGCCGGCACCATATAGTCCGGTAACAAGCCTTGCAGATGGTTGCGCAGGTGTTCGATGTCCAGCGCGGTTTCAGGCTGCAGCGCGGTTACATAAGCCACCAGACGCTTGTCGCCAGGCTCATCCTGACGGCACAGCACCACGGCTTCACGAATATCCGAATGCTCGGCCAGGCGTGCTTCTATTTCACCCAGTTCAACGCGGAAACCACGGATTTTCACCTGATCGTCATTACGACCCAGGTATTCCAGATTGCCATCGGCACGCCAGCGAACCAGGTCGCCGGTGCGGTACAAGCGTGCCTGTGGGTCGCTGTCGAACGGGTCGGCAACAAATTTCTCAAGGGTCAGTTCATCCCGATTCAAATACCCCCTGGCGACACCCTGCCCGCCGATATACAGCTCGCCGGGCACGCCCAACGGCACGGGTTGGCCTTGGCTACCGAGCACATACAGGCGGCTGTTGCCCACGGGTTTGCCAATAGGAATCGAGCCATTGCCGACCGAAACAATCTCGCAGGTCGCGGAAAAGGTCGTCGCCTCGGTCGGGCCATAGCCATTAAGCAGATGCTGTGGCGGATCATTCGCCAACACCCGGCCGATAACAGCCGGGTCCAGCACATCACCGCCAACAATCAGGTAGCGCAAGCGCGAAAAAGCCTCGCCCAGCCCCGAAGCGTATTGATGGAATAAACCGGCGGTCATCCATAGCACGGTTACGGATTGCTCCAGCAGCAGGCGCTGGAAGTTCAATGGGGAGAGCAAGTCGTTCTGCCCGATCACCACCACACAGCCGCCGTTGAGCAACGGTGCCCAGACATCCAGCGTGCTGGCGTCAAATGCAGGGTTGGAAGCGAACGCCACGCGGTCCTGAGCGTTGAAATCGGCATAACCGTTGTTGATCACCAGACGGCTTATGGCCCGATGCGGCACCAGCACACCTTTCGGAACACCCGTCGAACCAGAGGTGTACATGATGTAGGCAACACTTTCGCTTGACTGCGGCAACGCCAGATCAGTGTCTTTCAGATCGTTCAGGGGCAAACCATCGAGATCGACACGCTGTGCAGCGGTTTCCAGCGACACTTGGCTGTGAGTGAGCAGTACACGCGCCTGGCTGTCCTCAACCATGAATGCCTGACGCTCGACCGGTGCATTGATGTCCAGCGGCACATACACCGCCGCGCACTTGAGCACTGCCAGTTGACTGGCGAGTAGGTCATGGCTGCGCTCCAGCAAAATCGCCACACTGTCACCCGGCTGCACACCAAGCCCCAGCAGATGCCGCGCCAGACGGTTGGCCCGAGTGTTGAGCTCGGCATAACTCAAGGCAACGCCGTCGTGGATTGCCGCACAAGCCTCGGGGCACGCCCGCACCTGAGCTTCAAACAGGCTATGCACGGTCTGTTGCTGCGGATAGTCCCGCGCGGTGTCGTTGAACGCCACCAGCAGCTCCGTCCGTTCGGCTTCCGGCACCACTGGCAGATCGCGCACTGCTGAGTCCGGTGCCGATTCAAGGGCTTGAACCAGATGGCTCAGGGCGGTCTGCATATAGTCGCAGATCCGCTGGCCATCGAAACCGGCTGCTACCTGTACGTTCAACAGGAAGCCTTCGCCTTGATCGTCCACCGACAGGGTCAACGGGTAATTGGTCCGTTCGAGTACGCCGAGCACCTGGGTATCCGCCCAACGATCGCCACCGCTGGCTTCACGTGCCGGGCTGTGGCGATAGTTGAGCAACGCGCTGAACAGCGGCGACGCTGCATCCACCGCGCTGCAACGTTGCGCCAGCACCAGCGGCGCGTGTTCGTGGCCGAGCAATGCGGTCAAACGGGCGTGGGTCTGACGCACGGCCTGACGCACTGCACACGTACCGACATCGACCCGCAGCGGCAAGGTGTTGATGAACATGCCCAAGGCGCGGTCGGCACCCAGGCCGCTTTGCATGCGCCCCAGCAACACCGTGCCGAATACCACGTCTTCACGCCCGCTGGCGCTGCCCAGCACTCGCGCCCAGGCCAGGTGATGCAAGCTTGCTGCACTCACCCCCAGTTGCCGAGCCTGAGTGCGCAGACGCTGACAAAAATCAGCCTCAAGCGCGTGGCGAACCTCCTTGATGCCCTGCCCGTCACCCTGCACCTCAAGCAGACCGAACGGTAGCGTCGGTTCATCGACATCGCCGAGCATCTCGCGGAAAAATGCTTCATGTTGTTCGCGACTCACGCCAAGATGGGCCTGCGCCACATAATTCCGGTAAGGCATCGCCGCCGGCATTTGCGCCGCGCTGCCTTGCACGTGAGCGAGCATTTCTGCGCTCATCACGTCCAGCGCGGTGTGGTCGAGGGCAATGTGATGGAACAGCAGGATCGCCACCCAGCGCTGATTCTCCGAGTCCTGCGCAAAGGCCAGGTGAACCAGCGGGGCCTGGCTGAGATCGAGGCGGTACTCGCGGGGATCAAAACGGCGTTGCATCTGGGCGACGATATCGCCGCCGCCCGGTGCCAGGGTGATTTGCTCAATCGACAGCTCGACCCGGCGTAGAGCCACTTGCAGCGGTTGTTTCAGACCTTCCCAGACCAGCGCCGTGCGCAGGATGTCATGGCGATTGATCATTGCCTGCAAGCCTTCGGCAAAACGTCGTACGTGCGCCGGATCATGCAGGGCGAAGGTTGCTTGCAGCAGATACGGGTCGCCCTGCTCCGCGGCGAGATGGTGATAAAGAATGCCTTCCTGCAACGGTGCCAGCGGGTAAATGTCCTGCACATTGGCCGCACCACCGGGAACGCCGGCGACAATGCGATCGATAGTCCCTTGGTCCAGCGAAGTGAGGGTCAGCATGTCCGGGGTGATGTGCTCGCAGCCGTCGGGAATGCCGTTGGCCGGAACCTCGATCTCGATACCGCCGCCCACCGCCGCCGCCAGTGCGGCAAGGGTGGGCTGGCCGAACAGCACGCGTACATCGGCACTCAGGCCAACCTGACGCATGCGCTCGATCAGCTTCACCGCCAACAGCGAGTGACCACCCAGCTCAAAGAAATGGTCGTGCCGACCGACGCGTTCAACACTCAGCACGTCGGCCCAGAGCTCAGCCAGCATGATTTCGGTGTCGCCGATCGGGGCCTGATAGTCGCGACTGACGAAGGCATCGGCTGATGGCTGCGGTAGTGCGCGACGATCCAGCTTGCCGTTTGGCGAGACCGGCAGTTTTTCCAGGTGCACATAGGCTGCCGGGATCATGTAATCAGGCAGCAGCGCCTGTAAATGCAGACGCATCTGGTCGGCCTCGGGCACCACCTGCCCGGCGTGCACGCTGAAATAAGCGACCAGGCGCTTTTCACCGGGAACGTCTTCGCGGGCCAGCACTGCTGCATCGCGCAGACCTGGAAATCGACCGAGACGCGCCTCGATTTCGCCCAGTTCGATACGGAAACCTCGGATCTTGATCTGATCGTCGTTACGGCCCAGATAGACGATCCTGCCGTCGGCCTGCCAGCAACCCAAGTCGCCGGTCTTGTACAGGCGCGCGTGTGGGTTGCCGACATCGCTGGCGGCAAACGGATCAGCGATAAAGCGTTCGTTGGTCAGTTCATCACGGTTCAAGTAGCCACGCGCGACACACGCACCGCCGATGTACAGTTCACCCGCGACGCCCACCGGAACGGGGCGCATGTGTTCGTCGAGCAGGTAAATGCGGGTATTGGCCACCGGCTGACCGATGCTTGGTAAGGTCGGCCAGGCCTGCGGGTCACCCTCAAGGGTCAGCGCCGTGACCACATGGGACTCCGTCGGGCCGTAGTGGTTATGCAGGCGGGCGTCGTTCAAACGGGCGAATAACTGCCGCATCGGTTCGGTGATTCGCAGTTGCTCACCGGCAGTGATTACGTCCTGCAACAGGCAATCAGTCTGTTCGGCTTCAGCGATCACCGCCTCGGCCAATGCCTGCAGGGCAATACACGGCATGTACAGGCGTTCGATACGCTGCTCGCAAATATGTTGGAACAGGCGGCGGAAATTCAGACGGGTATCACCGTGGATAAGAGACAGTTCGCCACCTGCACACAAGGTGCTGAAGATTTCCTGAAAGGCCACATCAAAACCCAGCGCGGCGAACTGCAAGGTGCGTTGCCTCGGGCGACCGTGCTCGACAGTCTGGGCGATCTGCCAATGCATCAGATTGACCAGCGGCGCATGGGGCATGGCCACGCCTTTGGGCTGTCCGGTAGAGCCCGAGGTGTAGATCAGGTAAGCCAGGTGCTGCGCGCCAAGCCTCGCAAGCTGCGGATTGGTCGTCGGCGTGCGGTCAATATCACTCTCGGCGCGGGCATCAGCCTCCAGCAGCAACACCGGCATGACGGCCTGCGCAAAGCGCTCACGCAAACCGCGTTGGGTCAGCAGCATTTTCGGTGCGCTGTCCTCAAGCATGTAGGCCAGACGTTCCGCAGGGTAAGAAGGGTCGAGTGGTACGTAGCCTGCGCCGGCCTTGAGAATGCCCACCAGGCCCGCGATCATTTCCAGACTGCGTTCCGCACAGATCGCCACCCGGTCATCAGCACCAATGCCTTCGGCGATCAACCGATGGGCAATCTGGTTAGCCCACTGATTGAGCTCGAGGTAACTCAGTTGCTGGCCTTCGTAGGTGACTGCCACCGAGTCGGGTTGCGCAGCCGCCTGGGCCTCGAACAGCTGGTGCAGCAAAACGTCTTGCGGGTAGCCGCAGTCGAATGCGTTGAAGTCTTCCAGCAATTGGCGACGCTCGTGCACGGGCAACCAGTCGAGGCTGTGCAAGGGTGCATTTGGCCGACTGTCCAGCGCGTCGGCCAGTTGCTCCAGCACGGTGTGCATGTAACCGCAGATGCGCCGGGCACCGATTCCGGCCACTGCCTGAACGGTCAGGCCGAAGGATTCGCCGAGGTCGTCCACCGACAAGGACAGTGGGTAGTTGGTGCGCTCTTCACCGCCGAGTACCTCGACACCGCCCCAAAGCCTGGTCTGCCCTGCCTCTTGAGGTGTCTGGGCGCCGACCGCGACATGGCGGTAGTTCATCAGTGCACTGAATAACGGTGTCGGTGCCGCCACGCCGCTGCATCCCTGGGCCAGTGACAACGGTGCATGCTCATGACTGACCAGCGCCGCCAACCGTGCGTGGGTGGTACGCACTGCAGCCTCAATGCCCTGCTCTCCGGCCGCGACGCGCAATGGCAAGGTATTGATAAACATGCCCAAGGCCCGTTCGGCGCCTTGACCACTGAGCAGGCGGCCCATCAGCACAGTACCGAAGGCCACGTCCTGACGCCCTGACAGGCGCCCGATCACCTGAGCCCACGCGAGGTGATGCAGGCTGGCGTTGCTGACGCCGAGGCGTCGGGCATGGGCGCGCAGACGTTCGGCCAGCTCCGGGTCAACCGGTAGCAGGGCTTCGTCGACTCCGCTGCCGTCGCCTTGCAGGTCTTGCAGGCCGAACGGCAGGGTCGGCTCGTCAACATCGGCGAGCATGTCGCGGAAGAACGCTTCGTGCTCCTCGCGGCTCATGCCCAATCGCGCCTGAGCCACATGATTGCGATACGGTACCGACGCTGGCAGATGGTTGCCGCGCCCTTGTCTGAACGCCTCGATCTCTGCGCCCAGCAGGGCCAGCGAGGTGGCGTCATCGATCAGGTGATGGAACAGCAACACCGCCACCCAGCTTTGGTTGACGGGATCCTCTGCGTAATGCAGGCGCATCATCGGTGCCTGATGCAGATCCATGCGTATCCGCCGTGGATCGAACTGTGCCTGCAATTGGGCCGCGACATCACCCTGCTCCGGATGCGGCAAAAACGCCTCGACGCGCAGCCGTGCCTGACGCCAGACCACCTGCACTGGCTCGTCGAGCTCTTCCCAGGCTACCGCCGTGCGCAGAATGTCGTGACGGTCAATGACTTGCTGCAAGGCCTCCGTGAAGTCCAGCAGTTGCTCGAAGCTATTGACCCGCAACAACGCCTGCAACAGGTACGGATCACCCTCCTCACTGCTCAAGTGGTGATAAAGAATGCCCTCCTGCAACGGCACCAGCCCATAGATATCCTGCACGTTGCCCACACCGCGCGGCACTGTGGCGACCAAACGGTCGATCTGTGCCTGGGTGAGTCGGGCCAGAGGCAGCATGTCGGGGGTAATGTGCCGACAGTCGGCGGGAATCTTATTGGTGGGCGCCTGCACGTCCGTGACATTGCCGCTCGCTGCCGCCAGCGAGGCCAGGGTCGGCTGGCCGAACAGCACGCGCACGTCGGCATTCAGACCGATGTCGCGCATGCGTTCGATCAGTTTCACCGCCAGCATCGAATGCCCACCCAATTCGAAGAACTGGTCATGACGGCCTACCTGCTCGACGCCCAGCAACTCGGCCCACAACCCGGCCAGGCGGGTTTCCGTCAGGCCTTGCGGTGCCTCGTATTGACGCCGGGCATAGGCCTCGGCCACGGGCAGCGGCAGTGCCTTGCGATCAAGCTTGCCGTTGGCGGTCAGCGGGAAAGCCTCCAGGCTGACAAAAGCGCTCGGCAACATGTGCTCGGCCAGCGACAGGCGCAGCTGTTCACGCAACCAGGTAGCGTCCGGTTCCAGGTCTGCCGTGCCGATGACATAGGCCACCAGGCGCTTGTCGCCCGGTTCGTCTTCACGCACCACGACCACCGCTTCACGCACGCCTTTGCAAGCGCTCAATCGAGCTTCGATCTCGCCCAGTTCGATACGGAAGCCACGAATTTTCACCTGTTCATCGTTACGGCCCAGGTATTCCAGGCTGCCGTCCGGCAACCAACGACCCAGATCGCCAGAGCGGTACATTCGCGCCCCGGGTTCCGGGGCGAATGGATCATCGAGAAAGCGCGTCGCGTTCAATTCATCGCGATTGAGGTAGCCACGGGCCACGCCTGCCCCGCCCACGTACAACTCGCCCGCCGCGCCTGGTGGCAGCGGATGGCCATAAGCATCCAGCAGGTACAGCTGCAGGTCGGGAATGCGCTTGCCAATCGGGCTGGCGCCAACGCGCTGCGCGTCTCCAGGCTGCAACGGATAATAGGTCACATGCACCGTGGTTTCGGTGATGCCGTACATGTTTACCAGTTGTGTTGTGGCGTTGACTTTGCGGGCGTACCACGGCTTGAGCATCGCCGTTTCCAGGGCTTCGCCGCCAAAAATCACCTGGCGCAGCGAATGCGCCTGCTCTTTTTCGCCCTGAGCCGCAATCAGTTGGCGGAACGCACTTGGCGTCTGGTTGAGCACCGTGACACCGGCACTGCACAGCAGCCTGTAGAAGTCTTCTGGCGAGCGGCTGACCAGTTGCGGCACGATCAACAGGCGGCCGCCGTGCAGCAATGCGCCCCAGATTTCCCAGACCGAGAAGTCAAAGGCGAACGAGTGGAACAGCGCCCACACGTCCTGTTCGCTGAAGCCGAACCAGTCTTCCGTGGCCGAAAACAGTCGTGCAACGTTGCGATGCTCGACCATTACGCCCTTGGGCAGACCGGTGGAGCCGGAGGTATAGATCACATAGGCAAGGTCGCTGGACTTGACCGCTACCTGCGGATTGCACACGGATTCGTTCTGCAGGTCGGCGTCGTCGAGATAGATCAGCGGCACTTCAGATAACGGCAACGCTTGTTGTACTGACTGTTGGCTCAATAATGCCACTGGCGTGCTGTCGCCGAGGGTATAGGCCAGGCGCTCCAGCGGGTAAGCCGGGTCCAGCGGCACATAACCGGCACCGGATTTGAGGATGCCCAGCAAGCCGATAATCATCGCCGGGCCACGCTCGACGCAGATCGCCACGCGATCATCAGGGAGCACACCCAGCGCGAGCAAGCGATGCGCGACCTGGTTGGCGCGGGCGTTGAGTTCGCCGTAGCTCAGGGTCTGCTCTTCGAATACCAGCGCCACGGCGTCTGGTCGTTCTGTAGCGCGTGCTTCGAACTGCTGGTGGATAGTCAGGTCATCGGCGAAATGTGGCTGATCGGCATTCCACGCCTGAACCCGGGAGGTGTCGGTCTCGCTGATCAGCGAGAACCCGTTCACCGGGAGTTGTTCATTCGTCAGCCCCTGCTCCATAACACGCTGCAAGCGCTCGGCAAGGAGGACAATCTCGTCGTGCTGAAAAAACGCCTCGTTGTAGATGTAGTGCATCCACGATTCAGTTTCGCAGGCGTTGGTGCGCAGGTAGATAGCTAGCGGCGTCTGTTCGTGGTTGTTCGAACACTTGGTAGTGCTGGCGGCTGCCTGATTGAAATGCAGCGGAAGGTTCTGGCGCTCATAGGAGAACGTCAGATCGAACAATTGGGTACGCTCGGTACGGCGCAATTCCAGCAGCCGGTTGAGGTCGCTGACCGGGAACCGCTGGTGGCGGTAATCCTGCTTGACTGCCCGACATATACCCTGGACCAGTTCTGCGAACGGCAGGTCTGGACTGAATTTCAGGCGCACCGAACTGAGTTGGGTAAAAAGCCCCAGGGTCTTCTTGTAGCCGGCATTGGAGCGGTTGAGAATCGGCAGGCCGATGACCAGTTCATCACGCTGGTAGACGCGGGTGAAGTACACGTACAGCACTGCCAGCAAAACATGGAACGACGAGGCTTGCAGTCGAAGCGCCAGATCGTCGATCTGCTGCTCCAGACCACGGTCAAGACCGGAGCTGATGTGGCCGCTGCGGCTGTGTGCTGTCTGGTTCTGAATAGAGACCTGGCGCGGGCGCGCTGTCAGCAACGGATCGGGGATCTCACGGTATTTGTCCAGCCAGTAGGCTTGATCGAGCGAAAAACGTCGCGACCCGCGATACTTGAGGTCGTCCTTGATGAAATCGACATAGGACGGCGCCGCAACGTCAGGCGTGCGCTGATTGAGCAGCGCATTGTAAATCTCACTGAGGTACGTACAGACACCGTCGATGCTCCAGCCGTCGAGCACGATGTGGTGGGTATAAAACACAAAGTAGAAGCGCTGCTCTTCGAGTTTGAGCAAATGCATTCGGTAGAGTGGCCCACCCTCGAGCCTGAACGCTTTTTCAAGCCGGGTCTGCACCCAGTGTTCGGCTGCCTGACGCGGGTCGTCATGCCCTTGCAGGTCGATCGGAGTCATACACTGCGGCATGCTCGAGGCGAAGGCCTGTAGCGGCAAGCCCTCCTCGTCACGTTCGTCAAGCAGGACCATGCGCAGAGCATCGTGTTCTTCAATCAACAGGTCCACGGCCTGCTGGAACAACACGGAATCGACGGCACCATCGATCTCCATATAGCCGCCGATGTTGTATAACGGCGAGTCGCCCTGGGTCATCTGATCCAGCCAGATATTGCGTTGCGCAGCGGTCAGGGCAAATGCCATACATTTCTTCTCGCAAAGGGTCGGCCTGGCCGCATACAAAAGGCAGCGATAACCGGTAGTCGATTCGGAGCCCGGGACGAGCCTGCTTCATGCAGTTTTGTGAAGGACCATCCCTGGGAATTTGGACTGCGCTTGAGTTCAGGCGCGCTTGCCCTGGACCTCGCACTTCACGTCGGAGACGATGCAACCGTCGGCCAACTTGATGATGCGGTCGGCCAACTGGAAGTACTGATCGTCGTGAGTAATGATCAGGATCGTCTTGCCGCGACGTTTGAGGTCCGGCAGCAATTCCTCGTAAAAGAAACGCTTGAACGGCGGGTCCTGGTCGGCGGCCCACTCGTCCAGCAGGTAAATCGGACGGTCCTCCAGGTAGGCGCAAACCAGTGCCAGGCGTTTCTGCTGGCCGTACGACAAGTCCGTGGTGGTCGAGTAACCAAGTCCCTCGATCTTGACCTTTTCTTCCAGGCCCAAAGTCGACAGGTATTTCTGCGCCTGATCGGTGCTGGGATGTTCTTTCTCGTCAGGACCTATCAATCGGTTGAACACATGGAAGTCAGAGAACACCGCCGAGAACAGATCGCGATAGTTGCCGCGCGAGTCGTCTGTGACCGCCGTACCGTCGAGCAGTAGTTGACCCTCTTGCGGGATGTACAGGCCGCAAAACACTTTGGCCAGGGTGCTTTTGCCACAACCGTTGCCGCCGACGATGTAGACCAGTTCACCGGAGTGGATCGTCAGGTCGATAGGTCCCAAGGCAAAACCGGAACTGCTCTGCGGGTCCTTGTAGTTCATGTGTACGTTCTTCAGCTGGATACTGCCCCATGACTTCTTGTGATCGAGGAGCAGCACATTGTCGGCATCGCTGGTTTCCGGTTCTGGGTGCGGTTCGTTGATGGAGAATCCGAAATCCGCCAGGCGCGTGCAGGCAATACGTCCCTGGGCCAGCATCGGCATGGCGCTGACCAGCATTACCAGCGGGCCCATGATGTACAGCACCGCCAACACACTGGCACTCATGGTCCTGGCATCGATAACAGCGAACATCGGCGCAACGAACAGCAGGCAGCCGACCAGCAACGACAGGGTCAACTGGCCAACGTTTTCGGCGCCAGTGAACCAGAGCCGTTCAATGTAGTTGTACTTCGCGACCCGCACCGAAGACTCCTGGATCGCCGAGCGGCTGAACCAGCGGCGGCGAATACCGTTGAGTTTCAGTTCCTTGAGGCCGAACACCAGCGCGTGTGTGTATTCGTTGAAGGCCGTGAACTCGTCGCGCACCTTGTGGGTGAACTTCATGCCACCCATGAAAAACAGCATGTACATTGCAACGCCCAGCACCATCAGCGAGATGGTTATTGCAAACACCACCCAGGACAGGTAGGCCAGGTAGGCAATACCGAACAGGAACACCGCCGACTCCACCAGGATCGTTGGCATGACCAACAGCGTAGCGTTGAGTTGCGGCATATCACTGGTCAGCAGGGTCAGCACATTCGGCGCACCACGGCGGTCGATTTCCTCAAGCGGCGTGCCGAGGATCTTGCGGCACAGGGCAATGCGCATACGGGTCATGATGCGCATGCTGGCGTAGGCCGGAAACAGCGACGCACCGTTGCGGAAAACCAGGGCAACCAGGCTCAGGCCAACGAACCAGAACAACGACTCACGCTGAAAGGTCTCCTCGTGAATCGCCTGGTTGATCACATTGACCACGGCAATGGACGCAACGCCGCTGATGAGCCCGGTCAGCAGCGTAAAGAACGTCAGCCAGGGATGGCTGCTCCACAACAGACGCATGATCGAGCCTGGTCTGGCCTTCTTTTCTTGCTTGGTTTTCATTAGCTGCTGCCCTTGAATTCATTAGCCAGCGCGGGCGCCGGTGGTTGAAAGTCCTGGCTTGATAACGGGATGTCGGTCATTCAGGCCGGTTGCCAAACGTCGCCGCGAGCGGTCATTTCGCCCATGGCGACAACGATCAGCCGGGGTTCCTCATAAGGGTCACGGGCGTGTGCGGCAAGCATGTTGTCAAGCATCACCACATCACCCTTGCGCCAGTCGAAACGCACAGCGCAAGCCTCGTAGGCTTTACCGATCAAGGCCATCACCGAGTCCTCGATGGCTGAGCCGTCGCCATAGCTGACCAACCGTGGCAGGCGCTCGGGGCCGAACATGTCGAGCAGGTCCTCACGCAGTTCCTCGCCCATGCAATACGGGTGATGCAATTGCACCTGATTGAAGAAACAACGCTCGCCCGTGAAGGGATGGGTGATCACTGCCGGGCACTGGGTGCGCAGCTGCAGGGTGTCGCCGTCAAGCCACTCGAAGTCTGTACCTTGCTCGCGGCAACGCTGCTCGATAACGCTGCGTTCGGACGTGCCGAAGAACGATTCCCAGCTCGGCTCGACACCGGCGGTGAAGGTCCGGCTGTAAAGCAGACCTTTGCTCTCGAAGCGCTCGACCACCTCTTGCGGCAGGTACGCGAGCACTTGACGGATATCCGCCAGCGGCGTTGCTCCACCCACCCGCGATGGCTGCTCGCAAAAGAAAAATTGCTTGCGTGGCCAGCTTTCCAGGTGCGAACTCTCGTTGTGATAAAGGATCATCTCGCGCTCTGGATACGGCGTTGAGCGATAGACATTGCGCCCGCCTTCCTTTTTCGGAAGGTCGCCGTACGCGCCGTGCAGGCCAGGTGAAAGCGCCTCGGCAAAGCCTTCGAAGGCAGCGACCGAAGGCAGATCAAATCCCCGAAACAAGACCGCGCCGTGACGGCACAGCAGCGTCTCGATCGCTTCGCGCCGGGCGCTGGCCCACAGCACCGGATCCAGTCCGTCAACTGTTGGCTCGATCACCACAGGCAAACGGGTACCGGTAGCCAGCAAGGACAACCGCACCGACGGGTCAGCGGCCCTGTCAGGCCAGGTTGGCGCATCCGTTTGCTGTTCATCAGCGAAAACGGGCGCAGTGTTAGCTTGAAGACTCATGAACAAACTCCTGGACCTCAGCCCTTCACATCCACTTTTTGTATGGAGCCAGACCAGTACGCTCCGGCACCGCGCAAGAATAAAAACACTGATGGCCAGAGGCGTCTGTCACCGCAATCCGGGACATCGGTCGCGAAGAGTGTCGATGCGTACTGATCAGAATCGGCAGGCTTTGTCCCCATTTCCCTCGACAGACGCAGCCCGGCAGTCGGTGCTGAAATGCGCCAACTGCGGATCATGCCGGCCCATTGACGGATTCGTCAGGCCGCAGGGATGTCTCGATTGCAGCGGATTTGAACGCTGCGTCTGGTTATTACACAGGAGCCTTGGTCATGCCGATTACGAACACTGACGAATCGCTTAGCGCCGCGTCAGCCCCTCTCAAACCCGGTGCTTTCCTGCACGAGATATTCAGTGACAGGGCGCGACAATTTCCTGAGCGCACCGCCGTCAGCGATGCCGCCCGGACGTTGAGCTACGCACAGCTCGACGCGTTGTCGACAAAGCTGGCTGCACGCTTACGCGATGAAGGTGTGACCTATGGCACGCGTGTGGGCATGTACCTGCCGCGCAGCGTCGATCTGGTCACCAGCCTGCTGGGTATTCTCAAAGCCGGTGGCACCTATGTGCCGGTCGACCCGCAATACCCTGGCAAACGCGTCGAGCACATCGTGCGTGACAGCGAGCTGAGCCTGATCATCGGTGATGCCACCAACCTGCCGAAAATACCGTCGCTGCGCGTATTGGCACTCGACGAGTTACTGTCCGCGCCGGCGCTGCAATCGGCCGCTGAAGACACCCGTATCGACCCGAGTACTGCCACTGCCTACATCATCTACACCTCGGGTTCCACCGGTGAGCCCAAGGGCGTACAGGTTTCCCATGGCAACGTCAGTCGCCTGCTGGAAAGTACTCAACGCGTCTATGGCTTCAACGCCCAGGACGTCTGGTCGATGTTCCACTCCATCGGTTTCGACTTCTCGGTCTGGGAAATCTGGGGTGCCCTCGCCCATGGCGGCCAGGTGGCCGTTGTCCCGTATGACGTCTCGCGTTCTCCTGCCGCCCTGCGTCAATGGCTCGCCGATCAGCGCATCACCGTGCTCAGCCAGACGCCATCGGCTTTCCGTGGTCTTGATGAAGCCGATCGTGGCAACACTGCTTCTCTGGCGCTGCGCTATGTAGTGTTCGGTGGCGAAGCGTTGCCCGCCAGCGTGCTGCGTCCCTGGGTCGAGCGCCATGGCGACCAGAAGCCTGCGCTGATCAACATGTACGGCATCACCGAGGCCACCGTTCACACCACCTTCAAGCGAGTGTTGGCGCAGGATCTGGAAACAGCGGCCATGGTGTCTCTCGGCAAGCCGCTGGACGGCTGGCGCCTGCACCTGCTTGACGCGAGTCAGACTCCGGTCGCGGCAGGCACTACTGGCGAGTTGTACATCGAAGGCGCGGGCGTGGCTCAGGGCTACCTGAACCGTGAGGCGCTCAACGTCGAGCGCTTCATCGAGTTGCCCGGTGCTGTACGCGCCTACCGTACTGGCGACCTGATGACTCTGGAGGGTAATGGCGAATACCGTTACGCCGGTCGCTGCGACGAGCAATTGAAAATCAGCGGTTTCCGCATCGAGCCCGGCGAGATCGAAGCCTCTCTGCAAACCAGCCCGAGCGTGGCCGCTGCCCATGTTGGCGTACATGATTACGGCGATGGCGACCTGCGCCTGGTGGCTTACGTGGTGCCAGCCCAGGGCTTCGAAGCCTGGACCGAACAGGCCCGCAGCGAAGTTGCTGCATTGATGGCCGAAAATTTGCCAGAGTACATGCGTCCCTCGCTGTATGTGCCACTGGCAGAGCTGCCGGTGACCCCCCACGGCAAAATCGACAAGCAACAACTGCCCTCGCCAACCGCTGCCGCGACGACTTCACAAACGACTGACGTCAAAGGCCTCAGTGAACAGGAGCACTTCGTGCTCAAAGTCTGGAGCGAAGACCTGGGTCTGAAAAACATCGGTGTCAATGACGATTTCTTCGATTCCGGCGGCACTTCTCTGGCATTGATCCGCTCGCTGAGCAAGCTCAAGACACATTACAAAATCAACCTCGACCCCGGGATCCTGGCGGATGGCGCAACGGCCAAAGTCCTGGCCGACCACATCTCCCGTAGCCTTGTTCAAGCCCATTGACCGAAAAGGAAAAGCTCATGAGCAAAAAATTCGCTTTAACTGCGGAACAGCGTGCCTCGTTCGAGAAAAACGGCTTTATCGGTCCGTTTGACGCCTATTCGCCAGAAGAAATGAAGGAAACCTGGAAGCGCACCCGTCTGCGCCTGCTCGACCGTAGCGCTGCCGCCTATCAGGACCTGGACGCCATTTCCGGGGGTACCAACATCGCCAACTATGACCGCCATCTGGACGATGACTTTCTGGCCAGCCACATCTGTCGCCCGGAAATCTGCGATCGCGTCGAAAGTATCCTCGGCCCTAATGTGCTGTGCTGGCGCACCGAGTTCTTTCCCAAGTATCCGGGCGATGAAGGCACCGACTGGCATCAGGCCGATACGTTCGCCAATGCCTCCGGCAAGCCGCAGATCATCTGGCCGGAAAACGAAGAGTTCGGCGGCACCATCACCGTCTGGACGGCGTTCACCGACGCCAACATTGCCAATGGCTGCCTGCAGTTCATTCCTGGCACCCAGAACAGCATGAACTACGACGAAACCAAGCGCATGAGCTATGAACCCGACGCCAACAACTCGGTGGTCAAGGAAGGCGTGCGTCGCGGTTTCTTCGGTTACGACTATCGGCAGTTGCAGATCGATGAGAACTGGAAGCCCGACGAGGCCTCCGCTGTGCCCATGCAGATGAAAGCCGGGCAGTTCATCATTTTCTGGTCGACCCTGATGCATGCGTCCTATCCGCACAGCGGCGAATCACAGGAGATGCGCATGGGCTTTGCGTCACGCTACGTACCGTCGTTCGTGCACATCTATCCGGATTCGGACCACATCGAAGAGTACGGCGGCCGCATCAGCCTGGAGAAATACGGTGCGGTGCAGGTGATCGGTGACGAAACACCGGAATACAACCGCCTTGTGACTCACACCACACGCGGCAAGAAATTCGAAGCGGTCTGACCCACATACGTCAGACGACAGTAGCCTCGCGCAATGTGCCTGAAAAAAGCGCCCGACAAAGAGTGACGATCCATGACTATTTCCTCCGATGCAGCGATGCGTCTGTGCGAGACGGTGAGGATGCTCAGGCACCTTGCCCTCAATTTGCCCGATCCCGTGTGCCTGAGCTTTCTCGCCCGGGACGACGGTCCTCTGCCAGAGCCGGCGTGCTCCAGCGTGCGAGCCACCGAGCGGGCGATCAATGCGGCGTTTGCGCGCATTGGTGTGCGCACCCTCCAGTACTTGCATGGGGGCGAGGCACAACTGTCGTCGTTCGAATACCTTATAAGCCGCAAAATCTGCGAAGCGCTCGACTATACCTACGAGCACTTCGACGATGCTGAAGACGTCACCGCCTTCAATCGACTACTCAAGCATTTCGAATTCAGTGGTGCAGTGCCGCACATCGAGACACTGCACCTGACCACCCGTGACCATGCGCCTTTGCTGGTGCATGCCAGTACCAACCGCGAGCTGCCTCCTGTGGTTCTGGCATTACCCTGCGGCATTCCGTTCGATCTCTGCCGCGACTGGTTCAATGCCTTGAGCGAGCGGTTTTTTGTCGTGACCTGGGAGACCCGGGGGCTGTTCGGTGCCTGCGAGGCGTTCGACCAGATCGCGGTGGACACCGATGCTCAGGTTGCGGACATGATCAGCGTAATGAATCACTTCAGGTTATCCAACGCGCATCTGATGGGCATCTGCGGCGGCGCGGTCATCGCCCTGAGCGCCGCTGCAGCCCATGCCGACCGAGTCAACTCCCTGAGCCTGTGGCATGGGGATTACAACCTGGGCGATAACGACCTGCGCACCGCTCATCAGCAAAACTTCGAATGGCTGATGGAAAGCGCAGCTCAGGATCGCGGCGAGGCTGCTGACCTGCAAGCGATGTTCCTGGACCAGTCGACGCTGGCCACCACCCCCGAGTCCATTGCCCACGTGGTGCTTTACCCCTATGTCAATCCCGAGTTGTTCTATCGCTATGCGCGTTTGAATGACGCACTGAACAAGACCGAGCTGGCATCACGACTGGCGCGCATCAGCGCGCCAACTCTGGTCGTGGCTGGCGATGCCGATTCAACGACGCACATCGGTGGCTCACGGCATATCGCTGCGTCGATCAAGGACGCCACGCTGCACATAGAACACAACGGCAGCCACCTCGCGTTCTTTGTCTCCAGCCCGCAATCGAAACACACCGCCTTCAGCTTCCTGGACGAAGTTCTTCAGCCCGCTGTCGCCTGACAGTCGCGCGATACCTCGGCGAATAAAAGGGCGGGGGCTCAGGCCCCCGACTTCACTCTGCGCTGCGGCCTTGAGCGCGGCGGTAACCGGCTCACCTTCCAGGCGGCACACTGGCGCAGCACCAATCAACAACCTTCCCTTCACCACCCCGCTCCACAAGCCAGTCGAATCGGTCCGGGCCTTTATACCGAACAGTCTTGAATCATTGAACACCCAGCCCGGAAGCCCGCAGTTGTCCCAGCTTCCCACGACAGACATCCCCAAGGGGATGCTCTATTTTTTTTTCAATGTTTTTAGTCCTCCCTCCGACTGGCAGTCGTCCAGCCACATGCCGCGCCGCCCTTCGACCGGAGACGAGCCAATTGATTTCGCAAACAGGTGCTTTGAGATGAATTCGTTGATCGACAATCTGTGCACGCAAGAACAAGAACCCCTTTCGCTGGCTTCGGTTCAGCAAGGTATCTGGCTCGATCAGCTCACACACCCGCACCTGCCTTACTACAACATCGGCATGACTCTGGAGATCAAGGGCGAGATCGATATTGTGTTGTTCGAGAAAGCCATCCAGATGGTCATCGACAGCCATGACGCGTTGCGCCTGAGTTTCAGCCACGAGAGGGGCATGGGCGGCCAGCGTGTTCTGTCCGAGGCGCCGTTCAAGCTTGAAGTGACCGACTTGCCTGAGGTCGACGGCGACGCCGAGCATGCCATTGCGCATCTGCGCGAGTCCTTCCGCCAACCCTTTGAGTCAATGACCGGACAACTCTGGGAGTCGCGTCTGGTTCGTTGCGGTCCGCAACTTTATTACTGGTTCAATCGCTTGCACCACCTGGTCGCCGACGGTATCGGTGCAGTGCTGATCGCGCACGCCGTAAGCGATGCCTACTCAGGCTTGCTGGAAGGCAAGCAAACGCTTGCTGAGGGGCCTTCTTACCTCTCGTTCCTTGAAGAAGACAAGGCCTACATGACGTCTTCTCGCTACGAGCGTGATCGACTGTTCTGGGAGCAGACCTACGCCCAACTGCCGCCGGTTCTGCTGCAACGCAGAGCAGATTTCAAGGCAGGCGTAACCAACGGTCCAGCTCCCAGTGACCAGGTTCAAGCCATGTTGCCCCGCGCGCTTTACAACGCGCTTACGCAGTTTGCCAGCGAATGCAACCTGTCCGTGGCTCATGTACTGGTCGGAGTGATCAGCACCTATTTCTGCCGTACCGTAGGCGTCGATGAGATCGTTGTCGGAATGCCGGTGCATAACCGCACCAATGCTCGTCAGAAAGCCACCATCGGGATGTTTTCCTCGATCAGCCCGATTCGCGTGGGCTTCGATCCGCATGCAACGCTGGTCGACCTGATGAATAACATCGGTACGCAACTACGCCGCACTTACCGTCACCAGCGTTTCCCGATTGCCGAACTCAACCGTAGCCTGCGGCTGGCGCAAACCGGACGCCATCAGCTGTTCGATGTTTCACTGTCATTCGAAAGCTTCGATGGTGATGTCACGTTCGGCTGCGAAGACCCGGCGCGGGTGCTGATGCTGGACAACGGCTACGAACAGACGCCCATGGCGATCTTCGTACGCGATTACCATCCCTCTGAAGACATCCACCTGGACTTCAACTTCAACACGGCTTACTTCACCTTCGAGGAAGTTCAGCGCATACAGCAGCGCATTTTCGCCATGCTTGAAGCTGTGCTGAATCAACACGACAACCCTTTGGCACACTTCCCGCTGATGAGCCAAAACGAGCATCAGCAACTGGCAACTTTCAACCAAACCGCCCTCGCCTATCCTCGCGACATCCTGATTCACCAACTGATCGAACAACAGGCCGCCCAGCGTCCGGATGCCTGCGCCGTGCGCAGCGACAGCGGGCCGTTGCTCACTTACGCCGAACTCAACCAACAGGCCAACCAGCTCGCCCATCGCCTGATCGAACTGGGCGTGGAACCGGATACGCGGGTTGCGGTAAGCCTGCGTCGCGGTCCGGAAATGGTCGTGGCGCTGTTGGGTATTCTCAAGGCCGGTGGCGCCTACGTGCCGATCGATCCGGACCTGCCCAGCGCTCGCCAGACCTATATGCTCGAAGACAGCTCGCCAAGGGCGGTGCTGACCACTCAGGATCTGCACGACAACCTGCCGGCCCTGGACCTTCCGGTGCTGGTGCTCGATGACCGCGATGACAGTGCGCAATTGACCAGGCAGCCGAGCGTTAATCCGGATGCCAAGGCCCTGGGTTTGCAGCCAAATCACCTGGCCTATGTGCTGTACACCTCCGGTTCCACCGGCACGCCCAAAGGCGTGATGAACGAACACCTGGGTGTGGTCAACCGCCTGCTCTGGGCGCGCGACGCCTATCACGTGGACAGCAACGATCGGGTACTGCAAAAGACCCCGTTCGGCTTCGACGTGTCGGTCTGGGAGTTTTTCCTGCCGCTGCTGGCCGGTGCCGAACTGGTCATGGCCCGTCCCGGTGGCCATCAGGACCCTGACTATCTGGCGCAGGTCATGAGTGACGCGGGCATTACCCTGCTGCACTTTGTGCCCTCGATGCTCGATGTATTTCTGGAGCACCGCTCAACCCGCGACTTCCCGCAACTGCGCCGCGTACTGTGCAGCGGCGAGGCTTTACCTCGCGCGTTGCAGCGCCGCTTCGAGCAACAGCTCAAGGGTGTTGAACTGCACAACCTGTATGGCCCGACCGAAGCGGCCATCGACGTTACTGCGTGGGAATGCCGCCCGACGGATCCGGGCGAAAGCGTGCCCATCGGCCGTCCGATTGCCAATATTCAAATGCACGTGCTGGATGCGTCAGGTCACTTGCAACCGCTGGGCGTTGCCGGTGAACTGCACATTGGCGGCATCGGCGTGGCCAGGGGTTACCTGAACCAGCCAGAATTGAGTGCCGAGCGTTTCGTCGCTGACCCGTTTTCCAGCGACCCGCAGGCCCGCCTATACAAAACCGGCGACGTGGGCCGCTGGCTGGCCAATGGCGCGCTGGAATACCTGGGCCGTAATGACTTCCAGGTGAAGATCCGCGGCTTGCGTATCGAGATCGGCGAAATCGAGGCCGCTCTGGCTTTGTGCACCGGTGTGCGTGAAGTGGTAGTGGTTGCCCGCGCAGACGACCCGGCACAACCTGACAGCAAGCGTCTGGTGGCCTACCTGTGTGGCGAACCGGTCCCCGCCGAAAACCTGCGCAAAGAGTTGCTTGAACACCTGCCCGAATACATGATTCCCAGCGCTTTTGTGCAGCTGGACAGCCTGCCCTTGACGCCCAACGGCAAGCTGGATCGCAAGGCACTGCCTGCTCCGGATGCGCAATCGCTGATCAGCCGTGGTTACGAAGCGCCGCAAGGCGAAGTGGAAACGCTGCTGGCGTCGATCTGGGTCGACGTGCTCAAGGTTGAACAGGTGGGTCGTCATGATCACTTCTTCGAGCTGGGCGGCCACTCGCTGCTGGCGGTGAAATTGATCCAGCAAATGCGCGATGTCGGTCTGAGTGCCGATGTGCATGTGCTGTTCGGCCAGCCGACCGTGGCGGCGCTTGCCGCAGCAATCGATGGCGGCACGGACGTCGTGGTGCCGGCCAACCTGATTCCCGAACGTTGCGAACACATCACCCCTGATTTGCTGCCGCTGATCAGCCTCACTCAGGCGCAGATCGACCGCGTGGCGAAGGACGTGCCCGGCGGTGCTGCCAATGTGCAGGACATCTACCCGCTGGCACCGTTGCAGGCGGGGATTCTTTACCACCATATCAGTGCCGAACAGGGCGACCCCTATACCCTGAAAGCACTGTTTGGCGTGTCAGACCGGGCGCGGCTGGACGCTTTCAGCGGCGCTTTGCAATGCGTGATAAACCGCCACGATATCCTGCGCACCGCAGTGCTGTGGGAAGATCTTGATGAACCGGTGCAAGTGGTGCTGCGCCAGGCTGAACTGCAAGTCACCGAGTTGTTCCTCGACCCTGCAGACGGCCCGGTTGACGAGCAATTGCACCAGCGCTTCGACCCTCGGCATTACCGCCTTGATGTGCGTAACGCGCCATTGATGCGCATTGTCTATAGCCATGACCCGGTCAACGACCGCTGGCTGGCGATGCTGCTGTCCCATCACCTGGTCAGCGACGCCACTTCCCTGTCCGTGGTCCTGCATGAAATTCAGGCGCACCTGCTCGGTCAGGGCGATGCGTTGGCTGAGACGGTGCCGTATCGCAACTATGTCGCCCAGGCTCGCCTGGGGGGCCGTGATGCTCAGCACCAAGCGTTCTTCCGCGAGATGCTCGGCGACATCGTCGAGCCGACCCTGCCATTCGGTGTGCAGGATGTGCAGGACGGCGGCCGTGACCTCAAAGAGGCCAGCGTGCCCCTGGCCGCCGAGCTGAGCCTGCGTTTGCGGGCTCAGGCTCGACAGGCAGGCGTCAGCGTCGCGAGCCTGATGCACCTGGCCTGGGCGCGGGTGCTGGGCAATGTCTCGGCCTGTGAAAAAGTGGTGTTCGGCACGGTACTGCTGGGCCGTATGCAGGCCGGCGACGGTGCCGACCGTGCGTTGGGCATGTTTATCAATACCTTGCCGCTGCGCGTCGATATCGACGCGACGACAGTAGCCGAGGGATTGAAAACGACCCACGAGCGGCTGACATCCTTGCTGGGGCATGAGCATGCTCCGCTGGTGCTCGCCCAGCGTTGCAGCGGCGTGGCCGCACCGACGCCGCTATTCAGTGCATTGCTCAACTACCGGCACAGTGTCGTGGGCGATGTTTCGGCACAAGCTGCCGCCGCCTGGGAAGGGATCGAGTCTTTCGGCACCGAAGACAATACCAACTACCCGTTGACCCTGAACGTCGATGACCTGGGCGATGCTTTCACGCTCACTATTCAGGCCGTCCAGCAAATCAATGCCCAGCGCATCGGCGAGTACATGCAGGTTGCACTGCACAGCCTGGTGGAAGCGCTGGAACACACCCCGCATGCCGCGTTGAACAGCCTGCCGATACTGCCGGATGACGAGCGCGAGCTGTTGCTGGCGGGCTTCAATAATACCGCTCACCCTTATCCACGCGATGTGTTGATTCACCAACTGATCGAACACCAGGTCAACCAGCGTCCGGATGCCTGCGCCGTACGCGGCGACAGCGGACCGCTGCTCACCTACGCCGAACTCAACCAACAGGCCAACCAGCTCGCCCATCGCCTGATCGAACTGGGCGTGGAGCCGGATACGCGAGTTGCGGTCAGCCTGCGTCGCGGACCGGAAATGGTCGTGGCGCTGTTGGGTATTCTCAAGGCCGGTGGCGCCTACGTGCCGATCGATCCGGACCTGCCGAGCGCGCGTCAGGCCTATATGCTTGAGGACAGCTCGCCGCAGGCAGTGCTGACCACTCAGGATCTGCACGACAACCTGCCGGCCCTGGACCTTCCGGTGCTGGTGCTCGATGACCGCGATGACCTCGCGCAATTGACCAGGCAGCCGAGCGTTAATCCGGATGCCAAGGCCCTGGGTTTGCAGCCAAACCACCTGGCCTATGTGCTGTACACCTCCGGCTCCACCGGCACGCCCAAAGGCGTGATGAACGAACACCTGGGTGTGGTCAACCGCCTGCTCTGGGCGCGCGACGCCTATCACGTGGACAGCAACGA
>NZ_FPJB01000006.1:0-415860 GCF_900119195.1 Pseudomonas sp. NFACC10-1 | reverse complement strand
GACCCGTTTTCCAGCGATCCGCAGGCCCGCCTGTACAAAACCGGCGACGTGGGTCGCTGGCTGGCCAATGGTGCGCTGGAATACCTGGGCCGTAATGACTTCCAGGTGAAGATCCGCGGCTTGCGTATCGAGATCGGTGAAATCGAGGCCGCTCTGGCCAAACACCCGGCGGTTCATGAAGCGGTGGTCACGGCTCGTGAAGATGTCCCGGGCGATAAACGTCTGGTGGCTTATTACACCCTGATCGCAGAGCATGCTTCGGTAGACATCGAAAACTTGCGCGACTGGCTGCAGGAACAACTGCCGGCTTATATGATCCCGATGGCCTATGTGCTGCTCGAGTCAATGCCATTGACGCCGAACGGCAAGCTGGACCGCAAAGCCTTGCCAGCCCCACAAGCCGATGCACTGATCAGCCGTGCCTATGAAGCCCCGCAAGGCGAAACCGAAACGCAGATCGCGGCTATCTGGCAAGACCTGCTGGGCATCGAGCAGGTAAGCCGTCACGACCATTTCTTCGAACTGGGTGGCCACTCACTGCTGGCCGTCTCGCTGATCGACCGTCTGCGCAAGCAGGGCCTGAATCTCAGCGTAAACACTGTATTCACTGCGCCCAGCGTGCGTGAAATGGCTCTGGCTATCAGCCAGGACAAACAACCCCTGTTCCAGGCACCGGCCAATCGCATTCCTGCCCACTGCACGCAATTAACGCCAGACATGTTGCCGCTGGTGGAACTGAGCGTTGATGAGATTGAACTGATTACCTCGGCCGTTCCGGGAGGAGCCGCCAATATCCAGGACGTCTATCCGCTGGCACCGCTTCAGGAAGGCATCCTGTTTCATTACCTGCTGAATCATGAACGCGACGCCTACCTTGTGCGCTCGACGATCGAGTTCGACAGCCGTGCACGTCTTGACGCCTTTCTTGAGAGCCTGCAAACGGTTATCGACCGCCATGATGTCCTGCGCAGTTCGGTGCATTGGACCGGCCTGCCGCAAGCGGTGCAAGTGGTGCACCGCCAGGCGCAATTGCCGGTACATACGCTCACCCTGACGCCCGATGAAGATGCATTCAGCCAGATGGATCGTCTAAGTGATCCCAGTCGTCTGCGTCTGGACCTGCGCCAGGCACCGCTATTGCTCGCCTACATTGCTGGCGATCCAAACTCGGATCGTTGGCTACTGGCGCTGATTGATCACCATATGATCAGCGACCACGTCACCCTGGAACTCATACTCGAAGAAATTCGCCTGCTGATGCGCGGCCAGAGCGCAGACCTGCTGCCACCGCAGCCTTACCGGGAGTTTGTCGCGCAGACCCTCGCCAGCCCTTCAAGTGCCCACGAAGCCTACTTCACCCGCCGCCTGGCTGATGTTGATTCACCCACCGCTCCGTTCGAACTGCTGGAAGTTCAGGGTGACGGTAATGACGTCGAAGAGGCCGAACTGGCATTGAGCAGTGACCTCTGCGCACGTATCCGGACTCAGGCCCGGGAGCTCGGCATGTCCCCGGCGGTGCTGTTCCATGTCGCCTGGGCCCAGGTGCTGGCCCGTTGTACCGGTCGCGATGATGTGGTGTTCGGCACGGCGGTCACCGGCCGCCTGCAAGGTACGATAGGCGCCGAGCGAGCCATGGGCATGTTCATGAACACCCTGCCGGTTCGCGTGCAACTGGCCACGCAAGGCGCCCACGAACTGGTCATGGCCACCCACCGTGATCTCAGCGAGTTACTGAGCCACGAGCAGGCATCATTGGCCCTGGCTCAGCGTTGCAGTAGCGTGGCCGCGGGAGTGCCGTTGTTCTCCAGCCTGCTCAACTACCGGCACCAGAGTGAGGACAGCCAGTTGCAATGGCCGGGCCTGCGCCTGCTCGACAGCTCCGAGCGCACCAATTACCCGTTATGCCTGTCAGTCAATGATTACGGCAGTGACCTCAGCCTGATGATACACGGCGTTCAGCCCGCGGATCCGCAACGTCTGGGCGCCATGATGCAGTGTGCGCTGGAGCAATTGACCGACGCACTGGCGCACACACCACAGATGGACGTTACGCAGCTGGATGTGCTGCCCGCCGCCGAGCGCAACCTGCTGCTGGAGACCTTCAACCAGACCCGCCAGGACTACCCGACGGACCTGTGCATTCAGCACCTGTTTGAGGCACAGGTACGCACGCAACCTGACGCCATCGCCGTGGCTTCCAAGGGTCAGCGCCTGAGCTATGACGAATTGAACCGTCAGGCCAACCGCCTGGCTCATCACCTGATCGGCCTGGGTATCGGCCCGGATGACCGGGTAGCGATCTGCGTCGAGCGCGGTGTGGAAATGATGGTCGGCCTGCTCGGTGTGCTCAAGGCCGGTGCTGCTTATGTACCTCTTGACCCGGCCTACCCGGCTGAGCGCCTGGCCTACATGATCGAAGACAGTACGCCGTCGGCGTTGCTGACACAGAGCCACTTGCAGGAGTATCTGCCGACTCTGACCTTGCCACTGGTATTGCTCGACGACGATCAGCACAGCACGTTTACCGAGCGTGACGACAACCCGGTGGTTGAAGCCCTCGACGTGCGCAATCTGGCCTATGTGATCTACACCTCGGGCTCCACCGGTAATCCGAAGGGCGTGATGATCGAGCATCGCGGCCTGGTCAACTACAGCGTCGATGCGGCGCGGCTGTTTGACTTGTCCCCCACCGACACCGTGCTGCAGCAGAACACCCTGAATTTCGACCTGTCGGTGGAGGAAATCTTCCCGGCCTTGCTGGCGGGTGCCACTCTGGCCCCGAGCCGCGAGATCTTCGGCAGCGAAGGGACTGAAGATTACGGTATTCATCCGACTGTCCTGCACCTCACCGCCGCGCACTGGCACACGCTGGTTGGCGAGTGGCACAAGCAACCGCAGGTGGCGGCTCAGCGCCTGCAACAGGTGCGTCTGATCAACGTCACTGGCGATGCGCTATCAGCACAGAAGCTCAAGCTCTGGGACGAGATGCGCCCGGCGCACACTCGCCTGATCAATACCTATGGCCCTACCGAAGCGACAGTGTCCTGCACCGCCGCTTATGTCAGCCATGACGCCGTGGCTGGCAGCGAAGGCAGCGGCAACGCGACCATCGGCAAGCCGATGGCCAACACCCGCATCTACCTGCTTGATGCCCGTCAACAACCGGTTCCGTATGGCGTGGCCGGTGAAATTTTCGTCGGTGGCGACGGCGTGGCCCGCGGTTACCTGAACCTTGCAGAGGTCAACGCCGAACGCTTCCTGGCGGATCCGTTCAGCAGCAGCCCTGATGCCAGGATGTACAAAACCGGAGACCTGGCACGTTACATGGCTGACGGCCGTATTGAATACCTGGGCCGTAACGACTTCCAGGTCAAAGTACGCGGTTTCCGTATCGAACTGGGCGAAATCGAAGCCCGCCTGGGCAATTGCACCGGGGTCAAGGAAGCGGTGGTGGTCGCCCGGGAAGATAATCCGGGAGACAAACGCCTGGTGGCCTATGTGGTTGGCCAGCCGCAAAGCCAGCTTACAGCTGCTGAACTGCGTGCCGAACTGGCGCCGCAACTGGCCGAGTACATGCTGCCGAGCGCATTCATGATCCTCGACGCCTTGCCGTTGACGCCGAACCGCAAGCTCGACCGCAAGGCCTTGCCAGCCCCGGACGCTGATGCACTGATCAGCCGTGGCTATGAAGCCCCACAAGGCGAAACCGAAGAGCGGATCGTGGCTATCTGGCAAGACCTGCTGGGCATCGAGCAGGTCGGGCGTCACGACCATTTCTTCGAACTGGGTGGCCACTCACTGCTGGCCGTCTCGCTGATCGAACGTCTGCGCAAGCAGGGCCTGAATCTCAACGTAAAGACTGTATTCACTGCCCCCAGCGTGCGTGAAATGGCCCTGGCTATCAGCCAGGACAAACAACCCCTGTTCCAGGCACCGGCCAACCGTATTCCGGCCCACTGCACGCAATTAACGCCGGACATGTTGTCGCTGGTAGAACTGAGCGTCGATCAGATTGAACTGATCACCTCGGCCGTTCCCGGCGGAGCCGCCAATATCCAGGACATCTACCCGCTGGCACCGCTTCAGGAAGGCATCCTGTTCCATCACCTGCTGAATCTTGAGCGCGACGCCTACCTGATGCGCTCGA
Source organism: Pseudomonas sp. NFACC10-1 (assembly GCF_900119195.1). Classification (NCBI taxonomy): domain Bacteria; kingdom Pseudomonadati; phylum Pseudomonadota; class Gammaproteobacteria; order Pseudomonadales; family Pseudomonadaceae; genus Pseudomonas; species Pseudomonas sp. NFACC10-1. The sequence continues at coordinate 411,713 of NZ_FPJB01000006.1, read as the reverse complement.
TGATCGAGTTCGACAGCCGCGCGCGTCTTGACGCCTTTCTTGGGGGCCTGCAAACGGTTATCGACCGCCATGATGTCCTGCGCACTTCGGTGCATTGGCTCGGCCTGCCGCAAGCGGTGCAAGTGGTGCATCGCCAGGCGCAATTCCCGATACATACCCTCACCCTGACACCGGATGAAGACGCACTCAGCCAGGTGGATCGTCTCACTGATCCCAATCGTCTGAGCCTGGACCTGCGACAGGCCCCGCTGCTGCTCGCCTACATTGCTGGTGACCCCAACTCGGATCGTTGGCTACTGGCGCTGCTTGATCACCACATGGTCAGCGACCACGTCACTCTGGAGCTCATACTCGAAGAAATTCGCCTGCTGATGCAAGGCCAGGGCGCAGACCTGCTGCCACCGCAGCCTTACCGGGATTTTGTCGCGCAGACCCTCGCCAGCCCTTCAAGTGCCCACGAAGCCTACTTCACCCGCCGCCTGGCTGATGTCGATTCCCCCACCGTTCCGTTCGACCTGCTGGAAGTTCAGGGCAACGGCAATGACGTCGAAGAGTTCGAACTGGCATTGAGCAGTGACCTCTGCGCATGTATCCGGACTCAGGCCCGGGAACGCGGTATGTCCCCGGCGGTGCTGTTCCATGTCGCCTGGGCCCAGGTGCTGGCCCGTTGTACCGGTCGCGATGATGTGGTATTTGGCACCGTGGTCACCGGCCGCCTGCAAGGTACGGTCGGCGCCGAGCGGGCCATGGGCATGTTCATGAACACCCTGCCGGTTCGCGTGCAACTGGCCACGCAAGGCATCCACGAGCTGGTCATGGAAACCCACCGTGATCTCAGCGAATTACTGAGCCACGAGCAGGCGTCATTGGCTCTGGCCCAACGTTGCAGTAGCGTGGCCACGGCGCTGCCGTTGTTCTCCAGCCTGCTCAACTATCGGCACCAGGGGCAGGACAGTCAGTTGCAATGGCCGGGCCTGCGCCTGCTCGACAGCTCCGAGCGCACCAACTACCCGTTGTGCCTGTCGGTCGACGACTACGGCAATGACCTCAGCCTGATGATACACAGCGTGCAGCCCGCGGATCCGCAACGCCTGGGCGCCATGATGCAGTGCGCGCTGGAGCAATTGACCGATGCGCTGGCGCACACACCGCAGATCGCCGTTACGCAGCTGGATGTGTTGCCCGCCGTCGAGCGCAACCTGCTGCTGGAGACCCTCAACCAGACCCGCCAGGACTACCCGACGGACCTGTGCATTCAGCACCTGTTTGAGGCACAGGTACGCACGCAACCTGACGCCAGCGCCGTGACTTTCCACGGGCAGCGCCTGAGCTATGCCGACCTGAATCGTCAGGCCAACCGTCTGGCTCATCATCTGATCGGCCTGGGCATTAGTCCGGATGACCGGGTGGCGATCTGCGTCGAACGCGGTGTGGAAATGGTGGTCGGTCTGCTCGGTGTGCTCAAGGCCGGTGCTGCTTATATGCCACTGGACCCGGCGTATCCGGTCGAGCGTCTTGCTTACATGATCAATGACAGCCAGCCAGCGGCGCTGCTCACTCAGCGCGGCTTGCAGGAGCGTTTGCCCACACTGTCGATGCCGCTGGTATTGCTCGATGCCGATCATTGCCAGGACCTCACCGAGTGTGATGACAACCCGGTGGTACCGACACTTGGCGTGCGCAACCTGGCGTATGTGATCTATACCTCCGGCTCCACCGGCAATCCAAAGGGCGTGATGATCGAACATCGCGGCCTGGTCAACTACAGCGTCGATGCGGCGCGGCTGTTTGACTTGTCCCCCACCGACACCGTGCTGCAGCAGAACACCCTGAATTTCGACCTGTCGGTGGAGGAAATCTTCCCGGCCTTGCTGGCGGGTGCCACTCTGGCGCCGAGCCGCGAGATCTTCGGCAGCGAAGGAACTGAAGATTACGGCATTCATCCAACTGTCCTGCACCTCACCGCCGCGCACTGGCACACGCTGGTAGCCGAATGGCACAAACAGCCGCAGGTGGCAAAGCGACGTCTGCAGCATGTGCGCTTGATCAACGTCACTGGCGACGCATTGTCGGCGCAGAAGCTCAAGCTCTGGGACGAGATGCGCCCGGCGCACACTCGCCTGATCAATACCTATGGTCCTACCGAGGCGACAGTGTCCTGCACCGCCGCGTATGTCAACCATGACACCGTGGCTGGCAGCGAAGGCAGTGGCAACGCGACCATCGGCAAACCGATGGCCAACACGCGCATTTACCTGCTCGACGATCATCAGCAGCCAGTGCCCTATGGCGTGGCCGGTGAGATTTTCATCGGTGGCGACGGCGTGGCACGCGGTTACCTGAACCTTGAAGCGGTCAACGCCGAGCGCTTTCTCGCTGATCCGTTCAGCAACAGCCCTGATGCCCGGATGTACAAGACCGGCGACCTGGCGCGCTACATGGCCGACGGCCGTATCGAATACCTGGGCCGTAATGACTTCCAGGTCAAAGTGCGCGGTTTCCGTATCGAACTGGGCGAAATCGAAGCCCGTCTGGGTAATTGCAAAGGGGTCAAGGAAGCGGTGGTGGTCGCTCGGGAAGATAACCCGGGAGATAAACGCCTGGTGGCCTATGTGGTTGCCCAGCCGCAAAGCCAGCTTACAACCGCTGAACTGCGTGCCGAACTGGCACCGCAACTGGCCGAGTACATGCTGCCGAGCGCATTCGTGATCCTCGACGCCTTGCCGTTGACGCCGAACCGCAAGCTGGATCGCAACGCCTTGCCGGCTCCGGAAGCCAATGCCTTTGCCAGCCGCGAACACGTGGAGCCGCAAGGTGAAACCGAGATTGCGCTGGCGCAGATCTGGCAAAACCTGCTCGATCTGGAACAAGTGGGCCGTCATGATCAGTTCTTTGAACTGGGTGGCCACTCCTTGCTGGCGATGCGTCTGATTTCCCAGGTGCGCCATCAATTGGGCGTCGAACTGGGTCTGGCCGCGCTGTTCGCCCACCCCGAACTGAGTACCCTGGCCGTAGCCATCGCTCAGGCCGGGCGCAGCAACTTGCCGGACATCGTGCCGGTGGCACGCGATCAGGCGTGGCCATTGTCATTCGGCCAGCAACGTCTGTGGTTCCTCGCTCAGATGGAAGGCGCCAGCGCGGCCTACCACATACCTGCCGGTCTGAGCCTGCATGGCGAACTGGACCTCAAGGCAATGCAACGGGCGCTGGAGCGCCTGGTTGCACGCCACGAAGGCTTACGCACCACATTCATTCAGGGTGATGACGGACAGCCGGTACAACGCATCAGCCCGGCGGATGCCGCTTTCAACCTGCAACTGCACGATCTGCAAGGGCTGGCGGATGCCGAGGAACAACTTCAGGCGCTGGCCAGCGAAGAGTCGCTGCAAAGCTTCGACCTGCAACAGGGCCCGCTGATTCGTGGCCGCCTGATTCGCATGGCCGAGGACCATCACGTCCTGTTGCTGACCATGCACCATATCGTGTCCGATGGCTGGTCGGTTGATGTGTTGACCCGCGAATTGTCTGCTCTCTATGCAGCATTCAGGCAGGGCCAGGACGACCCGCTGGCGCCACTGGAGCTGCAATACCTGGACTACGCCGTGTGGCAACGTCGCTGGCTGAGTGGCGATCTGCTGCAACAGCAAAGCGACTACTGGCAACAAACCCTTGCAGACGCTCCGGCGTTGTTGATGTTGCCCACCGATCGTGCGCGTCCGGCGTTGCAGGATTACGCCGGCGCAGCACTGCCTGTCATTTTCGACAAAGACCTTACCCATAGCCTCAAGGCGTTGAGCCAACGTCGCGGCAGTACCCTGTTCATGACGGTCATGGCCGCTTGGGCCGGGCTGCTGGGACGCTTGGCGGGTCAGGAAGATGTGGTCATCGGTACGCCAGTGGCCAACCGCACACGCAGTGAAGTCGAAGGGCTGGTGGGCCTGTTCGTCAACACCCTGGCCATCCGCGTTGACCTCAGTGGCAAGCCTACCGCAGAGACTCTGCTGGCGCGGGTCAAACGGCAGACTCTCGATGCACAGGCGCATCAGGACTTGCCGTTCGAACAAGTCGTGGAAGCCATCAATCCGCTACGCAGCCTCTCCCACAGCCCGATTTTCCAGGCCATGTTGTCGTGGGAGAACAACGAGGCGTCTGATCTGACGCTCGGCGACATGACGCTGAAAAGCGTCGAATTGGCCGCTGATACCGCTCAATTCGACCTGACGCTGGACATGGCCGAGGTGGATGAGCAACTGGTCGGCACGCTGGAGTACGCCACAGCGTTGTTCGACGAGAGCACCATGCGGCGGTATCTGGGCTACTTCCAGCGTGTGCTGGAGGCCATGGTCGCCGACGATCAACAGGTGCTGGAACACGTGACCTTGTTGGGGGGCGATGAACGTGAACATCTGCTGGCAGGCCTCAACGCAACAGAGGCGCCCTACCCGCAGGACTGCGCGATTCATCAGCTGTTTGAGGAAAGGGTTCAGGCGCAGCCCGACGCCATCGCCGTGGCCTGCGGGGCGCAGCGCTTGAGTTATGCGGAGTTGAACCGCCAGGCCAACGGTCTGGCGCATCATCTCATCAGCCTGGGCATCAGCCCGGATGATCGAGTGGCGATCTGCGTAGAACGCGGCGTGGAAATGATCATCGGCGTGCTCGGTGTACTCAAGGCTGGTGCCGCCTATGTACCACTGGACCCGGCCTACCCTGCTGAGCGTCTGGCCTACATGATCGAAGACAGTACGCCGTCGGCACTGCTGACCCAGCGTGGTGTGCAGGAGCGTCTGCCGACGCTTGACGTGCCGCTGGTGCTACTCGATGACGATCAACGCGATACCTTCTCCGAGCGTGACCACAACCCGGTTGTGGAAACCCTCGGCGGGCACAATCTGGCGTATGTCATCTACACCTCGGGCTCCACCGGCGTGCCGAAAGGCGTAATGGTCGAGCATCGCGGATTGCTCGCCGTCAGCGCGGCGTGGAAGCAATTGTATCCGTTACACGCGCCACTCAATCACTTGCAGATGGCCGGGTTTTCCTTCGATGTGTTCAGCGCCGACCTGATCCGCTCACTGGGTTTCGGCGGCACACTGGTGCTGTGCCCACGCGAGACCCTGATGGACCCGCCTGCGCTTTACCGCCTGCTGAGCGAGGAGTCGATCGGTTTTGCGGATTTCGTGCCGGCCGTGCTCAATGCGTTGCTGGCCTGGGTGGAAGAGACGGGTAACGACCTGTCGTTCATGCGCACCGTGGTCTGTGGTTCGGATATCTGGACCGCGCACAGCGCCCGGCAACTGCGCAAGTTTTGTGGCGATCACGTGCAGATCGTCCAGGCTTACGGTGTCACTGAAGCCAGCATCGACAGCACCTGTTTCGAGTTCGAGGCAAGCAGCCAGGTCGACGGGGTCTTGCCGATTGGCCGTGCATTGGCCAACACACGGATTTATCTGCTCGATGAGCTTGGCCAGCCGGTTCCGCCGGGCGTTGCGGGCGAGCTGTATATCGGCGGCGCAGGTATTGCACGCGGCTATCTGAACTTGCCGCAACTCACCGCCGAACGCTTCATGGACAGCCCCTTCGTGGCGGGCGAACGGCTTTACCGCAGCGGCGATATGGCGCGCTACCGGGCTGATGGCAATATTGAATTCCTCGGCCGCAACGACTCCCAGGCCAAGCTGCGCGGGCTGCGTCTGGAGCTGGGCGAAATCGAAGCACGTCTGGCCGAGGTCGCGGGTATACGCGAAAGCCTGGTCGTAATTCGCGAGGACAGCAGCGGCACGCCGAAACTGGTTGCGTATTTCGTGGAATATGCCACCCGCGAACCTGCCGGCCCTGCCCTTACCCCGCGCGCGCTTCGCCAGCACCTGCAACTCAACCTGCCGGAATACATGATCCCGGCAGCGTTCGTGCGCATGGACGCATTGCCGCTGAGTGCCAATGGCAAGCTGGATCGCAGAGCGTTGCCCGAACCGGACGCCGCAGCCTTCGATCAGCATGATTTCGAAGCAGCCGATGGCCCGCTGGAGACGGCAGTCGCCGCAATCTGGGCCGATGTGCTGGGCGTCGCGCAAGTCGGTCGGCATGATGACTTTTTCGCGCTCGGCGGTCATTCATTGCTGGTCATGCGTGTGCTGGCCCAGGTTCGTCAGCAATTGAATCTGGAGGTTTCACCGTCAGCGTTTTTCGCAGCGCCGGTTCTGCGGCAGTTCGCAGAGCGGCTGAGCAACACGCAGGGCAACGCTCGCCTGGCGATCACGCCTGTGCAACGTTCGGGTGCGCTACCGTTGTCGTTTGCCCAACAGCGCCTGTGGTTCCTCGCGCAACTGGAAGGTGGCAGCGCCGCTTACCATATTCCAGTTGGGTTACGTCTGCGCGGCAGCCTTGATCAGGCGTCGCTGCAACGCGCACTGGACCGTATCGTGGCCCGCCATGAGGCGCTGCGCACGACCTTTGTACAAGAGCAGGGACAGCCTGCGGAGCAGCGTATCTCTGCCACTGAAACAGGTTTCAGACTGCAACTGCAGGTACTGGCCGGGCAGACCGATGCCGAAGACAAGCTGCTCGCCATCGCTGCACAAGAGGCCAGCGAGCACTTCGACCTCGTCAATGGCCCGTTGGTGCGCGGGCGTCTGGTGCGCATGGCCGATGACGACCACGTGTTGCTGGTGACCATGCACCACATCGTCTCCGATGGCTGGTCAACCGGGGTGTTGAACCGCGAGCTGGGCGCGCTCTATGCAGCCTTCAGTGAGGGGGCGGAGGATCCGCTGCCGGCGTTGCCGGTGCAGTACGTCGACTACGCACTGTGGCAACGTGACTGGTTGAGTGGCGACGTGCTGCAACAACAGCGTCAGTACTGGCAGCAGGCACTGGCCGGTGCGCCAGCCTTGCTGACCCTGCCGACCGATCGGCCACGTCCGGCGCAACAGGACTACAGCGGGCAGACGCTGGAGCTGGTGCTGGATACGCAATTGACCCATGGCCTCAAGGCTTTGGGCCAACGATATGGCAGCAGCCTGTTCATGACCGTGATGGGTGCCTGGGCCGCGCTGTTGGGACGGCTGTCCGGTCAGGACGACGTGGTGATCGGTACGCCGGTTGCCAACCGAATGAGCGCCGAGGTGGAGAACCTGATCGGGTTCTTCGTCAACACCCTTGCTGTACGGATCGACCTCTCGGGGGCGCCAAGCGTCGAAGCGCTTATGCTGCAGGTCAAACAGCAGACCCTGGCTGCTCAGGCAAATCAGGACCTGCCGTTCGAACAAGTGGTTGAAGTGGTTCGACCACAACGCAGCCTGTCTCACAGCCCGATTTTTCAGGCGATGCTGTCATGGCGAGACAATGAGGACGACGCCCTGGTGCTCGGCGACATAAGCCTGCAAGGCGTTGCAGTGCCCGGTGATGCATCAAAATTCGACCTGGCGCTGGACATCGGTGAGGTAGACGGACAACTGATCGGCACGCTGGAGTACGCTACGGCGCTGTTCGACGAAAGCACCATGCGACGTTATCTGGGCTACTTCCAGCGTGTGCTGGAAGCCATGGTGGCCGACGATCGGCAAGTGCTGGAGCAGGTGCCGTTGCTCGACACGGCGGAGCGCGAGTACCTGCTGACGGATATCAATGCCACAGAGCGCGCCTACCCGCTCGGTCAGTTGATGCATCGCTTGTTCGAGGCCCATGCCGAAGCTGCACCGCAGGCAATTGCAGTCCGCCAGGGTGAGCAGACACTGACCTACGCCGAGCTCGACAGCCGCGCCAACGCCTTGGCTCAGCAACTTCGCCAGCACGGCGTGGTGTCTGGAACCCGGGTGGCGATCCTGCTGGATCGTTCGGTGGAGTTGCTGGTCAGCATGCTGGCCATTCTCAAGTGCGGTGCGGCGTATCTGGCGCTGGACCGCCTGGCCCCTGAAGAACGCCTGCGCTTCATGCTCGAGGACAGCGAAGCCATCATGCTGCTGAGCCGCAGCGACCTGACGGCACCTGAAATGACGCCAAGACTGGATCTGGACAGGCTGGATCTGTCAGCGCTGAGCCAAGGGCCAGTCGTGCTTGCAGATGACGTCGCAGGCGAGACCCCCGCGTGCATCATTTACACCTCTGGCTCCACCGGTCAGCCCAAGGGCGTGATCGTGACCCACAACGGCATTGTGCGTCTGGTTCAGGACAACGGTTACTACGACTTCTCGGCTGAAGACCGTGTGGCGTTTTCGTCCAACCCGGCATTTGACGCCAGTACTCCGGAAATCTGGGGTGCGTTGCTCAATGGTGGCCAGTCGGTGATTATCGAGCCCCATGTGCTGCTCGAGCCGGTGGCGTTCGCCGCCCTTCTGAAACGCCATGGTGTAACAGCCATGATCAGCTCGACCGCCCTCTTCAACCTGTATGCCGGGTTGATTCCAGAGGCCCTGGCAGGCTTGCGCATGATCATGTGTGGTGGCGAGCGCGCTGATCCGGCCTCGTTCCGTCGGGTCCGTGAACATTCCGCTCAGATACGCCTGTTCAACGGCTACGGCCCGACCGAGGGCACCACCTGTGCCACCAGCTACGAAATTTTCGAGGTACTGCCTGACACCCTGAGTCTGCCGATTGGCAAGCCCAATGCCAACGTGCGGGTCTATGTGCTTGATGCCCGGCGCGAACCGGTGCCGATGGGGGTGGTCGGCGAGATCTACATCGGTGGTACTGGCGTTGCACTCGGCTACCTGAACCGTCCCGAGCTGACCGCCGAACGCTTCAGTGACGACCCGTTCACTCGGCAGCCAGGCGCGAGACTCTATCGCACCGGCGATCTCGCGCGCTGGTTGCCGGACGGTAACCTTGAATACGTGGCGCGTAACGATGGGCAGGTCAAGGTCCGCGGCTTCCGCGTCGAGCTGGGCGAAATCGAAAGCGTCCTGCACTTGTGCGACGGCGTGCGCAACTCCGTGGTGGTGGCGCACGAAGCCAGCCCGGGTGACACCCGTCTGGTCGCCTATTACACCGTGCATGCGGGCGTTGAAGCACCTGACCCGGAGGATCTGCGTACGCAATTGAGTGGCGGTTTGGCGGAATACATGGTGCCGAGTGTGTTCATGCGTCTGGATACCTTGCCGCTGACACTCAATGGCAAGGTCGACCTGAAAGCACTGCCGGCACCGGACCTGAATGCCATGTCCGAGCGAATCTACGTTGCGCCGGAGAGCGCCACCGAACAGGCCCTCGCGGAGATATTCCAGGAATTGCTGAGCCTCGAAAGAGTGGGTCGCCATGACGGCTTCTTCGAGCTTGGCGGCCACTCGCTGCTGGCTGCACAACTGGTTTCCCGGGTGCGTCAGCAACTGAACGGCGACATGGCGCTGCGCCAGCTGTTCAGTCATCCGACCGTGGCCGAACTGGCGAAGGTGGTCGATGGCCTGCAAGCGGTCGATTCCGATAGCATCGAACCCATCGGGCGTAACGCGCCGCTGGCACTGTCCTTTTCCCAGCAGCGCCTGTGGTTTCTCGACAGGCTCGACCCTGGCGCCAGCAGCGCCTACCACATGCCGATGTCGCTGCTGCTGCGCGGCGAGCTTGATCACAGCGCGCTCAAGGCTGCGCTCGACCGTCTGGTCGCGCGTCATGAAAGCCTGCGCACTACGTTCGAGTTGCACGGCGAACAGCCGGTGCAGGTCATCGCAGCGGCGGATAGCGGTTTCGCCCTGGCAGAACAGGACTTGCGCTCGCAGCCTTACGAACAGGCCAGCCTCAGCGCTTCACGCATCGCCGACAGCGAGGACGCTGCACCGTTTGACCTGCGCCAGGGCCCGCTGATTCGCGGGCATCTGCTGCGCCTGACCGATAACGAGCACATGCTGTTGATCACCCAGCACCACATCATCTCCGACGGCTGGTCGGTGGGTGTACTGGTCAACGAGTTCGCCGCCCTCTACCAGGCCTTCAGTCAGCATCGGCCTGACCCGTTACCTGCCCTGTCAATCCAGTACGCCGACTACGCCGCCTGGCAACGCCGCACCTTTACCGGCGAGCGCCTTGCCGAGCAGGCCGACTTCTGGCGTGAGCACCTGGGTGGTGCACCGACGCTGATGTCGCTGCCTACTGATCGGCCACGTCCGGCGGTGCAAAGCTACCGCGGCGGCGCTGTGCCATTGACAATCGATGCAGCGCTTCATCAACGTCTGGAGCGCTTCTGCCAGACCCACAACGTCACCCTGTTCATGGGGCTGCTCAGCGCCTGGTCGGTCCTTATGGCGCGGCTAAGCAACGAGCGCGATGTGGTGATAGGCGTGCCGAGCGCCAACCGTGGCCGCACCGAAACCGAGAATCTGATCGGTTTCTTCGTCAACACCCTGGCGCTGCGCGTCGATCTGGCGCAGAACCCGAGCGTGGCGCAGCTGCTGGAACAGGTCCGCCAGACCACGCTGGCGGCCCATGAGCATCAGGACATTCCGTTCGAGCAAGTGATCGAAGCCTTGCAGCCGCCACGCTCGATGAGCCATAGCCCGCTGTGTCAGGTCGCCCTGTCGCTGGATAACACCAGCGTTGGTGGCGAGTTGAGCCTGCCGGGCCTTAGCCTGCATCCGATGTTGCAGGCCCATGAAACCGCGCAATTCGACCTGATGCTGATGCTGGGTAGCGAAAACGGCAGGCTGACCTGGATGATCGAATACGCCAGCGACCTGTTCGACCACGCGACCGTCGAGCGTTTTGCCGAGCATTTTCACACGCTACTGGAGGCGATGGTCGAGGATGTCGCGCAACCTGTGCTCAGCCTGCCGTTGCTCAGCCAGGCGCAGCGCCTGGCCTCGCCAGCGCTATTGCAGCCCAAGGCGGTATTCGCATCGGGTCTGATGGTGCATCAGCGCTTCGAACAGTTCGCCGCCGCCCACCCGCAGGACATCGCACTGGTCTTTGGCGGGCATGAGGTGAGTTACCAGGCGCTCAATCGCCGAGCCAACCGTCTGGCCCATGAACTGCTCGCCCAAGGCGTGCGCCCCGATGACCGGGTAGCGATCCTCGCAGAGCGAGGCACACAGATGGTCTGCGCGGTGCTGGCCGTGCTCAAGGCCGGTGCAGCCTATGTACCGCTGGATCCGACTTACCCCACCGAGCGTCTCGGCTACCTGCTGGCAGACAGTGCGCCGGTAGCGTTGCTGGCCCAGTCGGCCTGCCTCGACGTGCTGCCGGTACACAGCGTGCCGGTACTGACCCTCGGCGCGGACAACGACAGTGCCGATTTGGCAGATGAATCGCTGGACTGCAACCCTGAGCCTGCTGCTCTGGGTCTGTCTCGCGAGCACCTGGCTTATGTCATTTATACCTCAGGGTCTACAGGCCTGCCCAAAGGTGTACTGGTGGAGCACGGCAACGTTGCACGCCTTTTCGACGCCACCGCCAGGCAATTCAACTTCGGCCGTGAGGATGTCTGGACGCTGTTCCACTCCTTTGCCTTCGACTTCTCGGTCTGGGAAATCTGGGGCGCGCTGTGCTACGGCGGCAAACTGGTCATCGTCCCGAGTGAGGTGGCGCGTTCGCCGGATGACTTCTATGCGCTGGTCTGCGAGCAGCAGGTCACCGTTCTGAACCAGACGCCAAGCGCTTTCCGCCAGTTCATCCAGGCCCGCGAACGCAGCCCACAGGAGCATGCGCTGCGTGAAGTGGTATTCGGGGGTGAGGCTTTGGACTTCCGCAGCCTGCAGCCCTGGACCGCACGCACACCGCTGTCGCGTACCCGTCTGGTGAACATGTACGGGATCACGGAAATCACTGTGCATGCCACTTACTACCCGATCAGCCAGGCAGAAATCGACACAGCCATGCCAAGTCTGATCGGTCCGGCACTTGATGACCTGTGCCTGCGTATCCTCGACGACTATCAGCAGCCGGTGCCGGTGGGCGTCAATGGCGAGATTTACATCGGCGGTGCCGGTGTTGCCCGGCATTACCTGAACCGCACGGAACTGAATGCCGAACGTTTTATTGCCGACCCCTATGCGTTGCAAAGCGGCGCACGGCTCTATCGCACCGGCGACGTTGCGCACTACCGCAGCGACGGCGGCGTGGTCTACGTCGGCCGCAATGACTCGCAAATCAAGATTCGCGGCTTTCGTATCGAGTTGGGCGAGATCGAGGCGCAATTGCTCGCCTGCCCCGATGTCCGTGAAGCGATGGTCATCGTGCGTGAGGATCGCCCCGGCGACAAACGCCTGGTCGCGTACCTGATTGCCGAGGAAGGCGCCGCTCCCGAGTCAGCGCTCCTGCGCAACCAACTGGCCAGCGTGCTGGCCGAACACATGCTGCCCAGTGCCTTTGTGACCCTCGAAAGCTGGCCGTTGACCACCAACGGCAAGCTGGACCGTGCCGCCCTGCCCGCGCCGGACCAGTTCGCGACGGTGAGTCGTGACTACGAAGCACCGCTAGGCGCTATCGAAACGACCCTGGCCGCTGCCTGGCAGGAATTGCTCGGGGTCGAACGTGTCGGTCGCCAGGATCACTTCTTCGAACTGGGTGGTCACTCTTTCCTCGTGATTAACCTGATAGAGCGCTTGCGTCAGATCGGCTTGGTACTGGATGTGAGCACGGTGTTCTCGGCGCCAACCCTACAAGCCATGGCCGCGGTCCTGGCGGGCGGCACTGCGGCGGAACGGGTCGCCCCGGCGAACCTGATTCCCGTCGATTGCACGGCGTTGACCCCGGACATGCTGCCGTTGGTGAAACTGACCCGGCAGGAACTGGAGCATATCGTTGCCGATGTGCCAGGCGGCGTCGCCAATGTTCAGGATATCTACCCACTGTCGTCGTTGCAGGAAGGCATCCTGTTTCACCATCTGTTGCAGTCAGAAGGTGATGCCTACCTGATGCGCACCATAGCGACCTTCGACAGCCGTGCGTTGCTCGACAAGTTCCTCGGCGCGCTGCAAGTGGTCATCAACCGCCACGACATCATGCGCAGCTCCCTGCGCTGGCAAGGTCTGCCGCAACCGGTACAGGTGGTGCATCGCCAGGCAACGTTGCCAGTCATTGAACTCGACACCGCGCCGGGTGAAGACGCCTTGCAGATGCTGCGCGACCGCACCAATACCTACCATATGCGCCTGGACCTGCAACAGGCACCGCTGATAGCCGCGTATATCACGTACGATACCCGGCAGGAAAAGTGGCTGATGGCGTTGCTGGACCATCACCTCATCAGCGACAACGTCACCCTGCGCCTGATCATGGGCGAGATCCAGGCAGTGATGGACGGACGCGCCGACGCCCTGCCGCCATCCCAGCCGTACCGCAACTTCATCGCTCAGGCCGCATGTGTTTCCCAGGCCGAACATGAAGCCTACTTCCGTCAACTGCTGGGGGATGTCGATACCACCACTGCGCCCTATGGCGTGCTCGATGTGCGTGGCGGCGATGCAACAATCCTGCGTTCGGTGCAGGATCTGAGCGACGATCTCAGCGCGCGGATCCACAGCACCGCTCGGGCCCAGGGCGTACCAACCTCGGTGCTGTTCCACGCCGCATGGGGCTTGGTGGTGGCCGCCACCAGCGGCCGCGACGACGGGATTTTCGGTACCGTGCTTTCGGGACGCTCCCAGGGCACATCCGGCGCCAACCATGCGCTGGGGATGTTCATCAATACCTTGCCGATGCGTATTCGCCTGCAACAAAACAGCGTGCGCGATATCGTTCAGGACGCCTACCAACAGCTCAGCGGCCTGCTGACCCACGAGCAGGCGCCTCTGGCCCTGGCGCAGCGCTGCAGTGCAGTGGATGCATCGCTGCCGATGTTCACCGTGATCCTCAACTGTCGTCACGGTGATCTGGTGAACACTGCCGGGGAAAACATCGAGGACATGGGCGAGGAGCAGGAAGGGGTTCATTTCCTGGGCTCCGAAACCCGTACCAACTACCCGATCGAAATTGCCGTAGCCAATGAGGCCAATGGTTTTTCGCTGACTGCGCAGTCTATAGATGGCATCGACCCGCACCGGATTGCCGCCTACCTCGGTCAGGCGGTCGCCGAGCTGGTCAATGCCCTCGAGCAGGATCCGCAACGTCTGGCAAGCAGCCTGGAAGTGGTCCCGGAGGACGAGCGGCAACGGCTGCTCAATGACTTCAACGACACCGCCAGTGAATTCGCTCCGGCAGTGCCGATCCATGCCTTGTTCGAACACCAGGTCCGCTGCAACCCCGAGGCTGTAGCGCTGGTCTACGAAGACCGCCAACTGAGCTATCGCCAGCTCAACCGCCGTGCGAACCACGTGGCCCGGCAGCTGCTGCAACTCGGTGTGCAGCCGGACGAGCGCGTGGCCATCTGCGCCGAACGCAGTCTGGACATGATTGTCGGCCTGCTGGGCGTGCTCAAGTCCGGCGCTGCTTACGTGCCGATCGATCCTGCCCACCCGGCTGACCGCATGGCCTTCATGTTGCAGGACAGCCAGCCGCGTGCGCTGCTGACCCAGAGCGCACTCAGTCTGCCGGCTGGCGACATACCGCCGATGTTGCTCGACAGCGCTGAATCGCTGCTGGCAGCGGACGATCAGGCGTTCGACGCCAATCCAGTGGTCGACGGCCTGACGGCGGAAAACCTGGCCTACGTGATCTATACGTCAGGCTCCACTGGCCAGTCAAAAGGTGTCATGGTCGAGCACCGCTCGGTGTTCAACTTCTGGAACGTGCTGACCCGCACCACCCATCAGCATTGTCCGACACCGGCCACCGTGGCGCTGAACGCCGGCTTCTTCTTCGACATGTCGATCAAAGGCATCTCGCAATTGTTCTCCGGCCACACGCTGGTGATCATCCCGCAACTCATTCGTGCCAACGGCAGCGAACTGCTGGACTTCCTCGAAGCCCATCAGGTTCATGCCTTCGACTCAACACCATCGCAGCTCGACACCCTGCTTTCCGCCGGTTTGCTGGAACGCAGCAGTTACCAGCCGGTCAGCGTGCTGTTGGGTGGCGAGGCGATCAACGCCAGCACCTGGGAAAAGCTGCGCAACTGCCAGACCATCCGCTTCTACAACATGTATGGCCCGACCGAATGCACAGTGGACGCGACCATTGACCTGATCCGCGACCTGGGTGAAAAACCAAGCATCGGCCGACCCATCGCCAACGTTCAGGTGCATGTTCTGGACGCGCGTGGCGAGCCTGCACCACTGGGCGTCGCCGGGGAAATTCACATCGGCGGTAGCGGTGTGGCTCGTGGCTACCTCAACCGTGACGAGCTGAGTGCCGAACGTTTCATTGCTGACAGGTTCTCCAGTAACGCCAACGCCCGCCTTTACAAAACCGGCGATCTGGGTCGCTGGCTGGCGGACGGCACGCTGGAATACATGGGCCGTAACGACTTCCAGGTGAAGGTTCGCGGTTTCCGTATCGAGCTGGGTGAAATCGAAAACGTTCTGCTGGCCGTACCAGGCATCCGCGAGGCGGTGGTGATTGCCCGCAACGACAGCCAGGGTGATTCGGACAGTCAGCGCTTGGTCGCTTATGTCTGTGGTGAATCGGTTGCGGCCGAGCATTTGCGTAGCGAGCTGCTCAAGCATCTGCCGGAATACATGGTGCCCAGTGCCTTCGTCCATCTAGATGCCCTGCCGCTGACTTCAAACGGCAAGCTCGACCGCCGAGCGCTGCCGGCACCTGGTCAGGATGCGTTGGCCAGCAAGGCTTACGAGGCGCCGCAAGGCGAAACCGAAGAGGCCATCGCCGAAATATGGAAAGCCCTGCTGCATCTGGATCAGGTCGGCCGCAACGACGGCTTCCTTGAACTGGGCGGCCATTCGTTGCTCGCCGTGCAATTGCTGTCGCGACTGCGACGCAAGCTCGGTACACGAATCACCTTGCGTGAACTGTTCGACGCACCGACCGTGCGTGGCCTGGCCTCATTGGTCAACGCCACGGCGCCAAGTGAAGCGCAATCAATTCCAAGGGCGGATCGCTCGGGCCGTCTGCCACTGTCATTCTCCCAGCAACGCCTGTGGTTCCTCGATCATCTGGATCATGCTGCCGGTGCGGCCTATCACTTGCCGATGGCCTTGCGCCTGACAGGGGCACTGGACACGGCTGCCTTGCAGGCGACGCTTGATCGTCTGGTTGCACGCCACGAAACCCTGCGCACGCGCTTTGAGTTGGTTGACGGTGAACCGGTGCAGAAGATCGCCCCGGCCGATACCTGCTTTCCTCTGTTGCAACAGGATCTGCGCGGACTTTCCAGTGAGGAGCGCACGGCGACCCTGGCCCGTCTGGGTCAGGAAAATGCCACGCAACTGTTCGACCTGACTCAGGGGCCTATGCTGCGCGGGCATCTGCTGCAGGTGGCGGATGCCGAACATGTGCTGTTGATTACGTTGCATCACATCGTCTCCGACGGCTGGTCCAACAGTGTTCTGGCCCAGGAAGTGAGTGTGCTTTACAGCGCTTTCAGTCAAGGCCAAAAGGACCCGCTGCCAGCGCTGCCGCTTCAATACGTGGACTACGCCGCCTGGCAACGGAAATCCCTTGACGGTCCTGCGCTGCAAGCTCAGGTCGACTTCTGGCGTACGCATCTGGAAGGCGCGCCAAGCCTGCTGAACCTGCCACTGGACCGTCCGCGTCCAGCTATCCAGAGCTACACCGGCGGGATGATCGAGTATGTGTTCTCGCCAGAGCTGAGTGCCGACGTGCGCGCGTTCAGCCAGGCTCAGGGCAGCACACTGTTCATGGTTCTGCTGGCAGGCTGGTCGATGCTCATGAGTCACCTCAGCGAGCAGAATGATGTGGTGGTCGGTACGCCTGTCGCCAACCGTCAACGCCCGGAACTGGAGCCATTGATCGGCTTCTTCGCCAATACACTGGCATTGCGTGTGGCAACCTGCCGAGAGACCCGAGTGAGTGATGTACTCGGCCGGATCAAAGACATCACGCTGTCTGCCTACAGTCATCAGGATCTACCGTTCGAGCAAGTGGTAAGCGCCTTGCAGCCAACCCGCAGCATGAGCCACAGCCCGTTGTTCCAAGTGATGCTGAGCCTGGACAACACGCCCCCTTCGCTGTTGCAACTGCCCGGTCTGGAAGTCGAGTCGCTGGACAGCGCTCATATCACCACTCAGTTTGACCTGTCTTTGTCACTCACCGATACCGGCGAAAGCCTGAGCGGCGGTCTGCAATACTCCAGCGACCTGTTCGACAAAACCACTGTGCAGGCCATCATGCAGTTGTTTGCCACAGTTCTGGAGAACATGGTGACTGATGCACAGCAGTCGATCGGTCAGGTGCTGAACAACACGCCGGCGCTGCCGCGCTCGGCGCATACCGCGACTATCACTGCGACGGCCGAAAGCGAACAGCCTGAAGACCTGCCGTACGAAGCGCCCGAAGGCGACACCGAGATCGCCCTCGCCAACCTCTGGAAGGAGTTGCTCAAGCTGGACAAGGTCAGTCGCCATGACGACTTCTTCAAGTTGGGTGGCATTTCGCTGATGGCGGTGCAGATGGCCTCGCGCCTGCGCAAGGTGCTCGGCAAACCGATCGCGGTCCGCGATCTGTTCATCGAACCGACCATTGCCGGTTTTGCCAGAACCCTGGACGGCCAGGCACGTCCCGGCAAGCACAGCAATCTGGTGCCTGTCCGTCGCACTGGCTCGCAAACCCCGTTGTTCCTGGTCCACCCGCTGGGCGGCGAAGTGCAATACGTGCGCGATCTGGCCGCGGCAATCGACCCACAGGTGCCGCTCTACGGCTTGGCCGCCAGCGGCCTGGCAGCTGGAGAGAAGCCGTTGTCTGACGTGCCGGCCATGGCCGCGCGTTACCTGGCAGCGATTCGCCAGGTACAACCAAAAGGGCCTTACCGGATCGGCGGCTGGTCTGCAGGTGGTCTTATTGCTTATGAAATGGCCCGCCAGCTGCAATCCAATGGTGAACAGCTGGAGTTCCTCGGCATCATCGACACCTCCGCGCGTCTTGAGCAGCAAACGCCTCAGGCATTGAGCGAAGGTCAATTCCTGATGAGCTGGCTACCCGAGCAGTTCGACCCCGAGGTGTTCCGGCAACTCACCGAGCTGGCCAGCACGGATGCCGTCGATGAAATGCTCGCACTGTGCATTGCACACCGCCTGCTTCCGGAGGAGCTGCCACAGGACGTCGATGCCACCTTGTTACGCAGCCATCTCGCGGTGGCCTATGCAACCAATAGGGCAATCGACGCCTATGTCAGCCCACCCGCTCCGCTCTCGGTGACGCTGTTTACGGCCAGCGGGCAGGAGCGCAACGATCCGCTGCTGGGGTGGAGTGAGTTGCTAGAGACCCCGGTGAGCATGACAGCGCTTCCCGGGACCCACGAGACCCTGGTCCGGGCGCCTCATGTCAGCGCACTGGGCCAGGCGATCTCCCGGGCGCTGAACAAGGAGCCGGCCCACAAGACCTTCAAAGCCGAGGTTTCACGTTCGATAACAGCGTCAGCTGAGTAGTAACCGCTCGGTTGCGCAGGATGTCCCGGTATCCCGTGACAGACTTTTCCTGCGCAACTCAGCTTAATGGGAACCTCGAGCTGAATCGTTTTTTGTGAAGACATTCACGCGTGATACCGGATTCGATTGATGTCAAGGGGCAAAGGATTTGAGCGTGCGGAGGACGGAACTCACAGTCTGATCGACAGCATTGCACGCAACTTCTGATCTGCAGGAATAGACATATGAACCGACAAGCGAATGCCAAAGATGAAGTGAAATCGCACATTTATCTGGAACTCGGGAAGTTGGTGGCCAGCGTCGGAAATGACATGTTTCTGAGCAACATGCACCAGTTCATCAATACATCGCTGGCCGTCAGCCGTGTCGAATTGAGCGAGTGGACCGTTGACGACAATCAGTCGTCGGTGACAGATGTGCAGTTGTTGGGCTATGCGGGCACTGAGTTGAATCCGCAGTTGCAGACGTTGTGTCCGACACACGCCAGGCACCGCCACGACCACCCGTTGGTCAAGCGGGTGCTGGAGGTGGATGACGACCTGCTGATTCACCTGAATGCCCGGATGAAAAACGAAAAAGGCAATGACTTTGTCGGTACCTCGCACCAGTGCAGCATGATCTCGCGCAAGGCCAATCGCTGTTGTGTGATCTCGTTGCACCGCCCGCAAGCCGACAAAGATTACTCGTTGCAAGAGCTGTCTTTTTTGAAATACCTCTCGGAGACCCTGCTGCCTTTATCGGAGCGACACGCACGTGCCCATCGCCAATCCGGTATGAAAAGTGCTGGACGCACACTGTCGCACGGCCCGCTTTCCGATGAGTACAAGCACCTGCAAAGCGAGTTTAACGAACGCTTGCGTGCCTGCGACGTTTCGCTCTCCGCACGGGAGAAAGAGGCCTGCCTGGAGTTCCTCGCGGGCGGCACAGTTCCCGAGATCGCAGAGAAACTTTGCGTCAAGAGCAGTTCTGTCGAAACCTACCTCAAACGTTCCGCCGCCAAGCTGGGTATCAGCGGTCGACATGGGTTGGCCAAGTGGATGGTAGGCGCAGAATGAACAAATTCCTTGGCCCCTGGCTGTTTGCTGCGCTGTCCCTGAGCGGCTGCTCGTTGATTCCTGATTATCAGCGCCCGGCAGCACCGGTTCCCGCACACTACCCACAATCTTCCAGCTACGCGCCAGCACTCTCAGGACCGCTGGCGGCGGATATGGGATGGCGTGACCTGTTCCGCGACCCGACGCTGCAACAGCTTATCGAAAGCGCCCTGCTCAACAATCGTGACTTGCGTGTGGCAGCGCTCAACGTCGAGGCCTATCAGGCGCAATATCGCATTCAGCGCGCCGATCTGTTCCCCGCGATCAGCGCCACGGGCAGCGGTACCCGGCAGCGCCAGCCGGCCAGTATCACGCAGACCGGCGCCCCGGTGACCAGTGGTAGTTATTCGGCGACGTTGGGTATCAGCTCCTACGAGCTGGATTTGTTCGGACGCATACGCAGCCTCAGCGACCAGGCATCGCTCACCTATTTGTCCAGCGAAGAGGCCCGGCGCAGCACTCAACTGAGCCTGGTGGCGAGTGTCGCAACTGCCTACCTGACCTGGCGTGCCGACCAGGAACTGTTGGCCTTGACTCAGGACACGCTGATGTCCTACGAAAAGAGCCTGAAGCTGACCACTCGCAGCCAGCAAGTGGGCGCTTCTTCGTCACTGGACCTGGCCCAGTCGCGCACGTCGGTGGAGAGCGCACGGGCAAGTCTGGCGACGTTCCAGCGCCAGGTCGCGCAGGATCTCAACAACCTGACCTTGCTGGTGGGCACCACGGTTGCGGACAGCGCGCCCGACCGCCCGTTGTCTTCGGAATGGCTCGCCGAAGTGCCTGCGGGGCTGCCTTCTGACCTGCTGCAACGACGCCCTGACATTCTCGAGGCCGAATACCAGTTGCAGTCGGCCAACGCCAGCATCGGTGCTGCGCGAGCGGCATTCTTCCCGAGCATTACCCTGACGGCCAATGCCGGTACATCCAGCACCGAGCTGTCCGGCCTGTTTAAAGCCGGCTCTGGAGGCTGGGTGTTTTCGCCGCAGATCGATATCCCGATTTTCAACGCCGGCAGTCTGCGGGCAAGCCTGGATTACTCGAAGATCCAGAAGGATATAAGCGTTTCAAAGTACGAAAAATCGATACAGACCGCCTTTCAGGAGGTCTCCGATGGCCTGGCTGCGCGTCAGACCTACAAGCGTCAGTTGAAGGCGCAGAGCGACCTTGTACAGGCAAACCAGAAGTACTACCGCCTTGCCGAACGTCGTTACCGTATCGGCGTCGACAACAGCCTGACATTTCTCGACGCCCAACGCTCTTTATTCAGCGCTCAACAAAACCTGATCACCGACCGATTGTCGCAACTGACCGCCGAAGTCAATCTCTACAAGGCGTTGGGCGGCGGCTGGACGGAGCGGACATCAAAACCCTTGTGAGGAGGAACTGAAGATGGGCACATTCGAACCTGGAGCACATGTACGCCTTCGCTCGGGCGGCAAAATCATGGTGGTCAAGCATGAACCCGCGATTATCCCTCTCCCGGACACTCTGCTTGTGATGTGCGAGTACCGGTCAAAGAATCGCCTGGTGCAGGGTTTTTATTCGCCGCGTGATCTGATACATGCGCGCCGCGAGCCAATGGCCAATCATGGCTGAAAGCAACCCGGCGCAGCGGGCTGCGTCTCATCAGTAATCCTGTGCGCGCCGGTATTCAGTTCAGGCATTTCAGCCAAGGCGGATACCGGCTTTCACTTGATCTGATCCAGCGTCCTGCAGGTAATTCAGTTTGCCATGCGGTACCGGATCGGACAGGTGCTCCCTCGAGAGCCGTGGTCGGGTGTGCTCCAAAGCCTGTACCTGGCGTTGCTCATCACAACGGAACACCAACGCCTTATTCGGGCGTTTCGGATATACCTCCGCCAGTCTCCCCGGATTCATCTTCAATACCCGAATCGCTGGATAGTTTTGACGCGTGTGTCAGGTGCGGCTTTATGTCATGGGCGGCCCAGATGCGCTGGACGCTGGCCGGCGATATACCGACGAGTTTCGCCATGCTTCGACAGCTCCATCGGGCGTGGCCGATACATGGCTGGGTGACTTGATCAAGGATTTGTTTCAACGCCTCGGCTGGCAGGGATGCCTTGCGACCTCGTCCAGGAAGATCCACCAGGCCTGGCAGACGCAGTTCTCGAAAACGCTTGCACCAGCGTGTGACTGAAACAACCGATAGCCCGGTCAACCTGGCAATCTCGTTACGAGAACAGCCTTGTGCAGCGAGCAAAATCACCTGCGCCCGGCGGCCTTCGCGAGGGCTGATCGTCGCTGAACTCACACGTTGGCTCAACTCGATTTCTTCCTCGTCGCTGAGCACGATGTCTCGATAGCTCACCTGACTACTCCAACATTTACTAAGCACATAAGCACAATCAACGTTAGATACATCGTTAAGAGATGGCGCAGTGACGGAGCACCACCGGGGTGGGAAGTTCAGGTGAACATCGTTGTAGCAGCGACGTTATACAACGCAATAATCGCGAACAGTCCTATCACCAATGACACTAATCGGTTGACTCGATTGCCCGATATTATCGACGGTAGTTTTCGACCAAATACAGCACCCAGCGCAACCCATGTCATACCGACAGGAAGAACGACCAGGGAAAAAACCGTCATGAATGAAAGATAGCTTTCCACGTGCAAAAACGTCCCGGCGGGGGCTACGAGCGTGGCGAAAAACAGCCCTTTCGGATTATTGAGTGTTGCCAAAAACAACGCGGAGACCGAAATCGGCGATGGCTTTCCGTCGGGGTCCTGGTGAATCGAAAACCACAGTTTCAGAGAAATGTAGAACAGGAACATCACGGCCAGAACCTTGGTCGTCACCACCACCCAACCATAGTGTTCGATCAGCGCATCAATGGATAAGCCCCACGCGCTGATCTGAATCACATAAGCCGCCCATTCGGCCGCGACCAGCTTCAGCGAATACAGGCTCAGCCCGCGACTGATCCCTGACTGCAGCAACAGCGAATTGGTCGGCCCTGGCACGAGCAGCACGGTGAGCATTGCAATTGCAACGTAATACATGGCCATACCTAACACTCCAGAATAGGTTTATTTTCAAGCCCGCCTGGTTTCCAGGAATGAAAACGACTGGCGAATGAGCAAACGCTGACGGCGTCAGGAAAGTACTGACGCAGGCGTCGCCTGTTAATCCACTGTTGACCTGACTTTTGAAACACACGCCCAATTCATTAATCAGACGCCAGCAACGTGCCCGTTATCGATTTAACGTCGGCTTACAACTGTGCTGGATGTTCTTATTCTCCAGCACCTCCTTGTCATACGCTCAAACACCTTCCACACCGCCCCGCTCTCCGATGACAACCCTGTCGCCTGCTTGAAGCCCCGAACGTATTTCGACCCTGACCTTATTATTGATACCCGGCTCTACGTACGCTGTTCTGACCTCGGTACCTTCGCCCAGCACTCTTACGCTGTAGGTGCCGTCTTCCCGCCGATCACCCAGTGCGGCAACAGGAATCGTCAACACGCCTTTCTTTGCCTCGAGCACAATTCGCACGTTAGCGGTCATGTTGATGTAGAAGCGGTTTTCAAGGTTGGGGACATCGAAAAGAGCGTTGTAGAAGACGGCTTTGCTGTTTTCGCCTGTGGTGCCAGACGGGCTTGCGGCGTCCACAGGGCCCGGCTCGATCGCCTTGAGGGTGGCGTCATGGTGTCTGTCAGGATCGCCCGGGATAGTGAAGTAAACCGGAAGACCGGATTGGATCTTGAGCACATCGGCTTCGGAAATCTGTGCTTTCACGATCATGGTGTCGAGTTGTGCCATCTTCAGAATGACAGGTGCCATTTGGTCTGCGATGACCGTCTGGCCCTCCTGAGTAACGATGGCGAGGACCTGACCGTCCATTGGCGCGAAGATTCGTGTGTAATCGAGCTTGATGCGCGCAGCTTCTTCCTTCACATGGGCCGTGTGTAATTGTGCGGTAAGCGATACCAGGTTGGCGCGTTGGGTCTCCAGTTCGAACCGGGCCTTGTCCTGATCCGCTTTGGAAACCGCCTCCGTGGAGCCAAGCTCCTGATATCTGCGATCATTCGACTCGGCAAGTTTCAATTTATGCAGCGTCGCGTCTCGCTCCGCATTGAGTTGTTCGACTTTGACAACCGCCTGGCGCAAAGCGTTTTTGGCGGGCAGTGGATCGATCTCTGCCAATAGCTGGTTTCTTTTGACCTTGTCACCTGGTTTGACTTTCAGGGACTGCAATTGCCCGGAAACCTGGGCTCCCACGTCCACTTGATTGCGGCCCTGAAGCACGCCCTGTGCCGATACGGCGTACTCAATGTCCGTCACTTCTGCTGCGGCTGAGAGAAAGACCGTCTCTTCTTCCCCGCTGGCGCCCCTATACAAGGCATAGCCAGCCAGCGACACCGCCAGATCGATCAATACGATCCTCAAAAGGATTTTGCGGATATTCAATTTCCGGAAAAAGCCGACAATGCTCACTGTATTCCCCGCTCAATGGGCGTCACGGATCTCGGATGAATCAGCGGCTCAACACTGAAATAAAGGGCGTGCATGAGAATCTCTACTTCTCCACGACGACGATCCTGCGAGGCAGGTATTCATCCTGCAGCCATGTAGTAATGGAAACATCAGGACCCGTGTGCGTCTGTCCCCGCATTCAGGGACATTTTCGCGGAGACCTCACCGCGTCTGGAGCGCAAAACGGAAATATATTTTGAGCACCCTAAAGCGACGGCGTCAGGCCATGCACTCGGCGGTATGAAGAACCTTATTTTCGAGACAACTGGCCAGCCGGTTTTCGCTATAAACCTTATTTCTGGTTAGTTACAACACGGCGATTTTCCGAAACGGTGAGCCGCTAAAGGATCCTTTATTCCGAGACATCACACTGGGTTGGCCCTTATAGGATTATCCGGTGCTATCGGACACTGTCAGCCCTGGTGCACTGGCGTGTAGCGAGACGTTTGTCCCCCTTTTCCCCGACAGACTGGGAATAGCCCCTATGTGTACATTCTTTAATGCGCCAGTAATATTGTCCTACAATCAGACATTATGCTCATTACTAGGCATCGAGAGGGCTGCCCTGTATGCGAGGTTGCTTTTGGTTGGGCTGGAGACTAACGCCATGGGGGCAAATGTGTAATGGAAGCCAATCTACAAATGACGGGAAATCAGTCAGCGTATTTTCTGGAATTGGGAAAGTTAATCGCAAGCGTGGGTGATACAGGATTTGCCGCGAACATGTACCAGATCATCGCGGCCACCGTCCCCATCGATTTACTTGACCTGAGTGAATGGACGATCGACGAGAACGAAGGAAACGTGATCAGCATTCAGCCCCTCGGGCAAGAGAATGCGGACCAGAAGCCGTTCAGTCTGAGTGTCTCGCAGAACCAGGAGATGCTGCTCGCTCGAATGCTCAATGTGGACGATTTTCTGCTCGTTCATCTCAAGCCACCCTGCAGCATGGGTTCTTCCGGGACCTATCACTGCAATCTCGTGTCGCGCAAGTCGAACAGGCGCTGCGTCATTTCCTTGCACCGCGATCATCACCAACGTGACTTTTCACTTCACGAATTATCGTTCTTGAAAAACTTTTCAGAGGCCCTGTTGCCCCTGCTGGAGCGACATGCCCAGACGACCCGTACCTTGTGCACTGCGCATGCTGACAACGAAGCCGTTACACAGGGCGGCCACCAGCTTCAACGTGAATTCAACGAGAAGCTGAGTCGATCCGAGGTCCGGCTGTCGTTGCGGGAAAAAGAAATATGCCTTGGCATATTGGCTGGCGCGACGGTTCCAGAGCTGGCCGACAAGCTTCACGTCAAGAACAGCTCCATCGAGACCTATCTGAAGCGGGCCGGAGCGAAGCTTGGCGTGAAGGGGCGACACGGTCTGGTCAAGTGGATGACGGGCGTATCCCAGACAGGGTGACCACCCTGTGCTGCAGAAGGTTACCTGTTTGCTCGTCTCACCCGGCGGGCGGCCGAAGCTAACCGGCATCATGCGCTCGACGAGGCTGTCCGTGCTGCACGGTCAACCAGCCATCCATCGGCTAAACCGAGCGAACCTACTGTTGTGCGGCGAATAGAATTATAAAATGCCTGTCGAGCAACCAGCAGAACGTAAAATAAAAATAAGCGTGCCCTGATGAGGGGTGTTGTTAGGCGCATTTGCTGTGCACTAACGTACCGATGAGTACTCATTCACTTGCTATCAAGCCCGATAAATAGTAAAGCGGCTGGCCGAAGCGTCATGCGCTTCTTCCCGCTGCGCAGCGTATCCGGTAATACTGCGTCGAATGCCCCCGTCCCAGCGATGTCGCTGTGCATAGTGTGAAATCTATCGCGTGTTGATTAAACTTTTTTTATTGCAATTGGAGCGTGAAACATGAACTATATGGTTAGTTTTCGGTCACACCGGTCAGTTGGAGTTTATTAAAGCTCTTTGCAATGTATATGATCACCTTAATATAAACACGCCAGTGCTGCACGACCCGTATCGCCACGCCCTGTGCGTATGCGTTAACAACATGGATAGGGACAGGAGTTGAACGTCATGCCAACGTTACTGGATACCTCTGCACTTTCAACACAGGCCAGGCGCTGCTGCGCTGTGGTAAGACGATCGTCTGCCGGCCTTTCAAGTATTCAGAGTGATTCGCATTTACCCCCTGTCCCACAGGGAGCGTCAGACTCAATAAACATCGATAAAAAAGTTGCTGCTATTAAAGAGTGCCTTGCTTAGGGTTAGCGTTCTCGCTTCTCGTAACACGATTGACTTTTTACTACTGCAAGCTCTCGGGCGTCGTTGTCGCCTAACTTTCAAACTCCTGTTCAGCCCGCTTGAATGTTGTATTGCGGTCTACATATAACCTGTCTGACCGCAGGAATCGAAGAAACAGAAGACTTACTTAATTGCTGAATCAAGGCTGCGCCTTGGCGTGTCTCTCTATAAACGGAAAAAGGAACCCCGATGAACATGCAACAGCTCTTTCCGCATCTCGGCAAAGTGATCTCCGGTATCGGAAGCCGCCAGTTCGCCCGCTTGCTCCACGAGATGATCACCGCTTCGCTGCCCGTGGATGCGACTCATGTCATTCAGGGACTCAGTCGATCCACGAATGAAGTAACCGGCACTCACGCCGTTGGTGCCTTTGGTGGACATCTGCACCAGGTGCTCAACCCGGGGATCGACAGCAGACGTCTGGAGCCTGTTCTGTTGAGCCCGACAGAACTGGCAGACACTCGCGTCGACAGATCCATCAGGTTTGAGTCGCCCTCCTACAACGCACAGGAAAAGCCAGGTCATCTGCTTCCTCACGCGTCTTTCCCCCAGGTACACCTCGCTTACCCAGGCAAGGGGGAGTATGTGCTGTCGGTTTATCGATCCCCTTCTGCCAAGGCATTCACCAGTCAGGAGCGCGCCCGGCTCAAGGATCTGTCCTGGGTGGTGTTGCCCATCGTAAAGCAGCATATTGCGACTGTGACGCCTACCCTTGTTTCTACAATCCCCTCGCCTGTCACAAAAAGCCTTAAAAACAAAGATGCCATGGAAGGCCTGCGCCAGCGCTTCCTGGGTCGCCTGGAAGCCTCGGCACTGAGCCTGTCTTCGCGCGAGACCGAAGTGTGCGTCGGGCTGCTGGCCGGTCTCACTGTGCCTCAACTGGCGGACAGGCTTGATCTGAAAGTCAGCACGGTGGAAAGCTACTTCAAGCGCGCGGCAGTAAAAATGGGCATCGCGGGTCGCAGTGCGCTACTTCGCTGGTTGCATGCCGAGCATAGCGTGCAGCACCCCACCCCTGTAGAAATGTTTCAGGCGGCAGTCTGAGCCGAGGGCAGTTTCATTGTTGTTCCATATTCAGGGATTTTCCCGCCATGCAGCGGTGCGGTCTGTGGATCGGTTGATGTCCGTCTAGACCGCTACCGCCGCGCCATCCGGCATACGTCGTACATCCCCAGCGCGGCGCTCGACTGATCAACGTCGAGGGTAAACGACCAACCGGTTCAGACGATGTGCGCATTGCGCCATTTCTTGCGCCCATAAAAAAACCCGCCGAAGCGGGTCGTTTTTCTATCAATACCATTCCAACATCCTGTCAGTAGCCATCCCGGCAATGGTGATCATCCCTGACCTCCGAAGCGCCTCCTGCGCAACGGTTGATGGGTATAGATTGCTACTTCGCGAGCATGTCGTACAGGGCTGATTCACCTCGGCGTGTGTAAGCCTTTCGCTATATGTTCAGCTAAGGCGCGGTAACCTCACCCCTGTTCAAACTCGATCAGTACCTTGCCAATGTGCCGCGCGGCGGCGAAATATGCGTAGGCTTCGGGGGCATCGGCGAATTTGAATGTCCTGGCGACTACCGTTTCAATTCCATTGGCCTCGATGGCTCGAATAAGGTCGACAAACATCTCGCGGCTGCCGTTGGCGATGCCTCTGATTGTGACGTTTTTGAGGATCAGCGACAGGTAGTCGGGAATCGGCGAGTGCTGACCTGGCGTCACGCCTATCACGGCAATACGGCCGTTGACGGCAGCCGCCGCGATCGATTGTCCCAAGGTGTCCTGCCCTCCTGTCTCGATAATGATGTCGGCACCGGCGTTATCACTGAGCGCCATGACTTGCGCCGCCCAGTCCGGGTGCGTGCGGTAATTGATCGTGATGTCGGCGCCAAGCTGACGCGCGATGTCCAGCTTCTCGTCACTCGATGAGGTGATCGCCACGCGTGCGCCGTGAAGCCTGGCCAGTTTCAACGCGGCCAGCGCCACTCCGCCGGTCCCCAGACACAGGACGAGTTCACCCGGTTTGACCTTGCAGACCTCCATCAGCGCGTTCCAGGCTGTCAGACCGGCAGATGCCAGTGCGGCAACGTCCTTGTCAGCCAACGCGTCCGGTACGTGAATCAAGGCAGCGGCGGGCAATACGACTTTTTCAGCCAGCCAGCCGTCATGGGTTACACCGACATCGTGGGCGAACACGCTGGTGCGAAATTCGCCCTGCAGCCAGCCGGGAAAGTGACCGCAGATGACCCGGTCGCCCGGTTTGACCTGGCTGACGCCCTCGCCTACGGCGATGACTTCACCCACGCCTTCGGACATGGGAATGCGCTCTGGTAATTGTCGGGGGCCGTATGTACCACGCAGGATTTGAACATCCCGGCTGATAAGGCTCACCAGGCGAGGCGCCACGATGGCCTGCCCCGGCCCGGCGATCGGCTCGGGCCGAGTGGTCGCGGTCAGCGCGTCCAGGCCTTGTTGAGATCCGATCTGAAAAGCTTTCATGAACATAATCCTTGTGCCGTCAGCGCCATGAGGTCTCTGCATCGCGCCTTGAAAATATCGTGTCGCCCGGTTCAGGGCCGCGGGTTTTTCAACGTGTCGCCTACACGATACCTGCTCAGCGCTGAGCATCAAGTCCGGCACTCGCATCCCGGCCGTCTTGGTCTGCTGCCTGGCGTGGCGTAACGGCACGGCGCAGCGTTGCGCCACGGCCGTGCTTACGCCTGATGTACCGAGTTATTGTGGTAGCTGGCAGCCCTTTTTCTTCAAGGATTCCAGGACCCAGGAGCGATCGTTTTCTCCCCTGGCGATCTGTTCCAGTTGCTTTTGTTCGGCATGGTGCTTGGCCGCGGCTCGATCATAGACGTCGGCGACATGCTCGTACGGTACGCACAGCAAGCCATCCTCGTCGCCTATGACCAGATCACCCGGTTCGATCACCATACCGTCGATCGCAATGGCCACGTTGATCTCACCCGGTCCGTCCTTGTAGGGGCCCCGGTGGGAAATGCCTGCTGCAAACATCGGGAATGTCCCTGCAGCAATGCTCCCTGCGTCCCGAATCGCGCCGTTGATGACGATGCCCGCCACGCCACGCTTCACCGCATAGGCCACCATCATCTCGCCGATGAGCGCGTTACTCAGGTCTCCCCCCGCATCCACCACGATCACATCGCCCGGTTCGGCGATATCAATGGCGTAATGCAACATGAGGTTGTCACCGGGCCGGGCTTTCACGGTCAGAGCAGGTCCGGCCAGCACGCCTTCGCGGTGCATCGGACGCAGGCGAGCGCCGCTTGCGGTCATTCTATTCATCGAATCGCTGACATTTGCGACGGGTACGTCGCGATAACGTGATACCCACTCAGCGCTGACTTTGCGGGCTGCTTCGAGGACTCGGAATCCAATCGTCATGGGGCATGGCTCTCTTGAAATTATGGGTTGCCGCCGAAAGGCTGGGAGAAGAATTTTCAGAATCACATTTCATTTTGTATCAATCAAGCGGTAAAAAATAATTAATAAACTTTTTTAGTCCGATAAAAATCATGATAGTGAAATGGCATTTCATTATGGTAGGGTTTGGATAGCGGGTTGAAGTCGCTGCCCGGTCGCACACCAAACGCGACGCAAACAAGAACAAGGTACGCATCCATGACCCGCAAGATTTTGCTGACGGGCCCCGCCCTGGCACACAACGCGATGAGCTATGCGAATGATCTGGGCATTCAGATTTTCCCCACCACCCCCTATCTGCCGGCTGAAGAGCTCACTTCGCTCATCCGCGACGTGCAGCCCGACGCGATCATCGTCAGGCAAGGCAAGCTCACGCGAGAAATGATCGAAGCGTCCCCCAGGCTCAAGGCGGTCGCCAAGCATGGGGTCGGCTACGACACCATCGATATTCAGGCGGCGGCAGAGAAAGGTGTCCCTGTCATGATCGCCCTCGGGGCGAACGCGCAATCCGTGGCCGAACATGCCTTTGCGCTCATGTTCAGCGTGGCTCGGCAAATTGCCTGGCTGGATGCCCGTACACGTCAGGGGCATTGGGACAAGGCCACCGCCAACGGCATCGAGTTGTCCGGCAAGACATTGGGGTTGGTTGGCCTTGGGGCGATCGGCAGCATCCTGATGGATCTGGTTGCGCCCTTGCAGATGAAGGTCAAGGTGTTCGACCCTTACCTCAAAACGCTACCCGAACGTTCAAACGTCGAGCGTGAAACCGACTTTGACCGCCTGATCGAATCCAGCGATATCATCAGCCTGCATTGCCCGCTGACTGACGAAAATCGCAACCTGATCAGTACCGCGCAACTGAACCGCATGCGCTCCAACTGCATCCTGATCAATACTGCCCGTGGTGAACTGGTCGACACCCAGGCGCTTATCCAGGCGCTGCAAGCCAACAGAATCGCAGGTGCGGGGCTGGATACGTTCAATCCGGAGCCACCGTCTGCCGACAGCGCGCTGTGGCAGCTGCCAAATCTCGTTGCTACACCGCATACGGGTGCCAATACCACCGAATCCCGTGATCGCGTGGGACTGCTGGCCGTTCAACAGATCGTGAAAGTGTGGGGAGGCGACGCGCTTGATCCTCGCTGCGTCGTGAATCGCCAATTGCTCGATAGCTGATCCGGCTTGCGCCCCGCTGCCTGGCCGGCGGGGCGAACATCTACCGTTTCTCCACAAAAATAAACACAGGAGAGCACCATGGCCCGCCCCCAAGCGACTCAACCGGTCACCGAACTCGAGCGCACTACCATGCGCAAAGTTGCATGGCGACTGCTTCCATTCCTTATCCTCTGTTACCTGATTGCGATCATCGACCGCGGCAACATCGGCATGGCATCGCTGCAGATGAATCATGACCTGGGCCTCAGCCCGACGATCTTCGGTTTCGCGAGCAGCCTGTTCTTTGTTTCCTACTTTCTGGTCGAGGTGCCGAGCAACCTGGCACTGCAGAAATTCGGCGCGCGCATCTGGATTGCACGCATCATGATCACCTGGGGGCTGATTTCCGCAGGTACGGCTTTTGTACAGGGCGCCAACTCGCTATACGTCATGCGCTTTCTGCTGGGCGCTGCCGAGGCAGGTTTTTTCCCGGGGGTGCTGCTGTACATGACTTACTGGTTGCCGTCAGCCTATCGAGCACGCATGGTGGCGATCTTCATGGTCGCTATTCCAGGTGCAAACTTTCTGGGCTCGCCGCTTTCGGGCTACCTGCTAACACTGGACGGCTGGATGGGCATGAGGGGCTGGCACTGGCTGTTCATTCTTGAGGGGATCCCCGCGGTACTGCTGGGAATTGCCTGCCTTTTCATTCTCACGGATCGTCCCGCTCAGGCTCGCTGGCTGAATGACGCGCAGCGCACCTGGCTGGTCAACAAGCTGGACGAAGAGCGCAAGCTCAAGACCAATATCGGCCATATCTCGCTGTGGAAGCTGCTCAAGCACAAGGACATATGGGTCATGGCGCTTATCTATTCAGGCGCGTCTGCAGCAGGCAGCACCATGAGCGTATGGGCACCGCAACTGTTGAAAAGCTTTGGCCTGAGCAATCTGGAGATCGGCTTCGTCAATGCCATTCCCTACGGTATTGCATCGGTTGCCATGATCGTCTGGGGGCGCAGCTCGGACCGCAGCAATGAACGTCGCTGGCACACCTCCGCCACGTTGTTTTTGATCACGGCAGGTCTGCTGCTGGCGCTGGTCACATCCTCTCTACCCGCCACTGTGATGATGCTGACCATGGTGCTCATCGGCGCCTACTCGATGAAAGGTCCGTTCTGGGCACTGGTGTCCAACTGGCTTTCGAGCAGCACGGCAGCTGCCGGACTGGCGGCCATCGGCGCTCTGGCGAATCTGATCGGAGGCGGGATCATGGTCAACGCTTATGGCGCTATCCATCAGGCCACGGGAAGTTATGCGATCGCTCTGTTGCCTCTGGCCGCGCTGTGCACAGCCGGTGCAATCGCCGTGCTTGTGATGGGCAGAAGCCGCAAGCGTGAAGCGCTTGAGGATGCCAAATCCGTAGAGGTCAGTTGAGGCGCGGCAATAACGATTTGAAACGCTGCCTGACGCAGCGCTTCAAGTCGGCTGTTTATGGAAGTGGCTACTGACGCCGGCTTCAGACCGCTTCGTCTACCGCCGTCGCGCGGTGTGTGACCTTCTCCTCGCCGAAGCTTTTCCCTCCGAGGCTGCGCGTCAGGTCGTCAGCCACCTCGATGAAGATCGACCGGATCGCTTTTGCGTAGTCAGCGGTCAGTCGCATGGACGGGCCCGAAAGTACCAGTGCTCCGATGTTTTCATGCAGCGGGCCAAAAATGGGCAAAGCCATCGAGGCAGCATGCGGGTCAGTCGCACCGCTGGAGTAAAAAGGCTCCAGCCCATCCTTCGCACGGGCATACGGGGTACGCAATGCTTCGGCACTCGCCGCACCGTCCATGGGGCGCATGTCTCCAGGCTGCATATGCAATCGCAGCCGGTGAGGAGAGTTGACCCGGTACTGGCACAACCGATAGGCGCCGTGTTTCACATAAAAAGAGGCCGTCTCGCCGGTTTCACCGGTCAACTTGTGCAGTCTTGGCAACACATGCCGCTCAAGATCCAGAGCATCCTGGTACACCGCATTGAGGCGCATGACCTCGCTCGCGAGCATATAGCGACCGTCTGCAAGACGATTGACGAAGCCATAGGTTTCCAGGGAAACCATCAAACGCATGATCGTGCTTTTGATCAGTCCGGTGCGCTCGACCAGTTCCACAAGGCTCAAGGCCGAGTCTCCGATCTGAAACGAAGACAGAACGGTGAGCACTCTATCCGCTGATGCGACTCCATTCACGGCGGGACGTGGACGCGTTTTGACCATCATTATCTCCTGTGCGGCAGATTGCAGCATGAACCTCGAACTCGCAGCATTATCCGTTAGCTGAAAACGGATAGCCATGAAACCCTTGGTATCAGCCGCGCTGCAAAGGTCAAAAAAACGCCGCCGGCCCAATGTCGGGTTTACTGCTTCAAACGCCAGACACCTTCCACCTGGTGCGCCAGACCTCGCTCGCCCAATGATTCGATATATTTCTGCATGCCCTTTTCGCCACGTTTTTGTAGCAGGCGGATGGCCCGCGGCAATAGATTGGGGAACAACATGGCCAGACTGGACGCCCAGGATTCACTCGGTTTCGGTGATCGCTCCAGGCAGGGCTTGTCGAGCATGAGCATTACCTGACGTGCGACGTCATCCGGCGATTGCGGCGGCGCGATGAACTGCAAGGCGTTGCCGCCCTCAATCGCTTCCTTGCGCAACATTTGTGTGTCTGTCGCAGTGGGCAGGATCGAGCCGACCTTGATGCCCTTCTCTGCCAGATCCAGCCCGATCGACAGCATGGCGCCACGCAGGCCGAACTTGCTGGCGCAATAGATGGGTGATTCCGGCGTGGGAAATACACCGCCCAGCGAAACCGTGGAGATTATCCGGGCGTCAGCCGAGCGCTTGAGCAATGGGATGGCGAGGCGCGTAAGAATCAGGGGTGCAACGAGATTGATATTGAGCTCTCGGCTGATGCTGTCCACCGAGCGTGTATCGAACGCCTCGACCACCGCGATGGCGGCATTATTGATCAGCACGTCCAGTCGGCCAAACTCTGCTTCTATATAGGCCATCAAATCAGCCAGGGCTTGCTGATCGGTCAGATCAACCACATAGGGATAAGCGCCTTCCCCCAGTTTTTCTGCCAGCGAACACAATTGTTTTTCGTCGATATCAGCCAGGACCAGTTGCATCCCCCTTCGGATCAGCTGGGCACAGATGGCCTGGCCTATGCCACCGGCCGCACCGGTAATCAGGACCACCGTTTTCATGAGCACGTCTCCTGAATGGCGGCCGTTTGCTGGAGCAGCGGCGCAGCCACATAGCCGGCACCTCTGCGCAGGTTCTTGTAGTAGCCTTCCTCGACCATTGGCCAGCCCAGCCCATGAGACAACTTGCGCAGGTATTTCTTGAGCGTATGAGCCTCCAGGTACACCTCATGGCGTTGGGATTTGACGAACGTGATCCCCCCGGAAAGATCCGGATCGTCAGACGCAATCAACCGATCAAATTGACGAGCTCTGGCTTTTTGCTGCAATTGGTCGCGCAAGTAACAGGCCACCGCGTGGGCCTCGCTGTCGAACAGCTTGTAGGCGCTGGAGTTGGTTTCAACGTAACCGATGCCAAACAGGTTGTGGTGCTCGCGGCTGAAAATCGACAGGTATAACCGGGGCCGACCGCCCTTCCACTCGAAATAGTTTGCGGCGTATTTGCAGCTCCATTTATAACCGGTGGCGTAAAGCACCAGATCCAGCGCCTCGCGTGTGCCATCCTTGAACACCACGTACTGCCCCTCATAGTGCGAGACATCCGCTTTGACCTGAATATCACCGTGCTGCAAACAGTGCAGCAACTGGGTATTGAGCAACGGGTGGCTTTCAAACAGCTTGTGGTCAGGTCTGGGTAAGCCAAAACGGCGCGTGTCGCCATTGATCACGCGCAGAATCGCCTGAAATATCGGCCGCGCCAGCCATATTGGCAGTTGCGGCCCCTTTTCGCCGAACTCATCAACCGGCATTCCGAACAGATGCTTGGGGATGAAGTGATAGCCGCGGCGCATGCTGATAAAGGCTTTATCCGCATGCCTGGCGGCGTCACAGGCAATATCTGCACCGGAGTTGCCCGCACCGATGACCATTACCCGTTTGCCCTTGAATTCGTCGGCATGCTTGTAGGTTACCGAGTGCCTGATGGTGCCTTCGAACTGACCTTTCACCTCGGGCATGTTCGGGTCCCAGTTGCACCCTGTGGCGCACACAACCGCGCGATAGCGGCGTCGTTCACCGTTGGCCAGTGTCACCAGCCAGCGGCCGTTTTCTTCCTTTTCGACATTGTCGACGGCGGTGTTGAAGCGGATTTTGCCGTACAGGTCGAACGCCATTGCAAAGGAGCGGACGTACTCGAAAATCTGCCGATTGCTCGGGTAGTCGGGAAAGTGCGCGGGCATCGGGTAATCAATGAAGCCAGACTGATCGCGCGAAGAGATAAAGTGCGCCGAATGGTACATCGGCGTTCCGGGGTTATTGATATCCCAGACACCACCCACTTCACTGTGTCGCTCGAATTGTTCGTAATCGAGTCCCTGGCGCTTGAGCGCCCTGGCCATGCAAAGCCCGCCAGGCCCGCTTCCGATAATGCACACCGCGTCGGCGCAATCGTGAATCTTGTTGTCGTTGCTCACTTTGTATTCCTCGGGTTCTACAGCGAGAACCCTAAGTTAGCCAAGGAGCCGTAGCGCTAGCAGGGGGTTTATGGACGTTAAAGGGGGTGATAACGGACTTGTCCGACAGGCACTTCAAGCCGATAAAAATGAACGTTTACACGGATGTTTCAGCTGTTTTTTCAGGCATGCTGTGATTCGATGGGACAAAAATACCTGCACGTGAAGGTCTGGATCAATATGAAGCTCATTGCCGACCCACTGTTCTCCGAAGCCTCTGCCCCGCCACAGGTATCGCGTATGCTTCTGCAGTACGCGACCGATCGTGGCGTCAATACCCAGTGGCTGTGCCGTGGCCTGGGTTTCGCGCCTGATGACCTGAAGAAATCGGGTTATTTACTGTCGCACCGGCAAAGCAACCTGCTGGTGCGCCGGACCCTTTCGGAGTTGGGCGATGATGGCTTGGGGTTGTCGGTCGGCCAGCGCCAGACGGCCGTGTCATGGGGTATCGTCGGATTGGGCATGCAGGCCAGCCCGACGCTGGGCGATGCGCTCAATCTGGCCATCCGCTATCAGAAACACGCCGGCGCCCTGCTCTCCCACCGTATGGAGTTTCACGAGGGGCGTTGCCTGACGTATATCGTGCCGCAGTTCTTCGACCCCGATGTAATCGGTTTCTATCTGGAAGAGGCGTTCGCCAGCGCGATGGCGATCGTTCGGCACCTGAGTGGCCGTCATGATCTGGTTCCCAGTCGTGTGGAACTTGAATACCCGGAGCCCGAGCACGCGCATCGGTACAAGGAAGTGTTCCGCTGCCCGGTGGTATTCGCCGGTACGCATAATCTGATCGAGTTCGACGCCCGTTGGCTGGAAACGCCATTAGTCACGCGTGACGATTTCGTCGCGGCCGAAGTGGCCGAGTTGTTGGACAGCGCAAACTGGGAAGATAAAGGCACGTCTGATCTTGTCGAAACCGTGCAACGGGAAATACGCAAGCGGCTCTGCGCGCCGCCGTCACTCAATGAACTCGCGCAGCAACTCAATATAGGCGAGCGCACCTTGAGGCGGCGTCTGGATGAAGCCGGACAGTCTTATCAGGGCGTCATCGATTCACTGCGCCGGGCAAAGGCACTGTCACTGCTGAGTCACCGCGAAACGAAGCTGATCGACGTGGCCAGCGAAACCGGCTTCAGTGATATTCGTGATTTTCGCCGGGCATTCAAGCGCTGGACCGGGGTAACGCCGCGAGAGGCCAGGCACGAGATGCAGCAGTTCCGCAAAGATATCCAGCGCCCGACATCGCCCTGATGTTTCGCGTGATCCGCAGTCTACAGCGTATTGACGGAAGTCCATCGCCGCCCCCTTTCGCGTCCGGTTCAGCCCTGATCGTTCTGTAAACGATTGTTTAACGTAGCCCTGCTCTGCATAACCAATCAAACAAGAGATGGGCTGCCATGACCGATCGAGTTCTTGTTACCGGAGGTGGCGGGTTCGTTGCCTGCCACCTTATTCAGCAATTGCTCGCCAGCGGTATTACCGTCAATACCACCGTGCGCAATCTCGCCAACGAGGCAAAAGTGCTGCCTTTGCGGACGCTGCAAAAGCAGTATCCGGGCAGGCTTTATCTGTTCGAGGCGGACCTTCTGGCAGAGGGCGCATTTGATGCGCCCATGCGCGACTGCAGCGTGGTCCATCATGTGGCGTCACCTTTCCTGTTGCCCGATAAAATAAAAGACGGTCGCCGGGAGATGCTTGAGCCCGCACTGCAGGGCACTCGGAATGTCCTGCAGAGCGTCGATAAAACCCCCAGCGTGATGCGCGTGGTCATGACCTCCACGGTCGGGGCAATCTTTGGTGACTACATCGATGTGCTGCAGATGAGCAACAAGACCCTCACCGAGGAGTATTTCAATACCAGCAGCACACTCAAGACCAATCCCTACCATTACGCCAAGGTCGAAGCCGAGAAAGAGGCGTGGCGAATCTGCGAAGCGCAGAGCCGCTGGAGCCTGGTGACGATCAATCCCGGCATGATTCTGGGCCCGTCTCTGACACCCGCCTCGGAGTCCGGAAGCCTCTTCCTGCTGGATGAGATGTTCCGTGGCTACTTCTTTTGCGGGATGCCCGACCTGAGCCTTACGACGGTCGACGTCCGGGATGTGGCGACAGCCCATATCACCGCGGCCAACAAGGCTGACGCTCATGGACGTTACATCCTTGCCGAACAACGAATGATCTCTTTCGTGGAGATCGCCGGCATTGTGCGACGTCTGCATCGACGTCCCTGGCTGCTGCCCCGCTATCAGATCCCCAATGTGCTCGTGCGCTTGATCGGTCCGATGTTCGGGCTCACTCAGGCTTACCTGAGCAAGCATCTGGGCATCCGTTTCAGCGTGGATAACCAGCGCAGCGTGAATGATCTGGGAGTCAGGTATCGCTCGATCACCGAAACGCTGACCGACCACTATCAGTGCTGGGAAGCGCAGCGCCAGCTGAAAGGTCAGGCGGCCCGAAACCGTTAGGTTGCCCCATCTGTGTAAACGGAATGGAACATGCATGGTTATCTGCCATCACGTTTCACCCGAGGTCTTCCCATGCGCCATCTCGATACCGATTGCCTTGCCGCTTTTGTTGCTGTCATCGACTGCGGCGGGTTTACCAACGCCGGTGAGCGTATCGGCAAGACCCAGGCAGCGGTAAGTCTGATGCTGGGACGACTGGAAGCCAGGGTCGGGCGCAAGCTGCTGGAGCGCTCTCGCCGTGGCGTCACGTTGACGGAGCATGGCGAAAGGCTGATCGGCTATGCCCGGCGCATCCAGATGCTTGAGGATGAAGCGCTTGCCGCGCTGGATTGCGGGCAGGAGGCTGCCCGCGTCCGTATCGGCATGCCGGATGACTACCTGGAGTCACTGGGGTGCGAGCTGATGCAGGCGTTCGCCCTGCGCCACCCGCATCTGCAGGTGGAAATCATCTGTGATTTTTCTTCTCGCCTCGAGGCGATGATTACGGAAGGTAGCATCGACCTGGCGATCATCACCCGCGCCAACACCAAGGTACAGGGTGAGTTACTCCGGTGCGAGCCGATGTTGTGGTGCGCAGCGCCGGGGCATTTTCCCGAGCAACAGAAGGTTGTGCCGCTGTCATTGTTTACCGACAGCTGCCGGGCGCGTCCGCAG
This sequence comes from Pseudomonas sp. NFACC10-1, assembly GCF_900119195.1. Classification (NCBI taxonomy): domain Bacteria; kingdom Pseudomonadati; phylum Pseudomonadota; class Gammaproteobacteria; order Pseudomonadales; family Pseudomonadaceae; genus Pseudomonas; species Pseudomonas sp. NFACC10-1. The sequence continues at coordinate 373,008 of NZ_FPJB01000006.1, read as the reverse complement.
ATCATCGAGGCGCTGGATCTGCTAGGCACGCCCTGGCGAGTGGTCAGTTCGTCATCCCATCTCCCGGGCGTCATGCATTCGGTTCGATTGGGCACCTCGGTGACGGTATTACCCGCTTCGGTCGTGCCGTCCGGCTGGCGCATTCTGCACTGCGAGCAATTGCCCGAGCTGCCGAGCATCGAGCTGGAGCTTGTAGTGCCCGAACATGCCCTGCTGAACACGCGCCGCCTGGCACATTTCGTTCGCGACTGCTTCAAGGCCGAAAGCCTCTCGGAAAACAGCTCACAAGTCACTTCTAAAGGCACGATTCAAAGCGAGGCGATGGCCGCCTTGTAGCCTTCCAGCAAGGCCTGCAATGCCTGCTCCTGATGGGCAAAGGTCAGGTAGGTGCGGCCGAAAGCAAACGGCATGCTCATGACCCTCTGCCGACGCAGCGCCTTGTGCAAGGCCAGCGTCCAGCGACTGTCAGCCATTTGCGCTGCATCAGCGTAGTCTTTGGGCGGGACTGCCGACGGCCATAAGGTGAACACCGACCCGTAACCCGTGCTGCTTACCGCCATGCCCTTGTTGGCAAAGGCTGCCACCAGTTGCGCGCGCAACTGATCGCCGCGTCTCAGCAGTGCGGGATAGTCCGCAGTGGCCAGTTGCTTGAGGGTTGCCAGTACTGCGGCGCAGGCCGGCGGCGCTCCGCTGTAAGTACCGGCACGGACGATTTTCCCCTGTTCGAACAAACCCATGTATTCGGGCTTTCCGACCAGTGCAGCGACGGGAATACCACTGCCGATGGCCTTGCCGACCGTGGCGAGGTCGGCCTCGGCACCCAGCAACGTGCCGGTCAGCCCCGGGCACAGGCGCAGCCCCATCAGCACTTCATCCAGAATAATGAGCGCGCCGTTGCGGTGGGCCAGATCGCTGAGGTATTTCAAGTACCCGGCTGCAGGTTCGATGCAACCCGCATTGGCCAGCACTGGTTCCAGCACCAGAGCGGCAATGTCGTGGTAGTCGCGAAACAGCTGCTCGGCGTCGGCAAAATCGTTGTAGCGCAGCAGCAGTACACCGTCCCTTTCCGGACGCTGCGTACCGGCCATCAGGGCCGATGCCTGTCCGGCGTTGCCAAAGGCGACCGAGTCGTACCAGCCGTCATAGCCGGCAGCGAACTTGACGATACGCTGGCGGCCCGTCGCGACGCGGGCAGTCCGGCAGGCCAGGTGCACCGCTTCGCTTCCGGTATTGACGAATATCACTTGGCTGAGATCGCCGGTGAACGCTGCCAACGCCGCCGCCGCAGCCTCCTCGTCTGCGTGGGCGAAGGACGGCATCGGGCCATTGATCATCGCAGCACTGGCTGCAGCCATGACCTGCGTCTGGGCATGACCGAGCATGGTTGCACCGAAGCCCATTGCCGTGTCCACGTAGCGAATCCCCTCGCTGTCCCACAGCCATGGGCCACTGGAACGCGTGACATTGAAGACCTGGCCATCGATTTCAGGCAAAGCGCGGCCGCCGCTGGAAATTCCACCGATCAAATGTTTCATCTTTTTTCTCAGGAAATGGGAGGGATCAATAGCCCATGACGCGGGGCAACCATTGGGTCAGATTCGGGAAAAACACGAGCAAGGCGATGGCAAATGCCGTAGCGATCCAGAACGGTATCAATCGTCGTGAGACGGAGCCGATATCAATACGCCCGACATTGCACACCACAAAGATGTTGGTTCCGATAGGCGGAGTGAACAGCCCCCAGCCCAGGGTCATGGTGAAGATCAGACCGATCTGGTAGGGCTCGAAACCTGCCGCCTTGGCAACGGGAACCAGAATGGGGGCCAGGATAATCATCGCCGGGCCCAGGTCCAGCCAGAAGCCAACGACCTTGAGCACCAGAATTACCAGCAATATGGTGATCAGCGGTCCGGTATGCAGGCCGACGATCCAGGTCGCTACGGTATGCGGTACCAGTTCGAAGGTCAGAATCCAGCCGAACGGCATCGCCACGGCCATGATGATCATTACCGAGCCAGTTGTGGTGACCGCTTCGGTCACGGCCGGGAACAGGTCACGCCAGCGCAATTGGCGGTAGACGATGGTGCCGACGAACAGCGCGTAAAGAACCGACAAAGAGGCTGCTTCAGTGGCCGTGGCAAAGCCGGTCACTATCGTTCCCAACACCATGAACGGCATCAGCAATGCTGGTAGCGCGCCGGCGGTATCACGCAGGAACAGGCCCCAGTCCATCTTGCCTTCGGCTTTTGGAAAGCCCTCGCGAACCCCTACTATATAAGCGGTCAGCATGAAGACTGCGGCGAGCATCAGGCCGGGGATCACGCCGGCCATGAACAGACCGCCGATAGACGTATTGGTCAGCACGCCGAACATGATCAGGATGACACTCGGTGGCACGATAATACCCAGCGTTCCGGAAGCAGCGGTGACTGCCGCGGCGAAGGCACGAGGGTAGCCTCGCGCTTCCATCACCGGAATCATGACCTTGGCAACGGTGCCGGTATCGGCCGTGGCCGAGCCGGTCAGGCCGCCATAAACGAACGCAGTGGCCACGTTCACCAGTCCGAGTCCACCACGCAAACGTCCGAAGCAATGCTCTGCAACGCGCATGATGCGCAGCGTGAGGCCGCCACGGTTCATCAATTCTCCGGCCAGCAGAAACAACGGAATCGAGGCCAGGGTGGATGAGTCCGCACCGCGCAGTGTCTGCTGGGCGAGCCAGGCCAGCGGCATGTGCAGATCGCCCCATAGCAAAGCCGCGATACTGCCACCGGCCATCGCCCAGACGACGGGCAGGCCAGCCATCAACAAACAGAAAAACGCCAGAAAGAGAATCAGCACGGTCATGGGCGTACTCCGTTGCGAATCAGCCGTGCCAGGCGCACAACGGCCAGTATCGCGAGCATTGCGGCAGCGCTGATCAGCGCCAGTGAACTCAGTCCTGCCGGCCAGCGCAGCACCGGGGTCGGCATCCAGCCTGTGCGTGAAATAAATGCCACACCGCTGCTCAGCAGCCACGCGCTGATTCCCAGCAAAGCCACGCTCGCAAAGGCATCCAGGGCCTTTTGCAGAGCGGCCGGCAGCATGCCTGCCAAGCCTTGGAATCGCACGTTCTCCTGCCTCATTTCAGCGATCACCGCGCCAGTAAACGTCACCCAGATAAACCCGATGGTGGCGATCTCGAACGACCATTCGAAGCCATGCAGGTTCAGGTAGCGGGAGAAGACGCCCGCCAGAATGGACAGAAAGGTGACGGCGAACATCAACGCGCCGAATACAGCAAGGCAGCGTTCAGCCAGGCTGCTGGGTGGTTGGTCGGGATGCGGGCTGATAGACATGGCGTCACTCGCCTTGCGCGTCGTGTCGCAGCTGGCTGACGAAGTCTTCGCCCCAGATCTTGCCGAACTGCGTATAGACCGGATTGCTCAGCTCGCGAAACGGCCGAGGGTTGACGTCGTTGAACTTCACGCCCTTGCTCTGCATTTCCTGCTGGATTTTGCTGTACACCGCTTCCAGCTGTGAGCGATACCAGGCGGTGGTGTCGACCACCGCCTTGTCGAGAGCCGCCCGCTCCGTTGTGCTCAGGCTTTCATACTTATCCTTGTTGATGAACCAGAAGTTTGCCGACCACACGTAGTTCGAGAGCGAGACATACTTGGCGACCTCGTACCACTTCTGATCATGAAAGTCGCGCAGTTCAGGCTCGACCCCGTCCACTACACCCGATTGCAGCGAGGTATAGACCTCGCCAAACGGAATCGACTGCCCCAGCCCGCCCAATTGCTTGATGGTTGCCAGAATGACCGGGTTGGGCGGCGTGCGTATTTTCAGGCCGCTAAGGTCCGCTGGTTGCAATATCGGGTGTTTGCTGTTGGCGAACTGACGAAAACCCGAGTCCAGTGCCGAGAGCATGACGAAACCGTGGTCCTGGCCCATGCTCAGAAATTTCTTGCCGGCTTCGCTATCGAGGTAGGCATGCACGGCGACAGAATCTTCGAACAGAAATGGCAGTGACAATGCATTCAGGCGTGGATCGATGCCGTCGGTCGAGCCGCCCAGGCCAATGTCGATGGCACCGGCGCCGACCGAGTCGACGATAGGCGCTTCGTCGCCCAGTTGGCCGTCCGGATAGACCTGTACGTTCAATTCACCTTTCGTCTCGGCGCTGACCTCGGCGGCAAAACGCGTCATCGCCTGGTTGATCAGACTGTCGGAGCTGGAGGCATGGGCCAGACGCAAGGTCTGCCCGGCCATTGCCAGGTTGGTACCCACGAGAAACGCCAGACCGGCGATGGCCTGAAGTACTACGGTTTTACGAGACAGGGATCTGAGCATGGCGGCGAACTCTCGTTGATAGCGTTGAAGCTATTAACCATGAGCCGCTGCTGCAGCGTCAATTGAGAGATGGCTTTTTGCGATTAAGATGCGTAATACATCCATACATATATTTATTTATGGGCACCCTCTCCGCCATCCTGGCGCTCTCAGTCAACTCTGGCCGCCCCACTCAAGTATTGCGATAACCCGGTGATTACAGTCGAGGTGCCAAGCGAAGCCTTCTGCTCACAACTCCAAAAATAGAGCCGCGCCGATGACACTGAAAATATCCTTGCCAGCCTGCCTGGTGCTTAGCTTCATGCCGTTCGTTGCCCACGCAGCAGATGGCCCTCCTCCGCCCTCGGTCAGCCAGCCCAGTGGTATCAATCTGGGCGGCACGAGCTTTTACGACGGTTTTGCCGGACCGCCTGGCCTGACGCATCAGACCTATCTGAAGTTCAGCACGGCAAGCAGCATCAGAACCAACGGCGGCAAAGACAACAGCGCCTTCGAAGACCCGAAGATCAATGTTGTCACGATGATCAATCAGTTGAGCTATTACTCGCCAGAGAGCATTGGTGGTGGTGCGCACCTGGGCTGGAGTCTGCTGGTGCCGGTGGTCTCTCTGGACGGTGACTTCGGTGACAACGGTGCCACACTCAAAGACAACGGCGCGGGGCTGGGCGACGTTACGGTCGGGCCTCAGGTGCAGTTCGACCCAATAATCAACGCCCACGGAAGGCCGGTTTTCGTCCAGCGTGTGGCTTTCGATACCATCGTGCCCACGGGCAAATACGACAAGCACAAAGACCTGAACCCTGGCTCTAATCATTTCTCGCTGAACCCCTACTGGGCGGCCACCTGGATGCCTGCGCCGCGCTGGGAAATGAGTTGGCGCCTCAACTACCTGTACAACTTCAAGAACGACGACCCGGCGAGCAGTTGGCAACAGTTTTTCGACGGACAGTCAGTGCGCAACACCCAATCCGGCCAGTCGGCGTGGGCCAACTTCACCGCGTCGTATGAAGTGTTCCCCAAGGTTTCCGTCGGCATCAACGGCTACTACTTCAGGCAGATATCGGATGATCAGGTCAATGGCAGCCGCTTGAGTGACTCCCGGGAAAAAGTACTCGGCATCGGACCTGGCCTGTTCTGGAAAATAAGCGAACCGCAGGCGTTCTGGCTGAACACCTACAAAGAAACCGGCGTCGAGAACCGCTCACGCGCAGATTACATGGTGCAGGTTCGTTACGTTCATACGTTCTGACCGATGTCTGTGTCCGCCCGTGCACGGTGGGCGGCCCCTTTGTAGAGGTAATGAGTGAATATATCTGGCAACGACGCCTGTCGCGTTGCGCCGAAGAGTTGCGCAGCAATGAGCATGCCCATCGTTCACTGACCGATATCGCCTATGCCTGGGGCTACGGCAGCAGTTCGCATTTCAGCAGGCAGTTCAAATCGACATTCGGTATGTCGCCCAGGCTGTTTCGAGAGATGGCTCGCGGCAGGGATAAGCCGTCGAGTGCCGCCTGACAGCTGCAATCAAGCGACGGTTTCAGACCGGTTTCGAGCCGTGCAATGCCGGCAAAAGCACGTCAGCTCGACAATCGGCGCGCGTTGCAAGAAACTTGGCAGCACGGTCTGCTCGTATCGGCATTCCGCCTCGGCACCATGACCTCCAGCATCCCTGCTCACCAATACGCTGCAACGGGCGGCGTTCGGCAGGACCAGATCGACCTCATTACTGCCCGTGCCGTTGACGCAGTTATCCACTTCATCGATATCGCCAACGGAGCACGTTAATGTTTCATGTCATGTTCAGCATGCCCTGCCTGTACGTCATCGCCCGATTCCTATGGCCGATGCCATGGGCGTTATCGGCGAAAATCGCCGTTGCGGTGCTGCTTGTCCTTGCCTCGCAATATCATCTGTATTGCCGGTTTTCCTCCGGCAGCGTGTTCTCGCCGGAATTTCCACGCTACATCGTGATGCTGTTCAACTGGGCGTTCGGCGCGATCCTGTTGCTTGCGGTACTGCAAATCATCGTCGACATCGGCACATTGCTGACGATGCTGGTGCGCCGGCAGACGCTGAGCATTCCGGCCAATCTGCGTTATTTCATCGGTATGGCTGCCTTGGTGCTGGCGGCCATCGGCGTCCAGCAGGCCGTGCGCGTGCCGCCAGTGAAAGACATCCAGATCGCGATTAAAAACCTGCCTCCGCAATTCGAGGGCTACAAGGTATTGCAACTGACGGACATGCACATCAGCCGCCTGTTCGATGCGCCCTGGACCCGGGCTGTGGTGCAGCAGTCCAATGCGCTGGGGGTTGACCTGATCGTCATCACCGGCGATCTCATCGACGGCTCGCTCAACGACCGGAAGCAGGATATCGAGGCGCTGCGCGATTTGCGTGCGCCGGATGGCGTGTACGTCATCCCCGGCAACCATGAGTACTTTTTCGATAACCAGGCGTGGATGCAGCACTTCGTCTCGCTGGGCATGATCCCTCTCGCCAACAGCCACACGCTGATCGAGCACGACGGTGCACGCATCGCTCTGGCCGGCGTCACCGATGTCACGGCGCCGAAAACCGGCTTCCCTGCGCCAGACCTGCAGAAAGCCATAGCAGGCATCGCGAAAGACACACCGATCATCCTGCTCGACCACCAACCCAGAAACGCCGAGGAAACAGCGACTCACGGCATAGCGCTGCAACTCTCCGGGCATACCCATGGCGGCATGATCTTCGGTCTACACCGGCTGCTGGCCCTGGCCAACGGCGGATTCGTATCCGGGCTTTATGATGTGGGCGGGATGCAACTGTACGTCAACAACGGCACCGCACTCTGGCCCGGGTTTGCCATTCGTCTTGGCAAACCTTCGGAATTGACCCGGATTACGCTTCGGCGGGCGCTTTAGCGTTCCATCAGTGGGGCGTTGGCTGTTCGTTTAGTGGGTCTGCTGTCTCCTTCCGGGATTGAGCCAAAAGATCGTTCAACGCTGCATTCAGCCTCTGCAATGCTCCCTCTTTGTCTACCCACCATTCCGTGGACCATAGCCGCACCAGATTCCAGCCGAGACCGCTGAGAATTGCTCCGCGGACCTTGTCCCGATCCCGAGCAGTGGCAGCGCTGTGATAGGTAGCACCATCGCATTCGACGCCAGCCAGATAGTCACCCGGACGATCGGGATGAACAATTCCCAGATCAATGCGGAAACGAGAGACTCCGATCTGCGGAATCACTTGCCACCCAAGACGCCTCAGGCCCTGAGCGACTGCCTCCTCGAACGGCGAGTCGTAACCACCGACCGAGCCTTGTACCGCCTCGGCCAAAGCTTTTGGTCCGCGCTGGGCAAACTCTATGAAATGCTTCAAGTCACGGACTGCGCGGGCATTGGTGCGGTTCAGGTCGATCATTGAAGGATCAAAGGATGAGAACACCAACATTTCTCGGCGAGACCGGGTGATCGCCACGTTAAGCCTGCGCCAGCCGCCGTCCTTGTTGAGGGGACCGAAGTTCATGGACATAACCTGCGCGCCGGGCTCGGTAGGACCGTAGCCTATCCCGAGCATAATCAGGTCGCGCTCATCGCCCTGGACTGTCTCCAGATTCTTGACGACAACCGGCTCGGTCTGTGTGTCCTGAAAAAACGGCTCGATCTGCGGGTACTGCTTGCGGGCATTGTCCAACAGATCATTGATCAGTTTTTGCTGATCGGAGTTGAGCGTGATAATACCGATCGAATGGCCAGCAGCCACGAACGCGGGATCGGTAAGGCGCCTGACTGTCTCGCTGACAATGGCTTCGGCTTCAGCCTGGTTGTAGCGCCCTTTGCCTTTTGCATAAACACCGTCAACCCTGCGCCACTCGACGGCACTCGCGCGAGTCTCTGCTGCCGGAAAGGTAATGAGATTACTGTCGTAGTAACGATGATTGGAGAAGGCAATCAGGCTTTCATGGCGACTCCGGTAGTGCCAGCTCAGACTGTGGCTCGGCACCCCTGCTCCCAGGCATTCGTCCAGAATGCTTTCCATGTCTTCCGCGGTATCGTCGTCGCTGGCATTCGGGCCACGGTTGAAAAAGTTCGTCGGCGGCATTTGACGCGGGTCACCCGCGATAACCACTTGCCTGCCGCGAGCTATCGAACCGATTGCGTCCCATGGAGCAATCTGCGAAGCCTCGTCGAAAATGACCAGATCGAAAGGCGGTTGATCGGCGGGCAGGAATTGCGCAATCGACAGCGGGCTCATCAGCATGCAAGGCGCCAGGCGATTCAGCGCGTCGCCCATTTCGACAGCCAGTTGCCTGACAGGTTTGTGCCGGCGAGACTTCTGCAATTCATGTTTGAGAATGGCAAAGCCGCTGCTCTTGGGTATGTCATTTTTGGAGGGGATCAAGCCACACAGTTTGGCCCGGATGTAACGCACCGTCAGTTTCGCCATTTCGTCGTCCAGACGAACGAAAGCCGCAATATCACTCATGTGCTCGGCAGCCACAAAATTCCGCAACAGAGGTTCGCCGTCTATACCCTGCGTAGCGAACCAATGGGCATAGGCCGTGATGAAGGTTTCCTCGCTTGCTGCAGGTGACAGACTCCCTGCCTCGAGCGCACGCGCCAGACTGGCTAACCCAGCCTCACCAGCCTGCTCGCGAACCCGGCACCAATCGCACCATGCCTTGAGCTGCTCTTCTTGTTGCTGGATTGAGAGCGAAGTAGCCCTCAACACGCCAACGCTCGGTTGTGTATCTGTACCGGCTGCAGATAATTCGGCAAACAGTCGAGCGGCGTCTTCATAGCGAGACAACGCCTGTTGCAAGGCTGATAACGCTACGCCGATTTGCCCGCCCGGCGCCAACATTTCGTTCGCCTCAACGACCAGTCGCGCGACGGCACCGTGTAGCGAAACGAGGTGGTCCGGTGATTGGGCCAGACCGCTTATCAGCCCGCGCAGACGTTCAGCCATTGAGGCTGCACGAAATATCTGTGACACGTCACTGGTCAGGCCCTGCCAGCCCGGGATCGATTGCAGGCTGCCGGCCAATGTATCCAGTTCGTTCAGTTGCGCGTGCAGGCGCTCGAAAATCGCCAGGTCGCCAAGCGTGTCCGGCAGGCCTGCTGCGCCACCTGAAGAGGCCAGCTTCTTCGCGACCTTTTTCTTGGCGAAAGTCGCCAGGAACCAGAACTTTCCTTCGGCATCTCGCCATTCGCTGCGCATCGCCTCAACGGGAATGCGACGGCAGGCTTCGTCCGCATAATCCAGCGACAGACCTTCCTCAAGCTCTCGATAGCTTTCGATTAACTGGCACGCGCGCCGGGCGGCTTCAATACGCGCGACGGCGTCGGGTGCAAAAGCGAATGAGAGGTTCAGTCCATAGGACTCCACGACCAGAGTCGCCAATTCGCCAAGGTGCTGAACCTGCGCCACTTCGGCTACAGGCAAGTCAAGGTGCGTCAGGACAAGAAGCCTTTCACTCGCCGCATTCAGCGCGTCAAGGGCCTGCGGCAGCTCACGTGCGGCATTCGCAATGTGTGCCTGCCAGGCGTTCGACCACTGAGTCTGCGCCAGAGCGCCGAATTTGCCTGACAAATTACGTGCGGCATCACCGTTCAGGCCTAACCGGCGCGACAGATCCAGCAACTGGCTGTACTCGGCAGCATCATGCTGCGTGTCTGATGGCCAGGTCAGCCTGGGTGTTTGAGGGCCATGATCACGAACCACACGACCAATCGCCTGATGCAGGGAGAGCCCGTTGCTCCAGCGTCGGTGCAGTACCGCGACCAGCTCGTTGAGTCGCGAACGCAGTGTCTGCAAACGAGTGGCTTCACGCTCCCATTCGTCGGCGCTCAATGCGTCGCTGACGTCCCAGGCGCGGTCCAGTTGTTTGAGTACTTCAACTTTAGAGGCCTTGCTTGAATGCAGTTCCAGGCAAAACTCGCCCAGCCCCTGTTCTGCCAGGCGACGGTAAACCACGTCCAGTGCCGCGCGCTTCTCTGCCACGAACAGTACGCGGCGGCCCAAGGCCAGATTGTGGGCAATCATGTTGGCAATGGTTTGCGACTTGCCGGTTCCCGGAGGCCCATCCATGACGAAACTATGAGTACCGGCAGATGCCACCACGGCAGATAACTGTGAAGAGTCGGCCGGCAACGGGGCGAAAAGCGTGGCGGGCGTTACTGACGAGTCCAGATGCTCTGGTCTGGGAAACTCGTCTGAGCCGGAGAAGCCCTCATCGCCCTCAGCGGGGTCCAGCAAATGCTTGACCAAAGGGCTTTGCAGCAGCTGTGCTGCGTTGGCATTCAGGTCTTTCCACATCAGGTATTTGGCAAATGAGAAGGTTCCCAACACAAGTTCGGTACTCACCTCGAAACCCGGCACGTCACGCACTGCTCGCCGCACCATGTTCCAGATACCCGTCACATCAATGCCACTTTCATCGCTGGGCAGTTCGCCGTCCAGTCCGGGAATTACCAACTCGAAGTCATGGCGCAGCAGTTCAAGCAGCGTCAGATTGAAACGTGGTTCCTCATCAAGCAGGCTTAGCGTTACCCCGGACAAGGCACTTTTACGTTCAAGTTTTACTGGCAGCAAGATCAGGGGCGCGGAGTAAGTTTTCGGGTCGTCGGCACTCTTCTTCCATTTGAGAAAGCCGATGGCCAGAAACAGTGTGTTTGCACCGCCCTCTTCCAGATCGCTACGCGCCTTTCGGAACAGATCAATCAGGGTGGCTTCAAGTTTGACGTTTTCCAGCCCGGCGAGCACTTCACCACGAGCAAGAGCCTGACGAGCAACTTCGTCGACCAGGTTTTCATTATTCTGCTGTTCGTACAGCGCCACATCCCGGCCACTGCTTTTCAGGTCAGGCATCGGCAGCACGCGAATTCGCTGACCACTGGAGAGAAGGTCTTCAACCGCTGCCGGATCGGGGCACAACAGGCGTACGCCTTTTGCGCTGTCCGGGAGGTGCAGGAGACGGTTGCGGGTCGTCAGATCGAGGAGTTTGCGTTGCCACAGCGTCAGTTTGCCGGCAGGACCTTCGCTGTCGGTATTTATTTCGACATCGAACCCCGGGAGTGCCGGCGCCTCCTCCAGTCCTTCAATAGTGGGCGGAGCATCGGCTGTCGCATCAGATCCTTCTGTTACTGATATGAGCGCCATCGGACGAATCTTCTGCATCCGGGCACGGTGCAAATCGATGGCCATGATGAACTGCTCATCATCGAGTTGCCGCTCGGCAGCTGCAATGGCCTGGGAGAACCCCGGCGCAGGTGTCTGGGTAGAAAGGGTGGTTTCGAAGACCACCATTTCCTTCAGATCCAGGCGTTTACGTACTGCCGACGCCTCATCGGTCAAGAATTGGGAAAACTCTTGAGGCTGCAACCATACGCCTGCAAATGCATGTCCCTTGGTCATGATCAGCAGAGCATTCAAGCCCGCCTGCTCCAACGCCGCAGCAAACAGCAATGCAGTGTCCAGACAGGTCGCCACGCCGTTTTCCAGAACCACACTCGGAGGCCTGACTTTTTGGCCCTGCTGCTCAAAACTGGCCGGAGGTAATGCATAGCTCAACTGAAAGCTGCACACTCCTGACCAAATGGCAGAGGCAAGCTCCCAGGTTCGCGTACGCGACTTGCTTTCATAGCCGTCAATGCCATCTTTCTTGCCTGCGCGCCGTAATACCTGTGAAGCTGCCTTGAGTACGCGATCTACCGCGGGATCATTGGGCATGCAGAAAGCTGCAAGCAACTCCGGCATTGCGCTCAAGCCGCCCCATTCTGTTCGCGCCAGGAGTTCTATAGGGAAGCGCTGCTCGACGAGCACGTTGTCGCCCTGGGACAAGCGCATCACCACGTCTGCGCTGAGGCTTTCAGTCAGCCCGGCCAAATAACCCGCATTAAGCTTGATATCGCGCTCGGAGATGTTGAGGCGATCACCTGCATGGATGCGATCTATATGCCAAGTCCGGCTTTCTACGAAATCGGGGTCGGTGCTTAAACTCAGGGTCAGGTTTTCAAAACCGGTTTCTTCCTGGTTCCAGATACTTAGTTCACGTACCAGCGGTACGGCGTTCTGGTGAGAGGCGAAACCGATCTTCCGGGCGATCAGCGCCTCAATCTCGATGTTCATTCACGGGCTCCTGAAGCTGCGAGCGCTTGCCTCATAGAGGCAGCCAAAATGCGCATATACTCCATGAGTCATCGACAATAAGGAATGCTTATATGTGAATGGAACGCCTTATTCGCAGCAGCACCTCACGTTGACGCGATCGGCGCCAATCCCGATCACAGTTCCAAGAGGGTGCCGCAGCTCGCTGTACTGGCAGAAAGCCGCAGGGTTTATTGAGCGCCAAGCACTAGAGAACTCTCATCGTCTCTGGTGAATCCAAAGTTCCGCATTGAAGTTCGAGAGCGCCTGACTTGAAGCACATCCCCCTTATTTTCCAGGAACCGCCAACGCCCTGACCGGCCCTTTAGTCTCACTCATTGTCAGCAGCTCTGTTACCTGAGCCAACGGTAAGGGCCGTCCGAACAGGTAACCTTGGGCAAAGTCGCACTCATGAGTGGCAAGCCAGTCAGCCAGTCGCTCGTGCTCAACACCCTCGGCGGTGATTTTCATCCGCAGGCTTTTCCCCAGAGCGAGGATGGCCTTGACCATCTCGTTCTGGTTCTCGAGCGTCGTGTCGAAGAACGATCTGTCGATCTTGATCTTATCGATGGCAAGTTTGGTCAGGTGGTAAAGCCCTGAATAGCCGGTCCCGAAATCGTCCAGGGCGACGCTCACGCCCATCGCGCGCAGACGTTCGAGATTCAGGCGGGCACTGTCGACATTGGCGACGAGAGCGTTTTCCGTCACTTCCACTTCAAGCCGACTCAGCGGGAATTTTCCTTCGCTGGCCAACTGTTCCAGCCAGTCCGGAAAGTCGGGACTTTCGATCATCAGTGAGGTGACATTGATTGCCAGCGTGAAGTCGCTTGGCCAAGCGCGTGCCTGATCGAAGGCCTGAAGCAAAAGGGTCGCGGTGAGTGGCTTGATCAGCCCCAACTGTTCTGCCACGGGTATGAAGTCAAGCGGCAGAATGATTCCACGCTCCGGATGCAGCCATCGCGCCAACAGTTCGAACCCGGACAGGCGCTGCTCGGGAAGGCTGACAATGGGCTGATAGAACGGTTGAATATCCTTCTCTTCGATAGCCAGGGTGAGTTCCCGCGCGAACTGCTCCTGCAGGCGCTGCTCGCGCTCGAAGCTGACTTCATAGAAATGAAATGTGGCTCGGCCACCGGTCTTGCCGCGGTACATGGCGCTGTCAGCACGTTGCAGCAAGAGGTCGGCGTCTGAGCCGTCCATTGGCGCAATGGCAATGCCGAGGGTTGCACTCAGGACCACACGCGGCAGGCCAACGCTGGATGCCGCGATTTTGGCCAGAATGTTTTCAGCGAGCGGCCCCAGTTCGGCATGGCTGAAGTCACCGCTGACCGCCAGGCCAAACTCGTCGCCACCCAGTCGCGCAACGGAAGCCTGCCACCCGACAGTGGCGTCGCGCAGGCTTTCGGCAACGGCGCAGATCGCCGCGTCTCCCGCCGCATGCCCGTGGGTATCGTTGATGAGCTTGAATTTATCCAGGTCGATCAGAAAAACCGCAGTGTGTGTCGCTGGCTGCCGTAAGCGTGCAACCAGTTGCTCGTGAAACACACGCCGATTGAGCAAGCCGGACAAAGGATCGTGGCGGGCCAGAGATTCGCTGAGCGCCTGTGACTCGAGCAAATCGTTGTAGCTGCTATGGAGCCGTTGCATCAGGCGTTTCAGAAGAATGAACGGTATAACCATCGATAACACTGCAAAGCCTGTCGAGGTCAATACAAAACGCCAACGCTCGGCGTTTTCGAAGTCCTGGTCGTAGGGTAAGCCCATTGCGACCATGGCGACGGATTCAAGTTCGAATTCCCACGCGATGGCCAACAGGAAAATAGAGAACACGTAAAACCACAACAAGGTGTAAAGGTACTTACGAACCATGTGTGGGCTGCGCAGGAAAGTCATAATAACGATGCTCGAAATGACGGCGGGTGCAACGGTTATAAGCAGGGTATCGGTAGCCGGCTATCAGTCTTGAGGCAGTAGCACAGTGATTCCGATAGTGGGCGCCTTGCGCGAGTGCTGTCCCATCGATTTAATAAAACACACTCATTTAAAACTTTTATACGCAGGTGGCTCTGCACAGATCAGTACACTTCCTTTCCTGTTTAACTGCGCAGTGAGTGACTCAGGGCAGCACACCTTTAGTGTCCCCTGAGTCGACCCGACTGTTCACACTTAACTGGAGCGCTGGTCCACAAACCGGCTGACTGCCCGCACTACCGTGTTGGCACCTTGCTGGATTTCCTGGATCACACGGTCTGCGTCGTTGGCCAATACCAGCGCCTCGGAAGCCTGTTCGGTGCTGCGCACAATGACGCCTACTGCGTCTGAAGCCAGGCTTTGGTTGGTCTTCACGACGTTTACGATTTCTTCCGCGGCTTTTGTCGTGCGGGAGGCCAGCTGGCGCACCTCATCGGCCACTACGGCGAACCCCCTGCCCTGTTCGCCAGCCCTGGCGGCTTCAATCGCTGCGTTCAGCGCGAGCAAGTTGGTTTGTTCGGCAATACCGCTGATGGTTTTAATGATTGTCCCAATCACCTGACTTTGCGAATCCAGTGCTTCGATACCTCGTGTAGCCTCTGCCATCGAAATGGTCAGCTGGCCGAGCATATGCAGCGTGTCCTTGATGACTTTTCGGCCTTGCTGCGCGCTGCTGTCAGTATCGATAGATGTTTGATAAGCCATTTCCGATGCTTCGGCGACGGCTTTCTCGCGCTCGACCTGTTCAGTGATGACCGTCGCGAACTTGGCAATTTTATAGAGTTTGCCGTTGGCGTCGGTAATCGGGTTATAAGACGCCTCCAGCCATACATCACGACCACCTTTGTCAACTCGACGAAAACGATCGACGATAAACTCACCTCGGCGCAGTCTTTCCCAGAACTGGGTATACGCGTCAGAAGCGGATTCTTCAGGCAGGCAGAAAATCTTGTGATGTTTGCCCTTTATCTGATTGAGTTCGTAACCCATCGCCTTCAGAAAGTTGTCATTGGCGCCTATGACAATGCCATCGAGGGTGAAATCGATAACGGCGGTGGAGCGCTGCAGTGCGTTGACCAGGGCCTCGTTCTCACGCGAGGCTTCAATGGTTCGCGTCAGAACACTCGAGTACAGGGTGATCTGCTCGACGCCGCCGGTTTCATTTTTATAAGGAACGACAATGGTTCTCAGCCACACCCTCGATCCGGCCTTGCTGACTAGGCGCAACGTGCCGCTGAAATGCTTGCCGTCGCGAATCGCGGTCAACGCGCGTTTCTGGTGAACGTCACCGCTCAGTTCCGGCGGGCTCAGTTCAGACAGGTTGCGTCCGACAAGCTCTGCTTGGGCGTAGCTCATCTCCGTCTCGAACAACGCGTTGACGGTCTGTACCTTGCCCGTGCCATCCAGAACGACGGCGACTGTCTCCAGATTGAGGATTTGCCCTGCTTGCTCAAGCATGGCGAGGCGGCGCTCCAATGCCTTATTGGTATTTTTCAAATGCGAATTGAACATTGCGGCTATCCGGGACAGTTTGGGTTTGCAATCTGCATCGGTCATCGAACCGCAATCTTGAGCAGTGCCGGCGAACTTAATACGTAAATGGCCTGCCTATTGTCTGATTGTCGATATTAGGATCCAAATATTAAACATATTGTCATTGCCGACTTCTGATTTCCGGCTGCTGCCCCTTAAGTCTGTCGAGCAACTCCGCCCGTCTTTTTCTGTCCGCACTCTCCTTGCCAAGCAACTCGGGTAACAGTTCGTTCGCCTGTTGCGGACTCAGGATAAACACCCCGTCATCATCCCCGACTGCGATATCCCCCGGCTTTACATCCACGCCGCCTACATTGATCAGCCCATTGAGCTCGCCGCTTTCCCCGAGACTGCGCGTCGTCATTGCGCTGACTCCCCGGCTGAACACGGGCAGACGATGTTCGCGCAAGGCGGCGACGTCGGTAACCGTACCCGAGATGATGACGCCGGCAAGCCCCTTGATGAGCGCGGCCAGGGTGCGCAGTTCGCCCCAGCAGGCACAATGCTCGTCGCCGACGCATTCAATCACCAGCACATCCCCGGGCAGGCTGTTCAGCAAAGCGTCGCGCAGGATGCTGCCGTCGGGCAGCTGCAGTTTGACCGTGACAACGTTGCCGACCAGTCTGGCACCCTCGAACAGCGGTCTGATCCCACGCAGGTAACCCACGTCGGTCAGATGGCCAATGGTTGACGCGGCAACATCACGGTATTGCTCTATGACCGCGTCGCTGAGCTGTTGCTGGCGGTGGGCGATCTGCTTGTTCATCGACATTTTTTGGGCCTCAGTAACGGGCAGGTCGAGCAATACTCGACAGGGTTGCTGGCGTCATAATAGAAGCAGCAGGTACGCCGAAAACGGACGCTTTTGCCTTCGCCTTCGAGCACAATCGGTGGACGGCGGAAGTGTTTGAGCGGGTTGTAGGTCAGGCCGAACAGCGCCGGATCGGCCTGATGCAGCAGCCAGTCGAAATCGGCTTCACAGCGCTGCCGGATCACCAGGTCTTCAACCGTGTCCATGCGCTTGTCGTACAGCGAATAGACACGTACTGCGGTGTTTTCCCACAAAATGCGTCGGGAAATGCCAGTGACACGGTTGAAGGTTTCCCACAGCGGCTGAAGCAGGTCGCGGAACAGGGTGGCGACGAGCACATCACGCCACGCCTCACGAGCCCCCGGTGCGTAACCCACAGGCGTTGTATCGAGCAAGGGCATTGAAGAGGTCCAAAGGCCGTTATCGTGCGCGTATTCAACCACGCTATTGTCCAGCGACAGGGCCAGGCCCTTGTCGTAGACCGACATCGCGTACAGACAGGCACCGGTGCTGAGGAAGGAAAAGCGCTTGGCCAGCAATGACGCGGTGATTGCCTGGGTCGGAGAACCGATCACCGGCCCCAGCACGCCGAGCAATTGCTCGCAGACGGCGTCGTCCAGCAGCGCTCGGGCCGGGAGTGAGCGCGGATCGTGTTCACCTGCCGGCCTGAGCCGCAGCGCCCCGGACAGCAACGCCCACTCGGACTCGCTGAACGCCTGCGCCAGACTCATTGCGGCAGTTCCCGGCCAAAGGGAATGCACAGCGGCGTACCAAAGAATGGATCGGCGATGATCCGGCAGTTGAGGCCGAAGACCTGCTTGACCAGCGCCTCGCTGAGGATGTCCGCCGGACGTCCCTGGGCAAAGGCGCTGCGTTCGTGGACAGCGACCATGTGATCGGCGTAACGGCAGGCCAGATTCAGGTCATGCAGGACCATCACGATGGTCTTGCCCTCTTGCCGATTCAGGTCGCGCAAGAGGTCCAGCACTTCGATCTGATGAGCCAGATCGAGAAAGGTCGTCGGTTCGTCCAGCAATACAATGTCGGTATCCTGCGCCAGGGTCATGGCGATCCATGCGCGCTGACGCTGACCACCTGACAGGGCATCGACAGGTCTGTCGGCCAGTTCCTGCATGCCGGTCTGCGCCAGAGCCCGTGCGACCATGGCTTCATCCTCGGCGGACCATTGCTGCATCCAGTTCTGATAGGGATAACGCCCCAACGCCACCAATTGCCGTACGCTGATGCCTTCCGGTGCGCTGGGCATCTGCGGCAGAATCGCCAGTTCACGCGCGACAGTCGCAGTGGACTTCTGGTGAATGTCGGCACCGTTGAGTACGACGGTGCCTTGCTGGGGTTTGAGCAGGCGCGCCAGGGATTTGAGCAAGGTGCTTTTGCCGCAACCGTTACTGCCGATCAGCACGGTCACCTGGCCTGCGGGTAGCTGCAGATCAAGGCTGTCGATGATCACCTGCCGCTGGTAACTCAGGGTCAGGTCGTGGGTTGCGATTGACGCCATCCGTAATTCCTTAATGCCGCTGGTTGATCAATAGGTACAGAAAAAACGGTGTGCCCAGCACCGCGACAAAAATCCCTGCGGGCAGATCCAGCGGCAGGAACAGCGTGCGTCCGGCCAGATCGGCAAGCATCACCAGATTGGCACCGATCAGCGCCGCCATCAGCGCCTGACCGACGAACCCCGGCGGCATCAGGCGTTTGGCGATATGAGGCGCTATCAGCCCGACAAAGGCAATCGCCCCGCCCCAGGCGACCGCCAGGCCGGCCAGCGCCACGCTCACCAGCAGCAAACCGGCACGCAACCATTGCACGCGCACGCCGATGCCCTGGGCCAGCGCGTCATCCAGTTGCTGCATGCGCACCTGACGGGCGAGCAGCGCCAGCAGCGGCAACGTCAACAATAGCCAGCCGGCCAGCGCGCGGGGCTCCGGCCAACTGGCACCATACACGCTACCGGTCAGCCAGACATAAGCCGACAAGGTGGTGGTCAACGGGCTGAACACCAGAATGAACGTGGTGACCGCAGCCAGCAAAGCCGACACCCCTACCCCGATCAACACCATACGCAAGGGTGAAGCGCCCTGATTCCAGGCCAGCAGATAAATGACCAGCGCCGCGAGGCCTGCGCCGGAGATCGCCGCCAGGGGCAGAAACTGCGCGCCCAGTGCAGCCGAGAAGAATGACAGGTACAACACGGCGGCGGCGCTGGCACCGCTGGTGATGCCTAACAGATCCGGTGAGGCCAGCGGGTTGCGAATGATGCTTTGCAGGATCAGCCCGGACACCGCCAGGGCCGCACCGACCAGTGCGGCCAGTGCGAGCCGGGGCATGCGCAGTTGTTCAACGATGAACACCAGGCTGGCGTCCGCCTGGCCGGTAAAAACACTCAGCAGGGTCGTGGGCGACAGGTTGATCTTGCCCACCGCCAGCGAGATCAAGGCAACCAGCAGCGTCAGCGCCAGACCCGTAAGCAAACGCGTCAACACTGTCAGGCTGAACTGCCGGGAAAAGCTCCGGTAGCGCACGGTGACATGCTTATCCATAGCGCGCCCCCCGCCGAACCAGCGCAATGAAAAACGGCGCACCAAACAGCGCAGTCATTACACCCACCGGCACTTCCTGAGGGACAATCACCACTCGTGCCAGGGTGTCGGCCAGCAACAACAGCGTCGCGCCCAGCAACGCACAGCCGGGCAGCAGCCAGCGATGGTCGATGGACAGCGTCTTGCGCACCATGTGCGGCACCAGCAGACCGATGAAGCCGATACTGCCCGCCAGCGCCACGGCGCTGCCTGCCAGGGCAATGATCACCACGCTCATCATCAGGCGAATCAGCCCCGTACGCTGTCCCAAAGCCGTCGCGATGGATTCCCCGGTGTTGAGCACATTGACCTGCCCAGCCAGCACCAGTGCGCCGACAAGCCCCATGACCACGCAGAAGAGCAGCGGCGCAGCAGTGCTCAGTTCGCGCTCCGACAAGGAGCCAGCCAACCAGAACAGCACGGTATCCAGACCGTCCTGATTGACCACCAGCAAGGCCTGACTGAATGCGGTAAACAAGGCAGTGATCGCTGCGCCAGCCAATACGATGCGCAATGGATTGAGGCTGCCCTGCCCCCGGTTGCCGATGACCCAGACGATCGTGCCCGCCACCGCAGCGCCGATGAACGCGCACCACAGCCATTGGCTCATGGACGACAGTGAAAGCAGCGACGAACAGGCGATGATGGCAAACGTCGCGCCGGCATTGATGCCGAACAGGCCAGGCGATGCCAGCGGATTGCGCGTCAGCGCCTGCATCAGCGCCCCGGCAACCGCCAGACTAGAGCCCACTGCGACGGCCATCAGGGTGCGTGTCAGCCGTGTGTCGAGCAGCACGTGCTCGATAGCGCTCAGCGCATCGGGCTGCCAGGCACTTCGCACAATGGCAGCGGGCGATATCCAGGTGGCCCCGGTGGCCAGACTCAGCCCCATGCACGCTACCAGTACCAACAGCCCCAGGCCCAGTTTTACCGCAGCCGTCATGAGGCGCTATCCGCCAGCGCCACGCGAGCGATTTCATCAAGCATGCGGTTGGCGCCCAGAATGCCGCCGGACAGACTCCAGGCGACGGCATCGACGCGCCATACCTGAACGTCGCGTACTGCCCGCAACTGTTGCCAGAACGGGTTCTGTACCAGCTTGTCGTAAGTGTGTTGCGCGGCGGTGCTGTCCGCGCGCTGAAAGACGAAGAACAGGTCCGCATCGACCACAGGCAAACTCTCTTTACTGCTGAGTTTAAGGGACACGCCCGTGGCTTGGCGGGCCGCGGGCGTCCAGGCAAAGCCCAGTTCACTGAGCACCGAGCCAGCAAAGCTGGCCGGCAGATAGCTACGGATATGGTCTTCGCGAATGTCGAGCACCGACACGGTGATTGGCCAGCGTCCGGTGAACTTCGCCTGCAACTGGCCACGCAGCGCTGCCACACGCTGTTGCCATTGCCCGAGCAGCGCGATGGCCAGTTGTTGACGCTGCAGGGCCGCACCCATCATCGCCAGGGTGCGCTTGAATTCGAACACCTCTTCAAGCATCAGTACCGTACTGATCTGTTCCAGCAACGGTGCAATGCGCTGATGACGAAAGCGTGAGGCGACGATCAGGTCCGGCTTGAGCAGCACGATATCTTCAAGGCTCGGCTGGGTTTCCAGACCCACATGCGGTACCGCCGCCAGCGCCGGGCGCAGGTAGCGATACATCGGTTTTTCGCTCCACGAATCCACCACGCCGCAAGGCGTCACGCCCAGAGCCACGGCAGTATCGGACGCCCCCTGAAACAGGGTGACAACGCGTAGCGGCGCTGCCCGGGCAATGCCAGGCAGCGCCAGTAACCCCAGCGAAAGGCGCAACACTGTGCGCCGCGAAGGATGCAGGGTTCGGTCAGGTTGCACGGCGTAACCTGTGGAACGGGTTGACCACTTCGCCCTTGCCGAACGGCATGCTGCCCGGACCGCCCGCGCGCTCGATCATGGGTGTCAGCAGAAGTTTCTGCGGCCAGTTGGGGGCTTCGAACAGTTGTTGCCTGATCATGCCACGCGCCTCGTCGTCAAATTCGATGGTTGTGATCAGATTATCCAGAACATCACGCAATACGGTCCACAGCGCTGTGACAGGCACGTCATACACCTGCGCCAGCGTATCCATGATTGCCCGCACGTTTACCTGAATACCCAGTGTCTGCAGCCAGAACAGCAAGTCCTCGGGACGGTCATGATAAAGCGTATTGGCATGACCTTTCTTGATGCGATACTCCGGGTCGTGCATGCCGTTGCGCTCCAGCCAGGGCACGAAAATACGCAACGAGTCGTGGTCACGCAACAACAGCCCTTGCGCCTGTCCGGCTTTCCAGACCATGACCGCGTTCTGGCCATGCACTTCGCCGAGCATCCCCAGGCGGAACATGCGCAGGTTGATGTCGAAGAAACTGTGGCTCAACTCGCGAAACAGTGTCAGTACCGAAGCCTGATTGCGCGGCAGGTCGCGATAGTCCATCCACTCGTCGAAGAAATGCCGATTGCTCCCCGGTAGCGGTGTGCCCAGTGCCGCCATGGGCAGCAGGCGGCACTCCGGATCATCGAGCAAGGCGGCCGGATAGCCGCGCACCATCGCCGAAAGATGCCGAGGCCCTTCGTCGAACAACGTGGCTTGCGGCGGCATGAATGCCCACCATTTGCGCTCGTCGCACAAGTGCAGCGAACGGCCCAGGGTTTGATCCTTGTCGACCACCTGGCGCAGCAGTTTTTCGCTCAGCCCGCCGTTGATCATTTTGACCGCTGGCAGGTAACGCGAAGCGCCGAGCGAATAAATTGCCATGGGCAGCTTCAGGTAGTCAGCGCTGTTGAAGCACGGTGTCATCGAACGCAGCGACGAAGTGGCGTGGACCTGCGCCTGATTGAAGTCAAGCCGCTGGCAATCGCCCTTGGCGAACGCATCGCCCAGCTGGGCCTGCAGAACATGCTCGAACTGCCACGGGTGAACCGGCAGCGCAACATGGCTGCCGGCAATGCCACGCGTCTGCATCTCCTGGTCAAGCTCCGCTTGCAGGTGCTCGGGCAGCAGATAGCGGGCCGGAAACGATGCGTTCAAGTCCTCTACGCCGTCGCCGCATTGCAGCAAGGTCTTGTCGACCGCCACCCAGTTCAGCGCTACCGGCCGGGCGAACTCGGCCTGATAGTGTAAGTATTCCTGTTCATTCAAGCCTTGTTTGGCCTTGGCCAGCGGGTGATACGGGCGATCACGCAGCGACGCCCACTGCTCCATGGTCCTGAAGAACGTTGCGCCGTCCTGAGCCATCAGGTTCTGCTCGTCGACTTTGTGGTCCAGCGACAGCGCGGTCTGCCAGACACTGATACGCAATACCTCGAGAAACAGCGCGATACCCTTTTCGTTGTCCTGGCGCTCGCTGTCCTGAAGCAGCGTTGCCTTGCCGGCGAACACCCACTTCATGAAGTCTTCCGGCGACAACTGCGTCCAGCGCTCGTCCTGTCGCCCCAGTACCGGCGTACCGGGTACTTTTTCCCATTGCTGGGTAATACCGGCGCGCAACGCGATGCTGATAAAGCGCTGCTCCGAATCATCGCAGCACCATTCCCAGATTTGCTGCGCACTGCCCTGCTCCACCAGTTGCGGAGCCTGTGGATGGCGCAGTTGCCATTGGCTGCTGTCCTGCAGGCGCAATGGCTCGCGACCAAAGAAATCTTCAGCCAGCAGGCAATCGACCAAATCCTGCATGACCAGGTCAGCGGCGAGTGAAGTGAAGTTCATGGTTTATTTTCCTTCTGCTGAATGTTGAGCCAGGCGGGCCTGAAGCGCGCGAAAGGCAATGCCGCGCTCATCCCCGAGGACAAAGGTGTTGACCCCGCGAGCCTGCCAGCGGGCAGCGTCACCGGGTTGACGAGGGATCGCGCAATAAGCGATGCCCGCCGCGTCGGCGGCTTGCCAGGTTGCAAGCAGCGCGTTTTGTACATCTGGTTGATCGATCTGCCAGGGCATGCCCAGTGACTGCGACAGGTCTGCCGCGCCTTCAAGAATCATGTCCAGCCCCGGCACGCTGGCGATCTCGGCGGCACGTCGCACGCCTTCGGCGCTTTCGATCATCGCCACCACCATGATCTGTTGATTGGCGGCCTCCACGTACTGCGCCAGGCTGTGCTTGCCGAAAGAGCCGGGACGTCCGGCATTGAGGCTGCGACGACCCAGCGGGTAGTACTTGCAGGCGGCAATCGCATCTGCCAATTGCTCAGGGCTCTCGATCATCGGCAAGACGATGCCCTGCGCGCCGCCATCGAGCAGGCGCAGCAGGGTTTTCGGGTTGAGATCGGCGACCCGCACCAATGGTGTAAGGCCGTAGCTCTCTGCCACACGGATCATGTTTTCCACGGTTTCCGGGTTGATCAGGACGTGCTCCATGTCGATGATCACGAAGTCGAACCCGGCTTCAGCGATCAACTCGATGGCGGCCGGGGCCGGAATCGAACTGATCACCCCGTGTGCCGGCTGTCCGTCCGCAACTCTGCTTTTGAGCGCATTGGTCCTCAGCATCATTGCGGCCTGTAGGTATGCAGTGGGTTAGGTACCGAGCGGAAGCGGCGCTCGCCATCTCCCAACAGGCGGCGCTTGGTCAGCTCTTCGACTTCGTACGAGGGCGCAAACACGTCAAACAGCCCGAAACGGTCGCGGTGCTGCGGGTGAGCCTGCTGATAGTCAAGAATGACGTCGGCGGTCATCTGCCAGAACAGTGCTTCGTCCAGCTGGTATTGCTGGCGCAGGAAAATCGCCATTTCGGCCAGGCAGATGAAGAAGAAACAATCGCAGGAAAAGTCGCGCACCGCGTTGACGTCGTCGGTAATGATGAACGAGTTGCGGTTGAGCTTTGCGTGGCTGGCGGGCAGCGGCACTAGCTCCGGGCACAGTTCGGGACGCCCGAGGTGCTCAGGTGAATAACGCACGCCGTCATGGAAGTCCTTGAGGGCGATGCGCTGCGGCCAGCCCTGCTTGACGATCAGCACGATGTTCTGGCCGTGGGACTCCATGCCGATGCCTTCGGCATAGAGCATGTGAATGATCGGCGGCACCGTGACCTGCAGCAGTTGCCGGGTCCATTCCTTGAGCCCGTACTGGCTGACCCATGCGTCTATGAAAGGCGTCTGCTGGCCATCACCGTAACGATTTTCCACATGGCTGAGGCCGTTGAATGGCACCGCCTGCTCGTCGTCCCGGAGGTATTGATGCAGGCTTTCCCGCCAAATCGCACCCAGCGTGCCGTAGGTCTGCGCCGAACGTGATTCCGGCAGATGGCGGTAATCGAAACTCACCCCCGCCACCTCACCGAGAATCACGAAATCCAGCGCGCGAGCGGTGCTGTCGGTTGCGATCAACTGGTGCAGCCAATCGGTGATGATCGGGCCGTTCAACACCGTGTGACGCGCCAGAATCCGCGTGCTGGAGGTATTAGTCATGCTCATCGCCAGCTTGACGTATGGGCGCTGTGGCTGACTGGCGTTGGCCAGCGTGCGAATCGACTGCTGAGCCTTGTAGCGATCGGTCGAGGTGCCCAGATAAATCAGCTCGCCGCTGGCCAGTTCCGGGTAGAAAGTCGACACCGTGACGTTGTCCCACTGCCACGGATGCACCGGCATCAGTTGATAGTCGTCGATGGACTTGCCCTGCGCAGCCAGTTCTCGAGTTATTTCCTGCCAGCGTTGTGTACCCAGCTCCTGACGGATGAACGCCTGAAAATCCATGCTCCGCGAGTGGCCGACCGAGGCGCTGGACTTCGCCACGGCCAGCCAGACCACCGCGAAAGGCGTGGCAAATTCTGGCCCGTAGTGGCGGTTGTCAGCCAGGGAAAAGCCGATCCGCGACTTGTAGCACGGGTGATAGCTGTGGGCATCCATGAAGTGCTGCTCCAGCGCATCGACATCCAGCTGATGCGCAGGCCTGGCGGACTGATACCCCTGATTACGGGCCTGCAGGTCCTTGAGCTGGGTCTGTTCGATTTCCTGGATGAAGCGCGTCAGGTGCGGGCTGTCCTTGAACGGGCTCAGCAGCTCGGTCAACGCCAGATGCAGATCCGGCACGCTGCGTTCGCCGGTACTGTCCACCCGCTCAAGCGTGGCGTGATCGAGGCGGATCAGCTCGAAGCTGGTGCTCAGCAGACCGTCGCAGTGGTATTCCACACCGCCACTGACGGCCACGGCAAAACGATGCCGATGATCATCCAGCGGCTCACAGCGGTAAGGCAGCGCCGCCTCGTACAGCAGGGTTTGCAGCAACTGGCCGATCACGCGGCGTTGCACTTGCTGATAGCGCTCGGCGCTGACGTGGGCCAGCCAGGCACCCGTACCCGTCGTTGTATTTGTCGTTGTCGAAGCGGCGTTACGTTGCAGCGGTAAAGGGGTAGCCATGTTCATACCTCGAACGAAAAATTATCGGGATTCGACCGCGTCGGGCTGGGCCTCGGCGCGCTCGTCGTTAAGGGGGAAACGCCAGGCACAGGGCAGTGCCAGCAGGATCAGCAGGCCGGTGGCGATGAACACTTCACTGATGGCCGAGGGCGTGGCGGCCGGTCCCGCGGTGTTGAAGCGGAACTCCAGCCACAGCGACGCAATGACGATGGCCAGCGACGCGACCAGACGGCGGGAAATGTTGTTCATCGCGGCGCCCTGAGTGACCATCGGCTCGGGCAAGGCATTGAGCCCCGCCGTGGTCACCGGCATGTAGGAGAGCCCGAGACCGGCGCCACGAATCATCATCAGCACGAACACCACGCCGATTGCGGCATCGGCCTTGAGTATGCCCAGCGCCAGGGTCGAAACGCCGGTCAACAGCAGGCCGACGGCGACGACGGTGCGCGGGCCATGGCGGTCCAGTGCCTTGCCGCCCCACTGCCCGAACAGGCTCGCGAAGCTGGCGGTACACAGCAGCGCCAGGCCGGTCCAGATCGGGTTGTAGCCCAGCACGCTCTGCACCAGCAGCGGCAACAGCACCAGACACTCGAACATGCCGACCGATTGCACCACGGCGATGATCACGCTCAGACGATAACCGCGCAGGTTGAACAGGCGCAGATTCAGCAGCGGTGCCTGGCGACTCAACTCGACGCGGACGAACGCCAGCAGACAAGCCACCGCGACCAGCACCATGGCCTGATTGACTGGGTCGAGCAGCGCCTGAGCATGGTGCATGCGGCTGATGGCGATCATCAGCAAGCCAATGCCCGACGCCACCAGCAGGTAGCCGATCAGGTCGAACGGCTTGCGCTCGGCAGGCTCGGAGTCCGGCAGCACGCCGACGCCCAGCAACAGTGCCAGCAGACCAATGGGCACATTCATCAGGAACAGTGAGCGCCAGCTGAACCACTCCAGCATCAGGCTGCCACACAGCGGACCAAGCGCCGGTGCGAGCATTACTGCTGCGCTCCAGAGCCCGGTCACCCTGCCCCGTTCGTGCTTTTCATACACCGAGAAGATGATCGCCAGCGACAACGGGATCATCAGCCCGCTGGCAATGCCCTGTACCACCCGTGCGGTGATCACCAGTGCGATGGAGTCGGCCAGCGCGCCCAACAGCGAACCGCCGATGAACAGCGCCACACCCCACAGATACAGGCGTTTGCGTCCGATGCGCTGACTGAGGAAGCTGGTCAGCGGCATGGTCATGCCCATGCTGGTCATGAACCCGGCGACAATCCAGGTGGCCAGCAGAGGGCCGATCCTGAACGCATCCATAAAGGTCGGCAGCGCCGGGTTAAGCGAACTGTTGCTCAGGCTGACCGTCAGCGTACCGAGCAGCACGTTGAACACCACCCAGCGGCGTGGGACGTTGAAACTCATTGGCGAACCCGTTCACCGTTGCGCACGAAGTGCTGTGACGGTCGTGGATGGCAGAGAAAGTCGGCGTGGGAGATGTTGTAGCCATAGGCTCCCGCCAGCGGCAGGACCAACAGGTCACCAATGTTCACACCTTTGAGTGGCTGGCGACGGCTCAGCACATCCTTGGGCGTGCACAGCTGCCCGACAATGGTGTAAGCCTGCTCTGACGACTCAGTGCTCTGCGGTGCATTCGGCAGGTGGATCACCGGATGGTCATGGCTTTGCGCGACCGGCAGGCGAAACTGGTGAGTACCGCCTCGACAGACCAGAAAATGCTCGCCGTGGCTGGTTTTGCTGTCCAGCACCTCAATGGCGTAATAGCCGCAATAGGCACTGATGAAGCGTCCCGGCTCGAAGCGCAGGATCGGCGCGTCGTGCTGCTCGCCCAGGCGTTTTTCCAGATAACGGCACAGCCGCTGCCAGTCGAACTGCTGACTGTTGAGGTAATCGACGCCAATACCGCCGCCGACGTTGAAATGGGTGAGTTGGCTCGGATCGCGGGCCAGAGCCTTCCATTCCTGCCAGCGCTGCAGGTAGAAATCGAGCAGTTGCTCATGACGTTCAACCGACATCTGATGCGACATGGCGTGTACGTGGAAGCCCTTGAGCGTCAGGTGACTGGCGTTGTCCACGCGTCTGACCGCCTCGGCCAGATCAGCTTCGTCAATCCCGAACGGTGTCGCGGTCCCGGCCATCGCCAGCCTGCTCGATTGCGCAGCGGGCAGTTGCGGGTTGATGCGCAGGAACACCGGCTGCACGCGCCCCGCTTGTTCTGCCAACTGTTGCAGACGCGCGATTTCGTTGAGGCTCTCCAGGTGGATGGCTTCAACCTTGTTCAGCAACGCCGAACGCAGATCGGAATCAAGTTTGCCTGGGCCCGAGAACACGTAGGGCTTGCGTGTCGGACAGGCCATCACCCGCTCGATCTCGCCCCCAGAGGAAATTTCAAAGCCACTGACCAGCGGGGCCAGGGTTTCCAGCATCAGCGCTTCGCTGTTGGCCTTGATCGCGTAATACAGCTCGACACCGGCGGGCAGCGCCGCCATGACTTCACTGACATGCTGCTGCAGCGCGTCCAGATCGTAGACAAAGGCCGCCAGCGGATCGGCTTCCAGCGCCCGAGCCTCCTTGATGGCCGCCAGTACGGTTTCCGGCACCTTATGCATAACGTGCCTCCGTGGCCCACGGCGACGCAAGACGCACATAGTTGGCTTCGCGGTCGGCCTTGGCGGCGAGCCGGACCTTGAGGTTGGTTTTGCAGGCAATCGACTGGCCTGCGATCAGCGCGTCCAGCTCGGGCGCAGGCAGCACCAGTTCGTCACGGATACGCTGCAATTGCCGCTCGACGCGCTGCCACATCAGTGGTGCCAGGTGCGGACGCTCCCAGCTCAAGGCCAGCACGGCTTCGGACAGGTTGTTGATCAGCAGGCAATAGGTAATGCGGTTCCAGCCCTGTTCGCGGCTGTAGAGCAGCGACTGGCGAATTCTCGGGTGCAACCCCACCTGAATCGCCTTGATGCCCAGCTCTTCGGTCAGCTTGACGCCTTCAAAGTCGCGCAACAGCAGCTGTTGCGGGCGTCCGTTGTCGTGAATCAGCACCGCATTCTGCAAGTGCGGCTCCATCACGATGCCGTGATTGAAGAACAACGCCATGACCGGGTTCAGCAGCAAGGCCTGGTACTCATCGAACCAGTCCAGCAGATGCTGGTCCTCAAGCTCCCCGCCATTGAAACGCTGGAGGAAGTCGTGCACCAGTGGGCGTGAACGCAGATCACGAGCGAACAGTGTGCCCGCCATCACGCTGCTGTCGGCGCCGGAGCGGCGGCAGAAGTTTTCCCGCAGAATGGCGCCGGTCTGCTCGCGGAACCAGTGACCGTCAGCCTCGCTCGCACCTTTGGGCGCCCAGCTCATCGAACCGGGTTCGGCGACTGTGGACAGCCCACCGAGGGTTTCCGGACGAGTCTGCTGCAGGCGCTGAAACAGTTCGTCGATGATCAGCGTGCTCTCCAGTTCATACCATGCGTTTTTCCTCACACAGTTGGTGATGCGCACATTCAGCGAACCCTTGATGAAGTAGTCGTGCCCCTCGATGTACCAAGTGCGCATCGACGCCGTCGGGCTGGCCAGCAGCCCACTGGCACCCAGGTCCGAGATATCCCCCAGCTCAAGCAGCCTTTGCACGCGGCGGTCCTGCATGAACAGTTGCGCCTGTACCGGATGCATGCAGATCAGCGCATGCCCGGGCCGGGCCCGCGATTGGTCCGCGAAGCCTGACATCACCTCGGCTTCGCTCAAGCCATTGGAGGTGATTCGTAGCCCTTCCAGCGGCACTTCGAACAGATGCAGCGCGGTCTGCGCCTGAAACTCCGGGGCGTAGGTCTCCTGCGCCAGATGCTCAGGCCACAGGCGTGCCTTGGGTGCCGGATGGTTGGGGTGGCCGAACCACAAACCCTGCTCACTGGCCAGATAGCCGCTGAGCGGTGCCGGATGCTGACCGGTCATGTTGTGCGCAACGATGGCAGCAGTCAGGTGCTGGCTTTGCAGGACCTGATCCAGCAGTTCGTCATTGCTGGCACGGGTCATGTGCTCACAGGCGGTCAGCAGTTGCCGGGCGAATTCGGCGAACGCCAGGCAGCGCCAGGTGCCCTGCCCCTGACGAGCGTAGACATCGGAAAGGTAGCGATGGCTGCCCAGGTGGTCGCGGCGGTCCACCAGAACAAAGAACTGCTGCTGATTGGGCAGGCTGATGGTGAGCGGAATGCCCTTCCATTGCCCGCCATCGACGAAACTGCCTGGCGCTATGCCTTGCATGCCTTCAGGCCAGGTGTAATGCAGGCACTCTTCCGGCAGTGCGAATTCCTTGATCAGGCAATTGAGTAACGCGCGAGTGGTTGCCAACTCGCTCACCATGTTTGATAAGACGGTGCGATCGGTATTAGTCATGTCTGCTCCACAGTCGCCTTTACGCTGACCGTTCAAATGACGTCGCAACAAACGTTGATTTATCGCTTGCGGCACAACAATCGAGCTGTCGAGGGGCGATAAGTTCGCCCAGCCAAACGTTGTGTGCGGTGTTGTTTCAATCGTGATATCAGTGCCACGATGATGGGCTGTTTATGCCTTGCTTATTACAAACTTTTATTTACGTAGCTGGGACAGTGCCGCCTTGAGCGCTTGTTCAAAACGCTGGATCACCAATTGGCATTGTTCTTCGGTAATGATCAACGGAGGCAATAAGCGAATGACGTTGCCATTGCGACCACCGCGTTCAAGTAACAACCCCTGTTTGAAACAATGCTGCTGAATGGCGACAGCCAGGTCCGGGTCCATCGGCAGGCTGCCGAGGCGGTCAGCCGCTTTGCGCTCATCGACAATCTCGATGCCCAGCATCAGGCCGCGGCCGCGCACATTGCCGATCGCCGGATAGCGTTGCTGCAACAGACCGAGCTGTTCCTTGAGCCAGTCGCCACGTTTTGCGGCCTGGCCAGCGAGGTTCTGTCGCTGCAGCACTTCAAGGGTCGCCAGGCCGGTGGCCATGGCCATCTGGTTGCCACGAAAGGTGCCGGCATGATTGCCCGGAGACCAGGCGTCGAACTCGCGTTTGAAACCCAGCACTGCCAACGGCAGACCGCCGCCGACCGCCTTGGACATGACGATGACGTCGGGTTCGATCCCCGCGTGTTCGAAGGCAAACATCTTGCCGGTACGGCCAAAACCGGCCTGCACTTCATCCAGAATCAGCAGAATGCCGTGCTTGCGGGTGACTTCGCGAATCTGGCGCAGCCATGCCGCAGGTGCCGGATTGACACCGCCCTCGCCCTGCACCGCTTCCAGAATTACCGCGGCCGGGAGCGACACACCACTTTCCACGTCTTCGATGAACTGGGTGAAGTAATAACTCAGTGCTTCAGTGCCGGCCTCGCCGCCAATGCCCAGCGGGCAACGGTATTCGTGGGGATACGGCAGGAACTGCACACCGGGCATCAGGTTAGCGACAGCGTTTTTTGGCGCCGTGTTGCCGGTCAGCGCCAGGGCGCCGTGGGTCATGCCATGGTAGGCGCCGGAAAAGCTGATGATGTTATGGCGGCCGGTGGCGGTCTTGGCCAGTTTGATCGCGGCTTCGACGGCGTCGGCCCCGGACGGACCACAGAATTGCAGGCAGTAATCACGCCCCTGCCCTGGCAGCAGACTCAGCAGCGTTTCGCTGAAGGCGTCCTTGACCGCAGTGGTCAGGTCAAGGGTGTGCATCGGCATGCCCGAGGTCAGGAAGCCGTCGAGACTGGCCATGATAGCTTCGTGATTGTGTCCCAGTGCCAATGTTCCGGCGCCGGCCAGGCAGTCCAGATACGTGGTGCCTTCGACATCCGTGACCCATACGCCATGTGCCTTGGCTATCGCCAATGGCAACTTGCGCGGGTAACTCCTTACATTCGATTCAAACTTGCTCTGCCTGTCCAGATAGTTGGCATTGGTTTTCTGCGACGTTGTAGAGTGCAATAAGCCATTATTCAACATCTGTAAGTCCTCGCTGGATTTCTGGATGCAAATTATTATCATTTACCTAAAAGTGCAACCCATTATTTCGAAAACAAAGATGAAATTTAAATGAACGTTTCTGCGCGCCTGACAATGAATAAGGCACGCAGTTATACCGACAGAATTAATCGGTATAACTCAATGTGCCACTATTGAAAGTGGCCATTTGTTATTCTGGCATATGACAAAGCAGTCTATTTAAATAACAAACTGTGGTGTCGCCGTGTTGAGGTTGATTATTTAATACTGCACACAGGTTATCCCTCGATGAGGACTGCCGGTCGTTCGCTATACACGTGAGCCCTTCCCTGGGCGTCGCGTATCCACTCAGAAACCGATGGTGGCCGACAACAGATAGGTGCGCGGTGTCGACAGGGTCAGCCCCGGCTCGCTGTCATCCGACGCGCCGGCCGAGCTCCAGTAGTACTTGTTCATCACGTTCTCGACGTTGGCCCGCAGTGTGATGTCCTTCTGATCGACCTTGAAAGCATACCGCGCACCGACGTCGAAACGCTCCGATGAGTCGATGCTTTTGCTGTTGGCCTGATCCAGATACTGCGAGCCGGTGTAGATGCCCCGTCCGGTCAGGGTCAGACCGTTTACGCCCGGAACGTCCCACTCGGCCCCCAGATTGACGTTGTATTTGGGGGTAGCCGGTGCGCGGTTGCCGTCGAATGTGCCATTGACGGTGTTGGTCAGATCGCTGTCGATGTACATCACCCCGCCCAGCAGACGGAAGCCCTTCATCGGCTCACCGAACATGGTCAGCTCGACACCGTCGTTACGGCGCTTGCCGTTCGGGCCGAACACACGGGAGGTGGTATTGGTCTCGTAGGCCGGTTGTTTGATACGGAATACGCTGGCGGTGAAGGCGAATGACCCCAGGTCATATTTGGCGCCGACCTCGACCTGACGACTGACGAACGGCGGGAAGATCTGGTCTTCGTTCACCGAGGTCGACGGAGCGATCTTGCCCTGGCTCAGGCCTTCCATGTAGTTGGCGTACACCGAAAAGTCGTCGGTCACCTTGTACAGGATGCCGCCTGATGGTGAGACTTTTTCCTCATCGTAGGCGGTGTCGCCTTTCACGCCATCGGTCCAGTCATCAACCTTGACACGCTGCCAGCGGGCGCCGAGTGTCAGCAGCAGACGGTCCTCGAAAAACCCTAGCGTGTCAGTCAGCGCCACACCGCTGAAACGGTTCTCGGTGTAAACCTTGGAGTCGGCCCGCGTGGGATTCGAGGGTGTCGGCGTGTCGACCGGGTTGTAAAGATTGCTCGGCGCTGCCGCATAGCGTGCACCACCGTTTTCAAAGTCCATATAGAAATAGCTGGCAGCCAGGTTGACCTCGTGGCTGACCGGCCCGGTAGTGAACCAGCTGCGCGCGCCGGCAGTGGCTGTGCGCACATTTTCGTCACGGGTGAAATCGCGTGGTTGAACGCTGAAGTCGCCTGCATCGTTGGTGACCGGTACCGCATGGCGCAGGAAGTCATGGTTACTTTTGCGCGCGCCGACACCGCCGTAGAGCATCACCGAGTCGCTGAGGTCATATTCGGCATTCACTGCGCCGAACGTATCCTTGGTGCGCGCCTTGCTCCAGGACTGCGCATAGTTGTCACGCACATCGTTGGCGTTGGGCACCTTCGCGTTGGCACCGACCTGCACGCGTTCCTGCGGAGCATCGGTGTCGCGTTCGGTGTGCCCGATGTCCGTCGACAGACGCAGGCGATCACCACGGAAATCCAGGCCCAAAACGGCCATGTCGCGATCAACGCTCTGGTGATCCCATTCAGTGTCGCCGGACTGCTTCACGCCGTTGAAACGAATCCCGAACTTGTCGTCTTCGCCAAACCGACGGGCTACATCGACTGCAGCACCCACCTGCCCCTTGGAGGCATAGCTGGTGGTGAGCTCGGTGATCGGTTTATCCGTCGCGCGCTTGGGGACCACGTTGATCCCGCCGCCGACACTGCCTCGCGGCGAAATGCCGTTGATCAACTGGCTCGGCCCCTTGAGGATATCCACCCGTTCGGCCATTTCCATGTCGATCGTGTAAGTGGGCAGAATGCCGTACAGGCCGTTGTAGGAAACGTCGCTGTTGAACAGGCTGAAGCCGCGAATCGTGAACTGCTCGTAACGCCCGCCTGCGGGGTTGGTGGCACGCACTGACGGGTCACTGGCGATCAGGTCGCCCAAGGTTCGGGCCTGCTGGTTTTTCACCGCGTCCTTGGTGTAGGTGGTCATGCTGAACGGCGTTTCCATGAAGTCGCGCGAACCCAGCATGCCTTGCGAGCCTTTGCGTGCCACTTGGCCGCCTGCGTATTCCTGGCCATCCGTAGAGCCGCTGTCACCGACAATCGAGGTGGGTGCAAGTTGCAGGCCTGCGCTGGCGCTGTCAGGTGCCGGGATCAGCGTGTAGGCCTGCTCCCCGACGGGCATCAGTTGCAGGCCGGAACCTTGCAGCAGGCGCGCAAAGCCTTCCTCGACCGCGAACTCGCCGGACAACCCCGAACTGTTCCGTCCATTCACCAGCGCAGGGTCTACCGACAGGTTGACCCCGGCCTGCCCGGCAAAACGGGTGAGCGCAGCGCTCAGGCTGCCGGCCGGCACCTCATAGGCGCGTCTGCCCGATGTGTCGGCCCAACTGGTCGAGACCAATAACGGACTGGAACTCAACGTCAGCAACAGGCTGAAATGCAAAAGTGGACGCAAACGGTAGGAAGACACTGCGGACATAGAGGGAAGCTCTCGTATTTTTTGTGCACTTACCTGGAATGACCAGCGAGACAAAAAAAAGGGACAGCATTACGCACTATTTTTTGTCGAAATGTTTTTTCGAGGCACCAGGGTCACCCAATAACGCGTGCGCATCTGCACGTCCACCGGCAGACTGGCCGCCAGCAAGGACAGCACGCGGTCGGTATTGTCGAGCCTGAAACTGCCCGTCACTCGCAGGTTTTCCAGTTCAGGTTCCCAGCGCAGCAGGCCCGGACGGTAACGACTCAGCTCGCGAAGGAAATCGCCCAGTGACTGGTTCTGCGCGCTCAGCACATCGTCGCGCCAGCCAGGCAGCAAGGCGTCGAAGGCACTGACAGGACCGATGCCGCTCTGCTTCAGCGTGACCTGCTGCTGCGCATTCAAGGCCAGCACCGGCCCGCGCAGGGGATAAAGCTGCACCGTGCCGCTGACGACCGAGACCCTGCAATCGCTGGCGTTGAGACGCACACAGACTTCACTCCGGCCAACCACGATGCGCCCGTAAGGACCGTTGATGGTCAGCGGCGCGCTGCCAGGCACCTTGAGGGCTATTTCGCCCCGTACAAGGGTGATTGCCCGGGCGCCCATATCCACGTTCACCGCACTGTCGGTATTCAGTTGCAACATGCTGCCATCGGCCAGCGACAGGCGCTTGTGCTCGCCGACTGCGGTTTGCAGGTCGGCACGCCAGACATCCAGCGGCAATTGACGCCCCAGCAGCCAGACTGCAGGGACCAGTGTCACGGCCCCCAACGCTCTTTTTAGCGTCGCACGCCTGGCCTTGTCAGGACGATCCAGCGTCGCCATGGCGAGGTTGGCAGGCAGACCGAAAAAACGCTGACGCAGCTGTTGGGCCTTTTGCCAGGCGCGTTCGTGACTGGCGGAGCTGTCACGCCAGTGTTGCAGCATGGCGTGATCTTCATCGCTGGCACCACCGGATTCCAGAAGCGCCAGCCACTGCGCCGCTTTGCGTACTACCTCGCGTTCTTCGGTAGAAGGTGCCGGGCGAATCACCAGTCCACCAGCAAACAGTGCTCGTAGGCTTGTGCCATATAGCGTTTGACGGTGCGTTCGGAAACACTCAGGCGTTCAGCGATTTCCCGATAGCCCAGCCCCTCAAGCTGACTCCAGAGAAACGCCCGCCGCACCACTGCCGACAGACCATCGAGCAGCTCGTCCAGCGCCTGCAGGGTTTCCAGAAGCAACCAGCGCTGCTCCGGCGACGGCACGCTTTCTTCGGGCAACTGCGCCAGCGCTTCCAGATAAGCCTGTTCAAGGCTGCGGCGAGTGTAGAAATTACTCAGCAGGCGCTTGCCCACGGTCAGCAGGTAGGCACGCGGCTCCTGCATATCGGCGATCTGCTGGGAGCTGGAGAGCACGCGCAGGAACGTATCCTGACTCAGGTCAGCCGCATCCCAGGCATTGCCCATGCGTCTGCGCAGCCAGCTTTCCAGCCAGCCATGATGATCGCGGTACAGGGAATGCAAGGTCTGCTGTGATAGCGTCGCTGCTTGAGTCATGTCAAAAGCCTTGAGCGATGGGATGCGCCAAATGAGACTGATTCTAATTAGTGTTATATCCCGAGTCCACGCTCTTTTTTTCAAAAAGCCCATCGCCACTGCGTGAAATCGGGGCTGTCAGCCCGCAACACGTTGATCCGCGCTGCATCCGGGCGATTGACCTGCACGACAAATTAGCGCTGAAAAAGCGCCCCTTGTGTCCTGTTTGTACGTTTTCCGAGACAATGCCTGCCGGGATGGGTGAATCGGCTACTCCCATTACTGTTAAGTACGCCGCCAATCAAACCCCGCCCACAACCCCGACCCTTCTATCAACTGCCCGCCGGTGCAGCAGCGCTATCAGGCACAAAGCCGATACCGACAGCCAGACGCTGACCAGCAGTACCGGTTGAGCATTGTCGCCAGACACCCATTGCGACGCCAGCAGCGGTCCGAATGCGCAGCCCAGCAGTTGCATGCCGGGAATGAGCCCGGCGATGCGTCCCGAGGGGTCTATCTGCAGCGCAATGCGCACCTGAAACGGGGTCAGCATCAGGTAGATCAGGGCAAACAGCGCGCACAGGCCCAGAAATACGTTTACCCCCTGATCGGCTGTTATGTACATGCCCAATGCAATGCCGGCCAGAAGAAACGCGGCGGTAGCCAACATCGAGTAATCAGGCACCCTGCGTACCAGCAGAATGCCCAGGCAGCCGCCCAGAACCTGCATGAATAACATCGCGGACACCAGCAATTGCGCCGCATGAGCGCCCAGCCCTGCGTGGATGCCCAGCGGCTCCAGATACGCCCACAACCCGCCAACGGCCGAGAGCTGCATGAACACCAGCATCAGCAGCAGCACTTGCTTCAAATTCCATCTGAAACCTGATGTATCCAGCTGTCTGTCAGGCTGCTGCGGCAAGCGTCCTGGTAACCAGACAACGAACAGCACTGAGCTTGCGGTCAGCATTCCCAGAAACACGAACCCTGCATGCACGCTACGATCAGGCAGTATCAGGTACGCAAGCGCTGCGGCCATCAGTGCCTGAGCCAGGGTCTGGACGACCATGAACACGCCTGCCACCCGGTCTGGCGCAGGCCCCTGAACGATAAGGCTGACGGCGCCCCAGAGCAGTAGGCCCTCGGCCAGCCCCGCCAGCGCGCGTGCAGCGGTCAACGGCCCGTCGCCGGTGACATTGGCCGTGACCAGATCCATTCCGGCAGCGCACAGGATGGCGATGACCGTCAGCAGGCGCAGGTTGAGCATCGAACGCAGCAGGTCGCCCAGCACCACACCGAGCCCCAGCGCGACGATTTCACCCATTGCGACCAGCCCGACACCTTCCAGTGATACGTGGTCTTGCGCCAGTAACTCGCCAAGAAGCAATGGTTGCAGCCCTACCATCAGCACCGCGACAGAGCCCAGTGCCAAGGCGGCACTCAGGTGCCTGCGAGTTACAGCGGACGACGTTTGCATGGCATGCGCCTCTTCGGAAGTTTCAGTAACCGCGGGTTTCAGGCGGAATACGGCCTTCGGCAAAACACTGCGCCGCCCGCTTCTCGTCTTTCATCAGCCTTCCGTTGGCCACCAGCACCACCCACCAGGGCAGTAACGTAAGGTGCGTGCCACATGCCTTGGCCAGCGTATAGGCCTTGGCGCATTTTTCGAACAACTCTGCATTGAGGACCATTCGCGCCCCTGTAGTACCCATCACCACCGGTGTGCTGTCGATCACCGCAGCATTTCCCCCACGCTTCAACAGTCGCGCCAGTGGTTGCTCGGAACTGGCAGGCGTAGCCATATGGCCTATATGGCGTGCCTGCTCATCAAATAGAATCGGCAGGACTCCGCCAAAATCCACCAGGCTTTTGGCGAAGGCACCGCCGCCGAGCAGAACGGCGCCGACGTCAGCTCGGGCGCGGTAGATCGCCGCGTGCGTCTGGCCGTCGCCCGCTGCCGAGTCGTTGCAATCAACCACCTGCGGCGCCAGGTCGTCGAGCTTGCCCAGCCACATGCTCTGTTCGCCCGGCAATCGCAACGACACACTGCTGTGTGAGTCCACCTGCCCCATCAGGCGTTCACGCAGATCAAACCACTGTTTTCGAAGTGAATCGCGCATGCTGCTCACCTCACACCAACTGAAAGACAGCGTCGAAGCGTTCGAGCGCGTCGTCGATGACATCGTCGGTGTCAGCCAGGCTGGTGTACAAGCGGCTCCCGGCCAGCGTGATCAGGCCGTGAGCGGTATACGCGGCGCCCATCTCTTCCATCATGTGCTTGCGAGTCTTGGCTTCATTGCGCGCCCTCAGCAGCTTGAGCGGGTTGCCGGTATCGAGCAGCAGGACGCCGGACGTCTGCAGGTGAACGATGGAGCCCATGTTGTACGCCACGTAGGGCAAGCCGCGCCGATTGATGATCTCTTCCAGTCCTGCGCGCATACGGTCGCCCGCCCTTCCCGCCAGCGCCGGCGCGTTCAGGCGGCGGGCTTCGATTAGCGCGTAATAACCAGCGACGCATGACAACGGATTGGCCGACAGCGTGCCGCCGACGAACGCCCGTCGCGAGGATGTGCCGATGCCACCGGCAAGCAGTTGCATCACGTCCCGGCGCCCGCCAATGGCACCCGCCATCGGATAGCCCCCGGTCAGGCATTTGCCCAGTACCGTGATGTCCGGCATGACATTGAAATAAGCCTGTGCGCCGCCCAGACCGGCACGGAATCCGGTGACCACTTCGTCGAAGATCAGCAGGGCATCGAATTCGTTGCACAGCGCACGCAGCTGTCGGTTGAAGTCGGCGTGCACCGGACGCGTGCCACTTTCCGGGCCAAAAGGTTCGACCATAATGGCTGCGGTGCCACCACGCAGACGATTGATTTGCAGCCTGCGACGCAACGCATCGAGATTGTTGGGTGGGCTCTCCTGAGTGTTTGCGGTGGCGCCTCGCGGGATTCCCACTGCCTCCATGCGCCCGGTGCCCGGCAAGCGCATGCCATAGACCAACTGGTCGCTCCAGCCGTGGTAGGCGCCGCCGATCTTGATCACCCATTTCTTGCGGGTATAGGCACGGGCCAGGCGAACCGCGGCCATGACCGCCTCGGTGCCCGAGCCCAGCAAGCGCAGCATGTCGACGCCCGGCATCGATTGGCAGACCAGTTCCGCCAGTTTGACTTCATATTCATGCAGCAAGCCGGTCACCGGCCCGCACTCATCGAGAATCCGGTCAACCTGTTCGCGAATGGCCGGATGGTTGGAGCCCAGCAACGTCGGGCCGCCTGCCTGCAGGAAGTCGGTGTAGCGATTGCCATCGACATCGGTCAGGTGCGCACCGTTAGCCTGGGCGAAGGCCAGCGGAAACGGATAGTTGAACGCCAGGTTATGTTGCACGCCTCCCGGTATGACCTTTTTCGCCGCCTCGGAAAGCCGCTTCGAGCCTTGGCAGCGCTCGTCGAAATAGCCCATGATCTTGTTCATCGCGTCGCGCTTGATCGGGCGAATCGGCTGTTTCACCAGCTCATCGAAGCGGCGATACAGTGAATCGACATCGGGCCATTGCGACACGGCCGATGCGGGAATGTCAGGGATGTTGGCAGGATCGAGAGGTCTGTTCATGATTGAGTCTCTGAAAAAGTCTGAGGGCTGAGGGCATGCGAGCCGGCACTGGTCAGGGCGTCGATCAGGCGTGCTATTGCAACGCGTGATTCGGGTTTGCCACGGCTGTTGGCTTTGATCTGGTTGAGAAGATGGTCACGACAGAATGTTTCCAGGTCCTCCAGGCGCTTCAGGGTGGCTTCTATGTCCGGGCCACAGCACAGAACGCCGTGATTGCGCATCAGGTAGGCGTTTTGGTCAGGCCGGATGGTCTTTTCCAGCTTGCCCGCCAGCCAACCGGAACCGGACGGCGCATAACCCACCAGCTGAATTCGCCGGCCCAGCGATTGCCACAGCGGCGGGTATGGCACTTCCAGCGATTTGCCGAACAATGTGCAGGCGCTGGCCAATGGTTGATGGGTATGAATGCTGCAATTGACGTCCGGGCGACTGCGCAGGACTTTCGCGTGCAGCTCGCTTTCAACCGAGGGCGAACGTTCACCCGACAGCTGCTTTAGGTCCTTGAGTCGCAATACGCAGACGTCCTCTGGCCGCATGCTGAAGTAGTCGGTGGCCGACGGAGTGACCGCGATGTGCAATGCGTCGATACGCAGCGCAAGGTTGCCGCCGGTTGCGGCAAAGAAGCCGCGGCGTGACAGATGCCGCGACAGGTCGACGATCTGCTGTTGAACATTGCTCATGGTGCCGTCTCCTGCGATGGGTTCAACCTGCGATAGAGCGGCGCCAGACGTTTGCGGACTTCCTTGAACGTGGCGAAGCGGTCGTCATACAGGTTTCGGGTTGATTCGGAGGGTTCGTACAGCCGATGCGGCCGTTGCAGGGCCGGCAGATCGTTGAACTGCAGTTTTTCGAGCGCTACTGCAGCAATGAAGGCCGCACCGCGTGCGTTGGTCTGAATCGGGTTATGCGGTTGCTGAATGACTCGCCCGCAGACATCGGCCATGATCTGGCACCACACATCCGATTGCGCTCCGCCTCCGGTGGCGACGATGACTCCGCGCGACTGGCCGATAAATTGCGAGAACGGTTCCAGCATCCAGCGCGTGTTGTGCGCGACGCCCTCCATGAAGGCCCGGATGATGTCTTCCCGCGAGTGCTCGAGTTTCAGGTTGATCAGGCCGGCACGCAGGCTCGGATCACCTACCGGAGAGCGCTCGCCACACAGCCATGGCGTGTAGATCAGCCCCCTCGAACCCGGTGGCACTCGGGCGGCGATACGGTCCAGCAAGGCGTACACGTCCGGCTGCTGCTCATCGCTCAGCAACTCGTCCGGGTGATACAGCACCTTGTCGCGCAGAAACGACAGATTGGCGCCCGCCGCCGATTGCATGGCCATTGCCAGATACCGGCCCTTGACCGCACTGGGTACCGCAGCAATGTGGTGGCGAACACTGGATTTCTTGAACGGCACGTGAGCGCCGACCCACGACGAGGTGCCCAGATAAAGATGCGGAGCGAAGTCGCGCACGGTGGCGCCAACGGCCACCGCCGAGGTGTCCACAGCACCCGCCACCACAGGTGTGGATCGAAGCAGCCCCAAAGCATCGGCGAGCTCGGGCTTCAAGGTGCCGATGACTTCCGTCGAGCCCACCAGCTCAGGCAGCTTGCCTGCGTCGATACCCAG
Organism: Pseudomonas sp. NFACC10-1; assembly: GCF_900119195.1. Taxonomy (NCBI): domain Bacteria; kingdom Pseudomonadati; phylum Pseudomonadota; class Gammaproteobacteria; order Pseudomonadales; family Pseudomonadaceae; genus Pseudomonas; species Pseudomonas sp. NFACC10-1. The sequence goes on along the minus strand of NZ_FPJB01000006.1, from coordinate 331,773 downwards.
AGCCCTGATCAGGCTGGCGTCGTAACGGATGTGATGAGGATCGCGATTGTCGGTTACCCAGGCGGTCAGCATCGAGTCACCTGTGGCGCAGAAACGCCCAGACAAGCGCATGTTCATATAGTCGAGCACATTCAGAAACTTGTGCGTCTGGTCATACCTTGCCGGATCGTGGTCAAGGATATAGGCCATGTGCCCGGCCGAATCCATGCCCGACAGCGACGCTACCCCGCCGGTCAGTCGCAGCGATTTCCAGAGTTTGAGCGGCCCGTAGCCGCCCAGATTGCACCAGCCTCCGCCCATGCGTTTTTTGATCGAGTCGGCGCCGCGTTTGTCCAGCCACAGCAGCGCCCGGCCAATCGCGGTCCCGTCGCGATCGACACAGACCGTGCCTTCGCTTTGCGTCGAGCAACACACGGCCACCACCTGACGACGCCTGAGCGGGTCGGCTGCCAGCAATTCGTGGGCACCAAGCAGAAACGCGTTCCACCAGTCCTCGGGTTCCTGCTCGGCACTCAGACCACTGACGTGCAGCGGTACACCGTGAAACGCCCAGGCGCGGATGTCTCCCTCCATGGAGACCAGCGCGCACTTGCAGCCGGACGTTCCCAGGTCGATCGCGAGGACGAGTTGCTCCAGGCCGGTAGCCGCCTCAGGCGTCCGGGAAATGAAAAGCGAAGTCATAAAGGTCTACTCAGAATGTGCGGGAAATCGACGCTACCCAGCGACTGCCGTCCGTGGTGCGCACATGTCCGTCGTCCTCGGCCATATACAGCTCGCGCGCCCTGGTCTTGGTCGTCACCCAGTCAAGCCCCCAGTCGAAGCCCCACCAGTGGTGGACCAGACCTGCGCCATAATCGGCAAAGTCGGCTTCCGAGAAGTTTTCGATCTGTTGATAGCCGGCGTGCAGCTTCAGGTTGGTGTTGATGCCCAGCGCGTATTTGTAATCGAGGTCATAGAGCATGCTGCCCCGGGAGTTGCGGTCACCCTTGGCATAGCAATCGAGGCCTTTGGTCGGGTCATCGCGGAACTGCAATTGCGCGCCGCATACCCCGCCACTGTTGGCACCCCGGTAGTTTTTCGAGAGCACCCGGGCGATTCGCCCTTCGAGCGCGCCGTAACCGATTTCAAGCACGGCGAACTGGCTGTTGTAATTGGTCGAGTGCTCTTCACCTGGCGTGAACGTTTCGAAATCGAACCGGTTGGGTGCCTTGAACTGAGCCCCTGGAAACATCTCGGCCGCCAGCCCGACGCCATAGTGCCAGGCATCCGGATCGCCGAAGCGATAACCGCCCGCCAGCAATACACCTGCACCGTCGCCGTCGAGGAACTGTTTCTTGCTGACCGTGGTAAATTCGGCAAGCGCCACCAGGCCTGTTTCATGGGCGACCTGGAGGGTCACCTTGGCCCCGGGCCGATTCAGAGAATCGGAAATCCCGCGGGTACGAATGTCCGAGCTGACCTTGGCGGTAACATCCACTGCGTAGCTCGACATTTCATCGGCGATGGCAAGAGTCGGGCCTGCTGCGCAGCACAGGGCTGCAGCCATTACATAACGGGTTGTATACGTGCGCATGATTCTCTCCCACGCTAAAGGGCCGGATTTACGATTTGCAAACCGGGGCAGGAGGCAGTGTTGCGATTCGCTCGAATTGCTCTGTCTTGCCGAGAACTTCGGTGCCGACAAAAGCCCTTACATTGAGGCGTCCATCCTTGACTCGAACGGCGCCCTTATATTTTTTCTGATCACGGGGGTCATACACCCAGCCATCGCGCCAGGCGTCCTGTTCGTAGCGGGTCAGCTGCAGAATCTGTACGCCGCAGTCACTCGACGTCGAAGCAGCATCCTTGACCCAGACAATCTGGCCGCAGATAGCGCCGGTCTTTTCTGCGCAGTCGTCAAGCCTGACTACCGCGTCCTTTTCCGCCGTCAGCCAAAGGCCCTTGGCCTCAAGCGGACCGGCAGCAGCATGAATGCCGGTGGAGCACATCAGAACCGAAGAGAGGAAAAGCCACTGCCGTACGTTCATAGCGTCACCTTTTTTTATTTTTTGTTTTGACAGACCGTCACAATAACGACGCTTCAGTTATGATAGTCATCGCTACACGATAGTTATAACTATCATTTTATCGTGCAGCAACTGTTTTTTTGATCGTCATGCTGGCGCCCCATTCTTCTTGACAGGTACTTATGGCCAGGCTGAAAACCGAAACCCTTCCCGAGCAGATCGCCGGGAAAAGCGTTGAACGCAAGAAGTTGCCCGCGCAGCAGCGTGCTACCGAAACCTACGAACGCATTCTGGTCGCCACGGCAAACACCCTGTGCGAGGTCGGCATAGAACGTTTGTCGACCAATCTGGTATGCGAACGGGCCGGCCTTACGCCGCCCGCGTTGTATCGCTATTTCCCCAATAAGTACGCGCTGTTGACGGTGCTGGGCGAACGTCTGCTCGAGAAACAGAACGAGCGGATCGATCACTGGATCACCCCCGAGCTGATCGCAGGTCCGCCTCAGGCGCTTGAGCAGGCGCTCGCCGAGCTTATTCTGGATACGTACCGGGTCACCGATGCCACGCTGGGCGGCATGTGGACGCTCAAGGCACTGAGGGCGGTTCCCGCGCTGGAGCATGTGCGGCTCGACTCCCACCGCAGGGTTTCCAAGGCTCAGGCCGCCATCATCGGCAGTGCTTTTCCAGACGCGGCGTCCGAGGACATCGCCATGGTTGCCCGCGTTGCGGTGGAAATGATTCACGCGACCATTGAGTTGTTGTTCGATGAACCGCTGGAGCCCGCGAAAACCTGCGCGATGGTGGCAGCGATGATTGTCAGTCATCTGGATCGCCTGGCGCCCGAACCTGTGCATGGCGAGCAATGATTGCAATACAGGTTGGCCGTTCCAGCCACTTTAACCGGCCGGATCGCCCCTCCATTGGCTTTGCAGTGTCCTATACGGTTAGGTGAGCCAGGACATCGACACATTACCGCTGACACGCCTGCACTTGCGGCAGGTTCGGTCGCAGTGACTATAAAAAACACGCAGCCACAGGAGCAGCGTCATGAATCAACCCGCCAGGGTTCCGCCAGGTACCACGTTCCACGCTGCCGGGCTAACCGAGCTGTTCGAGGCACAGCAGGCTGCATTCCGTGCTCAGGGCGCACCTTCCTACGATCAACGAATCGCAGACCTCAACGCCGTCCTGCGTATGGTCAGCGATAATCAGGACAGGTTGCTCGAGGCGGTCAGCGCAGACTTCGGCAACCGTTCGTTCGACGAAACCCGGCTCGGTGAATTGATGCCGGTGGTCAACGGCATCAAGCACATCCGCTCGCACCTCAAAGCGTGGATGCGTCCGTCCCGGCGCAAGGCGGGTGTTGTCTTCAGGCCCGCCGCAGCACGGGTGGTTTATCAGCCGCTGGGCGTCGTCGGCATTCTCGCTCCGTGGAACTACCCGCTGACGCTGACGCTGGTGCCCTTGATAGAGGCGCTGGCTGCAGGTAACCGGGCGATGATCAAACCTTCGGAACTGACACCCCGAACCTCCGAGCTGCTCAGGCAGTTGCTCGGCGAAACGTTTCCCGCCGAGCAGGTTGTCGTGGTCACTGGCGACGCCACGCTGGCGGGCCAGTTCAGTGAGCTGCCTTTTGACCATCTGCTGTTTACCGGCTCGACCCACGTGGGCCGCCAGGTCATGGCGGCGGCGGCACGCCATCTGACACCGGTCACACTGGAGCTGGGCGGCAAGTCGCCAGTCGTGGTCTGCGACGACTTTTCGATCACGAAAGCCGCTCGGATGATCGCTATCGGCAAACTGTTCAACGCCGGTCAGACCTGCGTAGCACCTGACTATGTCCTCGTCCCGCGCGAACAGGTGGACAGCTTTGCCAGCGAGTGGCTGGCTGCGGCAAAAAAACTTTACCCGACCCTCGATGGCAATCCGGACTACACCTCAATCATCTCCCAGCGCCACTACGACCGGCTTATGGCGATGGCCAGTCAGGCCGTCGCGACGGGGGCGAAGGCGTGGCAACACAATGCGCCTGCAACGGCGGGCGAACGCAAGATTGCACCAATGGCACTCACTCAGGTGTCCCTGAACGCAGATGTCATGGGCGAAGAGATTTTCGGCCCGCTGCTGCCGGTGCTCGCGTATGACTCTCTGGATGAAGCCATCGCCTTTATCAATGCTCGTCCGGCACCGCTGGCCCTTTATTGCTTTTCCAACGTTCAAACGTCTGTGGACAGGGTGCTGAACCGCACGCAGTCCGGCGGCGTGACCATCAATGGCACCATGCTGCACGCAACCCAGGATGACCTGCCCTTTGGCGGTGTCGGCGACAGTGGCACCGGGGCCTATCACGGCTACGAAGGCTTCGTTCGCCTGTCCCATGCCCGCGGCGTTCTCAAGCTCGGTCGTTTCAACATGTCCGACAAGGTCTCGGCACCTTACGGACGGCTTACGCGTCTGGTCACCCGACTCATGATCGGGAAGTAGGCGCCTGCCGAACGATGTTACCCCGCCATATCACGACGTTTACATGCATATGCGCGGGGGGTTTATTCACTTTCTACTTCCCGTCACAACATCAGGCAGCATGAGCTAACGCCGGCCAGCCCGCCCCACTTCTGCGACGCCATTGTCCGCGGTCCGACCGCTGACCATCACTCTTTCTGATAGTGAAGTATTTAGGTAACCTCAGGACGATACTCTTTGCTGTACTCCACTAGAGATGCTCTAGTGGGCATCTAACGCTGATCTCGCGCCGAAAACGCCAGCGACTAAGTTGATGTGACTGCGCCATGCTTACAGCGTCTATAACATTGTCAGCAGTTCTAAACTCATGGATGACTAAATGCCTCACACACTACTTCCGCAGATTGGCAGGGCCATCGCCAGCATCGGTAGCGGGAATTTTTCCAGCATGTTCCACAAGCTGATCGATACTCAGCTTGCCGTAGATGCCACGCACCTCTCATCACTGCCGCAGCCCTGGCAAACGCCGCCTGCCTCTGCACCAACGGTCTTTAACGAGACCGTCACATCATCGCGGGGCACGCTGTTGCTCAGTGACTCCATTCATCTTTACCCTGATCAGGCCTCGGAAAGCTTTAGTTGTAAAATAACGGTATTTCGGGCGCTTCCCGCGCACGAATTCTCAGAAAAGGAACGCCGGCAGCTGGGCGACATTTCCCCTCTGCTGTTTTCGATACTTGAAAAACATGTCAATGCTCTGCAATCGGCAATGCCCGGCATCGAGCATAAAAAGCCCGAAAGCATTGAGAAGCGCTTCCAGGAACGACTGCGCGAAACGGGTCTGACGTTGTCCGAACGCGAAACCCAGGTGTGCCTTGGGCTGCTCGCCGGTCATACCGCGCTTGAGCAGGCCGAGCGGCTCGCACTCAAGGTCAATACCGTGGGCAGTTACCAGCGCCGTGCGGCGATCAAACTGGGCATCAGCGGTCGTAATTCACTGATGCGCTGGATGTATGGCTCATCAGCGGGCGTTTTTTCAACCTGCTGACCGCCAGTCGATGCAACGGACGGGGCGATACCGATCGCCCCTCCCGGATCCACCCTCACCGCCTCCGATGCAAGACCTCCCTGCGCCTGCAATCACGCTTTATCAATACCCACCAAGTCATTGCGTTTCCCCCACACCGACTGTCAATCCGTCATACCACCAGGCCGCCAGGCTGTAGACGTCCGGAGCTTTCAGGACGCTGAAGTGGTTACCCGGCCCCTCCCAGAGCGAAAGTTGCGGCAGCAAATGCTGCCATTGGCTTGCGCAAGCGGCATGTTCGAGTTGATTGTCCAGCGCATCCAGATGCGGGTCATTCACCAGTACCAGACTTGCCCTGCCGCTGTAGCCTCCCGGCTCAGGTCGATAGACCGTGCGCAAGGCGCTGGCAAACGTGCGGACGATCCCTTGCAGGGCCTGTGCCGCCAGACGTGGCGGCAATAACCCGACGCGCACCATGGCCTGCTGAAGCAGGTGCATTTGCGCGACCGTGTCGCTGTCGGCAAACGCCAGTGGGTCGAGCTCCAGGCTTCTTCCACTGGACAGCTGCAGCGCCTCGATCAGGCGTTCCAGCACGGCGGTGGCGGTATAAGGCTTGCTGCTCAGACCCTCGCCGCCAGGCGCCTCGCTGTCGATCAAGGTCAACGAGACAACCTCGCGGCCTCGGGCCTGAAGCTTGACCGCCATGGCGTGCGCCGCCCAGCCTCCGAACGAATGCCCAACCAGATGCAGCGGGCCTTTCGGATACAGCGCTTCGATGGCTTGCACATGGCTCTGCGCTGCCGCTTCCACCCTGCTGTGCGGAACACTGCGACCGTCCAGGCCGCGCGGTTGCAGGCCGTGGATCGGCCAGTCCGGCCCCAGCGCCTCTGCCAGGCCAATGAAGCTGGTGACGCTGTCACCGGCGCCCGGTACACAAAACACTGGCGCATGCCCGTCACGCCCGCTCTGGATCGCCAGCAGCGACTGATGAGCCGGTGCCGGCGGTGGCGTGGCGGGCACGCTGTGCAACGCCTGAACGATGCTCCGACCGAGCACGGCCACGTGCGGTGCCTGCATCATCGTCATGTGGTCCCCCGGGACATCGACGCACTGCAGTTGATTTCTGGAGAGAATCTCACCCCAGCCCAGGGTCGAACTGCTTCCGATCGGCGCCATTGGACGCTGTTCGGCGCGGAACAAATGGATCGGCAGGCTGAGCGGTTCCAGCTGGTAATGCGCCAGGGCCTGACCATGCGCCACTTCCCGGTCCAGGTAATGGTGCAACTGCTGATCGCTCGCCAGCGCCAGCTCCTCGTACAACAGACCTTCGTCGCGGCACAGTTGCAACAGCGTCGCGAAGTCCGGCAGCGGTGCTTGCTCGCTCAATGAGGTGAGGCGCGCCAACCTGGCGGCACCCTCACCCGCCTGGGCTTGCCAGTGCGCAGTGCAGTGCGAGAGCAATTGCCGCTCAAGCAAGTCAGGTCCCTGCCAGCGTGCCTTGCCCTGATCGGTCAGGCGTGGCACATAGCTGTCGATCAGGCCGAGGAATGTGACGGCCTCGTCCATGCCCAGCAGTTGAGTAGCCACTTCGTAGGCCATAACCCCACCAAACGACCAGCCGGCCAACCGATACGGACCGCGCGGCTGGACCTGACGAATGCGCTCCACCATCCGCGCAGCCAGGCACTCCATGGTGCGTAATTGCTGCTGCCCAAGGCCAATGCCCGGCAAGCCGTAAATCGGAAAGTCGCCCTGAAGATGTTGCCCAAGCACAGGGAAATAAGCATCCAGCCCTGTGAAATCGTGGAGCAGAAACAACGGTGACTCGCTGCCACCGGCACGCACTGTGATCACCTCACGAGCTTCGTCCGGTGATCCTGGACGCTGGTCGAGCAACCCTGCCAGTGCTGCGACGCTAGGGTGCTGAAACAGCTCGGCCAGCGTCAGTGACACGCCTGCTTTTTGCAGCAGGCTGACCAGACGGATGGCCGATAGCGAATGGCCGCCCAATTCGAAGAAGCTGTCGTGCCTGCCTATTTTTCCGACTTCAAGAACCTCGGCCCACACCTCCGCCAGACGCTCTTCCAGCGCTGTCGAAGGCGCTTGGTAGGCGAGGTTCGCAAGAGCGGCCAGGTCCGGCGCAGGCAACGCCTTGCGGTCGACCTTGCCGTTCTGGGTCAATGGCAGCGTATCAAGACCTACAAATACCGCAGGCACCATGTATTCCGGGAGCTGCCCCAACAGATGCGCACGCAAGGCGGCACTGTCGAGCGATGCATCGCGACGGGTGAAGTAGCCCACCAGACGCAACGAACCATCGTCCAGACGCTGGGTGGTCACCACCGCTTCGCCGACGCCCGGGCATTGCGCCAGGTGCTGTTCGATCTCTCCCGGCTCGATACGCACGCCACGGATCTTCACCTGATCATCGTTGCGGCCCAGGTATTCAAGCGTCCCGTCGGACAGCCAGCGCACCAGATCGCCGGAGCGATACATTCGGGCGCCGGGGCTGTCGCTGAACGGATCGTCGAGGAAGCGTTCTGCGGTCAGGTCCGCACGGTTCAGATAGCCGCGAGCCACGCCTGTGCCGCCGATGTACAACTCGCCGGGCACCCCGAGTGGCACTGGCTGTCCACGCGAATCCAGTACGTACAGTCGGGCATGAAAAACCGGCTTGCCAATGTGCAGCACCTTGCCCGGCTGCATCCGGCCAGAGCTGGCCACCACCGTGGTCTCTGTCGGGCCATAGTTGTTGACCACGGCGAAACCCGGATCACGGTTGAAATGGCGTAAACGATCACCGCCAATCAACAAAGTCTGCAGCGTAGGATGGTGTAATTCACGGCTGAAGGCGTATTCGGCCACCGGGGTCGGCAGAAACGCCACCTGCAGCGGCTGAGCCAGCCACCAGTCGAGCAGCACATCGAGCTGTTCGTTGCCAATCTCAGCTGGCGGCAGGTGCAGCACCGCACCGGCACACAGCGCAGGCCAGACTTCCCAGGCCATGGCGTCGAAACCAAACCCGGCAACGCTGGCGGTATGACTGCCGGCACGCAGGTTGAACGCTTCACAGTGCCAATCCACCAGATTGTTCAGCGTGCGGTGCTCGACCATCACGCCCTTGGGCAGCCCGGTGGACCCCGAGGTGTAAATCACGTAAGCCAGATGGTGCGTGGTCATTTCCGGCACGGACGGGTTGTCGGTGCGCTGTGACCAGTCCGGGCGATCAAGCGCGATCACCGGCACCTGCAGTTCGGGCAGACGCGTCAGCAGGTCGAATTGAGCCAACACCACCACGGGCGCGCTGTTCTCCAGCAGATAGCTGATGCGTTCATCCGGGTGGGCCGGATCGACCGGTACGTAGCTCGCCCCGGCTTTCAGCACTGCCAGCAGCCCCGTCAGCGTCTCCAGACCGCGCCGCGCGACCACCGCCACCCGGTCGTCAGGACGTACGCCCAGTCCGATCAGATGATGGGCCAATGCGTTGGCACGGGCATTCAACTCGCCGTAGCTCAAATGCTGGTCGCCCGCCTGAGCAGCCAGTGCGTTCGGCTGGTCAAGCGCCTGCTGTTCGATACGTAGGTGAACGGGCAGCGGGTACTCCGCCGTAAGGCGATCGGCATTGAAGCCATTGAGCAGTTCGGTTCGCTCGGTGCCGGGCAGAATATTCAGGGTTTGAATCGGTTCCGCCGGTGACTGCTCGAGGGCATCGACCAGCCCGTTCACGGCACTGGAAAGGTACGCACAAATACGTCGGGCATCGATACCTGTCGAGGTCAGCGCCGTCAGGTCGAACGCTTCGCCCAGATCATCGACGCTGAGCGTCAACGGATAGCTGCTGCGCTCGCCGGACTGCAACAGCTCGATACCCTGCCAGGCCTCGCCGGCAGCCTCGTTTACCTCACTGGGCACCGCGCTGTGGCGGTAATTCAACAGCGCACTGAACAGCGGTACGCCCGCAGGCAAGGCGCTGCAACGCTGAGCGATTGCCAGAGAAGCCTGTTCGTGGGCAAGCAATCCGGTCAGGCGGCGGTGAGTCTGGGACAGAGCATCGCGTGCACTCTGATCGGCCAGGTCGATGCGCAGCGGCAAGGTGTTGATGAACACCCCGAGTGTACGTTCTGCACCCTCGCTGCCATTCAAGCGACCCAGCAGTACGGTGCCGAACACCACGCTGTCACGCCCGGACAATCGGCCCAGTACCTGCGCCCACGCCAGGTGCATCAGGCTGGCAGGACTGACACCCAGCTGCCGCACCTGATGGCGTAGCCGCCTGCTCAGGTCCGCATCCAGACGCACTCGGGCCTCGCCTGCAACCTCCGGCCCTGGCAACCAGGTCTGAGCGTACGCCAGGGTCGGCTCATCCAGATCGCCCAATTGCTCGCGGAAGAACGCTTCGTGCGTGTCGTCCCCCGCCCCCAGCAAGGTCTGCGCGATGTAGTTGCGGTAAGGCACTGGCGCAGGCAGTTGCGCTGCCTGATCGAGCAGTACCGCCTGCAATTCCTGGCTCAGCAGGTCCAGGGCAACGTGGTCCATGATCAGGTGATGGAACAGCAGGACCGCGACGATACGCCCGTTTTCCGGGTCATCGGCATGAACCAGACGCAACAGCGGTGCACGCACGAGCTCCAGCGGCTCGGGCGCATCCAGCGCCGCCAGCGGCACCTCGATCACCGGCAGATCGGCATGCCGCCAAACCACTTGCACAGGCGTTTCCAGACCTTCCCAGCACAGCGAAGTCCGCAACACGTCGTTGCGGGCGATGACCTGTTGCAGCGCCTGGCTGAAGGCATCCAGTCGCGAGCGGTCGGCAAAGGCGAAGCGTGCCTGCAAGCGATAGGGATCATCCTCAGCGGCGGACAGGTAGTGATAGAAAATGCCCGCCTGCAGAGGCCCCAGCGGGTAGATGTCCTGAATATTGCTCGCCCCCCCGGTAACGCTCGCGACAATGCGATCAATCCCTGCCTGATCCAGTTTCACCAGCGGCAACAGGTCCGGGGTGATTGATGTGCAATCCACACCGATCAGGTTGGCCGGAATCTTCACCTGAGCGCCGCTGCCGACGGCACGCGCCAGGGCGGCCAGGGTCGGCTGGGCAAACAACACGCGGATATCGGCATCCATGCCACGGCGACGCATACGCGCGATCAGGGTAACGGCGAGCAGTGAATGGCCGCCGAGTTCGAAGAAATGATCGTTGCGCCCTATTTGCTCGACTTGCAGCAGATCGCTCCAGATGTCGGCCAGGGCCATTTCCAGCTCGCCTTGCGGCGGCTCGTATTCGCGCCCTGGCATGGCGTCGCGATCCGGCACTGGCAAAGCACGTCGATCGACCTTGCCGTTGGCGGTCAGTGGCCACGCATCAAGGCGCACGAATGCACTCGGCACCATGTAGCCCGGCAGGCGGTCCAGCATGTCGGCACGCAGCCTGGCGATATCAAGCGCCGGGCGCGGGCCTTGTTCAATGAAATACGCCACCAGACGTGACTGTCCAGGTTCGTCCTCGCGCGCCACCACCAGCGATTCCTCGATACCCGGCAACGAGGTCAGTTGCGCCTCGATTTCGCCCAGTTCGATGCGCATACCACGGATTTTCACCTGATCGTCGTTACGCCCCAGATAGTCCAGCGTGCCGTCGGCATTCCAGCGTGCCAGATCACCGGTGCGGTACATGCGCGCCTGCGGGTGCTCACAGAACGGATCGCTGAGGAAGCGCTCGGCAGTGAGTTGCGGCTGATTCAGATAACCGCGCGCTACGCCTTCTCCGCCGATGTACAACTCGCCAGCAACACCGGTCGGCACCAGTTGCTGGTGCTCATCCAGCAGGTACACGCGGGTGTTGGCGATCGGCTTGCCGATGTCGAGGCTGCCGTCAGTCAACAGACGACCGGAAGTGGCGACCACCGTGGTTTCGGTCGGGCCATAGTTGTTGATCACAGCGAAACCTGGCTCGCGGTGGAACTGCCGCAGGCGGTCGCCACCGATCAGCAGCGTGTGCAGCGTTGGGTGATAGAGCTCGCGGCTGAACGCATATTCAGCCACCGGTGTCGGCAGAAACGCCACGTGCAGCGGCTGCGTGAGCCACCAGTCGAGCAGCAGATCGAGCTGTTCATTGCTGATCTCGGCGGGCGGGATATGCAGCGTTGCCCCTGCACACAGCGCCGGCCAGACTTCCCAGGCCATGGCATCAAAGCCGAAACCGGCCACCGTGGCCGTGTGACTGCCGACGTGCAAAGCGAACGCCTGGCAATGCCAGTGGACGAGATTGGCCAGCGTGCGGTGTTCGACCATCACGCCTTTCGGTTGCCCGGTCGAGCCGGAGGTGTAAATCACATACGCCAGATCGCCGGGCGTCAGCCCCGACACCAGCGGATTTGCCGGTTGCTCAGGCCATTGAGGTCGATCAAGCGCGAGCAGCGGCACTGTCAGTGCAGGCAGGCGCGCCATGAACGCCTGTTCCGCGAGCACCACTGCTGGCGCGCTGTCGGTCAGCAGGTAGCTTATGCGCTCATCGGGGTGCGCCGGATCCACCGGCACATAGCAGGCACCGGACTTGAGCACGGCCAGCAGGCTCACCAGCGTGTCCAGCCCACGACGCGCCACCACCGCGACGCGATCATCCGGGAGCACGCCCAGGCTGATCAGATGATGGGCAAGGCTGTTGGCCTGACGGTTCATCTGCGCGTAGCTCAGTGACTGCTCGCCGACCCTGGCGGCAACGGCTTCGGGTGTGCCTTCGGCGCGTGCTTCTATCAGGGCATGAATGGTCTGACCTTGCGGCAGATTCACCTCGCTGGCGTTGAGGCTTTCGAGCAGATACTCGCGTTCCTGCTGGCCCACCAGCGGGATATCAGCAAGCACCACCTGCTGGTTATTCACTAGCGTGCGCAGCAACTGTTCGAAATAACCGCAGTAACGCTGCACTGTTGCCTCGTCGAACAGCGCAGTGGCGTAGTCCAGCGTGCCGAACAAGGCATCACCCTGCTCGCCGAGGTTAAGCGACAGATCGAACTTGGAGACCTGACTCTGCTGCTCGACCGTCGTCAGCAACAGCCCGTCCATCTCCGGTAACGTCGTTTCCCCGGCCAGCCAGTTCAGCGTCGTTTGGAACAATGGACCGTGGGCCAGACTGCGTGTCGGGCGGACGATTTCCACGACCTGCTCGAACGGCAGGTCCTGATGGTCCTGAGCCTCCAGTACTCGCGTCCTGACCTGTGCCAGCAGCGCCTCACCGGTGGGTGCCGATGCCGTGTCGATGCGTATGGCCAGCGTATTGACGAACAGACCGATCAGCCCTTCCAGCTCGGCCCGACCACGGCCCGCGATCGGGCTGCCGATCACCACCTCGGCCTGACCGGAAAGACGCGACAGCAGTGCGCCCCACGCAGTCAGCAAGGTCATGTACAGCGTGACACCTTGCCGCTGTGCCAGCGCACGCAGACCTGCGGTCAGTTGCCCATCCAGCCGCACGTTGAGGCTGGCACCGGCGAAATCCTGCTGCGCCGGACGCGGCCGGTCTGCAGGCAGGGTCAGCAGTGTCGGTGCGCCTTCCAGCGCCTGCCGCCAATAGGCAGCCTGATGTTGCAGACGTTCGCCGCTCATCCAGCCCTGCTGCCAGACCGCATAGTCGGCGTACTGGATGCTCAGCGCTGGCAGTGGATCGGCCTCGCCGCGACGCAGCGCCGGGTACAACGCCAGTAATTCGCGGGTCAGAACTCCCATCGACCAACCATCGGAGACGATGTGGTGCACGGTCAGCAACAACACGTGCCGCTCGTCTTCCACCTGTAGCAGGCAGCCACGGATCAGCGGCCCACGCGTCAGATCGAACGCTGCGGTGGCCTCTGTTACGACGCGTTCGGTCAGGGTGTGCGGGTGTTGACGCAGGTCTTCGATAGGCAGGAACGACATGGCCGTCGCAGCTGTAAACACCACTTCGGCACCCTCCTCGCGGGCGATGAAGCGGCTGCGCAGGGTTTCGTGGCGCTCGACGATCCGCCCAAGCGCGGCCGTCAACGCTGCCACATCCAGCGATCCTTGCAGACTGAGGGCCAGCGGGATGTTGTAGGCCTGATTGCCACCCTCCATTTGTGCCAGAAACCACAAACGCTGCTGGGCAAACGACAGCGGTAGCGACTGATCACGCGGCGCAGGCAGGATCAGTGACAATTCACTGCGTCCGGTACCAGCCAGCGCACTGGCCACGGCTGCCAGTTCGCCCAGCGCGAAGAGTTCGCCCAATGGCAATTCCATCCCCATCTGCTGACGCACCTGCGACACCATGCGCATGGCCAGCAGGGAGTGCCCGCCCAGATCGAAAAAGTGATCATGGCGACCGACCCGCTCGAGCTGCAGAACTTCAGCCCAGATCTGCGCCAGGGCGATTTCAATCTCTCCCTGCGGTGGCTCGTAGGCCAGCCCCAACAGCGACGAATGATCCGGTTTGGGCAGTGCACGGCTGTCCAGCTTGCCGTTGGCCGTCAGCGGCAGAGCGGTCAGCTCGACAAAGGCTCCAGGCACCATGTATTCCGGCAGGTTGGCCTGCAAGTGAGCCCGCATTTGCTCTGGTGCAGGCGCTTCGGTGTCCAGTCGGCTGGTGAAATAGGCAACCAGACGCACATTGCCCGGCTCATCCTCGCGCGCCAGAACCACAGCCTCCCTGATGCCCGGCAACTGGTGCAGGCAGTTGACGATCTCGCCCAGCTCGATACGGAAACCGCGGATTTTCACTTGATCGTCGTTGCGTCCCAGACATTCCAGCTGGCCGTCCTCCAGCCAGCAGCCCAGATCGCCGGTGCGGTACATCACCGCGCCGGGCTGATCGCTGAACGGGTCGGCGATAAACTTCTCTGCGGTCAGGTCCGGACGATTCAGATAGCCCAGCGCTACACCGTCACCACCAATATAAAGCTCGCCAATCGCGCCCAACGGCGTCAGGTGCTGATGAGCATCGAGTACGTAGACCGTCGTGTTACCGATAGGCCTGCCGATCGGTATTGATTCGGCATTATCGCCCAGCGTTCGTACATCGCTGGCGGTCGCGAAGGTAGTCGTTTCTGTGGGGCCATACACATTCAACAAGTGCAGGCCCGGAGCCTGGGCAAGCAGCGTGCGGAAGCTCGCCGTGTCGGCACGCTCACCGCCGGAAAGCAACAGCCGAAGGCCGCCGAGTGCCTCGGGGATCAGTTGCACGTACTGGTTGAACAGCGCGCTGGTCAAAAACAGCACGCTGACATTGCCCTGACGCAGGGCTGCACTGAAACGCGTCGGGTCGATCAGCGTGGTGTGTTCGATCACCAACAGTTGCCCGCCGTTGAGTAAGGCACCCCAGACTTCCATGGTGCTGGCATCGAATGCCGGGTTGGAGGCAAAGGCGATGCTGTCCTGCTCGTTGAAGTCGGCATAACCGTTGTTCAATACCAGCCTGGCAATGCCGCGATGGGCCACGCGGACGCCTTTCGGGGCGCCCGTCGAACCGGAGGTATACATGACGTAAGCCGCTGTGTCGGACGCCTGTGGCAGGCCCGGGTCATGCGCAGGCTGGTCATCAAGGTTCAACCGGTCCAGATCGATGCGCTGCACCGTCGAGCCCATCGAGATGGCGCTCTGTGTCAGCACACATTTCGCCTGGCAGTCATCGAGCATGTAATGCTGGCGCTCGGCAGGCGCGTTGACGTCCAGCGGCACGTAGGTCGCTGCGCACTTGCAGATCGCCAACTGGCTGATGAGCAGCTCCAGCGAGCGCGGCAGCAGGATTGCCACGTGTTCGTTCGGCCGCACACCTTGTCCCAGCAGGTAGTGAGCCAAGTGGTTGGCGCGTTCGTTCAACTCACCGTAAGTGAGTGAACGACGGCCATGTACGGCAGCCACTGCATGCGGGTGAAGTGCAGCGCGGCGTTCGAACAGAAGGTGCACGGGCTGTTCGCGGGGGTAGTCACGCCGGGTATCGTTGAACGTTACCGACAGACGCTCGCGTTCTGCCTGCGGCACCACTGACGATTCGATCAGGGCCGCTGCCGATTGCTGCTCCAGGGCCTGCACCAGGTGGACAAGGGCTTGTTGTACGTAGACGCAAATCCGTTGCGGATCAATGCCCGGCGCAGCCTGGGCTGTCAGGCTGAAACCATCGCCGAAGTCATCGATACTCAAGGTCAGCGGGTAGTTGCTGCGCTCCTCTGCATGCACCACCTCAATCCCCTGCCATGCCGTGTTGTTCGCCTGGTCATCGACCTCAGGCACAGCGCTGTGGCGGTAATTGAGCAGCGTATTGAACAGTGGCGCGCCAGCCGGCAAGGCACTGCAGCGCTGGGTCAGAGCCAACTGAGCGTGCTCGTGGGCAAGCATCCCGACCAGACGACCATGAAGGTCGAGCACCGCACTGCGCGCGCAATGCCCGCCCAGATCCATGCGCAATGGCAAGGTATTGATGAACACACCCAGGGCGCGCTCACCGCCTTCACCGCCGCGTAACCGTCCAAGCAGCACGGTGCCGAATACCACGCTGTCACGCCCGGACAACTGGCCCAGTACCTTCGCCCAGGCAAGGTGCATCAACGTGGCAGCGCTGACCCCCAACTGCCTTGCCTGGTCGCGAACCTGACGGCACAGGCCGCCGTCCAGCGTGAGACGGGCTTCGCCAGGAATCTGCTCTGCGGATGCCGTTAACAGGCCGTAAGGCAAGGTCGGCTCATCGATATCGCCTAACTGCTCGCGGAAGAACGCTTCATGAGCGTCGTCGCCAGGCCCTTGCACAACGTGGGCGATGTAGTTCCGGTAAGGCACGGGCGCTGCGAGCTGAGCTTCGTTGTCCAGCAGTATGGCCTGCAACTCATGGCTCAATATATCGAGGCCGATATGGTCCATGATCACATGGTGGTAGCGCAGCACTGCTGCGATCCTTTTGTTGGCTGGATCATGGGCATAAACCAGCTGCAACAGCGGCGCCTGCGTCAGGTCCACGCGTGGTGCATTGAAAAGGTCCTGCAAGGCGGTCTCTTCAACCCGCAATGGCGCCTGACGCCAGACCACCTGCACCGGCGCTTGCAAACCCTCCCAGAACAACCCGGTGCGCAGGATATCGTTGCGCTCGATCACGCGCTGCAAGGCATGGCAAAAAGCGTCGAGACGCGAGGCGTCGGCAAAGGCGAACTGCGGCTGCAGCAGATAAGGATCGCGGTCCCCGGCTGTCAGGTGGTGATAAAGAATACCGGTCTGCAACGGGCCCAGCGGGTAGATATCCTGCACATTCGCAGCACCGCCCGGCACCCGCGCCACGATACGGTCGATAGCGGGCTGATCCAGCGCCACCAGCGGCAGCAGTTCAGGAGTGATGCGCTGACAGTGCGCATCGATCAGGTTGGCTGGCACATTGATTTCAGTGTCGCAACCTACGGCCGCAGCCAGCGCCGCCAGCGTAGGCTGGACAAACAGAACGCGAATGTCCGCACGCATGTCCAGACGACGCATGCGCGCAATCAGGGTCACGGCCAGCAACGAGTGGCCGCCCAGTTCAAAGAAATTATCCTGACGACCGACCTGCTCCACATGCAGCAGCTCGGCCCAGAGGCTCGCCAGGGCGGTTTCGATCGCCCCTTGCGGCGCTTCATAGGCGCGGCTGGCAATGCTGTCGCGATCCGGTGCCGGCAGGCTCTTGCGGTCCAGTTTGCCGTTCGCCGTCACCGGCAGGCTGGCCAGCCGTACATAGGCCGCAGGCACCATGTAATCGGGGAGCAGGCCCGACAGCCAGGCACGCAACTGTTCGATATCCAGCCCGGGTTTACCTTCACCCGAGGTGTAATAGCCAACCAGTCGTTTGTCACCCGGCACATCCTCGCGCGCCACCACCACAGCGTCGATAACATCTGGATGATCGTTCAGGCGAGCGGCGATCTCACCCAGTTCGATACGAAAACCACGAATCTTGACCTGTTCGTCATTACGGCCCATGTATTCCAGGCTGCCATCGGCCAGCCAGCGGGCCAGGTCACCGGTACGGTACATACGCGCATCAGGGGCGTGGCTGAACGGATTGTCGAGGAAACGTTCGGCCGTCAGTGCTTCACGGTTCAGGTAGCCGCGTGCCACACCGGCGCCGCCGACATACAGCTCGCCAACCACGCCCATCGGCACCGGCTCGCCGCGGGCATCGAGGACATACAGCTGCAAGTCGGGAATGCGCCTGCCAATCGGGCTGGCGCCAAGGCGCTGAGCGTCTTCGGGCTGCAACGGGTAATAGGTCACATGCACGGTGGTTTCAGTGATGCCGTACATGTTCACCAGTTGTGTGCCGGCATTCACGTTGCGGGCATACCACGGCTTGAGTATGACTGTGTCCAGCGCTTCACCGCCAAAGATCACCTTGCGCAACGCATGCGCCTGGCCGTTCTCGCCCTGTGCAGCAATCAGCTGACGGAACGCACTCGGCGTCTGGTTGAGCACCGTCACCCCGGCGCGGCACAGCAACGTATAGAAGTCTTCGGGCGAGCGGCTGACCAGTTGCGGCACGATCACCAAATGCCCGCCATGCAGCAACGCGCCCCAGATTTCCCAGACCGAAAAGTCGAAGGCGAACGAATGGAACAGCGCCCAGACATCCTGCTGGTTGAAACCGAACCATGCTTCGGTGGCCGAGAACAGCCGCGCAACGTTGCGGTGTTCGATCATCACGCCTTTGGGCTTACCGGTGGAACCGGAGGTGTAGATCACATAAGCCAGGTTGCCGGGCTTTACCAGCACCTGCGGATTGCAGACGGATTCGTCCTGCAAGTCGTCGTCGAGACTGATTACCGGCACTTCCGAGACCGGCAAGGTGCCCTGCACTGACCGCTGACTCAACAACGCCACCGGTGCGCTGTCCTCGAGGGTATAAGCCAGACGTTCAAGCGGATAAGCCGGGTCCAGCGGCACGTAGGCGGCACCGGCTTTGAGGATCCCCAGCAGGCCGGCGATCATCTGCAGGCCGCGAGGCGTGCAGATGGCGACTCGGTCGTCCGCACCAATGCCCATGCCAATCAGGCGATGCGCGATCCTGTTGGCCTGGGCGTTAAGTGTCGCGTAGCTCCAAGACTCCTCTTCATAGCTGACGGCAATCGCTTCCGGCGTGCGCTGCGCTTGCGCTTCAAACTGACTGTGCAGCGTCTGCTCTTGCGGATAAACCGCATCGGGTGCATTGAAACCTTCGGTCAATTGCAGACGCTCGGCCTCCGACAGCAGCGGAATGTGGCTCACAACCGTCTGGCTGTCAGCCACCATGGCGCGCAGTATCGCCTCCAGATACCCCAGATAGCGTTCGATGGTGCCCTGGTCAAACAAAGCCGTGGCATATTCCACGATGCAGCGGAAATGGTCGGGGCCATCGCTGACGCTCAGCGCCAGGTCGAATTTCGCAAAAGCGGCCTGTTCATCCAGCGGTTCGAGCTGCATATCGCCCAGTTGCAATTCCAGCCCCTGGCTGCCGTCCCAGGTCAGCGATGCCTGGAATAACGGGCTGTGCGCGAGGCTGCGCGGCGGCCGCAGGCGCTCTACCACTTGTTCGAAAGGCAGGTCCTGATGGTCCTGCGCTTCCACCACGCGGGCCTTGATGCGCTCCAGCAGCGTCACCACATCCGGCTCGCCCGACGTGTCGACACGCACGGCCAGGGTGTTGACGAACAGACCGATCAAGCCTTCGATTTCAGCACGACGGCGGTTGGCAACCGGCATGCCGACGACCACCTCTTCCTGTCCGGACAGCCGCGCCAGCAATACGGCCCATGCGCCCATGAACAGCATGAACGGTGTCATCGACTGTGCCTGGCAGAAGGCTCTGAGGTCGTTGCTCAGACGCGGATCGAGATCCAGCGCGACGCTGGCCCCGGTGTAGTCCTGATGCGCAGGACGTGGACGGTCGGTGGGCAGGGTCAGCAATACCGGCGCCCCCGTCAGGGTCTGCTGCCAATAATCGGCCTGATGACTCAACCGCTCGTCGTCCAGCCAGTTGCGTTGCCACACGGCGTAATCGCCATATTGCAGCGCCAGCGCGGGCAGTGAATCGTCCTGCCCTTGACTGAACGCCTGGTAGAGCGCGGTCAGCTCGCGGGTCAGTACGCCCAGCGACCAGCCGTCAGCAACGATGTGATGCACGGTCAGCAACAAGACGTGACGGTCTTTAGCCAGACACAGCAAACGGCCACGGATCGGCAGGTCGTGTTGCAGGTCGAAGGGCTGCGCGGCCTCTTCCCTGATCACTGCCTGCAGCGCTTGCGGGTCCTGATCGCGTAAATCCTGCCAGCAGATGCGCGGCACTTCATTCACCGGCGCTGCCTGTACCCAGGCATTGTCGTCTTCCTGGCTGAAGCGGCTGCGCAGGCTGTCGTGGCGGGCCACAATACGTTCCAGCGCACGCGTCAATGCTCGACTGTCCAGCGGACCGCTCAGTTTCAGGCCCAGCGAGATGTTGTAGGCGCTGTTGGCATCTTCCATTTGCGCCATGAACCAGATGCGCTGTTGAGCAGAAGACAAAGGTACAGGACCATTGCGTGGCTGCACTTCGATGACCGGCAACTGACTGCGCGCGGCAGCGGTCAGGCAGTGTGCGACCGCGATCAGCGAACTGTCGGCAAACAGGTCGCCAAGGGCCAGTTCCAGTGACAGGCGCTGACGTACCTGAGAAACCATGCGCATGGCCAGCAGCGAATGACCGCCCAGCTCGAAGAAACGGTCATGACGCCCTACTCGCTCGACCTGCAGCAATTCGCTCCAGATCAGGGCCAGTGCGCTCTCCAGATCGCCTTGCGGGGCCTGGTATTCGCCGGTCGACAGCGCGGCGCGGTCGGGTACCGGCAAGGCACGGCGGTCAACCTTGCCATTGGCCGTCAACGGCCAGCTGTCCAGGCGCACCAATGCACCGGGCACCATATAACCCGGCAGACGGGCCAGCAGCGCGGTACGCAATTGTTCCACGCTGCTGGCGACAGCGCCTGCACGCTCGGTGAAGTAGCCCACCAGCCGTGGTTGCCCCGGTTCGTCTTCACGAGCCAGTACCAGTGCTTCCTCGATACCCGGCAACTGGCTGAACTGGTTTTCGATTTCTCCCAGCTCGATGCGCACCCCGCGAATTTTCACCTGATCGTCATTACGACCCAGATATTCCAGGGTGCCATCAGCATTCCAGCGCGCCAGATCCCCAGTGCGGTACATGCGCGCCTGTGGTTGCCCGGCGAACGGGTCATGCATAAAGCGTTCTGCTGTCAGTTGCGGTTGATTCAGATAACCGCGGGCGACACTGTCGCCGCCGATATACAGCTCGCCCGGTACCCCGAGCGGGACCAACTGTTGGCGTTCATCAAGCAGGTAAATCGAGGTGTTGGCGACCGGTTTGCCGATGTCCAGGCTGCCGTCGGGTAGTAAGCGACCGGAGGTGGCGACCACCGTGGTTTCGGTGGGGCCATAATTGTTGATCACCGCAAAGCCGGGATCGCGATGGAACTGGCGTAGCCGGTCACCGCCGATCAGCAGCGTGCGCAGGGTTGGATGACGCAGATTGCGACTGAAAGCGTATTCGGCCACCGGAGTGGGCAGAAAAGCGACCTGCAGTGGCTGGGCGATCCACCAGTCAAGCAGCGCATCGAGCTGCTCATTGCCGATTTCGGCCGGTGGCAGGTGCAGCGTCGCCCCGGCGCACAAGGCCGGCCAGATTTCCCAGGCCATGGCGTCGAAACCGAAGCCCGCCACACTGGCGGTATGACTGCCCGCGTGCAGATCGAAGGCCTCACGGTGCCAGTCGATCAGATTGTTCAGCGAGCGGTGTTCGACCATCACGCCCTTGGGTTGGCCGGTCGAGCCCGAGGTGTAGATCACATAGGCGAGATGGGTCGCATCGAGCGTGGCGATATGAGGATTGTCTTGCTGCTCCGGCCAGTTTGCCAGGTCCAGCTCGATCAGCGGGGTGTTCAATCCCGCCAGGCCCAACCCTTGCAGGCGTTCGACAAACGCCGGTTGAGCCAATACCGCAACCGGCGCGCTGTCGCCGAGCAGATAGGCAATGCGCTCATCCGGGTGCGCCGGATCGACCGGCACATAGCCCGCACCGGCCTTGAGCACCGCCAGCAAGCCGACCAGCGTCTCCAGGCTGCGCCGCGCTACCACCGCCACACGGTCATCGGATTGTACGCCAAGACTGAGCAAATGATTGGCGAGCGCATTGGCCCGCGCGTTCAGCTCGCGGTAGCTCAGGTGTTGTGCACCTACCCGTGCGGCAATGGCGTCAGGCTGCTGCTCTGCCAGCTGTTCGATACGCTGATGAATCGTCAGCCTGCGTTCGTAGTCGGCACGTCGGTCATTGAAGTCCAGCAACAACCGCGCACGCTCGCTGGCAGGCACGATATCAAGCTGTTCGACCGGCATCTGCGGCGTCTGCTCCAGCGCATCGACCACGCTTTCCATGGTCCATTGCATATAGGCGCAAATGCTTTGCGGGTCGATGCCTGCGGTGGCTTGTGCCGTCAAGCCAAAGGCTTCACCCAGATCATCGACGCTCAGTACCAGCGGATAATTGCTGCGCTCCTGAGCCTGTAGCACTTCAATGCCTTGCCATGTTTCACCGGACGCCTGCGCCGGCGCACTGTGGCGGTAGTTGAGCAACGCGTTGAACAACGGCGTCGGCGCCTTTACCCCACTGCAGCGCTGCGCCAGTGCCAGCGGTGCGTGTTCGTGGCGCATCAGCGCGGTCAGGCGCTGATGGGTGGCGCGCACTGCGGCTTGCACGCCCTGCTCAGCCAGATCGAGGCGCAGCGGCAATGTGTTGATGAAGATGCCCAGCGCCCGCTCTGTGGCTTCGGCACCCAGCAGGCGTCCCATCAGCACGGTGCCGAATACCACCTGCGATTGTCCGGCGAGGCCCGCCAGCACCCGTGCCCAGCCCAGATGGAACAGGCTGGCGACACTGATGCCCAGGGTTCGCGACTGAGCGCGCAGGCGCTGACACAACTGCTGATCGAGCGTGACGCTGTGCTCTTCGATGGCATCTCCCTCACCGCTCAAATCCTGCAGGCCGTAGGCCAGTGTCGGTTCGTCGAGATCACCCAGCATTTCGCGAAAAAACGCTTCATGCTGAGCTTCGCTGACGCCCAGCAGCGCCTGTCCGACATAGTTGCGAAACGGTACCGGTACGCCCAGCATTTCGGCTTGCCCTGACAGGCAGGCCTGTATTTCATGGCGCACCACCTCAAGGGCACTGTGGTCCATGGCAATGTGGTGGAACAGCAGCGTAGCTTCGACCCGTTGCCCTGCCGCAGGGGCATGGCAGACCAGGCGCATCAGCGGCGCCTGGCCCAGGTCCATCGTCAGGTCTGCCGCGAGCGGCGAGCGGTCGACCTTCAGTTCAGCGTGGCGCCAGACCACCTGCACCGGGGTTTCCAGCCCCTTCCAGTGCACCGACGTACGCAGAATGTCATGCCGGGTAATGACGGTTTGCAACGCCTCGGCGAACGCGTTCAGACGTGCCTGATCGGAAAAGGCGAATTGCACCTGCATGACATAGGGATCGCCCTGGGTGGCGGTGACGTGGTGGTAAAGAATGCCCTGCTGCAGCGGCGCCAGCGGGTAGATGTCCTGGACATTCGCGGCACCTCCCGGTATCGCGTCCATCAACAGGTCGATAGCCGCCTGATCAAGGTCCACCAGCGTCACCATTGCGGGGGTGATTAGCTCGCAACCCTGTTCGATGCCGTTGGCTGGCAATGCCGGTGCGCCGCGCTTGCCGTTCTGATAATCGCCCTGTTCGATGAGCTCGATCAGCGCCGGCTTATGCTCACGCAGATGTTCAAGTAGCCCGTTCTCGGTCAAGGCACGGCGATTGCCCTGTACCACCAATTGACCGTCCTTGACCGTCAGGTGGATTTCGTGAGCTTTGAGTGTCGCCAAGAGTTCGTTGATGCTCACAGGGTAATCTCCATGTTCTCTGTGATGGCTGCGTAGCCCGCCAGCGTAGGTTGTTCGAAAAGCGCCCGTACATCGGCCTCGATGCCTTCCTGGCGCAGGCGCGCAGTCAGACTCACCGCCAGCAGCGAATGACCGCCCAGCTCGAAAAAGTTGTCATGACGGCCGACCTGCCCAACCCCGAGCAGTTCGCTCCAGAGCCTGGCCAGCAAGGCTTCGGTTTCGCCTTGCGGTGCTTCATAAGGGCGGGTCAGGAGCGCATCCTGCCCGGGCGCAGGCAGCGCCTTGCGATCCAGCTTGCCGTTGGGGCTCAGGGGCATGGCATCCAGATGCACGAACAGTGCGGGCACCATGTAATCCGGCAACTGCGCGCGCAGCACCTCACGCAAGGTCTCGACCGGCAGCTGTGTGCCGGTGTAATAGGCCACCAGCCGCTGCCCGCCCGGTTGCTCGTCGCGCACCAGAACGATTGCCTGTTCGATACGCGGATGGTTGATCAGGCAGGCCTGAATGTCGCCCGGTTCGATACGCAATCCGTGGATCTTCACCTGATCGTCGTTGCGGCCAAGGAACTCGAGGTTACCGTCTGCCCGCTGGCGTACCAGATCGCCACTGCGGTACAGGCGATCACCCGTCACGAAGGGGCTGTCGATAAAACGCTCGGCGTCGGTCTTTGGCAGGTTCAGGTAGCCACGCGTCACCCCGGCACCGCCGATATGCAGCTGGCCGATAACCCCCTGCGGTACGGGCTGGTCATGGGCATCGAGCACGTAAAGCCGCGTGTTGCTGATCGGACGCCCGATAGGCAAGGCGCTGTCCGGCACAGCTTCGTTGGGTCGCAGCGTCCAGACACTGCAATCGACGGTGGTTTCGGTCGGGCCGTACACGTTGTGCAGGCGTACCTCTGGCAAACGTTTGCGTAGCTGCGCGGCCATCTCCACGGTCAGCTCACCGCCCCCGCAGACCACGTCGGTCAGGCTGCTGCACGCGCTGCTCTGCGGCAGATCGAGGAACTGCTGTAACAGCGCAGGAACGAACTGCACCACGCTGACCTGGCGTTCCTGAATCACTTGCGCCAGGTAGGCAGGATCGCGCTGGCCGTCAGGACGCGCGAGCACCAGCGCAATACCACTGCTCAGTGGCCAGAAGATCTCCCAGACCGAGGCGTCGAAGCTGATCGGGGTCTTTTGCAGCAAGACGGTGTCCGAGCTGGGTGGGCACAATACCGAGCTCCACTGCACCAGGTTGCTGACGTTGCGGTGCTCGACCATCACTCCTTTCGGCGTGCCGGTGGAGCCCGAGGTGTAGATCACATACGCCAGATGCTCCGCGGTCAGGCCGGTAACGCGCGGATTCTGATTACGCTGTGCGTCCCAGGTCACGCTGTCCAGATCGATCCGCAGGGCGTGCTCGTCGTCGAGCAGATCGCGGGTGCCGGCTTGTACCAGCAAGGCGACCGGTGTGCTGTCCTTGACCATGTACTGCAAACGCTCGCGCGGGTAGCTGGGGTCCAGTGGTACGTAAGCGCCACCGGCCTTGAGGATCGCCAGCAGACCGATCACCATCGACAGGCCGCGCTCGACGCAGATCGCGACCCGTTGATCGGGCCGCACGCCCAGATCGATCAGGTGATGAGCCAGGCTGTTGGCCTGTTCATTGAGCTGGCGATAGCTCAATTGTGCACGTCCGGCGCGCAGGGCTATCGCCTGCGGCGTACGCACCGCCTGGGCTTCGAACAGCCCGTGCAGGGTTTGCTGAAGATCGTGGTGGATCGCCGTGGCGTTGAAGTCGACCAGCGAACGCTGCCGCTCTTCAGCGCCGAGTACCGACAGGTGCTGCACCGGTAGATCCGGCTGGCCTTCAAGGGCGTCAAGCATGGTCACCAGCGTCTGCTGCACATAAGCACAGATACGTTGCGCCCCTACCCGGGGTGGCACGGTAACGCTCAGACGCAGGCTGTCGCCCAGATCGTCGACGTTGAGGCTCAACGGGTAGTTGGTGTGCTTCTCGCTGGTCAGAATCTCCAGGCCTTGCCATGCATCGAGCTGCGCATCCTGGCGCGCCTGGCCTGCTGCGTGTCGATAGTTGAGGATTGCACTGAACAACGGCAATGGCGCTGCCACCCCGCTCCAGCGCTGTGCCTGAGCCAGGGATGCGTGCTCATGGCCAAGCAGTGCCGCCAGTCGGGCATGCGTGGCACGTGCGCCGTCGCGCACACTGAGGTTGCCCAGATCGACCCGCAACGGCAGCGTATTGATGAACATGCCCATACCACGGTCGGCACCCGCACCGCCCTGCAAACGACCCAGCAGCACAGTGCCGAATACCACGCGGTCATTGCCGGTGGCCGCGCCCAGAACCCGCGCCCAGGCCAGATGCAACAGGCTGGCGACGCTGACACCCAGTTGCCGTGCCTGACTGCGAAGGCGCTGTAGCAACGCATCGGGCAGCACCTGCTGGGCTTCCTCGATGCAACAGCCGTCACCCTGCACATCGCGCAGATCGAATGGCAACGTCGGCTCGTCTATATCGCCCAGTTGTTCGCGGAAATATGCCTCATGCTCCGCCTCGCTGACACCCAGGCGTGCCTGAGCCACATAGTTGCGATACGGCACAGCGGGCTGAGTCGGGCCCGGCTCGCCGCGCAGATGGGCGAGCATTTCTTCGCGCATGACTTCGAGTGCAGTGGCGTCCACCACAATGTGATGGAAGCGCAGCGTTGCCGACAGGCCTGGGCCTTCCGCGTCCGGGCAGTAGGCCAGGCGGATCAGCGGCGCACAGCTCAAGTCCATACGCGCCGCGCCCGCCGGGGTGTCGATTTGCGCCATTGTCACACGCTCGACAAGCAGATCCGCCTGGCGCCAGACCACCTGTTGCGGCGTTTCCAGGCCTTCCCAGACGATCGCCGTGCGCAGACTGTCGTGCCGCGCGATGACCTTGCGCAAGGCAGCGGCCACTGCCTCCAGACGCTCCGGGCTGTCGACGTTCATGCGCAATTGCAGCAAGTACGGGTCGCCCTGCTCGGCAGTCAGGTGGTGATAGAGGATGCCTTCCTGCAGGGGCGCCAGCGGGTAGATTTCCTGAATATTGGCCGCACCGCCAGGCACCGTGGCGACAATGCGCTCGATGGTCGTCTGGTCGAGCTGTGACAGGCTCAGCAGCTCTGGCGTGATGTGGGTGCAACCGGCCGGAACGCGATTGAGCGGCGTCGGGACTTCACGCCCTTTACCCACGGATGCGGCCAGCGCGGCGACGGTCGGCTGGCCGAGCAGGACACGTACATCGACGCTGAGTCCGGCGTTGCGCAGGCGCTCGACCAGACTGACCGCCAGCAGCGAGTGGCCGCCCAGTTCAAAGAAGTTGTCATGCCTGCCGACTTTTTCCAGGCCAAGCACGTGCGCCCAGAGATCAGCCATAAGGATCTCCGTTGCACCCACGGGTGCCTCGTAGGCCTGACTGGTCAGCGCTTCCAGCTCCGGGTCCGGCAAGGCACGGCGGTCAAGCTTGCCATGGCTGGTCAGCGGCAGCGCGTCCAGGCGTGTGAAGGCCAGCGGCACCATGTGCGCGGGAAGACGTGCACGCAACGCTTCGCGCAGCGCTTCGGGTTCGACAGGAGCGTTTTCGGTGAACCAGGCCAGCAAACGTTCACCGCGCACCAGCACCACAGCGTCCTGCACCTCGGCCTGACTGGCCAGCGCCGACTCGATTTCGCCCAGCTCGATGCGCATGCCGCGAATTTTCACCTGGTCGTCGTTACGCCCCAGGTAGTCGAGGCTGCCATCGGCATTCCAGCGCACCAGATCGCCGCTGCGATACAGGCGCGCCTGCGTTGCGGCACTGAACGGGTCGGCAATAAAACGCTCTTCGGTCATTTGCGGACGATTCAGATAGCCACGGGCAACCCCCGCGCCACCGATATACAGCTCGCCGACGACACCCACCGGCACCGGCTGCAACTGCTCGTCCAGCACATACACGCGAGTGTTGGTGATCGGGCCGCCGATATGCAACGGGCCGCCCGGCTGCACGGCACCAGAGGTCGCCACCACAGTGGTTTCAGTCGGGCCGTAATTGTTGATCACGGCGAAGCCAGGGTCGCTGTCGAACTGGCGCAGACGGTCGCCGCCGATCAGCAACGTGCGCAGCGTCGGGTGCTGGCGCGGGCGTCTGAAGGCCTGCTCGGCCACCGGGGTGGGCAGGAAACCGACCTGAAGTGGCTGTTCCAGCCACCAGTCGAGCAGTTCATCGACGTGCTCGTTGCCGACTTCGGCCGGTGGCAGATGCAGCACTGCACCGGCACACAGCGCCGGCCACACTTCCCAGGCCATGGCGTCGAAGCCGAAACCGGCCACGCTCGCCGTATGACTGCCAGCCTGCAGAGCGAACGCCTGACAGTGCCAGTGCACCAGATTGACCAGCGTGCAGTGCTCGACCATGACGCCCTTGGGCTGACCGGTGGAGCCGGAGGTGTAGATGACGTACGCCAGTTTTTGCGCATCAAGGTCCGCAACGCAGGGGTTATTGCCGGAAGAGCCAGGCCAGTCAGCCTGCTCGATGTTCACCCGGGCAGTATCGCCGGCCAGATCATGAGTCAAGTTTTCAGTCAGAACCACGCGGGGCGCGCTGTCCTGTAGGAGGTAGGCAATACGCTCAGCCGGATAGACCGGGTCGACCGGCACGTAGGCCGCACCGGCCTTGAGCACCGCCAACATGGCAACCAGGCGTTCGGGACCACGGTGCAGGCACAGGGCAACGCGTTCATCGGTTTTGACGCCCAGCCCCATCAGATGGTGGGCCAGGCGATTGGCGCGCTGGTTGAGCTGAGCGTAGGTCAGGACATGGCCGCCCTGAATCACCGCTGGGCTGTCTGGCTGGCTGGCAGCCTGCGCTTCGATCAACGCATTCACGGTGCAGTCCTGCGGGAACGGCTGCTCGCTGCCATTGAAATCGAGCAACAAATGGTTGCGCTCTGCCGCATCGAGAATCGCTACGTTCTCCAGCCGCAGCGGCAGCGCCTGTTCCAGAGTGTCCAGCAGATGCTCCAGCGTGTTGAGCACCCAGCCAGCGATACGCTCGGCTCCCATACCCTGCTGCGCCAGCATATGCAGGTCGAAACCTTCGCCCAGATCGTCCACGCAGAGGGTCAGCGGGTAGTTGCTGCGTACATCGCCACCGAGCACCCGCACGCCTTGCCAGAGCCCTTCGCCGTCCTGCGGTTTTACCTCCCCGCTGTGGCGATAATTGAGCAAGGCACTGAACAGCGGGGAACCTGATGCCACCGCACTGCAGCCTTGGGCGAGTACCAGTGAAGCCTGCTCGTGAGCGATCAGCGCAGACAGCTTCGTGTGGACCGCTTTGACGGCTGAACGAGTGTCCTGCGCCGTATCCACGCGCAGCGGCAAGGTATTGATAAACACACCGAGTGCCCGATCAGCGCCCTCACCGCCCATGCGTCCCAGCAACACAGTGCCGAACACCACGTCGCGACGATTGGCGAGCACGCCCAGAACCCGCGCCCATACGACGTGCATCAGACTTGCAGCGCTCACCCCGAGCTGGCGTGCCTGTTCGCGCAGCCGCAGCGCCAGCTCAGGGTCGAGGGCCCGTCGCTCCTCCTCGATGCCACTGCCATCGGCGTGTACGTCCTGTATGCCAAAAGGCAGGGTTGGCTCATCGACGTCACCGAGCATTTCAGTGAAAAACGCTGTGTGGCTTGCCTCATCATTGGCCAGGCGTACTTGCGCGACGTAGTTGCGATACGGCACTGGCGTTTTCAAGTCATAGCGGTGGCCGAACAGCAACGCTTGCATCTCGCGGCTGACGATCTCCATCGCCGTGTTATCCAGCACCAGATGGTGGAAGAGCAGAATGGCGACGGTTTCGCCGCTCGACGATTGCTGGGCATGCACCAGACGCATCAAGGGGGCCTGGGTCAGATCCAGTCGATGATGACGAGCGTCGAACTGGCGTTGCAGACGGTCGATGACAGCCGTTTCGGGGTCTTCGGCCTCGAACTCGATGGCTTGTACTGTCAGCTCGGCATTGCGCCAGACCACCTGTTGCGGGCTTTCCAGGCCTTGCCATACCACTGAGGTGCGCAGGATATCGTGGCGGTCGATAACCTCCTGCAAGGCCGCGGCCCAACTATACAGGCGCTCCGGCGTGTCGAACGCCAGGCGCCATTGCAGCAGATAGGTATCGCCGTGCTCTGCGATCAGGTGGTGATAGAGAATGCCTTCCTGCAGCGGTGCCAGCGGGTAGATATCCTGCACATTGGCAGCACCGCCCGGTACGCTGGCGACGATGCGGTCAATGGCTGACTGTTCGAGCGCCACCAGACTCAACATGCCCGGAGTGATCTGCTTGCAGCCTGCCGGAATAAGGTTTGCCGGCACTTTGAAGGTGTTGACGTCCGTCTGAGATGCCGCCAGAGCGGCCAGTGTCGGCTGGCTGAGCAGCACATGCACATCCGCCTTGAGTCCGGCCTTGCGCAGTTGCTCTACCAGACTGACGGCCAGCAGTGAATGGCCGCCCAGTTCGAAAAAGTTGTCGTGCCGCCCTACGCGCTCGATGCCCAGCACTTGTGCCCAGATGACCGCCATGGCGATTTCCACTTCGCCCTGTGGTGCTTCATAAGCGTTGCCGAGCAGGTACGCCGGGTCGGGATCGGGCATCGCACGACGGTCAAGTTTGCCGTTGGCCGTCAATGGCAGCGACGCCAGCCGGGTAAAGGCACGCGGCACCATGTAGCCCGGCAGACGTGCGCGCATTGCCGCTGACAGCGTGTCGGTGTCGACCGTGGCGGTTTCGGTGAACCAGGCAAGCAGATGGAGATCGCGAACCAGCACGACTGCGTCTTTCACACCGTCCAGACTGGCCAGCACCGACTCGATTTCGCCCAGCTCAATGCGCATGCCTCGAATCTTCACCTGGTCGTCGTTACGGCCCAGGTAATCCAGAGTCCCGTCGCCGTTCCAGCGTACAAGATCGCCACTACGGTACATACGTGCCTGCGCGACATCGCTGAACGGGTCGGCAACAAAGCGCTCGTCGGTGAGTTGCGGCTGGTTCAGATAGCCCCGCGCAACACCCTCACCGCCAATGTAAAGCTCACCGGGTACTCCGACGGGCATCGCTTGCAAGTGCTTGTCGAGTACGTAAACACGGGTGTTGGCGATGGGGCCGCCAATGTGCAGCGCGCCATTGGCCTGCACCTGACCGGAGGTGGCGACAACGGTGGTTTCGGTCGGACCATAGTTGTTGACGACGGCATAACGGCGGTTGTGAGTGAACTGGCGCAGACGATCGCCGCCGATCAGCAGCGTACGCAAGGTCGGATGGTCGTGATTCTGGCTGAAGGCGTACTCGGCCACCGGGGTGGGAAGAAAGCTCACGTCCAGCGGTTGCGCGCGCCACCAGTCGAGCATGGCTTCAATGTCCTCACCACCGTCCTGGACCGGCGCCAGATGCAGGGTTGCACCAGCACACAGGGTCGGCCAGACCTCCCAGGCCATCGCGTCAAAACCGAAGCCGGCCAGGCAAGAAGTATGACTACCCGCCTTCACATCGAAAGCCTGACAGTGCCAGTCAACCAGATTGGCCAGGGTTCGATGCTCTACCATCACGCCTTTGGGCTGGCCTGTGGAGCCGGATGTGTAAATGACGTAGACCAGATTGTCGCTGCCCAGCCCCGCTACCTGCGGATTATTCTCGGCACCCTGGCCGCCGGTGCAATGGTCCAGCTCAATCAGCGGCATTGCCAGCGGCGGCAGACGCTCGGCCAGCGAAGACAGGGTCAGCACCACCACCGGCGCGCTGTCACTGAGCAGATAATGCAGGCGTTCACGCGGGTGCGACGGGTCGATGGGCACATAAGCCGCCCCCGCCTTGAGGATGGCCAACAGCCCTACCAGGGTTTCCAGGCCACGGCGCGAAACGATTGCCACGCGATCGTCAGGGCGTACGCCCTGGTAGATCAGGCGCTGAGCCAGGGCATTGGCCTGCCGGTTGAGTTGCGCGTAGGTCAGGTGTTGCCCCTGGAATATCGCCGCCACGGCATAGGGGCGAGTACGGGCCTGCTGTTCGATGCGTCGATGAATCAGTTGCTCGTCGCCCACAGCCGTTTCAGTCTGATTCCAGGTCTGCAGTTGCAATTGCTCGGCACGTGCAGACAGGTGGAAGTCCTGAATCTTCAAAGCCGGGTTTTCCAGCCCCTGTTCCAGAACGTGCAGCAAACGTCCGGCAATCGACGAGGCCTCGTCGTCATCGATCCAGGCACGGTGGTGAACCAGGTGCAGCGAGGCATCGTCGTTGCAACTGTTGCTGCGCAAGTGGATGGCCAGCGGCGTCGCCTCGTAACCATTGGACACTTTTACCGTCCGCGCCTGCGCATCGGTGTAGCAATAACCGTGGTCCTCCAGCTCGTAGGACACCGAAACTTCGAACAGTTGCGCCCGTCCCTCACGCGACAATTCGAGGCTGCGATTGAGCTCGCTCAAGGGGAAGCGCTGATGACGGAAGTCACGTTTCAGTGCGTCACGCACCTCGACCACCAAGGCAGCGAAGTCCAGCCCGTCGTCGAAAGCCATGCGCACGGCACTGACCTGAGCGAAGTGACCCAGCGTCGCCTTGAAGCGCGCGCCGCTGCGGTTGAGCAGCGGCAGCCCGACAATCCACTCGTCGCGTTGCGCAGTGCGCGTGAAATAGACATGCAGAACCGCCAGCAGTACATGAAACGCAGAGGCGTTGTGGTGCTCGGCAAATTGTTTCATGCGCGCATGTAAGGTGCCGGGAAGCGGCTGCACCCAGGCATGGGACGGCGCCGGGTCAGTCGCCCGGCGGTTGTGATAGCGCGACACCAGCAACGGCTCCGGCAAATCGCGGTATTTCTCCAGCCAATAGGCCCTGTCCAGCGAATAGCGTTCTGACGCCTGATACCGGGCATCGTCTGCAATGAAGTCGCTGTACCCCGGTGCAACCAGTTCGAGGTCTTTACCTGCCATCAATGCGCTGTAAAGCTCACCCAGGGACTTGAACAACTGTGCGAAACCCCAGCCATCGAGAATCAGGTGGTGGGCCTGGCCTGCCAGCCAGTGGCGATCATCCGCCAGACGGATGAGGCAAAAGTCGAGTAGCGGGCTGCCGTCGAGCACGTACGGGCGGCGCATGTTGTCGTTGATCAGT
This sequence comes from Pseudomonas sp. NFACC10-1, assembly GCF_900119195.1. NCBI lineage: Bacteria > Pseudomonadati > Pseudomonadota > Gammaproteobacteria > Pseudomonadales > Pseudomonadaceae > Pseudomonas > Pseudomonas sp. NFACC10-1. The sequence continues at coordinate 299,178 of NZ_FPJB01000006.1, read as the reverse complement.
GCTCGCGCTGCCTGCTCCGGCTCGGGGTGGCTGCCGAGGTCGTAAAATGGCAGTGACACCGGCATGGAGGCCGCATAAGTCTGAAGCGGCACGCCATCCGCTCCGGCACCCGGCATCAGCACCGTGCGCAGCGCCTCATGTGCACCAACCAGTTGCTCCAGCGCCTTGTGCAGGGTTGCCGGGTCAACCGCTCCGGACAGTTGCAGATAGCCGCCAATGTTATAAAGCGGAGAGTCACCGCGGCTGATCTGATCAAGCCAGACGTCGCGCTGAGCAGCAGTCAATGGGAATGTTGCGGCGCTGGAGGCGAGCATGACTCAAGGTCCTTCTTGGCAGGTAGGCAGCGGATTAAGCACTGCCGTCCCAGCTGTGTATGGCCCCTTAAACCCGGACAGTGCCGTACGGCCAAATGCCAGCGCAGATACACTTTCGGCGGATTGCAATCCTGTCCCTGTTTTTTGTTACAGACGCAGGATGAAAGCTTAGGCTGAATACCCAAAGACCAAGTGCCATCATCAGGCTTATCAGTAAGTGCAATCAGTAGTTGCCGCGCAGCAGTCGACATGGTCCGTCTTTGCGCGGTCGGAATCAGGAAAGCTCAAGATGAACACGGCGCAACATTTCGAGTACAACGACGACCCACGCTTTTATCTGCAACTGGCCAAGCTGGTATCCAGTACAGGCGACGACACTTTTGCCGGGCACATGCTGCAATTGGTGGATTCGCTGGTGCCCATTCACGGGCTTGGCCTCAGTGAATGGACGCTGGACCTGCGCGAGAGCAGTATCAGTCGTATCAATCTGCTGGGCAGCGCGGGCCTGCAGCATGATCCTCCCCACAGCGAGGACACCGGCCATCCTCTGCTCTCGAGCATTCTGAACATGCAGGACCCGCTGCTTGTCCAGCTCAGGACCCCGCTGAGCGCGCAACACCCTCAGCACAACACCCACCAGTGCAATCTGGTGTCCAGCCACGGTGAACGTCGACTGATCATCTGCTTTTATCGGCTGACCGCGCTGCGGGCGTTTTCCCTGACTGAGCTGTCCTTGCTCAAGAGTCTCTCCGACACGCTGCTGCCACTGGTCGAGCATCACGCACAGAGTCTTGCTCAGTCCAGCAGCAACGCCGCGCGGCTCGAGCCGGAACCTGGTTCGCTGGATCAGGCCTTCAGTGGCAGGCTGGCACAGGACTCGGTCACACTTTCAGCACGCGAGCAGGAAGTCTGCCTGGGCTTGCTGACCGGCGGCACCGTGGCGGAAATGGCACAGCGCCTCAAGGTCAAGAACAGTTCGGTGGAGACCTACCTCAAGCGCGCTACCGCCAAACTGGGCGTCAGCGGACGACATGGTCTGGCACGCTGGATGGCGGGTGATTGAAGCTCGCATGTTCTGGTGCCTGACCGGCAGCGATACGCCCCACGAAAAAAGGGCCATTAGAGGCCCTTCTCGCGCATACGCCTCTGCCTTCAATCAATCCGAAAGGCAATCACGCTGTCGCCCAATGTCGTACCGAGCGATCCGTGACCGCCGGCAGCAATGACCACGTACTGCTTGCCGTCGTTGCCGGTATACGTCGAAGGAATGGATTGTCCGCCTGCGGGCAACTCATGCTCCCAGAGCATTTCGCCATTATTGACGTCATAGGCGCGGAAAAAGTTATCCGCCGTTGCACCGTGAAAGGCCAATCCGCCTGCTGTCACCATCGGACCGCCATGGGCGACCATGCCCATTGGAAAGCCAACCGGGAAACGCTCCTGCATGAAGCTGGTCTTGAGGTTTTTGGTCGTGCCGACCCGGCGCATCCATTGGGTCTTGCCGGTCGTGAGATCGACCCCGGCCATGGTTCCCCACGGTGGCGCTGTGCACGGGATGCCAAGGCTTGAGGCGAATCTGGAAATACGGATGGCATAGTCCCCGTCGAAGTTCTCGTTCCAGTAGGGTTTGCCTTCCTGAGTGAACAGACGTTTTTCCTGGGCCTGCTCGGGGCGCTTGATCAGGTTGTAGACATACGCCAGACGTACCGGTGCGGCGATCAGCACCTGGCGGTCAGGATCGACGGCCACCGAGCCCCAGTTGAACACGCCTATGTTGCCGGGATAGATCAATGATCCCGACTCGGTGGCCGGTGTCCACGGATTGCCGTCATAACGAAGTCTGTTGTAGGCGATCCGGCAAGCCATCTGGTCAAAAGGCGTAACCCCCCACATGGACTTCTCGGTCAGTACGGGAGGAATGAAGTTAAGTCGCGAGACCGGCTGGGTGGGTGCAAAGCGCTCGCCGTCGACACCACCCTCGGTGCGCACACTGACCTGATCGACAGGCACGATCGGCTCGCCGGTCAGTCGGTCAAGCACGAAAATATTGCCGACTTTGGTCGGTAATACCACCGCGGGCTGGCGGTTGCCGTCCTTTCCCAGGTCCAGCAGTGAGGGCTGTGATGGGTTATCGCGATCCCAGAGGTCGTTGTTCGAAGTCTGGAATCTCCAGCGCAGCGCACCGGTTTTCAGGTCAAGAGCCACCAGCGCATCGCGAAACTGCTCGGTATTGCTGTCAGGGTTACGCCGAGTGCCGGTTTCGTCGGGCGAAGCGTTGCCGAACGGGACGTACACCAGACCGTTTTTGACATCGGCGCTCAGGGTTGCCCAGGCGACCGGCGTGTCCTGCGGATAGCTCTGGTCAGCCGCTATGGGTTGGGTGTTTTTCGGATTTTGCGGATCGAAATTCCACACCAGCCTGCCAGTGATGACGTCGTAGGCGCGAATCACTCCGGACGGGTTGCCGTCGTTATAACCGTTATCCATGATCGAACTGCCGATCACGATCAGTTCGCCCGCAATCAGTGGCGCGGAGGTCTGCATGAGCGCGTGCGGGCGGATGGTGCCCATGTTGACGCTCAAGTCGATCACACCGCCGCTGCCGAAGTCGCTGCACAGGTTGCCGGTGTCGGCATCAAGCGCTACCAGTCTGGCGTCTGCGGTGGCGGTAATGATGCGTTTGGCGCATTGAGCAGGCTGTTGTGGCTGGCCAGCCGGGCTGGAGGCCGCAGAATAGTAGCTGACGCCGCGGCAGGTCTGGTGCTGCTGCAGGTACGAGCGTTTTTTCTCGGGGGTGTATTTCCAGGCCAGTTGCCCGGTCTGCGGGTTCAGTGCATGCACTTCGTTATGAGGCGTGCACACGTACACCCGATCGTTGATCTTGAGCGGCGTGGCTTCAAAGGTGTACTCACCGGCGTCCTTGTCCTCATCACGCAGGTCGCCGGTATGGTATTCCCAGGCCACCGACAGCTTGCCGACGTTGTCCGGGGTGATCTGATTGAGGCTGGAGAAACGCTGGCCCGCGTTGCTTCCGCCATACGCGGCCCAATCACTGCCTGCCGAGTCGGCGCTGCGGGTGGTCGCCACGTTGTCGATCCTCCCCTGCTGCGGGTACGGATCGTGAAACATCAGCGCAATCACGATCAGCAGCATTGCGCAAAGCGTTCCGCCAAGCAACGGGTGAAAACGACGGTTATCGGTACTTGAGCGCGCCTGATAAAGCGGCCGCACTACCCAAGGCATGGCCAGCCACAGGCCGATCAGTCCAAACAGATCGCCGCGAGGAATCCACTGCCATTTGTCGAGGCCGACTTCGTAGATGATCCAGATCAGAATCCCCCACATCATCACGGCATACAGGGTAAGCGCCGATTTTCTTTTCAGGAATACCAGGGTTGCTGTGGCCAGCAAACCCAGGGCAATCACCGAGTAGGCCGGTGAACCGCCAGCAGCCACCAATTGCGCGCCCATTAACAGCAGAATGAGGCTGAGTATCGCGATCACGATACCGGTCACTTTGAGAATCATCTTCCTTGCCCTTTATTGTTATTCAATCTTGCGCCGCGACATTTTCGACCACGGATTTCGTCCGTAGTGTCAGTTTTTGCGTGTCGCGTCATCCAGGGCAAGGATGGTGTGGGCGTTGGTGACGGTGGTTGCCAGGGTGTTGATCACGCCTGAACGCAAGGCGCCCAGCGTGGCGGCGGCCTTGGTGTTTTCGCTGGCAATGGCCACTACATCGGGGATACGAAACAATTCCTGCACGGTAAGGCCGATTACCCTGCCCTGTATGGCATTGACCGCAGGCTGGCCGTGAATGTCGATGAAGTCATAGCCCATCATGTCGCCCACCGTGCCGGACAGCCTGGCCTGAGCGATTTCCTGCGGAGAGAACCAGCCCATGCGCACCATGTTGCTGTTTTCGCTCATGTCACCAATGCCGATCAGCGCCATGTCGGCACGCCGTGCGCGGTCAAGCGTCGAGCGCACAGTGTCGTTGCTGATCAGAATACTGCGCAGCTCAGGGTTGGCGACCAGCGCCGGAGCGTACAGGCTTTCGCTTTCGCCACCGAACCGCAGCGCCAGACGGCGGCAAATGTGGTCGGGGTTCATGTACTCGCCCGCCTTGAGCGAGCCGCCAATAGCACAGACAAATGTGCAGTTGCGCGTCACCGGCAGGAACACGTTGTCCGCGACCGCACCCACATTGCGGCCCATGCCCACGGCGACGATCATGCCGTCACCAAGGGTCTTGTTGAGGTAGTTGGCAACCAGACTGGCGACCGCCGAGCGCTGAGTATCCGGGTCACTGTGGTCGACTGCAATCAACGCCCTGTCCAGCTGAAACCGTTCGACCAGCGCCAGTTCCAGCTCGTTGTTCATCGCCGGGTGCTGCAGCACCCGTACTTCGACAATCCCTTCATCGCGTGCGCGTTTGAGCAGTCGGCTGACTTTTGCGCGCGACAGGTCAAAGCGTTTGGCGATGGCTTCCTGAGTGACGTTCTCAAGGTAATAGAGCATCGCGACTTCAGTCATCAGATCGATGTCGCTGGCCATGCGCTGGGTACTGTCACTCATGTGGACGGGCTTCCGTTTCGGCGTCAAAGGCACATTCTCCCTACTCGCGCCCTGTCCCGTCCACTGACTATTGATGCCCGTCACGCTCTATCGCGTTGATGCGCTCGACCTTGGCGCCGGAGCGCGCGGCTTCGAACTCCGACTCCAGGAACGATTTGACGATGCTTTTCGCCAGTTCCGCGCCGATCACCCGTGCACCGATGGAAAGAATTTGCGCATCGTTGCTCTTGCGCGCCCGCTCAGCCGAGTAGGTGTCGTGGGCCTGGGCCGCACGAATGCCTAAGACCTTGTTGGCGGAGATGGCCATGCCTATTCCGGTCCCGCAGACCAGCACGCCAAGCCGCTGCTGCCCGGCATTAATGGCTGTGGCCACGGCCAGGGCGATGTCCGGGTAAAGCACCGGTGCCGTGGAATGAGTACCGAAATCGGTCACCGGATAACCCAGCGACTCGATATGGCGCTTCAACAATTCCTTGAGTTCATAACCCGCTTCATCACATCCGATAGCCACCGGGAAAGGTGTGTTCATGGCATCAGGCTCCGCTGCCGAGGTCTTATTATCTGACCAAATGTTCAATCGGTGAAATTCCGATCAGTCATTTCTGAAACATTAGCCTGGTTCTGTCAAGCAAGTTTTCCAACAAATCCTGAACAAAAGCTCAGAACTGCCGCAGGATTGCCTTTAAACGAACACTTGAAAACTTTTACAGGAAACAGATTGACTGATCAGAATTTCATTTGGTACACATATGCTCACTGAGCAACGCATCAGCACCTAATAAGAATTCACAGCACGAGGACACGCCAATGGCCAAGCCATTACTGCTCCAGGCTGAACACGTCACCAAGGCTTACGCTGGCATCCCCGCCTTGCGTGACGGGCGTCTCTCATTGCGAGCCGGAAGCGTGCACGCCCTGTGCGGCGGCAATGGCGCGGGCAAGTCCACTTTTCTGAGCATTCTGATGGGCATCACCCAGCGCGATGCCGGGACCATCCTGCTCAACGGCGAGCCAGTGCAGTTCAATCGCCCCGGCGATGCCCTGGCTGCCGGGATTGCGATGATCACCCAAGAGCTGGAACCCATCCCCTTCATGACCGTCGCCGAGAACATCTGGCTGGGCCGCGAGCCGCGTCGGGCCGGGTGCATTGTCGACAGCAAGGAACTGAACCGACGCACCCGTGCACTGCTGGACGAACTGGAATTCGACGTCGACGCCACCAGCCCCATGCATTTGCTGAGTGTGGCGCAGATACAACTGGTGGAAATCGCCAAGGCCTTCAGCCATGACTGTTCGGTAATGATCATGGACGAGCCCACTTCGGCCATCGGCGAGCGTGAGGCGCAAACACTGTTCAAGGCCATCCGCCGGCTTGCCGCCCGGGGCGCGGGCATCATCTATGTTTCCCACCGCCTCAGCGAACTGGCACAGATTGCCGACGATTACAGCATCTTTCGAGACGGCGCCTTTGTCGAAAGCGGACGCATGGCCGATATCGACCGGGCCCACCTGGTGCGCGGCATCGTCGGCCAGGAATTGCAGCGTATAGATCACAAGGTCGGCCGAGAATGCGCGGTCGAATGCTGCCTGAAGGTCGAGGGCCTGAGCCGCAACGGCGAGTTCGAAGACATCAGCCTGCAAGTGCGTCACGGCGAAATTCTCGGTATTTACGGGCTGATGGGCTCGGGTCGCAGCGAGTTCCTCAACTGCCTGTACGGCCTGACCACCCCTGACGCCGGCAGCGTCACCCTGCAAGGCAAGCCAATGCCGGTCGGACTGCCCAAAGCGACCATTCGCGCGGGCGTCTCACTGGTTACCGAAGACCGCAAGGACAGCGGCCTGGTACTCAGTGGCAGCATCCTGTCCAACATCGCGCTGTCGGCTTACCGGCAGCTGTCGAACTGGTCGCTGATCGATGCCCGCAAGGAACACAAGCTGGCCGAAGACATGGTCAAGCGCCTGCAGATCAAGACGACGTCGCTGGATCTGCCCGTCGCGTCGATGAGCGGCGGCAACCAACAGAAGGTCGTCCTCGCCAAATGCCTGTCGACCGAACCGGTGTGCCTGCTCTGCGACGAGCCGACCCGGGGCATCGACGAAGGTGCCAAGCAGGAAATCTATCACCTGCTGGATCAGTTCGTACGCGCTGGCGGAGCCGCCATCGTGGTCTCTTCAGAAGCGCCGGAACTGCTGCGCCTGAGTGACCGAATCGCCGTGTTCAAGGGTGGCAGGCTGGTGACTATCAGCAGCGATGCCGATCTTTCCCAGGAAGTCCTGTTGAGTCTTGCCTCATGAATGCCAAAACCATCATTGCCCCAGCCTCCACGTCTCCACGCAGCCGCCTGCGCCTGTCTCTCGACCGTTTCGGGCTGCCGCTGGTGTTCATTCTGTTGTGCCTGGTACTGGCGTTTGCCAGCGAATATTTCATGACCTGGCGCAACTGGATGGACATCCTGCGCCAGACCTCGATCAACGGCATTCTCGCGGTCGGCATGACCTACGTGATCCTGACCAAGGGCATCGACCTTTCGGTCGGTTCGATTCTGGCGTTCGCTGGATTGTGCAGCGCCTTGGTCGCCACCCAGGGCTATGGTTTGCTGGCAGCAGTCAGTGCGGGCATGTTCGCCGGCGCCATGCTCGGCGTGGTCAATGGCTTCATGGTTGCCAATCTTTCGATTCCACCGTTTGTAGCCACCCTGGGCATGCTCAGTATTGCCCGCGGCATGACCTTCATCCTCAACGACGGCAGCCCGGTGACCGACCTGCCCGAAGAATACCTGGCGCTGGGTATCGGCCGCGTCGGCCCGATTGGTGTGCCGATCATTATCTTCGCGGTGGTCGCGCTGATTTTCTGGATGGTACTGCGCTACACCACCTACGGCCGTTACGTGTACGCCGTCGGCGGCAACGAAAAGAGCGCACGCACCTCTGGTATCGGCGTACGCAAGGTGATGTTTTCGGTGTACGTGGTTTCCGGGCTGCTCGCCGGACTGGCAGGTGTAGTGCTGTCCGCCAGAACCACCTCCGCCCTGCCCCAGGCTGGCATGTCCTACGAGCTTGACGCCATCGCAGCAGTGGTCATCGGCGGCACCAGTCTGTCCGGAGGCACCGGCAGCATCGTCGGCACGCTGTTCGGCGCACTGCTGATCGGCGTAATCAACAACGGCCTGAACCTGCTCGGCGTGTCCTCCTATTACCAGCAGGTCGCCAAGGGCCTGATCATCGTGTTTGCAGTGTTGATTGATGTGTGGCGCAAGAAAAAACGCTAAACCGGCATGAACGACTGACTACAACAATAACGAGGTTCTCATCATGAAATTCGGTACATCCCTGGCCGCGGTCGCGGCGTTCTCCCTGCTTGCCAGCAGTATCTCCATGGCCGCCGATGGCAAGACCTACAAGATCGGCGCGGCGGTGTATGGCCTCAAGGGCCAGTTCATGCAGAACTGGGTGCGTGAGCTCAAGGAGCATCCGGCGGTCAAGGATGGCACCGTGAAAATCACCGTGTTCGACGGTAACTACGATGCGCTGACCCAGAACAATCAAATAGAGACCATGATCACCCAGCATTACGATGCGATCATTTTCGTGCCCATCGACACCAAGGCCGGCGTCGGCACTGTGGCCAGGGCAATGGAAAACGACATTCCGGTCATCGCGTCGAACACCCGGGTTGCCGGCAACAAGGTGCCTTATGTCGGCAACGACGATGTCGAGGGTGGTCGGCTGCAGGCGCAGGCCATGGTCGACAAGCTCAAGGGCAAAGGCAATGTGGTGATCATCCAGGGACCGATTGGCCAATCGGCGCAAATTGATCGGGAAAAAGGCGAACTGGAGGTCCTGAGCAAACACCCGGACATGAAGATCATCGAGAAGAAGACCGCCAACTGGTCCCGGGCCGAAGCCCAGACCCTGACTGAAGACTGGCTCAACGCGCATCAGAACGGCGGCATTTCCGGGATCATTTCGCAAAACGACGACATGGCTCTCGGCGCCCTGCAAGCGGTGAAATCCCGCAATCTAAAGCCTTCCGATGTGCCGATCACCTCCATTGACGGCATGCCTGACGCCATCCAGGCGGCGAAGAAAAACGAAATCACGACCTTCCTGCAAGACGCCCAGGCCCAGTCCCAGGGTGCCCTCGATGTCGCGCTTCGCACCCTGGCCGGGAAGGATTACAAGCCGCAGTCAGTGATCTGGGAGCGCTATGCCAAGGACGTCAAATGGGGCGATGGCACCGACAAGAACTACATCCTGCCCTGGGTGCCAGTCACCGATGCCAACGCCGACGCGCTGTACAAGCAGGTCAGCGGCGGCAAGTAACCGGTCTGAGATTCCCGCTTCTGCCCGAAGGGTGTGGGAGCGAACCGGGCGACGCTTCGCTTGTTCGCGAAGACAGTATTTCAAACGACGCATTTTCGGCGGTCATACCGGCCTCTTCGCGAACAAGTTCGCTCCCACGGCCTTCGGCCAGAATCAAAAGCTAACGTGTTTGAATCTTCAAAAAAACAGCGCTACAGGAGTCATCTTCATGTCTGAATTCTGGAACAAGGCGTTCGATCTCAATGGCCGTTGTGCGGTCATCACCGGCGGAGCAGCCGGGATTGGCCTTGCCTGTGCCAGCCTGCTGGTCGCACGCGGGGCGCGGGTCGCACTGCTGGACCGTGATCCGGCAGTGGCCGAGGTTGCCGCCGGCCTGGGCAGCGGGCACCTCGGTATTGCCGTCGACCTGCGCCGGATCGATCAGGTCAACAGCACCATCGACAGCGTCTTCGAGCATTTCAAGCGCATCGATTATCTGGTCAACAGTGCCGGAGTTGCCCTGCTGGACAAGGCTGTCGACGTCAGCGAAGAGGCCTGGGACACGACGCTGGACATCAACCTCAAGGCCAGTTTCTTCGTCGCCCAGGCCTGTGCGCGACACATGCTCGGCCAAGGCAGCGGACGCATCGTCAACCTTGCCTCGCAGGCCGCGGTCATTGGCCTGGACAGGCACGTCGCCTACTGCGCGAGCAAGGCCGCAGTGGTCGGCATGACCAAAGTCCTGGCCATGGAGTGGGCGCCGCACATCAACGTCAACGCCATCTCGCCCACCATCGTCGAGACCGCGCTGGGCAAAAAAGCCTGGGCGGGCGAAGTCGGAGAACGGGCCAAAACGCAGATCCCGGCGGGCCGCTTCGCCCAGCCGGAGGAAATAGCCGGGCTGGCCCTGTACCTGCTCAGCGACGCCGCCAGCATGATCACCGGCGAAAACGTAGTGATCGACGGCGGCTATAGCATCCAGTAATTCATTTTCTGTCGTGAGGTTCATCGTCATGTCCACCGTCACCGAACGCACTGCCGAACAACTTTCACCGGTCATCCCGAAAACCATGCAGGCCGTGGTCTGCCACGGTCCGGAAGACTACCGGTTGGAAACCGTGGATGTGCCGACTCCCGGCCCCGACGAAATCCTGACCAAGGTCGAGCTGTGTGGCATCTGCATGGGCGACATCAAGACCTATCGCGGCGCACCCTCGTTCTGGGGCGATGCCGAGCAGCCTCGCTACGTCAAACCACCGATGATTCCCGGCCATGAATTCGTCTGTCGCGTGGTGGCGCTCGGCCCTGGTGCCGAAAAGCGTGGCGTGCAGATCGGCGACCGGGTGATCTCCGAACAGATCGTGCCGTGCTGGGGCTGCCGCTTCTGTAACCACGGACAGTACTGGATGTGCCAGAAGCACGACCTTTACGGCTTTCAGAACAACGTGCAGGGTGCCATGGCCCAGTACATGATTTTTACCAGGGAAGGCATCATTCACAAGGTGCCCGACTCGATCGCCCCGGACGAAGCCATTCTCATCGAACCTCTGGCCTGCTCGTTGCACGCAGCCGAACGGGCCGATGTCGACTTCGACGACATTGTAGTCGTCGCCGGTGCCGGCACACTGGGCCTCGGGATCATTGGCGCAGTACGCATGCGCAACCCGAAAAAGCTCATCGTTCTCGACATGAAGCCCGAGCGCGCTGCCCTCGCCCTGCGCATGGGCGCCGATGAGGTGTGGAACCCGGCCGAGGTCGACGTGCAGGCGAAAATCCGCGAGATAACCGACGGCTACGGCTGCGACATCTATATAGAGGCCACCGGACACCACAAGGCCGTCAATCAGGGCCTGGCGATGCTGCGCAAACTCGGACGCTTTGTCGAGTTCAGCGTATTCAACGATGAAGCCACGGTGGACTGGTCGATCATCGGTGACCGCAAGGAACTGGACGTACTCGGCTCTCACCTCGGCCCCTACATGTACCCGCGCGCCATTGATTTTATTGGCAACCGCAAGATCGACATGCGCGACGTCGTCACGCACAAATTTCCCCTGGCGGAGTTCAAGGAGGCGTTTGCCGTCATGGAGCGCGGCGATAAATCATTGAAGGTGGTTCTGGAACCCTGATCCGCCCGATCCTTATAAAAAGAACACAGGAAATCGCGTTATGAACCGAGTGATAAACGATCCGGACCAGGTGGTCGAGGACATGCTGCGCGGCATTCTGGTAGCGCACCCCGAACTGTCGCAAAGTGACGGTAATCCACGGGTCATCAGCAAAACCCGGCCTTCGGAGCAAGGGCGCGTCGGTATCGTTACCGGCGGCGGCTCGGGTCATGAACCGGCCTTTCTCGGCTATGTCGGTCCAGGGCTGGTAGATGCGGTAGCGGTCGGCGAGATTTTTTCCTCGCCTACTGCCAAGAGCTTTTTCGACGCCTTTCGCGCGGCCGATCACGGGGCAGGCATCGCCTGCCTGTACGGCAATTACGCGGGCGACAATATGAACGTGAAGCTGGCGATGAAAATGGCCGCCAGCAAAGACCTGCAAGTGCGCACCGTGGTAGCCAACGACGATGTGGCCTCGGCGCCGAAAGCCGATATCGCCAAGCGACGCGGAGTGGCCGGGGAAATTTTCATGTGGAAGGTCGGCGGCGCTGCGGCCGCGCACGGTTACGATCTGGACGGTGTGATCCGTGTCGCGCAAAAGGCCGTGGATCAATGCCGATCCATCGGTATCGGCCTGACGCCCTGCACCATCGCGGCGGTCGGCAAACCCAACTTTCAGATCCCCGACGGCAAAATGGAGCTGGGCATCGGTCACCATGGCGAACCGGGTATCGAAGTCATCGACATCGAGTCTGCGGCGGCCATGGCAGAACGCATGCTCGCGCCGATTCTGGCCGACCGGGATTTCAGCGTGGACGACAGCGTAGTCGTGCTGGTTTCAGGCCTCGGAGCAACACCGGTAATGGAACTCTACGTGTTCTACGCCGAAGTGGAGCGTCTGCTGAAGGCTCGGGGCTTGAAAATCCATCGTTGCTACGTGGGCAATTACTTCACGTCGCTGGAGATGATGGGGGTAACCCTGACGCTGCTTGGCCTGGACGCCGAACTGAAAACCCTGATCGACCACCCTTGCCGTTCCATCGGAATGACCCAGGCGGAGTGAACCATGAGCGAGCAATTCTCTACCCAACATGGCACTGCCATCGTTGCCGACCTGGTGAGCGTGATCGTCGCCAACCGCGAATACCTCAGCGAAGTGGATGGCGCGATCGGTGACGGCGACCATGGCATCAATATGGCCAAGGGCTTCGCCCACTGCGGCCGTACCATCGAAGACCGCCAATTGAGCCTCGCCGAGGCGCTGGATGAGCTGACCCTGAGCCTGATGGAAGGCATCGGCGGATCCATGGGCCCGCTGTATGGCAGCCTGTTTATCGGCATGGCCGATCAGGTACGCGGCTGCGAGGAGATCGATGCCGCGGCCTTCGCCAAACTGCTGCGTGGCGGCCTCACTTCACTGCAGGACATCACCGAAGCCGGCGTCGGCGATAAATGCCTGATGGATACACTGATTCCGGCCGTCGAAGCCTTCGAGCAGGCCCACGCCCGGGGTGAATCATTCAGTGCAGCGCTCGATGCAATGAAAAGCGCAGCATCACAAGGGCGCGATTCCACCCGCGATCTGATCGCGAAGATAGGCCGGGCGAGTCGCCTCGGCGAACGCTCGCTCGGCGTGCTGGATGCAGGCGCGGTGTCGTGCTGCCTGATACTGACGCAACTGGCGGATTCAGTGCAGCCGAGGCTGAAAGACCGTTAAAACACCGCACTATCAAAGCTCGAATCGAATCCGCCGCTCGCGGCGCTGTGCTTCCGGCAGCGCCTCGCCGCGCCGGACCGCAGCAAGCAGTTGCTCGACGCCCACATGGATTGCATCGGCAGGCACATTGCACGGCTTGAAACCAGACGCATTGTCGAGCCCTTCGCGATGCGCCCGAATGATTCTGACGTCCTGTTGAATCACAATGTGCGTGTACAGATGGATAAAAGGACGCAATATCCTCAGCACCCAGGCTGGAATCGGAAAACGATAGGCAATGTAGGTGTAGACGCGCGACTGGCGATCATCGACAGGCGTGATCTGGCTCACGATCAGGAAGCCTGAGCGCACTCCCCACAGGTAATCACAAAACGTCACGTTAGGCGCCAGAAAACGATCCGTATGCACAAGCGGCTCGGCGTCCGGGTTGGTCAGCCATTGCATCATCCCTATCTCGTCGACTTCGTCGTGATAGACAACCTCGATGCTCTGAGCCTTACAGGAGAGCGTCGCTTCCATGGCTCGACCACTGCTGGAGCGAAAAATACCCTCGTGAACGAACACCGTGTGCGGCACGTCCAGAAAATTCTGCACTAGACTGCCGACATCGGCGTCGAAGGTGTTGATCATGAAATAGGATTGCCACGGCCGTTCGCCATAAGCAGGCAGCCGGAATATCGGTGTTTGGCGAGCATCGCGCGCGCCGGTGTAAACCCAGACCAGGCCATCCTGTTCGCAGACGGCAAAATGGCGCTGTCGGTAGCGATACTCAGGCGACTTCGCTGCGCCCTGCTTGGCGTCTACGCTGGGAATATGCACCACCTGACCGTTCGCGTCATAGCGCCAGCCATGATACGGGCACACCAGACAATCATCGGTGATTTTGCCAGCTGACAGCCTTGTGCCACGGTGCACACACTGGTCCAGCAATGCAGCGGGCTGCCCGTCGCGCTGGCGAAACAGAACGATATTCAGGCCGAGTATCCTGGCCCTGTATGGCTTGCCTTTGCGCAACTGTTTCTGCGTGCACGCCACATACCACTGCTCACGCGTGCCGTCGTCACGGGTATCGGTTTCACTGATCAAGGTTGCGGGCATTCAGATTCTTCCGTGATTGCAAGAAGCGCGTCAGCCGTGTCCAGACGGCTGATCAATGCACGCGGCTTGACGTCGCCTGCACGAATACCCGTCGACTCCGCAGCGCGCTGCAGCAATTCTGCGAGTTTTTGCGCCCCCCCACAGACAAAACGCAGACGCACCGGGCCCAACTGACCCAGCGTGCGCGCATGTGCATAGTGAAAGGAGCGCTGCAGGACCATTTCAATATTGTTGGCCAACGCATTGCGGCAAATGCTTGCCAGTGTCGTCGTTGAGGTACACAGCAGCACCACATAATGCGGCAGTGTACTGCTGGAGTCGGGTATCAGGCATGCGCTGTCGGCTACGTCTATGCATTGCGCAAGGGCTCGCTCGACCAGTTGCTCATCGAGCTTCTCGCCCACCAGGTCACAGGCACTTGCGCAACGCCCGACAAATTCCACACGCGGCGTCCCGGCGAGCTTACCGACTACGCGCACCCGATCACCCAATGCATACCGGTAAAGACCTGCACCGGTAGTCAGCAGCACTTGCGCGGTTTCACCCATGCGCAGGGAGTGAGCCTCTTTTGACAGCCCGTCGTCCCCGATGAATTCCAGATAATGACTGCCTATCGCCAACGGGCAGCCAGCCCCTTCGCCAAACGGGAGGCTGACCACGCCTTCGGTCGCGAACAATCCTTTGGCTAACCAGCGTGCCTGAGGGAAAAGCGAAGCCAGTTGCTGGGCGTATACTCGACTCGGCCCGTCCATCCAGCAACTTACCGCCGCCAGACCAGGCCACAACTCGGTGAATACTCCGTGAGTAAGGGCGTGACGCAAGGCTTTCTGGCGATTTGCCGGCAACCTTTTTTCAAGCCAAGCAACTATCTGCCGACTTTTAGGCGATTCAGTGTCGAGCAGTGGCTGTAGCAGGCTGGTCAGAAACGTCGGGCTCCACACGCTGATAAAGCTCAGCCCGGCATCTGCAATCAGGGCGAGCAGCGTTTGTCTGCGCCAGTGCGCCACGTCGCTGGCCAGTTCAGGAATCAGCAATGTGCCGGCCAGCCCGGCGATTGCGCTGCCTTGCAGATATTGCAGATCGCTGACACTGCCGATCGGTATGCCATTGGCCGTCATTGCCGGCTGCTGCATGGGCGGCGACATGGACCAATACCCGCTGCCGTGGCTAATTTCCGGGACCTGGCGGTACATATCGGCCAGCCATACCGTCAGGGAAGCCTGCAATTGGCCAAGGAATTCCTGCGTATAAGGGATGTGTTTCTGCAGTGCACTATTGCCGCTGCTGCGCTCGAAGAATAACGGCGCACTGGCGGTCAGTATCGGCCCTTGTTGATGCTGCGCACGCTCGATCCAGGGTTGCAATTGGGCATAGCTGTGTAGCGGCACCCGCTTGCGAAACTCTTCGGCATCGCGGATTCCGGCAAAATCATGGGCTTGGCCGAAGGCGCAGTCACGGTTAGCCGACAGCATACGCAGCAGTAAACGCTGCTGAGACTCCTCAGGCTGCTCGAACAGACGCTGCCAGTGATCGAGCGTGGCGTTAGCACTGCCCATGAACGAGCGCCACAAGGCCCTTTTCACATCATCACCCACAAGCATCAAAAGTAGGTCTTGTCGAGCTGGGTCAGGTCATCGGGCAGTCGCTGCGGAGGCATGAACACCTGCAGCCAGCCGAACCACAGAGGTCGGGTTTCCTTTGGATTGGATGCCGCATGCATGTGCTGCCAATGCATCTGTGAATGGCGGTGGTGAGTCAGGTTGTAATTGAAGTTGAGGAAAGCCCAGCGGACCATGCGCGGCGCGCGCATGTTGTAGGCACCTTCCACGACATCTATCGGGGTGCGCATGTGATAGACCCATTGCAGCGATGACCAGGAAAAACCGAACGCGATATAGGCAATCAGAACCACTTCCCAAGACCAGCCAAACAGGTAAGCACACGTCAACCAGACGATAATGCCGATGATGACTTCCTTACGGATGCGCCGAAAGTCGCTGATCGAGAAATCCCTGAATGCTGCGGCGTAAGTATTGACCTCACCGCTCTGCGACCATCGATCAGCTATACGTGGCGGCAGCAAAGGCAGCAGCAGGCTGCCGACGAACGCCGCCAACCAGATACCACCGAGCACCGCAAAATAGTATTCCAAACGTTTACGCAGCAGCGATTCATCCGGCATCGCAAAATCGGCCAGTTCGGCACGTGTGCGGTTGCGTGAGTGGTGCCCGAGGTGATTGATGTGGATCAGCGTCGCGGATGCCCCAAACAGGGTCGAGGCCCACCACATCATCAGGTAATTGACAGTTTTGTCGCTGTGCGCAAGGCTGTGAAATGCCTCGTGCATCATCGAGAACACACCCTGCATGACCAGACAGAACGGAATCAGGATCAGCCATTTCCATGGACCTGCGCCGGTGTTGGACAGCCAGGTAAGCGTAGTGCCCCAGAACAGCGTCTGCAGCGCCAGCACAGCCAGGTTGGCCTTGTCGAAACGGCGTGCCGGGTGAATATCCATATATAACTGCGCCTGAATGACCACATTCGAAAGCACGGAAGTATACCTGCCCTAGCGCCAGTATGGTTATTCGGCAGTTTCAAGCCTGCCGGAGTCTGGCACACTGTGCACCTTGATATCACGGTAAGCCGAGCCCCATGTCGCTCTTCAAACGCATCCTGTCCAGGCGCTCGGCGGCCATGCTCTCCCCGCAGGCGATCAGGCACCGATCAATACGCTTCACCTTCGATGACAGTATCCCGCGCTACTGGCATGGCGGCCGGACGCATACCACGCGCTTTTTCGATTGTCTGTCGTTCATGTTTCCTCAGGGGGAAAAAATCTTCATCGAGAGTGTGGTGCACTTTCGCCACAAGCTCGACAAAGGCAGCGTTCTGGATAAGGCCGTCGACGATTTCGTCTATCAGGAGGCGTCGCACATCCGCGAACACCGTGCCTATAACCTGCTTCTGGGCGCACAAGGCGCGCCGGTCGAAAAACTGGAACGCATGCTGCTGCGACGCAGAAAGGAAAGCGAGCGATTACCGGCCAGCTTTCGTCTGGCGTTGACGGCCAGCCTTGAACACATCACCGCAATACTGTCCGAGCAGATTTTGCGAAACCCGGCATTCATGGCAGGCGCCGACCCGACGATGGCGCGCCTGTGGCGCTGGCACGCAATGGAGGAGATCGAGCACAAGGCGGTCGCCTATGACGTGCTGTGCAAAGTGGAACGTAACCCGCTACGGCGTTACCTGCTTCGTTGGGTGGCGATGACGAGCCTTTCGGTGTATTTCACTTTCGACCTTACTTACTTTACCTATTACCTCGTGCGCGGGGACCGGCAACACCGCAACTGGCGCGAATGGCTGCGCCTGCAGTGGTGGTTGTTCGTCAATCCCGGCCTGCTTTCGCGCATCGTGCCTGCCGGGCTGTTCTGGTTCGTGCCTGGCTTCCATCCTGACCGAATCGACACACGCGAACTGCTCGACAACGCTCGCCAGGCACTTGATGAACAGCGCTGAAGGCAGCTTTCGGGGCCGGCTCGCATGAGGACGATCTGGAAACCCGAGGGCTTCGAGGAATGGCAAAGGCATTTCCCGGCTACTGCGTTCGTGCGTCATCCTGCGGAGCTGGACTGGACCGATCTGTTCCTGCAGCGCTGGCAAGCGCCCTTGCCCGCTCTGCCAAAGGACACCCTGGTCGTGCTGGTTGCAGGTCTCTACTCGGAATTCATCCTCTACTGCAATCGCGCCTGCGCCCGGTCCCTCACCTCTGCGGGCCACGATGTCCTGCGTATGCCGGTGCGTTCCTCTCGCGGTGTGATCGCGCAAGGCAGGCACATCGCGACCCTACTCGGCAACCGACTCAAACCAGGACAGCGTTTTGTGGTGCTGGCTCATAGCAAGGGTGGCCTGGATACACTGGCAGCGCTGTCACAGAACAAGCATCTGCTCGACGCCTGTGACGGCATCGCTCTGGTGCAGCCGCCCGCTGGGCCATCGCCGATCATCGATGCGCTGCTGGGTCACGGCGCCGCTGGCGCTGGCCGAGGCTATCGCATGGACAGGTTCCGTCAAGTGATGATCAACAGCGCTCCGCTGGCTGCGGGTACCCGGGACATCAGCAGCCGCCGCGACCCACAGGTTGCCAAAATGCTCTCCGCCCTGCCCGACACGCTGCACTGCCTGCATGTCGTCAGTTGGTCCGCTGCGCGGCGCTCACATTTCGATACTCATCATCAGCGCCTGAATGCATTGCGTCCCGGGCATGCACATGACGGTCAGTTCTACATGGAACACCTGGCATTGCCAGGCGTCCCGCAGGTCTGCCTGCCGGACCTGGATCATGGTCAGCCAATACTGGGCGGCCCCGGCTTTGACCCGGCGAGATTCTGGCGGACATTGCTCGACATCCTTCACCAGACACGTGCGCCAGAAGGCTCTACACCAGATAGATTTCGAAGCCCGGAATACTCGCCGCACAAGCCTCGGTAAACTCGGCTGCGTGGCCACCGCAGGGTGCCGTGTAAAGGTCCATCGGCAAGGAAAAGGCGTGATACCGATGCATTGCCTTCCACAGCGGGTCCTGATCGTACAGGCATAATTGCATCAGCGAGTAGTCGTTGCGTACCTGCTTCCAGGCAATATCCATCAGTGCGCAAAATACCTCGGGGTCACGCTGGCGAACCTGCAGGTGGGTCAGGTAGATATCCCGCAGTGCCTGGCCAGGCGCGGCGATACCCGGTCGGCCTGCCAGAGGGGCGAGCGCATTGTAGCCAAGGCGCAGTAACTGCTGCGTCAGGGGCATCTGTTCGACGACGATACGTTTTATCTTCCCGGCGTCCCAAGGCGCGACGCAGCCAAGCAGGTTGTCGCGGTCATCGACAGCCAGCAGAAACGAGTCAATGCCGAAATCCGGCCACTGGCTGAGCCTGCGCTCAAATTCCGCCTCGGTGAACACACAGCCGAACGATTGTCGGGATGACTCGCTATCGAGAAACGCCCTCAGCGCATCCAGATACCGGGGAGCTGCCCGTACCACCCTCACCTTGGCGCTCGTACGGGGAACGCTACTCAAGCCACGCTGGCCGTACACTGAGACATTACTGTAGCCACGCCAGTGTGCGAGTTTCAGCGGGTTTGCTCGTCGTCTTCCCAACAGTGACTGGGTTGCCAGAGCGTTATTGCGGATGATGCAGCAATAGGCATGCTGTGCGCCTGTTTCACGGGAAAGATCCGCCAGACGCGCCTCTACCTCAGCCATCCATGACCGGGACAACCTGCGATCGGGCGTCAGTCGGAGATCGCCCAGATACGCGACCGGCTCGACACCACCGTGCAGGTAACCATCACGTACCACCAGACTGGCCGAGCCGCGCAGCTCGCCCTCCGGACCTTCTGCGATCCAGGTGCGCTGATCGTCGGCATGACAGCGATGCAGGGCGAAATAGTCCGGGCTACGATCAAAACGCAGCGGCATGCTCCCGCGCATCGTGTGCCGCCGTTGAAAGTCGAGAAGTTGCGAATTGTCCGCCGCACCGGCCCGACGAATCAGCACGTCGAATACTGCTCGCTCACAAACAGCCGTCGAGCCAGCGGTCGCAGGTTTTCGGGGTCAAGACGACACAGGCAAACCAGTTCGTCGCCCTCGGCGTAACCAGGGTTCTTTTGCAGGAAGTACTCGACTTCCGGCAGCTTCGCGTGATTTTCCGAGATCAGTGCAAGCTCCGCGCTGAGGCGCCCCTGCGGTGACTTGAATGACAGCACGCCGGTGGCCGGGTCGTAGGCATCGCCAAAACGCGCATGTGCCAAGTGATCCATCAGGGCCTGAACACGAGGCGCTGTCGAATGACCCGCACGCGGTGCGTAATCCAGTACCATTGCCCGCAGATAGCGATAGGTTCGATGCCCCTTGCAGATCAGAAACCAGTACAGGGGGACATCGGGAGACTGACGCCACAGGTCGCCCACCAGTCGTGACCAGGCGAAGGCGAGTTGTTGGCTGCCCCAGTGTTCAGGGGTGATGATAGTGTCTCCGGAAAAGACGAATTTGCAGGGCTGGTTGTCCCAGCTCATTTCAAACAGTTTCAGCGTCGTGAAGCCCATGATCGTGTCATGGGTGTCACGCAAAACGACACAATGCGTTTTGTCATCCAGATCCTGCTCGAATCGAACCCGGCAGGTATCCTGATAGCAGGCAGAATAAATCTCGAACATCCGATCGATATCGACCGATCGTAAATCGGGGCGCCCAACGGCGGTCGCGCACAAACTCATGGAGGCCTTCGATGTATGGAAACACAATGACCGGATTCTGAATCGCCGGGCCGCCAAGGGCAACCAGTCTCTCGGCACAATGTCCCGATTCTTCTGAAAACATCGCTGCGCATAGTCTGGCCTGTCCGGGTGTTCGCTTGCGCACGTATCGAATGAACCAGGCTTCGCACCCATGTATCCTCATCACTGCGCCACGTCCAGCACTGATCGTCCCGTCACGTGGCTGTTGGCCTACCTGCTGGTCACCGGCCTGCTGTACTTTCTGGTCACACACGTTCCAATGGGCGCTGTAAGACTCGTCGAGCCTGGCATTGTCGACGCTCATATGCCCTTGCTGCCGTTCACGCTGCCGCTGTATCTCAGCTATACGCTGGTGATGCCAGTGCTTGTGTACATGGGGCGCCAGTCATCATGGCTGTTGCCGGTGTTTTTCGCTGGTGCCCTGGCCGCCGGGCTGTGCCTGGTCAGCCACCTGTTCTGGCCGACCATGATCCTGCGTCCTGAAACCGGTTCCGCGTGGCTCGACAGGCTGTACCGGCTCGATGCGCCACTGGCGGCCTCACCCAGCGGGCATGTGGCGTTACCTGTTGCAATCAGCATGGTCATGGGCGGGTTGCGGCTGCGATCGGCCTGGGTATTTGTCCTCTGGAGTGCAGTGCTCATGCTGACGGTGATGACCACCGGGCAGCATGTCTTCACCGACATGGTCTCAGGCTTGGTCATTGGCGTGGCCTGCGGTATCACGACTCTGGTCCTCAGGCACTGTGCGGTGGACATGCGCACTCTATCGGCACTGCTGCTCGAATGGCTGTGCATACTGGTCACGATTCGTGTCGCGATTTACCTCGCAGACTGGCGCTTTTATCTGCTGGCTGTGCTCGTCGTGGCAGCAAGGCAGCACGCGTTGTTCGTTCTGTATCACGATGCGACCCATTACCACCTGACTCGACAGCGCAGTACCAATGACTTCCTGATCAACCTGGCTATCGGTGTCCCGGGCCTGGTGCCGATCGAATTCTACCGCCCCCTGCACCTGGACCATCACCAGCACGCGGGTACCGAACAGGACCCGGAACGACGCTTTCTCTATTACCGCCAGCCTTGGCATTTCCGGCCGTTAACCACGAAGCTGCTGGCCAGACAACTGCTGGGCGACTTGCTGCTGATCAATACGCTGCGCAATATTGCCGCCTACAAGGCCGCAGGAGGCGCGCCGCCAGCGATCACCCGCCCGCTGATTTCGGCAGCGCTGGTCTGGCTGGTGATTGTCGCCGCGCTCATCTGGCAATGCTCGGCGCAAACGTTCTGTTTGGTGGCGATGCTGTGGTTTCTGCCCCTGATAACGGTCGGCACCCTGCTACAGAAAATTCGCAGCATGGCCGAGCACAGCGGCGGCCCCGGCGTCACGCCTGGCTGGGAAGATTGGACATACGCCTGGCGCATCGGCTGGCTGGGACGATTTTTCATCTGGCCCTACCACATCAACCTGCACTTGCAGCACCACCGAACCGCCAGCATACCGTGGCATGCCCTGCCCTCTGCAGTTCGAGCCGAGGAACAGCTCATGGCATCCCGCTCGCTTGCCTCGC
This sequence comes from Pseudomonas sp. NFACC10-1, assembly GCF_900119195.1. Lineage (NCBI taxonomy): Bacteria > Pseudomonadati > Pseudomonadota > Gammaproteobacteria > Pseudomonadales > Pseudomonadaceae > Pseudomonas > Pseudomonas sp. NFACC10-1. Next base: position 277,196 of record NZ_FPJB01000006.1, on the reverse strand, counting down.
TGATGTGGTCGAGGCTCAAGCAGAAATACTGATGCCTGATTGTATGGACGTCCTCTTCAATGTTTACTCATGAGCTGAATTCATGAGCCTATCCGATCACGCTCTATTGTTGACGAAATGACAGGCCTATAAGGTAATCCGGTCATCACGAGGCGGATTTGCACATGCGGATTCGCTCGAGTTTTACCGAGAAACTGTTCATGCGAAACCCGAAAAAATTATCTTGGTCATCGGTGCAGGCTCCACAGGGCAAGCCATCGCCCGCGGTGTCAGCGCGGGCAGACCGTTGGCGAAGTGATCGCCGAAGGCGATTCGGGCCTCGTATTGATATGGCGACCTGGCCCCGGCATGGTTACTCGCCGTTATTGGCGGCGTGGTAGTCGACATCCGAGACCTGCTCCATCCAATCAACCACCTCGCCTTCCAGCACCTCAGCAATGGCGATGTGGGTCATGGCCGTCGTTGCGGTTGCGCCATGCCAATGCTTGACGTTGGGCGCGATCCACACAGTATCGCCGGGCTTGATCATACGAACCGGCTGGCCTTTTTCCTGCACCAGCCCCGCGCCTGCTGTGACAATCAGCGTCTGCCCCAAGGGATGGGTATGCCAGGCCGTGCGTGCGCCAGGTTCGAAGGTGACGGTAGCACCGCTGATTCTGGCGTCTTGCGACCCCTTGAATGGCGCATCAACACGCACGGTGCCGGTGAAGTAATCGGCCGGGCCGCTGGCTGATGGCTGTGAGCCGCTGGAATTGATGACAATCATGGCAAATCCTTAAGCGTTATTGGAGAGTGCTCCAATCTACCCACCGAGAACTATTGCGACTATCCACTACAATTCGAAAATACTTATCGACAGGACTCATCAATGCTTCGGGAAAACGCCGCCGATCTGCTTGCCTTCCTCGCAGTCGCTAAAGAGCGAAGCTTTACCAAGGCAGCTGCCAAACTGGGTGTTTCACAATCAGCATTGAGTCATACCGTTCGCAGCCTGGAAGCGCGCCTTGGCCTGCGTCTGCTGACACGTACGACGCGTAGCGTATCGCCCACGGAGGCTGGCGAACGCCTGATCCAGAAAGTCGGCCCGCACTTCGATGAAATTGAAATCGAGCTGGCAGGACTGAGCGACTTGCGCGACACCCCTGCCGGCAAGATCCGTATCAACGCGATGGATCACTCACTGGACCTCATCATCCGGCCAGTGCTCAACACCTTTCTGCCCAAGTACCCTGACATCAGTGTTGAAGTGTATTGCGACTACAGCTTCGTCGACATCGCCGCCGAGGGGTTTGATGCGGGGGTGCGGCTGGGTGAAGCCGTAGCAGACGGAATGATCGCCACCCGCATAGGCCCGGACATGCGTCTGTCGGTAGTCGGCTCTCCAGCCTACTTCGAAGGCCGCACGAAACCCGAGACGCCCAGAGACCTTACAGCCCATCGTTGCAATAATCTGCGACTGCCTACCAACGGCGGGCTGTACGCCTGGGAGTTCGCCAAGGATGGTGAGAGCCTGAACGTGCGTGTCACCGGTCAGGTCACGTTCAACGGGGTCTATCCACTGCTGGATGCTGCACTCGATGGCTTCGGCCTGAGTTACATCCCGCATGACCTTGTCGCCCAGCATATCGAAGCCGGACGCCTGATTCAGGTGCTGGAAGACTGGTCACCGACCTTTGCCGGCCTCCACCTCTACTACCCGAGCAGACGCCAGGCATCACCCGCATTTGCCCTTTTGCTGGAGGCATTGCGCTACCGGTGATTGATTGCGGCCGTCATTCTGTTCAATCTCATTAACGACCAAGTGGCCTGACGGCGCTTGGCTGCCAGGCTGATGCGGCGGCTCAGGCGAAGGCGAACGGTCCTTCAAATCGGCCTATCGGCACCCAGTGGGTAATAAGGCCGGTGTCGGCCTTCCAGTGGTGCAGCAACAGCGCGGGAGGCTCGACATAGGAAGCGTCGGCAGCATCCGGGCGCAGTTGCAAGGCAATGGCCGTCGTCGTGCTCGGGGCCGTGCACATCAGCGTGCCGCCAAAGCGCAGCTGCATGAAACGATGAATATGACCGCAGACGATTCGCTCGACAGCCGGGTATCTGGAGACCACCTCGGCCAGCCGCTCGCCCCTTTCACAGCGATAGGCGTCGATGCAGTGAATGCCACTTGAAAACGGCGGCTGATGCATCATGATCAACGTCGGTTTGTCAGGCTCCAGCGCCAGTGTACGATCCAGCCATTGGGTGGCGGTATCGGTCATGTCGCCGTGGTGCTGGTCGGGCACGCTGATATCCAGCCCGATGATGCGCATCGGCGCGGAACCCGAGTCGACGAAGCTGCAGTTTTCCTCATTGATGAAGTAATCGTGCTCCGGGAAGGCACTACGCAGGTTCTGCCGATGATCATGGTTGCCCGGTATCATCAAAAACCTCTGGCGCAGCGGCTGCAGCAGCTCTCGGGCCATTGCGTACTCCTCGGGTCGCCCCTCGTCCACCAGATCACCGCTGAACAGGATCAGATCAGGCGCCGGATCCAGGGCGTTTATCGTTTCGACGGCAGCCGCCAGCATTGCATTCGAATCGACAACGCCTTGATAGAGTAGCCCTCTGGGTCGTACATGCGTGTCAGAAATGTGCGCTATCAGCATTCCATTACCTCAATCGTGACCAGGTCGCTTATCCACTAGTACAGCGAACCTGCAACGACCGGGCCAGACTTCGCCCCGGCCATTACTGAAGCGCGGCAGCGATTGAGAACACCGCAGTCTTTAAACCTCTGGAAACACTGGTTCTCCCAGATTGAGCATCAGCCGGTTCGCCCACGCAAATATCGAGATGGCGTGAATCAGGTCCAGCACCTGCGCATCGTCCAGCCCTTGCTCGCGCAGTGCATTGATGTGCCCGGCGTTGAGCGAGTCCGGTTCGAGCGTCAGGTCGATGGCGAACTGCACGATGGCTTTTTCACGCGCGGTCGTACCTGCCGTATGGGGGTCGGCAAATACCTGGGCGATAACATCATTGCGCTTGGCCAGTTGTTCGAAGCGTTGCGCGTGCACTGACGCGCAGTACACGCAGCGGTTGATCCGCGACACGACAGTGCTCGCCAGCTCCCGCTCGGCGCGCGACAGGCCACCCGGTGCGTACATGATCGCGTTGAACGCCTGTGAGCGCTGACGAAGGATGTCAGGGTGATGTGCCAGGGTCAGATAGTAATCCGAGGTCTTGGCCTGCGGGTGGCTTTCTTCAAGCACAGCGACCTGCTCGGCGCTTGCGCTGTCGAGGTCCACGGTGGGCAGCCAGGCTTTCCAGCCCAGTACCTGATTGGTGAAACCTTCAATTTCAATCAGTTCGCTCATCAGGCTGCTCCGGCAGACTTTAACGCATCCAGCCCTGCGGCCAGACGCACTTGATAGGACAGGAATGCGATCAGTTGTGCCAGCACTACGATTTCAGCGGTGCTCAGGCCCTGATGTTGCAGCGCCTGCAACGCGCTTTGATCGCCGTGTACCGGAGACTCGATCAAGGTCCGCGTGAAGCGCAGGATCGCCGCCAGACGTGGGTCTTCCAGCAGATCGATTCGGCTGGCGTCCACATCGGCCAGCACATTTGCCTCGGCGCCTGCCGTCTGCAACTGCGACAGGTAATACCCGCTCAGAGTCGGCTGCGCGCTCAGCAGCGTTGCGTAATACGCCACCCAAAGGCGTTCGCTCAGTGACAGGTTGTGCGCCAGTGCCGGGTCGAAAAACAAGTCCTGACTGCCCTGGGTTGCCAGGGCCACCTTGTCCCGCGCATGACGAACCGCGTGCAGCGGGCTGTCGGGTGCAATGCCCAACAGGCTATCGAGGGTGTCCGGAGTCGTTGAATGTTCAGTGGTCGATGTCATGACAGGTCCTGCAATGCTGTGGTTGCATTCGCGCAGCCGCTGGCAAAAGCGGCGCGTTCATGAAAGAGAATCAAGGCTGCTCGGTGACCATGGTCGCTGCAGTGCGGTCGCTGACCAGCGGCTCGACCTTGAGGCCTTTGCGCGCGGCCCAGATGTTCTGGTAATGGAACAGCGGGATGATGCCGACGTCGTCACTGACAATCTGCACCGAGTCCTGGAGAATCTTGCGGCGCTTGGCCTCGTCGAACTCAGCGGTCGAATCAGCCAGGGCCTTGTCCACCAGCGGATTGCTGTAATGCCCCCAGTTGGAAGCGCCCTGCCCTTTGCTGCTGTCGACCGTGGTCAGAATATTGGTCAGGGCATACGCCGCCTCGCCGGTGCCATTGCCCCAGGCAATCACGCTGATCGCCAGTTCATTCTTGTTGGCCTTGCCCGCGTACACCGCCCACGGCAATACCTCCAGCTGGACCTTGACGCCGATCCGCGTCCAGAACTGCGCCACTGCCTGCATGACTTCCGGCGCTTGCGGGTAACGGTCGCCCGGTACGTGAACGGTCATTTGAAAGCCTTCGGGAAAGCCTGCCTGCGCCAACAGATCCTTGGCCTGTTTGACGTCATAGGGAATGTTCTTGATCTGCGGGTTGTAACCGAACGTATTGGCCGGCATCCATTGATTGGCCTCGGTGACGGTACCCTGCATGATGCGTTCATTGATGGCCGGGCGGTTGATCGCCAGGGACAGCGCCTTGCGCACCCGCACATCCAGCAGCGGGTTTTCGGCCAGCGGCTTGCCCGCGTTGTCGCGAATGAACTCGTTCGGGCCGGCGCGGAAACTCGGCTGAATGATCAGCGCACGCAGCCCCTGATAGGCGAAGACATTGACGTTCGGCGTTTTGCGCAGGCGCTCCACATCAGTAGGCGATACCTTGTCGATCACGTCGACATCGCCCGCCAGCAAGGCTGCAGTACGGTTGGCGGCGTTGGCGATGAAACGGAAATCAACCTTGTCCCAGGTCGGTTTGCCACCCCAGTAACTGTCATTGCGAGCGAATATCGTGCGATCACCCGGCACGAACGAGACAAACCGGTAAGGTCCGGTGCCAATCATCGCCTTGCCCGAGTTGTAATCGGCGCTGCTGGCTGCCGCACCGGCGTGGCGACTGACGATATAGATCGAATCGACGTCCGGCAGCAGATTGGCGTTGGGCGAACGGGTCTTGATGATCAGTGTGTGATCGTCCTTGGCCTTGACCGATTCCACGGTACGCATGGCCCCTGCGTAAGAGGCCACGCTGCCGGGTACGTTTCGCGCGCGCTCGAAGGAGAAGACCAGATCATCGGCGGTCAGCGGCGTGCCATCCTGCCATTTGACGTCATCACGCAGGGCGAACTCCCAGGTGGTGTCGTCCACGACCTTCCAGCTCTTGGCCAAGCCTGGCAGGGTCTTGTCATCACGGCGGCTGACCAGCGATTCGAAGGCATGCAACGCTACCGAACGGTCTCCGGCATAGTTATTGAGCTGTGGATCGAGGGACGAGACCGGGTCGGCATAGCCGATGCGCAAGTCCTGTGCCGTGACACTGCCGGCGGCCAGCAGCAGGGCCGACGCTAACAACGAACGAACGAGTGGTTTCATGGGTGATTCCTTGTACGCAATGGCAGAAGGTGACGGGTTTGAGGTGCCCGTTCAGCGTTGGTCATTCAGGTGACAGGCGCTCTGGTGATTCGGCGAAACCTCCCGCAGCGCTGGAACTTCCTCGCGACAGCGCGCCATGGCGTGCGGGCAGCGAGGGTGGAAATGACACCCGGCAGGCGGGTTAAGCGGGCTGGGGATTTCCCCTTGGATCGCGTCATAACGGGTACTGCGAATATCGAAGCGCGGGATCTGCGCCAGCAAAGCCTGGGTGTACGGGTGATTGGCCCGCGCGAACAGGTCATCGACCGATGCTGTCTCGACCACACGACCCAGGTACATCACGACGACGCGGTCGCAGAGGTGCTCGACGACGCCCAGGTCATGGCTGATAAACAGATAGGTCAGGCCCAGTTCGTCGCGCAGGTCCATGAACAGATTGAGGATCTGCGCCTGAATCGACACGTCCAGCGCCGCCACCGACTCGTCGCACACCAGCAGTTCCGGTTGCACCGCCAGCGCACGGGCAATCCCGATGCGCTGACGCTGGCCACCGCTGAACTGATGCGGATAGCGCTGACGCAATTGCGGGCTGAGCCCGGCACGCTGCAATTGCGCACTGACGTAATCATCTGCGCCCTTGCGGTCGGTCAAGCCGTGCAACAGCGCACCTTCGCCAACGATCCGGTCGACCCGCAGACGCGGGTTGAGGCTCGACGACGGGTCCTGAAAAATCATCTGCACTTTCAGGCGCAGCGCCTTGCGCTCACGTGTGGTCAGGCTGTCCAGCGGCCTGCCGTCCACCGACGTGGTGCCTGAAGAGACCGGCAGCAGCCCGGCAACCATGCGCCCCAGGGTCGATTTGCCACAGCCTGACTCGCCCACCAGCCCGACCACTTCACCGCGCATGATGCGCAGATCGACACGATCCACCGCATGGGTCAGCGGTTTTGCACGGGTAAGGTGCAGCCGTTGCAGGAGCCCCTGAAGGGAGCGCTTATCCACGGCTTTGCCGAAAGTCTTGCTGACCTGATGCAGCTCGATGAGGGGAATCTGATCACTGGGCATCGGCCGCTCCTGGGTGAAAACAGCGAACCATCTGGCCCGGTCGTGCCTCGTGGGGTTGAGGCTCCTGCGCACAGACCTGCGAGGCTCTGGGGCAACGCGCCGCGAAAGCACAACCGACCGGCATCGACAGCAGGTCGGGTGCCATGCCCGGGATCTGCCGCAGGCGCTGGCCGCGCTGGTTGCGACTTGGCAGGCTGTCGATCAGCCCTTGTGTGTAGGGGTGTTGCGGGCGATCCAGTACATCGGCGACCGAACCCTGCTCGACGATGCGTCCGGCATACATCACCGCCACATCGTCAGCCAGCCCCGCGATCACGGAAAGATCATGGGTGATCCAGATCAGCGAGGTGCCCTGCTCGCGCACCAGCTTCTGCACTTCACTGAGAATCTGCGCCTGAATGGTCACATCCAGCGCCGTGGTCGGCTCATCGGCAATGATCAGGTCCGGCGCATGCAGCAGCGCGATGGCAATCGCCACCCGCTGGCGCATACCGCCAGACAACTGATGCGGATAGGCGCGCAGACGTTCTTCCGGGCTGGCGATGCCCATCAGCGCCAGCGTGCGGCTGGCATGTTCGCGGGCCTCGCGCTTGCTCAGCGGGCTGTGCGCACGTACGGCCTCGATCATTTGCGTGTCGACCCGCAGCACCGGATTGAGGGTCATCATCGGGTCCTGAAAGATCATCGCTACCCGGTTGCCCTGAATGTCACGCAGTTGCGAGGCAGACAGCCTGGTCAGATCGCGCCCCTTGAACAGCACCTGGCCGCCGCTGATGCGCCCAGGTTCATCGACAAGACCGAGGATCGAAAAGCCGGTGACCGACTTGCCCGAACCGGACTCACCCACCAGGCCCAGAATGCGTCCCGGCTGTACCCGCAGCGAAACGTTGCGCACCGCTGGCAGCACACCGGCGCGGGTATGAAACGAAGTGCACAGGTCGCGCACATCGAGGGTCGGCTGTTGGGCTGCGTCAGGTGCAGGCGACATTTCAGGCACGCTCATCGCTGTAACCTCGGGTTCAGGACATCGCGCAAACGGTCACCGACCAGATTGATCGCAACGATAGTGATCAACAGCGCCAAGCCCGGAAACAGGCTGATCCAGTATTCATTGCTGAGCATGTATTGAAAGCCGTTGGCAATCAGCAGCCCCAGAGACGGCTCGGTGACCGGTACGCCCAGGCCGAGAAACGACAGGGTTGCTTCCAGCGTGATGGCGCGGGCGATCTGCAAGGCGCCGATCACGATCAGCGGTGGCAGGCAATTGGGCAAAATGTGGCCAACCACAATACGCAGCGGCCCCACGCCCTGCCCGCGCGCCGCATCGACGTATTCACGGCGGCTTTCGGTCAGCGCCTGACCGCGTGCGGTGCGCGCGTAATAGGCCCATTCAAGCATTATCAGAGTCAGCATCACGTTGCCGACGCCCTTGCCCAGCCAGGCAAGAATCATCAGCGCCATGAGAATCACCGGGAACGACAGCAGCAGGTCGACCAGACGCATCAGCAAAGCATCGAGCCAACCGCCGACATACGCAGACACCAGCCCGAGCAGCGTACCGATCACTGCCGCAATCAACGCCGAGCCAATGCCTACCCACAGACTGATGCGCAGGCCATAGATAATCGCCGAGACCAGATCGCGGCCCTGCCCGTCGGTACCCAGCCAATAGATGTAACCGCTGTCCCCATTGAGGCTGCCAGGCGGCATGCGCGCGTCCATGACGTTGAGCTGCATCAGGTCGTAGGGGTTCTGCACCACAATCCACGGCGCCAGGGCTGCAACCAGCACAATGAGCAGCAGGACCACCAGGCCCGTCACCGCAGTGGGCGAGCTGAAGAACTCGGTCAGCACTCGTCGCCAGGGTGACTGGGCCTGCAACAGCGTGCTGCCGATCGGGGCTTTTTCAATGACATTCATCGGGAGGCCTCGATGCGTACACGTGGGTCCAGCAAGTAATACAAGCCGTCGACGATCAGGTTGAGCACCACGAAAATCACCACGACCACCATCAGGTAAGCGACCACCACAGGGCGGTCAAGCATGTTGATGCTGTCGAGAATCAGCTTGCCGGCACCCGGCCAGGCGAAAATGCTTTCAGTCACTACGGCATAGGCGATGGTCGAGCCCAGTTCCATGGCCAGCACCGTCACCACCGGAATCATGGTGTTGCGCATGACGTGCATGCACATCACGCGCATCGGTGACAGGCCCTTGGCGCGGGCGAATTTGACGAATTCCTGGGGCAACACTTCGCGCACACCGGCTCGGGTCAGGCGCAGCACCAGGGAAATCTTGAACAACGCCAGGTTCAGCGCTGGCAACAGCAGGTGCTGCAAGCCGTCCAGCGTCAGCCATGACCATTGCACGCCCAGCCACTCACGGGTCTCGCCCCGACCGCTGGCCGGTAGCCAGCCCAAGGTGATGGAGAAGAGCATGATCATCATCAATGCGACCCAGAAGGCTGGTAGCGAGAAGCCGACAATGCTGGCGGCCATCATCAGCCGGGACAGCGGATGCTCGGGGTACATGCCGGCAAACATTCCCAGCGGCACACCGATGACCACTGCCAGAAACAGGGCGCTGAACGCCAGTTCGAAGGTTGCAGGCAAACGCTGCAGAATCAGGCGCATGGCGTCCTCGTGATACACGAAGCTTTGCCCCAGATTGCCGTGAACCGCACCCTTGAGAAAAATCAGGTACTGCTGCCACAGCGGCTGGTCCAGCCCCAAATGCGCGATGGCCTGCAGACGCTCGGCCTGATTGAGGTCTTCACCCACCAGAATGTCCATTGGGTTGCCGATGGCATTGAGGCCGACGAACACCACCAGCGTCATCAACAGGATGACCAGCAATGATTGAGTCAGCCGACGCAGCGCCCAGCCGATCATTGGCGCAGCTCTGCAGCGCCTGGCTGGCTGGCGACCCACTCATCGCCCAGCAGCTCTGGCTCGGCGTAATCGAGCATGGTGTCGAAATGCAGGGCGATGTCCTCGTTGAACAACTGCCCGACCAGGGCATGGGCCAGACGTTTGGAGCCCTCGCTGATAGCAGGAATGTCACCGGACACCGCGCCGTAGCTCAATGCTGCTGGATAACTGAAGCAGTGAATGTGGTTCAGCCCCGGGCAGGCGCCTGGGGTCTTCTCCTGAAATTCGAAGCAGTTGCCCAGATCCGGCAGCGCAGCCAGTTCGGCATCGGTTTCGCCGCTCGGTGCCTGGAAGCGATCCTGCCAGACGCGGATCTGCGCAGAGAATGGCGCAAATTCCGGGCGCTGCCGGAAGTCGGTGCGAAACCCGGTGGCAAATACCACGAAATCTGCTTCGATACGGGCCTTCGGCGTATTCAGCCAGACGCCTCCAGCAGCGCTCTCCTCGACGGAAAGCACCGGACTGTCGAGCATGAACCGCGCCTTGCCGGAAGCGGACACTCTGAGGGTACTGCCGCGCGGCGGTGGGACCTGCTGGGTATTGAGGTAGTGGCGAATGCGCCATTTCCAGACGTCGGGCAGGCGCCAGTAGCCATGGACCATACCGGGATTGCCGACGCCCTTGCCTTTGTTGATGCGCGGCAGCTCGGCACGCCGGATCAGCAGATCGACCCGCGTTGCGCCAGCCTCCAGCGCCGTGGCAGCGCTGTCCATCGCCGAGGCGCCACCACCGATGACCGCAACGCGTCTACCGGCGAACCAGCTGTCCTGCAAACCCGCCGCCGAGTGTGTCCACAAGTGCTGCGGCAACTGCCGGGCAAAATCCGGCACCCAAGGACCGCCCAGACCGTCCCGACCCGTGGCGAGCACCACATGGCGGGCCAGCAGGAATTGCGTCTGCACCGGCGTGACGACATCCAGCTCAATCAGACCGTCCGTTCTGGGCGCTACCCGGCTTATGCGGTGCTCATTGCGTACGTCCAGGGCCAGCACCTTGCGATACCAGCGCAGGTACTCGGCCCATTGCAGACGTGGAATCTTGTCCAGCAACGCCCAGCCGTCGACACCGAATTGCGCTTCGTACCAGGCGCGAAATGTCAGCGCTGGCAAGCCCAGCGCCGGCCCGGTCAACTGCTTTGGCGAGCGCAGGGTCTCCATCCGTGCGGTGGTGGCCCAGGGGCCTTCGAAACCTGCTGGTGACTGATCGAAAATGACCGCCGCTACGCCGAGGTTGCGCAGCTCTGCGGACAGCGCAAGACCGGCCATGCCTCCGCCGATGATCGCTACGTCGAGCACGGCCTGCCCTGCGCTGATCCTGGGCTTGACCCATGGCTTGGCGGGCAGATCCAGCCAGGCCAGATCCTGCTGCAAGCGAGCTTCCAGAGCGGCCAGGCCAGTGGGTGCGTTCACATCGGACATTGATCGGTACTCGAAAAAATGATCGGGCTACAAGCCCGAGCTTGATTCAAAGCACTTCAAGAATCATTCCAATATTGTTTTAAATGAATTCTTAAAGCCTTTGAATGCTTAATTCGAATAGTAAAAGCCGATTTATATTCTCGCAACGCGCAAAAAAGCATATTTATATTCCAAAATGGAATTTGGGCGAGCTTTGCGTACCGAGAAACAAGGCGTTACGGAGGCTATTCATGGACGCGCTGCGTCCGGCTTTCAGTCTTGTGCGACGACAGGCGTTATCAGCAACCGGGCCTGAATGCTGCCTGCATGGCCCGCTCACTCGGCATAAATGCTCTGTAACAGGGCATCGTGCGCGCTGGCTTCGTGCATGATCATTTCCGGCAGCAGGATTTTTGCGCTGTCGGCAATTTCATCGATCAGCGCGCTCGCCACATCCGACAACGGGCTGGCGAAGGCTGAAATCAGCCCGAAGAAAAACGGAATGTTGCAGGCGATCGGTCTGACGACCAGGCCTTGTACCGGCACCCCCAGCGCTGTGAACGGATCGACCAGTGCAACGCCCAGCCCGACCCTGGCCATCTGCATGGCAATCAGCGACGTATTGGTGTCCAGCATGCGCGGCGGCTGACCACCCGCCTCCTGAAACGCCTTGTCGATGCGTCGACGAAAGCGATACGGGTTGGCCATGGTGATCAGCGTTTGCTGACGCAGCAGCTCCATCGACAGCACCTCATGAGCGGCCAGCGCCGAATCGGCTGGCAATACCGCCACACAAGGCGCCTCGCCGATCCAGTGGATTTCCAGACCACGATGCTCAAGCGGCAGGCTGACCGCGCCCAGGTCCATGGTTTTCGACAGGACAGCCTGAACCACGTTCTCCGGAGACATGCTATGCAGCTGAATATGTTGCGGACGCAGGTGCGCGGGCAGGCGCGACAATGCAGCAGGCAGCAGGCCAGCCGCCAGGGCCGAGATCGCCACCAGCTTGATCTGATGGTTCTCCTCCTGGGCAATGTGCTGCGCGCGCTGGCGGATGTTGCGCACCCCCAGCAGCGCACTCTCCACTTCGCCATACATCATGAATGCCTTGTGGGTAGGCGTGACCTTTGGCCCGCTGCGCTCGAACAACGCAAAGCCCAGTTCCTGCTCGAGCTCCTGAATGGCCCGGGTGACCGAGGGCTGAGATCGGCCGAGCATTTTCCCTGCCGCCGTGACACTGCCTGCCGACATGACTGCCGCGAAGGCTTCGAGCTGACGCAAATCCATAAGCATGCCTTGATCGATACACTGCCGATGAGAAAGCACGACGCTGTGCTCCCCGGTTCAAAGCGCGAAAGTCTACACGCTGGTAGCGCCTGACGTGAGCCAGCACCTCATCCGGCGATCATTACCCGGTTTCGGCCCTGCTGTTTGCCCATGTACAGCGACGTGTCGGCGCGATTGAGGGCCAACTGAAACGCCTCGCCCGTGGCGATGGTCGCCACAGCGACTGTGGCGCTGACGGCGATAATGCGCTCGTTGATCAGACCGGCCTCTTCGGCGATACGCCGCCAGATACGTTCTGCCGCGCGCAGTGCGTCTTCGGGCGTAGTGTCAGGCATGAGCACCAAAAATTCCTCGCCGCCCCAGCGCGCTGCCATATCACTGCTGCGCACGCTCGAACCGATGATCTCGGCGACCCGTTGCAGAACCACATCGCCGGTTTCATGCCCGTGGATATCATTGATCTGTTTGAAATGATCGATGTCGAGCAGGATCAACGAAGCCGACAGCCCCTGCCGTCGGCCTTCCAGCTCGCGTATGCGATGCAGCACTCGTCTGCGCGTATAAAGATTGGTCAGGCTGTCGCGGTTGGCGATATGAAACAGGCTCAGTTGCATCGACGAGGTGAAACGTACCGACAGTGCAGTGGCGTAAATCGACAGAGTGGTCGCAGAGAGTACGTTGACGATACCGAACGCATCGAGCACGTTCTGGCTGAGACCGGATCCCTGCCCCGTGTATCGGCGAAAGGCAAAGCAGCCCACCAGCGACAGCAGAATCGCCACGCTGTAGGCAATGCGTCTGATGACGTTCAGTTGAAACGTGAAGGCAATGACGGGAATCACGCAGAATATGTAGAAACTGAAGTTGCTTTCCCAGCCCAGCTGCCACGTCGCGAGCACGGCATGGCCGATGATCTCCAGGCACATCAGTTGTCCGGCTTGTCGATGCCGACGCCTGCGGATCAAGTAGATGCAGTTGACGTAAACCAGCGTGCTGACGATGTTCGCCATCCACATGATCTTCATGCCCAACCCCAGGAACACTGTCAGCCACACACAGTGAATGCCCAGAGCGACATAAACGATCGGGGTGATGTGTTTCCAGAACTGGATAGCCGTGTCCTTGAACAGCTGGGTGCGGTCTTCCGTCGGAAGGCTCATCATCACGTTATCTCGAAATGCAGGTGGAATATGACCATCAGCGTAGGGGCGAGATCATGATGTATTGTCGGCCTGAACCGACGCCGCTTTATACAGCGACTGGATAATATATTTGTCTGCAGCGCCCGAACCCCGTGAATGCCGGAAGGACTCAAATGGACATCATTGAGACCGTGTAGTGCAATCCCGTGCCTGAATTTTCATAGTCAGCTGGCCGTCGGCAGCGTCCGGCAATATGCAGTGAGCTTGCACTCCGGGCAGCGTATGGCGGTTTTTCGTCGCTTTACGGTAGCGATCCTGATGCTCCGGAAATACTATCGGGAGCGGACCTTGTGTTGATCACGTATTGCTCGTCAGCCCGCCAAGATGCAGGCAGCCCTGAATGATTCGGAAGGAAGCTTACCGATGGAACGTCTCACCGCAAAAGACTTTGCTCCTGAACTGCTTGAGCTTTATGACTACTACGCACACGGCAGGATCAATCGGCGCGAGTTTCTCGATCGTGCAGCGCTGTTCACCTTTGGCGGCCTGACCGCCAGTGCGCTGCTTGCCTCGCTGAGCCCCAACTATGCGCTGGCCGAACAGGTGGAATTCACCGACCCGGACATCATTGCCGAGTATGTCTCCTATCCTTCGCCCAAGGGGCATGGTCAGGTTCGCGGCTATCTGGTACGTCCGGCCAAAGCCGCCGGAAAAGTACCCGCAGTGGTTGTGGCACACGAGAATCGCGGCTTGAACCCTTACATCGAAGACGTGGCGCGCCGCGTTGCCAAAGCCGGTTTCATTGCGTTGGCACCTGACGGGCTGTCGTCGGTCGGCGGCTATCCGGGCAACGATGACAAGGGCCGTGAGCTGCAACAGACGGTCAACCCGGAAAAGCTCATGAACGACTTCTTTGCCGCCATCGAGTGGCTGATGAAGCATGACGCGACCACCGGCAAGGTCGGCATCACCGGTTTCTGCTACGGCGGCGGTGTGGCCAATGCTGCGGCGGTTGCGTACCCGGAGCTGGGCGCTGCGGTGTCGTTCTACGGGCGTCAGCCCAATGCCGAAGACGTGGTGAAGATCAAGGCGCCGGTGATGATTCACTACGGCGAACTGGATACCCGCATCAACGAAGGCTGGCCGGCCTATGAAAAAGCCTTGAAAGCTGCGGGCAAGACGTACGAAACGTACATTTATCCGGGCGCCAATCATGGTTTCCACAACGACTCCACCCCACGTTACGACGAAGCCGCGGCCAAACTGGCCTGGGACCGCACATTGGGATGGTTCAACAAGTACCTGGTCTAAGTTCTGGCCGAACGGCGCGGCACAGATCTGTGACGCGCAGCATCACGCAAGGCATTCCCACGCAGGAGCGTGAGGAACGATAGTCCTGTAACTATCGTGCCCATGCTCCGCGCGGGCATGCCGTTCTGGACGCTCTGCGTCCTCTCTATAGTGCCCTCACCCGTTCCAGCAGTACCTGTAGTGGATGCTGCACCACTTTGCCATCCTGGCGCTTGACCTGGCTGCGGCATGAGTAGCCATCGGCGACCAGTCGACCTTCACCGCCATGCCGCGCCACCAGTGGCTGCCAGGACTGACGATAGATGATGTCGCTGGTTTTCGCGTTTCGGGTTTCATGCCCATAGGTGCCGGACATGCCGCAGCAGCCGCTGGCCAGCACTTCCAGCTTGAGCCCGGCGCGGGCGAAGGCTTTCTGCCAGAGGCCGACACTGGCGGGCTCGTTGGTCTTTTCAGTGCAATGCGGCAGGAAGTAGTACGTCTCTTCCGATGCCCCATCACGACCTTCCTCGACCGTGGACGCCAGCCATTCCTGCGGCAGCATGACCTCGGGTACATTCTCGCTGCCCAGCGTCTTGCTGTACTCCTGGCGGTAAACCAGGGTCATGGCCGGGTCCAGACCGATCAGCGGGATGCCGTACCCGGCCAGCTTGCCCAGCGACTGGCTGTTGAAACCGGCAGCCCTCTCGAACGCCTGCAGAAAACCCTGCACCTGCAGCGGCTTGCCATTGGGCGCAAACGGTGCGAGGTAGACCTGATAACCGAGACGCGAAATCAGCTCCAGCCAGTCTGCCGCCAACGGGGTTTCGAAGTATCGGGTGAATGCATCCTGAACCAGCACCACCGTGCGCTTGCGCTCCTCCTCGCTCAACGCGGCCAGGCGCTGCGGCGTAGCGATGCCGACATTCCAGCGAGCGCAGGCCGCGCGGAAGTCGGTCAGGCTCAATAACGGGCTGTCGACCATGCCTGCCACATGCTCAAGCAGGTAACGCACCAGCCTTGCGCCCATGATCGCGTTATACAGCTTCGGAAAGCGCGCCAGGTGCGGGATGCTGAACTCCAGCGAGCCAATCAGGTAATCCTTGATCGGGCGCAGGTAGCGGCTGTGGTACAGCTCGAGAAAGCGCGAACGGAACTCGGGCACGTTGACCTTCACCGGGCACTGTCCCGCGCAGGACTTGCAGGCCAGGCAACCGGCCATGGCGTCGTAGACTTCATGGGAGAAATCCTTCTGCCCCGCAACTCTGGCGACGCTGTTGACGGTTCTCTCGGCAAGACTTTTCAGCACATTGGCACTGCGCGCCCTGGCGCTGGCGGTGAGGACATTGACGTCCTGCTCGCCTTGCAGACGCAGCCATTCCCTGACCAGCGAAGCGCGGCCCTTGGGTGAGTGAATACGGTCACGGGTGGCTTTCCACGACGGGCACATGGCATCGTCGGTGTCATAGTTGTAACAGGCGCCGTTGCCATTGCAGTGCAGCGCGCTGTCGTAGCTTTGCCAGACGCGTTCATCGATCGTGCGATCCAGGTCACCACGCAGTGTCACTTCATCCACCAGCGTCAAGCGTGATTCCGGCACCGTCGCAGGCGTGGCGATCTTGCCGGGGTTGAGCTGGTTGAACGGGTCGCAGGCGGCTTTGAGGGCCTGCAATGCGGGATATAACTCGCCGAAATATTCAGGCACGTATTGCGAACGCAAGCCCTTGCCATGCTCGCCCCAGAGCAGCCCGCCATAGCGTTTAGTCAGCGCGGCGACGGCGTCGGAGATTGGCCGAATCAACGCCGCCTGCGCGGGGTCCTTCATGTCTAGAATCGGTCGCACGTGGAGCACGCCGGCATCCACATGGCCAAACATGCCGTATTGCAGCCCGTAGCTGTCCAGCAGCGCACGGAACTCCTGAATGTAGTCGGCGAGATTTTCCGGAGGCACGGCAGTGTCTTCGACGAACGGCTGCGGCCTCGCTTCACCCTTGACGTTGCCGAGCAGCCCCACCGAGCGCTTGCGCATGGTGTAGACGCGGTTCACCGCTGCACTGCCAGCCGCCAACGTGTGGCCGAGGCGCACCACCGATGTGTCAGTCTGCAAGTGCGCAACGAACGCATGAACGCGCTGTTCCACCTCACTCAACTCATCGCCGCTGAATTCGATCAGGTTGATGCCCAGCGTCGGCGTCGCAGGGTCCTGGGGGAAATACTCGGCGACGCCATGCCAGACGATATCCTGCATGGCCAGCATCAGCACCTTGGAGTCCACGGTCTCGATGGACAGCGGTTTGTGCGCCATCAGCGCCTTGGCGTCCCGCAGGGCGTCCATGAAACCGGCATAGCGAACATTGACCAGAATCGAATGTTTGGGGATCGGCAGGACGTTGAGTCGGGCCTCGACGATAAACCCCAGTGAACCTTCGGAACCGCAAAGTACGCTGTTGAGGTTGAAACGCCCGTCTTCCTCGCGCAAGTGCGCCAGATCGTAGCCGGTCAGGCAGCGGTTAAGCGGCGGAAAGACATCCTTGATCAGTTGTGCCTGCGTATCGGCGATCTGCTGCGCGCAACGATAAACGTCGCCCGCGCGGTCGACGCGTGCCTGCTCGCTGGCCAGTTGTTCGACATTCAGCGCATGGCTGTTGACGTACGAACCGCCCAGCAACACCGTGGACAGCTCAAGGACGTGGTCACGGGTCTTGCCGTAGGTGCAACTGCCCTGCCCGCTGGCATCGGTGTTGATCATGCCGCCAATCGTGGCGCGGTTAGAAGTCGACAGTTCCGGCGCGAAAAACAGCCCGTGCGGCTTGAGCGCGGCATTGAGCTGGTCCTTGACCACACCGGTCTGCACGCGCACCCAACGTTCCTCGACGTTGATCTCAAGAATAGCGTTCATGTGCCGCGACAGGTCGACCACCACGCCGTCGGTCAGCGACTGCCCGTTGGTCCCGGTGCCGCCGCCACGCGGGGTCAACACCACCTGTTTGTGCTCGGGCCGCGCCGCCAGCCGGGCGACGATTGCGACGTCATGGCTGTCCATCGGGAACACGGCAGCCTGCGGCAGGCGCTGGTAGATGGAGTTGTCAGTGGCCAGCACTGTGCGCGCACCGTGGTCACGGGCTATTTCGCCACGAAAGCCGCCCTCCGCCAGGGCATTGAGGAAACGGTCATAGTGACCGACCTGCTCGGAAGTCGGTTTCAACAGCGCAATCATGGGTGGTGTTCCTCGCTAGGCGTTTTATATGCAAAGCACGTATGCTTCGAAACGCTCGAATGCATGGCGTTATCAACGGTTAGCGTGATTCTCCGGCCTGTCATGCTTCAGTGCAAACGTAAAACCTGCCGTTTTTCCATGAGCTTTATGAATGAACACCCGAAGACTGACGCCCTCCATGTCGCTGCTGCTTGCCTTCGAGGCGGCCGCCCGGCATGGCAGCTTCACCAAGGCCGCAGATGAACTGGCCCTGACCCAGAGCGCCGTCAGCCGGCAGGTGCAGGCGCTGGAGGCACAACTGGAAGTCGAGTTGTTCAAGCGCGATGGCAGACGCATCGAGCTGACCACCGCAGGCGCGCTGTATCAGCATGAGCTGGCTGCCGCACTGGGCCGCATCCGCAGTGCAACCCTGCAAACCATCGCGCACAAGGCCGAAGGCGGCACGCTGCATCTGGCCGTGCTGCCCACCTTCGGCTCGAAGTGGCTGCTGCCACGCATGAATGACTTTTACACCCGGCATCCGGGCTATGTGGTGCACATCCATTCACGCATCGTGCATGCCGACCTGACGCCCGCGGCCAGCGAAATGAACGCGATCATCTGTGCCGGCAACGGCAACTGGCCCGGTTACATCGCTCATCCGCTGGTCAGTGAAAAACTGGTGGTCATTGCCAGCCCGGCAGCCCTTGCCGGCTACCAGTCGATGACTCCGGCGCAGGTGGCCCAGCATGCGTTGCTGAGCGTTGTGTCGCGGCCCAATGCCTGGTCGGACTGGTTCGACAGTAATCGGCTGGACCACCACATCATGCGCCCCGGCCCGAGTTTCGAACTGACCTCGCACCTGATCCAGGCCGTCGCGGCCGGCATTGGTATCGCACTGGTGCCGCGCATTCTGGTGCAGGACGAAATCCACAGCGGCGAACTGGTCACCCTGTTCGAGCCTCTGGACAGCGGACGCAATTACTATCTGGCCTACGCGACGCGCTTTCAGAACCTGCCCTCGCTGTGTGTGTTCAGGGACTGGCTGCTGGCGACGCCGTTTCCCGACCCTTTGTAAAACCTGCCCGCAACAGGAGCCACTGTGCGTATCGAGCCCCTTCCGCCGCTGCAGAACCTGATCGCTTTCGAAGCTGCCGTCCGGCATGGCAGCTTCACGCGTGCCGCCATCGAACTGAACCTGACTCAGAGCGCGATCAGCCGTCAGGTCGCGCAACTGGAGGAATTTCTCGGCCGCGCGCTGTTTCGTCGCGAGCACAAGCGCATTCATCTGACGGTCGCCGGACAGATTTACGCCGAGCAGATCCAGCGCGTACTGACCCTGTGCGCCGAAGCCACCGCACAGGTGATCACTCACAGCGGTGATCAGCAACTGACCCTGGCCTGCTCCAGTGGCGTGGCGGCCTTGTGGCTGGGGCCTTTGCTGGGACGTTATCGCGATGCCTTTCCGGCCGTGGATATCCGACTGCGCGTGGTCGATGGGCTGGATTCGCTGATTCGCGCCGAATTCGATCTGGCGCTGTATTTTCTGCGTGAAGTCTCACCGGCAGGTCTCGACAGCCGTCTGCTGTTCGCCGAATCGGTCAACGCCTATTGCTCGCCCGACTACCTCGGCGGGCGCCTGCTGGAGCCCGCGCAACTGCTGGATCATTGCCTGCTGATGCTCGAAGACGGCCAGCGTCAATGGCTGTCCTGGGGTGACTGGTTCGGCCGCCAGGGTGTCGATGCCTCGCTGATCCGCAAGCGCATGACCGTGAACCTGTATCCGGTGCTGGTCGATCTGGCGGTCGCCGGGCATGGCATCGTGCTCGGCTGGCAGCCGATGATCGACCGCCACCTACAGTCCGGCGCGCTGGTGCCCGCGTGCCGCAAAAGCGTCGGCGCGGTAGGCGGCTATTATCTGCTGACACCCAACGACAAGACGCCTCGGCGTGCCGCGCGTGCCTTCGAGAAATGGCTGGCAGACGAAATAGCCACACTGGCTCCACCGCTCTGAATCCTGCATGCGTTTGGCGCATGCAAATCTGCGTAATAAGCGTTTTGTTAAAATCGGCCCAGCGCCTACTCTCGACTGAAACGGGCAAAAAGACCTGACTCGGCCGCACTCACACACACCCTGCCCCTCAATCAATGCAACCGATGCAGGGGGTTTCCCTGCGTGTATCGCATGCAGGAGCCTATCCAGTGAGCACATCACAATCCTCTGCTTCACGCCCCCATGAACAAAAGGCACGCCGCGCGGTGGTTGCCACGGTCATCGGCAATGGCCTTGAATGGTTTGACTTCACGGTCTACAGCTTCTTCTCGGTGATCATCGCCAAGGTGTTCTTCCCCACCGGCAGCGAACTGACCTCTTATCTGCTGGCGCTGGCGACCTTCGGGGTCGGCTTCTTCATGCGTCCGGTGGGTGGCATTGTGCTGGGCATCTACAGCGACAAGCGCGGGCGCAAGGCGGCATTGTCGCTGACCATCCTGCTGATGGCGCTGGGGACACTGATCATCGGGCTGACACCCGGCTTTGCGCAGATCGGCTATCTGGCACCCCTGCTGATTGTCCTGGCGCGTCTGCTGCAAGGCTTCTCTGCCGGTGGCGAGATGGGCAGCGCCACGGCGTTTCTCACCGAGCATGCGCCTGAGGGCAAAAAAGCCTTCTACTCCAGCTGGATTCAGGCCAGCATCGGCGTCGCGGTCCTGCTGGGTTCCGCGCTGGGCGCGGTGCTGTCCAGTTACCTGACCCAGGCACAGCTCGAAAGCTGGGGCTGGCGGGTGCCGTTTCTGATCGGCACGCTGATCGGGCCGGTCGGCTTCTATATTCGCAGCCGGGTTGACGAGACACCTGCCTACAAGGCTGCAAAACCGGTCGAATCGCCGCTGCGCGAAGTGATCAAGACCTACCCGCGACAGACCCTGATCAGCTTTTCGCTGGTCGTGCTGTGGACCGTCTGCACCTATGCCATCCTGTTTTACATCCCCTCCTACGCCCAGCGCGTGCTCGGCCTGCCGTCATGGATAGGCTTCAGCGCCGGCATGATGGGCGGCGCGGTACTGATCGTCGCCACACCGATTGTCGGCGCCCTGGCCGACCGCAGCGGGCATCGCACGTGGCTGCTGGGCTCGGCCATTGCCATCTTCCTCAGCGCCTACCCGATGTTTCTGTTCATCAACCAGATGCCGGGGCTGTTTTCACTGTTGATCTTCGAGCTGGTGCTCGGCCTGCTGATTTCCGCTTACATCGGCTCGATCCTCGCAGCCTTCGGTGAATTGCTGCCAACCCACGTGCTGTCCACCGGGCTTTCGGTGGCCTACAACTTCGCCGTCACGATCTTCGGCGGGTTTGCCACCTTTACCATCACCTGGCTGATTGCCTCGACCGGCAGCAACCTGGCGCCGGCCTTTTACATCATGTTCGCTGCCATCGTCAGCGGTATTGGCGCACTGCTTTATCGCGACCGTGCGCCCGCGGCTCACCCCCCCTTGTCTGGAGCTTACCAATGAGTACCACTGAAGCCACACGCCTGATCCTGCGCAACGGCCGCCTGCTGGACGTGCAACGCGGGCAATTGATTTCGGGCCAGGAGGTCGTGATCGAGGGTGAGCGCATTGTCGAAGTACGTGCCGAGGGTGAACCGGCCCCGGCTGGCGCTCAGGTCATCGATCTGGGTGGCAGAACACTGATGCCCGGCCTGATCGACTGCCATGTGCACGTGCTGGCTTCCAACGCCAATCTGGGCATGAACGCCCTGCAACCCAACGCAATCATCATGTACCGCGCCTTGCCGATTCTGGCGGCGATGCTCGACCGTGGTTTTACCACCGTGCGCGATGCCGGGGGCGCTGACTGGGCACTGGCCCGTTCGATTCAGATGGGGCTGATTCCCGGCCCGCGCATCTTCGCATCGGGCAAGGCACTGTCGCAGACCGGCGGCCATGGCGACATGCGCGCACGCGGCGAATTGCTGCTCAACGAGCCCTGCTCCTGTTGCTTCCGCGCCGGGGCCATCGCCCGCGTGGTGGATGGCGTTGACAATGTGCGCCTGGCGGTGCGCGAGGAGCTGCAGCAAGGCGCCAACCAGATCAAGATCATGGCCTCGGGCGGTGTGTCCTCGCCAACCGACCCGATTGCCAACACCCAATACAGCGAAGCTGAAATCCGCGCCATCGTCGACGAGGCCGCCGCCGCGAACACCTACGTCATGGCGCATGCCTACACCGCTCGGGCGATTCGCCGTGCCATCGAGTGCGGTGTCAGAACCATCGAACATGGCAACCTGGTCGATGCCGACACCGCGCGGCTGATGGCCGAAAAAGGTGTATTTGCGGTGCCCACCCAGGTCACTTACGAAATGCTCGCTGAATACGGCGAACGCTTCGGGCTGCCAGCTGACTCGGTCGCCAAGATCGAGGATGTGCGTCAGGCCGGGCGCAATGCCCTGCTGCTGTTCGCTGAAGCGGGTGTACCGATGGGCTATGGCTCGGATTTGCTGGGGGAAATGCATGAGTACCAGACTCATGAATTGAAGATTCGCGCCGAACTGCTGGGTAATCTGGCAGCGCTGCGCAGTGCCACAAGCGTGGCAGCGCAGATCCTTCAGCGCGAAGGCGAACTGGGCTGTATCGCCGCCGGCGCGATCGCCGATCTGCTGGTGGTGGATGGCGACCCGCTGAGCGATATCAGTTGCCTGGTCGGTCAGGGCGAACATCTGGCAATGATTGTCCAGGGCGGTCATGTGCGCAAGAACACCCTGGTCTGACGCCTGGTCAGTGCGCGTTGTGGTCCCAGATCCAGTTCCACACACCGGGCAAGCTGACAAGCTCGCCCGCCTCCTTGACCGTCCTGGCCAGTGCTGCGCGCTGCAACTGCGTACTGTCGTCGTAGAACGGCTTGTCGGCGAGCCTTACGCCAGTCTGCCCGGCACTGTCGACCAGAATCTGCAGGTACTCCCGCGCATGCCGCGCGGTGTAGCGGTTCAGGTCGTGGAAGGTCACCACCACCGGAATCACGCCATCCACCGCAGGCAGCTCTCCGGCGGCAATGCGTTCGCGCACTTGCGAGAGCTGGCTGACCATGTTGGAACGGCGGCGCAGGCTGAAGTTATAGCCCCAGATCTTGCCGTCATTGGCACTCAGGTCAGTGAGCAGTACCTGCAGATGGTGGCGCTGATAGGCGCTGAACGTGCGTTTGTCGTAGTTCCAGAACGGCGGACGCAACAAGGTGGTCGGCACACCGGTGATAGAGGCGATGATCGCGCAGCCCTGGGTCAGGGATTGCTCCAGTTCCTCATCGCTCAGTGAACGGTGGTTGGTGTGGTGCGGCGTGGCAGTGTGAAAGCCCAGCAGGTGCCCTTCTTCATGCTGACGGCGCATGATCGCCCGGCCCTGATCACTGTTACCCGCACCGGTTGCGCCGGTCTGCACGAAGAACACCGCCTTGATGCCCGGCTGCAGCGGATTGTCGGCCAGGCTGTCGAGCACGGTGATGCTGGGGTTGTAGAACGTCGAGGCGCTCGGGCCATCGTCGAAGGTCAGCAGAAAGCGCACCGGTGGCTGTTGCTGCAGCTGCGCGGCGGTTTTCGCGGTCAGCGGGATCGGCGCGCTGATGCAGGCCGACAGGCTTGCAGCGATGGCCAGTACGCAAAAAGCCTTGAGCACGAACTTAATCACGATGGGGAATCCTGTGGCCGGTCTGCTGAAGCGCCCGCATCATCATCCACAGGCGCGGCAAACACAATCACTGCCGCCCGAAGTTTATCGGCACCGAAACAACTCATGCGATTGAAATCGGCATGGCTTACCGGCATATGCTGGCAGTCGATGGCCTGCCGATGCAGGCTGTGATCAATATCGGGATCGTGCAGGTAGACGAAATCGCTGTCGCAATCGGTGACCATCACCCAGTGCGGTGCCTTGGAACGGGTCAGACGGTAACTGCTGATCAGCACCAGCGGCTTGCCGCCCTCGGCCAGTAAGCGCGGCAGGTTCAATGAGCGGTTGGGCAGCGTCTCTACACCGCAGGTTCGCAGCTCATGACAGAACTGCTCATGAACCAGGCGAATCACCTGTTTCTTGTTGTCGCTGCGCACGCCGCCCAGAAACAGCGGGCCCGAGACCGACACCAGCAACTTCACGGCAAAGCCCCGTCGCCGGGCAGCCAGCGCCAGCCCCTGAGGACTGCAGCCGCCGTGGCCGGAGGTCATAAACACGGTGGTCGCCTCGCGCCAGATCTGCAGCTCTTCGGCACGCCCCATCGAACGCGCAGGTTGCAGGGCTTTCATGGCCATCAACAGACAGGCCGGGCCGCAGGTGAACTCCAAAGTCTGCTGGTAGTAAGGCACTGAGCGACTGTCCAGCCGGGCGTGCTCAACGATACGTTTCTCGTAGCGCAAGGCCGGGGCATGGTCCTGGTAATAGTCGTCGACCTGAGCGAAACGCCGGTAACCATTACGTTCGTACAGCCCAATAGCCGCGTGGTTATCAGGGCGCACCTCAAGGCGCAGGTAAGCGCAGTCGCGGCCCACGGCCTTCTGCTCGGCACGTTGCAACAACTGCTTGCCCAGCCCCTTGCCCCGCGCCGCATCGGCAATCGCCAGCGAATACAAACGCCCCAGCGAGGTGCCCCGATGAAACAGCACCAGCGCATAGCCGGTGAGCTGTCCGGCCTGCTCGGCGACGATCAGGCTGGCATTGGCGCGGCGAATCATCCAGTGAAAGCTGCGCTCGGTCAGACGGTCGCCGTCAAAACACTGGTTCTCCAGAAGCAGCAAATCATCGACATCGGTTTCAACTGCATCTCGAAATATAAAGTCCATCTCCACCGCCGTAAAAGTTGTGTAACGAAACGGGACATTTCAAAAAGCACATGCTTAATAGAAAGGACTTGTTTCCCATCGGATCGATTACACATGTCAGCGGCACAGGTGAAGATGAACGAAGTATCTGCGCAACTTGCGCTTTCAGCAACAACCCGACGAGCAGACCCCACAACACTCTTTGCAGCGCAGAGGCAACTGGTGATTATTGTCGAACGGCTCGAAGACTGGGCATCGTACTTCCCCAGCGAAGACTTGATCAGCGCCCAGGACTATCTGGAAAAACCGCTGAAAGCCACGGCAGGCAAGCGTGTGCAAGTCATCAACCTGTGCCGCAGCTACAAATACCTGGGCCATGGTTATTACTGTTCCCTGCTGGCCGAAGCGCGCCAGCACAATGTCATTCCCTCGGTAAAGACCATCAGCGAATTGACCCGAAAGTCACTCTACGGCCTGGCACTCGATG
Source organism: Pseudomonas sp. NFACC10-1 (assembly GCF_900119195.1). Lineage (NCBI taxonomy): Bacteria > Pseudomonadati > Pseudomonadota > Gammaproteobacteria > Pseudomonadales > Pseudomonadaceae > Pseudomonas > Pseudomonas sp. NFACC10-1. The sequence goes on along the minus strand of NZ_FPJB01000006.1, from coordinate 252,092 downwards.
ACCTGGACAAGTTGCTGGAGACCGCACTTGAGGACCATCCCTATGACGACACCGAAGGGTTTACCCTGACACTGTACTTCGGTCAGACCACACTTGAGCCGTTGAAGGATCTCGCCCGTCAATTGTTTGAAGTCTTCCCCTGCCCGATCCTGATGGTGGAGTTTCGCAAGCGCGACAATTGGCACATTGCCGGTATCAAGGCCGGAGCTCTGCCGCGTCTGCGCGAGGATCAGCAGGATGAGTTCGCCACGGCGCTGGAGGGCTTCAGCCGCAACGTCTGGCGCCAGCCCAGTTCGCGGCGAATGGCCCGCTACGACCTGGCGATTCTGCATGATCCGCAGGAACAGCTGCCGCCCTCCAACCCTGAGGCGCTGGCCAATTTCATCCGCGTCGGTCAGCGCCTGGGCATCGATGTCGAGCTGATCGAAAAGAAAGACTACGCCCGACTGGCCGAGTACGACGCGCTGCTGATTCGTGAAACCACCAGCGTTGACAACCACACCTATCGCTTTGCCAAGAAAGCCGAAAGCGAGGGGCTGGTGGTCATGGATGACTCAACCTCGATCCTGCGCTGCACCAACAAGGTGTACCTGACCGACCTGCTCAAAAGCCATGATCTGGGCATGCCGCGAACGGAAATCCTCTACAAGGACCGCCCGGAAGAACTGCAACACGTGGCCACACGCCTGGGTTTCCCGCTGGTATTGAAGATTCCCGATGGCTGTTTTTCCAGAGGCGTGATCAAGGTCAGCACACCCGAGGAAATGCACACGGCAACGACCCAGCTGTTCGAGCACTCGGTATTGCTGCTGGCTCAGGAGTTTTTCTACACCGAGTACGACTGGCGCATCGGTATTCTCAATCGCAAACCGATATTCGCCTGCCAGTACTTCATGTCCAAGGGGCATTGGCAGATCTACAACCACAAGGCGATCGGTGCCGAGGTGATTGGCGAATGCCGCACGCTGGCGGTGCACGAAGCGCCGCGCGCCGTGGTCGAACTGGCGCTCAAGACCGCCAACCTGATTGGTGACGGCTTGTATGGCGTGGACCTGAAACAGTCAGGCGATCACGTGGTGGTGATCGAGGTCAACGACAACCCGAACCTGGATGCCGGCATCGAAGACGCTTATCTGCAGGATGATCTTTACAGCCTGGTGCTGGAAGAGTTCGTCCGCCGTCTGGAGCTCAAGCGCCTCGGTCAGGCATGGTGAAACGATGATTCAGGGCCTGAAACTCGACAACAACCAGTTGCTGGCATGTGATCCGCAAAAGGCTCAGGTGCTGTGGTTCAGCAAACCCGATGCCGGGGAACGCAGATTATTGCTGGAGCGATTTCACCTTGATGAGCATGCCGTTGCCTCGGCACTCGACCCGGACGAAATTTCGCGCATCGAGTTTCACCCTGATGCGTTGTTCGTCATCTGGAAACGTCCCGAGAACTATTCGGGCAAGGACAGCTTCTCGTTCGACGTTTCGTCCTTTGGCGTGCTGTTGAGCCGGGACCAGTTGGTGCTGATCTGCGATGACGAGCAACCCTTGAGCGCGCTGGGGGCTCACCGCCCGTTGGACCAGCCGCTGGATATCCTTCTGGAGCTGCTGTTCAACAATATTCATCACTATCTGGGCCATTTGAAAGTCATCAAGATGGTCGCCCGGGAATTGCAGCAGAAATTCAACTCTTCCCTGGAAAACCGCCATTTGCTGCAGATGTTCAACCTCAGCGAAAGTCTGGTGTATTACATCAATGCCATCCACAGCAACGGTGCGGTCCTGACGCGTCTGCGCAACCATGCGCAAGGCCGGCAATACGCAGCCGACAGCCTGGCGCTGATCGACGACATGATCATCGAGAACGATCAGTGCTACAAACAGGCCGAGATCTATTCCACGGTGTTCGCCGGGTTGATGGATGCGCGCGGCAATCTGGTCAACAACAGCACCAACACCCTGCTGCGCAAACTGACCTTGATCAATGTGGTGTTTCTGCCCCTGAACCTGATTGCCGGGATCGGCGGCATGTCGGAATTCAGCATGATGACCGCCCCGCTGCACTGGTGGGTGGCTTACCCGGCACTGCTGCTGGCGATGCTCGGGATGGGGGCGGTGATGGTCTGGGGACTGCGCAGAATGGCGCGCGCAGCCTGAGCGGTTATTGCTCCCACTCGGCCTTGGCGATCTGCAGACCATGCAGGCCGTTGTAAGCTGCGCGCTCGGGGGACTGCCAGCCGTCCAGCAGCGACGCATCGAGGTCATAGATCTCGACGCCCAGCGGTCGGCAGACGCTCAACGGGTCCTGCGCATCAGGCCCCCACATCGGCAATGACAGGTCGCCACCCGGACACGTCGACAAGGCGCATAGCAGGTCGATTTCCGCGAAGAACTCCAGATAGTCGCCCTTCTGCGCCGGGCAGGCTTTCATGAAATACAGGTCGTCATGGTTCAGGCCGGTGCACTGGAAGATGTTCAGCACATCGTGCACATCGAACTCGGTCAGCCCGTGCGGCAGCACTGCGCGGGTCAGGTTGGAATGGCAGTGATGGTGAAAGTCTTCGCCGGTCAGCATCTTGTTGACGTAGGGATCGCAACGCGTGCCGAGCAGGTCATGCAGGCGGCCGCCGTGTTCGTCAGTTCCGTAACTGGCCAGACTGTCATCGGTGATGGTGACCAGCGGCCGTAAAAACGGCAGGTTCGACCACAGCCGGTCATGGGTGCTGACATGCGCGCCCTGCAATTGCCGCGTGCGCGCAGCCCACAGACGCTCGCGGGGGTCGTTGGCGTTCCACACATTGAAATCACCCACCTGCGGGCCCACCGGTGTGGTGACCCGAAACACCTGACCGGCCTTGACCTTCCAGGCCCGCCCGGTACGAATCGGTACTTCGAACTGTTCGACGAGGGTGCGTTGCTGCGCATTCGTGCGGATGCGCTCATAAAAGGCAGTGGCCACTTGCAGCGCCGCGCCTTTGCTGACCTGGTAAGCGGCTGGATAGTCTTTGTACATACAGGGCTTCTCGGTGGCAGGATGTACCGATTGCTACTGCAAATTACAGGCCCGATTACTGGAAGTCCCGACTGCGCACATCCAGTCCGGTCAACAGCGGCGTCAGGTCATACAGCCGCTGGGCGATCAGGTGCCGTACGCCGCTTTTTGATTCCAGGCGCCCGAACACCTGCAGCAGTTGCGAGCCCACCAGCACCTTGCGCTGACGCTCGGCCAGGTCGCGCCAGACCACGACGTTGACCATGCCGAATTCGTCTTCCAGCGTCACGAAGGTCACGCCACTGGCGGTGCCCGGTCGTTGACGGCCAATGACCAGCCCCGCCACGCTGAGGGTCCGGTCGTTTTCCAGGTGTAACAAGTCTTGTGAGCTGCGAAAGCGCTTGGCAGCCAGTTGCCGGCGCAGCAAGGCCAGCGGGTGCGGGCCCAGGGTAGTGCCCAGCGTTGTGTAGTCGGCCACCAGGTCTTCGGCCACAGTCGGCAGTGGCAAGATCACTTGGGTTTCTTCGCTGGGCAGGTCGTCGAACAGCGGGCGCTGGGCCTCAACCCCGGCCACTTCCCAGCGCGCCCGGTGCCGATGGCCGATCAGGCCGCGCAAGGCACCGGAATCCGCCAGTGCTTCGGCGGCGCGCGAGTCCAGTTCGGCGCGCAACGTCAGGTCCGTGGCATCGACAAACGAGCGTTTCGCGCGCGCGACTTCGATGCGCAAGGCATCTTCCTCACGAAAGCCACGGACCATGCGCAGCCCGAGGCGAATCGCCAGGTTGCGTGTGCGGTCGGGATGATCGAGCGGCTCCAGCGAACAATCCCAGTCGCTGTAGCGCACATCCACTGGGCGGATTTCAATGTGGTGGCGACGTGCGTCTTGTAACAATTGATCCGGGCTGTAAAACCCCATCGGCCAACTGTTGATCAGCGCACAGGTGAACGCCGCCGGCTCGTGGCATTTGAGCCAGCAACTGGCGTAGGTCAGCAAGGCGAAACTGGCGGCATGGGATTCGGGAAAACCATAACTGCCAAAGCCCTTGATCTGTTCGAAGATCCGGTCGGCAAAGTCCGCTTCATAGCCGTTTTTCAGCATGCCCGTACGCAGCCGTTCGCGATGTGGCTCCAGCCCGCCGTGACGTTTCCATGCGGCCATCGCGCGGCGCAACTCGTCCGCTTCGCCCGGCGTGTAGTCGGCAGCGATGATCGCCACTTCCATGACCTGCTCCTGGAACAGCGGCACACCCAGGGTGCGCTTGAATACGGATTCAAGCTTGGGCGGATAGGTGACTGCCTCTTCGCCATTGCGCCGCCGCAGGTACGGGTGAACCATATCGCCCTGGATCGGCCCTGGCCGGACAATGGCGACTTCGATGACCAGGTCGTAGAATTTTTCCGGTCTGAGGCGCGGCAGCATGGCCATCTGCGCACGCGACTCGATCTGAAACACGCCGATGGTGTCGGCGCGGCTGATCATTTCGTAGGTTTTCCGGTCGTCGCCCGGCAGACTTGCCAGGGCCCAGCGTTTGCCCCGGTGCAGATGCACCAGATCGAACGTGCGGCGCAAGGCACTGAGCATGCCCAGCGCAAGAATGTCGACTTTCAGCAGGCCGACCAGGTCCAGGTCGTCCTTGTCCCACTGGATGATGGTGCGGTCGGCCATCGCGGCGTTCTCCACCGGCACCAAGGTCTCCAGTGGGTGTTCGGAAATCACGAAGCCACCCGGGTGTTGCGACAGGTGCCGGGGAAAACCGATCAGTTCGCCGGTCAGCGCCAGCACGCGCTTGAGGATCGGCGTGTCGGCATCGAAGCCGTATTCGCGCAAGCGTTCAGGCGACGGCAATGAATCGCTCCAGCGGCTGAAGGCTTCGGCCAGGGCATTGATCTGGTCTGGCGGCAAGCCCAGCACCTTGGCCACGTCACGCATCGCGCCGGAGCCGTGATAAGTGCTAGCGACAGCAGTCAGCGCCGCCCGGCCCCGGCCATAGCGCCGAAAGATGTACTGAATGACTTCTTCGCGGCGGTCATGCTCGAAATCCACGTCGATGTCCGGTGGCTCGTTGCGCTCTCTGGAGATGAAGCGCTCGAACAGCAGATTGCTCTTTTCCGGATTCAGCTCGGTGATCCCCAGCGCATAACATACTGCCGAGTTGGCAGCCGAGCCGCGTCCCTGACAAAGGATGTGCTGGCTGCGGGCAAACTCGACGATGTCATGCACGGTCAGAAAGTAGCTGTCGAACTTCTTTTCCGCGATCAGCGCCAGTTCCTTCTCGACCTGCGCACGGGTGGCTGGCGTCAGCCCCTTCGGCCAGCGTTTTCGGACACCGCGCTCGGTCAGTTCACGCAGCCACGACGTAGGTGTCTGGCCTTTGGGGACCAGCTCGTGCGGGTATTCATATTTCAATTGTTTGAGATCAAACGTGCAGCGCCGGGCAATACGCACCGATTCGGCCAGCAGCCAGTCCGGGTAATGCTCGGCAAGCGCATCCAGTGGCCGTAAATGGCGCTCGCCGTTGGCAAACAACAAGTGCCCTGCTTCGGCCACGGTCGTGTGATGGCGAATGGCAGTCATGGTGTCCTGCAGGGCACGCCGGCCGCGTGCGTGCATGTGCACATCACCACTGGCTACTGCCGGGATACCCAATAATTGAGCCAGCGCCAGCAAGTCGGCCAGACGCTGCTCGTCATCCGCGCCGCGATGTAACTCCACGCCGAGCCAGAGGCGCTCGGCAAAGCGCTCACGTAACCAGCGTCCATGCGCCAGACAGGCTTGCGCGTCGCCTTCGATATCCGGCAGCCATATGGCCAGCAACCCGTCCGGCGCAGGCTCGAAATCTTCACGCAACAACCGGTATTCACCTTTTCTGGCTCTGCGGCGTGCCACCGTGATCAATTTGCACAGCGCCTCATAGCCTGTCTGGCTTTCCACCAGCAGCACGGCTTTCGGCCCGTTCTCGATGTGCATTTCGCTGCCGATGATCAATGGCAGGCCGGTGCTGATGGACGCCTGCCAGGCACGTACGATACCGGCCAGCGTGCACTCGTCAGTGATGGCCAGCGCCTGGTAGCCGTGGCGCAAGGCTCGTTCGAACAGCTCACGGGCGCTTGAGGCGCCGCGCTGAAAACTGAAGTTGGACAGGCAATGCAGCTCGGCGTATTCGCTTGTCATGCGAACCAGCCATGCAGCAGCAGTTCACCCTGCTCGCCCACGCTGCGATAGGCCCAGGCGCGCTGGCCGCTGGAGGTTTCGACCAGATAGTAGTCGCGACGTACATCGCCGCCGTCCCACCAGCCTGATTCGATTCGCTCGGGCCCCGCCACGATGCGCGTGGCATGAAGTGGCAGCGGCTGGGGTTCTCGCAGCAACCAGCCCGGGCGCGTACAACCCTTGCTCGGCAAGACCGGTTTGCTTGTGCTGTGCGGTTGCCAGGCGCATTCAGGGCGGTGATCGGCCTGAGCGCGTAAGCCATTGACCGACTCGTCGCCCAGACGCGCCCGCAGGCGCTCGCGCAGTTGCTCCCAGGGCAAGGTTTGCTGCACGCGCTCATCGAACAACTGACGGTGCGCCGGGACAAAATCCGGCAAGTCTCGCGCCAGCAGGCGCACGGCACGTACCGGCGACGCGACCAGCACCTGCTCCAGCCTGCCGCGGGCCAGTTCGAACAGCATCGAAGCATCGCGCTCGGCACTCAGCAGTCCGACGGGTACCACAGTCTCCGGACCTTCAACATGCTCCAGATGCAGGGAAAATCGCTGCACACCGCTGTCGCGTCCGGCGAGGAACAAGGCCAGATCGGCGATCAGCCGCTTGAGCGGAAACAACAGGGCCTGATGGGACTCGACATCGAAATTCAGCTCGATGCGTACATCGAAAAAATCCGGCGGCGTGTAGCATTCCAGCGCCACGGGGCGCTCGCCGAGCAAGGTGTCGAAGTGCTGCAGCACGCTGGCCGGAAACCGCCGTGCTAGCGTATCGCGGGGCAGCGCCAGCACCTGCCGCACGCTACGCAGCCCCATGCGCGTCAGGGCAGTAGCGGTTTCGCGGCTCAGGCCGATGCGTTCCAAAGGCATCTGCTCCAGACGGCGGCGCAATTCATGTGGACAGTCGATGCTCAGCCCGTCATGCATGTTGGCCAGCATTCGCGCGGCTATCGGGTTGGGCGCGACCACGATGCGATGGCGGAAACCCTGCGTGGTCAGCTCTTCACGCAAACGCGCCTCGAACACTGGCCAAGGGCCGAACAGCCTGAGGCTGGATTCGATTTCCATCAGCAGTACCCGCGGGTACTTGAGACTGACATTGGAGCTGAAACCGTAGGCCCAGGCCGCGAGCAGTTGCTGCAAACGCTCGATATCGGCCGGGTCATGCTCGATCGTGGTGAAGTTCGGCACCAGCGCCTGTGCTGCGGTCAGCGACTGCCCGGCTTTCAGCCCCAACGCACGCGCAGCCGGATTGACGCTCTGCAACACGCGACGTTGAGCGCTGCCGCTGATCAGCGCCAGCGGTTCATCGGGGTTGCCGTGACGACGCATGACGCCGTCCAGCGCCAGTTGTGGCAGCAAGACACAGGCCCAGAGCATAAGAACCTCAAGCGTCGGTCGGGAACGGAATGGGGAAAGGCGGCGCAAGTCCGCCCCGGCATTTGAGCACCCGCAACTGTGCCGGGCGGGTATCTATAGCTATGCGCAGGGCTGCGGGTGAAGGGTTGGCGGCGGCCTGCTGCGGGCGACAGGCAAAAGCCAGGGTCTGCCCGGTTTCGGCAGCCACCTGCAAGCGTCGCAGCGCACGGTCATCGACCATGCCGGGCCAGCACACGACCGCGCCACAACTGCCGGAACGCAGGCATTGCTCGGCGGCCCACAAGGCATCACGGGGACTCGCCTCGATCACCACCAACTGGCGCAGATCGACACCGGCGGCCAGCCAGGCCTGTGGATACGGAATATAAGGCGGTGCGACCAGCACAATGCGCTCAGCGATTGCGGAAAGCCGTGCCAGGCTTGGCCACAGCAGGCGCAGTTCGCCGCTGCCATTGGCCGGAATGAGGATTTCAGTCAGGGCCGCTGCAGGCCAGCCGCCGGTGGGCAATGCAGCATCCAGCAACACGTGGCCACTGGGCTGCGGGCTGACCGGTGGCGCGCTCTGCTGGCGCCCTTTCCAGACCCTGCGCTCATCCAGCAAGGCATCCAGGCTGACCACCGCGCCCATCATTCGCGGCGCACCAGCCCGCAGAACACACCTTCGATGGCGAAGTCCTGATCGGGCGTGACGATGATCGGCTCGTAGGCCGGGTTGCGCGGCAACAGGCGCACCTGCTCGGCGCGGCGTTGCAGGCGTTTGATGGTCACCTCGCCGTCCAGCCGGGCAACCACGATCTGCCCGTCACTGGCCTGCGGGTTACGGTGCACGCCCACCAGATCGCCATCGAGAATACCGTCCTCGATCATCGAGTCACCCTGCACACGCAGCAGGTAGTCCGGCACACGGGTAAAGGTGCTGCGGTCCAGGTGCAGCGTGCTGTGTATATCGAGGTCAGGCCCGATAGGTGCGCCCGCCGCCACGCGCCCCAGTACCGGGATTTCCAGCAATTCGGGGCGTGGCTCACTGTTCAGCAGGCGAATGCCCCGGGCCTGATGCGCTACGACTTCGATCAGCCCGGCCTCGGTGAGGGCCACAATGTGTTTGCGCGCCACGCTGCGCGAAGCAAAACCGAAAGCCTCGGAAATTTCCGCCAGGCTCGGTGATTGCCCCTGCTGCGCGATGCGATCGCGGATGAAGGTAAGGATGGCGCTGCGTCGAGGAGATAATGTGCTCATGGAGTACATTTGTACTCCATTCGACATTGCGTGACTAGCGCGCTTTGTCGGATTCGAGAGGCGCGGTGTTGCATGCCCAACGACAGGCGATGAACACCGCTATGGGCGACATTGTTTGGATTTCAACAACAGTGAAATAAGAAACACCCGGTTTATTGAGCTTGGCAAAGAGGCGAAACTCGACCGCTCTTTCAACGATCAGGAGCACTCATTGTGATCACGCGCCAATTGGGTCAACTCGGTCCGCACGTATCCGCCGTCGGGCTGGGCTGCATGGGAATGTCGGACTTCTACACCACCGGCATCGATGAAAAGGAATCCATCGCCACCTTGCACCGCGCACTGGAGCTGGGTGTCACCTTTTTCGATACAGCGGACATGTACGGCCCGCACACCAATGAAGCCTTGCTTGGCCGGGCCCTCGAAGGCAAGCGTGAAGGTATTTACCTGGCCAGCAAGTTCGGCATCGTGCGTGGCGACGATCCGCATGCACGTGGCGTCAATGGCAGCCCGACGTACATTCGCCAGTCCATCGACGCCAGTCTGAAGCGGCTGAACACCGATTACCTTGATCTCTATTATCAGCACCGCGTCGACCCAAAGGTGCCCATCGAGGACACCGTTGGCGCCATGGCCGAACTGGTCAAGGCTGGCAAGGTTCGCCACATAGGCATCTGTGAAGCCAGTGCAGCGACCATCGAAAAGGCCCACGCGGTGCATCCGTTGGCAGCTGTGCAGAGCGAGTACTCACTCTGGTCACGCGATCCGGAACAGAATGGCGTGCTTGCCACCTGCCGTCGCCTGGGCATTGCCTTCGTGGCTTACAGTCCGCTCGGCCGGGGGTTTCTGACCGGTGAATTGCGCACCCCGGACGATTTCGCGGCCGATGACTATCGTCGCTTCACCCCACGGTTTCAGGGCGAAAACTTCAATCGCAATCTGCAATTGGTCGAGAAGGTCAAGGCACTGGCTACGGCCAGAGGCATCAGCGCGTCGCAACTGGCGCTGGCCTGGGTGCTTGCCCAGGGAGAGGACATCATTCCGATCCCGGGCACCAAACAGCGCAAGTACCTGGAAAGCAACGTGGCCGCAGCTTCATTGACGCTGAGTACCGATGACCTTGCCCAGCTGGAAGCGATTTTTCCGGCTCAGGGGTCGGCATCCGGCGAGCGCTATAGCGCGGAGTCGATGAAGTCCCTCAATGGCTAACGCTTGCGATTCGAGATCAGGTCGCCTCAGGGCAGGTCTCGGTGCCGTTGTTGAGGCCCTGTTTTTGATTCTTGTAATCGAGCGTGGCCTTGCCATCGACCCATTTCAGGGTGACGACAATCACTGAGTCGAAATCATCGTTCGTCCAGTCATCCAGCAGGTTAGTGCTCTTGCCGGACGCTTCTTCAGCAACCTTGTTGATCAGCTCCGGCAGGTAGCCATGCGACCAGGCGGTGTAGATAACTGCGTTGTGGTACTTGTCCCGCATCAGCTCATCGGCCAGGTCGGCGGTGTCGTTGGCACCAAAGTCGAGGTTGACGGGCAGACCCAGTTTGATTGCGCTGGGCCCTACCGTCATCAGCGGACGCACGTAGCTGTAGGACTGATCGCCCTCACCCTCTTCCACATGTCGGCTCGGATTGGCAGCGAAAATGAAGTCAGCCTTGCCGAATTCCCTGGGCAGGACTTCCGACAGTTCTATCGCCCTGTTGAGCCCCTGACAGTTCAGTTGCCCCAACCCCATGGCCGGTTTTTCGGCATGCCGAAGGAATACCAGTGTCTGGGTGCCATTCTTGGGCTCTGCGTGCACGCCTTTGCCCATGGTGAACAGGGCCAGGGCCGAAGCCACCAGCAAGGAGGGGAAGAAGCACCACGCAAGACGGCGCTGAAGTCGGGTGATGGAAGGCATTTTCGGCATATTCATTATTTTCTGAGTCCGGTGCGCATTTGAAAGGGGACAGCCATCTGGCTGGTGCGAATACGCAGGCTTGTGCAGCTCGCCCTGGAAATTTCTGCGGATCAGTCAAACAGGGTCACGCGCGAATCTTAGTGCGCACATGTTTCGAAATTAAGAATGTGGACGATTAAGAGTGTCAAAAAACGATTCTGTTGCAATACCGGCAAAAAAAATCGTCTGACAAGCAGAGAAAATGTCAAAAAATCGTCGAAGATGGGTCATCAGACCGACTGTTTGCCTGGCAACAGCCATTCAACAGACCGCTGTCAGATCAACATCACGGACGTCGGAAAACTGCGTAAAGCTCCGGAATTCAAGCCCCTGCTGTTTGGCATAGAGCGTGCAATATTCCTGTTCTGAATTTCACGCCCTGCGAACTGCCTGTTTTGGAATATACCAGCCGATCGCTGCGGCTCTAGTTTTCCTGACCTGGATGCCACTATGCCACAACCCTCCGTTTCCTTTCGGTTGCTGTCTCCCCGTGCGCTGATTCGCTGGATGGCCAACACCTGCGTATTGGCGTTGAGCCTCAACGGCGCGGTGCAGGCCGCCGAGGCCGTACCTGCCGAAATCCGTCTGGACTATGCCTACTATTCGCCGGTCAGCCTGGCGCTCAAGCATTTTGGCTGGCTGGAGAAAGCCCTGCCGGAGGCGAAAGTCACCTGGGTGTTGAGCCAGGGCAGCAACCGCTCGCTGGAATACCTGAACAGTGGCAGCGTCGACTTTGCATCGTCGGCCAGCCTGTCTGCGGTGCTGGCCCGGGCCAATGGCAGCCCGATCAAATCGGTGTATGTCTACAGCCGGGCAGAATGGACGGCTCTGGTGGTGCGCAAGGATTCTCCCCTGCAATCGGTTGCCGAACTCAAAGGCAAGAAAATAGCCGCCACCAAAGGCACCGACCCTTATCTGTTCACCTTGCGTGCGCTGCAGAAGGCCGGGCTGAAAAAGGATGATGTCGAGTTGCTGCACCTGCAGCATCCCGATGGACGCACCGCCCTCGAAAAAGGCGACGTAGATGCCTGGGCTGGGCTTGACCCGCACATGGCGGCCAGTGAAATACAGTCCGGCTCGCGCCTGCTTTACCGCAACAAGGACTTCAACAGCTATGGCGTACTGAGCGTCACGGAAACCTACGCCAGGGAACATCCACAGGCGATCAGAACAGTATTGAGCGCTTATGAGCAGGCTCGGGAATGGGCAGTGAAAAACCCTGACGAGCTGGCCAGGCTGCTGGCGACCGAGTCGGGTTTGCCGCTGGAAGTCGCCAGGCTGCAATTGACCCGCACAGACCTGAGCAACCCGCAACTGAGCGCGAAAGACATGGAAGCGTCCAAGGCCGCGGCGCCGATTCTGGTTTCCGAGGATCTGGTGCGCAAAGGCGTCAATGTCGAGCAGGTCATCGATCAACTGATCACGCCTGAATTCTCCAAAGCCGTGATCGCCACTCCATGACCAGCCGGGACAAAGCGTTGTCTGCATCAGCGCAGGCAGCACCGGACAAGTCGCAACCAACGCTTTGGCAGCGCTACCGAACGCCACTCAAGGGCCTGGTGGTGCCGGCGGCGATCATCGTCCTGCTGGAAGTTATCGTCCGTATCGGCTGGCTGCCTGCCTACCAGATGCCAGCGCCCAGCGAGATCGTGCTGACCCTTCGCGATCTGGCGGACGGTGCGTTGTGGAAGCACATCAGTGCCAGTCTGTTGCGTGTGCTCAGCGGCTTTGTGATCGGCGCGAGCCTGGCCCTGGTGTTTGCTGCGTGGGTGGGGCTCAGTCGTGAAGCAGAGGCGTATCTGGAGCCGACGTTCGCCGGGCTTCGCTCCATTCCAAGCCTGGCTTGGGTGCCGCTTCTGCTGTTGTGGCTGGGCATTGGCGAAACATCGAAAATCGTGCTGATTGCCATCGGCGCGTTCTTTCCGGTCTACCTCAACGGCGTGGCTGCGATTCGAGGCATTGACCGAAAGCTGGTGGAAGTCGGCCAGATGTATGGCTTGAGCCGCTATCGCCTGACCCGGCGCATCCTTCTGCCCGCCGCCCTGCCCGGCCTGTTTACCGGTTTGCGCAGCGGCATGAGCCTGTCGTGGATGTTTCTGGTGGCCGCCGAGCTGATCGCGGCCACCAAAGGCCTGGGCTACCTGCTCAGTGACGGACGCGAAACCTCGCGCCCGGACATCGTGCTGGCGGCCATCATCGTTCTGGCCACACTGGGCAAACTCAGCGACGGTCTGCTGGCAAACCTTGAAAAACGCTTCCTGGCCTGGCGCGACACATTCAACGGGCAAAGCCGTGAGGGTTGATAGATGCCGGAATCACTGATGGACATACGCGTCGACCACAAGGCATTTGCGGGCAATACCGTACTGCACGGCATCGATCTGTCGCTGCAGTCGGGGGAAATCGTCAGCCTGCTGGGCCCCAGCGGCTGCGGCAAAAGCACGCTGCTGAGAATTGTCGCCGGACTGGAGCAGGATTTTCGTGGCTCGGTGCGGCGCATTCAGGGCGAAGTGGCGTTCGTGTTTCAAGAGCCGCGCCTGATGCCCTGGCTGACCGTCGCACAGAATATCGGTTTCAGTGATGATGACCGCTACGACCGCCGCTGGGTCGGTCAATTGATCGAAGAAGTGGGCCTTTCCGGTTTTGCCGACGCCTTGCCCAAAGCGCTGTCAGGTGGCATGGCGCAGCGTGTGGCGATCGCGCGCGGCCTGTATTCGCACCCGGCGGTGTTGCTGCTGGATGAACCGTTCAGCGCAGTCGATGCGTTTACCCGGATGAGGCTTCAGGACCTGCTGCTGCAACTGGCTGCGCGCCATGCCATCACCCTGTTGCTGGTGACCCATGATGTCGACGAGGCGTTGTACCTGAGTGACCGTGTGCTGGTGATGGGCAGCCGTCCCGGCACAATCACCCACGATTTGCCGGTCGGGCTGCAGACGCCGAGGGATCGTCGCGATCCGCTGCTGGCGCGATTGAAGGCTCAGGCGCTGACCGAGCTGCAGCAGGCCCATGTCATCTGAACAGCGTTACCTGCCGGCCCTGAATGTGTCCCAGAGCTTCTCGCGCAACGTATTGATAGTGTCCGAGACCTGAGACATCACGAACAGGCGGCTCAACATGTCGGCGTCCGGGTACACCGTGGTATCGGTCCACAGGCCGGGACCGATCAGCGCGTCGGCCTTTTCATTGCCATTGGCGTAATGCACCGTATTGGTGATGTTGGCGATCACTTCGGGGCGCAACAGGTAATTCAGAAACGCGTAGGCGCCCTTGGTATCGGTGGCGTCAGCCGGTATGGCGACCATGTCGAACCACATGGGTGCGCCCTCCTTCGGAACGACATAATCGATGGTAAAGCCATTGCCTTCTTTCTGCGCCTGCTCCTGAGCCTGGGAAATATCCCCGGAATAGCCCACTGCGACACAAATACTGCCCTTCGCGAGGTCGGCGATGTAATCGGCAGAGCTGAAATTGCGTATGTACGGCCGTACGCTGTCCAGTACCGCCTTTGCCTGACGGTAGTCGTCAGGCACTTCACTGTGCGGCGGCAAGCCAAGGTAATTCAGGGTGATCGGCAGAAGAGCCGGTGCGCTGTCGAGAAATACGACACCGCATTGGGCGAGTTTTTTCATGTTTTCCGGCTTGAGCACCAGATCCCATGAATCGAGCGGTACATCCTTGCCGAGGATGGCCTTGACCTTGGCTACGTCATAGCCGATGCCGGTACTGCCCCACAGATAGGGGAAACCATGCTGATTACCGGGGTCACTGCCCTCCAGCGCCTTGAGCAGGACCGGGTTGAGGTTTTTCCAGTTGGGCAATTGACGCTTGTCGAGGGTTTTGAGCAGCCCACTCTGGATTTGTCTTCCCATGAAATGAATGGACGGAAAAACCACATCGTAGCCTGAGTGGCCGGCCAGCAGTTTTGCGTTCAGCGCCTCATTGGTTTCAAAGGTTTGGTAAGTGGTCTTGAAGCCGGTGGCGGCTTCGAAATTCTTCAGGGTGTCCGGCGCTATATAGTCCGTCCAGTTGTAGATATTGACCGTCTCCGCCGCGTGACTGGTGGAGGCCAGCAACACCAGTGCGGCAAGGGATTTTCTCAGCATGTGCAGTTCCTCGGGTCAATAGCGACAGCTTGCCCCAGACCCGGCACGAAAACCATCCTCGTCACGGCAAATTCAGTCCGTTGAAGGACTTGCGGCAGCGGCTCGGCAGATGCATGGAGCGTGCCCATTGATACCTTCGAATGACACCGGTCATATAATTGATTTTTTTATGCTGCGTCATAAAAAATTTTTCCAGAACGGCACTGGCAAATGCTATTTTCAGTATTCGTCAGACCGCTCAGCGATCCTGCTGGAAAGCAACTTGACCGACCGATGATGCGTACTGCTGGTCATCGTCTCGTCATCATGGCTTTACCGGACGCATTCTGGCTGTCTGCCTACCCATTGGAGCAAGGGAAGTGCTCGATTGATTCAGGTGGGCCATCGTCATGACTAAAGTCACATTCCCCAATGCATGCCAACTGATGCGCTGGCACTTCCATCCCGTGGGCTTTGAAGCCTCGATGGATGCGCCAGGGAGCATGATTGCGCGACTTTTCGACCGTGCCAGCGGTGAGACCGTGGTCGCCATTGCCGGCCTGCCCTGTTCTACCGTGATGAATGCCGCAGACGTGGAGCGCATCATCGAAGCGATCGAGGACGAGCTGGAGTTATTCGGCACTCAGACGCAACGACAGATCGCCGGTTTCATCTGACATGAACGCCTCAGCCAGCACGAACCCTGTTACGCAGGTCTTCGAAGAAAGGCTTGTCGCGGGCAATCCTGTCTGACGCTTTGGGCACCTGAACTGCTTCTCCCGAACTGGCGCTTTCATCGATATACCAATAACAGTGCCGCGCCGAGCGAGTAATGGCGACATAGGCCAGACGCAAGACTTCATCCTTCTGTGCTGTATCGAATGGCTGAAGATCACTCGCATCACCCAGCCCTGCCAACCGGTAAACCTGATTCTTGTATGGCGAGACGGTCAGATGCTGACAATCGCCCAGCAGAAATACGGCATCCGCCTGCAAGCCCTTGGAACTGTGGTAGGTCAGCGTTCTGATGCGGCGATTCTGCGCGCCATTTGCCGAATCAGCGTCGATCAATACCTGCAGGCGCGTCGAGAAACGTGCCTTCTCGCTGCCCTTGCGGTACAGCAGCAGGATCGAGTCGCCATCGTGATAGTGCTCGGCGACCCGCTCGGCAAGCTCGTCCTCATCGCGATCCAGTACCTTGACCGGCAGCAGCTCCTGGAGCGTGCCACTGGCGCGGGCCTTCTTGCCGGGGATAGCCGGGGCCGCACGGACGATGTGCTCGGCGGCGTCGATGATGTGCTGATGACTGCGAAAATTGTCGCTGAGCATGACCCTGGTGGTCGCCGGGGAGGAAAACTCCTTTGCGAACTCCATGAAGTATTTCGGTGAACTGCCGCGCCAGCCGTAGATCGACTGCCAATCGTCACCGACACATAACAACGATGAGTGCTGAGCGATGCGGCCGGTGTGCAATGCCGGACCACGACGCCTGATTTCGCGCAGGCTGGCGCGTAGCCATGAAACGATCTGCGGCGAGACGTCCTGGAACTCGTCGATCATCAAATGCGCCAAGGGTCTGAGCATCGGGTCACTGACGTGCTTGAGGTTCTCGGGAGACGTTTCGCCGAACAAGGCAAACATGCGGTTGTAGGTCATGATCGGCGGCGATTGAGCCAGCAGGTGCGTTTCGAAGGCTTTCCAGAACAGGCTGAGCGCTTCGAAGAAGAAACGGTCCGGGTCATCGCTGGCAAAACTCATCTCGGATACAGCGCTCGGCACATCCAGCCCGAGGTTCTCGATGAAGCTGGCAGCCGTGACAAAACAGTCAAGCAAGGGTGCCGCACCGAGCTCGCCCTTGACCCGGTAATCGAATCCAGGCCCCGCGACGGCATCGCCTGCCAGGGATTGCAAAACCTGATTGGCTGACTGGTAATTATCCATCCATATCAAAGGCTTATTGCAGAAAGCTTGAAACAGGGTGCGCTTTATGACGCCCTCTGCCCACACCGGTAACTTGGCGCCAGGGCGCTTGAGTTGCTGGTCCTCACTGGCGTCCAGACCCAGCACAACCCAAGCATCCAGCTCAGCGATATAGCCGTGAAACGAAAATGAAAAACCATTTATTTCAACAGCTTGGCGCATGGGCTCAATGCCCTTTATAGGCCAGGCCCCGGCGCGGATCCACAAGTCTTCAACGGTGTCACACCACTCTTCATCGCGTTTCGAGGACAATTCGGTCACGGCGACCCGTTTCTGCACATCAGGGTGATCGCGGTCCAGTTCCTTGAGCTGCAGGGCATGGCGATACAGCGGCGCCATGACTTCGCGAAAACGCTCATTGCCAGCGTACAGATCGCGATAGCAGAGATTGAGTTGCTGGCGCTGCGCATCGTTGATCCGCAAGTCGAAGGGGTTGCTGTCCGCCTCTTCCAGACCGGAAGACTGGCTGCTCAGGTTCTCGAACGCGCGCAGCTGCTCAAACCCCGGCAGACTGCGCACCAGCGGCAGAATGCGTGAATGGAAGGTGCGCACTACCTCGCGCGCCTGCTTTTGCTCCAGCGCATGCCCCCAGAGGGCCATGATGTCGATCAGTTTGCTGATGAAGTCCTTGCGCGACTCGCGGGTGAAGGTCACCACCGTCATGGCGTTCAGTTCGAAGCCCAGGTAGTGATGCAGCAGCAGAATCCGCAGTACCAGCGACGTGGACTTGCCCGCGCCCGCCCCGGCAATCACGTAGGTCGACGGCGTGTCGCTGAAAATCATCTTCCACTGTGCCGTGCTGGGCTGGGCATGTGCGGGGAGCTTTTCGGCGACATCGGCCTTGATGCGCTTTTTCAGTTCAGGTGTGAGTGCCAGTCGCCAGTCATCGAACAGATGATCATCGACCTTGGGGCCACGATGCCGTGCTGGCCGGGTATCGCTGATGACCAGCACCTGACGGCCCGACTCTTGGCCATCCAGATAACCCTCTTCATAGCCTTCACGCACGCCTTCGATGTGGCCGTTCAGATAACCGTCGGCATGCCCCTGCGACCATGAGGGCGCGTGCTGCGAGCGCAGTCCGGTAAGACCACGCCCCATCAGCCGCGCCAACAGGCGTCGAAAAAACGGCAATTGCCGGGGCGGTACAAGGTCGACATCCAGGTCATGAGGAAGCGCAGAAGGCAGGTCGTCAGGCACGCAGACTCCGGTGGTGGGCTCGCAGGCGAAAAGGTCGCCTATGGTGGCCGGATTTTCGCGCGGGTTCCAGCGAAATGCTTGTCTGTCAGTGTGTTAGCCGATCAACTGCATGTTCTGTGGCAAGTGCTATCAGACTGGCATGACCGACTTGGGCACCAGCGCGCCTGGGTGCTGGATCACGATACTGGCCAGACGATGCCCTGCTTCCGCCGCCTGCAGCGGGTGGTCACCCGTGAGCCGGGCCGCGAGATAGCCGGCACTGAAGGAGTCACCCGCTGCCGTGGTGTCGACCACACGCTCGACCTTCTGCGCTGCGATGTCGAAACGTTCGCCGCCGGCTTCGACGAGGCAACTCTGCGCGCCACGCTTGACGACGATTTCACCGATGCCGCGCCCGCGATAGGCGGCCAGCAGCTGTTCGCTGTCGGCATAGCCATACAGTGCCTGCTCGTCGTCTTCGGTCAGCAAGGCCAGATCCACATGCTGCAGACACGCACGGTAGGCTTCGCGGGCTTGCTCGACACTGGCCCACAGACGCGGACGATAGTTGTTGTCGAAGGCGACCCTGACTCCGCGCTGACGCGCACGCGCCAATGCCTCCAGTAGTTTGGCACGCCCCTGCTCGCCAAGCACTGCCAGGGTAATGCCGCTGAAATACAGCACGTCATAGCTGGCCAGCGCTGCCAGGATCGGCTCGGCCGCCGGGGTCATGAAGCAGTCCCGCACGGCAGCTTCGTTGCGCCAGTAGAGAAAGCGCCGCTCACCATTGGCGTCGGTCTGGATGCAGTAGAGTCCCGGCAAGCGTCCGGGCAGGCGCTGCACCTTGCCCAGACCGATGCCCTCGTCCGCCCAGATCCGGCACATCGCGTCGCTGAAGCTGTCGTCACCCAGTGCCGTAACGTAGTCGACCTTGGCCCGCTCACCCAGCAATCGGGAAAGGTAAACCGCCGTATTGAGTGTGTCGCCGCCGAAGCTCTGGCGCAGACTGCCATCGGCATGTTGTTGCAGTTCGATCATGCATTCGCCGATCAGGGCGACCCGTGGAAGGCTCATGTGACGATACTCCTGCAAATACTTTGACTAGAAATATGTACTGAAAGACTCGATCACGCGCAGGTCATTATCCACCAGGCAACCTGAACGCCACTTGTCGAACGTCAGACACGGGTGCGAGGTGCCGAAGGAAATGATATCGCCGACCTTCAACTCGCATCCGGGTGCAACCGTCATGAACGCGTGCTGGTCCATAACCGCCGTCACCTTGCAGGCGCTCACATCGTCGCCAGCCGATTGCACGCCTGGCTTGTAACGCAGCAGCGGGTTGGGCAACCCGGCGTCGTAGGCAACATCGCGCTTGCCCATGGCAATCACTGCAAAGCCCGGTTCCGGCAGGGATTGCACATGCGCCCAGACCTCCAGGGCCGGGCGCAGTGCTTCGCTCAATTCGGCGCGCCGATCCAGCACGCAGCACTGCGCCTCCTTGTAGATGCCGTGGTCATGCACCACATAGCTGCCGGGCCGCAGCACGCTGAGGAAGCGCTCGCGAACAGACTGGGCATCGAAGGCTTCGGCGATCAGGTCATACCAGGCCGAGCCGGAGGCTGTGACGATCGGGCGATCCAGGGCGAAGGCGCCCTTGTCCTGCAGGTCGACAGCCAGGCGCACCAGCGATGCGGCAAAGGCCTTGATGCCTTGGATGGCGTGGTCGCCGTGAATGACGCCCTCGTACCCTTCAATGCCGGTCAATGCCAGCGCCGGCTGTGCCAGAACAGCGTCGGCCAGCGCCAGCACCTGCTCTTCGCTACGGCAGCCGCAACGCCCGCCAGGTACGCCGTATTCGATCATCACGTTCAAACGCAGGCCACGCGCAGCGAAAAACTCGCCCAGCGCAGTGACATTGTCCGGATGGTCGACCATGCAGTGAAACTCGAACATGGGATCAGCCAGCATGTCGGCAACGATTGCCATGTTCGGCGCACCGACCAACTGGTTGGCCATCAGCACCCGGCGCACGCCATGCGCATAAGCGGCCTGCGTCTGGACCGCCGTGGCGAGGGTCATGCCCCATGCGCCTGCGTCCAGTTGCCGGCGAAACAGCGCGGGCACCATACTGGTCTTGCCGTGCGGTGCCAGCTCTGCACCGCTGTCGCTGACAAACTGCTGCATCCAGCGAATATTGTGTTGCAGCGCCTGATTATGAATTACCAGTGCGGGCAGGCTGACATCACTGACCAGGCTGTCACCCGGCTGCGCAGTACCCTTGTCCATTACGGCGGTGCTCATCGATAATCTCCTGCGGTTATTCATTGATACGGCGAGCCAGGCCATTGGCGCTTTCGATCAGCACCCGCCGATAGTCATCGTAGTGGGTCTTGGCGTCGGCACGCGGCGCGACGATGCACAGCGTGGCGATGCACTGACCGTGTTCGTTGTTCACCGGAGCGGCGAAGCAGTGGGTGAAGGTGTCAGCCACGCTATTGAAGGAAAAGAAGCCCTCCTCGCCGGCCTTGCGGATTTCCCGAAGAAAGGTCTCCAGCGGCAGACGTTCGCCCCCCGGCAGAATGAAGTCGTCGGGGTCGATCAGGTCGATGATCTGCTGATCGCTCAGGTGACTGAGCAACAGACGTCCGGACGCCGTCCATGGGATGGGCGCGTTCTCGCCGATGTCCGAAGAAATCCTGAAATGACGCTCACCCTCCTTCATCAGCGCCACGGTATATTTGCGACCATTGAGCAGGCACATCTGCGCAGTTTCCCGCGTCTGGCTGACGATCTCGCACAGGCAGGCTTCGGCCTCGCGAGTGAAATCGAAGTGCCGCAAGTGTGCCTGCCCCAGGAAATACAGCTGACGGCCAAGATAGACATGCCCGTCCTTGCCCACCGTCTCCAGAATCCGCCGCTCCAGCAACGATGCCACCAGCTCGTAAACCGTCGATTTGGGGCTGCCGATCCCGCTGGCAATCTCATTGGGGCGCATGGGCCTGGCCTTTTCCTTGAGAAAATCCAGGATATCGAACGCCCGGTCCAGTCCACGTGCCCGGCGCTTGATAGTGTCTTCGGTCATGAGATTCGTTCCTTGGGAAAGCGGCAAGCCAAAAGCCTCAGGTGATCGGGCTTCCGGCTTGCAACGTGTGGCTGCACGTGTGCTATTTGCGTTTGTAGGCAATACAGTCGATTTCGACCTTGCAGTCGACCATCATGCTGGCCTGAACGCAAGCGCGTGCCGGCGCATGCTCGGGGGTGAAGTACTCACCGAATACCTTGTTGAAACTCCAGAAGTCCCGCGGGTCCTCCAGCCATACACCGACCCGGATCACATCCTTGAGCGCATAACCGGCCTCTTCAAGAATTGCGATCAGGTTGCGCATGGTCTGGTGCGTCTGCTCGACGATGCCGCCGACGATGATCTCGCCATCCAGCGCAGGTACCTGGCCGGAAACGTGCAACCAGCCGTCAGCCTCGACGGCGCGAGCGAATGGGCGTGGCTGGCCGCCTCCTGCTGTGCTGCCTGCGCCATAACGGGTAATAGTCATGAGTTTTTCCTTGTCTTGAAGCATTGGACGTAGTGAACGTTTAAAAACGGATGTTCTTGAGAAACTCGCTCAAGCGCGCCGACTTCGGCTGCTCGAACAAGGCCTTGGGTGGCCCCTGCTCTTCGATGCGGCCCTGATTCATGAACACGATCTGGTCCGACACTTCGTAGGCGAAACGCATTTCGTGCGTCACCAGCAGCATGGTCATGCCCTCCTCGGCCAAGTCCTTGATGACGCTCAGCACTTCGCCCACCAGCTCCGGATCGAGTGCCGAAGTGACTTCGTCAAACAACATCAGGCTGGGGTTCATGGCAATGGCGCGGGCAATCGCCACACGCTGCTGCTGCCCGCCGGACAACTGACCGGGGAAGTGATTGCGCCGCTCCAGCAGGCCGACCCGGTCCAGCCACTTTTCGGCCAGCGCAACGGCTTGATCCTTGGGCATCTTCTTGACCTTGAGCAAGCCCAGGGTGACGTTCTGCAAGGCGCTGAGGTGCGGAAACAGGTTGAATTGCTGGAAGGCCATGCCGGTCATTGCCCGGTGTTGCGCGATCAGACGCTCCGGATGGCGGGTGCGCTTGCCGTCTACGTTGCTGTAGCCGATGTCCTGCCCCTCAAGACGGATATGCCCGCCCTGAAACTCTTCCAGCAGGTTGACGCAGCGCAGCAAGGTGGTCTTGCCCGAGCCGCTGGAACCGATCAGGGTCACGACATTGCCTTTCTGCATGCGCAGATCGACGCCCTTTAGCACCTCCACTGCGCCGTAGGATTTATGCAGGCCCTCGATGCTGAGCAGCGCCGGGCTGGGGTTATGAGTCTGTGTCATGGCAATGCCACCCGTTTTTCGATTTGCCGCCCAAGAAGCTCGATGGCGTAGTTGATGAGAAAGAACAGGAAACCTGCAAACAGGTAGAACTCCAGGGTCATGAACGTGCGCGCAATCACCTGCTGGGTGCTGAGCAGCAGTTCAGCCACACCGATCACCGAAAGCAGCGTCGACGCCTTGACGATCTCGGTTGAGGAGTTGACCCAGGTCGGCAGGATCTGGCGCATGGCCTGAGGCAGCAACACATAGCGCAGCGACTGGCCGAAGCGCAGACCGATGGCCTTGCCGGCTTCCAGTTGGCCACGGGGAATGGCCTGCAGGGCGCCGCGCACGATTTCCGAAACGTGAGAGCCGCAGAACAGCGTCAGGCCTATTGCGCCGGCCTGAAACGCGCTGATCTGCCAACCCAGCGCCGGCACCATGTAAAAGACCGCCAGCACTAGCACGAACACCGGGGTACCGCGAATCAGATCCACATAGAGCCGGATCGGCAAGCGCGCGAAAAAACCGCCGTAGGTCAGCACCAGACCGGCCAGCATGCCGATCAGCGTACCTGCGGCAATCGCCAGCGCCGAGCACTGGATACTGGTCAGAAAACCGGACCAGAGCACTTCCCGCGCATTCCACAATTCCTGCAGCCAGCCAGGGGGTTGATACATGACAGCCTCCTAGCGGCGAATCGCCAGACGTTGTTCGAGGGTGCGCAGAAGCAGAGCGATCACGTAGCAGGCCACCACATAGAGTGCTGTGGTCACCAGCCAGGTTTCGATCACCCGGTAGCTTTCGACGTTGATCTTGCGCGCGTAGTAGGTCAGCTCCGGCACGGCAATGGCGGCCGCCAGCGAGGTGTCCTTGAACAGCGAAATGAAGTTGTTGGAGAGTGCCGGCAATACATTGCGCAACATCACCGGCACGATGATATAGGCCCGCACCTGCCATTCGCCCAGGCCGATCGCCAGCCCCGCTTCACGCTGCCCTTTATGGATGCTCAGCAGCCCGGCCCGGAACACTTCGGTCAGATAGGCACCGGCGTACAGCGACAACGTGACGATGAATGACGCCAGCTTGTCGAGTCGAATGCCCAGCCCGGGCAACGCGAAGTAGATCAGCAGGATCAACACCAGGATCGGCGTATTGCGTACCACCGTTACATAGATCGACGCGACGATACGCAACGCCTTGTAACGTGACAGCAGCGCAAATGCATTCGCCAGACCGATCACACAACCAATCGCGATCGAGATCAGGGCCAGTTCCAGGCCAAGGCCCAACCCCGCCAGAAGGCTGGGGAAGTCGCGCCACACGGCATCAAAATTCAATTGGTAATTCATGCTTGCCCGTACCTGGCAGGGAAAGCCCGAGGGCCTGCCCTGCCGCTGAAGGTCAGAGTGGACTTATTTGTATTCCATCGGAAAGCCGATTGCAGGCACCGGCAGATCGACACCGAACCACTGCTTGAAAGACGCCGCGTAAGCCGGGAACTCGACACCGGTCATGGCTTCATGCAACGCGGTGTTGACGAAGTTCAGCCAGTCCTGATCGCCACGCTTGACCGCGCAGGCATAGGTTTGCGGGCTCCAGGCAAAGGCAGGCGAACGGTAGCGACCAGGGTTCTGCACCATCAGGTACTTGACCGAAGACTGATCGGTGGCCGCTGTATCGGCACGCCCGGAGTTGATCGCCTGGTACATCAGGTCGACGCTGTCGTACTGATCGACCTTGGCCTTGGGCAGTGCCTGATGCACCAGTTCCTCGGCGTACACGTTTTGCAGGACGGCCACGGTCACATCGTCACCTGCTGCCTTCAGGTCATCGATTTCCTTGTACTTGCTATTGGCAGGCAACAGCAGCGCCACACCCTCGCGGTAGTAGGGCAAGGTGAATGCCACCTGCTGTGCGCGACTGGCGGTAACGGTGATGAACTGGCAGCTGATGTCGACCTTGTCGGTCAGCAGGTTGGGGATACGTGCATCCGAGGACTGCACGACAAATTCCACCTTGCTCGGGTCATTGAACAGGCCTTTGGCGATGATTCTGCCAATGTCGATATCGAAGCCCTGCAACTTGCCGTCCGCGCCCTGAAAGTGCCACGGGGCATTGGTACTGCCCGTGCCTACCACCAGATTGCCACGTTTCAATACGGCATCCAGCTTGCTGCCTTCGGCTGCCTGCACCGTATTGGCCAGCATGAATGAAGCTGAAAGAACAAAGGCACAAGCTTTCACAAAGGAAGGTCCGCGATGCATGACTTAAACTCCGCCGAAGTATTCGTTATTCCGCTATAGCGGATACAGGTATGTAACAACGGAATAGACAGCAGAAAGTGTGCCACAGAGGACGCGCGGAGAACACCGCATGAAAAAGTCGAAATAAATCAACAGACTGGAATTTTGGCTTGAAGCGGAGACGCGGGGGCGCATTGCGCAGGTAACGCTACCGATTGCCATATCTGAGTGCTAGGGCCCCACTCTTGTGCATATGCGCTGTTATCGGGCGTGGAGTATCGACCCGGTCAAGCCCGAAGCATGAGTGGGCGCACGCAACGCGTCCAGAACGGCATTCCCACGCGGGCGCATGGGAATGAGAGGTGTCAGTGTGAAAAGACTTAAAGGCAGGTAGCAATGGCCGCAGAGCGCAATGCGGCCTGAGCATCGCCTTGCGGGGCATAGAACTCAACGGCAGTGGTCGGGCCCTTGCCGCGCACGTCAGCGAAGTAGGTCGACTCAGTGGTAAACACGGTAAAGCCGCCGCCGGAGAGGTCATGAAGGAACACGTCAGAGGACGTGCCGAACATGGCTTCGTTCTGCCAGGTCACCTGAATGCACTGGGCAACGGCGGCATCCTGCTTGGCGCTCGACAGGACCTTGTAGGGTCCTGCGGCACGTGCAGAACTGGAAGGCGCTGCACACCCGGTCAATAAGGTTGCCGCAATCACCGTCGCGCTTGTCAGAAACAGAAACTTCATGTCATGCCTTCGCTGATAAAAAGCCGATTCTAGCACTGCACAGCGCTATCAACCCTCAGCCAATTGCTCTTCGTATTCCTTCACGTATTCGCCGGCCAGACTCTGTTTCTGCTTTTCGTCGAGCAATTTGCCCGCCATCTGGAAGAACTTCTGCTCTTCTTCTTTCAGGTGGTGGTGCACTTTTTCCGACAATTTTTTCGCAGTGGCCAGCCAGGCCGGGCTCGACATTTCAGTTTCATCGAGCTCTTCCATCATCTCGTCCATCTCATGATGCTCGGAAATGGCGTGACGGCTCAGGTCCACGCCATTGTCGTGGGCCATCAGAGGAATGTAGAAAAACCGTTCTTCGGCCGTTTCGTGGGCCTGCAGTTCTTCCTTGAGCTGTTTGTAGGCCTTCTCGCGCTCGGCGCTGTCGCCACTGGTCTGGATCAGGGCATCAGCGTAGCTGCGTTGACGGTCATGGCTTTCGCGCAGGGCTTCGAAAATATTCAAGGGCGTGTCTCCAGGTCGGCTTCCGGGAGCTGGAAGCATCGTGGACTAGACCCCTGGCGAAGATCAGCAGTTCCACCAAATACTGGCAAATGCGTATCGCGCAATAACGGCAGACTCAAGCACGCTCGAAAACCACATCCTGAGCGCCCTCCCAAAGCGTCTTCACGCCCAGCTTGCGCAGGTTTTCCTTGCCCTGAGTGATGGTCAGAAAATGGTTGCCCGCCAACTGCCCCATCTTGCTGGCGAAACAGCAAGAACCGTAGGCAAGGATAATCTCGGTTTCGCTGTAACCGCCCGGGTAGAAAAGAATGTCGCCCACCGAAGGATGGCTGGTTGCGTTCTCGAAACCGATCAATGCGTCATCCAGCTTGAGCTGATAATCATCCAGCGGCACCCAGCAGCCCTCGCCGCTCCAGCGTACATGGATGAATTTCTGCCGATAAGGCAGCAGCTTGAGAAACGCTTCCACCGTTTGCGGCGCGTCCGGATGGGTTTCGGCGAGAAACTCGTATCCGCCCGCGGTGATTTTGATGGTGGTCACTTCAACGACTCCTTAACAGACAACAAGGCTCAGAATGGTGCCCAAGGATAAACGCGAGCCCGACAAGCCGTCACGGAGTTCCGTTACGCCCATACAGAAGGTAGCCGGAGCGATGGCTCAGGCGTTCGTAATACGCATTGACGGCGGGCAGGTCGGGATGCTCGAGAGGCGTCTCGAACCAGCGATTGACTGAAAGACCGATAGGGATGTCAGCCAGGGTAAAACGCTCGCCGCAGACATAGGCGCCAGTCTTTTCCAGTTGCCTGTCGAGTATTTGCATATGCCTGGCCCACTGGGCACAGGAAGCGGCTATGGCGACAGGGTCCTGGTGCTCGCTCGAGCGTCGCACCAGTGACATGAAGGCATAGCTCCATGATCTGTTCAGATCCGAGCCTTGCCAGTCGATCCACTGATCGGCCTGCGCTCTGGCACGTGGATCCAGCGGATAAACAGCGTCGCCAGCATAACGGTTGGCCAGATAGCGAACGATGCTGTTGGACTCCCAAAGCACGAAGTCATCATCCACGATAACCGGCACCATGGCATTCGGGTTGAGCGCGACAAACTCGTCCGTGTTGGCAGGTTTGAAGCCTGACCCCCAGTCTTCCTGAGTGAAGGGTATCTTCAGTTCCTCGCAGGTCCAGAGTACTTTTCGTACGTTGATCGAGGAGGTCTTGCCCAGTATGCGCAGCATTCAGCGTCCTTGTTGCACAGCAACGTCGTGTCAGTCAGTGGTCATCAGCGATTTGGCAAACAGGTGATTCTCATGTGTCTCGCCCTGAAACACATAGTGCGGAGCACCTTTCAATTCATAGCCTTGACGAGGGTAAAACGCCAGCGCGCGCGGGTTGCCAACCCAGACCGTCGCCCATAATAGCGAGGCGTGACGGCTTGTTGCACGCCGCTCGGCGGCTTCGAGTAACAGCCGCCCTGCTCCACGCCCTGTAAAACGTTCCTGCACATAGAGCCGTTGCAACTCGGCAGCGGTCGATACGCCCAGCATTGCATGATCGGTGCGCAACGCGACCTGAGCAAAGCCAATCAAATGCCCTTGCGACTCCGCAACGATGATCAATGTCGTCGGCTCGATGAGCAGTTGTGCGAAGTTCGCAGGCGAGAAAGCTTCCAGCGCTTCGCGGGCGATGGATTGTCGAATGCCCTGCGTTGCGTAGGTGTCGAGAAAAACCTGCATGCCGAGCGCCGCAAGGCACAACGCGTCCGCAGAGGCAGCATCACGCAGGGTAATGGTCATTGAAGAGGGAGTGATCATCAGACGGTGGATTCCCGGCGTCAGGTAGACAGATGGCGGAATCATACCTGACACAAGGATCGGCCCGGCAGCAGGACCGGGCCGTCACTTCAGACGCAGCAGCTCGTTATCAGCGGCCGGTCATGAGCGATTGCAGTTTGGACTGGGCTTGTTGCGCGTTCTTGCCCTGCTCATTCAGCTCTTGCAGCAGTTTGTTGAGCTCGGTCTGTACCACCGGGTCCTTGACGGTGATCGTCGAACCCGAGATATCGATCTGCGATTTGTGCGCGTCCACATAATCGGCAACCTTCAGGCCACTGGAAAAGGTGCCCTTTATCTGCGGCAGCACTTCACGGAAGGTGTTGGCGGGTACGCTGACAGTTCGGTCGTAGGCCTTGTCGTAAACCACCTTCAGGTCTTCTGGCTGCTTGAGTTTCGCACGTGCCGCGTCTGCCTTGCCCTGCTCGATGGTCAGCTTTTCGCCCACTTCATCGAGGCCCGTCTGCACGGCGGCCAGGTCTGCACGGCGTTGAATGACATCGCTGACCGAATGAAAGGAGCCTTTCTGCATCAAGCCGGCGAGTGGCTGCACCGCAGTGTCCATACCCGCGCCGAAGTCGGAGATGACCGCGTAGTGCGAGGTGTAGTCACCAAACGCTTTCTTTTCTTCATCCGTCAGCTTGGGCACATGCACGCCCGGCTTGTCGACAATTCGGGTTTGCAGGAACTGAGTGAACGCAGTGCGCTGCTCGGGTTCCTTGTCTCCGCAGCCAGCCAGGAACAGGGGTAAAGCGACAGCCAGCAGCAAAGCTGGACGGAAAAGGGACTTCATGTCAGTAACCTCCGGGATCATAAGAATGCACGTTCACAGGCCACGCCTGCTGAACGCGAGCGTGCTTATAGTCTCGTCATCGCCTCATCTAGTTCCACGACGGCATTGAAGATACTTGTCGGAATGCCAGCTGACCGTTGAGGGTTTCGGGTGATGGGCGGTGCAAACGTCACGCGGTGCGGGTCCTTCGAAGAGCAGCAGGATGCCGGTCGAACCCGGTTTCAGATAAATATCGCGTGTAGCTTCAGCGCGTCATCCTGGCAAAGTCAGCGCGCGACCGCACTGGTTCGGCGGAAGGAAACCGGGCATCTGCGCCCGGATCGTGCGTACGTCTGCATGGCGCCGGGTCCTCTCTTGAAGCCACTGCGGGAAAGTTCCTTAACATTTCTTCATGAGGTGAAACGTTTCAGCGACTAGTCTTCAACGGACCGACAAAGTGACAACAGGAGTCAATCACTATGTTTGCACACGAAGGGCTGGGTCTGATCCTTGTCTCCATCGTCTTTCTGCTCGGAGCGATTGCGATGTTCATTCACCCTTTCCATGCGCTGGGAAGCTGGTTCAGGAGGAAAAAGCAGGAAAGGAAATCCGACTAACCGTCAACACGCACCAGAAATGGCGGGCCCGGTGATCACCGGGCCTTGCAGAAAAAACCTTTTGTGACCGACTTCGTCCAACTTATCCTCTGCAAATGTATCGTCCTGATACATATTTCGATCTTCTCGCCGCGCATCTAAAGTACAGAATATTTTGCCAGAAACAGAAGCCGATACAGTCGCCATCAAATAGTGGCTAATCAGTATTAAATCAATATCATCGACCTGACCTTACATCCGAAAACCATCTAATGAATAACGCGTTTTCGTGAATCGGCGCCCTTGCTATGTAGCCAGTTGTTTCCAGTGTGATACTCTTTTCAGACCCTTTGATGTTGAATTACTGGCCACCAGCCAATAACATCCTGCGCAATATGCCCCAACTAATTTGCCACTAGTGCCTACAGGGTAGTCATGACTAGTCAATCAATTAATTCGACGCGCTACCTACGCAATGCTGTTGACGAGCACATGCCTGAACCGACGCGCGTGCTTGATTTCAGTACATGCAGGGACACTAAAAAAGGGCCGGTCTTCCTGATTGGCTCTGGGAAGTCAGCGAAGGATTTCCCGATCAAAGAGTTCTCGCACATCCCCATGATCACCATGAACGGTGCGTTCTCGATGTTCGCAGGCACGAACATAAAACCGTTGTTCTACGTCTGCTCCGACAGGGATTTCCCCAACCAGCAGCCTGAGCTGTTCGCCGCTGCAATGCGCTCCAGCGAGAATGTAGGCCTTTGGGAAGATCAGTTTCGCGGCGACATTCCCAGACCTTCCGGACGCGCTTATGCACTGAAGAAATCGCCCAGATTGTCGACGGTTGCAGCGCTGTGCTCCCGGGAAAATGCACTGGTCAGAAAACTTTCGTTATGGAGTAGCAGAAGCCGGGATATCGGCTTCAGCAAGAATCTGGAACTTGGTTTTTTCGACGCCCGAACGGTCATGTATCTGGCGCTGCAACTGTCCTATCACCTTGGTTTCGACGACGTCTTTCTGGTCGGTTTCGATATGAATCAATCCGTGGGCCGGTTCTATGAATCATCCAGCGACAATTGCTCACCCTGCGGTCTGGATCAGCATTACGAATCAAGAATTCTTCCCTCGCTGGAGCTGATGTCGAAACAGGTCGTCGGGAGCGACTTCCAGGTATTCAATGTCTCCAAGAGCTCGCGAGTGCCGCACGAGGTGATTCCCAAGTTGAGCCTTGACGAAGTTCGCCATAAAGTCAGTTGCGCACTTCAAGGATAGTACATCGCCACTATAGAGAGCGACGCCTGCAATGCACCTGTTTATCTTGAGGCATACGCAGTTGCCCGCAGCGAAGGGTGCTGAAACGGGCGCCAGCCCTGCCCCGAACCGTTAAACTCGGCAATCCTCTGCCGTCCACCATGTCACTGCCGCCCGACCTATGCGACAATGCGCGCCAATGTCTGGCGTGAACCCCCACATTCATATCCCGGCAACGCAGTCGTGGCAGGCTGCCGTTGCGGTAGACGTATGCCCGTTGGGTCAGCTCATGCTCGGACGGAGCGGACTGAACTGCTTGGGTGGGGTCCTGAACACCACACCCCTGACGCCAGCGCTCCCCCGGTTATTGCCCACGTTATTGATAGGTAAAGTAATTGATCTCCACAGCTAACATCACCATGCAGTTCGGCCCCAAACCCTTGTTCGAGAATGTCTCGGTCAAGTTTGGCGCCGGTAACCGTTACGGCCTGATTGGCGCGAACGGCTGCGGCAAGTCCACGTTCATGAAAATCCTCGGTGGCGACCTCGAGCCTTCGGGTGGGCAGGTGATGCTGGAGCCGAACGTGCGTCTGGGTAAGCTGCGCCAGGATCAGTTCGCCTATGAAGAGTTCACGGTGCTCGACACCGTGATCATGGGTCACGAAGAGCTCTGGAAGGTCAAGGCCGAGCGCGACCGCATCTATTCTCTGCCGGAAATGAGTGAAGATGACGGCATGGCCGTTGCCGAGCTGGAAACCGAGTTTGCGGAAATGGACGGTTACACCGCCGAGTCCCGCGCCGGTGAACTACTGTTGGGTCTGGGTATCGGCATCGAACAGCACAATGGTCCGATGAGCGAAGTATCGCCGGGCTGGAAGCTGCGCGTTCTGCTCGCTCAGGCACTGTTCTCCGATCCGGAAGTACTGCTGCTCGACGAACCGACCAACCACCTGGACATCAACACCATTCGCTGGCTGGAAAACATCCTGACCCAGCGTAACAGCCTGATGATCATCATCTCCCACGACCGTCACTTCCTGAACAGCGTGTGCACGCACATGGCCGACCTGGATTACGGTGAGCTGCGTCTGTTCCCGGGCAACTATGACGAGTACATGACCGTGGCGACCCAGTCCCGCGAGCAGTTGCTGTCCGACAACGCCAAGAAGAAAGCGCAGATTTCCGAACTGCAATCGTTCGTCAGCCGCTTCTCGGCCAACGCCTCGAAAGCCAAGCAGGCCACCTCCCGGGCCAAGGCGATCGACAAGATCCAGCTGGCCGAGGTCAAGCCCTCCAGCCGTGTCAGCCCGTTCATTCGTTTCGAACAGACCAAGAAGCTGCACCGCCAGGCGGTCATCGTTGATCGCATGGCCAAAGGCTTCGACGGCAAGACCCTGTTCAAGGACTTCAGCTTCCAGGTCGAAGCCGGCGAACGCGTGGCCATCATCGGCCCGAACGGCATCGGCAAGACCACCCTGCTGCGCACGCTGGTCAACGAGCTGCAAGCGGATGCCGGCACGGTCAAGTGGACCGATGCGGCGGAAATCGGCTATTACGCTCAGGATCATGCTCACGATTTCGAGGATGACTCCACCCTGTTCGACTGGATGGGTCAGTGGACCCAGGGCGGCGAGCAACTGGTACGTGGCACCCTGGGCCGCATGCTGTTCTCCAACGACGAGATCCTCAAGTCGGTGAAGGTGATTTCCGGTGGTGAACAGGGCCGCATGCTGTTCGGCAAACTGATCCTGCAAAAGCCCAACGTGCTGGTGATGGACGAACCGACCAACCACCTGGACATGGAATCCATCGAGTCGCTGAACCTGGCGCTGGAAAACTATCCAGGCACACTGATTTTCGTCAGTCACGACCGCGAGTTCGTGTCCTCGCTGGCTACCCGCATCATCGAACTCAGCCCAAGCGGCGTGGTCGATTTCAGCGGCACCTATGACGACTACCTGCGCAGCCAGGGCGTTTCGTTCTAAGCCTGTCAGCCTGCAATAGCAAAAAGCCCTGTCTTGTGACAGGGCTTTTTGGTTTCAGAGCGCTTATTCGCTCGGCTGGCTGAGCATTTCAATCCACAGCGCACCCTTGCCCGAAGGCGCCTCGCCGACCCGTTGCAAGGCACCCTTCTCGTCGATGGCGTAACTGCCGACCTTGT
This sequence comes from Pseudomonas sp. NFACC10-1, assembly GCF_900119195.1. Classification (NCBI taxonomy): domain Bacteria; kingdom Pseudomonadati; phylum Pseudomonadota; class Gammaproteobacteria; order Pseudomonadales; family Pseudomonadaceae; genus Pseudomonas; species Pseudomonas sp. NFACC10-1. The sequence goes on along the minus strand of NZ_FPJB01000006.1, from coordinate 219,663 downwards.
CGCTTTTCTCGCCACTCACCAGCAACCAACGTCCATTGGGCGACACCGCGATGTTGCGCGGCTGCTTTTCCTGAACGGGATAATTTTCAACGAACGTCACTTTGCCGCTGGTGGGATCAACGTTGAACACCGACACGCTGCTGCTGGTGCGCTCGCTGATGAACAGCCATTTGCCGTTCGGCGCGAGGCGAATATCCGCAGCCCAGATGCGCGGCGTCGGGTCATCCTTGAGATCGTTGTTGCGCGCATCACGGGCCTGCCCCGTTGCCAGGTTCAAGCGTTTGGGAATACCGTCTGCCTGACTGGTCTGCTTCAACGCACCGGTTTTCTGATTGATCGCGAAGGCCGTGACGGTGCCACTCATTTCACCGACGACATACAGAAACTTGCCATCGGACGAAAAGGTCAGGTGGCGTGGGCCGGTGTTGTCGGGAACGACGACGTAGCCCTCGCCGATGGGCACAAGCTTGCCGTTGCCGTCCTTGGGCTCCAGGCGGTATTGCAGCACACGATCGACGCCCAGGTTACCGGCGTACACAAACCGGTTGCTCGGATCGGTGCGCACCGAATGCGCGTGCATGCCGGTCTTGTAAGTCTGAATGCTGTCGCTCGGGCGGTGCTGCGCGTCGATGGGCTGGACGCTGAGCAAGTCGGCGCCATAGGACGCACCAAACAGGAAGCGTCCGCTGCGATCGGTAGACAGGTAGGCCAGACTCTCGGCCAGCGGCGCCTGACTGAGGGGTTTGAGGTGCCCGGTGCCAGGCTCGATGCTGAAACTCAGCACCTGATAGGGTTTGGCGCGCAGCGCGGCGAATAACGCTTTGCCATCCGGCGTGATGGCCATCGGATTGACCTGATCACCTGCCTTGGTCTGCTCGACCAGGCTGAGCGCCCCGCTCTGCTCATCGAGACGGTATTGAGAGATCAGCCCATCGATGGGGCTGGAAATGTAGGCGAAGGTGGCTGCGTGGGCGCTCAGGCCGAATGAACAACCAACCGCAGCGGCCAGCAACAGAATATTTTTCATGACAAACCTTTTTATTATTGTGATGTGATCAGTCATCCTATGAGTATCTCCTCACAACGGCAACTGTCTGATAAGCAGCCGCATAATACCGTTAGCCTGCTTTCATTTATCCACGACGCACGCCATGATGGGGCACTCCCACCGCCTGCCAGCGAAGAGACCAATGCCTGCCGCACAACCCGGTTCCATGACGATTACGCTGCAGATCGTCTCTATCGTCTTTTACACGTTCATCGCCTTCCTGTGCATCGGCCTGCCTATTGCGGTGTTGCCCGGCTATGTTCATGACCAGCTCGGTTTCAGCCCGCTGATTGCCGGCCTGACCATCGCCTCGCAGTACCTCGCAACCCTGCTCAGCCGGCCTTTCGCCGGCCGCGCGACAGATACGCTGGGCAGCAAGCGCTCCATCGTATTCGGGCTCTGGGGCATCGTCATCAGTGGCAGCATGACCTTGCTGGCCACACTGCTGCACGAGTTTGCCACGCTGAGCCTGTCAATTCTCATCGTCGCGCGGCTGTTCCTCGGCGTCTCTCAAGGGCTTATCGGGGTCGGCACTATCAGTTGGTGCATCGGCAAGGTCGGCCCGGAGCACACTGCCCGCTCAATCTCGTGGAACGGTATCGCGTCCTATGGGGCGATTGCCATCGGTGCACCGCTGGGCGTAGTGGTCATCGATAGCATTGGTTTCAACAGCCTGGGTATTGCCCTGATGGTGATGGCAGGTCTGGCGCTGAGTCTGATTCGCGACAAGCCTTCGGTGCCCATCATTGTCGGTGAGCGCCTGCCCTACTGGTCGGTATTCGGCCGGATCGCACCCTATGGTCTGGGCCTGACGCTATCGTCGATCGGCTATGGCACGCTGACCACCTTCATCACCCTGTTCTATCTGAATCGTGGCTGGGAAGGCGCGGCCTATTGCCTGAGCATGTTTGGTGTGTGCTTTATCCTCGCCCGCCTGCTGTTCATCGGTGCCATCAACCGGCTGGGCGGCTACAACGCGGCCATTGTGTGCATGGCGGTAGAAATCTGCGGGCTGTTGATGCTCTGGCTTTCGTCGAGCAGCGGCGTTGCCCTTGCAGGGGCCGGATTGACCGGCGTGGGGCTGTCGCTGGTCTACCCGGCGCTCGGCGTAGAAGCCATCAAGCGCGTACCCACCCCTAGCCGCGGCGCAGGCCTGAGCGCCTACGCGGTGTTCTTTGACCTGGCATTGGCAATCGCAGGTCCGGTGATGGGCGCGATTGCCTTGGGCCAGGGTTATGACTGGATATTTTTTTACGCTGCCCTGCTATCGGTTTGCGCGCTGGCCCTGACAATCTGGTTGTCGAGGCGTACCGCTCGACTTGAGTAAATCGCCCTCGACAATGGCTTTGCCGCATAAGCTTTTCGTTTGTAGTTCCAATAGTTAGTAGATAAAGCTTAAATTCTGCCATCGGTCGGTCAACTTCTTGACGCATTCAGCAACGACTTCTTGACTTGATACTGCGAGCCTCGAAACAGGCTTGCAAAGCGATTGTCAGCCGCCTTGGCGTGACGCCGCTTTGCGTAGCAGTCAGGCACCTCGATCCCTCTCGATTGCCTCCGCCTCCCTGCTGCCAGCCTGGACGGGAGTGCTGTCATGAAAATCCGTTGTGTCCATCTTTACCAGACCTGCAACGTGCTACCGGTAGTGATACTGGCAACCATCCCTTCCTGGGCCGAAGGTGCCTGCAGCCTTTCCTCCCTGGCATCGGCAGGCGTTCAGGTCTGCGACAGCGGCAACAGCGGGCCGTTTAGCGCGCTGAGCGGTGACCACGTGCTGATATTTCCGGCCGGCGGAACGGGCACCGTGTCCGGCAATATCCTGTTCGGTCCAGGAATGGACAGCGTGGACCTGCAGTCGGGGCGGATTCTGGGCAACGTCACCCAAGCGGCCGGAATCGACCGTTTCACACTCTCCACAGGTGAGGTCAGCGGCGATCTGAACCAGGGCGATGATCCCGACGATTTTGTCATGAGCGGCGGCACGCTGAGCGCTCTGGCCCAGGGGGATGGACGGGATACCTTTCTGATGACGGGCGGCACCATCACCCGCGCGTTCGAGGATGGTGACGTGGCGGTGATGAGCGGTGGCAGCATCGGTCGCGTGGACATGAAGCTGGACAACAATGTATTCGAGATGTCCGGTGGCACCATCATCAACAACCTGGTCACCGGCTTTGGCCGGGACACGATCACCTTGTCGGGCGGCATTGTTGGCGGCAACGTCAGCGTCAGTGGCGGCGACGACCAGATCACCCTCAGCGGCGGCGAGATTCGCGGCGAAGTTCGCACCAGCGTTGGCAATGACAACTTCAACTGGCTGAACGGCGGTTACGCACGCAGCAACGTGTTGATGGCCGACGGCAACGATACGGCACGCCTGTACAACCTGAGCGAATACTACCTGAGCGCCAACCCGCTGCTCGACGGCGGCGCGGGCAACGACGTGTTGACCTTCGATAACACTGTATCGTCGCAGCCGGGTCGTTATGCCAACTGGGAAACGATCAATGTGAGCAACGGCTCGCAGCTGGACCTGGCCAGCGCGCTGGTCCTTGGTGACAACGTGAGTAACACCGGCGTTCTGAACATCGATTCCACCAGCACATTGATCTCGACTTCGGGCAGTATTCTCCCCTTCAGCGCCGGATCCCTTGCGTTACTGGAGAATGCGGGAACGCTGGACGTCAGCGATGCAGGCCGTTCGCTCACTGGCACATTGACGGTGACCGGCAATTACACCGGCCAGAACGGACGGCTGCTGTTGCTCTCGGCACTGGGCGATGATGCATCCGCCAGCGACCGACTGGTGGTTGCACAGGGTCGTATCAGTGGGTTTACGCGCATGATCGTCAGCAACTCGGGTGGGCTGGGCGCCCTGACCCGTGGCAACGGCATTGAAGTGGTACAAACCATCAACGGTGCAACCAGCGATAGCGGCGCCTTTTCGTTGCAAAATCCGCTGCCTGCAGGCGCTTATCAGTATTACCTGTTCAAGGGCGGCGCCACTGCCGGCTCGGAGAACAGCTGGTTCCTGCGCTCTGCGGTGATTGCTCCGCCAACGCCAACGCCAGCGCCTGTCGAGCCCACCCCAGAACCGGCACAGCCAACGCCACTGCCAACACCTGTCCCTGTTCCCGAGCCGACACCTACACCGCAGCCTGAACCTGCTCCCGAACCTGCACCCACGCCACAACCTGTACCTGCCCCTCCCCCAAACCCTGAGCCTGGGCCGAACAGCCCACCCCCTGTCCTGCCAGCAGCCACACTGCCGGTGCCTGCCATTGGAACCCCGCCACTACCTGAACCCGTTCGTGGAGCCGCGCCCATCGCGCTGTACCGACCCGAGGTCGCCAATTACTCCGTCCTGGCGCCAACTGCTGCGGTACTCGCACTGAGTTCACTGGGCACCTTTCATGAGCGTCAGGGTGATCAAGCCCTGCTGACACAAAACGGCGCGACGTCGGCAGGCTGGGCACGCGTGTTCGGCAGTGATTTCAAGCAACGCTGGTCCGGAGACGTGAGGCCTGGCCTGGACGCTTCATTCAAGGGTTATCAGATTGGCCATGACCTGTATGCCTGGCAACAGGACAGCGGACAGACTCAGCGCGTCGGCCTGTTCGTCGCGCATAACCGTCTGGACGGCAAGGTGAAGGGTTTTGCAGACGGTTTCAGCGACTACGAAACAGGGCGTCTGAAACTGCAGGGAGAAAGCCTGGGCGCGTACTGGACGCTGACCACACCGAGTGGCGGATACGTCGACGCAGTAGCGATGGACACACGCCTGGATGGCCGCAGCCGCTCTGTCAGGGGCATCGGTGTCGACACTGAAGGCCACGTCATGAGCCTGTCTGTCGAGACAGGTTATCCGCTGCCGCTTTCACAGCGCTGGGTTGCCGAGCCGCAGTTACAGATCATCTACCAGCGCGTAGACCTGCAGGATCAGGATGACGGCATTGCCCATCTCGGGTTCGACAGTCAGGCCTACACCACAGGGCGCATCGGCGTGCGTTTCAAGGGACGCTATCAATTGAGCAGCGTACCGATAGAGCCTTATCTGCGGGCCAACCTTTGGCACACCAAAGACGGCCATGACACGCTGACCTTCGATCACGCAGAGCAGATAAAAACCGCGCATCGATCAACGACGGGCAGTATTGGCGCAGGGATGATAGCGACATTGAGCAGCAACGCCAGTCTGCACTGGAGCGCTGATTACCTTGGCGATCTGAACGAGCGTGGAGCGGAGGGAGTGAACACCAGCCTGGGGTTCAGGCTGGTGTGGTAACGCGACCATCAACGCGGGGACGCGCCTTGGTCAGTCTTTCTTCGGTTTGAGGATCAACACCGCAAGTGGTGGCAGATTCAGCACCAGCGAATCTTCCATCCCATGCGCCGGCTCGGCTTCAGTCATGACCTCGCCACCATTGCCAAAGTTGGAGCCTGCGTAGGTTTCCGCATCACTGTTCAACAGCTCCGTCCAGGCACCTCGCATCGGCGCGCCGAGACGGTAGTCCAGGCGCGGCACCGGGGTCATGTTGGCGACCACCAGCAGCGGTTCACCCTCGTTGCTCCAGCGCAGGTAGGCAAACACGCTGTTGGCACTGTCATCGCCGACCAGCCACTGGAAGCCGGCAGGGTCTGCATCGCGCTCGTGCAGCGCCTTTTCGTCTCGATAGAGGCGGTTCAGATCGCCGACCAGATTCTTCACGCCCACGTGCTCGGCGTATTGCATCAAGTACCAGTCCAGCTCCCTGTCGTGGTTCCACTCGCGCCATTGGCCGAATTCGCAGCCCATGAACAGCAGCTTCTTGCCGGGATGCGTCCACATGAAAGACAGATACGCGCGCAGGTTGGCGAATTTCTGCCAGCGATCACCCGGCATCTTGTCGATCAGCGAATGTTTGCCGTGCACCACTTCGTCGTGGGAAATAGGCAGTACAAAACGCTCGGACCACGCATACACCAGGCTGAAGCTCAGCTTGCCATGGTGATGCCCGCGGTTGATCGGGTCCTCTTCCATGTACTGCAGCGAGTCATGCATCCAGCCCATGTTCCACTTGTAATTGAAGCCAAGCCCACCCTGCTGGGTCGGCTCGCTGACGCCCGGCCACGCCGTCGACTCTTCGGCAATCACCATGGTCCCGGGGGCTTCCAGCGCAACCACGTCGTTCAAATGACGCAGGAAGTCGATGGCCTCGAGATTTTCGCGGCCGCCGAAGCGATTCGGCACCCATTCGCCCGCATTACGCGAATAGTCGCGGTACAGCATCGACGCCACTGCATCCACGCGCAGACCGTCGATGTGGTAATGCTTGAGCCAGTGCAATGCCGAGGCCAGCATGAAGCCGTGAACCTCAGTGCGCCCCAGGTTGTAGATCAGGGTGTTCCAGTCCTGATGGAAGCCTTCCTTGGGGTCCGCGTACTCATACAGGCAAGTGCCGTCGAACTGCGCCAGACCGTGGGTATCGGTCGGAAAATGCGCGGGAACCCAGTCAAGAATGACGCCGATCTCAGCCCGGTGGCAGGCATCGACGAAGAAGGCGAAATCTTCCGGCGAACCGTAGCGGGCAGTTGGCGCGAACTGGGCCAGCAACTGATAGCCCCACGAACCACCGAACGGGTGCTCCATGATCGGCATCAGCTCGATGTGCGTGAAGCCAAGTTCCTTGACGTAAGGAATCAGGCGGTCAGCCAGTTCACGCCAGTTGTACTGCCGCCATTGATTGTCGTCGACCTGCTCCATCTGCCAGGAGCCTGCGTGCAACTCGTAGATCGACAAGGGTGCAGTCACTTGGTGACGGCCTGCCCTTGATTGCAGCCACTCCTGGTCATTCCACTGGAATTGCAGCGGCGCAGAGATCTTCGACGAGGTGTCAGGCGGCAACGTGGTGGCCAGGGCCATCGGGTCGCTTTTCAGCGGCAGAATGCCGTGAGCGCCGAGAATCTCGTACTTGTAGAGCTCACCTGGCTGCAGACGCGGGACGAAAATCTCCCATACGCCGGTCGGGTGGCGCATGCGCATCGGATGGCGACGGCCATCCCAACTGTTGAAGCTGCCAACGACAGAAACACGACGCGCATTGGGCGCCCAGACCGCAAAACGCACACCGTCCACGCCATCGACGCGGGTGACTTGTGCGCCCAGACAGCTGCTCAGGTCGCGATGATTACCCTCGGCAAACAGGTAAAGGTCCATCTCGCCCAGCAGCGGGCCAAAACTGTAAGGGTCTTCGGTGATCTGTTCACCACCGGCCCAGTTGATTTTCAGCAAGTAAGGCTGCGGGTGCTCAAGGTGGCCGACGAAAAACCCCGGCACTTCGCTCATTTCCATCTCGCCCAGTTCACGACCGTCATCTCTGGCCAGCAAGCGCACACTCAAGGCTGCGGGCAGATAGGCGCGAACGAACTGCCCGCTGCCGCCATCGCCATGCGGGCCGAGGACAGAGAACGGATCACGATGTTCAGCACGGATCAGCGCGTCGAGGTCCACAGCAGCGGGAATCGCGCGGCGGCGCGTGCCGGTTTTGTCAGGCGCATTCATATTGACTCTCCATCAGACGGTTGCAGCAGTCCACGCAAGCCTTGCAAGGGAACGGCCAGCCACGCTGGACGGTTCTCGGCTTCGTAGATCACTTCATAAGCAGCTTTTTCAAGGGTGAACAGCTCGAGTGCAGCGTCCTCCCCTTTCGCATCTTTCCAGGCATGGGCAATGCCGGTGGTCGCCGAGCGATAACCTTCGATGAAGGTTTCTCGCGCCTGCGCCAGGTAGGTATCGGCAACACGTTTGCGCGCGCCGGCAGCCTCGGGAGACGTGTCTACGCTCTGCGCACTGCGTACAGCCATCGCCGCAGCGTAGTCGAAGGAGCGCAGGACACCGCTGACATCCTTGAACGGGCTGTGCTTGGCACGGCGCTCTTCGAGTGCGCGGGCCGGCTCGCCCTCGAAATCGATCAGGTAGGCATCGCCCTTGACCACCAGTACCTGCCCCAGATGCAGATCGCCATGCACACGTATGCGCAGGCCACCGGCCGAGCGCTTGGCCAGGCCTTCGACGCGCTGACGGATCTGCTTGCGCTGCGCGAGCAAGTCTTTGACCAGTTGCTGATCGTCCGGCTCCAGCTCGCCCATGCGCTGCTCCAGCAACTGCAAGGCGCGCTCGAGCTGAGCGTTGACGCTGGCACCCGAGGCCTTGCTGTCCTGACTGCTAGTGACCTCAACGGCAAAGTCGGCATTGTCGGTGGGCGATGCCAGAATCTGATGCATCTCACCCAGGCGCTGGCCAAGACTGCGCGAGAAGTCCGCGAGTTCGAGCAACGCGTTGTAGTGCTGTTCCTGGCCGGAAACACCATGTGCCAGCTCGTCGCGTACCGCACGCTCGAGATTGTTCTGGGTCCATTCCCACGCATCGCCCTGATTGCTCAGGTAGCCTTGGGCGATCATCAGCAGGTTGGGCTGACCGTCCTTGCCGACGCGTACCAGAGAACCCAGCAGCGGTGAAATGTTCTTGAAGCCGGCATGAGTCAGGAATGCGCCCATTTCCAGCTCGGGGTGCGTCCCGGCACTGACTTTGCGAATCAGCTTGAGCACCAGGCTGCTGCCCACCACCACTGAACTGTTCGATTGCTCGGCAGACAGGTAGCGCACTTCCGACTCGGCGTTCAGGCCGAGGGGCGCCAGCTGCGAGCTTTGCTCAAAACGCAACTCGCCGTCGGCACAGGGTATGACGGTATCCGACTGCATGCCCTGAATCACGGCACGGATGAAGGTTTCCAGAGTGAATGCATCCGTGATCAACCCGACATCGCGGTTGCGACGTACTCGGGCGAGCGCCAGCTGCTGCGGCAATGCACTGCTGATGTCGTCTTCGGCCAGCAAGCCGAACGGCAATTGATAGCGATCGGTCTGCCCGCCTGCGGTGACTTCTATTTCACTGAGCAATACCGGATTCGCTTCGTCGCCGAAGCGCACGGCGTAGGCAATGCTGACCTGCTCGATCGCCTTGTCCTTGCCCGCGAACCAGCGTCGTTTGGGCAGGTAAACCGCCAGCGAGGTGTTTTCCATGGTGCTGCGCAGTGGCTCTTCGAGCAACTCTTCCAGACGCTTCTTGAGCACCAGGGTCGGGAAGTCCGGCATGCTCTGCGCGGGTTCAACGTGCCAACTGGGCATTTGATTCTCCGAAGCCAGTAAAAACCAGTAAAAGCCGTACGGCGGCAGCGTCAGCAGGTAGCTTAACTGGCCGATAGGCGGGAATGCGCTGCCGCCGAGCATTTCCACCGGCACCGTGCCTGCATAGGCAGACAGCTCAAGCTCTGCAGCCTGGGCAGCGCTGGAAACGTTGGCGACACACAGCACAACTTCACTGTGTCCGTCAGGCGCTGTGTATTCGCGGGTATAGGCAAGAATGCGGCGGTTCGACGGCGAGAGCATTTTCAACGTGCCACGCCCGAATGCCTTCTGCTGTTTACGCACGGCGAGCATGCGCCGGTTCCAGTTCAGCAGAGAATGCGGATCACGTTCCTGGATTTCGACGTTGACCGACTGGAATCCGTACATCGGGTCCATGATCGGTGGCAACACCAGACTGGCCGGGTCGGCGCGCGAAAAGCCCCCGTTGCGGTCGATGGACCACTGCATGGGCGTGCGCACACCGTCCCGGTCGCCCAGGTAGATGTTATCGCCCATGCCGATCTCGTCGCCGTAATACAGCGTCGGTGTGCCGGGCATCGACAACAACATGCTGTTGAGCAGCTCGACCCGACGGCGGTCGCGATCCACCAACGGCGCCAGGCGCCGACGGATGCCCAGGTTGATCCGTGCACGGCGGTCGGCGGCGTAGTAATTCCACAGATAATCACGCTCACGATCAGTGACCATTTCCAGGGTCAGTTCATCGTGGTTGCGCAGGAAAATTGCCCACTGGCAGTTTTCTGGAATCTCCGGCGTCTGCCGCAAGATATCGGTGATCGGAAAACGATCTTCCTGAGCCAGCGCCATGTACATGCGCGGCATCAACGGAAAGTGAAAAGCCATGTGGCATTCATCGCCATCCGGGCCTTTGCTGTCGCCAAAATACAGTTGGGTGTCTTCCGGCCATTGGTTGGCCTCGGCCAGCAGCATGCGGTCAGGATAATTAGCGTCGATCTCGGCACGGATGCGCTTGAGCACCTGATGGGTTTCCGGCAGGTTCTCGTTGTTGGTGCCGTCCCGTTCGATGAGGTACGGAATGGCATCCAGACGCAAGCCGTCAATGCCCAGATCCAGCCAGAAGCGCATGACTTCCAGTACCGCATCCAGCACGTGCGGGTTGTCGAAGTTCAGGTCCGGCTGGTGCGAGTAGAAACGGTGCCAGAAGTACTGGCCGGCAACCGGGTCCCAGGTCCAGTTGGACGTCTCGGTATCGAGAAAAATGATCCGCGTACCGTCGTACTTCTGATCAGTGTCCGACCACACATAGAAATCCCGCGCCTTGGAACCGGGCTTTGCATTGCGGGCTTTCTGAAACCATGGATGCTGATCGGACGTGTGGTTGATGACCAGCTCGCTGATCACTCGCAGGCCGCGCTTGTGTGCCTGGGCGATGAAACGCTTGGCGTCGGCCATGGTGCCGTAGTCGCTGTGCACATCGCGGTATTCGGAAATGTCGTAGCCATCGTCCCGGCGCGGCGACGGATAAAACGGCAACAACCAGATGGTGTTGACGCCCAGCGCGGCAATGTAGTCGAGCTTTTCGATCAAGCCCGCGAAATCGCCGATTCCGTCGTTGTTGGAATCAAAGAACGATTTCACGTGAACCTGATAAATCACCGCATCCTTGTACCAGAGCGGGTCTTTGATAAATGTCGCGTCACCGGGCTTTTTGGCCATTATTGACTCCTCGGGAGTGTTATTGCGCGGCCTGGATACGCCAGATTCCAAACGGTTGAGCTGGATCGAGACGCGTGTGCTGATACTTGCCATACCAGGTCCAGCGGTGCCCTGTCATCAGGTCTTCACCCGACGTAGCGGCGTCATCCGGCAGACCCATTTCCCACAGCGGCAACTCGAAATCCGCTTCCTGTGCGTTGTACGGGTCAAGGTTGACGGCAACCAGAATGAAGTTGCTGCCATCCGCAGAGCGCTTGCCGAAATACAGGATGTTGTCATTCCACGCGTTATACAGCTTCAGCCCCAGGTGCGTTTGCAGCGCAGGGTTCTGCCGACGAATACGGTTGAGCTGAGCGATCTCGGCAATGATGTTGCCCGGCGCCGCGTAATCGCGAACCCGAATCTCATACTTCTCCGAGTCCAGATACTCTTCCTTGCCAGGGATTGGTGCCGCTTCGCACAGCTCGAACCCCGAATACATGCCCCACAGTCCGGAGCCCATAGTGGCCAGTGCCGCCCGGATCAGAAACCCAGGGCGACCGGACTCATGCAGGAAGCGCGGGTTGATATCGGGCGTGTTGACGAAGAAATTCGGGCGATAGCAATCACGCCACGGGACTTCATTGAGCTGAGTGAAATACTCAGAGAGTTCCGCCTTGGTGTTGCGCCAGGTGAAATAGGTGTAGCTCTGGCTGTAACCGACCTTGCCCAGGCGTGCCATCATTGCCGGCTTGGTAAAGGCTTCGGCCAGGAACATCACCTCAGGGTGCTGACTGCGCACTTCGCCGATCATCCACTGCCAGAACGGCAGCGGTTTGGTGTGCGGGTTGTCGACGCGGAAGATTTTCACCCCTTCGTTGACCCAGCCCAGAACGATGTCGCGCAACTCCGTCCACAGGCCGGGGATGGCGTCTGGTGCGTAGAAATCGACGTTGACGATGTCCTGATACTTTTTCGGCGGGTTTTCCGCATAACGGATCGTGCCGTCCGGACGCCACGAGAACCAGCCCGGATGCTGCTTGAGCCACGGGTGATCCTGGGAACACTGAATGGCGAAATCCAGCGCGATTTCCAGACCATGGTCGGCTGCAGCTTTCACGAGATTACGGAAATCTTCACGGCTGCCCAGCTGTGGGTGAATGGCTTCATGGCCGCCATCCCCGCTGCCAATTGCATACGGGCTGCCCGGATCATCAGGTCCGGCGGTCAGGGAGTTGTTCGGCCCCTTGCGGTGGGCACGGCCGATAGGATGAATCGGCGGGAAATACAGCACGTCGAAGCCCATGTCGCGAATGATCGGCAGACGCGAATGGACGTCGTTGAATGTGCCGTGGCGCGCCGGATCGTCGGTCATCGAACGGGGAAACAGCTCGTACCAGCTGGCAAACTGTGCTAGCTCACGCTCGACATCAAGCGGGAACTCGACGCTGCGGCTCAGGAAGGCCTGATTGTCGGCCAGCTTCATCAGGCTGGCGGTTTCGCTGTGCAACAGTAGCGCTACTTTCTCGTCTTTATCGCCCTGTTCAAGCTGACCCAGCAGACTTTCGATCTGCTGGCGCTGTTCGTTCTGGCTGCGCTCGGCGGCGTGGACCAGATGAATGCGGCCCTCTTCCAGCTCCAGATCGACAGGAACGCCAGCGCCGAACTTCTTTTCCAGTTCATAGCGGTAGCTGCCGAACTGATCGATCCAGGCTTCGAGGCGAAACACATGACGGCTTACGGAGGTCGGGGTGAATTCACCAACCCAGCTGTCATTGCCCAGTTCGCGCATTGGCGCGCTGTGCCAGTGTTCTTCATCGGCAGCACGCCAGCGGATATTCACCGCCATTTTGTCGTGCCCATCGGCATAGACCTTGCTGGTCACGGTAACCGGTTGCCCGATGATCGCCTTGGCCGCAAACAGGCCACCGTCGATCACCGGCAACGTGTCTTCGATCACGATGCGGGGTAATTGCAGCGCCTGGGTCAGTGACAGCGGAAGGGTTGCTTGCGGGACATCGGTGGCCAGGGAATCCGGACCGTATGGCTGTTCATTCATCGAGCATCACTCCTCACGCCCCAGGGACGCTCCTGTGCATTCCATGCAATGGAAAAATTGACGGTATGGCAGCGTACGATCGCACTGTGCTGGCGACTCGTCTATTTCCGCTGCCTAGGTTCCGAGCGGTCAACGAGGGTAAAGTTCAAAGGTTTTGAGGATGTTTGGTGGTCGTGCGCAGAGATGAAGCAGCCATCGAGCGGATCAACGAGGCGACTGTAGCGGGAAGCAAATCAATTGAATCATCGGCCCTGCCGGGCGGTCGTAAACAGGGTCGACAAGGAGGCTGCAACCATGACCCTACCCAATCCGGTAGAAGTACCCGATCCAAACATCGATGACCCCGCCCTGCCCGAGCCAATCCCCGAACAGGAGCCACCGCCATCCACGCCACCACCCAATGAAACACCAGTCGGCGACCCGCCTGCCAATGCGCCACCGGTTACGGTGTGACGAGTCAGTAAACGGGATCTGAAGGCGTCTGTCCGAGCATGGACACCTTCAGCGCCCTCCCGCTACATCGATGAACGTTCCCGTCGTATACGACGCATTGTCCGACAGCAACCAGAGAATGGCCTCGGCCACTTCCTCCGCGGTACCGCCACGGCCCATGGGCAATGCACCCTCAAGCTTGCTGACGCGGCACGGATCGCCGCTCAGGGCGTGAAAGTCGGTGAAGATGAAACCCGGACGTACTGCGTTGACGCGCACGTTTTCCGCCGCGACCTCTTTGGAGAGTCCGATAGTGAAGGTGTCCAGTGCTCCTTTGGATGCCGCATAGTCGACGTACTCGCCTGCCGAGCCGAGGCGCGCCGCGAGCGAGGATACGTTGACGATGCTGCCGCCGTGCCCCCCGTGTGCCGGCAACATGCGCAACAAGGCGTGTTTGCTGCACAGCATCGGGCCGACGACGTTGTTCATCATCATCTTCAACATGCGAAATTCCGACATGTCCTCGACTCTGGAAGCCTGCGCCAGGGTGCCCGCATTGTTGACCAGATGAGTGACTCGACCGAGTTCGGCGTCGACCCGGGCAAACAGCCGCATGATCTCATCTTCGTTGCTGACGTCGGCTTGCACGGTGATCGCTCTGGCGCCCATCGCCCTTACCTGGACTGCGGTCTTTTCGGCGGCGGCATGATCCGACAGGTAATTGATGCAGATCCGATAACCCTGTGAGGCGGCCAGACGCGCCGTGGCAGCGCCGATCCCGCGCGAACCACCGGTGATAATGAGGACTTTTTCCATGGAGTGTCTCGTGTTTTTTTAAAGGCCGACATCAGGATCCAGCCAACCCTCGCAGGTTAACCAGCCGGTTCAGATCGTGCCAGCCTTTACCGTCCAGCGCCATCTGTGCGTTTCAGAAATCGGATTGCCCGGTATCGGACTCATCCACCGCAGCTTTTGCCTCAGCAGCATGGATTTCTTCGAGAAACTGCTGGGCCGGCAACGGATAACCCAGCAGGAAGCCCTGCAGCGAGTGGCACCCCAAATGAGTCAGGAAACGCTGCTGAACGGCGGTTTCGACGCCCTCGGCGACTATCCGCAGATTCAGCGCCTGCCCTACCGCCACGATGGCCGAAACAATGGCAGCGTCGTCGGTGTCATGCTCCAGATCGCGGACGAAGCCTCGATCAATCTTGATTTCATTGGCAGGCAATCGCTTCAGGTACATCAGGCTGGAGTAACCGGTGCCAAAATCATCGATCGACAGGTCCACACCCATTTCCGAAAGCCTTCTCAACACCGCCAGGCTGGCATCCGCATCATGCATGGCAGTGGTTTCGGTGATTTCCAGGGTCAGGCAGTTGGCCGGTAACTGATGCCGCGCCAGTGTGTCCGCCACTGCCGTGACCAGCCCGGAATGACAGAACTGCAAGGCTGACAGGTTGACTGCAATGCGCCAGTGCGAGTAACCCTGCGCGTACCACTCACGCATTTGCCGACAGGCTTCATCCAGGACCCACTCGCCGATCTGAATGATCAGACCGGTTTTCTCTGCCATGGCGATGAACAGGTCGGGAGCGAGGATCCCCTGTTCCGGATGGTTCCAGCGCAACAACGCCTCTGCCCCTACGGGCAGTCCGGTCATGGCATCGAACTTGGGCTGGTAATAGATACAGAACTGTCGATGCTTGATCGCCTTGTGCAAATCCTGCGACATTTGCAGCTGATTGCGGGCGTTACTGTTCATCGACGCATCGAAAAAGCTGTAGCCGTTCTTGCCGGCAGCCTTGGTGTGGTACATAGCGGCGTCGGCATTGATCAGAAGCTCATGCTGGGTGCTGCCATTGCCCGGGTAGATGCAGATGCCGATGCTCAGTGAAATCTGCAACTGATGTTCACCAATGGTGAACGGGTTGCCGACTTCGTTGACCTGTCGTCTGGCAACGGCCAATGCATCCTCAGGGTGTTGAAGCTCCACCAGCAGGACGAACTCATCGCCGCCGACTCTTGCCAGC
The DNA here is from genome assembly GCF_900119195.1 of Pseudomonas sp. NFACC10-1. Classification (NCBI taxonomy): domain Bacteria; kingdom Pseudomonadati; phylum Pseudomonadota; class Gammaproteobacteria; order Pseudomonadales; family Pseudomonadaceae; genus Pseudomonas; species Pseudomonas sp. NFACC10-1. The sequence goes on along the minus strand of NZ_FPJB01000006.1, from coordinate 204,251 downwards.
GTGTCACGCCGCTGCAGGCTGTTGCGAAGACGCAAGGCGACCTGCCGCAACAGCAGGTCGCCGGTGTGGTGGCCGAATGCATCGTTGACCGGTTTGAAGCCATCGAGGTCCATGAACATCAATGCAAAGCACCCACCCGTCTCATTGGCCCTCTTCATTGCCCGATCAATGCGCTCCGTCAACAACGCACGGTTTGGCAAACCGGTCAGGTTGTCATGCAGGGCCAAGTGGGTCAGTTCCAGATTGGCTTCAGTCAGGGAATCGGCCAGAACCGCGGTACGTGTTTCCAGGTGAGAATCGAGAATGCAGCTGAACAGCGCAATCCCCAGAATCGACAGGCTGGCGACCAGCACGAATCTGTCCAGCCCGTTGCTGCTCAGCCCCTGCGGCAGCGCCCCGCAAAAGCTGCCATCAGCAAAATTCGCAGCGGCCATACCGGTGTAATGCATGCCAATGACAGCCAGCCCAAGCAACAGTGCCGCCGAGGCGCGTAGGAGGTAGACCCTGGGGCGTCGCTGGCGAAGATGGAAGGCTATTCGCAGTGCTGCCGCGGACGCAGCGACAGCGATCACCAACGAAAGTACCAACAGCCACGGCGTGTATTGAATCCCCGGCTGCATGCGCATGGCCGCCATGCCGGTGTAGTGCATGGCGCTGATGCCAAGCCCCAGCAACAACGACCCAAGGCTCATTTGCAGGGCGGGCAATCGCGGCTGGGTGGCGAGCCACAGGGCGAACCCTGAAAAGCCGATGGCGATCAACAGCGAAAGCAGCACCAGTGGCACGTCATAGCCAAGGTTGATGGGCAATACGAACGCCAGCATACCGATGAAATGCGTTGACCAGGTACCGACGCCCATCGCGATCGCGCCTCCCGCGATCCATACGTGAACGGCACGGCCTCTTGCCGAGACGATGCGGCCAACCAGATCGAGGGCCGTGTACGCAGCAAGAATAGCGACGAGAATCGAGATTACGACGAGTGAAGGGATGTAACTGCCAATCAACATAAACGCACCTGGAAACCAATGAGCGCGTCCATGCCGATCTTGTGCGGGTGATTGTACGCATTCGCGGCAGAATGTCGCGGCACTTGGTCGCAAAGATGGCGAATAGCTATTATTTTTCCGATTACTGCGAACAGCTCACTGAAAAAGTGTGTTTGAACCCGAAATATTTACTCCCGGAGCGTCAGGCCTGTCTCGGCATTCCAGCCCCCGCCCAGTGCGGCGATCAATTGAACGCTGGCAATCAAACGGCTTTGCAGCACGCTGAGCACACTGCGCTCGTTGCTCAATGCGGTGGCTTGGACATTGACGACGTCCAGGTAACCGATCAACCCGGCCTTGTATTGATTGTTGGTCAGGCGCAGCGAGTCACGAGCCGAGACCAGCGCTTCCTGGCGTACCGCCGCTTCCTGCTCGTATACCTTGAGCTGAACCAGATAGTTTTCGACCTCCTGGAAGCCGTTCAGCACGGTCTGCCGGTACTGGGCGACAGTCTGGTCATACACCGCTTCGGTGCGATCGACCTCGGCCGAACGTTTTCCGCCGTCGAACAGGGTCAGCGCCAACTGCGGGCCCACCGACCAGAAGCGGTTGGGCAGGCTGATCCAGTTGGCAAAGGTACTGCTGCTGTAACCGCCGCTCATGCTCAGCGTGAAGTCCGGATAATAAGCCGCCTTGGCCACGCCGATGTTGGCATTGGCGCCCATTACCGAGCGCTCGGCTGCGGCAATGTCAGGGCGGCGCTCGAGTAACTGCGAAGGCAGGCCTGGCGGGATTTGCGGCAACTGCGGAATTGAAGTGGTGACGGGCAGATTGAAGTCTGCCGGCGCCATGCCCATCAGTACGGCGATGGCATTCTCGTATTGCGCCCGTTGCCAGGCCAGGTCAATCAGATCGGCCTGGGTACTTTTCAGTTGCGTCTGTGCCTGCGCAACAGCATCACTTCCGGAAATACCGGCGCGGTACTGGTTCTGCGTCAGGGTCAGGGAGCGCTGGTAGGCATCCACTGTGGACTCCAGCAGGCGTTTCTGTTCATCGATCACGCGCAATTGCAGGTAATTCTGCACCAGTTCCGATTGCAGGCTCAGGCGCATCGCCGCCAGGTCGGCAAGACTCGCCTGCGCATTGGCGGTGTCGGCTTCCAGCCCACGACGCAGCTTGCCCCAGACGTCGGCCTCCCAACTGACGCCCAACTGCGCGTTGTAACTGTTGCGAATCCCCGAGGCACTGGTGCCGGTGTTCGAGGTGCCAGTGCCCTGCCCCGAGCGCGTCTTGCCGGTCGTCAGGTCGAGGGTCGGCAGGAAGGCAGCCCTGGAGCTGCGCACCAGTGTCTGTGCCTGTCGATACTGCGCGTCGTACTGGGCGACTGTCTGGTTGGAGGTGTTGAGGCGCTCGACCAGAGCGTTCAACTGCGGGTCCTTGTACACCTCCCACCATGCACCTTTGGCCATCCCGTCACTTGGCGTGGCCGCACGCCAGCCCTGCGCAGCCTTGAACTGCGCGGGCGCGGCCATCGACGGCTTCTGGTAATCCGGACCCACAGCGCAGGCGCTGAGCAGCACGACGCAAAGCCCCAGCGCGAATGGACGAATCAGCCCTGTCGGGCGGGAGGTGAATGCCAGGCGTTCGGTCATAGCGGAGTTTCCAGAGCAGCATCGGTGCGCACGCCACGCCATTTGTTGTAACGATGGCGCAGACGGTCGAGATAAAGGTAAACCACCGGGGTGGTATAGAGGGTCAGGACCTGGCTGAAGATCAGGCCACCAATGATGGTCAAACCCAGCGGCTTGCGCATTTCGGCACCTTCGGCGGTACTCAGCAGCAGCGGCAAGGCACCCAGGATGGCGGCCATCGTGGTCATCAGAATGGGCCGCAGGCGCTGCAGGCAGGCGCTGCGAATCGACTCTTGCGGCGTCATTCCCTGTTCGCGCTCCAGATGCAGGGCAAGGTCGATCATCATGATCGCGTTTTTCTTCACCACGCCAATCAGCAGGAACAGCCCCAACAGGGAAATCAGGCTGAATTCGCTGCCCAGCACATAGATCGTCAGCAATGCGCCAACGCCTGCGGACGGGAGCGTCGAGAGGATCGTCAGCGGATGAATGTAGCTCTCATAGAGGATACCCAGCACCAGGTACACCGCCAGCAACGCACCGAGGATCATCCACGGCTGACTCTTCTGCGTGGAAGCGAAGGCGTTGGCGGTCCCGGCCATCTTGGAAATGATGTCGGATGGCAGCCCGATGGCGGCAATCGCCCGTTCTATCGCCACGGTGGCCTTGTCGAGGCTGGCCCCTTCGGCCAGATCGAAGGAGATGTTCTCGGCCGCGAACTGACCGTCATGCGATACCCGGTCATTGGCCAGGCTGCGCTCGTAATGGGCGATGCTCGATAGCGGTACACGCTGCCCGTCTGCGGTAATGACCTGAACCTGCTCCAGCGTCACCGGGTCCTGGGCGTATTTTGGATTGACCTCCATCACCACCTTGTACTGGTTGAGGCTGTCATAGATGGTCGATACCTGGCGCTGGCTGTAAGCGTTGTTGAGCACCGCCGTGACCATGTTCATATCGATACCCAGTCGCTTGGCCGTGTCACGGTTGACCACCAGGGTCACCTGTTGTGCCCCGCGCCCTTCCCGTGCGTCGATGGCGGTCAGCTCGGGCACCGACTTGAGCGCTGCGACAATCTTGGGGTACCACAGACGCAGACTGCCCAGATCAGCGCTCTGCACGATGTATTGATACTGTGAACTGGTCTGCTCGCGACCGCCGCCCAGTTGCAGGTCCTGATCCGGGGCCAGGAACAACCTGCCGCCCGGCACATGCGGCATGTTCTTGCGCAGGCGCTCGACCACTTTCTCGGCAGACAGCTTGCGCTCGGCAATCGGCTTGAGGCGCACGATCATGAAGGCGTTATTGGTGCCACCGCTGCCACCGATAAAACCGGCAACGCTTTCCACCGCAGGGTCAGCGAGAATCGACAGGCGGAAGGTCTCCATTTTCGGCTGCATGACCGAAAACGAAAGACCGTCGTCACCGCGAACAAAACCCATCAGTTGCCCGGTGTCCTGCTGCGGCAGAAAGGTCTTGGGCACCACCACATACAGCGCGATATTGACCACCACCGTAACCAGCAGGCTGAGCAGCGTCAGCCGTCGATGCCGCATCACCCAGCCCAGCGAGCGGTCGTAGCCTGCCACCATTCGATCGTTGACCCGCTCGCTCCAGCGCTGAAAGGCGTTTTCCCCATGGGCTTCGCGTGGCTTTAACCAGCGCGCGCACAACATCGGCGTCAGGGTCAGGGACACAATCAGCGAGACGATGATCGCTACCGACAAGGTGATGGAAAACTCGCGAAACAGACTTTCGACCAGACCGCCCATGAACAGGATGGAAATGAACACCGCGACCAGCGAGACGTTCATCGACAGCAAGGTGAACCCCACCTCCTTGGCGCCCAGAAAAGCCGCTTTCATGGGGTCGAGGCCGTTGTGAATATGCCGGGATATGTTTTCCAGCACAACGATGGCATCGTCCACCACCAGACCGGTCGCGAGGATCAACGCCATCAGTGACAGGTTGTTCAGGGAGAAGCCGAACAGGTGCATGATCGCAAAGGTGCCGACCAGCGATACCGGAACCGCCAGGGTGGGGATCAGCGAGGCGCGAAAACTGCCGAGGAACAGGAACACCACCATCACCACCAGCACCACGGCAATCAGTAGGGTCATTTCGGCTTCGTGCAGCGTCGCCTTGATCACCGGCGAGCGGTCCATCGCGATATTGAGACTGACACTGGCCGGCAGCACCGCTCGCAGCGCCGGCAACTGCGCCTTGATCTGCGCCACGGTTTCAATGATGTTGGCGCCCGCCTGGCGGTTGACGACCAGCAGCACGGCACGGTCATTGTTGTAGAACCCGCTGTTGTAACGGTCTTCCACGGCATCGCTGACTTTCGCCACGTCCTTCAGGCGCAAGGTCGCTCCGTCCTTGTAGCGAATGATCAGCGGCGCATAATCCTCGGCGGTTTCCAGCTGGTCGTTGGCCTGCACCTGCCAGTTATGCTGGTCGTCCTCCACAAACCCCTTCGGCCGTCGTACGTTGGTGCCAGTGATGGCAGTGCGTACGTCGTCCAGCGATACACCGTACTGGGAGAGCATCTGCGGCTCCAGTTCGATACGCACAGCAGGCAGCGAGCTGCCGCCGATCTGCACTTCGCCGACCCCGGAAACCTGTGACAGGCTCTGTGACAGGATGGTGGACGCCAGGTCGTAAAGCTGGCCCTTTTCCAGCACCGTCGACGTCATCGACAAGACCATGATCGGCGCCTGGGACGGGTTGACCTTCTTGTAGGTCGGCATACTGCGCATACCGCTGGGCAGCAGATTGCGTGAGGCATTGATCGCCGCCTGCACTTCCCGCGCGGCGCCGTTGATGTCGCGATTCAGATCGAACTGCAGAATGATCCGCGTGGTGCCCTGGCTTGAATTGCTGGTCATGGTGTTGACACCGGCAATACTGCCCAGCGATCGCTCCAGCGGCGTTGCCACCGTGGACGCCATCACTTCCGGACTGGCACCGGCGAGGCTGGCCGAGACCACAATCACCGGGAAATCCATGTTCGGCAACGGTGCCACCGGCAACAAGCGAAAGCTCACCGCGCCCAGCAGCATGATCGCCAGGCTTAGCAGAACGGTCGCAACGGGGCGACTGATGAACGGCGCTGAGAGGTTCATGCGTCAGCCCGTTCCAGTCGGTCCGGGTCAGCCGGTTTGCGACTCCAGAGACGGCCAAGGCGGTCGAAATACAGGTAGATGACCGGCGTTGTGAACAGTGTCAGCACCTGACTGAGCAACAGTCCGCCAACCATCACCAGCCCCAGTGGTTGCCGCAATTCGGCGCCGGAGCCACTGGCGAGCATTAGCGGGATGGCGCCGAACAATGCGGCCAGGGTGGTCATGAGAATCGGCCGGAAGCGCAACAGTGCCGCGTCGTAGATCGCCTGCTCGGGCGCAACACCGCGGTTGCGCTCCGCGTCGAGCGCGAAGTCGATCATCATGATTGCGTTCTTCTTGACGATGCCGATCAATAGAATGATGCCGATGATCGCGATCATCCCCAGATCGTTGCCGCTGATCAGCAGAGCCAACAAGGCCCCCACTGCGGCCGACGGCAGGGTCGAGAGGATGGTGATCGGGTGAATGTAGCTCTCGTAGAGCACGCCCAGCACGATGTACATGGTGACCACCGCCGCCAGAATCAGCAGCAACGTGCTGGACAACGAAGCCTGAAACGCTTCGGCAGCGCCCTGGAACTGAGTCTGCACGCCGATCGGCATGCCGATCTCCTGCTCGACCTCCTCGATCACCTTCACCGCCTTGCCCAAGGCAATATCGGGCGCCAGGTTGAACGACATCATCACCGCCGGAAACTGCCCGAGGTGGGCGATGGCCAACTGTGCCTGGCGCTGCTCGACACTTGCCAGGCTGGATAGCTTCACCTGCGCGCCATCGGTGGTCTTGACGTGGATCTGCTCGAGCGCCGCCGGGCCGAGTTCACTGCCCGACGCAGCCTGCAGCACCACGCGGTACTGGCTGGCCTGCGTGTAGATGGTGGATATCTGGCGCTGACCGAATGCGTCGTACAGCGCTTCGGTAATGTTCGCCACCGTGACCCCGACCCGGCTGGCCGCATCACGATCGATGTTCAGGTACACCTGCAAACCTTTATCCTGCAGGTCGCTGGCCACATCCGTCAGCTCGGGCCGCTTGCCGAGCGCGTCTACCAGTTTTTCGCTCCACAGCGTCAGCAGCTCGGCGTCGGGCGACGACATGCTGAATTGATACTGGGTGCGACTGACGCGGTCTTCAATGGTCAGGTCCTGCACCGGCTGCATGAACAGGCGGATATCCGACAGCTTGTCGACCTCGGGTTGCAGGCGCTGGATCACCTCGGACGCGGTCAGGTCGCGCGCTCCGTGAGGCTTGAGGTTGATCAACAGGCGCCCACTGTTGAGCGTGGCGTTGTCACCGTCGACACCGATGTAGGACGACAGACTGACCACTGCCGGGTCCTTGAGAATGATGTCGGCAAGTGCCTGCTGACGCTGGCTCATCGCTGCGAACGACACCGACTGCGGCGCTTCCGAAATACCCTGAATCACTCCGGTGTCCTGCACCGGAAAAAAGCCTTTGGGTACGACGATGTAAAGCAACACAGTCAAGGCCAGGGTGGCCACGGCAACCAGCAGGGTCAGTGGCTGATGCTTGAGCACCCAGCGCAGTCTGCCCGCGTAGATGTCGATCAGCCAGTCGATCCAGGCACCGCTGGCCCGGTAAAAACGGCTCTGCTCTTCTTCCCTGGGCTCGCGCTTGAGCAAGCGCGCGCACATCATGGGCGTCAGGGTCAGCGAGACCACCAGCGATATCAATATCGCGACCGCCAGGGTAATCGCGAACTCGCGGAACAGCCGCCCGACCACGTCGGCCATGAACAACAGCGGGATCAATACCGCAATCAGCGACAGGGTCAGGGAAATCAGGGTGAAACCGATCTGCTTCGCGCCCTTGAGTGCGGCCTGCAAGGGCGTCTCGCCCTCTTCGATGTGTCGGGAGATGTTTTCCAGCATGACGATGGCGTCATCGACGACGAAACCGGTCGCAATGGTCATGGCCATCAGCGTCAGGTTGTTGACCGAAAAACCGGCCAGGTACATCACGCCGAACGTGCCTACCAGCGACAGTGGGACGGCGATAGACGGAATGATCGTCGCGCTGAAACGACGCAGGAACAGGAAGGTGACCAGCACCACCAGGACGATCGCGATCAGCAGTTCGTGCTGAACATCGGTCACCGACGCACGGATGGTCTGCGTACGGTCCGTCAGGACCACGACGTCGAGCCCTGCCGGAAGGTTTTCGGTGATCGACGGCAGCAACGCCTTGATCCGGTCGACCACCTCAATGACGTTGGCGCCCGGCTGACGCTGAATGTTGAGCAGCACCGCCTGGCTCCGGTTGGCCCAGGCCGCGAGCCGCTCGTTTTCGGCACCATTGACGATTTCGGCCACATCCTTCAGGCGCAAGGGTGCGCCATCCTTGTAAGCCAGAATCAGGTTGGCGTACTCCTCCGGAGACTTCAGCTGATCGTTGGCATCCAGCATCGAAACCCGGGTCGGCCCGTCGAAATTGCCCTTCGGCTGGTTGACGTTGGAGGCGCTGATCAGGGTACGTACATCGGACAGGTTGAGACTGTTGGCGGCCAGCGCCTCCGGGTTGACCTTGATCCGTACCGCCTGCCGCTGCCCGCCGGCAATGCTGACCATGCCCACACCGCTGATCTGCGAGATCTTCTGCGCCATGCGCGTATCGACCAGATCATTGAGCTTGGGCAACAACATGGTTTTCGAGGTGATCGCCAGGGTCAGAACCGGTGTGTCGGCCGGGTTGACCTTGTTGTAGACCGGAGGCGCCGGCAGATCGGTCGGCAGCAGGTTGGTGGCCGCGTTGATCGCCGCCTGCACCTGTTGCTCGGCGACATCCATATTGATTTCAAGGCTGAAGCGCAACGTAATGACCGACGCACCGCCAGAACTGGTCGAGGCCATCTGGGTCAGGCCGGGCATCTGTCCGAATTGACGTTCAAGAGGCGCAGTCACGGAGCTGGTCATCACCTGCGGGCTGGCGCCCGGGTACAGGGTCATCACCCGGATGGTCGGATAATCGACCTGGGGCAACGCCGAAACAGGCAGCAAGGTATAGGCGATCAGACCCGCCAGGACGATTGCCAACATACTCAGCGTGGTGGCAACCGGACGCAGGATGAACAGGCGTGACATGTTCATACGCTTGGTTTTTCCACCTTGCCGAGCGCCGCCGACTTGTCGGTCTTGCTGTCAGGCTTGCCTTGCAGCTTCTGAGCCGGGCCGGCCGGCACTTCCTTGCTGTCGTTGACGACTTCGACTTCGGCACCGTCGCGCAGGCGGTCGGTACCTTCGAGCACCACCCGCTCGCCGGCTGCCAGACCTTCGGTAATCACCGTGGATGTCTCGTCGCTCGGGCCGGTCTTCAGCAGCTTGAGTTTGACCTTCTTGTCACCGTCCAGCACATAGACAAAGGTCCCGTCGGTGCCGAACTGCACCGCCGCAGTCGGTACGAGCGTGACTTTTTTCAGCGTGTCGGCGCGCAGCCGTACATTGACGAACTGATTGGGGAACAGGACCTCGTCACTGTTATCGAAACGCGCCTTGAACTTCAGTGTGCCGGTGGCCACGTCGATCTGGTTGTCGAGGCTGGCCAGTACGCCGCTGGCCTGCATCTTCGTATCGCCACGGTCCCAGGCTTCAACGGGCAGCTTGTCGCCGGTGCGGTAGCGGGAAATGACTTTCGACAGGTCCTTTTCAGGCAGCGTGAACGCCACGGATATGGGCTGGGTCTGGGTAATCACCACCAGTGCAGTGGTGTCGTTGGCGGCAACCAGATTGCCCACGTCCAGCTGTTTGAGGCCGACACGCCCGGCAATCGGGGCACGGATGCGAGTGAAGTCCAGGCTCAGTTTTGCGTCAGCCACAGCAGCCTGATTGGTCTTGATCGTGCCCTTGTATTGATTGACCAGCGACTCGGCAGTGTCGAGGGTCTGCTTGGCGATGCTGTCCTCGGCAAACAAGCCTCGGTAACGCTGCACATCGAGCTGAGCATTCTTGAGCAGCGCCTGGTTAGTGGCCAGCGTACCTTCGGCCTGCTGCAACGCCACCTGATAGCTGCGCGGATCGATTTCAGCCAGCAGATCACCGGCCTTGACCATCTGCCCTTCCTGGAAATAAAGCTTGACCAGCTCCCCCGCCACGCGACTGCGCACATTGATGGTGTTCATTGCCGTCACGGTGCCAAGCGCCTTGTAGTAGATCGGAAAATCACCTTCGGTAGCCGGGGCCACACGCACCGGGACCGCGACAGCCGATCCGCCGAAGCCAGGTCGTGCCATGCCGCTTGCAGCCGGCTTCTTGTTGCTCTCGGCCCCCTTGCCGGCAGTGGACGCAGGCCAGAACCACCAGCACAAGGCAACAATGACCAACAGGACCAACAAACTGATCAACCAGCGACGGGATTTACGGGAGCCAGACAATTGCATGAATAAATCAACCATTACAGGTGGGGGTTTGTTCAGAAGGCTGAACAATAAGCACAGTTACGTTACAAGCAAAGCGGCTTTACCAAGCGCTTACTTTGGATAAACGTATGACGCACAAACAAAAAAAACGGCCTGAGCGGATTCAGGCCGTCGACAGGTTGCGGAAAGTTACTTCAGCACAGCCAATGCAGCGTCATAGTTGGGCTCGCTGCCAATCTCGGCAACCAGTTCGCTGTGCAGTACCTTATCGTTCTCGTCCAGAACGACCACGGCGCGTGCTGTCAGACCCGTGAGCGGGCCGTCTGCAATGGCAACACCATAATTTTGAGCAAAATCGGCGCTGCGGAAAGAGGACAGGTTCTGGACATTTTCCAGACCTTCGGAGCCGCAGAACCGGGCCTGGGCAAACGGCAGGTCAGCCGAGATGCACAGAACAACGGCGTTGCTCAGGTCATTGGCCTGGGTGTTGAATTTACGTACCGAGGTGGCACAGGTCGGCGTATCGACGCTCGGGAAGATGTTCAATACCTTGCGCTTGCCGGCGAAGGACGCCAGGGTCTTATCGGCAAGACCTGCGCCAACCAGCGTGAAATCGTGTGCCTTGCTACCGACTTCAGGCAGGTTGCCACTGACCTGAACGGGGCTGCCTTTGAGGGTCACTTGAGCCATGAAACACGTTCCTTTTCAAAATGGATGAAAGAGCCGGAAGTTAAACACGAAAGTGTGCCGCGGCCTATATGGGATAATTCTGAATTTTTTCAGGAAACCAGTCTGTCCCTGATATCTGTGTGGGCACACAATTCCACCAGCCAATCAACGAATACCCTCACTCGTCGTGACAACTGTCGATGCGGGGGGTAAAGGGCCGTCAGTGGCAGTGGCGGCGGACGATGCAATCGCAGCACTTCCACCAGCACACCGCTACGCAATTGCGCGGCGACATGGTAGCGCGGCACCTGAATCAGGCCGAATCCCGCTTCGCACGCCGCGACATAGCCATCGGCACTGTTGACAGCGATCGAGCAGGCCGAGGCATGCTCAACGTCCATGCCATCGGCCATAAACTCCAGGCCATAGCGCTTGCCGGTACTGGTCGAAAAATATTCGATTACCTGATGTTGCGCGAGCTCATTCAGGTTCCGGGGCGTGCCGTATTGCTCCAGGTATTCACGACTGGCGCAGGTGATCTGGGTCAGACTGCCCAGCGGCCTGGCAACCAGTGTTTCATCCAGTGCGGCGCCGGCACGCAGCACGCAGTCCACGCCTTCGCGGATCAGATCGACCGGCCTGTCGCTCATGCCGATTTCCAGGCGGATCTGCGGATAGCGCCGGCTGAATTCAGGCAACGCCGGGATGATGATCATGCGCCCCAGACTGACGGGCAGATCGACACGCAGCAACCCCTTGGGCTCGGCCCCCGTCGCCGAAAACGATGCTTCGGCATCGTCCAGATCGGCCAGCAGGCTGACGCAGCGCTGGTAATAGGCCTTGCCGTCAGGGGTGGCGCTGACCTGACGCGTCGTACGCTGCAAAAGCTGTACGCCCAGGTGCGCTTCCAGCTGCTTGATCAGGATCGTTACCGAAGCACGAGGCATGTGCAGACTCTCGGCCGCCCTGGCGAAACCGCCGAGTTCGACGATACGGGTGAACACGCGCATGGCGTTGAATCGATCCATGATGACCGGCAACCTGAAGGTAAATGACGTGTGAAGGGACTTGCAGTTGCAAGAGGGACGCTCGAGAAAGGCCAGGCGGTTCGGCACAGGGCCGCGCCGTTACCGCCACCAGCCCTCGCCTAGAAGTCCCTTTTATAGAAAATATCCAGCGAGCTGGCAACACCACTCGCGGCCTCGAGGTACACGCGCTTACTGAGCAGGTAGCGCAAGGCAATGGTATTGGCCGGTTCAAACACGCCTACGCCATAACGCAGGCTGAGCTTGTCGGTGATCTTGCCGCTGGCAACCACATTGGTCTTGTCGCCGGTTCCCGAAGTGTCCAGCTCGAAATCCTTGATACCCAGATTGTCCGCGAGCTTGCCGGTGGTCGACGAGCTGCCCGCAACACCCAGTGCCAGCGCAGCCTGAGCGACCATGTTGTTGTCTTCGCCGGAAGTGCTGAGCGGTCTGCCCATGACCAGATAGGAAAGCGCCTGCTCCTGGCTCATCGCAGGCTCGGAAAACACCTCGGTGGTGGGCTGCTCGGCGCTGCCGGTCAGGCGGATACCGGCAATCACGTCGTCGGTCTGGCGAATCGCCTCGATGTCCAGATAAGGCTGGTCGACCGGGCCGGCAAACAGCAAACGCGCCTTGCGTATGGTCAGCCGTTGACCGTAGGCACGATAACGACCGTCGTTCAGGTTGAGCTCGCCACGAGTGTCCAGATTGTCACCAATGTGTACATGCCCGACCAGATTGGCGGTGAGCCCGAACCCGCTGAAACTGAGCTTTTCCTGGCCGACTTCCACATCGATATCCATCGCCACGGCCAGCGGCGGAGCGCCCTCCTCGGTCTGCTGTCCGACGATCACTGTGTCACCGGAGAGCTTCACAGTGGACGGCGGCAACTCGCGTACGGTAATCGCGCCCTTGGGCACCAGCACCTTGCCGGAGATCGCCAGTCGCTCGCCCTGCATGGAGATTTTCAGGTCAGGCGCCGCCTCTACCGCCGCATAGGGTTCGACATTGATCGGCAGGCGCGAGCCCTTGAGGCTCACATCGACATTCAGGCTTTGCCCCCAAGCCACCTGACCGCCTATGTTGCCCTGCCCGGTGCTGCCACTTTTCCAGCCACCGTTGAGCTGTACACTTTCTCCGGCAATCAACGCCTGGACCTTGAGGTCATGCAGTTCCATAGGCAGCTCTGCCCCCGCCACTTCACCCCCTTCAAGCGTCACGTTGCCGTTGACCAGCGGCGCCAGCAACGTGCCTGACAACCGGCCATTGCCATTCAGACGCCCATTGAGTTTCTGCACCATCGGCGCGAAAGGACGTGCCACCGAGATATCCAGCCCCGAGAGATTGAAGTCGCCCGCCAGGGTCTTGTCCTTGGCCAGCGGGTCGATCTGTGCGTTGAGCAACAGCCTTCCCAGCTTGCCGCCCTCAAAGTCAAGACGCGTGTCGATGCGTTTGGGCGCCAGCGTGGTGGCCAGTTTCAGCGTCTGATAAGGGAAGTCCAGCCACTGGTTGTTGTTGCGTACCCGCAGCGTGCCGCCTCCGGCGTCAATCGTGACCTTGCCGCTGGGGCCAGCTGCCGGAATGTCGAGCTGCACGTCTGCATTCAACGCGCCCTTCCAGGCAAAATCCTTGGGCATCCATTGCGCCAGGCTGTCCAGGGGGAAATTCTTGAGCTGATAACGCAGATGGGGCTCCGGCATCAGGCGCTGATCGCCGCCACACAGGCTGGCGCCCCCGGACAACCAGCAATGGGCACCGAAGTTGAGCCGGCCATCGGCCAGACGCTCGATCTTCGCCGGCTGCTGCAAACGCCAGTTCTGCCCGCCGCTCTGCACCGTACCGCTGGCCAGTCGGCCTCGCCAATCACCCTTGTCCAGGCCACCGTCAAGGCCGATGGCCAGCTTGAGCAGCGGTCCTTGCAGATCCAGCTTCAGCTGCTGGCTCTTGAGTGTGCCCTGACCGTCTACCAGCAAGGTGCCCAGCTGGGTATCGCCAGCCTGAATACCGGCACCTTTCAGGTTGATGATCGCGCGCTGCGCCTGATCCAGTCTGGCGTTGAGCGTGAGGGTCTGCAGACGATTGTCCTGCAAGGCGAGCTGGCTGCCCTGCAAGGCCAATTGCCCTTGGGGCGCCTGTAGCGTTCCGGCCAGGTCCAGCCGGCCTTTGACTTGCCCCTGCAAGCGTGGCCAAAGCTGGGCCAGACGCGGCAGATCCAGGTCCAGCTGCCCCTTGAGACGCTCCTGCAGGCTACCCGCACCTTGAATACGGTTGTCGCCGAGGCGGATGCTCAGGCTGCTGACATTCCATTGCTGATCATGGCCGTCAGCCTTGGCTTGCAGCAGCGCCGGCTGACCACGCAAACGCCCTTTCAAATCGAGGTCTGCGCTGAGTTCAAGCTGCGCGTTGCGCATCTGACCTTTGCTGCGCAACGGGCCTGCCAGTGTGCCGGGCAGTTCGGCAACCCAGAATGAAGGGTCCAGCGCACTCAGGTCCAGAGCCGTATCCCAGCCGATGCCGTCAGCGAATTGCAGGTTCAGGAAACCGCTGGCCTTGCCCTGCCCTGCGACCAGTTCCAGTTGCGGCAGATGGATCTCTTGCAGATTGCCGCTGAACGGGCTGACCAGGGTGAATGCACCGGCAGGCCCTTTGAGGCTGGCGTTGAAATTGCCGAGGTATTTGCCATCGGTATAGGAAATATCGCCCTTGAAGGCATGCAATGCCACTTGAGGCGCTGACGCCAATGGATACAGGCGCTGCCAGGGGAAATCCAGCCAGTCGATGCTCGCATCTGCAGAAAAACCGTTCTGCCAGTTCATCTTGCCGTTGATGGCCAGACGCTGCTGATCATCGGCGGCCAGATCGAGTCCGGCGATGGTTGCGCCGTTGGCATCCACGTTTCCTTTCAATGACAACGCGACAGGACCTTTCTCTGCGGGAAGGTTGGCGCTGCCATCTATCAGATAGCCCGAGTCAAGATTGCCTTCGGCGGTCAGCAGCAACTGGTCCAGTTGCAACGTATCAGGCAATGCAGCACTGGGTTTGAAGCGCTCGGCCGTCAGCTTGATGCGTGCAGGAAGATGTTCGGCCAGGGGTTGCAACTCGCCGGTCAGCAAACCCGGCAGGTAGCCGCTGCTGTCCGCCTTGAGTTGCAGCGTTTTCAGCAGGTCGCCCTGAATATCCAGCGCCAGCGCCCAGGGCTGGCCATCCTGTGGTGGAAGTTGCAGTTGACCTTGCACGCTGAGTGGCCAGTCGCCCTCGGGTTTCAGCAGGCCATTGAGGTCCAGCACAAGCGCATCACGTTGCAGGTGCGCACTGTCGATCTTCAAGCCTTCGGCTGTCCAGTGCGCTGCCAGCTTGAGATCGCGCAATTGTTCGACGCCATCCAGTTGCAGACCACCCAGCTGTATATCACCCAGTTGCAGCGCCAGCGGTAACCTGAGCGTCGGTAACTGGATCGGGCCGTCGCTGGCGGGCGTATCGCTCGGCGGGAAGTGCATCAGCACCTGCTGCGCATGCAGACGGTCGATGCACAGCGTCATCTTCAACAGGCAGGCAGGCGTCCAGGCGAAATCGACGGATTGAACCTCGACACGGTCTGCGCCCTGCTGCCATACCAGACGCTCGGCGCTCCACTGGCTACCCAGTCGCCCCTGAAAGTTTTCCAGCTGTACGCCGGGTACCCGAGCCAGGGCCCACTGGCTGCCCGTGTGGGTGCCCAGCAGCAGCGCGACAATAATGACCACAAGCAGCAGTAATGCGACAAGTCCCAGCCCGACGACCTTGGCTCCGCGGGAGATGTTCGACGTGTTCAAAGCTCCGGCCCCATCGAAAAGTGCAGACGGATTCCGCCGTCATCGTCCAGCGCGTGTGCCAGATCGAGACGCAGCGGGCCCACTGGAGATAC
Source organism: Pseudomonas sp. NFACC10-1 (assembly GCF_900119195.1). Lineage (NCBI taxonomy): Bacteria > Pseudomonadati > Pseudomonadota > Gammaproteobacteria > Pseudomonadales > Pseudomonadaceae > Pseudomonas > Pseudomonas sp. NFACC10-1. The sequence continues at coordinate 188,536 of NZ_FPJB01000006.1, read as the reverse complement.
CCAGCGCACGCCGAAACCCACCCCGGTTTTCAGGTCTGGCTTGTCCAGGCTGTTGAACGAGTTGCCCTGATCGATGAAGGTCGCCAGGCGCCATTTGTCAGCAATGGAATATTGGTATTCGACGCTACCGGCAAACATATACCGGCCGCCGATACGGTCGCCGTCAGAATTGGTCGGTGACAGCTTCTGATAGTCATAGCCGCGCACGCTTTGATCGCCGCCGGCAAAAAAGCGCAGCGATGGCGGTATCGAGGTGTAACCGTCCGTAAGGTTGCCGCCAAACTGCACGCGACCGAGAAAGCGGTGATTTTGCGCGACGGTGGTCAGCCCTTTGAGCAGCACATTGGCATGCACCAGGTTAGCGTCAGACAACATGCCCTCCTTGGCCACCTGCGTATCGAATTGCAGGCGATAACCCTGGTGCGGGTCGATGCGATTGTCACTGCGCAGATACGAGTAACTGATACCGGGCATCAGCAGCGTACTGAGGCCGGCGTCATCACCCAGGCGATATTCTTCACGCTGCCATTTCAGGGATATGACCCGTTCCCAACCGCTGGGCAGCTTGCTGTGCCATTCCGGCCCGGCAGTCAGCAACTTGCTGAGGCTGTCGGTTCCGGCAATCTCTTCGTACTGATACCCGCCGGCGTAGCGCAATTTGTCGGTCAGCGGCGGATCAAGTGGCACGTCGTACCACAGGCCGATATTCTGCCGTGGCGCGGATATCTCGGATTCGAAACCGTAACTGTGGCCCTGAGGGTTGGCCCAGTGCCGGGTCCAGTTGGCTTTGCCGCGCGGGCCGACGTCGGTCGAATAGCCCAGACCCAGGCCCATGGTGCGAGGTTTACGGGTTTCGAGCTGGACGGTCACCGGAATGACCTGGTTTTGCGCTGCGGTGGGCGCCGCATCGACCCGTACGCCCTCGAAATAGCCGCTGCCCTGCATCGCCTGGGTCAGTTCGGCAATCAGTTGGGAGTCGTAGGGCGTGTTCTCCTTGAACGGCACCATGCGCTTGAGCAGATCGTCATCAAATGGCGCGTCGCCGCTGAACATGACCTTGCCGAGCGTGTAGCGCGGTCCGCTTTCATAAACCAGTTCGATATCGGCCACACCGGCCCGCGGATCGATGGCCAGACGCTGACTGGTGAAATGGCCACTGAAAAATCCGTAGCGCGAGGCCTGATTCTGGATCAGGCGCTTGGCGTCTTCATAGTTGCCGTGGTTCAACACCGCGCCGCTTTTCAGCGCGTCGCTGCTCGGCACACGAAAGGCCTTCATTGCTGCCGCCGGCCCTTCGACCCGGATCACCACGTTACGCAGGTGAATGGGCTCGCCCGGCTGGATGTTGATCACCAGGCTGGGTTGATCTCCGTCCTTGATCTCACTGTCGATCTGCGCCTGGTAATAACCCAGCGCCTGAGCGGCTTTTTCCGCCTGTTGCTCAGCGCCGAGGCTGAAATTACGCAGCGCCTGGACGTCACGCTCGCCCAAATCACCGACATACCCTTCGACGTTGGCCTTGAGTTGCGGATTGGCAGGCTTGATCCTGACGTCGAGGCGGGCCTGGGCAAGCGCCGCCGCACTCATGGTCATCAGGAACACGCTGCTGAATAGTCTGAAAAGCTTCATGGGCGTAGATGCTACCACGATCGACAGGCTGCACTGGAAGCCCACGAATTGTCGGATATTCAGGCCATTACGTCAGGGACCGGCAGTGAAACCTGAGGGTTCGGATGAAAAAACACATGCTCTCGGACAGGGCCTACAGCAATTTCACCGATCTCTTCGTAGCCCTGTCGCTTATAGAATTCCAGATAACGCGGATTGCCGGTATCGACCACGATGCCCTGGGAGTGTTCATCCACTGCGCACCAGTCATGCAACGCTGCCAGCAGTTGCTCGCTCAGGTCCTGACCGAGCTTCTGCCCCTGGAACTCCGGATCAAGGCCTATCAACGGCAGCACATGCACGGTTTCCGACGGCACACAGGCGAGCACTGCGTTGTAATAGGCCAGATAGCGTTGAGTACAGCCCAGACCGGTGTCCATCACCATGCGCAGACGCCAGGCCCAGCTTTCGGTGACACCCAGACGACGCTGCGGCGGTGCGATCAGCGCTACGCCGACCAAACGGTCCTGCAGGAACAGGCCCAGCGCAGGCTGGTTTTGTAGAAAGTGTTGTTTGACCAGCTGGCGAATGGTCGCCAACACACGTTGCTCATATCCCTCACGCTCGGCGTTGAACAGATAGGCAAATGTCGGATCGTGCCGGTAGGCCCTGAACAGCAAGGAGCGGGTTTCACGGGAATAACCACTGTCGAGTTGGCGAATTTCACCCGTGATGGCAGCAGGTAGGGACATAAAGGGCCTCGTGTTAACGGAACTGCGTCTGGCGCAGCGGTTTTGGCAAGCAGGCTTTCGAGTGATGGCCATTGATAACAGTTCCAACGAATTATCCAGACACCCCCTGGCCTGCGCTTCCGACACGGCACTGGTCCTGAAACCACAGGTCGGCTAGCATCGCTGTTTGTTTTTGCTCAGGACCGCTGCTTTATGAAAATCGTCTCGTTCAACATCAATGGTCTGCGCGCTCGACCGCATCAGCTGGCGGCGCTGATCGACAAACATCAACCTGACGTGATCGGTCTTCAGGAAACCAAGGTTTCGGACGAGCAATTCCCCCAGGCGGAAGTCGAAGCGCTGGGCTATCACGTTCACTTCCACGGCCAGAAAGGCCATTACGGTGTCGCTCTGCTGTCTCGCAACGCGCCACTGGCCCTGCACAAGGGTTTCGAAGGCGATGACGAGGAATCCCAGAAGCGTTTCATCTGGGGGACTTACGCCGACAGCAACGGCCAGCCGGTAACCATCATGAATGGCTACTTTCCACAGGGCGAGAGCCGCGACCACCCGACAAAATTCCCCGCCAAACAGCGCTTTTACGAGAACCTGCAAACACTGCTCGAAGGCCACTTCAGTAACGATCAGCCGCTGATCGTCATGGGCGACGTGAATATCTCTCCGCAGGATTGCGATATCGGCATTGGCGCCGACAACGCCAAACGCTGGCTGAAAACCGGCAAGTGCAGCTTTCTGCCTGAAGAGCGGGAGTGGATGGAGCGCCTGAAAAACTGGGGGTTGGTGGACAGCTTTCGGCACCTGTATCCGGAAGTCGTCGACCGCTTCAGCTGGTTCGACTATCGCAGCCGTGGCTTTGAAGACGAGCCCAAACGCGGCCTGCGCATCGATCTGATCATGACCTCTACCGGTCTGCAGCCACGCATCAAGGAAGCGGGTGTGGATTACGATTTGCGCGGAATGGAAAAACCGTCCGATCACGCGCCCATCTGGCTGGAACTCAGCTGACTGATCCCCTCCCAGGCTCCTCCTGCGCGATCCTTCCTTATAAGGGGTGGGTCGCGCTGAAAACTGAAACACGCACAGACCCTGAAATTGTCATATTCCGGCAATCTCTCTGACTTATTCTCCCGGCACCCTCCCGTGATTCATGGTGACGCCGATGCTGCGCGCTTTGCTTACGGCGCTCATTCTGTCGAGCGCCACCCTGCCCGCTTTCGCGCAAGCCGCACTGCCGCTGCCTGCTGGCGATATACCGGCGTTGCGCATTCAAGGCTCCAACACCATCAATGCCCAACTCGGACCTGCGCTGGTCGAAGGATTGATGCGCCAGCAAGGTCTGCAATCGGTACAGACCCTTCACGGCAACACCCTCAATGAACAGCGCGTCATCGGAACCACGGCCGCCGGTCAACCCGTCAGTGTCGAAGTCGCCGCACATGGCTCAGGCACCGGTTTCACTGCGCTGAAAGCCGGCAGTGCGGATGTCGCGGCCTCCTCTCGACCGATCAAGGATCAGGAGGCCAAAGATCTGGCCAGCCTCGGTGACCTGAAAAGCGCAGCCAGCGAGCAAACCATTGCCATCGACGGCGTTGCAGTGATCCTGCATCCCGCCAATCCGCTGAGACAACTGGATACCCTTCAACTGGCGCGCATTTTCAGTGGCGAAGTCAGGAACTGGAGTGAAATCGGTGGCAATCCAGGCGCCATCCATCTCTATGTTCGCGATGAAAAGTCCGGCACCTACGAGACGTTCAAGGACCTTGTACTGAGCAAATACGGTAAGACCCTGCTCGGCAGCGCCGCGCGATTCGAATCCAGCGAACAGCTCTCCGACGAAGTCAGCAAGGACATCAATGGCATCGGCTTCATCGGCCTGCCTTCCATCCGCCGCGCCAAGGCGGTGGCCATAGCCGACGGCGATTCCAGGCCCATGCTGCCGACCGTCAGCCTGATTGCCACCGAAGACTATCCGTTGTCGCGACGACTGTACTTTTATGTGCCCACCTCGGCCCATCAGCGCTGGGCGCAGGCGCTGGTCCGTTTCGCGCAGAGCGCCGACGGCCAGGCCATCGTCGCGCAGAGCGGTTTTGTCGCGCAGACCGTGCAGGTGCTCAAGGTGCAGCCTACCGCGCAGATGCCCGCCGATTACCAGGCGCTGGCACGCAAGGCCGAACGCCTGTCCGTCAACTTTCGCTTTGCCCAAGGCAGCGCACGCCTGGACAACAAGGCGCAGCAGGACCTCAAGCGGGTCGCGGATTACCTGAAATCCAGCGACAAACTGGACCGGCATGTGACGCTGGTCGGCTTCGGCGACGCCAAGAGCGACCCGGAGCGTGCCGCCCTGCTTTCCAGGCTGCGTGCCATGGCCGTGCGCCGGGAACTGCTGAAAAGTGGCGTGACGTTCCGCGATATCGTTGGCCTGGGTGACGAGATGCCGGTGGCCACCAACGATATCGACGACGGCCGGATCAAGAACCGTCGCGTCGAAGTCTGGGTGCAGTAATTGGCTGACAGCTAGAGTCGGCTGCGCGCCAGATCTGCCGGCATATATTTGCCCAGTTCATACTTGCCGACGGCAGCGCGATGCACTTCATCCGGGCCGTCAGCCAGACGCAGGGTACGCTGCATGGCGTACATGTAGGCCAGCGGGAAATCATTGGAAACCCCGGCGCCACCGTGCATCTGAATCGCTCGGTCTATGACCTTCAGCGCCACGTTGGGGGCAACCACCTTGATCTGCGCGATTTCGCTTCTGGCAACCTTGTTGCCGACGGTGTCCATCATGTACGCCGCTTTCAGGGTCAGCAGGCGTGCCATGTCAATCTCCATGCGCGAGTCGGCGATCAGGTCGATATTGCCGCCCAGCCTGGCCAACGGTTTGCCGAACGCAACGCGGTCAATGGAACGCCTGCACATCAGCTCCAGCGCCCGCTCCGCCATGCCGATCGAGCGCATGCAGTGGTGAATGCGCCCTGGTCCTAGCCTTCCCTGAGCGATTTCAAACCCTCGCCCTTCACCAAGCAGCACGTTTTCGAACGGGACCTTGACGTTTTCGAACAGCACTTCGGCATGGCCATGGGGCGCATCGTCATAGCCGAACACCGGCAGTGGCCTCACGATCTTTACGCCGGGCGTATCGACCGGCACCAGAATCATCGAATGCTGCTGATGGCGCGGCCCCTCAGGAGTGCTCAGGCCCATGAATATCAGGATTTTGCAGCGCGGGTCGCAGGCACCGGAGGTCCACCACTTGCGCCCGTTGATGACCCATTGGTCACCGTCACGCTCAGCGCGCGCGGCCATATTGGTGGCGTCCGATGAGGCCACGTCGGGCTCGGTCATGGCAAAGGCAGAGCGAATTTCACCGCGCAGCAGCGGTTCGAGCCAGCGGGTTTTCTGGTCCTCACTGGCATAGCGGACCAGTACCTCCATGTTGCCGGTGTCGGGCGCCGAGCAATTGAAGGGCTCGGGACCGAGCAGTGAGCGACCCATGATTTCCGCCAGCGGCGCGTACTCCAGATTACTCAGGCCGGCGCCAAACCCGGAGTCTGGCAGGAACAGATTCCATAAGCCTTCCGACTTGGCACGGGCCTTGAGCTCTTCCATGATTGCCGTGGGCTGCCAGCGATCCCCTTCGGCCACTTGCCGCTCGAAAACCGGCTCGGCCGGATAGACGTATGCATCCATGAACGCCGTGACGCGCTCACGCAGGGCCTGCACCTTCGGGGAATACGCAAAATCCATGGGGTCGCCACCGTGTCGATCGGGTTGTCGAAGTCATGAACGCGATGCTAGAGAACCGCTGCACATTTATCTAATCTATTCTCAGCGTGTATAAACATTCATAACCGATATATGATCCATCACCATTGCGGCATTACGCCCCTCTAAACAGTCAATCACAATAACGGCACGAGGCGCCCCATCAATGAACCTGAACAAGGTCGATCTCAACCTCTTCATTGTCTTCGACGCCATTTATACCGAAGCCAATCTGACCCGCGCCGGACAGATTGTCGGCATCACCCAGCCTGCGGTCTCCAACGCACTGGCGCGGTTGCGCGAGACCTTCAATGACCCGCTGTTCGTGCGCACGGCACAAGGCATGGTGCCGACACCGATGGCGCAGAACATCATTGGCCCGGTGCGCAATGCGCTTTCGTTGCTCAGGGTATCGGTGCAGGAAAGCCGCATCTTCAACCCGTTACAGGCCAACAAGAACTACCGCATCAGCATGACCGACCTGACCGAAGCGGTGATCCTGCCCGCGCTGTTCCAGCGCCTGCGACGCCTGGCACCTGCGGTGACCATCGAAAGCTTTCTGTCCAAGCGCCGGGAAACCACCAAGGAGCTGGCTGCCGGGCGCCTCGACTTCGCCGTGGACGCGCCGCTCAACACTGACCCGCAAGTGCGGCATGTGAAGCTGATGGAGGACCGTTATGTGTGTGGCATGCGCAAGGGCCATCCATTGGCGAACAAGGCCATTCTGACCCTCGACGATTACCTGAGCCAGGCGCATATCCATATTTCCAGCCGCCGCAGCGGGCTGGGTCATGTGGATCTGGCGCTCGGCAAGATGGGCATCCAGCGCAGGATCGCTTTGCGCTCGCAGCATTACATGATGGCAACTCAGGTGCTGCAGCAGACCGACATGGTCATGACCGTACCCGAGCGCTTCGCCCGTCGTAACGACTTACACTATGTCTACCTGCCAGTCGCCGATGTTCCCTCGGTCGAAACCCACCTGTACTGGCATGAAAGCACCGATCAGGACCCGGCCAATCGCTGGATGCGAGAACAGATCATCGAGCTTTCGCAGCGGGTTGTGGCGCAGGAGCAGAGCCTCGAAAAGACATGAAATAGAAAATACAAGCCAATGATTTATAAGCATTTAAATCGTTTAGTTAATGTGATTTCTAAGTGCCGGAGTGTGACCTCTCGACCTTTGGCACCGCCACACAGCTTGACGTATACGTAAAGCAACCCTTAGCTTTGCGGCTGTATACCTTTCCGAGCCACGCCATGAGCAGTCAGACCTACAGTATTTCCGAGCTCGCCCGCGAGCTGGACATCACCACCCGCGCCATACGCTTTTACGAAGAGCAAGGCATGCTCAGCCCTGAACGCAAGGGCCTGGAGCGTATCTATACGGCGCGTGACAAGGTCACCCTGAAACTGATCCTGCGTGGCAAACGCATCGGTTTTTCCCTGGCCGAGTGCAAGGAACTGATCTCGTTATACGACCCTGCCGGCGGTAACCAGAAGCAGTTGCAGACCATGCTGGACAAGATCGCCGAACGCCGTGATCAGCTGGAACAGCAGTTGCTGGACATCCACCAGATGCAGCTGGAGCTGGACACCGCCGAAGAGCGCTGCCGAGCCGCACTCGATAAAACCGCTGCCGCCCCACTCTGACCATTCGCACTGACTACAAAGGCGCTGCCATGTCCCTTCCGCAAAAGGTGAATCTCGTTGAAGTCGGCCCGCGTGACGGCCTGCAGAATGAAGCACAACCCATCAGTGTCGACGACAAGGTGCGTCTGGTGGATGACCTGACGGCAGCCGGGCTGGGCCATATCGAGGTCGGCAGTTTTGTCTCGGCCAAATGGGTCCCGCAGATGGCGGGCTCTGCACAGGTGTTCGAACGCATCCAGCGTCGTGAGGGCGTCATCTACTCGGCGCTGGCGCCAAATCTGCGTGGCTTTGAAGATGCCTTGGCGGCCGGCGTCAGGGAGGTCGCGGTGTTCGCGGCGGCGACCGAAGGGTTCTCGCAACGCAACCTCAACTGCTCGATCAGCGAAAGCCTGGAGCGCTTCGCGTCTGTCATGGAAGCAGCACGCATGCATGGTGTGCAGGTTCGAGGGTATGTGTCATGCGTGCTGGGCTGCCCTTACGAGGGCAGCGTTTCGCCCGAACAGGTCGCGACGGTCGCCAACGAACTGCACGCGATGGGCTGCTATGAAATTTCCTTGGGCGACACCATCGGAACCGGCACGCCGGGCGCTACACGGGCATTGTTCAACGCCGTGGCTGCGCAGATACCGCGCGGCAAGCTGGCTGGCCACTTCCATGACACCTATGGCCAGGCATTGGTGAATATCTACGCAAGCCTGGAGGAAGGCATCCAGGTGTTCGACAGCTCCGTGGCCGGCCTCGGTGGCTGCCCTTACGCCAAGGGCGCCAGCGGCAACGTGGCCACTGAAGACGTGCTGTATATGTTGCAGGGGCTGGGTATCGAAACCGGCGTCGATCTGGACCAGGTCATCGCGGCGGGCCAGCGCATCTGCAACGTGCTGCACCGTAGCAATGGCTCTCGTGTAGCAAAGGCCAGATTGTCTGCGTAACGCTGTCGTCGTCTGTCGGTAACAGGGTGCGACAACTTGCCACAGAGTGTTACTCTGCCCCGCGTCGAGTCGAGACAAACGGGTAACACGGAAACACTCGGCCGCAGAATCAAACGGTCCGATGCCGGAAAAACAAGGTCATCCCCCGGTATTACAGGGGTTTTGAAAAACTGGCACGGGTCCTGCTATACCCTTCGTACAACAAAAATAAAAACACGCAGTAACCCAATAAAAACAACACGTACCGGCTCTGACATAACAAGAACAACACGGACAGAGACGTAGCTAACAGATTTTTTTGAAGTGGATAGCTTTTCTGAACCGCTTGCCTGGCAAGTCGTTCGCAGCCAGACAGAGAACAATAAAACTGCCCCAAGGCAGCTGCCGAACTGGTTGGATCACTACGATGAAAGTGTCATCAGCGCTCAAAAAAATACGTTTGCTCTTGGTCCCGCATGCGGATCGCTCAAAAAAGATGTGAAGGGCCAGGTCGCCAAAAACAACAACAGGCCTCCCGAAAAACAAAAAAGAGCATAGCAACATACCTTGAAGGGGAGCCCAGGCTCCCCTTCGTGCTTTCCGGCGTTCCGCCCTCTTCTCTCATGATTGAACACTACAGTCCGATCACGCTTTGTTCACATCGGCATCGGCGTTGACAGCACAATCCTACAGGTTTACGTTAACGTAAAGGTCATAGCTGGTACACGCCACAACCGACCCACGAACAAAGCGTCATTCAAGAACAAAAAGGAACGCCCCATGAGTTACCCCAGCCTGAATTTCGCCCTGGGCGAAACCATCGACATGCTGCGTGATCAGCTGCAGTCTTTTGTCGCCGCAGAGCTTGCCCCGCGCGCCGCGCAGATCGACAAGGACAACCTGTTCCCCGCCGACATGTGGCGCAAGTTCGGTGAAATGGGCGTACTGGGGATTACTGTCAGCGAAGAATATGGTGGCGCGGGCCTGGGTTATCTGGCTCACGTCGTGGCGATGGAAGAAATAAGCCGTGGCTCGGCATCCGTGGCGCTGTCCTATGGCGCCCATTCCAACCTGTGCGTTAACCAGATCAATCGCAATGGCAGCCCGGCGCAAAAGGCCCGTTACCTGCCCAAGCTGATCAGCGGCGAACACGTTGGCGCACTGGCCATGAGCGAACCCAATGCCGGCTCGGACGTGGTGTCGATGAAACTGCGCGCCGACAAGCGCGGTGATCGCTATGTGCTCAACGGCAGCAAGACCTGGATCACCAACGGGCCGGATGCCAACACCTACGTGATCTACGCCAAGACCGACCTGGAAAAGGCAGCCCACGGCATCAGTGCGTTTATCGTCGAACGCGACTGGAAAGGCTTCTCGCGCGGCAGCAAGTTCGACAAGCTGGGCATGCGCGGCTCCAACACTTGCGAACTGTTTTTCGATGATGTCGAGGTGCCCGAGGAGAACCTGCTGGGCGTGCTTGATGGTGGCGTCAGGGTGCTGATGAGCGGCCTCGATTACGAGCGCGTCGTGCTCTCCGGCGGTCCCACCGGGATCATGCAGGCGTGCATGGACGTGGTGGTGCCCTACATTCACGACCGCAAGCAGTTCGGCCAGAGTATCGGCGAGTTTCAGCTGATTCAGGGCAAGGTCGCAGACATGTACACCCAGCTCAATGCCAGCCGGGCCTACCTGTACGCGGTGGCCCAGGCCTGCGACCGCGGCGAGACCACTCGCAAGGACGCTGCCGGGGTGATCCTGTACAGCGCCGAGCGCGCCACGCAGATGGCGCTGGAAGCCATCCAGATTCTGGGCGGCAATGGCTACATCAACGAGTTCCCGGCGGGCCGACTGTTGCGCGACGCCAAACTCTACGAGATCGGCGCAGGCACCAGTGAAATCCGGCGCATGCTCATCGGTCGCGAACTGTTCAACGAAACCCGTTGATTGCGGAGCCACCATGACCATCCTGCAGACCCGAATCAACACCCGCTCGCCCGAATTCATCCTCAATCGCGACGCCCTGCTCAAGCAGGTCGAAGCACTGCGCTCGCTGTTGAGCAACGTCCAGCAAGGGGGCGGCCGCAAAGCCCAGGAGCGTCACACTTCACGCGGCAAGTTGCTGCCGCGCGAGCGTATCAACCGCTTGCTGGACACCGGCTCGCCGTTTCTGGAAATCGGCCAACTGGCTGCGCATGAGGTGTATGGCGAAGAGGTGCCGGCCGCTGGCGTGATCGCCGGAATCGGCCGGGTCGAGGGCGTCGAATGTATGATCATCGCCAACGATGCCACGGTCAAAGGCGGCTCCTATTACCCGCTGACCGTCAAAAAGCATTTACGCGCACAAACGATCGCCCAGCAGAACCGCCTGCCATGCATCTATCTGGTGGACTCAGGCGGCGCCAACCTGCCACGTCAGGATGAGGTGTTTCCGGATCGCGAACATTTCGGACGGATATTCTTCAATCAAGCCAACATGAGTGCACAAGGAATTGCCCAGATCGCGGTGGTCATGGGCTCCTGCACCGCCGGTGGCGCATACGTACCGGCTATGGCCGACGAGGCGATCATGGTCCGCCAGCAGGCCACGATCTTCCTGGCCGGCCCGCCACTGGTCAAGGCAGCGACCGGCGAAGTGGTCAGCGCCGAAGAGCTGGGTGGTGCCGATCTGCACTGCCGCACGTCCGGTGTGGCCGACCACTACGCGGACAACGACGATCACGCACTTGCATTGGCGCGACGCAGCATCGCCAATCTGAACTGGCGCAAGCAGGGTCAACTGAACACGGTCGCGCCCATTGCACCGCTGTACCCCGGCGATGACCTGTACGGCATCATCCCCGTCGACACAAAACAGCCCTTCGATGTACGGGAAGTCATCGCACGCCTGGTGGACGGCTCAGTACTCGACGAATTCAAGGCCCTGTTCGGCACCACGCTGGTGTGTGGCTTCGCGCGTCTGCACGGCTACCCGATCGCGATTCTCGCCAACAATGGCATCCTGTTCGCAGAAGCAGCCCAGAAAGGCGCGCACTTCATCGAGCTCGCTTGCCAGAGAGGCATCCCCCTGCTGTTCCTGCAGAACATCACCGGCTTCATGGTCGGCCAGAAGTATGAAGCCGGCGGCATCGCCAAGCATGGCGCCAAGCTGGTGACCGCCGTGGCCTGCGCCAGGGTGCCGAAATTCACGGTGATCATTGGCGGCAGTTTCGGCGCAGGAAACTACGGCATGTGTGGCCGCGCTTACGACCCGCGCTTTCTATGGATGTGGCCCAACGCGCGGATCGGCGTGATGGGCGGCGAACAGGCTGCCGGCGTGCTGGTGCAGGTCAAGTGCGAACAGGCCGAACGGGCTGGCCAGGCGTTCAGCGCCGAACAGCAGGCCGAACTGAAGCAGCCGATCCTCGATCAGTACGAGCATCAGGGTCATCCTTACTATTCCAGCGCCCGCCTGTGGGACGACGGGGTCATCGACCCGGCACAAACCCGCGATATTCTCGCGCTTGCCCTCTCCGCCTCGCTCAACGCGCCCATCGAACCTACCACTTTCGGCCTGTTCCGAATGTGAGCCGGGAAATGACCATGACTTCGACCTCCTTCGCAACCATAGAGCTGATCAACGACCCACGTGGCTTTGCCACGCTGTGGCTGAATCGACCAGACAAGAACAACGCCTTCAACGCGCAGATGATCCGCGAGCTGATTATCGCGCTGGAGCAGGTGCAAGGCGATGCCAGCCTGCGTTTCCTGCTGTTGCGCGGCCGTGGCCGGCATTTCAGTGCCGGTGCCGACCTGGCGTGGATGCAGCAGGCAGCAGACCTGGACTACAACACCAACCTGGATGACGCCCGCGAACTGGCAGAGCTGATGTACGGCCTCGCCAAGCTGAAAATCCCGACGCTCGCCGTGGTACAGGGCGCAGCATTCGGCGGTGCGCTGGGCCTGATCGGTTGCTGTGACATGGCCATTGCAGCGGTGGATGCGCAGTTCTGCCTGTCCGAAGTGCGCATCGGCCTGGCGCCAGCGGTCATCAGTCCTTTCGTGGTACAGGCCATCGGCGAACGCGCCACGCGACGCTACACCCTCACGGCCGAGCGCTTCGACGGCCAGCGGGCGCAGCAGATCGGCCTGGTCGCCGAGTGCTACCCGGCTGCAGAGCTGCAAGACCAAACGCAGCAATGGGTCGACAACCTGTTGCTCAACAGCCCGCAGGCCATGCGCGTCAGCAAGGAGCTGCTGCGCGAAGTCGGCAACGGTGAGCTGACCCCCGCGCTGCGTCGCTACTGTGAAAGCGCCATCGCGCGCATCCGTAGCAGTGCCGAAGGACAGGAAGGCCTGCGAGCCTTCCTGCAAAAACGTACGCCCGGCTGGCAGCCAGTCAACCATCAGCCACCTGGCGATCCCGTTGCCGTAGCCTCGGCAGCCCGGCACGATCCACACAAGGACTCGCAGTCATGAGCACGCCCGAGTTGACCACGCTGCTGATTGCCAACCGCGGCGAGATTGCCTGCCGCATCATGCGCACGGCTAAAAACATGGGCCTCACCACGGTCGCCGTGCACAGCGCCATTGACCGTAACGCACGACATAGCCGCGAGGCCGATATCTGCGTGGACCTTGGCGGCAGCAAGGCCGCAGAGAGTTATTTGGCGATAGACAAGCTTCTCGAAGCCACCAGGGCGAGTGGCGCGCACGCGATCCATCCCGGCTACGGTTTTCTGTCTGAAAATGCCGATTTTGCGCGCGCCATCGAAAACGCCGGGCTGATTTTCCTCGGTCCACCCGCCTCGGCCATCGATGCCATGGGCAGCAAATCCGCCGCCAAGGCATTGATGGAACAGGCAGGCGTGCCTCTGGTGCCTGGCTACCACGGTGAAGCACAGGACATCGAAACATTCCGCGCTGCGGCCGAGCGCATCGGCTATCCGGTGCTGTTGAAAGCCACCGCAGGTGGCGGCGGCAAAGGCATGAAAGTGGTCGAGCACATTGGCGAACTGGCCGAAGCGCTAGCTTCCGCGCAACGCGAGGCGCTGTCCTCGTTCGGTGACGCGAGAATGCTGGTGGAGAAATACGTGCTCACCCCGCGCCACGTCGAGATACAGGTATTTGCCGACCGGCATGGCCACTGCCTGTACCTCAATGAGCGCGATTGCTCCATTCAACGCCGACACCAGAAGGTCGTCGAGGAAGCACCAGCGCCCGGCCTGACAGCTACATTGCGCAAAGCCATGGGCGAAGCCGCAGTGAAAGCCGCGCAAGCCATCGGCTACGTGGGTGCAGGTACAGTCGAGTTCCTTCTGGACGCACGCGGCGAGTTTTTCTTCATGGAAATGAATACCCGCCTGCAGGTGGAACACCCGGTCACCGAGTACATCACGGGGCTGGACCTGGTGGAATGGCAGATCCGCGTCGCCAGAGGCGAATCGCTGCCCATCACCCAGGAGCAGGTGCCCCTGACCGGCCACGCCATCGAAGTCCGTCTATACGCCGAAGACCCGGCCAACGACTTTCTCCCGGCAACCGGCACCCTGGAGCTCTACAGAGAGCCTGCCCCCGGCCCCGGCAGGCGGGTGGACAGCGGCGTTGCCGAGGGCGACAACATTTCGCCCTTCTACGACCCGATGCTCGGCAAGCTGATTGCCTGGGGTGAAGACCGCGAGCAAGCCCGTCTGCGCCTGCTGGCCATGCTCGATGAGTTTGCCGTGGGCGGAGTCCGGACCAACCTGGCGTTTCTGCGCAGAATCATCGCGCATCCAGCGTTCGCCGCCGCGCAGCTTGATACCGGCTTTATTCCCCGCTATCAGACGCAACTGCTGCCGCAAATCGATGAGCCAGACGAGACATTCTGGCAGGCCGCCGCCGAGGCCTTCAGCCAGAGCGAACCGGCACGCATCGACCGAGCCGATCCGTATTCGCCCTGGTCAGTCGGCAGTGGCTTTCGCGCCGGCCTGCCCGCGCAGACGGATCTGCGACTGAGCTGCAACGGTCAGACCCGCAACACCTGCCTGCACAACAGCAGCCCGTCGTTATTCACTCTGAGTGGCGAGCATCTGCAGGTCGAGCACAACGGTATGCGCCAACGACACCTGGCGATACGGCGCGGCAATACGCTGTACCTCGAATGGCAAGACGAGCTGCACAGCGTCATCCGGCTGGACGCCATCGCTCAGGCAGACGTCGGTGACGGTCAGCATGCAGGCCTGACGGCACCGATGAATGGCAGCATCGTGCGGGTATTGGTTGAAGTGGGTCAGGCTGTCGAATCTGGTGCGCAACTGGTGGTGCTGGAAGCCATGAAGATGGAACACAGCATCCGCGCCGCCAGCGCCGGGGTGATTACCGCGCTTTACTGTCATGAGGGCGAGATGGTCAACGAAGGCGCGATACTGGTGGAGCTGGACTGACGCTCGTCAACCGCCGCACATGAAAACGCCCTGAACAGTCAGGGCGTTTTCGTGCAGCAACTTCCTTGCCAAAAAGAGCCGCTTAGTAGTAGGCGTTTTCTTTCTGCGTATGGTCGGTAACATCGCGAACGCCCGACAGCTCGGGAATACGCTCAAGCAGTGTGCGCTCGATACCTTCCTTCAGCGTGACATCGGCCTGACCACAGCCCTGGCAACCGCCACCGAACTGCAGCACGGCGATATTCTTCGCCTCTTCCTCGACCACGTCGATCAGCGTGACCTGACCGCCATGGCTGGCGAGGCCCGGATTGATCTCGGTTTGCAGGTAGTAATTGATACGCTCGTTGATCGGGCTGTCGGCATTGACCATCGGCACTTTGGCGTTCGGCGCCTTGATGGTCAGCTGGCCGCCCATCCGGTCGGTGGCGTAGTCGACCACTGCATCGTCCAGAAAGGCCTCGCTGAAGCCGTCGATCCAGGCCGTGAAGCTCTTCAGGCCGATGGCCTTGTCTTCCGGTTTTTCTTCACCCGGCTTGCAGTAGGCAATGCAGGTTTCGGCGTACTGAGTGCCGGGCTGGGTGATAAATACGCGGATGCCAATGCCCGGGGTATTCTGCTTTTCCAGCAGATCGGCCAGATAATCGTGGGCGGCATCGGTAATAGTGATAGCGGTCATGAAAATTCCTCGCAGACGTGCGTGCAGTTTACGCCAATCGGCCGCTTCACACAAAGTCCTAGTATTTTTGTCAGGTTAATGCCTGCGCCTGACCGAGCGCCCGGCGTCCATCCAGCCAGGCTTTCATCCGGCGGTAGAGGCCCTTCTCGATCCACTCATAACTGACCCAGGCACCGATGGCGATGATCGGCACGCAGAACGCGAAAACCACATAGGGGCTGAGGCCAAAGCGCTGCGCCATCAGCAAGCCGCCGTACAGCACCAAAACGTGCAGCAGGTACACCGAATAAGAGCAGTCACCCAACACCTTGAGCAGGCGATTGCCCTGGAAATACGGTTCCAGCGAGATGCACGACAGCACGATCAAGGCACTCGGCAGGCCCCAATTGAGCAGGCGCTGCTCGTTGGTCAGGTTATTGATCGCATACAGCCCGACCGCAATGCCTGCCATCGGCAGCCACAGCGCCGGTTTGATCCAGCCACGGCGATAGAGGATGCCGATGCCGATACCCAGCAGGAATTCGTAAATGATGTCGTTGCCGTAGAAGCGGCTGATCAGCCCGGCGCGAGCCAGAACCTCACTGACCGCAAACAGCGCTGCGGCAATGATCAGCGGCCGGTGACGCTGTTGGAAGAGGAACACCATCGAGAACAGCAGGTAGAAAAACATCTCATAGTTGAGCGTCCAGCCAACGTTGAGCGTCGGGTAGAGACCATAACCACCGGGGTTTTCGGAAGGAATGAAGACCAGTGACAAGAGGAAGTTCTGCCACCCGATGACCTGATGCGGGAGCATCGGCGCTGCAATCAGCAGCAGCAACGCCATGGCGGCGGTGTACAGCCAATAGGCCGGAACGATGCGAATCAGACGATGCAGAATAAAGCGCCGTGCTGGCATGTCGCTGTTCTGCGTCGACAAGAAGATCACCAGACCACTGATGACGAAGAAGATATCGACGCCGACCGCACCCTTTGACACAAAGAACTGCCCTACCGGACCACTGGCCTTGAAATCGAAAAAAATCTGCATGAAGTGATGACACACCACGACCCACGCTGCGAACGCCCGTAGGGCCTGAACTGAAATCAACATCACTAAAAACCTCTACTTCCTGACTTTCAATCATGAGCCGCTGAATAAACCGGCCTATGACGCGCACCATTTCGGACCACCTTTTTGAAAAAAAGGTCGCGCAAGATACATTTCGTTCAGGAAGTAAAGATGGCCGCAGGCCATGTTGCACAAGGGCCTGCGGCGTGAAGCCCCGGTTTTTCAGAGGTTCTCGTAGCGATTCATGTCCAGCACGCCCGCTTCGCGTGGTTCAGTTTCCTGAACGTAGCGATTCAGATCGTGGAAGTAACTCCAGAACAGTGGATGAGTACGACGGATGCCCCAACGCTGGACGATTTGTTCGAAACTCGCCTGATCCTTGCTCTGCTGCATGGCATCGACAAAGGCCGGCACCTGTGCGACCGGAATATTGAAGATGAAATTCGGATAACTGCTGAGCACGCCCGGGTAGACAGTCAGTGTGTCCAGGCCCGGAATATAGCGGTACGACTCGCCCAGCAGAAACGCGACATTACTGTGCGCGCGGTTGCGCAACATACTGTAGATCACGCGCTTGCCATTGCCGCCCTCGATGCGCAGCATGCTCGCTTCCGGCAACTGATCGATGACCTTCAGACCCGCAGCAGGACGCGACGTCAATCGGCTCAGCGCCTGTTCTGCCTGGGCAAAGCTGCTGTCGAGGCCAGGCCGCGAGCAATACGCCCCGGTGCAGCGGTTGATCGGGTCAGGTGCGGCATTCAAAGTGCCGAAGCGCTCGATCAGCCTGGACGCAAAGTCACGCTTTGCGGCCTTTTCATCGAGCTTGATGCCTGTCGGCGTATCGTCGTCGATCTTCTGGTAATCCAGCCACATCTTGATTTTGCCGCCCTCCTGATAAAGATCACTGAGCATGTCTTCACGCAGGTCGGCAGGCATCAGGCGCAGGAAATTGATCTCGGCACCGTTGCGGATCAAATCGAAATACAGCCGCGTCTGGGCCTGATGTGAAACATTGCCATAGACATCGAAGTTCACCGCCAACTGATAATAGGTGCGCTCCAGCAGCGGGTAGTCGAACAGCCACATGGAGTGCGGCACGTCGCCAATCAGCCCTTTATTGACCGACGCACTGTCGAAATGGCGGAAAACGGTCAGCAAGGCATTGTCATTGCCTGCCCACAGCGTGCTCCAGCCCGGCGCTGGCATTTTCGCGTAGCTGTCGCGGCGCAGGTCTTCATACTCATTGCGCCGGTCGCGGTAGGACAGCCACAGGCTCAGCACGCTGCCCACGTCATCGTTCTGCCCCGGCATGGCCAGCAATGGCGTGGCCTCCCCGCGATACGTCGCGTCGGTGATGTAGCGATCGTGCGACGGGTCCTGGAACAGCACCCAGAACTGATCGCGAATCACGTCTGTGGCGATCTGCCCGCGACAGACCGGCCCGCGAATGAACGTGCGAACGAAATACTCGGCGTTGTCGAGCATGAACTGATAACGCGCCACCGCAGGGATGGCTTCGAAGGTCAGAAACGGATTGGCACGATGGCCAGGGCCGTAACCCGGCAATGCGCTGACTTTCCAGTCGGTCCCATAGAACAACTGCCTGACCCGCGCCAGTTTCTGCGGGCTCATGGCGTAGGTAATGTGGGTCTTGTGAACGATCACACCTTGCACGGGGATCAACCGGTAATAGAAGTCGCTGCCCGGATCGTCGTCGGGACGACGGGTAGCGATCAGGTCCACAGGTTTGCCGCTCGGAGTTCGCGAGCGCACCCATTGGAAGAAGTGCCCCGCCTCACCGCCTTCGAAATAGATGTGCGCCAGGAACAGATGCTCGAACAGCCAGCGACCGACCAGCGCCTGATTCGCGCCAGGTTCGTTGAGCTGCGCCTCCCAGGCATTGATCTGCGCGGCCTCGGTGACACTCGGGGTAATGGTCTGCTGCTCGACCGGCGCACCGGCGGCCAGCCAGCGCTGCAGGGTCTGGTATTCGGCATCGGTCAGTCCGGCGACCGCCAGCGGCATGCCCTGTTGCGCGTGGGCGGCCGCATAGGCATTGAATTCGCCGGGCAGCGGGCAGACGTTTTCCCGATTGATCCCCAGGGCGATGTCATCCGGAATCCTGCTGTTGGCTGGCAAAGGTGCGCTGCGGCCCAGATCAAGCATGCGCGTCATCAATGCCGCCTGACTGCCCTGGGCTTCCAGTACTGAATAGAAGCCCTTGCCGCGCCACGCGTCGGTATCACGTGCATCATAAAAGAGACGCGTCGGCGCAACCGCCTCGCTGCGTTCGCCCTGATAGACAGGGACTTTGCTGGCGCCACGGCTCACACCTTCGCCACTGCCCAGATTCAACTGGCAGGGAGCGTCATTGCAGGCGTGGCAGGCCACGCACTTCTCGGTGAGGATCGGCTGGATGTCCTTCACATAGGAAATCGCCGGGGATGCCGATATGACGGGGGGTGCAGGAGTCTGAGCCTTGGCAGCACAGCAGATAAAAAGCAAGGCGACGCTTGCCAACAAACGGTGCGGCATATCCCGTGGGCTCTGATATTAAAATGGCATAATTCTACAAGGGCATCACTCGCTCCAACATGAATGATTTTCATGCAAAAGGCGCAACAACACCAAAACCGTTCCGGTTTGCTATCATCCCGTTCTTTAAAGAATCGACCTTCTCAAGGTAGCCCCCATGTCTGACCGCAGCGCCCGCCATCAAGCCTTTCTCACTGCTCTGAAACAGCGGATCCTGATCCTCGATGGCGGCATGGGCACCATGATCCAGAGCTACAGGCTCGAAGAACAGGATTACCGCGGCAAGCGTTTCGCCGACTGGCCCAGCGATGTCAAAGGCAACAACGACCTGTTGATCCTGACCCGCCCTGACGTGATCGGCGCCATTGAGAAGGCTTATCTGGATGCCGGTGCCGACATCCTCGAAACCAACACATTCAACGCCACCCAGGTGTCTCAGGCCGATTACGGCATGGAATCGATCGTCTACGAGCTGAACGTCGAAGGCGCACGCCTGGCGCGCAAGGTCGCAGACGCCAAGACACTGGAAACCCCGGACAAGCCGCGTTTCGTGGCGGGCGTGCTGGGCCCTACCAGCCGCACCTGTTCGCTGTCGCCGGACGTCAACAACCCCGGCTATCGCAATGTGACCTTCGACGAACTGGTCGAGAACTACACCGAAGCGACCAAGGGGCTGATCGAGGGCGGTGCCGACCTGATCCTGATCGAGACCATTTTCGACACACTCAACGCCAAGGCGGCGATCTTTGCCGTACAGGGTGTATTCGAAGAAGTGGGCTTTGAACTGCCAATCATGATCTCCGGAACCATCACCGATGCCTCGGGGCGCACCCTGTCCGGCCAGACCACCGAAGCGTTCTGGAACTCGATCAGTCATGCCAAACCGATCTCGGTCGGCCTGAACTGCGCACTGGGCGCGAGCGAACTGCGCCCCTACCTGCAAGAGCTGGCCAATAAAGCCAACACCCATGTGTCCGCGCACCCCAACGCCGGCTTGCCGAATGCATTTGGCGAATACGACGAACTGCCGAGCCAGACGGCGAAGATCATCGAAGAGTTCGCCCAGAGCGGCTTCCTGAACATCGTCGGCGGCTGCTGCGGTACCACCCCGGCGCACATCAAGGCGATTGCCGAGGCGGTTTCGGGTTACTCGCCGCGGGAAATTCCGGACATCCCCAAGGCCTGCCGCCTGTCGGGCCTCGAACCGTTCACCATCGATCGCCAGTCGCTGTTCGTCAACGTCGGCGAGCGTACCAACATCACCGGCTCTGCCCGCTTCGCCCGCCTGATCCGTGAAGACAACTACACCGAAGCCCTGGAAGTCGCCCTGCAGCAGGTCGAAGCCGGCGCCCAGGTGATCGATATCAACATGGACGAAGGGATGCTCGACTCGAAGAAGGCCATGGTGACCTTCCTCAACCTCATCGCAGGTGAGCCGGACATCTCCCGCGTACCGATCATGATCGACTCCTCGAAGTGGGAAGTGATCGAGGCCGGCCTCAAGTGCATCCAGGGCAAGGGCATCGTCAACTCCATCAGCATGAAGGAAGGCGTCGAGCAGTTCATTCATCACGCGCGGCTGTGCAAGCGATACGGCGCGGCCGTGGTGGTCATGGCCTTCGACGAACAGGGTCAGGCCGATACCGAGGCGCGCAAGAAGGAAATCTGCAAACGCTCCTACGACATTCTGGTCAACGAAGTGGGTTTCCCGCCGGAAGACATCATCTTCGACCCGAACATCTTCGCCATCGCCACCGGTATCGAAGAACACAACAACTACGCCGTGGACTTCATCAACGCCTGCGCCTACATCCGTGACGAGTTGCCGTATGCGCTGACCTCGGGTGGCGTGTCCAACGTATCGTTCTCGTTCCGTGGCAACAATCCGGTGCGTGAAGCGATCCACTCGGTGTTCCTGCTGCATGCAATCCGCAATGGCCTGAGCATGGGCATCGTCAACGCCGGGCAGCTGGAAATCTACGACCAGATTCCCGCTGAACTGCGTGACTGCGTCGAAGACGTAGTGCTCAACCGCAATCCCGAGGGCACGGATGCGTTGCTGGCAATTGCCGACAAGTTCAAGGGTGATGGCAGCGTCAAGGAGGCCGAAACCGAGGAATGGCGCAGCTGGCCGGTCAATCAGCGTCTGGAACACGCGCTGGTCAAGGGCATCACCACGCACATCGTCCAGGACACCGAAGAGTCGCGCCTGGCATTCACCCGCCCTATCGAAGTGATCGAGGGCCCGCTGATGGCAGGCATGAACGTGGTCGGTGACCTGTTTGGCGCAGGCAAGATGTTCCTGCCTCAGGTGGTCAAGTCCGCGCGCGTGATGAAGCAGGCAGTGGCGCACCTGATTCCGTTCATCGAGCTGGAAAAGGGCGACAAGCCCGAAGCCAAGGGCAAAATCCTGATGGCCACCGTCAAGGGCGACGTGCATGACATCGGCAAGAACATCGTCGGCGTAGTACTGGGCTGTAACGGCTACGACATTGTCGACCTGGGCGTGATGGTGCCTGCAGAGAAAATCCTGCAAGTGGCCCGCGACGAGAAATGCGACATTATCGGCCTGTCCGGCCTGATCACGCCGTCACTGGACGAAATGGTCCATGTCGCCAGAGAGATGCAGCGCCAGGACTTCCACCTGCCATTGATGATCGGCGGCGCGACCACGTCCAAGGCGCACACGGCGGTGAAGATCGAGCCTAAATACAGCAATGACGCAGTAATCTACGTCACCGATGCTTCCCGAGCGGTCGGCGTCGCGACCCAGTTGCTGTCGAAAGAGCTGAAGCCGGCCTTTATTGAAAAGACCCGACTCGAATACGTCGAAGTGCGTGAGCGCACCTCGGCACGCAGCGCGCGCACCGAACGCCTGAGCTACGGTGCTGCGGTGGCCAAAAAGCCGCAGTTCGACTGGGAAAACTACACCCCTGCCCAACCGACGTTCACCGGCACCCGGGTGCTGCAGGATATCGATCTGAACGTGCTGGCCGAGTACATCGACTGGACGCCGTTCTTCATTTCCTGGGATCTGGCTGGCAAGTTCCCGCGCATCCTCACCGACGAAGTGGTCGGTGAAGCGGCCACTGCGCTGTATGCTGACGCCACGCAGATGCTGCGCAAGCTGATCGACGAGAAGCTGATCAGCGCCCGCGCGGTATTCGGCTTCTGGCCAGCCAATCAGGTCAATGACGATGATCTGGAAGTCTATGGCGACGACGGCAAGCCGCTGGCCAGGCTGCATCACCTGCGCCAGCAGACCATCAAGCCCGACGGCAAGCCGAACTTCTCGCTGGCCGACTTCGTTGCACCAAAGGACAGCGGCCTGACCGACTACATCGGCGGGTTCATCGCCACTGCCGGCATCGGCGCCGAGGAAGTCGCCAAGGCTTATCAGGACAAGGGCGACGATTACAACTCGATCATGGTCAAGGCGCTTGCCGATCGTCTCGCCGAAGCCTGCGCCGAGTGGCTCCACCAGCAGGTGCGCAAGGAATACTGGGGTTATGCGCAGGACGAAGCGCTGGACAACGAAGCGCTGATCAAGGAGCAATACATGGGCATCCGCCCGGCGCCGGGCTACCCGGCCTGCCCCGATCACACGGAAAAGGGCACCCTGTTCGCCCTGCTCGATCCACTGCCGGAAGGCAGCGCCGAACATACCGCAGGCAAGAGCGGCGTGTTCCTGACCGAGCACTATGCGATGTTCCCGGCTGCAGCGGTCAGCGGCTGGTATTTCGCCCACCCCCAGGCGCAGTATTTTGCAGTGGGCAAGGTCGACAAGGACCAGGTCGAAAGCTACACCGCCCGCAAGGGTCAGGACCTGAGTGTCACCGAACGCTGGCTGGCACCCAACCTGGGCTACGACGAGTAACGCCTGACCGGTTATCTGCCGCCTGAGTGGTCAGGCGGCAACATGCCTTTCAGCGAAAATGGCGACGCTTCGCCAGAAGTTTCCATATTGAATGCCTGGATATCGAGCCGGTAATGCTCGTCCCGGGCGGCATCCAGAAAGCGCTGCGCATCCTGTGGCTCGACCACGTGAATCACATCAATGATTCGTGTGCCGATCTGTTGCCGGGCCTGCCATTGAGCAGTGTCATAGTGGTGCAGGAGAATGATGGCCCACCCGCCCAGGGTGAAATGCCCTGAAGCCACGACACTCAGGCTGCCATTGAGCTGTGCCCGCAGTGAAAGCGACGTGCCGTTGATCGCACTGAACAGCACGTCCTGCCCCGGCTTGCCGCCGCTCTCGCGCAATGCATCCATCGCACCGAACGCCATTTGCTCGTTGGCAGCCCACACCAAGCGTGTCTGCGGATAGCGCTTGAACAGCACGCGCGCCTGCTCGAGCGCGCGATCACGGCGCCAGCCACCCAGCGCAATCTGCCGTAGATGCACCTCTGGGTGCTCTGACAAGGCCCGCAGCATGCCTTTTTCACGCAGCAGGGAAACGGGCGTGGTGTTGGTCCCGGAAAACGCGAGCATGTCGATGACCTGACCGTCTGCGCCAGGCGCCGCGAGACTGATAAGCCGCTTTGCCGTCAGATAGCCGCCCTGTTCATCGTTGCCCACCAGGCTGCCGATGAAGTCCGGATAACGCGATGGCAGATCACCGAGAATCCGAATCTGGTCCTCGGTCAGCGTATTGTTGACGGCAAACAGCTTGACCCCGCTGCCCACGGACATACGCAGGACTTCAGGGGCGATATTCAACTCATTGGAAAACAACAGGTAATCCGGGCGCTCATCCCCTTGCAGCGCCGCTCGCGCCAGATCGAGCAACTTGCGAGTGTCGCGCTCGGTATAGAGTATTTTCAGTGACATGCCAGTGGTGTCGGCAGCCGTCTGCATGACCCGGGAGTAACTCTGCCAATAGCCATCGGATGGTGCGCCGGGGTTCAGAAATACCACCGAGGCGGCATGTGTCGCCCCGCCCCAGAGACAACTGCACAGTAACAGCCAGCCAGCATGTAAAGCCTTCATATCAACGAACCTTGAAGCAGCAGGGATTTAGCACTACGAGCGTGTTATCGGCTGCGGCAGCAAGGTTCTGGAGACTCCGGCAGATTCTTTATCAGCCCTTCACTGGCTGCTGGCCCAGAACATCGCTGCGCCTACCGCCAGAATGACAATGAATAAAATGGCCCAGGTGTCCACGGATCTGCCTGGCTTGGCTACTTTCGGGTGCTTGCTCATCGCATCGCCTCTTGTCGGTCTTGTGGGTGATTGCACATGAATAGGAGTGTTCCGACACCTGCTCGGCATCGGTCAACGTTCAGTTAAGTCGAGTCTTGCCCACACGGCAAGCAGGGATATGCACGGACGCGGTTTTGCTTATCGCTTTTAGTGATTTGCATATATATAAACATCACTTTTATCGATAACTGCAAACTGCTATCGTCGCCTTCGCTCCCCAGGGAGTGCGCGGCCGTGCGCGCAGAATTGACCAGATGAAGCAGGAAACAACGAGCAGCGGGCTTTTTCCAGACTGACGCCACTGCCCTGCTTCATGACGAAGCCTGAGAACAGGACCTATATGTACGTATACGACGATTACGATCAGAAGATCATCGAGGACCGCGTCAAGCAGTTCCGGGATCAGACCCGACGCTACCTGGCCGGGGAACTGAGCGAAGAAGAGTTTCGACCGTTGCGCCTGCAAAACGGTCTTTATGTTCAGCGCTTCGCGCCCATGCTGCGCGTGGCCGTTCCATACGGTCAGCTGACCTCGCGCCAGGCGCGCATGATGGCGAAAATCGCGCGCGATTATGATAAAGGCTACGCGCACATCAGTACCCGCCAGAACGTACAGTTCAACTGGCCTGCGCTTGAAGATGTTCCCGATATTCTCGCTGAACTGGCGACCGTGCAGATGCACGCTATCCAGACCAGTGGCAACTGCCTGCGCAACGTCACCACCGACCAGTTTGCCGGTGTGGCGGCAGACGAACTGGTAGACCCGCGCCCATGGTGCGAGATCGTCCGTCAGTGGACCACTTTCCACCCCGAATTCGCTTACCTGCCGCGCAAGTTCAAGATCGCGATCAACGGCTCGACGAGTGACCGTGCAGCCATCGAAGTGCATGACATCGGCCTCGAGCCATTGCGCAACGAAGCGGGCGAACTGGGCTTCCGTGTTCTGGTGGGTGGCGGCCTTGGCCGTACTCCTGTCGTCGGTGCCTTCATCAATGAGTTCCTGCCGTGGCAGGACCTGCTGAGCTACCTCGACGCCATCCTGCGGGTCTACAACCGTTATGGCCGTCGCGACAACAAGTACAAGGCGCGAATCAAGATTCTGGTCAAGGCGCTGACCCCTGAAGTGTTCGCAGCCAAGGTCGACGCTGAAATGGCGCACCTGCGCGGCGGTCAGACCACCCTGACCGAAGCCGAAGTGCAGCGCGTTTCCCGCCACTTCGTCGACCCGCAATACAAGACCCTCAGCGATCAGCACGCCGAACTGGCAACGCTGGACGCTCAGCACCCCGGCTTCGCTCGCTGGCGTCAACGCAATGTGCTGGCGCACAAGAAGCCCGGCTACATTGCCGTGACCCTGTCGCTCAAGCCAACCGGCGTCGCCCCGGGCGATGTGACCGACAAGCAACTGGACGCCATTGCCGACCTGGCCGATCGCTACAGCTTCGGTCAACTGCGCACTTCTCACGAGCAGAACATCATTCTTGCCGATGTCGAGCAGAGTGAGCTGTTCACGCTGTGGAACGAGCTGCGCGACAATGGTTTCGCCACGCCGAACATTGGCCTTCTGACCGACATCATCTGCTGCCCGGGCGGTGATTTCTGCTCGCTGGCCAATGCCAAGTCGATCCCGATCGCCGAATCCATCCAGCGTCGTTTCGACGATCTGGACTACCTGTTCGATATCGGCGAGCTGGACCTGAATATCTCCGGATGCATGAACGCCTGCGGCCACCACCATGTCGGCCATATCGGCGTGCTGGGCGTGGATAAGAAAGGTGAAGAGTTTTATCAGGTCTCGCTCGGCGGCAGTGCCAGCCGTGATGCGAGCCTGGGCAAGATTCTCGGCCCTTCCTTTGCCCAGGAGGCGATGCCGGACGTGATCGAGAAGCTGATCGACGTCTACGTTGAAAAACGGACTGAAGACGAGCGTTTCATCGACACCTACCAACGTATTGGCATTGACCCTTTCAAGGAGCGCGTCTATGCAGCGAATCATTAAGAACAACGAAGTCATCGATGAAACCTGGCATCTGCTGCCCAAGGATACTGCCTTTGACAGCCTGTCGAACTGCGACGACCTGATCGTGCCGCTGGCGCTGTGGCGCGAACACGCGCATTCGCTGAAGGCACGTGACGGCGGTCTGGGTGTGTGGCTGGACAGCGATGAGGAAGCCGAGGAGATCGGCGAGGACGTCGACCAGTTTCAGGTCATCGCCTTGAATTTCCCGGCGTTCACTGACGGCCGCAGCTTTTCGAATGCGCGCCTGCTGCGTGATCGTTTTGGCTACAAGGGTGAATTGCGCGCCATCGGCGACGTGTTGCGTGATCAGTTGTTTTACATGCGCCGCTGTGGCTTCGATGCGTTTGCGGTGCGTGCCGACAAGGATCCATACGAGGCGCTGGAAGGCCTGAAGGACTTCTCGGTCACCTATCAGGCCGCGACCGACGAGCCGCTGCCGCTGTTCCGCCGCCGCTGATTCAGGCGACGTTGAGTCATCGCCCCGGTGTTCACCTAAGATGACTATCGTTCCCACGCTCCAGCGTGGGAGCGCAGTTCTGGACGCTTTGCGTCCTCGTTTGTGGCGTTGCGCGTCACAAAAGGGTTCTTCGATGCCAGGTAGATTCAGATAAGACTCAAGCCCCCTTTTCGCCTCTCGGCACCCTACTTTGAGGGACCAAAGTAGGCAAAGTCCTCGCTCCTGTTTCCGGCCCGACTTCGTCGGGTTCCTTCGCCCCGTCACTAACGTCGCACTCTGCGTCGTCAGTGCCATCGTGGTTGAAAAGCACTTTAAAGCAAGTGGCTAAAGCACGGCTTAGATACTAATGACGATCGTGCCGACGCTCCGCGTCGGCATGCAGTTCGTGACGCTCTGCGTCACACAGCGGCTCTGTGATATCGGGTAACTTGAGGCTCGGCTCAGGCCACCTTGCCATCCACACCTACCAGAACCGCTGCTGAGTCAAACGTCCCCACCACTTGGTGGCCAGTTGATCCGCTGAGGTGGCTGCCGCCATCCCCATGCGCTCTTGCAGGCTCTTGCGTTGCACGTAGTGCAGGTGGAACACGTCGGCATCCTTGGCGCGCTCGGCCAGGTACTCGTCGCTGGTCTTGAGTTCATCGACCAGCAGCTTGTCGACCGCCGCCATGCCCAGCCATACCTCGCCAGTCGCCACTTCGTCGATGAACAGTTGCGGGCGGTAGCTGGCAACGAAGTTCTTGAACAGGTCGTGGGTGATGTCCAGGTCCTGCTGGAATTTCTCGCGGCCCTTCTCGGTGTTTTCGCCAAACACGGTCAGGGTGCGCTTGTATTCACCCGCGGTCAGCACTTCGAAATCGATGTCGTGCTTCTTCAACAGGCGATTGACGTTGGGCAGTTGTGCTACCACACCAATGGACCCGAGGATGGCGAACGGTGCGCTGATGATCTTGTTGCCTATGCACGCCATCATGTAGCCGCCGCTGGCCGCGACCTTGTCGATGCACACGGTCAGCGGGATGCCCGCCTGACGAATGCGTGCCAGTTGCGAGGACGCCAGGCCGTAGCTGTGGACCATGCCGCCGCCGCTTTCCAGGCGCAGGACCACTTCATCCTTGTCGGTGGCCAGGGTCAGCAACGCGGTGATTTCATGACGCATGCTTTCAGTGGCAGATGCCTTGATGTCACCGTCGAAATCCAGCACGTAGACGCGGGCCTTGGGCTCGGCCTGCTTTTTCTCTTTCTTCAGCGCCTTGCCCTGCTCCTTGCGCAGCGTCTTGAGGCGCTCCTTGTCGAGCAATGATTGCTCGAGCCGTTCGCGCAGGCCCTTGTAGAAATCATTGAGCCGGGTGACCTGCAATTGACCGGAAGACTTGCGACGGCCTTTGCCACGCATGGACGCAATGGCAACCAGTACCACAACGATGGCGATCACCAGCGTCACGGTCTTGGCCAGAAAACTTGCGTAATCGACAACGAAATCCACGAATATCCCTCATTAGTGTCAGGCCCTTACCAATCAAGGGCTGTGATGAATGCAGCATACCGACGCCCTGTGCAGTGCACCAGCCAATGACCCGTTACAAACCATTAAAACGATGATTTCAAACGAGCGTATGTTTTTTCATTGACAGTCCCCCGGCATCCCTCATAACCTCGGCGAACCTTCAACGTACCGAGAAGAAACGGACGTGGGCAGCATCTACCTGATACGACATGGCCAGGCCTCATTTGGTGCAGACAATTACGACGTGCTGTCGCCCGTGGGTATTCGTCAGTCTCAGGTATTGGGTGCCTACCTTGCCGAGCAGGGCCTGAGCTTCGATCGCTGCGTGTCCGGTGAACTCATGCGCCAGAAAGACACCGCCCAGCATGTACTGGGCCAGTACACCGAAGCAGGCCTCGATACGCCTGCCGTGCAGCTGGACAGCGCGTTCGATGAATTCGATGCCGAAGGCGTGATCAAGGCGTTGATACCGGCGATGCTCGAAGACGAACCACAGGCGCTGGATATTCTGCGCGACGTTGCCGCAAACCCTGCAGGGTTCCAGCGCCTGTTCAACCTGATTACCGGGCGCTGGCTGAGTGGCAATCACGACACACCGGGCCTGCAAAGCTGGCAGGCGTTCGTGGCCCGCGTCGAAGCAGGCCTGAAGCGGATTCTCCAGGCTGCCGGCCCGCATGAGCGTATCGCGGTATTCACCTCCGGAGGCACCATTACTGCCCTGCTGCATCTTGTTACCGGAATGCCTGCATTGAAGGCACTGGAGCTTCACTGGCACATCGTCAATACGTCGTTGCATCAGCTTAAATTCAAAGGCAACGACGTGACCCTGGCTTCCTTCAACGGTTACACACATTTGCAACTGCTGAAGGCGCCGGAGCTCATCACCTATCGCTGAGCCCGGCCAATCGCGTCCTGTCGGACGCTGGCACTCACTCTAAAAGGATCACCTCATGACCTCAGTAGCAGACGCCGTACAGACAATGAAAGACAAGTTCAACCCAGCTGCTGCTGCCGGTCTGGACCTGGTCTTCGGCTTCAACATCACCGACGAAGATAAACACTACGCGCTGATCGTCAAGGACAGCACCTGCCAACTGGAGGAAGGCGAAAACCCTGACGCCAACGTGACCCTGGTCATGGACAGCCAGACCCTCAAGGGCATCGTCAGCGGCGAGACCGATGGCATGCAGGCGTTCATGGGTGGCAAGCTGCGTGCCGAAGGCGACATGATGCTGGCCATGAAGCTCAGCGAACTGTTCCCGGTATAAACCTGCCGCACACGGCAGACTGGACTACCTGAGACCGAAGCCCCGCCGGCTTCGGTTTTTTTATGCACGCACCTTTCTGTAAAACAGCGATCAGAGCTACTGATTGCCCGGCAACACGCTAGCCTATAAAGCGCCCATGCGCTTGATCGCGGATTGGACGATCATTAGATTAGTCAATAGTTTGCGCTGACCATAATAAACACAAGGGATACGTATGGCACTGACTGACCAGTCCACCGAGGTTCGCAGCGGCGAAGAACTGGACGCCTTCCGAATCGACGCGTATTTGAAGGCGCACATGGCGGATCTTCACGGCACGCCGGCGATCAGTCAGTTTCCGGGCGGTGCATCGAACCTGACCTATCTGCTTCAGTACCCTGAGCGGGAACTGGTACTGCGTCGTCCACCCTTCGGACACAAGGCGCGTTCGGCCCATGACATGGGCCGCGAGTACCGTATTCTCAATCAGCTCAAGGAAGCCTTTCCCTACTGTCCCGAGGCTTATCTGCACTGTACGGACGAGTCACTGATCGGCTCGGAGTTCTACGTCATGCAGCGCGTCAAAGGGGTTATCCTGCGCTCCGACCTGCCGCCGGAACTGGCGCTGGATGCCCGACAGACCGAACAGCTGTGCAAAAACTTCATCGACAAACTGGTAGACCTGCATCGCGTCGATTATCAGGCCTGTGGCCTGGGTGACCTCGGCAAGCCGCAAGGCTATGTGCAACGGCAGATTTCCGGCTGGTGCGAGCGCTATGAGAAAGCACTGACCCCGGACGCTCCGGCGTGGGAGCAGGTCAAGCGCTGGCTGGTCGCCAAAATGCCTGCCGACTCCCCCACCTCGAGCATCGTGCACAACGACTACCGTTTCGACAATGTGATCCTCGACCCCGCCAACCCGATGCACATCATCGGCGTGCTGGACTGGGAGCTGACCACGCTCGGCGATCCGCTCATGGACCTGGGCAACACCCTCGCCTACTGGATACAGGCCGACGATCCGGCTCCGGTGCAACTGATGCGCCGCCAGCCGAGCAATGCGCCGGGGATGCTGACCCGCCAGGCTTTTGTCGACTATTACGCCGAGCGCGCCGGCGTGCGCATCGACAATTTCGATTTCTACTACACCTACGGCCTGTTCCGTCTGGCCGGTATCGTGCAACAGATCTATTACCGCTTTTTCCATGGCCAGACCCAGGACAAGCGCTTTGCCCAATTCATTCACATGAACAGGCTGCTGGAGCAGATGAGCCTGAGCGTAATCGAAAAATCCAGCCTCTGACCGCCAGCGCCAAGACAAGGAAATGACATGTCCAGAACCCAGCTCTTCGACCTTGATGGCAAGGTTGCCTTCGTTTCAGGTGCCAGCCGAGGAATCGGTGAAGCCATTGCCCGGCTACTGGCCCAGCAAGGCGCGCACGTTATCGTCTCGAGTCGCCGACTCGAGGGTTGCCAGGCGGTAGCGGACGCCATCGTCAGCGAGGGTGGCAAGGCAACAGCCATTGCCTGCCACATCGGTGAGCTGGAACAGATAACCCATGCATTTACGCAGATTCGTCAGCAGTTCGGGCGCTTGGATGTATTGGTCAACAACGCCGCCACCAATCCGCAGTTCTGCAACGTGCTGGATACGGATCCCGGGGCCTTCCAGAAGACCGTCGACGTCAATATTCGCGGTTACTTTTTCATGTCCGTGGAAGCTGGCAAGCTGATGCGCGAAAACGGCGGCGGCAGCATCATCAACGTGGCGTCCATCAACGCGGTATCGCCGGGCGCCTATCAAG
Source organism: Pseudomonas sp. NFACC10-1 (assembly GCF_900119195.1). Classification (NCBI taxonomy): domain Bacteria; kingdom Pseudomonadati; phylum Pseudomonadota; class Gammaproteobacteria; order Pseudomonadales; family Pseudomonadaceae; genus Pseudomonas; species Pseudomonas sp. NFACC10-1. The sequence continues at coordinate 156,952 of NZ_FPJB01000006.1, read as the reverse complement.
GCGTCTATTCGATGACCAAGGCAGCCGTGGTCAACATGACCAAGGTGTTTGCCAAGGAGTGCGCTGAGTTCGGCATCCGTTGCAACGCCCTGCTTCCCGGTTTGACCGACACCAAGTTCGCATCGGCACTGGTCAAGAATGACGCGATCCTCAACATGGCACTGTCGCAGATCCCGCTGAAACGCGTTGCCGCTCCCAGCGAGATGGCCGGCGCGGTGCTTTACCTTGCCAGCGAGGCCTCCAGCTATACCACTGGCGTCGCACTGAACGTCGACGGCGGCTTTTTATCCTGAAGCCCCACCTGGCCTGCAGAAAAAAAGAAAATGAATTAATTTTCCAAAATTAAAATAATTGGAATATATTTTCCGCATAACAACAATCCTTTTTGGAGAATGTCATGCGGGAATCCCTTTCCACATCGCCTGCGCAACTGGGTATCGGACTGATCGGCACCGGCTTCATGGGCCGCGCTCATGCGCTGGCGTTTGGCAACGCCAACGCTGCGCTTGACCTGCCTGCACGTATACGACTCTCCGCACTGGCGGACGCCGACAGTGCACGCGCCGAGCGATGCGCAAGCGCCTGGGGCTTCGACCGCAGCCACGCTGACTGGCAGCAATTGATCAATGATCCGCACGTACAGATCGTGGCGATTACTACCCCCAATCACCTGCACTTCCCCATGGCCATGGCCGCCATCGCCGCAGGCAAGGCGGTGTATTGCGAAAAACCGCTGGCCGTGAATCTCGCCCAGGCCGATGAAATGCGCCGCAGTGCCAAGGCTGCGGGTGTCGTCACCCAGGTTGGCTACAACTACCAGCACAACCCGATGATCGGACTCGCCAGGGAAATGATCGAAGCCGGCGAACTGGGCGAGATCGTCAGCTTTCAGGGTGAGTTCAGTGAGGATTTCATGGGCGATCCGGCGTCCCCCTGGTCGTGGCGCTGTGAAGCGGCGCACGCGGGCGGTGCGCTGGCAGATCTGGGCAGCCACTTGCTGGCGATGGCGCGTCATTTGCTGGGCGACGTCGAATCAGTCTGCGCCGACTCCAGCACCGTGCACCGTGAACGCCCGGCGAACAGCGGCAGCCAACAGATGCGCGCCATTGCAGTGGACGATCAGACCCACGCGCTACTGCGCTTTGCCAGTGGTGCGCGCGGGACGTTCAGCAGCAGCTGGCTCAAACACGGCTACAAAAACCACCTGAGTTTCGAGATCAGCGGCACCAAGGGCACGCTGGCGTTCGATCAAGAGCGGCTCAACGAGCTGCACCTCTACCGCACAGGCACAGCCGGACGCGATGGTTTTCAGCGACTGCTGGCCGGCCCTGCACAACCGGGTTACGCCGCGTTCTGCCCGGCCCCTGGTCACCAGTTGGGTTACAACGAGCTCAAGGCGCTCGAAGTACAAGCGCTCATCCAGGCCGTATGCGGTCAGCGCAGGCGTGGCCCGGACTTCGAGGAAGCGTGGCAGATCGAGCGCCTGGCGACGGCCATTCGCGTGGCCGCAGCCGAGCAGCGCTGGGTCGCGCTCGCCGACATCTGACTTCCTGCAAACGTTGCACTAGGGGTAGAATGCGCCACGTTTGGGCAGCCATTCTGCCCCCTTGCCGTCCTCGCCATAAGCCCCCTGCCACCATGCCCTTTGAACTCAGCGTCGACCTGACCACCCTCGCCATTCTTGCCGTGGTTGCTTTCATAGCGGGATTCATAGACGCCATCGCCGGTGGCGGCGGACTGCTGACCACCCCGGCGCTGATGACCGCCGGCCTGCCGCCGCATCTGGTGCTGGGCACCAACAAGCTCAGTTCGACCTTTGGTTCAGCGACGGCCAGCTTCACCTTCTACCGTCGCAAACTGTTCGATCCGCGCCAATGGCTGCATGCCGTGGTCGGCACTGCGATCGGTGCCGCGCTAGGCGCTGTGATTGCCCATTACCTGCCAGCCGAATGGCTGAACCAGATGTTGCCGGTGATCGTGTTCGGTTGCGGACTGTATTTGTTGTTTGGCGGCACGCCCAAGGCCCCTCTGGACAGCAACGCACCGATCAAAAGGAAATGGCAGCTTCCCCAGGGAGTGAGCCTGGGTTTCTACGACGGTGTTGCCGGACCGGGTACCGGCGCGTTCTGGACAGTCAGCACCCTGCTGCTCTACCCGGTTGATCTGGTCAAGGCCAGCGGCGTGGCGCGCAGCATGAACTTCGTCAGCAATGCCGTGGCGCTCTCGGTATTCATGTTTTCCGGCCAGGTGGATTACATCATCGGCCTGAGCATGGGCCTTGCGGTGATGCTCGGTGCCTACTTCGGTGCAGGCACCGCGATCAAGGGCGGTGCCAAATTCATCCGCCCGGTGTTCATCACCGTGGTTCTGGGCCTGACCGTGCGCCTAGCCTGGCAACACTGGTTCGGGGGCGCCTGAGCGCTCGGCTAGATACGCCTCGATCAGGTAGCGGGCAATCGACCGATTGGCCGGCAACGGCGGCAGGTCATCGACATGAAACCAGCGTGCGTCTTCAATCTCTTCTGCCTGGGGCACGATTTCACCGCTTTCGTATTCGGCATGGAACCCGAGCATCATCGAGTGCGGGAACGGCCAGCACTGGCTGCCGCGGTACTTCAGGTTCTTGATGCGCACCTGCACCTCTTCCATCACCTCGCGATGCACGCAGTCTTCGGCAGATTCACCCGGCTCCACGAACCCGGCCAGTGCGCTGTACATACCGGTGACGAACCGCGGTGAGCGCGCCAGCAGGATTTCATCGCCACGGGTGACCAGCACAATCATGCTGGGCGAAATACGCGGATACAGCCGCAGGTTGTCATGCTCGCAGAACATCGCACGTTCGCCGCGAATCTGCACCGTCGCACGACCGCAGGCACCGCAGAAACGGTGTTCCCTCGCCCATGTGCTGACTTGCGCGGCGTAGCCGAGCATCTGGAAAACAGCGAAGTCGCCTTCCAGCATGAATTGACGCAAGCCTTGCCAGGCGCAGCCCTCGACGGCAACCGAGCGTTCAAGCACCAGAAGGTAGACAGGCTCACCCTCGAAATAGCCTATGCCGTGCTCGCTCTGCACCGGCAGGTCCAGCCCGTTCAGCCAGCCTCTGGGGAACATCACCCCATTGGCATCCAGCAAAAAACCCTGATCACCCTGAACCACAGCCAAACCGCCAGGGGCCTCGACATCCAGAACTGCAGTTGTCCAACGCTCCGGGCGCGACATTAGAAACTCCTTCGCTCAGACTCGAGCCTTGTCATGTATCAATTATCGAAGACCGGCTTCTGCTTGCTCATCTGCGCAGCCATCGCCAGCTTCAGGTCAGGTGATTGCAGCATGGCTGCGTTCCAGATGGCAACGTGTTCGAGGCCGTCTTCCACTCTGTGATCGCGCATGTAGCTGATCATTTGCTTGGTGCCTTCGATGGCGATGGGCGATTTGCCGGCTATTTCCCGAGCCACCGCCAGAACACCCTGCAACAGACCTTCAGTGTCCTCGAAGGTGCGATTGACCAACCCGATCCGTTGCGCCTCTTCAGCGCCGACGCTACGCCCGGTGTAGGCCAGTTCGCGCAGCACACCATCACCGATGATCCGCGGCAGGCGTTGCAGCGTGCCGACATCGGCGGCCATGCCCATGTCGATCTCGCGAATGGCGAACTGCGCGTCAGCCGCCGCATATCGCATGTCACACGCAGAAATCAAGTCGATGGCACCGCCCAGGCAGTAGCCTTGAATGGCGGCAAGAACCGGTTTGCGGCAATTGTCCACGGCCGTGAACGAGGCTTGCATGTCGCGGATCTTGCGCCGCAACAGACGGGCATTGCGCCCTGCGTCCTTACCCAACTGGCTGGCGACCGAAGCCAGCAATGCCAGATCGATGCCAGACGAAAAGTGCTTGCCTGCACCGCTGAGCACCACAACGCGCACCTCGTCGGTACGCTCTATCCAGTCGAAGATGTCGATTATCTCCGTCCAGAACGACTCGTTCATCGCGTTGAGTTTTTCAGGCCGGTTGATTTGTACGTGAGCAACGCTGTCGCCCAGCTCGACCCGGAAACTTTGATAATCGGTCACGACGTGATCCCTCAAGCAGGTGGGTGTTCAGGCGCAGGACTATAACAACTGCAACAGACACATCGTAACCGGACTGAAGTGACATTTGCAGGACCCGAAAACTACCCGCCCGGCTATATTGGATATGGACGTTCCCCTCAAATAGGGGGAACGGTCGCAGTACCTGACGGTCCAGTGATGAGGCATTAACAAAACCTGTACGGTTATCAGAGGGCGATACTTGAATACGTCAAAAGCGGCAACCGGCATTGAAGGCCTGGATGACATCCTTGCAGGGGGTCTTTCACGCAGTCATGTGTTTCTTCTTGAGGGAGAACCCGGAACCGGCAAGACAACCGTGGCGCTGCATTTTCTGCAGGCCGGGGCGGCAGCGGGCGAAATCTCGTTGTATATCACTCTGTCCGAGACTGAAAGCGAGTTGCGCTCGGGTGCAGCCTCGCACGGATGGCAGCTCGACGAACATATCAATATCTTTGAACTGACACCGCCTGAAAGCCTGCTCGATGCGGATCATCATCAAAGCCTGCTCTACTCCTCTGACCTGGAGCTGGGTGAGGCGACGCGGCAGATATTCGAGGTGGTCGAGCGTGTCAAACCTACTCGCGTCGTCATCGACAGCCTCTCGGAAATCCGTCTTCTGGCGCAGAGTTCGTTGCGCTACAGGCGCCAGATTCTGGCCATCAAGCATTACTTCACCCGCTACAACGCGACAGTGCTGCTGCTCGATGACCTGACCACCGAGGCACTCGACAAGACCGTGCACAGCGTTGCCCACGGGGTGATTCGCCTTGAGGCACTGACACCTACTTACGGTGCCGAGCGCAGGCGTCTCAAAATCGTCAAGTACCGCGGCCAGAAGTATCGCGGTGGTTTTCACGACTTCACCATTGCCGAGAATGGCATACACGTCTTTCCTCGCCTGGTAGCCGCCGAACACCGTTCCAACTACTCGCGCACTCAATTGAGCAGCGGAATCCAGGAGCTGGATAACCTGCTCGGAGGCGGCATCGAAGGTGGCTCCAGCACCCTGATTCTTGGCCCGGCCGGGACCGGGAAATCGCTCATCTCGCTGGTTTTCGCCGTGCAGGCGGTCGCACGCGGTGAGCGCGTCGGTCTGTTCATATTCGATGAGGAAATGGGCCTGCTGTTCGAGCGCATGCTCAAGCTGGGGATCGACCTGCGTGCACTGCAGGAAACCGGCAATCTGGTGGTCGAGCAGATCGACGCCGCAGAGCTGTCCCCTGGCGAGTTCGCACACCGTGTGCGGCGTGCAGTCGATAAAAAGCAGATAAAGACCGTTGTCATCGACAGTATCAACGGTTACCAGGCTGCAATGCCTGAAGAAAGCGCGCTGGTTCTGCACATGCACGAGCTGCTGCTCTACCTCAATCGCCAAGGCGCCTCGACCTTCATGACCGTTGCGCAGCACGGACTGGTCGGCGATATGCGCTCGCCAGTAGACATCACCTACCTTGCCGACAGTGTGATTCTGTTGCGTTACTTTGAAGCATTGGGTCAGGTACGCCGTGCGATATCGGTCATCAAGAAACGCACCGGCACTCACGAGTCCACAATCCGTGAGTACCGCATCAGTTCCAGCGGATTGAAAATAGGCGAACCGCTGGAGGCCTTTCAGGGTGTACTGCGCGGTGTGCCGTCGTACATGGGCGACAAGAAACCGCTGCTTGAGGATGACGACCTGTGAGTACCCCAGGTCTGTTATCAGAGCGCGCGATCATTCTCGCCCCACGCGGGCGGGACAGTCAGATCGCCATGCGTATTCTCGACGAAGCAGGTTACCCCGCGACGGTCGCCTGTGACGTGCCCGAACTGGTCAGAGAGCTGGGGGCCGGTGCCGGTCTGGCGATCATCGCCGACGAGGCACTGCGCAACACTGATATGACCCCATTGCTGGAGCTGCTTGGCCGTCAGCCGCCCTGGTCGGACTTGCCTATCGTCTTGCTGACCCACGGACCTGATCACAACCCCTCTGCGCGCATGGGTAATCTATTGGGCAACGTGACCTTTCTCGAACGCCCTTTCCATCCGGTGACGTTGGTGAGTCTGGTGATGACAGCGGTGCGCGGCCGTAGACGCCAGTATGAAGCTCGCGCGCGCATGGAGGATCTGCACGAAAGTGAAGGCCGCCTGCAGAATGCCCTGAAGGCCGGCAGGCTGGGCTCATGGGTTCTGGAAGCCGAATATCTCAAACTGACCTGTTCGGACATCACCAAAAGTCACTACGGCCGCGACGAGCAGAACACCTTCGGTTACGACGACTGGCTGGCCGCCGTTTATTTCGAAGACCAGCCCCGAATGCAATCGGCGTTGCAGCGCAGCCTGGACACCGGTGTCGATCTGATCATCGAATACCGGAATATCTGGCCGGACGGCTCACTCAACTGGGTGGATGTGCGCGCCCGTGCCACGCGCGGCAAGAACGGCCTGGTCGGCTCACTGGCGGGCGTGACATCCGACATCACCGAGCGCAAGCAGGCCGAGTCGCAATTGCGCCGCCTCAATGAAACGCTCGAGCAACAGGTTGAAGAGCGAACCTCGCAGCTACGTCACAAAGAGGAAATTCTGCGCCAGTCACAGAAAATGGAGGCAGTCGGCCAGTTGACCGGCGGGATTGCCCATGACTTCAACAACATGCTGACAGGGATCATCGGCAGCCTCGAGTTGATAAGACGCCGGCTGGCGCGCGGGCGTGTCGAGGACCTGAACGGCCTGATCGATCTGGGGGTCACCTCGGCAAACCGCGCCGCCGCCCTGACCCATCGTCTGCTGGCCTTCTCACGGCGTCAGTCGCTGGACTCCAAGCCGGTCGAAATGAATCATCTGGTCAACGCCATGGATGAACTGCTACAACGCAGCGTTAACGAGAGCATTCATTTGCAGTTGCGCCTGGCACACGATCTGTGGACCGCAGAGGCCGACCCCAATCAGTTGGAGAGTGCCCTGCTCAATCTGGTACTCAACGCCCGCGATGCCATGCCTGACGGCGGCACGCTGGTGGTCGAGACGTTCAACCAGCAACTGGACAGATCCTTCACCAATGCCCATGAGAACCTGCTGCCGGGTGACTATGTCGTACTGAGCGTCAGCGACAATGGCTGTGGCATGCCTGAAACCGTCATCAGTCGAGCGTTCGACCCGTTCTTCACCACCAAACCCATCGGCCAGGGCACGGGTCTGGGTCTTTCGATGATCTACGGCTTCAGCAAGCAATCGCATGGCCACGTCCTGATCAAGAGCGAAGTCGGCGTCGGCACTACCGTACAACTGTTTCTGCCGCGCTTTCAGGGGCTGGCGGATGAGGCCGAGCAAAGCTTCCAGAGCAATGCCGTTTACGCCGAGAACGGCGAGACGGTACTGATCGTTGAGGACGACCCTGCCGTGCGCGCGCTGGTCAGTGAAGTGCTTGGCGAGCTGGGCTACACCTTTATCGAGGCTGGCGAGGCAGCGGACGCAGTACCCATACTGGAATCCGGACGGCGTATCGATCTATTGATCAGCGATGTAGGCCTGCCAGGCATGAACGGCAGGCAACTGGCGGAAATCGCGAGGCAACTGCGGCCGGAACTCAAGGTGTTGTTCATCACCGGTTATGCAGAACATGCGGCGGTGCGCGGGGGCTTTCTGGACACAGGAATGCAATTGATCACCAAACCCTTTGCGTTCGATCACCTGACGTCAAAAGTACGGGAAATGATAGAAGCCTGAGCAAGACTCAGGCTTCAGGCAGCGCAGATTTATCAGATTGCCCGCTCACTCGTCGGGCAGGCAGGCCGCTCAAGCCAGTAGTTTCTGGATCTGGGTGTGCAGGGTGTCCATGGTGAAGGGCTTGGCGAGAATAGGCGCCTTCAGCGCGATGGGGCTGCCCGAATCGAGTATCTCTGCCGGGTAGCCGCTGATGAAAATCACCTTCAACTCGGGCCGCAGCATGATCGCAGGCTCGGCAATCTGTACGCCCGAGACGCCGCCCGGCAGCCGATAATCGGTGATCATCAGGTCGAGATGGGGTTTGGTCGCCAGAATCTCGAAAGCCTGCTCGCCGTTCTCGGCTTTCAGGACACGATAACCCTCACCCGACAGATAATCGGCCAGAAGCATCAGGATCAGGGGCTCGTCTTCGACGATTAGTACGACGTTTTCTGCATCAGCGCTCATTGAACTGCCTTTGATCTTATAAATAGCTGCCATTACGACCACGGCACGCGTGGGAGGTTGCGCCAACGTGTGATTAAACTTGATCGCCGGAGGCGGCGACCTTACAGAGGCAGACAGATACGAAACACCGAACCCTTGCCCTCTTCACTCTCCACTTCGATGCGACCGCCGTGAGCCATGACGATCTGATCGGAAATGAACAGCCCAAGACCCAGCCCGGCAACAGCGTGATTAGTCGACACCCGCTCGAACTGCTGAAAGATGCGCTTCTGGTTTTCGGCCGTAATGCCAATACCTTGATCCCTCACTTCAATGAAGGCCTCGCTGTCCTTGCTGTACACATGCACTTCTATCGGCTTTCGCGCGCCGTAGCGCAGCGCGTTGGTCAGCAGGTTGGCAACCACCTGCTCAATGCGGAACTCATCCCAGACGCCTATTACCGGCTGCTCGGCGAACCGGGTGATCGTGGAATTGGCGGCGGCGATCTGCGCGGCAAAACTTTCCAGCAGTTGAGTGACCAGCTCGCTCAGGTCGAACGGACTCGGCCTGATCGACAGCTTGCCGGTACGAATCCTCGATACATCGAGCATGTCTTCGATCAGGCGGATAAGGCTCTGAATCTGCCGCTCATCGCGATCGACCATGGCGCGTAGCTTTTCCATGGTAAACGCCGCTGCGTTGTCCTTGGCCAGGTGCAACTTGCGCAGCTGGGTCTCCAGAATCAGGCCGTTGAGCGGCGTGCGTACCTCGTGAGAGACGATGGACATGAAGTCATCACGCATACGAATCGCATGCTCCAGCTCGCTCTGGGTCGACTGCAGACGCTTGAGCAAGGCCTCCTGCTCCTGGCGACTGCGCTCAAGTTCCTCGACCTGTATCTTCATGGCCTTGCGCTGCCGGTAAAGATCGACGAACACATTGACCTTGCTCTTCACCGCGTGAATATCCAGCGGCTTGTGCAGGAAGTCCACGGCACCGCTTTCATAACCCTTGAAGGCGTAATTCAGCTCTCGCCCGGCGGCACTGACGAAGACGATTGGAATGCTTTTGGTCTTTTCCGTGCTGCGCATCATCTCGGCCAGTTCGAAGCCGTTCATCCCGGGCATCTGCACGTCGAGGATGGCCATGGCGAATTCGTGCTGCAGCAGCAGTGACAGCGCCTCATCGGCAGACAGCGCCTTGTAGACGATTCGATCACCGCGCTTGATCAACGCTTCGAGCGCCAGCAGGTTTTCCGGCAAATCATCGACGATAAGCAGTTTTGCCTGAATTTCACTTAACATGCGGTTCGTTCCAGCTCGACCAGCAAGCGGCCAATATCGTTCAGGGAAAGGAGGTAATCGGGCGAGTGCAACGCCAGGCCAGCTTCAGGCATGGTAGAAGCCTGGGCCTGCGAGGGGTCCTGAATCACCGTGAAACCACCGTACGTCTTGATCTGCAGCAACCCGTTCGCACCGTCATTATTGGCACCGGTCAACAGCACCCCGGCCAGTCGCGACCCATAGGCATCAGCAGCCGAACCGAACAGAATGTCGATACTGGGCCTTGAATAAAACACTTTGTCCTCCTGACTCAACGACAGGGAAAAGTCGGACTCCACCGAGACGTGATAGCCCGCTGGCGCAACATACAAAGTGCCGGGCACTATGCTCTCCTTGTCGTCGGCTTCCTTGACCGGAATCGCCAGACGGTTCTGAAACACATTGGCCAACTGGCTATGCCGGTCATCAGGCAAATGCAGAACCATCAGGATAGGCAACGCAAAACCCTTGCGCAGGCCGCTGAATATTTTCAGCAAGGCTTCCACGCCGCCGGCCGATGCGCCGACCACAATGGCATCGACCACGGGCAACGAGTGACTCAAGGCGTCATCGCCAAACGTGGTTTTCATGATTTCCGGTAAATCCGCTCGGGTTTCACCAGCGCCTCGAAAGCGCCCCCGTACGCTGAGAATTCCAGCGTCTCCTTGCTGCCCAACGCCAGAAAACCACGATGACACAGCGAGTCATGAAACAGCCCGAACGCTCGATCCTGGAGCTTTTTGTTGAAATAAATCAGTACGTTACGACACGAAATAAATTGCGTTTCGGAGAATACACTATCTGTGGCCAGACTGTGATCGGCAAACGTGACGTTCTCGCACAGCGTCTTGTCGAAGATCGCGTAGTCATAGGCGGAAGTGTAGTACTCGGCAAAATCGCGCTGCCCTCCCGCCTTTCGATAGTTCTCGGCGTAGGCCCGCACACTGTCCATGGAAAAGATGCCCTGCTTGGCCTTCTCCAGCGAGCTGGGATTGATATCGGTCGCGTAAATGATGGTTCGCTCCAGCAGCCCCTCTTCACGCAACAGAATAGCCGTGGAATAGACCTCCTCGCCCGTACTGCAGCCGGCAATCCATACCTTGAGTGACGGGTAGGTACGCAGCACCGGTACGACCTCATTACGGATTGCCAGGAAGTGCGAGGGATCACGGAACATCTCACTGACCGGGATCGTGAGAATCTGCAGCAATTGCATGAACGCCGCAGGGTCGTGGATCACACGTTCCTGCAGCGCGGAGATGGTTGCACAATCGAACTGGCGCAACGCATGGATCACGCGGCGCTTGACCGAAGCGCCGGAGTAGTCACGAAAGTCGTAGCTGTACTGAAGGTAAATCGCCTCGATCAGCAGGCGCAACTCAATGTCCATGCTTCGATCAAGCTGCATGGTGCCGCCCGGGCTTGCCATTGCAGACGCCCCTCCACTGAAGCCTCATTCAGATACGCTCCATCTTCGGCAGCCAGACGCGAATCAGCGAAAACAGACGATCCAGATCAATGGGCTTGGCCAGGTAATCGTTGGAACCCGCCTGCAGACAACGCTCCTGATCATCCTTCATGGCCTTGGCCGTGACGGCGATGATCGGCAGCTTGCGCCAGCGCGGGTCCTTGCGGATCTCGATGGTCGCTTCAAAACCATCCATTTCAGGCATCATCACGTCCATCAGGACCAGATCGATGTCTTCCACCTCATTGAGCCTGGCAATCGCCTCCAGACCATTGCGGGCGATTTCCACTACCGCACCCTTATGTTCAAGGGCGCTGGTCAGCGCAAAGATATTGCGCACATCGTCGTCGACCACGAGGATCTTGCGCGCCTCGAAGACCTTGTCACGGCTACGTGCGGTCTTGAGCATCTTTTGCCGTTCGTTGGACAGTTGCGACTCGACCTTGTGCAGGAACAGCGTGACCTCATCGAGCAGCCTTTCAGGCGAGCGCGCACCCTTGATAATGATCGAGCGCGAATACTTCATCAGCTCGGCTTCTTCATCGCGGGTCATGTTGCGGCCGGTATAGACAATCACCGGCGGGAAGGCGCAGATGTCCTCCATCGACATGCGCTTGAGCAATTCATTGCCGAGCATGTCCGGAAGCTTGAGATCAATGATCATGCAGTCATAGACATGATCGCGCAGCAGGTCCAGCGCCTCCTGGGCAAAGCCTACCGCAGTGATTTCAATATCGTCATCACCGATCAGGCGCGCGATGCTGTCACGCTGCAACGCATCGTCTTCGACCAGCAGGATACGTTTGACCTTCTGCGTCAGCTTGGCTTCCAGCTTGGCGAACACGTCCTTGAGCTCTTCACGCGTGGTCGGCTTGACCGCGTAGCCAATCGCGCCCATGTGCAAGGCGGCTTCCTGGCGATCCTCGACCGAGATCACGTGTACGGGAATGTGCCGGGTGGGCGCCAGCTCCTTGAGACGCTGCAGCACGGTCAGGCCCGAATGATCCGGCAGGCGCATGTCCAGCAGAATGGCATCGGGCGTGTAGCGGGACGCCAGGTTGAAGCCATCGTCAGCAGCATGCGCGACCAGACAGTCGTAGCCCAGCTCGTGGGCCAGGTCGTAGAGAATCTGGGCGAATCGCACTTCGTCTTCGATCACCAGGATGCAACGACGCTCGAAGGGCGCCTTGTCCCGGTCGTCGGCAAATACCGGCACCGGCGTATCCATCGGCACGGGTGCCGGTACCGGCTGCGGGATGACCGGAAGCGCAGCCACAGACAGCGGCAGCGCAGCAGGCGCTGGTGAGATGAGCAGATCGCTGTCCGGCTCGCGGCCGTCCTGTTCGACGTATTGCTCCGGCAGCACGAGGCTGAAAATACTGCCCTGCCCCGGTGCGCTGGTCACACTGATCGATCCGCCCAGCAATGCCGCCAGATCACGCGAAATCGACAAACCCAATCCGGTGCCACCATAACGCCGGTTGGTGGTGCCGTCTGCTTGACGGAACGCTTCAAAAATGCCCTGCTGGTGCTCCTCGGCGATGCCGATGCCCGAATCACGCACGATGAACGCGATACCCGCGCCCGGATGACGCGAAACCACCATGCTGACCGAGCCTGCTTCAGTGAACTTGATCGCGTTGGACAGCAGGTTCTTGAGGATCTGCTCAAGACGCTGGCGATCCGTGAACAGCATGGTAGGCGCACCGGCCTGGATGTCGACAGTAAACGCGAGCTTCTTCTCGGCGGCCAGCGGCTGGAAGAGCGTCCGCAGACCTTCGACCAGTCGGGGAACGCTGCTGTTTTCCGGGCGCACTTCCAGCTTGCCGGCCTCGACCTTGGAAATATCCAGAATGTCGTTGATCAGATTCAGCAGGTCATTGCCCGCCGAATAGATCGACTCGGCAAACTTGACCTGTTCGGCGGTCAGGTTCTCGCCCGGGTTCTCGGCCAGCAGTTTGGCGAGGATCAGTGAGCTGTTGAGCGGCGTGCGCAGCTCGTGGGACATATTGGCGAGGAACTCGGACTTGTACTTGCTGGCGCGCTGCAGTTCGTCTGCCCGCGCCTGCAACTCGGCCTGAGCAATATTCAGTTCTTCATTGTTGCGATCCAGCGCATCGCGCTGCTCGGCCAGTGCCTGACTCTGGTCGGCGAGTTGCTCGTTGGTCTGCTCCAGCTCAGCCTGCTGGGTCTCCAGATGGACCTGGGACTCCTTGAGGATGCGCGATTGCTCCTCCAGCTCTTCGTTGGCCGTACGCAGTTCTTCCTGCTGCACCTGCAGTTCTTCGTTGAGCTGCTGGGTCTCGGCCAGCACCTCCTGCAGACGCTGGCGATAACGGGCGGCTTCAATGGACGTACCGATGTTGTCCGCCACCAGCTCAAGAAACTCGATATCGCGCTCGGTCAGGGTGCGCAGAAAGCCCAGTTCGATCACGCCGTTGACCTGATCGTCATTGCTGGTCGGCACCACCACCACGCTGCGCGGCGAGCCGTCGCCCAGGCCGGAGGCGACCTTGAAGTAGTTATCCGGCAGTTCATCCAGCGTAATGATGCGGTCCTGCTGGGCTGCCTGCCCCACAATGCCTTCGTCACTGTGAATGGTCTGATCCTGCTGCTCCTGTTCGCGGGAGAAACCATACGAGGCAACTCGCGTGAGGCCGCCGTGGTCCTGGCGGATGTAGACAGCGGCCACCGACGCGCCCAGGTGTTGGGTCAGAAACTGGAGGATATTCCGGCCCAGCATGTTCAGCGTCAATTGCCCCAGGACCTGCTCGGCCAGCTCGCTCTGACCATTGCGCAGCCAGGCCACCTTCTGCAGGCGCTCGGCATTGACTTCCTGCAGTCTGAGGTTTTCGCTGTAAGTGTTCGACAGCGAGATCAGATCCCGGCGACCGATATAGGCCAGAATTGCGCTGACAATCACCACGAATATCAGATAAAGGGTGACGGAAAGAATGGTACTGCGCGTGACTTCCGCATTGCGGGTCAGGCGCAGTTGCTGCTCCATTTCCACGGCCTGATCGTATTCGGTGCGGATCTGATCGGTAATTCGCTTGCCACGTCCGGCCAGCACCGGCGTCTGATAATCGGCGTTGGTGCGCCGCAACGTAATCATCTCCTGGGCGAACGCATTCCACTCCTGTTGCAGCGTGGCCAGACGCCTGAACCGATCCAGTTGCGTGGGGTTGTCTTCTACCAGTTCCTCCAGCCCCTGCAACTCGGCGAGCAACAGCGGCTTGGCGACTTCATAGGGATCGAGAAAATGCTGATCACCGGTGAGCAGGAAACCGCGCATGCCGGTTTCCATGTCTATCGACAGTTTCATTGAGCGGTTGGTGTTGTTGATCACCCGGTCAGTGTGCTCGACCCACTGTATTGCAGTGAGCAGATAACTGATCAGCAGAATGAAGAAAACTGCGCTCAATACACCGACGCCCAGGGGCAAGCCAACGTTACGCCCCAGCAATTTTCGAAAGCGTTGTTCATCGACAACAGACGTCCGATTCATGAAATATCCCTGACGAGTGGATCAAAACCGTAGAGTTTGCCGTAAACCTACGAAAAACACTCTTATTTCTGACATAGAGGATTGAAATTTCACACATAAATGCGCGATAAGCTCACGCCTGTATTCATTAATGACGCCAACCCGTGAGCCGCCCTGTCGATTTACGGTATTTGTGCCTCGATTGAACTTCCACCCGGTTTTTATTTACTGATACAGGGACTGTATCAACCGCGGACAGGCCCTCGCTCGGTTACCCTGAGTTGACGGGAAAGGATGCGTAAAATTCCACACTGTCTGCACCATCGCCATTATTCAGGTTTAAGGAGTCAACCATGCCCGACACAGCCCGCACCATTCTCGTGGTCGAAGACGACGCCATTGTGCGCATGCTGATTGTCGACGTGCTCGAGGAGCTGGAATACAAGGTACTGGAAGCCGAGGACGCTACGTCGGCACTGACCTTTGTTGCAGACGATTCCAATCACATCGATTTGTTGATGACTGACCAGGGGCTGCCTGACATGAAGGGCACCGCACTGGCCAAAAAGGTCATCGAACTTCGCCCGCAATTGCCGGTGCTGTTCGCCAGCGGTTACTCCGAAAATATCGACGTGCCGCCAGGCATGCACTCGATCGGCAAGCCGTTCTCCATCGACCAGTTGCGTGACAAGGTAAAAAGCATTCTCGGGAACAGCCTTGACTGACATCGACGCAGTCTTCAACCGTACCGACAAGCCTGTCAGCACCCGCCTATTGATCATCGGCTACGTGTGGCCAGAACCGCGCTCCTCGGCCGCGAGCGGGCACATGATGCAATTGATTCAATGCTTTCTGGAGCAGGATTGGCAGATCACCTTTGCCAGCCCTGCCACTGAAGGCGAGCACCGCGCCGATCTGCTCGGCCTGGGCATCCACGAAGTGCACATTGCGCTCAACGACAGCAGTTTTGACGTGTTTGTCAGCGAATTGCAGCCTGACGTGGTGCTCTTCGATCAGTTCATGATCGAAGAGCAGTTCGGCTGGCGTGTCGAGCAGCAGTGTCCTGACGCGCTGCGAATTCTGGAGACCTCGGATTTCCAGAGCCTGCGCCACGCCCGCCATCAGTTGTTGAAGGACGCGCTGAACAGCGATTGCCCCGAGGCTGCGCCGGGCAGTGTGGACATTTCAGCGCCGCAGCTTTTCCGGCAGATAGCGTCCAGTGATCTGGCGCAACGCGAAATCGCTTCGTTGTATCGCTGCGATCTCAACCTGATGACGTCCGATGTCGAAATTGCACTGCTGAGCGGCCCTTTCGGCCTGCCCGAGACGCTGCTGCACTGGTGTCCGCTGATGATCGACGGGGCGCCCGACAGCTTCCGGCCTTTTGCACAGCGTGCACACTTCCTCAGTATCGGCAACTTCCGTCATGCGCCCAACTGGGATGCGGTGCTGTGGATGAAAACCACTATCTGGCCGCTGATCCGTCAACAACTGCCCGAAGCCCAGTTGCACATCTACGGTGCCTATACGCCACCCAAGGCCGCGGCGCTGCACAACGCCGCTCAGGGCTTTCATGTGAAGCACTGGGCCGAGGATGCGCTGGAGGTCATGTCCAATGCGCGAGTGTGCCTCGCGCCATTGCGTTTCGGGGCTGGCATCAAAGGCAAGCTGATGGACGCGATGCTCTGCGGAACGCCATCAGTCACCACCCCGATGGGTGCGGAAGCCATGAGCGGCGGGCTGCCGTGGCCCGGCATCATTGCCGATAAGCCAGCCGACATCGCTGACGCTGCGGTCAGGCTGTATCAGGAGCAGAACCTCTGGCTTGAAGCGCAACATGCGGGTCAGGCGTTACTGCAAGCGCGCTTCCAGCATCGGCAACACTGTGCGACCCTGATCGAGCGCATCGAGACCCTTCGCAACGGACTCGCGGAGCATCGCCTGGCGAACTTCACCGGCGCCATGCTGCGGCATCACCACCACAAGAGCACCAAATACATGGCGCAGTGGATCGAAGCGAAGAATCGCAACAAGGATGAAAAACCGGCTTAGGCCGGTTTGCGTAGCAAATAGGTATCCATGATCCACCCCTTGCGCTCGCGTGCCTCGCTGCGCAGCCGCCTGATTTGCTCGCAGACCTCATCGAGCCGGCCCGACACCAGTATCTCGTCCGGCGTGCCCAGATACGCGCCCCAATAGATGTCCAGCCCCTGCCCCACATAACGCTCGAATGTGCAGTGCGCGTCGAGCATCACCACGACGTTGCCGAGGTGCTCCAGCGGAGCTGTCGCCATGCGTCGGCCGGTGGTGATAAGAATCGACTCGCCGATGCGATTGAGCGGGATCCGGTGCCGCGCGACCAGGCTCTGGACGCTGGTGATACCGGGAATCACCTGATACTCGAATACCTCGTTGCGCCGCGCCAGGACCTGATCAAGGATGCGCATTGTGCTGTCGTAGAGCGACGGGTCGCCCCAGACCAGAAACGCGCCGACTTGATCCACACCAAGCTCATCGGTCAACAACCGCTCGAAGAGTATTGCGCGCTGTTCGTGCCACCCCTCGATGCCGCGCTCGTAGGCCTGCGGATCATCTTCACGTCGAGGATCCTGAACTTGCACCAGACGGTAGCGTTCATGAGTGATATAGCGCTGACAGAGCTCTTTGCGCAGCCTCAGCAACTGATCGTCGACGTACCCCTTGTCGAGGATAAAGATCACCTCTGCACGGTTCAGTGCCGCGACAGCCTGCAGGGTGATCTGCTCGGGATCACCGGCCCCCATACCGATCAGCAGGATCTGTTTCATCGGGCAACGCCTCCACTGTGCAGGGGCCTGATCGTAGGTGATTTTTGCCAACGACCGGGCATTGAACTGAAAAATCAGGCACATTACTCTTTTGGCAACGGATGAACATGACATCGCCAATGAATAAAACAACAAGAATCGCCGACCCTTCCTACGAATTGATGGACGACCACAACGGTCTGTCGATCATCTACCGCGAGCACGGTTTTCCCTGCCCGCTGGTGCGCTGGCACTTCCACAAGGAATACGAGCTGCACCTGATTGTCGCCAGCTCGGGCAAGGTGTTTGTCGGCGACTACATCGGCAATTTCAATCCTGCCAGCCTGTTTCTCACCGGCCCCAACCTGCCGCATAACTGGATCAGCCAGATCGACGATGGCGAGGTGGTGCCCAAGCGCGACATGCTGGTCAACTTTACCGACGAGCTGCTGGAAAGCGGCAATCAGGTGTTTGCCGAACTCAAGACCCTGACGCCTTTACTGGAGCGCGCCCGCTACGGCATCGAATTTCGCTGCAAACGCACGATTCGTCAGGCCATGAAGCAAATGCAGAAGATCGCCGACTCACGAGGCATCACTCGCCTGGGCCACTTCTTCATCCTGCTCGAGCTGCTGGCCGCCAGCGACGACTACCAGCTGCTGTCAGGCACGGCGGTGGCCCACACGGCGGACGAGCACAGTGTGGATCGCACCAACCGGGCGGTGGATTATATCTTCACCCACTATGGCCGCGAGCTGCCGCTGGAGGAAGTCGCCGAGTATCTGGGCATGAAGCCGACCTATTTTTCCCGGGTGTTCAAACAGGCTACCGGGCGCTGCTTCGTGGAGTTCGTCAATCGGCTGCGCATCAGCAAATCGTGTGAACTGCTTGCCGACGGCGACAAACCGGTCACCGATGTGTGCTTCGAGTCCGGATTCAACAATATTTCCAATTTCAATCGGCGCTTTCAGCAACTCAAGGGCATGACCCCGTCGCACTACCGCCGCCTCGCCGTTCAGCGTCTGACCGAACAAAACCTGTACTGATTCGCCCCGCTCTCGCCCTCATCGTCTACGCTGAAGATGCGTCGAAGCCGTCCTATGGGCGATTCGGCGCTGTTGGCTTTTCGCACCCGAGTGCAAAAAAGTATCAGTCAGAGTGCGGCGCAGGATTTGTCTTTCAGACCGAACGCCGGTGTAATCAGTACACATCTTCCTCACCTCCGGAAGAGAAAAAAACAATAACCATCCTTCTACAGTCCTTTGGGCGTGGAAGAGGAGTGATCAATGAAGAACTCAGCAAAACTTCTGCTCGCCAGTTCCGTCCTCAGTACCTGTTTCGTGTTCAGTGGCAGTGCCACAGCGGGGACCGTGACCATCGCCACGGTCAACAACAGTGACATGATTCGCATGCAGCGCCTCTCCAAGACCTTCGAAGAACAGCACCCCGACATCAAGCTCAACTGGGTCGTGCTGGAAGAGAACGTCCTGCGCCAGCGACTGACCACCGACATCGCCACCAAGGGCGGCCAGTTCGACGTGCTGACCATCGGCATGTACGAAGCCTCACTCTGGGGTCAGAAAGGCTGGTTGCAGGAAATGAAAGACCTGCCTGCCAGTTACGAGCTGGACGATGTGTTCCCTTCCGTGCGTGACGGCCTGTCGGTGGACGGCAAACTGTTCGCCCTGCCGTTCTATGCTGAAGCTTCGATCACTTACTACCGCACCGACCTGTTCAAGGCGGCCGGCCTGACCATGCCAGAGCGCCCTACCTGGACGCAGATCGCCGAGTTCGCCGGCAAACTGACCGACAAATCCAAGGAACAGTACGGTCTCTGCCTGCGCGGCAAGGCTGGCTGGGGCGAGAACATGGCGCTGATCACCACGCTGGCCAACGCCTTTGGCGGACGCTGGTTCGATGAGAAGTGGACGCCACAGTTCGATCAGCCAGAGTGGAAGAATGCGCTGAACTTCTACGTCAACACCATGAAGCAGTCCGGGCCGCCGGGCGCCTCCAGCAACGGTTTCAACGAGAACCTTGCGCTGTTCAACAGCGGCAAGTGCGCCATCTGGGTCGACGCCAGCGTTGCCGGTTCATTCGTGACCGACAAGAAGCAGAGCAAAGTGGCCGACAGCGTCGGCTTCACCTACGCCCCGCATGAGGTGACCGACAAGGGCTCGTCGTGGCTGTACTCGTGGTCGCTGGCGATCCCGACCAGCGCCAAGAACACCAAGGACGCTGCCGAGTTCACCCAGTGGGCCACCTCGAAAGAGTACGCCAAACTGGTTGCCGATACCGACGGCGTGTCCAACGTACCGCCGGGCACCCGCGCCTCGACCTACACCGACGAGTACAAAAAGGCAGCACCGTTTGCCAACATCACGCTTGAGTCGTTGAAGAAGGTCGATCCCAAGTCGCCAACCCTCAAGCCCGTGCCTTACGTCGGCATTCAACTGGTCACCATTCCCGAGTTCCAGGCCATCGGCACCAGCGTCGGTCAGCAGTTCTCCGCAGCACTCATAGGTCAGTCCACTGTGGATCAAGCCTTGCAGAATGCGCAAACCGCTACCGCGCGCGACATGAAACGAGCGGGTTACCCGAAAAAGTAACCGTCACGCACCAGGGCGAAAGCCGATGCTTTCGCCCTGCCGCTCAACTGCGCAACAACTCTGGTGCAATCCGGTTCGGAGCTCCCCATGAATACCTCAGCCTCCCCTGAACGCACGGACTTGTCCGGCGAACAGCAACCGCTCAAAAGCCGTCGATTCAAGCCGGGCTGGTTTCTGGTCAGTCCTTCGGTGGCGCTTCTGTTGGTGTGGATGATCGTGCCGCTGGGCATGACCATTTATTTCTCGCTGATCCGCTACAACCTGCTCTCCCCTGGCGAAAACGAATTCGTCGGCCTGGAAAACTTCCAGTACTTCGTGACCGACAGCGGCTTTTTGCCGGGTGCCGGCAATACCTTACTGCTGGTCGGCAGTGTGCTGGCGATCAGCGTGATCTTCGGCGTGCTGATTTCGGCGCTGCTGGAAGCCAGTGAGTTTTTCGGTCGTGGCATCGTCCGTGTGCTGTTGATCTCGCCGTTCTTCATCATGCCCACGGTCAGTGCGCTGATCTGGAAAAACCTGATTTTCCACCCGGTGTCCGGCGTACTCGCGGCGGTCTGGAAGTTCTTCGGCGCGCAACCCATCGACTGGTTCGCCCATTACCCGATGCTGTCGATCATTATCATCGTCTCCTGGCAATGGCTGCCGTTCGCGATCCTGATCCTGATGACCGCCATGCAGTCGCTCGATCAAGAGCAGAAAGAAGCGGCGCGGCTGGACGGCGCAGGTCCCCTGGCAATCTTCTGGCACCTGACCCTGCCGCACCTGGCACGTCCGATTGCCGTGGTGGTAATGATAGAAACGATCTTCCTGCTTTCGGTATTCGCTGAAATCTTCACCACGACCAATGGCGGGCCGGGCTTTGCCTCGACCAACCTGGCTTACCTGATCTACATCCAGGCGCTGCTGCAGTTCGACGTCGGCATGGCCTCGGCGGGCGGCCTGATTGCAGTGGTCATAGCCAACATCGCGGCGATCATCCTGATCCGGATGATCGGCAAAAACCTCACCGACAAGTCATGAGGACCTTGCCATGATGACCCTCAAACAATCACGCCGTCTGCAAAGCCTGCTGCTCGGGGCCCTGTCCTGGATCATCGCTGCGCTGGTGTTCTTTCCGATCTTCTGGATGGTCCTGACCAGCTTCAAGACCGAGATCGATGCGTTCGCGACACCGCCACAGCTGTTCTTCACCCCGACGCTGGAAAACTACCTGCATATTCAGGAGCGCAGCGATTACTTCCATTTTGCCTGGAACTCGGTGCTGATTTCCTTCAGCGCGACGGTACTGGCGATGCTGATCGCGATTCCTGCGGCATATTCCATGGCGTTTTTCGAGACCAAGCGCACCAAAGGCACGCTACTGTGGATGCTGTCTACCAAGATGCTGCCGCCGGTGGGCGTGCTGATGCCGATCTATCTGCTGGCCAAGACCTTTGGCCTGCTGGATTCGCGTCTGGCACTGATCATCATCTATACGCTGATCAACCTGCCGATCGTGGTCTGGATGATTTACACCTACTTCAAGGATATCCCCGGCGAGATCCTCGAGGCCTCGCGGCTGGACGGGGCCAGCACCCGCCAGGAAATCTTTCGCGTGCTGATGCCGATCTGCAAGGGCGGCCTGGCGTCCACCGCGTTGCTGTCGCTGATCCTGTGCTGGAACGAAGCGTTCTGGTCGCTGAACCTCACCTCGTCCGCCGCGGCCCCGTTGACTGCCTTGATCGCTTCCTACTCCAGCCCCGAAGGGTTGTTCTGGGCCAAGCTGTCAGCGGTCTCGACCCTGGCCTGTGCGCCCATTCTGATTTTCGGCTGGATCAGTCAAAAACAACTGGTTCGCGGCCTGTCGTTCGGCGCTGTCAAATAGCCCGGCCCAAAGAACAAGAAGGAGTCCAACATGGCTAATCTGAGCATCCGCAATCTGCAAAAAGGCTTTGACGGTCACCAGATCATCAAGGGCATCGACCTGGACGTGAAAGACCGCGAGTTCGTGGTCTTCGTCGGGCCTTCGGGCTGCGGCAAATCCACCCTGCTGCGGCTGATCGCCGGGCTCGAGGAAGTGACATCGGGAACCATCGAGCTCGATGGCAGGGACATCACTCAGGTGACCCCGGCCAAGCGTGACCTGGCCATGGTGTTCCAGACCTATGCGCTGTATCCGCACATGACCGTCGGCAAGAACCTGTCGTTTGCGCTGGACCTGGCGGGCGGTGACAAGGCCGAGATCAAGAAGAAGGTCGATGAAGCCGCACGTATTCTGGAGCTCGGACCACTGCTGGAGCGCAAGCCCAAGCAGCTGTCCGGCGGACAACGTCAGCGTGTCGCGATTGGCCGGGCCATTGTGCGCAACCCGAAGATTTTCCTGTTCGACGAGCCGCTGTCCAACCTCGACGCCGCGCTGCGCGTGCAGACCCGCCTGGAGTTGTCGCGCCTGCATAAAGAGTTGCAGGCCACCATGATCTACGTGACGCATGATCAGGTGGAAGCCATGACCCTGGCCGACAAGGTTGTCGTCCTCAATGGCGGCAAGGTCGAGCAGGTCGGCTCGCCGCTCGAGTTGTATCACCACCCGGCCAACCTGTTCGTTGCCGGCTTCCTCGGCACGCCGAAAATGGGCTTCCTCAAGGGCAGGATCAGCCGGGCGGACAGCAGCAGTTGCGAAGTCGAGCTGGATGCCGGAACGCGTATCAGCCTGCCAGTCAATGGCGCAGGACAAAGCGTTGGCGCCGCTGTGACGCTGGGCATCCGCCCGGAACACCTGAACCTTGCCCAGAGTGAGGATTGCCAGTTGCAGGTGATTGCCGATGTCAGCGAACGTCTTGGCAGCGACACGTACTGTCACGTGCGCACCCGTTCGGGCGAGGCGCTGACCATGCGTATTCGTGGTGATCTGGCCAGCCAGTACGGCGAAACGCTGAACCTGCATCTCGACAGTGCCCACTGCCACCTGTTCGACGCTCAAGGTCTGGTGATTGCCAAAGCCTTGCAGACTGCCGCCGCCTGAGTTCCGGAGAGCCCCTCATGAAACTGAACAAAAACAATCTGTCCCGACTGGACGCCGACATTGCCCTGCCCGCCTACACCGTCGACAGCACTCGCCAGGGCATTGCCCATATCGGCGTCGGCGGCTTCCATCGTGCGCATCAGGCGTTTTACACCGATGCGCTGATGAACAGCGGCGAAGGCTTCGAGTGGAGCATCTGCGGCGTGGGCCTGCGTCCTGAAGACAAGGCCGTGCGCGACGCTCTGGCACAACAGGACTACCTGTACACGCTGTATGAACTGGGTGACACACCCGATACCCAAACCCGCATCATTGCCTCGATCAGCGGCATGCTGCTGGCCGATGACAGTCCGCAGGCGCTGATCGACAAGCTTGCCAGCCCGGACATCCGCATCGTCTCGCTGACCATCACCGAAGGCGGTTACTGCATTGACGACAGCAACGGTCAGTTCATGGCCCATCTGCCGCAGATCCAGCACGACCTGGCGAATCCGGATCAGCCAAAGACGGTATTCGGCTTCCTCTGCGCCGCGCTGGCGCGGCGCCGGGCGCAAAGCACGCCGGCCTTTACCCTGATGTCCTGCGATAACCTGCCACACAACGGCGCAGTGACACGCAAGGCATTGCTGGCATTTGCCACGTTGCGCGATGCCGAGCTGCACGACTGGATCAAGGCAAACGTCAGCTTTCCCAACGCGATGGTCGACCGTATCACACCGATGACCAGCGCAGCCCACCGTCTGCAACTGGCAGACGATAAACACATCGACGACGCCTGGCCGGTGGTCTGCGAACCGTTCGTGCAGTGGGTGCTGGAAGACAAGTTCGTCAATGGTCGCCCGGCATGGGAGAAAGTCGGCGTGCAATTCACCGATGACGTGACGCCCTATGAAGAGATGAAAATCAAACTGCTCAACGGCAGTCATCTGGCACTGACCTACCTGGGCTTCCTCAAAGGTTATCGTTTTGTACACGAAACCATGAATGACCCGCTGTTCGTGAGCTATATCCGCGCCTACATGGACCTCGACGTCACCCCGCAACTGGCGTCGGTGCCAGGCATCGACCTGGAAGGTTACAAAGACACCCTGATCGAGCGTTTTTCCAACCAGGCGATTGCCGACCAGCTGGAACGGGTCTGCTCGGACGGTTCGTCGAAATTTCCCAAGTTCACCATTCCGACGATCAATCGTCTGATCGTCGATCAGGGCAATCTCGAGCGTGCCTCACTGGTAGTCGCCGCATGGGCGCTGTACCTGAAGGGTGTTGACGAGAACGGCACAACCTACAGGATTCCTGACCCGCGTGCCGAGTTCTGCCAGGCGCTGGTGGCTGATGACGCGCTCATTGCCGAGCGCTTGTTGGCGGTGGAAGAAATATTTGGCTCGGCCATTCCGAAATCCGCAGCCTTCGTGGCGGCTTTCGAGCAGAACCTCAATGATCTGCGCACGCTGGGTGTGAGTGGCACACTGGAAAAACTTTTGACCGCCAGGGCCTGAGGGACTTCCCATGTTTCTTGGAATCGATTGCGGGACCCAGGGCACCAAGGTGTTGGTGCTCGATACCGAAAGCGGCAACGTGCTGGGTGAAGGCTCGGCGCCGCACAGCCTGATCAGCGACCATAACGGCCGCCGTGAACAGGACGTGCAGCAATGGCTGGACGCGCTGCAAAAGGCGACCCGCGAGGCATTGGCAGCGTCGGGCGTTTCCGGACAGCAGATCCAGGGCATCGGTGTGTCAGGCCAGCAACACGGCCTGGTGCTGCTCGATGCCCACGGCGAGGTACTGCGCCCGGCCAAGCTGTGGTGTGACACCGAGTCGGCACCGGAAAACCAGCGCCTGCTGGACGACCTGGGAGGCGCGCAGGGGTCGCTGCAACGCCTTGGCCTGGTCATCGCCCCAGGCTATACCGTGTCCAAACTGTTGTGGACCAAGGAGCAGTTCCCGCAGCTGTTCGAGCGGATCGACAAAGTGTTGCTGCCCCACGACTACCTCAACTATTGGCTGACCGGTCGCTGCTGCACCGAGTTTGGCGACGCGTCGGGCACCGGCTACTTCAACGTGCGCACTCGCGAGTGGGACCTGCCATTGCTTGCGCGCATCGACCCGAGCGGCCGGTTGGGCAAGGCACTTCCGCAGCTGTTGCAAGCCCACGAACCGGTCGGCGTGCTGCGTCCTGAAGTTGCCCGATTGCTGAGCCTGAACCCTGACGCTCTGGTGTCCAGTGGTGGCGGCGACAACATGATGGGCGCGATTGGCACGGGCAATATCCAGCCGGGGCTGATCACCATGAGCCTCGGCTCTTCCGGTACGGTGTATGCCTATGCCGATGAGGCACGGGTCAGCGAGCATGAATCGGTCGCGACCTTCTGCTCATCCTCCGGCGGCTGGTTGCCGCTGATCTGCACGATGAACCTGACCAACGCGACGACCGCCATTCGCGAGCTGTTCGCCCTCGACATCGCCGGCTTCAACCAAGCGGTCACCCAGGCGCCGATCGGTGCCGAAGGCGTACTGATGCTGCCCTTTCTGAATGGCGAACGCGTGCCCGCCCTGCCCGACGCTACCGGCAGCATCGTCGGGCTGGACAGCACCAATCTGAACCAGGCCAACCTGTCCCGCGCGGTGGTCGAAGGCACCACCTTCGGCCTTCGCTACGGTCTCGATCTGCTGCGCGACAGCGGTATCAAAAGCGAGAAGATCCGCCTGATCGGCGGAGGCTCGAAAAGTGCCGTGTGGCGGCAGATCGTAGCTGACATCATGAACACCCCGGTGATCTGCACCGACCACTCGGAAGCCGCTGCGCTGGGCGCTGCCATTCAGGCGGCCTGGTGCTGGTCGCACGCCAACGGCAAGGTTCAGGACCTGCAGCAACTGTGCGAACGCTGCGTAAGTCTCGATCAAAGCAGTGAGACGCACCCCGTGGTGCATAATGTGGCCGCCTATCAGCAGGTCTATCAGCGTTATCAGGCGCAACTGCGCAAGGTTTGAACCGTTTTTTCATGGAGCACTTATGTTTCTGGTTTGTGGCGAAGCACTGTTCGACATTTTCACCCGCGCTGATGACAGCGGTTCCCTGAACAGATTGGGGTTTGATGCGATTGCCGGTGGCTCTCCGTTCAACGTTGCGATCGGCCTGCGCCGCCTGGGTGTGGAAGCGAGCTTCCTGGCCGGGCTGTCCACCGATTACCTGGGCCGTCGGCTGCGTGCCGTGCTGGAAAAGGAAACCGTGAATACCGATCACCTGATCGAATTCGACGCACCCACTACACTGGCCATGGTCGCCGTGGGCAGCGATGGATCGCCAACTTACAGCTTTCGAGGCGATGGCTGCGCGGACCGCCAGTTGCGCCTGGAACACCTGCCGCAACTCGACGGGCAGGTACGCGGCATTCACGTCGGCTCGTTTTCACTGGTGGTGCAGCCGATTGCCGACACGCTGCTGGCGCTGGTAGCCCGTGAAAGCAGCACCCGCCTGATCTCGCTGGACCCCAATGTGCGCCTCAACCCGGCACCGGACATTCAGCGCTGGCGCAGCCAGGTCGCAGCATTCGCCGAGCATGCGCACCTGATCAAGGTCAGCGACGAAGACCTGCACCTGTTGTACCCGGACAGCGACCCACAAAAGATTGCCGAAGGCTGGCTCGGCAAGCGTACACAACTGGTCATCGTCACCCGCGGCACGCAAGGCGCCAGCGTCTTCACCCGTCAGCACGGCACCTGGTCGGTGCCGGCAAAAACCGTGGCCACCGCCGATACCGTCGGGGCCGGGGATACTTTTCAGGCCGCGCTGCTGACCTTCCTCAGTGAACGCCAGCTCGATACGCCGCAAGGCTTGTCAACGCTGTCACGGGAAACACTGGACGAGATGCTGAATTTTGCCGTCGGCGCGGCCGCGCTGACCTGCACAAAGGTCGGGCCGGATTTGCCGTACAGGCATCAATTGGGGTGAGAGGGCTTGAATACTACCTCCATACACCCGCATCAACTGCGGTGTATGGAGGTAGTCTTCGCTTGTTCACGAAAAGGTCATCAAAGTCGCCGAACAAACATCAGGCCACCATACCGGCCTTGATACCTCTGATGCGGGTGTTGATGTCATCCGCAACGTCGTTCTGCTTGTCCTTGAGCGCGTCCTGAACCTTCTGGTCAATGGCCAGTTGGTCCTGAGGTGCCATGGCGTCATAGTCTTTCTGGGTGATGCCCGTCAGCTTTTCGCGCACTTTCTCTTCGGCTGTCTGCTTCAGAGAGTCCATGAATTTCTGTTGTACCGAATCCGTCGATGCCGTGTCAGTGGTGCTGGTGGTACCAGCCACTGAACCGATGACACCATTGTCACGGTCAGCCGTCTTTTCCGACAGTGACGTATCACCGGCGGATTTCAGGTTGATCATCATCCGTGCAAAGGATTCGTTGTAACCACTGTTGTCCTGCTTGCTGTCCTGCGATGTCGAACTGCTGGTCTGCGCGGTAACCGGTGCCGAACCTGATGTCAGGCCAGCGGCAGCGACCGAGCTGAAGGCGTCCTGGGACACCTCGTCTACGGTCTTGCGCCCGACGACAGCTCGGGAAACAAGCTGCTCAAGCGCACTCGTGCCAATAATCATCTCTCACCTCCTGATGAACCTGTTGCGCAGGTTCAACAGCAAGTCCAGTGCCAACTGCCCTACAAATAATTAACCTGTTGATTTTAAAGATTAAATAAAAACAGGGCATACAGATCGCGTCAAAAAACGGATGCATCCGGCCGCCTGCGGCAAGCATTGGCCGAGCTTCAGCCTGCCGCACGGCCGGTGTTGATATTCAATAGCTCAATCGGCAGCGGCTCGGAAAAGTAGTAGCCCTGCGCCTGTGTGGCGCCAATCTCACGCAGCAGCTCAAGGGTTTCACGGTCCTCGACCCCTTCGGCAACCACGGTCAGATCAAGGGATTCGGCCATGCGCACGATGGCACGCACAATCGCGCGGCTGCGTACACTGGAAGCCAGGCCGAAGATAAACGACTTGTCGATTTTCAATCCGCTGAAATGGTACTGGTGCACGTAGCTGAGCGAAGAGAAGCCCGCGCCGAAATCGTCGAGCATGACCGACATGCCGTGCTCGGCCAGAAGCTTCATTGACAGGCGTGCCTGCTCGGGATCGGCCACCAGTGCGCCTTCGGTGAGCTCCAGGCACAGACGCTCGGGCGCAACATTGTGTTCGGCAAGCATCGCCAGCACTTCCGCCGCGAATGCCGGACGGGTGATGCTGTAACTCGAACAGTTCACATGCACGGGTGGCCAATGACCGTTTTCGGGTTGCGCCAGAATGGCAACCACACGCTTGAGCATGTAAAAGTCCAGACGGCCAATCAGACGCAGCCCCTCTAGCGCAGGTAGAAAGCTCTCTGGCCCGACGACTCGCCCATCCGGCATGCACCAGCGGATCAGCGCCTCGAACGCCAGCAACTTTCCGCTATTGACGCAAATCACCGGCTGAAAATAGGGAATCAACTGATCCGTACGTTTCAGCGCCGTGCGCAAGGCGCCCTCCTGCTCGACCTGATCCGATACCTCGCGACGCAACGCCTGATTGAACACCGCGAAGCTGTCCCGGCCGCCATTCTTGACCCGGTACATGGCGGTATCGGCATCGCGCAGCAGGTCAGCCGGCTCCTGATGGAAGCGGCTGTCGGCGCCCACCACACCGATACTGCAGGAAGAAAAAACCGTGTGATCATCGATCACGAACGGCTGCTCGAACGCCGTCAGTATTCGCTGGGCAATCTCCGTGCCGGTCTGCAACGGCGTGTCGATGCTCAACACGGCGAACTCGTCACCGCCCAGCCGCGCCAACAGGTCCTTTTCGCGCATGCAACTGCGCAAACGCTCGGCGGCCTGCACCAGAAGGATGTCGCCGCAGTGATGGCCAAGGCTGTCATTGATCATCTTGAAGCGATCCAGATCGATGAACATGACGATCAGTTGCTGGCCATCGCGGCAGAAGTCCTGCCAGGCATGCCTCAGGCGATATTGCAAATGGCTGCGATTGGGCAGCCCGGTCAGCGAGTCGTGGGAGTTTTCGTGCTGCAGTCTGGCGTTGGCCCGATCCAGCTCACGGGTCCTGTCTCGAACCCTGGCTTCAAGCAAAACATTGGCGGTATGGATCGCGTCTGCCGCGCTGCGCCGGGACAGTGCCGTATCGATGTGACGAGAAACAAAGGTGAGCAGTTCCTGATCGCGCAAGGTATAGCTGACGTCCTTGGAATAACTCTGCACCACCAGCACGCCGCGAACCTGTCCGCCGTCGAACAGCGGAATGCCCAGCCATGAAGAACAACGACCGGATTGTCGCTGGACCTCGATCTCGCCAAGGCTTTCCAGCCTGCGGGCTTCATCGTAATCGATCAGGCACGGTCGCCGCTGGCCTATCACATACTCGGTAAACCCTCGCTGCCCGCGTCGTGAACGCGGCGGCGTGGGCTTGAACTCGTCAATGTAATACGGAAAGGTCACTTCGCCCGTCGCGCTGTCGTAAAGCGCGATGTAGAAATTGAGCGCCACCAGCAGCTCGCCGACGATCATGTGCAGGCTGCGGAAAAGCTCGTTCATGTCGCCGGGCTGACTGGAAAGCTCGGCAATCTGGAACAGGGCACTCTGCAGATGCTCGGCACGCTCGCGATCCCTGACTTCCTGACGCAACGCGTCATTGGCTGCAGAAAGTTGTTGCGTGCGCAGGGCTACCACCTGTTCCAGGTCAGTTCGGCGCAACTGCCGGTCCAGTGCCATCGCCACATGGCGCGACACGACGGCGAACAATGCACGATCCTGGGCACTGTAGACACGAGACACATCGTAAACCTGCATCGCGACCATGCCGAAGACTTCATCCGATGCATTTTTCAAGGGCGCGCCCATCCAGAACTCGGGCAGACGTCCGACGCAGTAAAAGCGGTTCTCGGCTTTGGCCAGTTCGATGCAGGCGGCATCGAGAAACAAAGGCTGCCCGCTGCTCAAGACATACCCGGTCAGCGACATCCGGTCAGCGTCGATAAACTCGAACGTCTCGTGAGCCATCGCTTCGTCATCGAAACGGTCAATGTAATAAGGGTACGTGATCTTGCCGCTTTGCCGGTCATACAGCGCAACGTAGAAGTTCTCGGCATCGATCAGCGCCCCCAATTGCTCATGAATGCCTTGCAGAAAAGCGCCGCGGTCCAGCGTGGAGCTGGCCAGCAGGCTGATTTCATACAGAACCCGCTGAGTGTTCTGCGCGCGGATCAACGCGGCGGTCTGCAACAGCGAGCCCAGTCTGGCGGCCAGATCCACCAGCAGGGGGTGGTCTTTGTCGGCCATCGGTGCCAACACCCAGCCCAGCACGCCCTCGCCCTGCCCTGCGACCCGGCAATGCAGCTGCAATTGAGCGCAATACGCTTCGAAGTCTTCAGCCGCGATGTGTACTGGCCAGACAACGGTGTTGTCGCCCTGTCCGAGCAGGCATTTCAGTTCGCCAGCGGCGTATGCAGCCCAGGCAATATCCGCTGTCTGCTCGCGTGCGGCGCTGATGAGTGCTTCGATAGACGCGTGACAGGAGAATCGGTCGCGGTTGGCTGCCGAGGCGCTGCCGGGAGTACGTGAGGTGCACGCTACGCTTGGGCAAAGGCCCGTGGCCAGAAGTGAGACTTTCATGGAAACACCCAGATGCATGAGCCGACGGCGGTCATCCTTAAAATAATGACCAGAGATTACAAGCGTGTCAGGCATTGTTGCAAAGTTCATACCTTTTTGGCAGACCCTTGTATTCCCCTATGACGCTTGTGTGACGCAGGGCACTACACGGCTCCCTCATGTGTCAGATTCAGGTGCATTGCCGCGCAGCGAGGCTCGGCTATGCTGTCGTACGGCGTTACATTTATTCAATTGAACAGGTGACAGTAATGGTCAAGACGTACAGCTACGCAGCGCAATCTGCCCAAGACATACTCAAACCCCATCAATTCGAACGTCGCTCGCCCGGCGCTGACGATGTTCAGATCGACATCCTTTACTGCGGCGTGTGCCACTCGGACCTGCACACTGCGCGCAATGAGTGGCACAACACACTCTATCCTTCTGTTCCGGGTCACGAAATCGTCGGTCGGGTCACGGCGGTCGGCTCCGACGTCAAGCAATTCAAGGTCGGCGACCTGGCTGGCGTCGGCTGCATGGTCGACAGCTGCCAGCAATGTACATCGTGCGCCGAGGGTGACGAGCAATATTGCGAGAGCGGCTTCACCGGCACCTACAATGGCCCGGTATTTGGCGGCGAGAACACATTCGGCGGCTACTCCGACAAGATCGTGGTCAAGGAAAAGTTCGTCTTGCGCATCTCTCATGATGCCAACCTGGCCGCCGTAGCGCCGCTGTTGTGCGCGGGTATCACCACCTATTCCCCCTTGCGCCACTGGAAGGTCGGCCCGGGCAAGAAAGTCGGCATTGTCGGGCTTGGCGGTCTCGGCCACATGGGCGTCAAGATTGCCCACGCCATGGGCGCACATGTTGTGCTGTTCACGACCTCCCCCAACAAGCGAGAAGATGGCTTGCGCCTGGGCGCCGACGAAGTAGTCGTATCCAAAGACGCGGCACAGATGGCCGCTCAGGCCAACAGCCTGGACTTTATCCTCAACACGGTCGCAGCGCCGCATGATCTGGACGCCTTTCTGTCTCTTCTCAAGCGCGACGGCACCATGACACTGGTCGGCGCGCCGGCAGAACCGCATCCGTCACCAGCGGTGTTCAACCTGATCTTCAAACGTCGCAGCCTGGCTGGCTCGTTGATCGGAGGCATTCAGGAAACCCAGGAAATGCTGGATTTCTGCGCCGAGCACGGCATCGTTTCCGACATCGAAATGATCAACATGCAGGACATCAACGAGGCTTATGAGCGGATGCTAAAGGGCGACGTCAAGTATCGCTTTGTCATCGACATGGACAGCCTCAAGCAGGAAGCGGCTGCCGACTCGAACGCTGCCTGACGTGCAGCCAACAGCCAGGGAAGGCTGAGCGCACGGACATGCCGTACGTCGCCCCCGGTGAACCGAACGCGGCTAACCGCCCACTGATGTCCATACTCTAATGCAGCAAACGGGTTGCAGACCTCGGCAACCCGCCTGCTGTGCGTCTCGCTCTGGCTGTTTCACGCTAAGACCTGAGCGGCGCACCCGCCAAAATGAACTATTTATTACATTTTGGTGACTACCACTGACTGTCTTTGAGTCTCAAGTTCACGCAGTCCTTGCAGATACTCATGTCAACGGACGTTTAACAGGTGAACGGATTATGAAACAACGCGCGACAGTCATCTGCAAACGTGACGGCCAGGTCCTTTACGTGCGCAAACCGAAATCCCGCTGGGCATTGCCCGGCGGCAGGATTGAAGCGGGTGAAACGCCCTTCCAGGCCGCAGTGCGTGAACTGTGCGAGGAAACCGGGCTTGCCGACCTTGATCTTCTGTACCTCGATGTGTACGAGAAGGATCAAGTGGCCCACTACGTTTTTACCGCTCAGGTTCCAGCCTCCAGCGAGCCATCGCCGCAGAACGAAATTGCCGCCTGCAAATGGCTTGCGCCGCAGAAACTTGACGACCTGAAAGCCAGCAGTGCGACCAAAACCATCGTCAAGTCATATGCCAACGAGTCCGAAGACGTTTCCGGTGCACGGAGCCACGTGACGGGGTAATCGGGACAATCGGGTTGAACGGTATGGCCTGATTCTGTTCTGAGACAGCAGACGGTTCATTACTTTCTTCCCCGTCTCAGGAGACCCCTATGACTCAGACCGCCCTGGTTGTTGGCGCAAGTGGCATTGTCGGCAGCGCAATCACGCAGTTGTTACTGGAAAACGATTGGCAGGTTGCCGCCCTCTCCCGTAGCCCGTCAGCGCGGCCCGGCGTGATCCCGGTTGCTGCAGACCTGCAGAACCCGGAGTCCGTACGTGTGGCTCTGGCTGATTTAAAGCCCACCCACGTTTTCATCACGACATGGTCGCGTCAGGCCACTGAAGCAGAAAACATCCGAGTCAATGCCGCGATGGTGCGTAACGTGCTGGACGCTGTGCGGCCCGCTGGCAGTGTCAAGCATGTCGCGCTGGTGACCGGCCTCAAGCATTACCTCGGCCCGTTTGAAGCGTATGGCAAAGGCACCCTGCCGCAAACGCCGTTCAGGGAATCGCAGGCGCGCCTCGATATCGAGAACTTTTACTACGCTCAGGAAGACGAAGTCTTCGCTGCCGCAGAGAAGGATGGCTTTACCTGGAGCGTCCATCGTCCGCACACCGTGACCGGTGTCGCCGTCGGCAACGCGATGAACATGGCGACGACTCTGGCCGTTTACGCCTCGATCTGTAAAGCCACGGGCCGACCTTTCGTGTTCCCGGGCTCACGTGTGCAGTGGGACAGCCTGACCGACATGACCGATGCGCGGCAGCTGGCCCGCCAGCAACTGTGGGCCGCGACCACACCTGCAGCGGCCAATCAGGCGTTCAACATCACCAACGGCGATGTGTTCCGCTGGAGCTGGATGTGGGGACAGATCGCCGAATACTTCGGCTTGCAGCCAGCCGATTTCCCGAGCGAGCCAGCCCCGCTGGAAACGCAGATGGCCAACGATCAAGCAATCTGGGATGACATTGTTCGCGAGCATCAGCTCAAGGAAAGTGACATCAACCGCCTGATTTCGCCATGGCACAGCGATGCCGATCTCGGCCGTCCGATTGAAGTAGTCACTGACATGTCGAAGAGCCGCAAACTGGGCTTCACGGCATTTCAGGCCAGTGACGATGCGTTCTTCGACGTGTTTGAAAAGCTGCGTCGTGACCGCCTGATTCCCTGAAGCTGCTCACGCTCTCGTGCCAATGCTCGCATTGGCACGAGAGCTGGCACTTTCTACGGGTAACGCAAGCACAACAAAAAAGGGCCAACCTTTCGGTTGACCCTTTTTTTACCGCCCAGCAGAGCGGATTTTGTTTGGTAGGCGCGATTGGACTCGAACCAACGACCCCCACCATGTCAAGGTGGTGCTCTAACCAACTGAGCTACGTGCCTGCTGTGGGTCGGCATTCTACGGATATTCGATTGCCTGTCAAACGCTTTTTTGCAGTAACTCTCTGAATACGTGAATTTTTTAAGGCTCCTGCCAGTGATCACGCGACATCGGATTCCTTTCGCCTTACCGGCACGCTGATCGTGCGGCCTTCTTGTGTTCACCCACCTTTTGAAACCTTACCTAGCATATTTACCAGTATCACTCATCATCCAGCCCTAATAACGCTTGCTAGTGTCATAGGCGTCGACCTATGCATCACTCAGGAGAAAAAATCATGGACGATGACGTGGCCGCACTGGTGGTTGATAACGGATCAGGCCCGGTTCAGAGCGACAATGAAAGCAACGCTGCCTCCGAAGACGGGCCCGCTATCACGAATCGCTATGCAAGGCTGAGAAGTGACGGGATCGTCATTATGATTCAAGACATCCTGGGCCCGCCCCCGACGCCGGACTGGAAACTATGCAAGGTAGATACAAAGCCAGCCAGAGACTCGCCGAGCGGGTCGGATTTGAGTACGAAGGCACGCTTAGACAGGATCGCATGAGCATTCAGGGAGGACTGCGCAACACGCGCGTTTACTCGATCATTGGCAACACAAAAAAGGGCCAGCCTCTCGGCTGACCCTTTTGACACCGCCCAGCAGAGCGGATTTTGTCTGGTAGGCGCGATTGGACTCGAACCAACGACCCCCACCATGTCAAGGTGGTGCTCTAACCAACTGAGCTACGTGCCTGCTGTGGGTCGGCATTCTACGGATATGCGAATACCTGTCAATCTGTTTTTTTGCTAACCCTATGAAATACAGCGTTTTTTGCCAAACTACAGGCAACGACTCTTTTCGCCTGCTGCTGGCAGAGCTTTTATATCTCGGGTACGATTGCCGCCATCGTCAAGAATATTAAACGGAGTCTCAGGATGGCAAACACGCCCTACCCGCAGTCCTTCTATGCGGCTTCAGCCAATGCTGCCCCGGAACGTCCCGCGCTGCAGGGCGAAGTCGAAACTGACGTGTGTGTCATCGGAGCCGGTTACACAGGCTTGTCCAGCGCGCTGTTCCTGCTGGAAAACGGATTTCGGGTCACGGTGCTGGAAGCGGCCAAGGTCGGCTTCGGCGCATCAGGGCGTAATGGCGGGCAGATCGTCAACAGCTACAGCCGCGACATCGATGTCATCGAGCGAACCGTGGGGCCACGCCAGGCGCAGTTGCTCGGGCAGATGGCCTTCGAAGGCGCATCCATCATTCGCGATAGGGTTTCCCGTTACGGCATTCAGTGCGACCTGAAAGATGGTGGTGTATTCGCAGCGCTGACCAGCAAGCAACTGGCGCATCTCGAAGCCCAGCAGCGGCTCTGGGAGCGGTATGGGCACACCGGCCTCGAGTTGATGGACAAGCGCCGGATCAATGAAGTCGTGGCTTGTGATCAGTACATCGGCGGGTTGCTGGATATGACCGGTGGACATATTCATCCCCTCAACCTGGCGCTGGGTGAAGCGGCGGCCGTTGAAACACTGGGTGGCACGATCTACGAGCAATCAGCGGCCATTCGTATCGAGCGCGGGGCAAACCCTGTGGTGCATACGGCGCAAGGCAGGGTCCGGGCCAAGTTCATTATCGTGGCCGGCAATGCCTACCTGGGCAATCTGGTCCCGGAGCTGGCGGCCAAGTCGATGCCGTGCGGCACTCAGGTCATCACCACCGAGCCGTTGAGCGATGAACTGGCCAAGACACTTCTGCCGCAGGATTACTGCGTCGAAGACTGTAATTACCTGCTGGATTACTACCGCCTCAGCGCCGACAAGCGCCTGATCTTTGGCGGCGGCGTGGTGTACGGTGCCAGAGATCCTGCCAATATCGAAGCCATCATCCGGCCGAAAATGCTCAAGGCGTTCCCGCAGCTCAAGAACGTGAAGATCGACTACGCGTGGACCGGCAACTTCCTGCTGACCCTGTCTCGTCTGCCCCAGGTCGGACGACTGGGCGACAACATCTATTACTCGCAGGGCTGCAGCGGACACGGTGTGACCTACACCCACCTGGCCGGCAAGGTACTGGCCGAGGCGCTACGCGGTCAGGCAGAGCGCTTCGATGCGTTCGCCGACCTGCCCCACTACCCGTTCCCCGGCGGACAGCTGCTGCGCACCCCGCTGACCGCGCTGGGCGCATGGTATTACAGCCTGCGTGACCGACTCGGTTTCTAGATTTGCTGAACGTAAAACGGCACCTTCTCGGTGCCGTTTTTGTTCCTGCCGCGTTGATTTCATTTAACGCCGCGTGCCAGCGTTCTTTTCGCCTCGCCCGCCGCCTGCTCCTGTCCTGATGTCGATAACGCTTCGGCCGCCTGCAGCCAGCGCTGCGCATCGACATTGGCCGGCAACTGCCGGGGCGACTGAATCAGTACCGCCCAACTGCCCGCGTCCTTCCAGGCCGACGCGAAGCTGCTGAAACTCATTGAATAGCGACGATCCATGCCTGCGTTGAGCAGCACGGTCTCCTTGATGCGGTTATAGCCGATCAACACCGCATAACGCGGCCCTTTCCACAGCGCAGAGCCCTGGGCAAAACGCAGCATGACCGGATAACCCGCCGAGACCTGAGTCAGCAGGTCCTGTAATTGGCCATCAAGCGGGTAAACCATGAACCCGTATTCACGCGCGACTTTCTGCATGTTCTGTTCGAGCCGGTCCTCGGCACCCGGCAGTTGCAGCGGCTTGTCGAGCAAACCGGGCGTTGTCTGCACCTGCTGGTTGGCCAGCATGCTAGCCAGCACCATCGGGCCGCTTTGATAGGCATTACCCCGAAAGAACGGAATCGACGTCAGCTCGACCCGGTCCGGAAGGCGTTTCATCTCCGGCGTAACCATCGACGAACAACCAGCAAGGCCCGTCAGCAAGGCCGCAATCAACCATGAACGCAGTGCACCGGCAGTACCGGTATTGAAAGAAACCGACAGCATGTTCACCCACTTCAACTGTTATCGGGCAACCCGCGACCCGACCTGAGCACCGATGATAGAGCCGACCGGGTTCCGGGTATAGCCGCGCGCAGCACCCCGGTCAGCGGAATGGCGAAAATAATTCATAGCCCGATGCCACTGGTCAATTAACCGAAACATGCCCCGTACTAGACTGTCAGTTATCAAGACCGCAACAAAAAGCAGGAATGTGGAGGCACTTATGAGCCTGGAATTGACAATCGTGATGCTGATCGCCTCGTGGCTTGCCGTTGCCAGTGCGATGCTGTGGGGGGTGATGCGCGTATCCCGTCGCCATCACCAGCCACGCAGCGTCGAGTCGCGCGTGGCAAAGCGGCCAGTCCTTGCAAAACATCTCAAGGCTCCCGCTGTAGCAGCCAACTGACTTACAAGGGCGTGAGCAGCGTTTAGCTGATCTGCCCTCATCAGCGTATTTGCCAGCACCTTGAACGCGAAAGGTCGACCCTGTTGCCAGGGCCGACCTTTTTTACAGTTTCGCCAGCTATCAGTGCGTGGACACCTGAGTAGCGGCTTTCTTGCGTCTTGCCCTGCGTACCAGCATGTTCAAGGCTTCAACGGCTGCCGAGAAGGCCATGGCCGCATAGATATAACCCTTGGGCACATGGGCGCCGAAACCTTCGGCGATCAGCGTCATACCGATCATGATCAGGAAGCCCAGGGCCAGCATGACCACCGTCGGGTTGTCGTTGATGAACTTGGCCAGCGGGTTGGCGGCGACAAGCATCACCACGACAGCAGAGATGACCGCGATGACCATGATCGGCAGGTGCTCGGTCATACCCACGGCAGTGATGATACTGTCGATGGAGAACACCAGGTCCAGCATCAGGATCTGCACGATAGCCGCGCTCATGCTCAGCGCCACCACCGAACCCAAGGCTTTCTCTTCCTCGGTCTTGACGTCCATGCTGTGGTGAATTTCCGTCGTTGCCTTCCAGACCAGGAACAGACCACCGGCAATCAGGATCATGTCTTTCCATGAGAACGCCTGACCAAATACCTCGAAGACCGGCTCTGTCAGCTGCACGATGTACGCAACGGTACTGAGCAGGCCCAGACGCATCACCAGCGCCATGCCGATACCCAGCTTGCGAGCCTTCTCGCGCTGATGTTCAGGCAGCTTGTTAGTGAGAATCGAGATGAAAATCAGGTTATCGATGCCCAGTACAACTTCCATCACCACCAGTGTCGCCAGTGCGATCCAGGCTGCCGGACTTGTTGCGAGTTCCAATAGGTATTCCATAGATCACTGCCCTGCCTGCGCCAATAGTTATAAGTCAGATTTCTTTATCAGACGTGTTTTCGGTTTCAGCCGAGTTTGGTGGTGGCTCCTGCAACGAAAGTTCCTGCCTGGCCTCGTCCAGTGCCTGGGTCGCGGCTTTATGGGTGTCATCGACCACCTGTTTTGCACTGTCGGCGGCGGCGTTCACCACCTGCTTGGTGGAAGACTCTAGCTGATCGCATCCCGCCACTACCAGCAGCGAACCGCTCAGTAATACAGCGTAAAGGGCTTTGTTCATGGGCTCCTCGGTCGGTGAAGCCGGGCGGCCTGTTCAGCCCGGCATTGGAGCGAATTCTAGACATCTTGAAACATAAGGAAAATTCGATTTTATAAGGCATATACTTCGGTTTTACCGAATCGGCAGAAAATATGCTCAATTACCGCCAGCTTCACTACTTCTGGGTCGTGGCCAAGACCGGCAGCATCGTGCGCGCCTGTGAACAGTTGAATCTGACCGCGCAGACCGTCAGCGGGCAGATCAGTCTGCTGGAGGCGTCACTGGGGGTCGATCTGTTTCAGCGCGTCGGTCGGCAACTGGAAATGACCGAAGCAGGTCGCCTCGCCCTGCCCTACGCCGAACAAATGTTTCAGTTGGGCAATGACCTGGAAAACCTGCTGCGTTCGCAACCGGATGAACAGCAATTGCTGTTGCGCATTGGGGTGGCCGACGTCGTGCCCAAGTCCATTGTCTACCGCCTGATCGCACCGACCATGACGCTGGAAGAGTCAATCCGCATCACCTGTCGCGAGGACAAGCTGGAACGACTGCTGGCAGACCTGGCCATTCAGCGTCTCGACCTGGTGATTTCCGATAGCCCCATGCCGCCGCATCTGGACATCAAGGGGTATAGCCAGAAGCTGGGCGAATGCGGGGTCAGTTTTTTCGCCACGCGTGAAATGGCGGAGCGTATCGGGACGGATTTTCCACAGTGCATGCATGGCGCACCGCTGCTGATTCCAGGCCAGGAAACCGTGGTTCGAGGCCGACTGATGCGCTGGTTTGCCGAACAGAGCATTCAGCCGCGCATCATTGGCGAATTCGATGACAGCGCGCTGATGAAGGCGTTCGGCAAATCCGGCAGCGGCGTGTTCGTGGCGCCCAGCGTGATCGCCGACGAAGTGCAGAACCAGTATGGCGTACAAGTGGTTGGCCACACTGACGCGGTGACCGAATCGTTCTACGCCATTACCGTGGAGCGCAAGGTCAGGCACCCCGGCGTTGTCGCCATCGCCGAAAGTGCTCGGAACCAGCTGTTTACCGATGCAGGCTAAGCCGGGAGCGGCCCTGGATCACGCTTGATCAACAACAGCGCCAGCACAATCGCCAGCACAATGATGCCCGCAGCGGCAAAACCGACGTTGCCCAGCCCCAGGTGATCAATGACCCTGCCGCCGATCAACGCGCCGATACCAATGCCAAGGTTGGCGCCGGCGATGTTCAGTGATGCCGCGAATGCAGGTGCTTGTGGCGCGGCCTTGATCAGCCGCACATGACTGACCAGAAACAAGGCCGCCTGGGTAATGCCCCAAACGGCAAGCGCGAGTGGCAAGGCCACCACCGAATGAATGCTCGGCACCACCGCGACCATGCCGACGACCATGAAAGCGCAGAACACCAGGCTGGCAATCAACGGATGGCGGTCGACCATGCGCCCGCCCAGCGAGTTGCCCAGCAAGCCGACAGCACCAAAGCCCATCAGACACCAGCCCACCAGAGCGCCGTCGAAACCGGCAAGACGCTCGAGCATGTCCGCCAGGTAGGTATAGGCCGTGAACATGCCGCTGAACACCAGCACCGAGAGCAGCACGTGCCCCTGCATCATCCGGCTGCGCAAGATGCCGAACTGTTCAAGGATCGAGACCGGGTTCGGCCGGGCAACCGTTTTCGGCAGATAGACCGTCAACAACAGTGCCTTGGCGAACGCCAGACCGGCCAGCACCAGAAAGGCCGTGCGCCAGCCGAACGCGTCGGAGATCAGGGTACCGATGGGGATGCCGAACACCGTGGCGCAAACGATGCCGAAACCGATCCTGGCAATCGCCCGCCCAGCAAACTGCGGACCGACAATGTCCACGGCGGTCTCGCTGGCCAGCGCCCAGAACACCGGCAAGCCCAACGCGGGAATCAGCCGGGCGATACCCATCACGGCGATATTGGGCGCCAGCGCCGCCAGCACATTTGCAAAGCCGAACAGTACCAGGATGCTGACAAACAGGCGCTTGCGCTCGAAGCGCGAAAAGTAGGCGGTCAGAAAGGGACCAAAGGCGGCGACGGTGAACGCGAACAACGTCACCAGCAGCCCGGCCTGCGAGACCGTGACATTCAGGTCGCGGGCAACGGCTGGCAAAAGGCCAACGATAACGAATTCTGTAGTCAGCACGGTGAACCCGGCGGCTGACAACAGAAGGATGGGCAACAACATGAATACTCCAGAACAACATCAATACAGCCCGCTGCAACAGCGCGGCCTGCGGGAGGACAATTAAAGCGGCTTGAAGATGAGTGTCACGCCAATGCTGCGCATTGGCGTGCATTTCGTGAGGCTCTGCGTCGAAACTTCTCAATCCGGCAAGGCAGTGACTAAACAGTGCATCCTGTAAGAGCCGAAGCTCACGCCAAAGCTCCGTGAAAGCGTAACGAACTGCACCCATACGCTGAGCACGCGTCGGTGTAAACCAGCCCGTTTTTGATTCTGGCCGAGGGCCGTGGGAGCGGGCCTGCTCGCGAAGAGGCCGGTACAGCCCTCAGGAAAGAGGGCGCTCGATGCATCGACTTCGTGAGCAATACGGATCGCCGCCCCGGTCACTCCCACACCCTTCGGGCAGAAGCCTGTAAGCCCTTTATTTCGGGCGTTTTAGAACTTGCCCATGAAATCACGCTTGCCGATTTCAACGCCGTTGTGGCGCAGCAGATCGTAGGCAGTCGTGACGTGAAAGAAAAACTGCGGCAAGGCGTAGCTGAGCAGATAGGCCTGACCGTTCAGGCGCTTTTCCTTTTCAGTGCCGGGACGCAGGACGATTTCGATGCCTTCCTTGCCGTCGACCTGATCAGGGGTGATGCTGCCGATGAACGCGAGTGTCTTGGCAAGCAGAGCCTGCAACTCGGCAAAGGTGGTTTCGGTGTCATCGTATTGCGGGATCTCGACGCCTGCCAGGCGTGCGGAAGCACCCTTGGCAAAATCGACGGCGATCTGCACCTGACGGGTGAACGGCAGCATATCCGGGAACAGACGTGCCTGTAGCAGGGCTGGCGGCTGAATTTTCTTCTCGGTCGCGTAGGCTTCGGCTTTGGTCAGAACGTCGCTCAGCGCGTTGAGCATTTGCTGAAAGACAGGAATGGAAGCGGCGTACAGGGAAATAGACATGACATATCCTGATTGAGAAAGGCGCAATTATAGACCCACATGACGCCAAACGCCGTGACACTTTCAGCGCCCCTGCAGATCCGTGCAGCAGACACTGGCAATAATGTCCGCCACGCCCTACGCTGATCCACCGCCATCACTCAGGGAAGCGCCATGTCCATCGAATCGTCCTCCACCGAATCCTCCCCGAATGCCGAGGCGTTACAACTCAACGGCGTTGAAGTGCGCATTCTGGGCTGCCTGATCGAGAAACAGGCGACCAACCCGGAAACCTATCCGCTGACCCTCAATGCACTGGTGATTGCCTGCAACCAGAAGACCAGTCGTGACCCGGTCATGAACCTCACCCAGGGTCAGGTCGGCCAGAGCCTGCGAGCCCTGGAAGGCCGCGGTCTGACGCGGCTGGTCATGGGCAGTCGCGCCGATCGCTGGGAACACAGGGTCGACAAGGGGCTCGAGCTGGTCCCGGCGCAGGTGATACTCACTGGCCTGTTGCTGCTGCGCGGGCCACAGACCGTCAACGAGCTGCTTACCCGCAGTAACCGCATGCACGACTTCGAGGACAGCGAGCAGGTCGTGCACCAGCTGGAACGTCTGATCGCCAGAGGTCTGGCGATGCTCGTGCCGCGCCAGTCGGGCCAGCGCGAAGACCGTTACATGCACCTGCTGGGCGACCCGGAATCCCTGCAGGAGCTGCTTGCCGCCCGCCAGCACGCACCGGAGCGACCTTCGGCAAGTCCGGCGGCCAACTCGCGTATCGATGAGCTGGAGGCACGGGTCGCGGCCCTTGAAGAACGACTGGCCAGACTGGAGCACGCCGAGGAGTAACGCGCCCTGCCCGACATGCCGGCTAGCCGGCTCTGGCGAAGGCGGCCGCCTGCTGATACTGCTCGTCGGTCGGGCGCACCCCGGTATAGAGCACAAACTGCTCCAGTGCCTGGATCGCCGCCACTTCATCACCACTCACCACACGCTTGCCCAGGCGACGTGCAGCCTGGATCAGCGGCGTGTCGGCCGGGGTAGCCACCACATCGAAAACCGTTTCAGCGGCGTCGATGGCTTGCAGGTCAAACGACAGCTCGTCAGCTTGCGCGCCCTGCATCCCTAATGGAGTGACATTGACCAGCAAGGGTGGCCGCGCGCTGCCCAGCTCCGCTTGCCAGCGAAAGCCGCACGCCTCTGCGAGACGCCGGCCGGCCTGCTCGTTACGGGCCACGATCAGCCCCTCGGTGAAACCCGCATCACGCAGCGCGAACGCGACTGCCTTGGCCATTCCCCCGCTTCCACGCAGGGCAAACGCGCTGCGCGGCACCGCATGGCTCTCCATCAGTTGAGCGACAGCGATGTAATCGGTGTTGAACGCCTTCAGATGCCCATCGGTGTTGACGATGGTATTGATCGACTGGATAGCGGCAGCCGAGGCGTCCAGTTCGTCGACCAGCTCGATGCAGGCCTCCTTGAAGGGCATCGAAACTGCGCTGCCACGAATCCCCAGCGAGCGTATGCCGGCCACGGCGGCGGCGAGGTCTTTGGGGGCGAAAGTCTTGTAATAGAAGTTCAAGCCCAACTGCTGATAAAGATGATTATGGAAACGCACACCAAAGTTGCCGGGACGGGCGGCCATGGACATGCACAATAATGTCTCCCTGTTAGCAGTGACGGACATCGGGTGTTTCCTCCAGACGGTAATGGCTTGAATCTTCGATAGAAGCGTATGCTACGCACCAGCGAGCGCGAGGACATACGCGGCACACCTTACATAAAATTTACTCAGCACTTTCGCAGATTCTTACAATTTCGGTGTCATAGTGTTATCCCGTGGCAGTGCTTGAGAGTGATGCAGGCGCGCGACAACGGGTTGAGAGCGAGGAACAGTCATGATTCGTCAAATCCCCAAGATCGCCTTGTTTGTAGGTGCCTTGGCCCTTGCTGGCCAGGCGAATGCTGACCGTGGCTGGGGTGGCCCTGCCGTGGTAGGTGCTATCGTTGGCGCTGCCGTTGTCGGGGCGGCGGTATCTTCAGGTCGCGACAGAACGGTGTACGTCGAGCGCGAGCCGGTATACGTGCAACAGCAGCCGGTCTACTACGCGCCGCCACCGGTCTATTACCAGCCGGCCCCGGTCTATCAGGTTGTGGAGCGCTACCCACCGCCTCCACCGCCAGGCTACTACCACCGTTACGGGCCACCGCCAGGCCCCGGCTATTACTACGGTCCGCCACGCGGCCGTTGGTAACAGAACAAAAAACCCGCCTTTTAAGGCGGGTTTTTCGTTGCTGTGCTCACATAATTGGCTGCCAATGCAATGCGCCAAACCCTCGTTGTTATCAATGACCACTATTGAGAGCGTCGATTTCTGACTTGCCCGCCTGCCCTCTACAGTAGCGCCATGGATTGAGGAGGCACTTATGGCCAAGGTACACATCATGTCCGTCGTCGGTAGCGCAGTTCCAGCCCCGCTCAGAGAGCGCGGCCTGTTGGCCTGCTGGTACCTGATTCAGGATGGCGAACCCGTCAGCGGCCCGCTCGCGTCATTGCCTGTTGCAGAGGCCCTGTCGCGGCAACTGCAGTGTCAACCCCTCAACAGCTGACTTCTTCTGCAAACCTCGTGCGTTGCTCCGCACATCCCTTGCCCGCCTCTTCGATGGCGGGCTTTTTTTTGCCATGGAAAAAGCCGGTGACCAGACTCAGCCGCGCTCGGCCATGGCCGCGTTGACCTGACAGCGATGGGCCAGTTTCTGCAGGCGTTTCTCCAGCGCCATGAACACCACACGATCGGTACGGCCACTGTCGAGCTCATCGATCAGGTCATTGGCGACCTGACGCAATTCGTAAGCCAGCACCACGCGGTCATCGTTGAGGTCCTGTTTATGCGACTCGAACAGGCGATGCAGGTAATCCTGCAAGGTGTATTTCAGGCTATGCCGGTCACTGGCGCGCAGATGGGTCAGGTTGAGGCTGATACGGCCCTGCAGTTCGCTCAGCTCGCCGCACAGGTACTGCATGCGCCGCGCGTAACCCACTTCCCGGTCACGTATCTGCCTGTGCGCCAGTTCCGCTTCCTGCTTGCGCTGGATGGCCGGTACTGCCACAGCGGCCATCAGCCCGACGATCAGACCGATCGCCTGCATCCAGCCGGCCCAGTCACTCGGACGTGAGGTAAAGCCGACACCCAGCAGCAGAATGACGATCAATGAAGCGATGATCACCAGTACTGCGTAATCCTTGCTGACAAACCCCTTG
Source organism: Pseudomonas sp. NFACC10-1 (assembly GCF_900119195.1). Taxonomy (NCBI): domain Bacteria; kingdom Pseudomonadati; phylum Pseudomonadota; class Gammaproteobacteria; order Pseudomonadales; family Pseudomonadaceae; genus Pseudomonas; species Pseudomonas sp. NFACC10-1. The sequence continues at coordinate 112,112 of NZ_FPJB01000006.1, read as the reverse complement.
AGCATTGCATGACTCCTGAATCGGTGACCTGAATGGCATGGAATGCTAATCGGTGCGGGCCTTGCGCACCACGAATATTCAATTCAGATGTGGTTTTTGGCAGGTTCCAGAGCAGAAAGCGACTTAACAGCAACTTAATGAATGACCGATTGCGTCATTTATTGCGCAAACGCCCACCCCAGCCCATCGACATACAGCAAAGTCTGCTCATAAAATGCAGCGTTTTGACGCGATCCCTTCCATTTACCACCTTTTATCGAGTGAGCCTTGCTCTTGAAAATCCGTCTGTCTTTTTTGGGCCTATTATTTGTACTTACCGGCCCGGTGCTTTCTACCCCTACGCTGGCAAATGAACCCGCTGTTCTGAACCGTGATCCTTCCAACCTGCACCTTGCCTCGGGCAGCGCAATGGTCATCGACCTGCAGACCGACAAGGTGCTGTATTCCAGCAACCCGGATGTGATCGTGCCGATTGCCTCGGTCACCAAGCTGATGACCGCGATGGTCGTGCTGGATGCCAAGCAGCCGATGGACGAAGTCATTCCGGTGAACATTTCCCAGACACCGGAAATGAAAGGCGTCTTCTCCCGAGTCAAGCTCGGCAGTGAAATGAACCGTCGGGACATGTTGCTGATCACCCTGATGTCCTCGGAAAACCGCGCGGCGGCCAGCCTGGCGCACAGCTATCCGGGCGGCTATCCGGCGTTCATTCTGGCGATGAACGCCAAGGCCAAGGCGCTGGGCATGAAGCACACGGCCTACGTCGAACCCACCGGCCTGTCGGTGTACAACGTGTCGACCGCGCGCGACCTCACCAAGCTGGTGATGGCGGCGCGCAAATACCCGCTGCTCAGTGAACTGAGCACCACCGAGCAGAAGACCGTGACCTTCCGCAAACCGACCTACACCCTCGGTTTCAGCAACACAGATCATCTGGTGCGCAAGGATAACTGGGACATCAAGCTGACCAAGACCGGCTTTACCAACCAGGCCGGTCACTGCCTGGTGCTGCTGACCAGCATGGCCAACCGCCCGGTTTCAGTGGTGATTCTCGATGCGTTCGGCAAGTACACGCACTTTGCCGACGCCAGCCGCATACGCAAGTGGATGGAGACCGGTCAGAGCGGCCCAGCGCCCGAAGTGGCCCTGCAGTACAAGAAGGAAAAGAATCTGGTCATGAGACAGACCGGTATTCAAGCCAGAGACTGAGTCACGCTGGCAACGAAAAACGGTCGCGATGCTTGCACATCGCGACCGTTTTTTATTTCCCCGAGCGACACTCAGTTGTATTGAGTGACCAGCTTGGTATTCAGGTAGGCCTCAATGGCCTCGGTGCCGCCTTCGGAACCGTAACCGGAATCCTTGATCCCGCCGAACGGTACTTCCGGCAAGCCGATGCCCTGATGATTGATCGACAGCATCCCCGCTTCGATAAAGGTACTCAGCGCTTGCGCAGTCTTCATCGACGTGGTGAAGGCATAGGATGCCAGCCCGAACGGCACGCGGTTTGACTCGGCAATCGCCTCCTCTAGCGTGTCGAAAGGCACCAGCAACGCGACAGGGCCGAAAGGCTCCTCATTCATGATGCGCATCTGCGGCTTCAGGCCACTCAACACGGTCGGCTCGAAGAAATAGCCCGCCCCCTCGACAGCCTTGCCACCGGCAGACAGCGTCGCGCCACCACGCACCGCGTCATCGATCAGATCGACCAGCGCAGGAATACGTCGATCATTGGCCACAGGGCCCATGGTGGTGCCCGCTTCCAGACCGTTACCCACCTTGATTTCGCGAGTCAGGCCAACGAATTTCTCGGTGAACGCGTCGAGTACCTTGCGCTGCACCAGAATCCTGGTCGGCGACACGCAGACCTGCCCGGCGTTACGGAACTTGGCGGTGGCCAGCACGCGAGCGGCGAGGTCGATATCCGCATCATCGAACACCAGCGCCGGTGCATGACCACCCAGTTCCATGGTTGCCCGCTTCATGTGCTTGCCAGCCAATGCGGCCAGTTGCTTGCCGACCGGCGTAGAGCCAGTGAACGTGACCTTGCGAATGACCGGATGCGGGATCAGGTAGCCGGAAATTTCTGCCGGATCACCGTAGACCAGACCGATGACGCCAGCCGGCACACCGGCATCGGCGAAAGCGCGAATCAGCTCGGCAGGCGACGCTGGCGTTTCTTCCGGGGCCTTGACGATGATCGAGCAGCCCGCAGCCAGTGCCGAGGACAACTTGCGCACCACCTGGTTGATCGGGAAATTCCAGGGAGTGAACGCAGCGACCGGGCCGACCGGCTCCTTGATGACTTTCTGTTCGATGGACACGCCCCGCGACGGCACGAGACGACCGTAACTGCGACGCCCTTCTTCGGCCAGCCAGTCGATGATGTCAGCCGCCGACAGGGTTTCCATGCGCGCTTCGGCCAAGGGCTTGCCCTGCTCCTGCGTCATGATTCGGGCGATGCTGTCTGCACGCTCGCGAATCAGGTTCGCCGCTTTCTGCATCAGCTTGTAGCGATCATAAGCCGAGGTGGCACGCCAGGTGGCAAAGCCACGCTCGGCCGCCGCCAGAGCTTCGTCAAGGTCGGCGATACCGGCATGCGCCACAGTGCCCAGCGCCTCGCCCGTCGCCGGGTTGATGACTGACAACGTGCGATTGTCGCGGCTTGCGCGCCATTGACCATCGATATAAAGCTGTACGTCTGGATACATGAACAATTTCTCCATAAGTCGCTGAAAGGAACGGTGTGACCGACGGATCAGACTCGCTGATCGGCACCGGCCATCGGCAAAAATGCCAAGCGCTACGGCTCGTCGATTTTGCGACGCGTCATGACGCGCGTCGACAGGCTCACAACACGTTTGAAGCCGGTGGTCTCATAGGCCTGCGCTATGCTGCACTTACGACGATACTTTACTTACATAGCCTGGACTCAAGTCACCAGTCAGGGATGACGTGATCATGAACGTACAGTCTGCCGCATTGCATCATCATACGCCCCGCCTGAGTGTCATTGAGCCACGCGGCCTGGAGATTCGCGCGATTGATTTTTGGCGCAACCAGGCCACGGACACGCCGGCAGTTCTTATAAACCGCGTGGCTCATGATGCTGCCGGGCATCCGGTCAACTGCTGGGATGCAAGGCTCTGGGAAAGCCAGGCTGCCGTCAATCTTGCCACTGTGTTTTCCCTGAGTGGTCAGGCGCTTCTCAGCGACAGTGTCGATGCCGGTTGGCGGCTGATATTGGCCGGTGACAGCGGCGCGGTCGTGGCTGGATGGGATGGCCGTGGGACTGAGCGGAGCGTGCAGTATGACGCCCTACTCAGACCCGTTGCCATCATTGAAAACGGACGCTGCGTCGAGCGGCGGCAATACGGCGGGCCGGATACCAAGGGCCATAATCAGTGCGGCCAATGTATACGCCATGATGACCCGGCTGGTTCGCGAATGGATAACGAGTTCGCCTTGGCGGGTGGCGTGCTTGAACAGACGCGGCATTTTCTCTTCAATCCCGAAAATGTCGACTGGCCAGAACCGCTGGCAGAACGTGACGCCCTGCTCGAATCTGGTCCAGGCGCGACTACGCGCTGGGCACACAGTCCACTTGGCGATGTCATCTCGCAAACGGACGCCCAGCGTAACGTCCAGACCTTTGCTCATACTGTGGCAGGTCATATTGAGGCCATTTCACTTAGCCTCCCCGGACAGACAGAGCGAGTTCTGGTTCACAGTATCGATTACGACGCTCAAGGCCACGTAACCTCGGAAACGGCTGGCAACGGCGTTGTGACCAAGGCGGTGCACGACGCCGCAGATGGCCGTCTGATTGAACTCAAAGGCACACGGGCAGATGGTCAACTGCTGCAACATCTGCTCTATGACTACGACCCGATGGGCAATGTCCTGCGTATCGAGGATCGCACCCAGCCGACACGGTGTTATGCCGGTCAGCGCATTGAGCCGGTGTCGACGTATCAATACGACACGCTGTATCAGTTGATCCAGGCTACGGGCACGGAGTCTACGAAACTCAATCAAGGCCCTGTTTTTCCATCCTTCCAGTGTCCGCTCGACCTGACGCAGCTGGCCAATTACACGCAAACCTACCGCTATGATGCGAGCGGCAATCTGTTGCAACTGACCCACACGGGCACCCAGTCCCACTCGCGCACCCTGATCACTTCGCAAACCAGCAATCGCAGCCTGCCGGTTATCAACGATCGACCGCCGGATGAAGCGGCCATCGCTGCCGCGTTCGACGCCAATGGCAATCTGAATGAGTTGCAAGCCGGGCAAGCGATGAGCTGGGACTGGCGTAATCAGTTGCAGCAAGTGCGGCCGGTGGTTCGGGCAGCGGGTGACGACGACAAAGAGCGCTACATCTACGACGCCAGTGGGCAACGCCTGCGCAAAATCCATACGACCAAGGCGAAAGCCGTTGTCCACAGTGCCGAAGTGCGCTACTTACCAGGCCTGGAGGTGCACAGCAACAGCGCCACAGCCGAGACTTTGCACGTTATCGTCACCCAGGCCGGGCGCAACGAGGCTCGGGTATTGCACTGGCAGGCGGGTCAACCCGAAGGACTTGAAAACGATCAGGTTCGCTACAGCTTCGCCGATCATCTGGGGTCCGGCACCCTGGAGCTGGATAACAACGCGCGCATCATCAGCCAGGAAAGTTACTACCCGTTTGGTGGTACCTCGTGGTGGGCAGGGCGCAGTACGGTTGAAGCCAGCTATAAAACCATTCGTTATTCCGGCAAGGAACGCGACGCGACGGGGCTGTACTACTACGGCCTGCGCTATTACGCGCCATGGTTGCAGCGATGGATCAATCCGGACCCGGCGGGCACAGTGGACGGGATGAATCTGTATCGTTTTGTCAGGAATTCGCCTTTGCGGTTTGCTGATCAACAGGGGGCTGCTCCCTACGACGTGCCCATTACCGTTGTCGTTGCAAAGGACCTTTCCGAGTTCGCGCCTGAGCAGCTATCCAAAATGTATGACGTTAGGGATGTTGCCGTTTCGTTATTGGAGTTCACGCGTTCCGAGCTGCTAAAAGCATCACCGAGGCGAGACGTAAACAAGGCTTTCGACGCAACCTTTGGCGCGCTGGATCCGAGCGCTCGCGCCGCTACGAGCATCGACGTGGAAGATTCGTTACGGCAGATGCAGGAGCTCATTGAGTCCATCGGCAGTCCAGACTCTGATCTAACGCTGTTTCTTTTTAACGGACCCGAGGACATTCTCGCATCGACTGATTTTCAAGGCGAGTTTCAGGAATCGGTCGAACGGATTGGGGTGTCAACCTCCCTTCTTGCCAACTACGATGTGCTGGAAGTTGCACGATCCCTTATTCACGAGACCTCCCATGTCCGCCTGAATACAGTGGATGCGTTTTATTATCTGACGGATGCCAGTAAGCGCCTCGTTAATGGAGCGGATGCCAAACAGGTTAAGACGTGGTCAGGCGAGTTCCGAAAGTCGTTAAGAAAAATCTCGACGCATGGCCCCAGGGAAAACCGATTCGATCCAGCCAACTATATACTCGCCATGCAGGCGTTGACCGAGAATGCGCACACCCGAGCAGAGCGAAAACAAGAGTTCTTGAGCAACACAACGACCCGAACTTCATTATTGCTGATGAATGCCGACACGCTTTCGTCGCTTGTCATGGCGACCGGACAGCCTGCCCGATATGCGCAGACACGGATGAATCAGTCTGGAAATTAGACAATCAATGGCAGTACCCGCTTGAGCAAATACAGAGTGTCATTGACGCCTGAAAAAACGGTGCCTGTTTGAGCACCGTTTCAACAAAAAAGGCGTTGTCGGGGTAATTACAGAATCGGCTTGCCGCCCGTCACTGCATAGCGCGAGCCGGAAATGTAACTGGCTTCGTCAGAGGCCAGCAGCACATAGATCGGCGAAACTTCCACCGGCTGCCCCGGGCGCCCCAGCGGTGTCTCGCTACCGAAGCTTTTCACATCTTCGTCGGTCATGGTCGCCGGGATCAACGGGGTCCAGATCGGACCTGGAGCAACGCTGTTCACGCGGATGCCCTTCTCGCCCAGCAACTGCGCCAGACCACCGGTGAAGTTGGCGATTGCGCCCTTGGTGGTTGCGTAGGCCAGCAACGTCGGCTTGGGCATGTCCGAATTGACCGAACTGGTATTGATGATCGAGCCACCCCGCGGCATATGCGGAACCGCAGCCTTGCAGATGCGAAACATCGCCGTGATGTTGATATCGAAGGTTTTGACCCATTCTTCGTCGGAGATTTCGTCCAGCGTTTCATGCGTCATCTGGAACGCAGCGTTGTTGACCAGCACGTCGATGCGACCAAACTCTGCAACGGTCTTGCTCACGATGTCTTCACATTGCTGCTTCTGTGCCAGGTCGCCCGGCAACAGCAGGCATTTACGGCCCGCCTCTTCGACCCAGCGCTTGGTTTCTTGCGCGTCTTCATGCTCGTTCAAGTAGGAGATCGCGACCTGCGCGCCTTCACGTGCAAAGGCGATCGCGACTGCGCGGCCGATGCCGCTGTCGGCGCCGGTGATCAGCGCGATCTTGCCCTGCAGGCGTCCGGAGCCCTTGTAGCTCTTTTCACCGCAATCGGGATAGGGGTCCATCTTGCCCTGCATGCCTGGAACATCTTGTGGCTGGCTGGCAAATGGCGGCTTTGGGTATTCTTCGTTCATCTGAATAAATCTCGTTGAATAAAATGTTCTGACTGAAGTGCTGACGCCCTTGTCGATCGCCTGTGGCAGATACGACAAGGGCTCTCAGGCAAGGCCTGGTCAACTGCGCTTATCACGCACCTGGCTTGAGCACGACCTTGGTCCAGCCTTCATCACGCGCATCGAAGTGCTTGTAGGCGTCAGGGCCTTCTTCAAGTTTCAGGCGATGGGAAATGATCTGCGACGGCTTGGCGCGACCGTGGTGTATCAGCTCGGCAAGGCGACGGTTATAAGCCTTGACGTTGGCCTGGCCGGTGCGGATCTGCTGGCCCTTGAACCAGAACGAACCGAAGTCGAAGGCCATCTTGCCTTCCTTCGCGAGGTCGCTTTTGGCGCCCGGATCCTGCGGCACGAAAACGCCCACGACACCGATTCCACCTGTCGCCTTGGTCGAGGCAACGAGATTGTTCATGGTGACGTGGTTGGCCTCGTGACCATGACGGTCGCAGCACTGATAACCGACGCACTCACAGCCACGGTCGGTGCCTTTGCCATCGGTCAGATTGAGGATCTGATCCACTGCGCCCTGCTCCAGCGAGTTGATCGGCGTCGCGCCCATCTTCGCCGCGAGTGCCAGACGATCTGGATGGTTGTCGACCACGAACACCTGCGACGCGCCCTTGATCATCGCCGAGTGGGCAGCCATCAGGCCGACCGGACCGGCACCATAGATGGCAACGCTTTCGCCAGGCAGCAGCCCGGCCAGTTCGGTGGCATGCCAACCGGTAGGAAAGATGTCCGAGAGCATAACGTAATCCTCTTCACGCTCGGCGGCATCTTCGGGCAACAGCAGGCAGTTGAAGTCGGCATACGGCACACGCAACAGCTCGGCCTGGCCACCTTCATGATCGCCCATGTCGGCAAAGCCGTAAGCCGCACCCGCGCTGCCCGGGTTGGCGGTCAGGCAATAACCGGTCAGGCCCTTCTCACAGTTTTCGCAAAAGCCGCAGCCGATATTGAACGGCAGGCACACCCAGTCGCCCACTTTGATGCGGTCGACGCCGGCGCCGACTTCGATCACCTGGCCGAGGTTCTCATGGCCGAAAATGCGCCCGGTCTCGAAAGACGTGCGGCCTTCGTACATGTGCAGGTCCGAGCCACAGATATTGGTGGAGGTCACTCGGACAAGAGCATCTGTTGGCTTCTGGATCTTCGCATCCGGTACGTTTTTGACACTGACGTCACGCGGACCGCCATAGACGATAGCTTTCATGTTCTGAGTCTCCTTGGGTGAAAAATTCGACAGGGCCTTTTATGGCTCACCGAATATCTGTCACGACCAGAAGACGCCTGTTCAAAGCGATTGCCTTCGTACCTGACGAATGGTCATTGATGAACGCGTGCCAGCGCTGCGCGCTCGCAGTGATTCGGGCAAATGAGGCGAGTCCCGACCCCTGTATTCACTGCAAAGAAAGCATTTGCACGCACGATCTTATGGTATACCATCAGACGAAATACAAAAGCACTCGCTCCGGGAGTCGTTCATGAGTTTTGAAATTCGCAAGATCGTCACGTACACCGAAGAAACCTTTATCGAGGGCGGCAAGGCCGCCGACAAGCCGGTCACCATGATCGGGCTGGCGGCCGTGATCAAGAACCCTTGGCTGGGCCGTGGTTTCGTCGAAGACCTGAAACCGGAGATTCGCGCCAACTGCTCCGCACTGGGCGAGTTGATGGTCAAGCGCCTCACCGATGCGATTGGCGGCGCACAGAACATCGAGGCCTACGGCAAGGCTGCAGTGGTCGGGGCGGAAGGCGAAATCGAACACGCTTCGGCCGTGATCCATACCCTGCGCTTTGGCAATCATTACCGTGAGGCCGTCAAGGCCAAGAGCTACCTGAGCTTCACCAACAAACGCGGCGGCCCAGGTACGTCGATCCAGATTCCGATGATGCACAAGGACGATGAAGGGCTGCGCTCGCACTACATCACCCTGGAAATGCACATCGAAGATTCGCCGCGTGCCGACGAAATCATCGTAGTCCTTGGTGCCGCCAACGGTGGACGCCTGCACCCGCGAATCGGCAATCGCTATATAGACCTGGAAGAGCTGGCGGCCGAAAAAGCCCAGTAACTCATGAAGGGCTCGTCGCCCGATCACCTTTGTCATCTGCGCAGGAGCGATCCATGATTCAGCTCACCGCTGAACACACCCCGGCGGGTACCAGCTATCTGGCTACCGGCCAAGGTCACCCCGTGGTGTTGATTCACGGGGTGGGCCTTAACAAGGAAATGTGGGGCGGCCAGATCGTCGGGCTGGCCACACAATATCAGGTCATCGCCTACGACATGCTGGGCCACGGTGCCAGCCCTCGCCCCCACCCGGATACGGGTCTGCCAGGCTATGCCGATCAACTGCACGAGCTGCTGACGCACTTGCAACTGCCGCAGGCGGCGGTCGTCGGTTTCTCGATGGGCGGACTGGTGGCGCGTGCGTTTGCGCTGGAGTTTCCCCAGCACCTGTCGGGGCTGGTGGTGCTCAACAGCGTCTTCAATCGCAGCGCGGAACAGCGTGCCAGCGTCATTGCGCGCACCAGTCAGGCTGCCGAGCATGGCCCGGACGCCAATGCGGGCGAAGCGCTGTCACGCTGGTTCAGCCGCGAGTATCAGGCGGCCAGCCCGGCCCAGATTGCGGCCATTCGGCACAACCTGGCCAGCAACGATCCGCAGGGTTACCTGACCACGTACAAGCTGTTCGCCACTCAGGATATGTACCGCGCCGAGGATCTGGGCGATATTCGCGCACCGACGTTGATCGCCACGGGCGAACTTGACCCGGGATCGACGCCCGAAATGGCCCGCGAACTGGCCGCGCGTATCCCTGGTGCCGATGTCGCGATATTGCCCGATCAGCGTCATATGATGCCGGTTGAATCGCCACGTCTGGTCAACCAGGTATTGCTCGGTTTCTTCGAAAAGATCGGCCTCGACAAACCGGCGTCCGCTCACCATTCGATCAAGGGGATTGTTGCATGAGCCTTACCCGCTTTCAGATGTGCATCGACGGTCAATGGGTCGATGCGTTGTCCGGCAAGACCTTCGACAGCCTCGATCCGGCGCGGGCCGAACCCTGGGCGCAACTGCCGGATGCTGACGAAGCTGACGTCGAGCGGGCCGTTCAGGCCGCCCAGAAAGCCTTCGAGGGTCAGGCCTGGCGCGGCCTGACGGCCACGGCACGCGGCAAGCTGCTGCGTAAGCTGGGCGACCTGATTGCCGAAAACAAGGAGCAACTGGCACAGCTGGAAAGCCGCGACAACGGCAAACTGATTCGCGAAACCCGCGGGCAGGTCGGCTATCTGCCCGAATTCTTTCATTACACCGCAGGGCTGGCTGACAAACTCGAAGGCGGCACTTTGCCCCTCGACAAGCCCGACCTGTTCGCCTACACCGTGCACGAACCGATGGGCGTAGTGGCCGGGATCATACCTTGGAACAGCCCGCTGTACCTGACCGCCATCAAGCTGGCCCCGGCACTGGCGGCAGGCAACACCATTGTCCTCAAACCCTCGGAACACGCCTCGGCCACCGTGCTCGAGCTGGCGCGTCTGGCACTTGAAGCCGGCATTCCACCGGGCGTGGTCAACGTCATCACCGGTTACGGCCCGACCACTGGCGCGGCCCTCTCCCGGCACCCGCTGGTGCGCAAGATAGCCTTCACCGGTGGCGCGGCTACGGCGCGTCATGTGGTGCGCAGCAGCGCGGAGAACTTCGCCAAACTGTCGCTGGAACTGGGCGGAAAATCACCCAACATCATCTTCGCCGACGCCGATCTGGACAGCGCCATCAATGGCGCCGTCGCCGGCATCTATGCGGCGTCCGGGCAAAGCTGTGTTTCCGGCTCGCGATTGCTGGTGCAGGACGAAATCTACGACGAGTTCGTCGAACGCCTGGCAGAGCGCGCCAGTCGTATCCGCATCGGCAATCCGCAGGATGAAGGCACCGAAATGGGTCCGATGGCCACCGCTCAGCAACTGGCCGTGGTAGAAGGCCTGGTGGCCGACGCGCTGGCCGAAGGTGCACGCCTGCGTCTGGGCGGCAAGCGACCGACGCTGGACAGCAAAGGCTGGTTCTATGAACCTACGCTGTTCGAGTGCGATCACAATTCGATGAAGATCATGCAGGAAGAAGTATTCGGCCCGGTGGCATCGGTGATTCGTTTCAAGGACGAAGCCGAAGCGCTGGCCATCGCCAACGACTCCCAGTTTGGTCTCGCCGCCGGAATATGGACCCGCGACCTTGGCCGGGCACACCGTCTGGCGCGGGATATTCGCTCAGGTATCATCTGGGTCAATACGTATCGAGCCGTGTCGGCCATGGCGCCCATCGGCGGTTTCAAAAATAGCGGCTACGGTCGTGAGAGCGGGATAGACTCCGTGCTGGCCTACACCGAACTGAAAACGGTGTGGATCAACCTTTCGCAGGCGCCCATGCCTGATCCATTTGTCATGCGTTAACGAGGCCGCTGCGATGATAGAACCCGGTATTTACAAAGAAGTCATGGCGTCATTCCCTTCGGGCGTGACCATCGTCACCACCCTCGACCCTGAGGGCAACCTGTTCGGTATTACTGCCAGCGCATTCAGTGCGCTGTCCATCGACCCGGCCCTGGTGCTGTTCTGCCCTAACTATGAGTCGGACACTTACCCGGTGTTGCGTGACAGCAAAAAATTCGCGATTCACCTGCTGTCTGCCGACCAGCAGATAGAAGCCTATGCCTTCGCCAGTAAGGGCAAGGACAAGACCAAGGGCATCGAGTGGCAGTTGAGCGAGCTGGGCAATCCGCTGCTGAGCAAGGCCACGGCGATCATCGAGTGTGAGCTGTGGCGGGAATACGACGGCGGCGATCACGCGATCATTGTCGGCGAGGTGAAAAACCTGATCCTGCCCGCGACACCGGTCACACCGATGGTCTATCACCGGGGCAAGATGGGTGCACTGCCAGCCATCGTCTGAGGTAGCTCAGGGCAGTCTTGGTGGTTGCAGGCACGGGCGTGATAAACTCGGCCGCGACCCGGGTTCATCCATCCGGGCCATGCAGCAGCCCGCGCGGTTTGCGGGTTGCCGACATGAGCGAGACGTTATTTCCAGTCACGTTTTTACTTTGACAGCCCCATTCCGAGCACACCCGATGAAACGCCTGCCTCTCGACGACACCTTCAAGGTCAACCGCAACCCCGTCACACTGCGCGAGATCGTGCTGGACAAGCTGCGCAGCGCAATCATGAACTTTCAACTGCTGCCGGGCGATCGTCTGGTCGAGCGTGATCTGTGTGACCGCCTCGGGGTAAGCCGCACGTCGGTTCGCGAAGCACTGCGCCACCTGGAATCCGAAGGCCTGGTGGAGTTCGCCGATGCCAAGGGCCCGCGTGTTGCAATCATCACGCTGGCTGATGCCTGCGATATCTACGAACTACGCTGCGTGCTGGAAGGCCTGATCGTTCAGCTGTTTACCCTGCGGGCCAAGCCCAAGGACATTCGCGCTCTGGAAAAAGCCCTGGAGGAAAATCGTCAGGCGCTCAAGGAAGGCGAACTGCAGCAGGTGATCGACTCGGTCCAGGGTTTCTACGATGTATTGCTGGAAGGCTCGGGCAACCATGTGGCCGCGACCCAGCTACGCCAGTTGCAGGCGCGCATCAGCTACCTGCGCGCCACCTCGGTATCCCAGGAAAATCGCCGCGGTGCCAGCAACAAGGAAATGGAGCTCATGGTCGAAGCGATCAAGAGCGGCGACCCGCTGGCCGCGCACCAGGCGTCGGTCGATCACGTACGCAACGCCGCACGTGTGGCGCTGGAATACCTCAAATCCAAGCAGGACGAAGACAGCAAAGTCCGTGACATCATCGCCCCCGTTGCGCTGAAAGAACCTCGCATAGGTCGCTGAAATGGCCACACCGCGCTTCTGTCCTCAATGCGGTAGCGCTGATCTGGCTCAGCGTGTCCCGTCTGGCGATACGCACGTGCGGCTGGTCTGTGGCGGCTGTCAGTATATTCACTACATCAACCCGAAGATCATCGCGGGTTGCATCATCGAGCAGGAAGGCAAGTACCTGCTTTGCCAGCGCGCCATCCCGCCGCGCCCGGGCACCTGGACACTGCCTGCCGGTTTCATGGAAAGCGGCGAAACCACCGAGCAGGCGGCGCTGCGTGAAGTCTGGGAAGAAACCGGTGTGCGCGCCGAGATCCTTTCGCCCTACTCTATCTTCAGCGTGCCGCGCATCAGCGAAGTCTACATTGTGTTCCGCGCCATCGCGCTGGAGGTGACCGGCCAGTTCGGCCCGGAAACCCTGGATTACAGATTCTTCGCCCCCGAAGACATCCCGTGGGACAGCATCTATTACCCCGCCATCCGCCAGATACTGGAACGCTATATCGAAGAACGTCAGGCGGGTGTCTACGGTATTTATATCGGTAACGACGACACCGGCAAGGTGCACTTTATCCGGTGAATGCCTGAAGCTTTCAGCTCGCAACTGAACGCTTAAAACTGCCCCTCGACGATCACGATCTCGGCCTTCGAAGCACCCTGCCTGTGGCTCATCGCATGCTGGTACTCGGGCGACCGATAACAGGCCAGCGCCTTCTCGTAGGATTCAAATTCGATAATCACCGTGCGCTGCGGCGTATCACGCCCTTCGAGCGCCTCGGAACGTCCGCCGCGCGCGAGGAACCTGCCACCAAACAGCTCGAAAGCCGCGGGGGCGCGCTGGGTGTATTCGCTGTACTGCTGAGGGTCGGTCACATCAACGTGTGCAATCCAATAGGCTTTCATCGCGGTCTCACTGTTTCATTGATAGGCAATCTGTGAAATATTCTGTCTTATGGTATACCACGATTCATCCACCCATAAAACCGGGAAACTGACTATGGCGTTCGATCGCATCGAAGACATCATCGAAGACTACCGCCAAGGCAAGATGGTGTTGCTGGTCGACGACGAAGACCGGGAAAACGAAGGCGATCTGCTATTGGCTGCCGATTGCTGTTCGCCACAGGCCATCAGCTTCATGGCCCGCGAAGCGCGCGGTCTGATCTGCCTGACGCTGACCGACGAACACTGCCAGCGTCTGGGCCTGGAACAGATGGTACCCAGCAACGGCAGCGTATTCGCCACCGCGTTCACGGTGTCCATCGAAGCGACCACAGGTGTGACCACCGGCATCAGCGCGGCAGATCGTGCGCGTACCGTTCAGGCTGCCGTCAACCCGCACGCAGTACCGGAAGACCTGGTGCAGCCGGGCCATATCTTTCCATTGCGCGCGCGTGACGGCGGCGTCCTGACCCGTGCCGGGCATACCGAAGCGGGCTGCGACCTGGCCCGGCTGGCCGGTTTCACGCCAGCGTCGGTCATCGTTGAAGTCATGAATGATGACGGCAGCATGGCCAGAAGACCTGACCTGGAAGTGTTTGCCAAAAAGCACGGCATCCGCATCGGCACCATCGCCGACCTGATCCATTACCGCCTGAGCACCGAACACACCATCGTCAGGATTGGCGAGCGCGAACTGCCGACCGTGCACGGCACCTTCCGTCTGTTCAGCTACGAAGACCGCATCGAAGGTGGCGTGCACATGGCCATGGTGATGGGCGACATCCGCCGTGACGCCGCCACGCTGGTGCGCGTGCATGTTGTCGACCCGCTGCGCGACCTGGTCGGTGCCGAATACAACGGCCCCGCCAACTGGACGCTTTGGGCCGCCCTGCAACGTATCGCTGAAGAAGGTCACGGCGTGGTGGTGGTGCTCGCCAACCACGAATCTTCCCAAGCGCTGCTGGAGCGCATTCCACAGCTCACCCAGCCGCCACGCCAATACACGCGTTCGCAATCACGTATTTATTCCGAGGTCGGTACGGGCGCACAGATCTTGCAGGATCTGGGCGTCGGCAAGCTGCGCCACCTCGGGCCGCCACTGAAATACGCAGGGTTGACTGGCTACGATCTGGAAGTGATTGAAAATATTCCGTTTCCCGGCTGAACAGGCAAACGCTTGGCGCGCGAGCCTGATAATCCACTGCCTTTAACCGAAGGCGCTGACCAAAAAAGCCACCGTGAAGGCGTTTTGACAGGGCAAAACGCTTGCAGAAAGTTTGGAATACCATAATATGACATTCCATAAATACAAGATCTGGTCAGACGCGCCCGGCGAGGGACAGCACTAATAACAGCACCTGACCTGTACAAGGTTTCAAGGCCCATTGGACCTACTGCTCCCGATTACGCGGGCAAGAAAAGCCCGCTCAAAACACAACAAATGAGGGCGTAAAAATGGTGTTGAACAAACGTGCAACAGCAGTCCTGGCCGCTGGCGTGCTGGCTTTCTCAAGTGTCGCCGCTACTGCCGCCGAGAGCGTCAACTTCGTGAGTTGGGGCGGCTCCACGCAGGACTTTCAGAAGGAGGCCTGGGCGGCACCGTTCAGCAAGGCCAGCGGCATCACCGTCGTGCAGGACGGTCCTACCGACTACGGCAAACTCAAGGCCATGGTCGAAAGCGGTAACGTGCAGTGGGACGTTGTCGATGTCGAAGCCGACTTCGCCCTGCGCGCCGCCAGTGAAGGCCTGCTGGAGCCTCTGGACTTCACCGCCATCAAACGCGACGAGATCGACAAACGTTTCGTGACTGACCACGGCGCCGGTTCGTTCTTCTTCTCCTTCGTGCTCGGCTACAACGAAAGCAAAGTCGGCGGTAAGGCGCCGGGTGACTGGGCCGCGATGTTCGACACCAAGACCTACCCTGGCAAGCGCGCGCTGTACAAGTGGCCAAGCCCCGGCGTGCTGGAACTGGCTCTGTTGGCCGATGGTGTAGCGCCTGACAAGCTTTACCCGCTGGACCTCGACCGCGCCTTCAAGAAACTCGACACCATCAAGAAGGACATCGTCTGGTGGGGCGGCGGTGCGCAGTCCCAGCAACTGCTGGCTTCCGGCGAAGTGTCGATGGGGCAGATGTGGAACGGCCGGGTCTACGCCCTGCAGCAGGATGGCGCGCCGGTGGGTGTGAGCTGGAAACAGAATCTGGTCATGGCTGACTTTCTGGTCGTACCCAAGGGCGCAAAGAACAAGGACGCTGCGATGAAATTCATCGCCAATGCAACCAGTGCCAAAGGCCAGGCGGACTTCTCCAATCTCAGTGCCTATGCCCCGGTCAATACCCAGAGCGTTGCGCGCCTGGACTCTACGCTGGCACCTAACCTGCCGACCGCGCACGTTGCCGATCAAATCACTCTCGACTTCGCATACTGGGCCAAGAACGGCGCTGATATTGCGACACGGTGGAACGAATGGCTGGTCAAGTAAAAATGACAGCGGTTGCTCCTCGTCAATCCATGCCGGCCGGGGGTGCTTCCAGCACCGCTGGCACGGCCAGCCAGAAGGCGCCGGGCATGCAGGCATCCCCTTCCCTCGCACAGCGCTGGCGTGGCAGCCGCAATCTGCTTCCGGCGCTGATCTTCCTCGGACTGTTCTTCTTCGCGCCGCTGATTGCCCTGCTGCTGCGGGGCGTGCTGGAACCGGTGCCGGGCCTTGGCAACTATGAGCAACTGTTTGCCAACTCGGCCTACTCGCGGGTGCTGCTCAATACCTTTTCCGTAGCCGGTCTGGTGACGCTGTTCAGCCTGCTGCTGGGCTTCCCGCTCGCCTGGGTGATCACCCTGGTGCCGCGCGGCTGGGGACGCTGGATTCTGAATATCGTGCTGTTGTCGATGTGGACCAGCCTGCTGGCCCGTACCTATTCGTGGCTGGTGCTGTTGCAGGCCTCAGGGGTCGTCAACAAGGCCTTGATGGCCATGGGCATCATCGATCAACCGCTGGAAATGGTGCACAACCTGACCGGTGTGGTGATCGGCATGAGCTACATCATGATTCCGTTCATCGTCCTGCCGCTGCAGGCGACCATGCAGGCCATCGATCCCATGGTACTGCAGGCGGGTTCGATCTGCGGCGCCAGCCCGTGGAGCAATTTCTTCAGAGTGTTCCTGCCACTGTGCCGTCCGGGGCTGTTTTCCGGAGGCCTGATGGTGTTTGTCATGTCGCTCGGTTATTACGTCACCCCGGCGCTGCTCGGCGGCGCGCAGAACATGATGCTGCCCGAATTCATCGTCCAGCAGGTGCAGTCGTTCCTCAACTGGGGGCTGGCCAGTGCCGCCGCTGCGTTGCTGGTGCTGATCACGCTGGTGCTGTTCTACTTCTACCTGAAGCTCCAGCCGGAATCACCGGTCGGCGCCAGCAATGCGAGGTAAACCGCCATGCTCCTGACACCCAATGCCATGAGCCCCGGCTTGCGTACGGGCCTGTACCTGACCACCGCCCTGATCGCGCTGTTCCTGTTGCTGCCGATCCTGTTCATCGTCCTGCTGTCGTTCGGTTCGTCGCAGTGGCTGGTGTTTCCGCCGCCCGGCTGGACGCTGAAGTGGTATCAGCAGTTTTTTTCCAATCCGGACTGGATGGCCGCGGCCATGTCCAGCTTCAAGGTCGCGATCCTGACCACCCTCGCCTCGGTGGCACTGGGCCTGCCCACTGCATTCGCACTGGTGCGTGGCCGGTTTCCGGGGCGTGACCTGCTGTACGGCATCTTCACACTGCCGATGATCGTGCCGCTGGTGATTATCGCCGTCGCGGTCTACGCGCTGTTTCTCAAGCTCGGCTACACCGGCACACTGTTTTCCTTCGTCGTCAGCCATGTGATCGTTGCCTTGCCGTTCACCATCATCTCGATCATCAATTCGTTGAAGCTGTTCGACCAGTCCATCGAGGATGCCGCAGTCATCTGCGGTGCCTCACGCTTGCAGGCCATCTACAAGGTGACCTTTCCCGGCATCCGGCCGGGCATGATGGCCGGTGCGCTGTTCGCGTTCCTGGTGTCGTGGGACGAGGTGGTCTTGAGCGTGATGATGGCCAGCCCTACCCTGCAAACCCTTCCCGTAAAAATGTGGACCACCCTGCGTCAGGACCTGACGCCAGTCATCGCCGTCGCCTCAACGCTGCTGATCGCCCTGTCGGTGCTGATCATGTTCATCGCCGCGACCCTGCGTCGCCGCAACGAAGCCAGGAGTACTTCATGAGTGCCTTGATCAAAGACCCCGCCCATCAGCGACAGAACACACTCGTCAGCCTGTGTAATCTGAACAAGCACTACGGAAGTTTCGCCGCCGTCGACGACATTTCCCTGGACATCCAGGACGGCGAATTCCTGACCTTCCTGGGCTCCAGCGGCTCGGGAAAAAGCACCACGCTGTCGATGCTCGCCGGCTTCGAAACGCCCAGCTCGGGCGAGATTCTGGTGGGCGGCAAATCGCTGGTGAATGTGCCGCCGCACAAACGCGACATCGGTATGGTATTTCAGCGCTACTCGCTGTTCCCGCACCTGTCGGTCCGCGACAACATTGCCTTCCCGCTGGCGATCCGCAAGTTGCCTGCGGCCGAACGCGAGAAGAAAGTCGATGCGATGCTCAAGCTGGTTCAGCTGGAAGCCTTCGCTCATCGTCGCCCGTCGCAACTGTCAGGCGGCCAGCAGCAACGGGTCGCCATCGCCAGGGCGCTGGTTTACGAGCCGCGCATCCTGCTGATGGACGAGCCTCTGGGCGCACTGGACAAGAAGCTGCGTGAAGACTTGCAGGACGAACTGCGTCAGTTGCATCGCCGGCTGGGCATCACCATCGTTTACGTGACCCATGACCAGGAAGAAGCCATGCGCCTGTCACAGCGCATCGCCATTTTCAGCCATGGCAAGATCGTCGGTCTGGGCTCGGGCTATGACCTGTACCAGGATCCACCGAATGCCTTCGTCGCCTCGTTTCTCGGCAACTCGAACTTCCTCAGGCTCAAGGCTCAGGGCAATGCCGTGGCGACGTTCGAGGGCAGCACACTGGCGATTCGCCTCACCGCAGGGCTGAAGACCGATCAGGACGTGCTGCTGATGGTGCGCCCGGAGAAAGCCCAGGCGCTGAGCGTGTCCCAGGCTGTGGCCATGCCACTCGAAGCAGGCTGGAACGAGGTGAGCGCCACGGTCCATGAAGTGCTGTTCCTTGGCGAGAGCCAGACGTGCTCGGTAGTCACTGCCGGAGGTACGGCCATGACGGTCAAGGCGCTTTCCGCGAACGGCATGTCGCTCAAGGCCGGCGACCCAGTGCACGTGCGCTGGGCCGCCGCAGACGCATGCATCTACACCGAGTGGACCGAAAGCGACCTGAACAAGGCGGCCGGCACCCACTGACAGTGCGTGGCGTGTCTCAGTGGTTGACCGGCGAAGGATGCAGGGCAAGGTAGTCGCGCAGAAACTCCACCGTGACGCGGACCTTGGCCGAACTCATCAGCGGCGAGGTATGCACCGCCCAGATGTCTGCATCCTGACGGTAATCCGGCAACACCTGAACCAGCCGGCCCTCGGCCAGGTCAGTGCGCACATCCCACAGCGAACGCAGCAATACCCCGCGTCCGTCCAGGCACCACTGGCGGGCGATTTCGCCGTGGTTGGTGGACAGGCTGCCGGTCACCTTGACGGTTTCGGCACCCTGCGGCCCGTTGAGGTGCCAGATGCCGAACGGCCGGTCGCGCTCCTTGATCACCAGGCAATCGTGATTGGCCAGTTCGCCAAGATTGAGCGGCGTGCCATGAAGGTTGAGGTAGCCGGGGCTCGCGCACAGAACCCGCCAGTTGCTGGCCAGATGCCTGGCGCGCAAGTGCGGAGCGATTTCGTTGCCGACGCGGATATCCAGATCGACGCCCTCCTCGATCAGATCGACCAGCCGGTCCTGAATGTCCAGACGGATATCCAGCTTCGGATAACGCGCGGCCAATTCCGACAACGCCGGCGCGACGAAACGACGGCCAAAGCCCTGGCTGCTGACCACGCGCAACAAGCCACTCGGTTCGCCATGCAGTGCCGCCACTTGGTCGCCCATCTGCTGCACTGAGTCGAGCATACCCCTGGCCCACTCGTAGACGCGCTCGCCATCTTCGGTAATCGACACCTGCCGGGTCGAGCGGTGCAGCAACACCACGCCCATGCCCTGCTCCAGCAAACGGATGCGCTTGCTGACGTAGGCAGCGGACATGCCCAGCTCATCCGCAGCCCCGACGAAGCTTGAGCGCCGGGCCACATGAACGAACACATTCAAATCATCGAGACTGGGGTATTTATTCACGATTCGTGTTTTCTCAGTCCATTAATAAGCTGATTATCTTTGTATCGTGTGCTTATAGCATGGATGGCCTGTGCAACTCATTCATCGCACACCCGTAATGGATCGATTCAGAGAGAGCGCCACCATGAACAACAAGAAACTGCGTATCGCTGCCATCGCCGGTGACGGCATCGGCCTGGAAGTGCTGCCCGAAGGGGTACGTGTGGTGCAGGCCGCTACCGCGCGGCACGGGCTGGACCTGGAGTTCGAATACTTCGAATGGGCCAGCTGCGATTACTACCTGAAGCACGGCAAGATGATGCCGGACGACTGGTTCGAACAGCTCAAAGGCTTTGACTCGATCTTCTTCGGCGCAGTCGGCTGGCCGGAAAAGGTGCCGGATCACATCTCACTGTGGGGCTCGCTGCTCAAGTTTCGTCGCGAATTCGATCAGTACGCGAATATCCGTCCGGTGCGGCTGTTTCCCGGCGTCCCCTGCCCGCTGGCCCATCGTAAACCGGGCGACATCGACTTTGTCGTGGTCCGGGAAAACACCGAAGGTGAATACTCGTCGCTGGGCGGGATCATGTTCGAAAATACCGACAACGAATTCGTGTTGCAGGAATCGGTGTTCACCCGTCGCGGCGTCGACCGCATTCTCAAATTCGCCTTCGAGATGGCCAGCAAACGCGAGCGCAAGCACGTTACCTCGGCGACCAAATCCAACGGCATGGCCATCAGCATGCCGTATTGGGACAAGCGCACCGAAGCGATGGCCAGCCAGTACCCCGGCATCAGTTGGGACAAGCAACACATCGACATTCTCTGCGCACGTTTCGTGCTGCAACCCGAGCGCTTCGACGTGGTAGTGGCGTCCAATCTGTTCGGCGACATCCTCAGCGACCTCGGCCCGGCCTGCGCAGGCACCATCGGCATCGCGCCGTCAGCCAACCTCAACCCCGAGCGTCACTTCCCGTCGCTGTTCGAACCGGTTCACGGCTCGGCCCCGGACATCTTCGGCCAGAACATCGCCAACCCGATCGCCATGATCTGGTCGGGTGCGCTCATGCTCGAATTCCTCGGCCAGGGCGATCAACGCTTCACCGCGGCCCATGACGAAATCATCACCGCCATCGAGCAAGTGATCGCCAACGGCGACGTCACGCCGGATCTGGGCGGCACGCTTTCGACTCAAAAAGTCGGTGCGGCGATTGCCGAGCGGGTTTGTGCAGGCCGTTAAACGCTCGCTGGCTCGTTGCGCTGTTCCAGCAACTCGACGAAGCGAGTCAGGCTGCGTGACACCGTGCCGCGGCGCCAGATCAGCCAGGTCTGCAGGTAGCGAAACTTCTCGGACAGCGGCCAGATACTGACCGTGGCGCAGCCGGGCATGCTATCCAGCATGCTGCGCGGCATCAGCGCCAGCCCGGCACCGGCGCTGACGCAGGCGAGCATGCCGTGGTAGGACTCCATTTCATGGATCTTGCCCGGCACTGCCGCGTCATCGGTGAACCAGCGTTCAAAGTGATGGCGGTACGAGCAGTTGGCACGAAACGCATAGATACTCTCTCCGCTGACATCCCGCCCGCGCTTGACCGGCGCATGATTGAGCGGCGCAATGATGACCATTTCCTCTTCGAAGACCGGCACGCCGTCAAGCGATGGATGCTGAACTGGCCCGTCGACGAACGCAGCGACCAGTCGACCGGCCAGCACGCCGTCGATCATGGTTCCGGACGGGCCTGTGGACAGGTCCAGCTCGACCTTGGCGTTCTGCTGGTTGTAGGCGGCCAGCAGCGCAGGAATCCTGACCGCAGCCGTGCTTTCCAGCGAGCCCAGTGCAAAAGGCCCCTGTGGCTCCTCACCGGAAACGGCGGAACGCGCTTCCTGCACCAGATCCAGGATGCGTCGCGTGTAGTCGAGAAAATTCCAGCCTGCGGGAGACAGACGCAAGCGGTGCTTCTCGCGAATGAACAGGTCGACGCCCAGATCCTGCTCCAGTTGCTTGATGCGCGTGGTCAGGTTCGAGGGCACCCGGTGGATGTGCTGCGCGGCGGCACTGATACTGCCGTGTTCAGCCACTGCCTTGAAGATCTCCAGCTGAACCAGATCCATATCATTCTCCAAACATGAACGTTACGATCATTATTATTCAGTTTTACAAAGCATTGCACGCCTATATGCTGGTCCCACTTCCACCTCAACAGGATGGCGCAATGACTACTGTCACCAGCAACACCCATGCAATCTCGATCAACCCTGCCACCGGCGAGCAGATCGGCCACTATGCCTTCGAATCCGCCGCCGCGCTGGATCAAAGCCTGTCGCGCGCCGCGGCCGGTTTTGCCGGCTGGAAGCGCACGCCGGTTCAGCAACGTGCGCAACTGATCATCGCCATGGGTCAGGCCCTGCGTGATGACGTCGACAACATTGCACGCATGATCAGTCAGGAAATGGGCAAGCCCGTCGCTCAGGCCCGAGGCGAGGTCGAAAAATGCGCGCAGCTGTGCGACTGGTACGCGGCACAAGGCCCGGCGATGCTGGTGGCCGAAGCAACTCAGGTCGAGAATGACAAGGCGCGGATCGAGTACCGTCCGCTGGGCCCGATTCTCGCAGTGATGCCATGGAATTTCCCGATCTGGCAAGTGCTGCGCGGCGCGATTCCGACCCTGCTGGCCGGCAATACTTACGTGCTCAAGCACGCGCCCAACGTAATGGGCTGCGCTTACCTGATGCTCGACGCGTTCAAGCGTGCCGGTTTTCCGGAGGGTGTGTTCGAGGTCATCAACGTGACCCCGGAAGGCGTTTCAAGCGCCATTGCCGACCCGCGCATCGCAGCCGTCACCCTGACCGGCAGCGTGCGTGCTGGCCAGGCCATCGGTGCCCAGGCCGGTGCGGCATTGAAGAAATGCGTGCTGGAACTGGGCGGTTCCGACCCGTTCATCGTGCTCAATGACGCGGACCTGGATCAGGCGGTGAAGGCGGCGGTGATTGGCCGCTTCCAGAACACCGGGCAGGTCTGTGCAGCGGCCAAGCGCCTGATCATCGAGCAAGGCGTGGTCGAGGAGTTCACCCGCAGGTTCGTCGAGCAAACGCGTCAACTGGTGACAGGCGATCCTCTTTCCAGCGAAACCTACATTGGCCCCATGGCGCGCTTCGATCTGCGCGACGAGCTGGATGCCCAGGTGCAGGACACGCTCGCCGAAGGCGCCACGCTGTTGCTGGGCGGCAAAAAGGCTGAAGGCCAGGGCAATTATTATCAGCCGACCGTGCTCGGTAACGTCACCGATAAGATGACTTCGTTCCGGCAGGAGCTGTTCGGCCCGGTAGCGTCGATCATCACCGCCAGAGACGCGCAGCATGCCCTGGAGCTAGCCAATGACAGCGACTTCGGCCTGACCGCGACGGTTTATACCCGCGACCTGCAGCTGGCCGAGCGCATGACCGAGGAACTGGAAACCGGCGGTGTGTTCATCAACGGCTACAGCGCTTCAGACCCGCGCGTGACCTTCGGCGGCGTGAAGAAAAGCGGTTTTGGCCGTGAGCTGTCGCACTTCGGTGTACGCGAATTCTGCAATGCGCAGACCGTGTGGCGGGATCGTCACTGAGGGTTCAGCAGGTACACAGCTGTTACCGGAGTGACCGGGGCGGCGATCCGCGTTGCTCGCGAAGGCCGCTGAATGTCTGCTGATCAGTCAGTCCGCCTTCGCGAGCAAGCTCGCTCCCACGGAGGCGGTGTGTGCTTGCTCATGACAAGGCTGGTGCAGCCGCTGACTATTTGCGGAGCAGTCAGTCCGCCTTCGCGAGCAAGCTCGCTCCCACGGAGGCAGTGTGTGCTTGCTCATGAAAAGGCTGGTGCAGCCGCTGACTATTTGCGGAGCAGTCAGTCCGCTTTCGCGAGCAAGCTTGCTCCCACGGGAACGATGAGTGTGCTTGTGTGGGAGTGAGCTTGCTCACGAAGAAGCCTTTACGGCCAGTGGAGATCGTCAGGGCCAGACATCGCGATCATTCCTCGCCCGTTTCCACCACCGCAGGCTCACCAATCGTGTAGAAATGCCCGCCCGCGACGTAATGCAGGCTGCGCCATTTCGGGTCGGCCTTTTCGAATTCCCAGTGTCCGTCGTTGAACACACGGGTATCGGCCCAGGCACCCACCACTTCACCAATGAACAGGTCATAGGTCTGTTGATTGTGCGGCTCGGGAATGACCTTGCAGATCAGCCACGCCGAGCAGCCTGCGACCAGCGGCGAGTCGTGGCCGTCGATGCGGAACAGGTCCACATTGGCCTTGTCCAGCTTGTCCGGGGTAAAGACCTTGCTCTGGGTGCCGACGTCGAAGGTCATCTGCAATTGATCCAGATTGGGCACCTGCAGGGCAAAGTAGCCACTCTTCTCAACCAGCTCGCGGGTCTTGGTCATCTTGTCGATGACCAGCGTCACTTTCGGCGGCGAGAAGTCCAGCGCACAGGCCCAGGCCGCAGCCATGACGTTATGCGTGCCCTCGTGGCTGGATGAGACCAGCACGGTCGGGCCGTGGTTGAGCAAACGGTAGGCTTTTTCCAGATCGACAGGACGAATATGATTGTCCACTTGAAACCCTCGAAAACATGATTCGTGCCGCTACCGGCAAGGCAGCGAAATAAGGCATTGTGCGTGCATCAGCAGAACTGCAGGGTGCGACGGGCAAGCCGCGTGCGCCCTCTCCTTTCACCCACTCATAAGGTTTCGGATTGAGCAGCATAGACAGCCAGATCCCAGAAGTGTTCGCCCTGGTCCTAGCAGCGGGGCGCAGCAGACGCTTTGCCGGTGACAAACGGCAGGCGCTTCTACCTTGCGGGCGGACCCTACTCACGGCAAGCCTGGAAAACGCGCAAAACGCATTCGGCAAAACGGCGGTGGTAGTGCGCCCTGATGACCAGGCGGATGCGCTGGGGATTGCCTCGAACGTCACGATCATCCGCAGCGAACAGGCCGAACTGGGGATGGGCCACAGCCTGGCGAGCGCCGTTGCGGCAGTGATGGACTCCTTTGCCGATGCGGTTGCCATTGTTCTCGCGGACATGCCCTGGGTACAGCCGCAGACCCTGCATGACCTGGCCAGAATGGCCGATTCCCAGCGCATCGTCCTGCCCATGCACAAGGGCCAGCGCGGCCACCCGGTGATTATTGGCCGCCGGTTCTGGCCAGCGCTGCTCAAGCTGGAAGGCGATCAGGGCGCGAAAGCACTGATCATCGATAACCCCGAGGCATGTGACGTACTGCACTGCGATGACCCTGGCATCCTGCATGACGCCGACACCCCGTCAGCGCTGGCAGAAGCCTGCCGGCAACACCTTACACCTCGGCACGACTGACACCGTTGGCCACCCGCAGGATATCGGCCATTACCGCAATGGCGATCTCGGAAGGGGTCTTGCTGCCCAGGTTCAGGCCGATGGGCGCGTGAATCCGGTCCAGGACCTGAGCGTCCAGCCCGCCAATCCGCCCCAGACGCTCCAGACGTTTGCTGCTGGTGCGCATCGAACCCATCGCGCCTATGTAAAACGCCTCGGTACGGACCGCCTCGAGCATGCTCAGATCGTCCAGCTTCGGATCATGCGTCAGAGCAAGAACGGCCGTCGAACTGTGGCAGCCGCCCTCGGCAATGAACACCGCAGGCAGCACGCCACGCACCTCGACACCCGGCATCGAGAACCCGGAAGTGACCTCGACACGAGGGTCACAAACGATCACCTCATACCCCATCGCAACGGCAAAACTGGCGCAGAACTCGGCCACCGGCGACAGTCCGGCGAGCAGCACGCGGTACACCGCACCCATGCGGATGCTGATCCGCTCACCGTCGACCTGTACGCGTGACTCGCCCATCGTCGCAGGCCCGATCTCCCTCTGCACGCCGCCCAGTTGCACCTGCCTGCTGACCAGCTCGCGACCGGCCAGCGCCTGCTCGATGGCCGCCAGATGAGCATCGGCTTCAGGGCCTGGGGCAATGAACTCGATCAACACATCCAGCACACCACCGCACGGCAAGGCCCGCGTCGGCGCGAAGCCGCCGTCGCCGTAACGAACCACCTGATTGACCGGCTCGAACTGGCTGGCAGCAACGCGCTCGAGAAAATCCTCTTCCACGCAGCCACCTGACAGAGAGCCGCGATGCTCGCCGCTGCCCAGCGCCACCAGCATCGCCCCCGGCCCGCGCGGGGCCGAGCCGAATGTGGAAAGAACCGTACACAGCCAGACGGCCTTGCCGCCGGCCAGCCAGTCACGCGCCTGTTGTACAACCTGCAAATCAAGCTGTTTCATGACTACAACCCTGCCATCAGTTTTTCCTTGCTGATCGGCAGGCTGCGTACCCGTTTGCCCGTCGCGTGATACACCGCATTGGCCACTGCCGCCGCCAGCCCGGTCACACCAATCTCGCCGATACCACGTGCGCCGAATTCACCCAGGTTGTAATCCGGATAATCGAGCAGCAGGACGTCGATGTCCGGCTGATCCGCATGCACCGGCACCACGTACTCGGCATAGTTGTTATTGACCGGCATGCCGCTACGCGGATCGTATTCACCGGCCTCGAACAAGGCCATACCGATGCCCATCACAATTGCGCCTTCCACCTGATTGCGTGCTGCCAGCGGGTTGACCACTTTGCCCACGTCAATGGCACTGACCACCCGCGAGACGCGCAGGCTGGAAATGCCCGGATCCCAGCGCACCTCGACAAAATGCACACCGAACGAGCGGAACGAGTACTTGCCCGCTTCAGGCATGCCGCTCTGGAAGGTGCCCTCGGCACGCGACAGGCGCTGACCGTTCAGCACATCGACGAAGCTCGCACGCTGCTCACCCATGACCAGTTGACCGTTCTCGACCTTGATCGATTCGGCGTCCTGTCCGGCGAACACTGCATCCTTGCTGACGGCGTACTGGCGCAGCTTCTGCAACGCTTCGCGGGTGGCACCGGCGATCGCCGGCATGACGCTGGCGGTGACCCAAGAGCCGCCGGATACCGGGCCTGCCGGGAACGACGAGCTGCCCAGTTCCACCTCGACGCGCTCCATGGGAATGCCGGTCAACTGGCTGACGGTCTGCGCGACGATGGTGTAAGTGCCGGTACCGATGTCCTGCAAGCCGCACTGAGCCAGGGCCGTGCCATCGGAACGCAGAATGACCCGCGCATCGGTAGGCACCTGATAGGCTTCCCAATTGCAGGCGCCCATGCCGTAACCAATGATTTCATCGCCTTCGCGCATCGAACCGACTTCAGCCTTGCGCGCGTGCCAGCCAAACCGTTCGGCGGCCTTGTCAATGGCTTCAGGCAAGTGATTACTGGACCACGGCAGGCCCGCGCTCTGATCCTTGTCAGAGAGGTTCAGCTTGCGGAATGCCAGAGGGTCCATGCCACTGGCCAGGGCCATTTCATCAATGGCCGACTCCAGTGCAAACAGGCCCGGGGCCGCGCCCGGCGCGCGCATGGAGGTCGGCGTGCCGCGGTTGATGGGGCTGATCTTGTGGCTGACCAGCACGTTATCGCAGGCATACAGGCTTTTGGTCACGCCACCGCAGTTTTCGGTGTAGTCATCGAGCATCGAGGTGTTGTTGAACGACTCGTGACGAATCGATACCAGCTTGCCGCTCGCATCGGTGGCCAGACGCAGGCGCTGGCGAGTTTCCGGACGGTGCCCCACCGTGGTGAACATCTGCGCACGCGGCAGCACTAGCTGCACCGGTCGCCCGGTGACTTTCGCAGCGGCGCACGCTGCGACCGAATGCGGCCACGGCCACAGCTTGCCGCCAAAGCCCGAGCCTATGAAGGGCGCGCGTACTTCCACCCGGTCGGGGGAAAGGTCAAAGACGTTGGCCAGCAGGTTGCGGTGGTTGACCACGCCCTGGGTGCTTTCATAGACAAACAGCTTGCCGTCCTGCCACCACGCGGTGCTGGCGTGCATTTCCATCGGGTTGTGCACTTCGACCGGCGTGGTGTAGGTCTGATCGACTTTCACTTTTGCACCGTCGAAGGCGCTGTCCGGGTTGCCCCGATTGTGCCCTGCGCCACCATCGCGGGCGCCGTTGACGCGCATACCTTCGTCAAGGTCCTTGACCGCTGGACGCTCGTCATAATCAACCGTCACGCGATAGGCCGCCGCCCTCGCCTGCTCGAAGCTTTCGGCCACCACCAGAGCGACAAACTGGCCAGGGTAATAGACCCGGTCATCCTCGAACGGCAGGCGATGCTCGTCGGCCTTGCTGGCCGAAAGCATCTTGGCGAAGCTCAGCTTGGTGTTCGGAGTACGGTGCAACGAGGGGAAGTTGTCGTGGTGAAAGATATCGACCACGCCAGGCATCGCCTTGGCCTGCTGATCCTTTATCGCCACCACGCGCCCGTTGGCGATGGTGCTGTAGACGCCATAGGCGTAAAGCATCTTGCCCATCGGATGGTCCGCGGCATAGCGCGCCTGACCACTGACTTTCTTGCCGCCGTCGATACGACGCTGCGGCACACCAATGATGTTTTCACTCATGAGAAATTCCTAGGCCGTGAGGTCACGAAGGTTGCGGACGATGACCTGCTGTCCCAGCGGGATCTTGAAGGCGTTGTGTTCATAGCCCCGCGAGCCCTTCATCGCTACCGCTGCGACCTGCGCAAAGGTATCCAGGTCGGCACGCTGACCGATCAGCGCACGTTCGGCGTCCAGGGCACGCCACGGCTTGGTGCCCACGCCGCCCAGTGCAATGCGCGCATCGGTAATGCGCTTGCCGTCCATCACTAGAATCACGGCGCTGGACGCCAGGGCGAACTGGTACGAAGTACGGTCGCGCAGCTTCAGATAAGACGAGCGGCTGCCTGACAGCGGGGCGTCGAGTGTCACATGGGTGATGAGCTCATGGGGCGCCAGCGCGTGTTCGCGCTCTGGCGTATCACCAGGCAGCAAATGAAAGTCAGCGAACGGGATATCCCGCGAGCCATTGGCGCCCTGAACGGTAATCTGCCCGCCGATGGCCGCCATGCCGACACACATGTCTGACGGATGCGTGGCAATGCAGTGCTCGCTGGTGCCCAGCACTGCGTGCACACTTCGGTTCATCCCGCCGATGGCTGCACACCCGGAGCCCGGCTGGCGCTTGTTACAGGCTGAAATACCATCGCGAAAATACGGGCAGCGCACACGCTGCATGAGATTGCCGGCGGTGGTCGCCTTGTTGCGCAATTGAGTCGACGCACCGGCAAGGATCGCTTCGGACAGAACCGGGTAGCGCTGCTGCACCAGCGGGTGGCTCGCCAGGTCGGTATTGCTGACCAGCGCACCGATGCGCAGACGGCCATCCGGCAGCGACTCGACCTGCTTCAACGCCAGATGATTGATGTCCACCAGCTGCTGCGGTTGCATCACGTCGAGCTTGACCAGATCCAGCAGCGTGGTGCCACCAGCCAGATAGAAGCGTTGCCCCTCACCGGACGCTGTGCTGAAAGCCTGCGCGGGCGAAGCGGCACGAGCGTAGTCGAAAGTTCGCATCAGGCAGCACCTCCCATTTTCGAGCGCGCAGATTGCACGGCAGACAGAATGTTCTTGTAGGCACCGCAACGGCAGATATTGCCGCTCATGGCTTCTCTGACGCTGGCGTCGTCGGACGGAATGTTCGGGTCCTTGAGAATCGCGACCGCGCTCATGATCTGTCCGGAGGTGCAATAACCACACTGGTAGGCGTCGTGTTCCCAGAACGCTTCCTGTACCGGGTGCAGCTTGCCGTCCTCTGCCAGCCCTTCGATGGTGGTAATGCTGTCGCCCTGATGCTGAACGGCGATGGACAGACAGGAG
Source organism: Pseudomonas sp. NFACC10-1 (assembly GCF_900119195.1). Classification (NCBI taxonomy): domain Bacteria; kingdom Pseudomonadati; phylum Pseudomonadota; class Gammaproteobacteria; order Pseudomonadales; family Pseudomonadaceae; genus Pseudomonas; species Pseudomonas sp. NFACC10-1. The sequence continues at coordinate 82,443 of NZ_FPJB01000006.1, read as the reverse complement.
TTGATCGCCAGCCCGTTGACCAGCAGCGTGCAGGCGCCGCACTGGCCGTGGTCACAGCCCTTCTTGGTGCCGGTCAGTTGCAGGCGGTCACGCAGCACATCGAGCAGAACGGCATTGGCCGGCACGTTCAGGGTATGAACCTGGCCATTGACCTTCAACTGGATGCGCTGCTCACCCGCTGCGGGCGCGTCACTGTCTTCGACCACGGGGGCCGCAGGTGCCAAAGGCGCCGCCTGCAGCAGGCCGTCGGAGGGGATCCAGGTAGACAGCGTGGCCGCAGCAATGCCGGAGGCACCGAACTTCAGAAAGTTTCGGCGTGAGGGCTGCACGGCGCTGCTGTCGACAGCAGTTTCCTTGTGCTTCTTGGGTTCGGTCATCAGGATCACTCGGTAATAGCCGGCGCTGCTGTAAAGCGCCGGGCGTTATGGTGTGGTCAGCGGCCCGGGCGTACTCCTGCTCACTGACGTGCTGCCTTTATTTTCAGGGGGTAATCAAAGCCAAAACGCTATCACCCGTTATAAGTGTTTAACTGGTCTGCGCTTCTAAAGTTCCAACTGTTTGACGGACGTCTGTATCCGAACATTGCGACCACAGGCATGGCAGCCGTATACGGACCCTAACAGGAGGTCGAAGCGCTGATTAGTCAGGCAGATCCACACGCTGTTATGAGCCTGGCTCATGAATGCCAACGGCCGCATGAGCGCACTTTTCGGGGAGAGTTTCAGATCGAGTGAGGGCCATGTCCGCCTGACGGCTAAAGACCCGGGCGAAAAAGCCGATACAGATAGGCAGTGGAAGGCTGTGAAGTGTCTAAATCAAGGCATTCGTGGCTAATTTGATGATGGCATCTCGCAACGGGGGGGCACATTATGCGAAAATACCGCGTCTTTGCCGGTATGCCACCGAGAGTGTGTCGCAGTACGCGTACATAAAATTGCGCGTCGAGTGTGCCTCTATGCTCCGATGCGGCGTCTCAGACTCCGTGAACAGGCTGACCAGGTGTGTCTTCGCAAGTCGCTCAGGGGCAAGACCCTCGGGCATCGCAGCGCACCAACAGAGCAAATGTCACTCATGACGCTGAATCCAATGATGATAAGAAGTCAGCGCAGCAGGACATAAATTGAGGTCTCGAGCGGTATTATATTGGCCTTGTATGTCCACCTCTAGTCCCTGTGGGTGCGAGTGTTTGTCGCAGGCTTCAATGCATGTGACGAGCCGTTTCCCAGGAGTAGTCGGCGGATGGCGTTTATCAGATGGATGACAGAATGTTTAAAAAAGTGAACACGGCCCTCCTGGGTCTGGCCATTTCCATGGGCCTGATGCCCGTGCAGGCGGCTGAAACCAAGAAAGTCGACGTACTGCTCGTCGGCGGCGGCATCATGAGTGCCACCCTCGCCGTCTGGCTCAACGAGCTGGAGCCGAGCTGGTCGATGGAAATGGTCGAGCGTCTCGACGGCGTCGCCGAAGAAAGCTCCAACGGCTGGAACAACGCCGGTACAGGTCACTCGGCTCTCGCCGAACTGAACTACACCCCTGAAGACAAGAACGGCAACGTCGACATCTCCAAGGCCATCGAGATCAACGAAGCGTTCCAGATCTCCCGTCAGTTCTGGTCCTGGCAAGTCAAGACCGGCGTCCTGAAAGACCCGCGCTCGTTCATCAACTCCACTCCGCACATGAGCTTCGTGTGGGGCGACAACAACATCCAGTTCCTGCGCAAGCGTTACGCAGCATTGCAAGCCAGCCCGTTGTTCAGCGGCATGCAGTACTCCGAAGACCACGAGCAGATCAAGAAGTGGGTCCCGTTGATGATGGAAGGTCGTGACCCGGCGCAGAAGCTGGCCGTGACCTGGAGCCCGATCGGCACCGACGTCAACTTCGGCGAGATCACCCGCCAGTTCGTCGCCAATCTGAAAGCCAAGCAGAATTTCAATCTGCAGTTGTCGAGCGAAGTCGAAGACATCAATCACAACGACGACGGCACCTGGCGCGTCAAGTACAAGAACCTGAAAGACGGTACTGTCACCGAGACCGACACCAAGTTCCTGTTCATCGGTGCCGGCGGTGCAGCCCTGCATCTGCTGCAGGAATCCGGTATTCCTGAAGCCAAGGAATACGGCGGCTTCCCGGTCGGCGGTTCGTGGCTTGTCACTGACAACCAGACCCTGGCCATGCAGCATATGGGCAAGGCCTACGGTATCGCGTCGACTGGCGCGCCACCCATGTCGGTTCCGCACCTGGACACCCGTGTTCTGGATGGCAAGCGCGTGATCCTGTTTGGCCCATTCGCAACCTTCTCGACCAAGTTCCTGAAAAACGGTTCCTATTTCGACCTGCTGACCAGCACCACCACGCATAACGTGTGGCCAATGACTCGCGTCGGTATCGAACAGTACCCGCTGATCGAATACCTCGCTGGTCAGGTGATGATGTCTGACGACGATCGCTTCGCTGCCCTGCAGCAGTACTTCCCGAACGCCAAGAAAGAAGACTGGCGCCTGATGCAAGCCGGTCAGCGCGTACAGATCATCAAGCGTGACGAAGAGAAAGGCGGCGTCCTGAAGCTGGGTACCGAAATCGTTGCTTCCAAGGACGGCAGCATTGCCGGCCTGCTGGGTGCTTCGCCAGGTGCCTCGACTGCAGCGCCGATCATGCTGGGCGTGCTTGAGAAAGTCTTCAAGGACAAGGTAGCGACTCCGGAATGGCAGGCAAAACTGCACCAGATCGTGCCTAGCTACGGCACCAAGCTGAACAACAATCCGGACCGTGTTGCCGAGGAATGGGCTTACACATCCGAAGTTCTGCAGCTGACACCGCCACCACCGGTGAACAAGACAGGTAATACTCCAACACCTGCACCTGCTGCCCAGCCAGCGAAAAGCAATCCAGCCAGTGACATGGCGCTCTAAGGCTTTCACAGCTTGAGCAAAGCCCCGCCAGACCTTGTCTGGCGGGGCTTTTTTTTGCACGCCGTTGCGCGGGCAATCCCTGCCCACACGAAAACAGGTCGAACTCTTCGCGTCGTTCGTTCCTCCAACCAGAACGACACACACCGAGGAACTGCAATGAGCACGCATACCGACAAGCCTTCCAGCCACACGCCTGAACAGTCCGCGCCGACGACAGACCAGTCCGGCAAGCCGGTCGATGTGGTGCACAAGGACATTGCACACGAGAACCCCGCCACCGAAGGCGTGGACAAGGTCATTACCCCGACTTCCATCAAGGAAAAAGAGCAGGATGCCGAAACGCTTCGTGCTAAAAACCGTGAGCTTGAGCGCAAGCTGAATGGCCAGGGCTGATTGCCCAAGCGGGCCTATAGCAACCCAGTATTTGCCGATAACTCGCTAAAAAACGGCAGGCAGGGCCTTAAAGGCCCACACCTGCCAACTTGCAGGCATTTCCCCGCCATCGTCAGTTAAAGCTACGCGTCCAACGGGCACCTGTTATGGTGACCCACTTCCTTCCATCTCTGGCTTGTATCAGCAGAGCGCGTCATCCAGGTCTCCACGCCGCACTTTCGCGGCAACCCCGCATTTTCTTGCGCTGTCCATCCGGGCCGCTGGCCGCCCAAATTCCCGCTGCGGCCGACAGAAAACATCTGAATCGCGTTCAGCCTCGAACGACTGCACTTCGTATCAAGCAGCGGCTGGCTGTTCCCGGTTGAAAAACCCTATGGAAGGAAACAGGCGGTTGCAACCACCGTAAAAGTTGGCCTGCGCTTGATACGCCGCAACATCGAGCGAGAACTCAAAGGCCAGGCCGACATTCAGCTCGCCCTCACAGGGATCATCTGGTCAATGCTGATTCCCTGGCCAGACAAACCGGAAAGCCACTTATGAGCTCAGAATCGGAAGACCAGACCTCGCTCCCCAAAGTACTGTTGGTAGAAGACGAGACCATGCTCGCCACGTTGATGGAGATGATGCTCGATGACCTGGGTTTCGCGACCGCCTACCACGCCAGCACGCTGAACGAAGGCATTGAATATGCGCGTAACGGCGAGTACGACCTGGCCATCCTGGATATCAACATTATCGGCGGAGACTCGTTCCCGATAGCCGCAGCCATTGCCGATCGCGGCATACCCTTCATGTTTTGCTCGGGGTACGGGCGGCTGGGGATACCTGACGCGTGGCTCGACCGGCGATGCGTCGCCAAACCGTTCAGTGCCGAGCAACTGAGCCAGGCTTTGAGTGAGCTGCTTGAGACCTGACTCGCTACGTCGATCGGCGTCAGAAAGCAGGCCGGGGCGCTCCGGCCTGACCACTCCGATTATGAAGCGATGGTGGTTTCTTCCGGCCCCGGCCACTCGCTGTCCGGCACGTCCATGAGGGTGCCGTTCTTGACTCCATCGATCTCGTACTGGGTCAGGTAGTCCCTGAGGTGATCGGAAAACCGGTCGACACGGGTCTCCTGTTTGCCCTCCTCGATCATGCCGGGAATCAGCAGCGCCACAGCGCCCACCCCGGCGGCGGCCAGTCCCAGAGTGCCGGCCAGCAACGGCAAGGCGCGCACCACACTGCCCGTCAACTGCAGGACGCCTGCTGCGCCCTCTGCCGCTGATGCCAGACCGGCCATCGCGCCCAGGGACCCGGCCGTGATGCTCATACCGCCGGCGACCAGCTCGCCTCTCCTGATCGATTTCACACCGTCAAAGATGCCATAGGCCCCTGCGGCCACTCCGGCCAGGCCACCCAGCCCTTTGGCAGCGTTTTCCAGTTTCGACAGGTTGGTGGTTATTTCCTTGTAGATGTCCGGCTCGAGCATATCCTTGATGTCCTTGAACATCGTGGTGACATTCTTGACGCCGCCCTCGGTCAGCAAGGTAGCGCTTTGCACCGAACCTGTGGTGATGTCGACGATCTGCCGATCAGTCAGCGCCCCCGCGCCATTTGCCCCCTTGGCGATGGTGATGCCGGCCATGAACAGACCGCTGACACCATGCAGGACTCCGGCACCGGAAGCAGCCTTGATCGAAGAGTTGTCACTGAACAGGCCCAGTTCGGAAATGGACTTGGTGCCCTGACGCAACAGATCCCAATTCCCTCGGAATACGCCCAGAATCTGGTCGGACGTGGCCGGCTTGCCGTCGGCATTGGTCAGCAACTCGGGGTTGCTTTCACTGATCTGGTCGATCAGCGACCTGACTTTCGCTTCGTCCAGTGTATCGCCGCCATCCTTGCCAAAAGCCTTCTTCAGATCCTCGAAACTGGCGTCCTTGAAGACGTTGTTCTGGGCAATGGCGGTGTAGTTTTCAGTCAGCTTGTCGTCGTATTTCCCTGTGAACTCCGGGTTCAGCGCAGCGTTATACATCGCCACTTCCATGCTGAACTGGCTGGTTGCCACTTCGAAGCTTTCAGTCTTCAACAACTCGTTGAGTCGCTCGCCCGAGACCAGCGTTTTCTCGTAGAACGATTCGAAATCCTTATTGTGCGCCGACTTTTGCACGGCCTTTTGAATTTCACCCGGATCACTCAAACTCAGAGATTCCTGAACGCTTTGAGCCGAGCTGTAGAACCGGGCCAGAGCCGTCTGCTGATCGGTCTTGCCGTCCTTGGTGTTGGCGTCCCACAGCTTGTCGAGGGCCTTGCCGGTCTTGATGTCATTGTCGTAAGTGCCTTGCAAGGCGCTTTTCAGCGCGTCGCTGCCCTCCAGCACCTTGCTCAATTCGCTGGTCGCATTGTCGTTGTAGAACGTGACCACCTCGGGGTCCTTTTCGAGCAACGAGATATGCTCGTTGACGTCATCGAGCAGCTTTTGCGGGTCGGGATGACTGCCTACGTTGTTGGCAATCTGCACCTGAGACTTGTCGTCCTTCCACATCCCCGCACCGCTGCCCTCGACAATCAGGCTCTGGGCCGCCTTGAGTTCCTGCAGGACTGCGGCCTTCTGCTCTGCGGTGTAGTTCTGCGGATGCTCGAACACATCCTTGTCGAGCGCGTCGGTGTTGACCTTGTTGAGCAGATTGCCCTCTGCAACGGCTTCCAGCAGCGTGCCCACGGCACCGACGTCTTTTGGCGCGCTATTCTTGAGGAAAGCCTGAATGTCACCACGGCTGGCCTTGCCATCGGTGCCTTGCTCGAGCGGGCTTTTGGCATTATCGAGCAGCGCAAAGGCGCCGGGTTGCGACCAGAAATCCAGCGCTTCCCTGACTTCCTTGCCGAGCTGCGGATGCGTGTCCCGGTAGGTCGCCAGCGCCTCGGCGGTCAGGTCCGCAGAACCGGTCTTGCCCTTGATCGCGTCATGGTTCTCGTCGAGGATTGCTGCATAGCGGGCGATTTGCTTCGAGGCCTCATCAGCATCGGGGCTGGCTTTCAGAAAGTCCTTGTAACTGCTGATGTCTTCGGTCTTTTTCAGCGCCGGCAGTGCATCGAAGCCCAGTTTGCCGAAGTCCTGCAAGCGTCCAGCCTCGGTGCCATGCTTCGCTTCGGCGCCTTTGGTGAAGCCGTCGACTCGACTGTTGAACACATCGCCCCCAGACTGAATCTCACCCTTCTCGTTGTACATCGTCACCCGGTCGAGCACTTGGACCGCGCGAAAGGCAGCATTGGCGTCCTTTTCGAAATCTCCGACGCGTTCCTTGAGCATGTCCTTGACGCCGCTCTGATTGCCGAGATCCCTGAGCAACGGATTGGCGTCGATGATCTCTTGTGCCGAGCGCGTGTCGTCCTTGGGTAGCTCCCACAGAAAGCCCAGTTTTTCGGCCTGTTCGCGGGCCTGGGTGTTGTCGCCAGCCGCCGAAATATTGCTCAATTGACCCGAGAGGCTGGAGAAACCGTGCTTGCCAAAATCCTGCAGACGACCGGCTTCGGTGCCGTTACGGGCTTCGCCGCTTTTGGTGAAACCATTGATCCTGCCGTTGGCCACGTCACTGCCGACAATTCGTCCTCCACTGCTATCGAACTGTTCGATATGGGCCAGCACCTGAGTGGCTCGATAGGCTGCATCTGCGTCGGTATCGAAGTCGCCGACCTGCTCTTTGAGCATGTCCCTGACGTCACTCTGATTGCCCAGGTTTTTGAGCAAAGGGTCACCGTCGACGATACTTCTGGCGTCCCTTTCATCGCCCTTCGGCCGCTCCCACTGAATCCCGAGCTGCTCGGCCTGTTCGCGAACCGCAGGGTCATCGGCTGGCGATCTGATTTCGTGCAGTTTGCCCTTGAGGCTCGAGAAACCGTCCTTGCCGAAATCCTTCAGACGACCGGCCTCCGTGCCGTGCCGGGCATCGCTGCTGCTGGTGTAGCCGTCGATACGATTGTTACCGATGTCCTTGCCGGCCAGACGGTCACCGTTGGCGTCGAAGGTTTCAATGTGTTCGAGCAATTGCACGGCTCGAAACGCGGCACTTGAGTCCTTGGTGTAGTCACCGACCTGAGCAATCAGGTTTTCCCTGGCTTCCCTCCGGTCACCTCGCCCGCCGAGGTTTTTCAGCAGTGGGCTATCGTCGATGATCTGCTGAGCGGAGCGTTTGTCATCGGCAGGCAGTTGCCACTCGATACCCACCTCACGTGATTGCTGTACCGCCTGTTCCCAGGCTTTGGCATCGGTAGGATCGGTGGGTTTTTCAGTGCTGATCTTGCTAACAGTCGTCATTGTTATTTCCTTCCATTGGCCACCCGACATTCCATGGCGTTACAACGCCGCTCGTGCAGGCAGCGCGCGCCGCTACGGATTGGTCTGGTGCGAGACGGGCCTTTGCAGGCAGAGGCACGGAGCCTGGATAACTGTCAGGCGTCCGCTATCAATTACGATTAGAAAGACTTTGCATTAAGAAGGGATGACATCGCCGCGCAACTTGCCGTACACCAGACGACCGGATACGGCGCAGGAAAGAGGCGAACTTATCGTGCGCGGCTCAGCGTCTGAAGTAACAGGGCATCTTCGATTGCCGCACCGCTGGCCGTGTTATCGAATATGCACCATGTTTCGACGCCCTCTTCCACCGACGCCAGCGCCTGCCGGCCCAGAAACTCCAGCCGTTGAGGGCCGTAGGCACTGTGGTAAATCTTCGGTGAGCCGTGCAGCCGCCAGTAGCGGGCGCCTGGCCATCCGCCAGGAACATGGCCCGCGCTGATCGGCGAAGGATCGGCTGCGACTCGTGCAATACGCTGATCGACCAGAAGTGCCTCGGCCTGGCACCAGGATTCATGACGCGGCTCAAGAACAAGTGTGCCGCTGTAACGACTGCGCAGCGCTTTAAAAAAGCGTTCTGCGACATCCGGAATATAGTCAAGAGAAGGCGGTAGTTGAATAAGCAGGCAACCCAGTTTTTCACCCAGCTCACTGCACTGGGAAAGAAACACATCCAGTAACACTTCAGTATCCTGCAACCGTTGATCATGAGTAATCAGTTTGGGGATCTTTACCGAAAAGCGAAAATCGTCAGGCACTGACTGTGCCCAGCGCCTGTAAGTCTGCGGACGGTGTGTCCTGTAGAACGAACTATTGATTTCAACGGTGTTGAAGCGTGACGAATAACGTTGCAAATGAGTTCCGGCAGCGGAAAATTCAGCACAGTGCTCGCGCCCCAGACTCCAGCCCGCACAGCCTGTACGCAATGATAACGGGGTGTTCAATACAGCACCTTGCCGGCTTCACGCATGAATATCTCCACAGTCTTGGGGCCAATGCCGTTGAAGGCTGCCAGACGTTTCTCGAAGTCTGCGCGGTCTTCGCTCGCCTCGTGGAGATTGCCGATCGTGCCCGCGTAGTCAGCGTTGAGCCCGGCACACAGCGCCAGCAGTCTATCGGCCGTGGACTCGTCATAGCGCACGTAATGCGCTTCGCCGAGCATGCTGACCACCTCGCGATGGCTGCATTGGCCCAGTTTGCGTGGCGTGTCGCGGTCATGCTTTTCGATGATGACCCGGTACGCCTCACAGGCGATGGCCGACTGAATTCGCTTGCCCATCAGAAAACTTGCAATGAGCCACTTGAACAAGGCTTTTTCCCGGTCCTTGTCAAAGTCGATATGCAACTCTGCAGCATTGACGGTTCGATTCATGAGGTTCTCTGCAAGTGGACATACCGGTCGCATTAGTTCTGCAACCGTCATCTAAACGACCGTTCGGGCAAATGGCGTGTTGACAAAAAATCGTTACAAGTCGACCAACGGTAAACGGAGTGGCGGCTAACTGATGTCAATTAACGTGGGCGCGATTTGTGCATCGATCTCATAACAGTCATCTCATGTCACTAGACTTTCCGCTTTCCGGGCAGTCAACGCGTTAAATCAGGCATGCGGTCAGGCATTGGTGCACACCCGGTAACACGGAGTGTCCGCTCAGTTACAACTGATCTGCCGGAGGTCAACGGAGGCTGGCAGATAAACGGAACACTCATCACCACACGGACACAGATCGGGACCTTCATGCTCCTGCACGGTGCGGCGGCGCAGTTATTACTTCTGACACAGGTCTAAGCATGGATTTCGAAGCAAGCGGCCAGAATGAAATGGCCATTCAGGAAACAGGTGAGGCGTCGCGCAGCAACGAGGCCATTCACTTTGGCCCGTTCACCCTGCTTCCACGCGAATATTTGCTGCTCAAGGATTCACAGCCGGTGCCACTGGGCAGCCGCGCAATGGCATTGCTGGTCGCTTTTGCCACTCGGCCAGGCGAACTGCTGGAGAAAGCCGAACTGCTGGCACTGGCATGGCCCAGAGCGGTGGTCGAAGAATGCAACCTGCGTGCGCAAATCGTTGCCCTGCGCAGGGCACTGGATGCCGACGAGAATTACATTGTCACTGTGCCGGGCCGTGGCTACCGATTCGTCGCGCCGGTCAGTGTGCAGCAGGCGGTCCGCCACGAACCTGCGCCAGCGGACACACTCGCCAGCGTAAGCGTGCCGGCAATCAACCGTCAGGTGCTTGGGCGTGACGAACTGATAGAGCAACTGTCGGAACTGACACTCTCCCGGCGTCTGTTGACCCTGAGCGGTCCGGGCGGCGTCGGCAAAACGACCGTTGCGCAGGCACTGGCTGACAGTCTGGCCGCGCAATCGGGCCTCAGCACCGCGTTCGTCGACCTGACGCCGGTCAACGGCACGCAACCGATATTGGGCAGAATCGCCTCCGCACTGGGGCTTAGCGCCGAAAACGAACAACCGCTGCACGACATACCGCCATCGCTGGTCGGTCGCCCGCAATTGCTGGTGCTCGATAACTGCGAGCATGTGCTCGACGAAACCGCCGCTGCCGTCGAAGCGTTGCTGGCCAATGCACCGCTATGCTGCATCGTGGTGACCAGTCGCGAACCGCTGCGTGCGCAGGGCGAATGGGTGCATGAACTCGGCCCGCTGCAAGTGCCTGATGAGCACGAAGTGCTCACTGCCGCGCAGGCCATGGGCTATTCCGGGGTGGCGCTCTTCGTGACCCGTGCCAGAGAGCAGGACCCCGAGTTTGCCTTCAATGACGGTGACGCCGGAACGGTCGCCGCCATCTGCCGCAAACTCGACGGTAATCCACTGGCCATCGAACTGGCTGCTGCACGCGCCAGGACCTTCGGTATTCATGACCTGGTCGGCCTGCTGGACGGCAGTTTTCGACTGCAGATGACCGGCCTTCGCACCGCCTTGCCACGCCAGCGCTCGCTGAGTGCCACGCTGGACTGGACCTACGGAATGCTCACCGGGCACGAGCAGGCGTTGCTGCGCCAGCTGTCGATATTCAACGGTTCATTCACCATTGACGGGGTCATGGCGATCGTCAACATCGGTTTGCCGGACGTGCGGATGACATTGCCGATGCTCGAAAGCCTGCTGGAAAAATCGCTGCTCGGCGCCTTCGATCACAGCCAGGGCAAGCGCTTCAGGCTGCTGGAAACGACACGTCTCTACGCCCACGAAAAACTGGTGCAGTTCGATGATGTACCACGCCTGTGCCGCGCTCACGCTCAATGGGCACTGACGCTTCTGGAACAAGGCAAACAGGATCTCGAACAAATGCCCCAGGAGCTCTGGACCCAGCGTTACGGTATAGAGATCGACACCATTCGAGCGGCCCTCACCTGGGCGTTCTCGGCCGAGGGCGACCGCCAGCTGGGGGTCGAACTCACGCTGTGCAGTTCGCCATTGTGGCTGCGGCTGTCGCTGGTGCGCGAATATCAGGACTGGGTAAACCACGGCCTGCCCCGGCAGGTGGAAGAGGCACACATGGATCGTCGGCAGCGCATGCGTCTGCTGACCATGTCCGGCAGCATTCTGATGCTGACCTACGGTGCGGGACAGAAAATGCGCGAAGTCTGGCAGCAGGTCAGTGAAGATGCCGAAGCGCTGGACGACTCCGAATACCGCCTGCGGGCGCTGTGGGGCAAGTGGAACGACCACACCTGCAGCAACAAGCATCTGCAGGGTACGCAGGTCGCCTCGCAATTTCTGGCACTGGGCAAGGATTACCGCATTGCTGACTGCCAGTTGCTGGGCAGACGCATGCGCGCCACCAGCGCGTTCTATATGGGCGATATGAAGACGGCGCGTCAGGCCATCGAAGAAGCACTTGGCGCCCCGCGCTCGCCGTCCTCGCACATTATCGACATGCACTTCGACCAGCGTATTGCAGCGCAGTCGCTGCGGGCCCAGGTTCAGTTGCTGATCGGCAATACCGGCCAGGCGATGGTCGCCCTGGAAACCAATGTGCAACAGGCTATTGCACTGAGTCATCCTGCAACCTTGTGGTACACCCTGGCGATCAGTGCGATCCCGGCGACGCTGATTGCCGGTACGCTGCACAAGACGCGGCATTTCCTCAAGCTGCTCAAACAGAGCAGCGAACGTCAGCCCCTGCATGTCTGGCGCCAGCTGACCAGTTGCTATGAAAGCATTCTGGCGATTCGCGAAGGCGATGCCGCAACGGGTGTGCCGCTATTGGGAGAAGCCCTGCAGCAGTTGCGCAACCATGTGGAAACGCCGCTGCATGCGATGCTGCACACCGAGTACGCATCAGGTCTGGCGGCACTCAGACTCGAACCTCTGGCACTGGAAATTCTCGATGAGCTTCATATCGGCGCGGTAGAAAATCATGACCGCTGGTATTTGCCGGAGATCATGCGGGTCAAGGCCCAACTGATGCTCGACCAGCCGCATGACTACTCGCTTGAGGATGTACGCATGATGCTTGCTCAGGCACTGGACACGGCACGTGAGGACGGTACGCATTTCTGGGCATGGCGCATCAACACCGACCTCAACCGTCTGAAGGTGGTGCGCGGCACACCGGCAACCCGCTACAGTCCGATGGTGCACTGAATACACGAGGCTTGCCCCGGTGGTCAGCGTTGGCCTGTAGTTTCAAGCCGGGCACAGAATGTCCAGAACATGTTCACCGAGGCGTGAGGAGCGACAGCGCTGTCACCGTGCAGCGCGCCAGACACGTGCGAGGTGGCTGACATCAGATCAGCCGCTGGGCCACCAATGCATCGGCTACCGCCTGGAAGGTGTTTTCCGGCACCGGGTCGCCCGCCACGCTTCGCTTTGCAATCGACTCGGCAAGACTTGCGTCGGGCCACAGAGCAATGCCCAGTGGCGCGGCGTCGGCCAGCAATGCGGCGGACTCGTGCTGTGCGGCGCGACAGACCACTATCGGCACTGGCGTTTCGCCGCGAACATAACGCACGCCCACCACCCAGCCGCCAGCATCGCCAATCATCAATGAAGCCCGCGCCAACCCGAGCTTGGTCGCCAGGGCCTGCATTTCGCGCCGTTGGCGCTGACGTTCGCGTTTGATCATCGGGTCGCCGTCGACGTCCTTGCGTTCGCGTTTCTGCTCGCTGTGGCTCATTTTCATTTCTCGACCAAACAGCCAGCGCTGCATCAGCACATCCACTGCACCAACCAGCAGAAACGCCGCCAGCACGGTGAATACCAGCGGTTTGAGGACCAGATAAAACGTCGATTCAATGCAGCCCTCACCACAGCGCGACGACTCCATCAGCGCTTGCAGGGCCTGACGACCGACCACATAGAACGCCAGCCCCAGCAGTACCACCTTGACCAGCCCCTTGAGAAACTCAATCAGGTTGCGCATCGCAAAAATGCGTTTGAATCCCTCGGCAGGGTTGATGCGTTTGATGTCCGGCTGAATGGGCTCCACCGAAAACACCACCCCACGCATCGTCACGATGTTGGTCAGAATCACCGCCGCGACCGTTACCGCCACCACTGGCAAGGTAATGCCGATGACGATCTGCTCGGCATGATCGAGCAGCCGCGGCCAGACATCGTTGAAGGGCTCGATGTAAATCAATGCCGCGAGATCAATCAAGGCCTCGACCTGCGCACGCGCCTTGGGCAGCAGCACCGAAATACACAACGTACACAACAGAATGACCATGCCGGAGACCAGGTCCTGGCTTTTTGCGACCTGACCCTTCTTGCGCGCATCGCGCAGCTTCTTGTCCGTGGCCGGCTGGCTTTTCTCCTCGCTGGATTCGCCCATCAGCCGCCCTCGACCGCGAGCGCCTTGAGCACCTCGATGGTGCCTCGGAACTGTGCCAGTTGATCGATCATCACCGGGATCAGAAAGCCGATGTAGACCACCATCAACACCGAGAAAAACAGATTCTTGACCGGTAATGACAGGTCAAAAATATGCAGACTGGGGGCCATGCGTGACAGGTAGGCCAGCATCAGATCCGTGATCAGCATGGCGATCAGCAGCGGCGCGACCATCAACACACCGATGCGCATCACCTGATCGAGAATCGCCAGAATCGACGTCAACGCCGCGCTGCTGAACAGCGGTGTAAATTCGGTCACCGGCCAGAGTTGATAGCTGTGGTAATAGCCGTCCACCATCAGAATGAAGCCGCCGGACATGAAAAACAGCGTGATCAGCATAACGGTGAGCAAGGTCGCCATCACGCTCGCCTCCCCCTGTCCAAGCGGGTCGACCAGTTGTTCCATGGTCGACCCACGCTGCAGGTCGATCAGCTCACCTGCCACTTCGGCGGCCCAGAACGGGATGCCGAACAACAGCCCGATCAGCAACCCGATCAGCAATTCCTTGATCATCAATCCAGCCAGAAAGAATCCGCTGTGCTCGGGCATGGAGGTGAACGCGGAGAAAACGGGAAGGATCATCGGCACCGAGATGGCGACCGCCACACAACCCCGAATCATGCCGGTCAGGCCCAAACGGTTGAATGCCGGCGTGATGATCACCACACCCATGGCCCGCGACGCAGCCAGCGATGTCGAACTGATCACCGGGTAGGCAACTTCGATGAACGCGTTGGTCAGATCAGCGCCCATGGCTGTTCAACGCGTCCACAGCGGAAAATTGTCCAGCACCTGATTACCCAGCTCGGCCACCTGCCCTGCCAGCAACGGCCCGACGAATACGATGACCAGCAGCACGCCTACCAGTTTGACCACTTGCGGCAAGGTCTGGTCCTGAATCTGGGTCAGCGCCTGCAGCAGTCCCACGCCCAACCCCACCACAATCGCCACGATCAGCGCAGGTGCGGACAGCAGCAGCACAGTCATCAGCGCCTGATTCATCAGCGACAGAAATACGTCCTGGCCCATGACTTCAGCCCCCGTAGCTTAAAATCAGCCCGTGCATCAGGCGTGACCAGCCACTGAGGGCCACGAACAGGAATATCTTCAGCGGAATTGAAATCAATGTGGGCGAAACCATCGACATACCCATGGCCATCAAGACGTTGGACACCAGCAGATCAACGACCAGAAACGGGATGTACAGTAAAAAGCCGATTTCAAAGGCCCGAGTCAGTTCGGAGCTGACGAATGCCGGGATCAGTACCACCAGATCATCATCGCGCAGGTCGGCACGTGCCTCGGGTGACCAGATGGTTTCGGTCGCCTGCACGAAAAACCCGCGCTCGCTTTCGTTGGCGAACTTCGACAGATGTGCCTGCAAGGGCGGCCGCAAGGCGCTGCCCAATTCCTCGAGCTGCTGAACGTTCTGCAGACTCAGATCGCGGCCCTGCACCTGCCGATACATGTCGCCGATCAGCGGCGTGGTGACGTAGACCGACAGGATCAGCGCGATGCCGTAAAGCACCAGGTTCGGTGGTGTCTGCTGTACGCCCAGTGCGTTGCGGATCAGGAACAGCACCACGGATATTTTCATGAAACCGGTCAGGGTCACCACGGCCAGGGGAATCAGTCCGATGGTAGCAACGACCAGAATGATCTCGATCAAATTCGGCTGGTAACCGTTCATGAGCCGCTGAAGCCAAGCAGGCGCACGCCCAGACCGTCGCCGATGATCACCAGTTCACCACGACCGATACGGCGACCGTTGACCATCAGGTCCACTTCGTCATGCGCCTGGCTGGTAAAGGGCAGAACGCTGCCAGGGGCCATTTCGCGCAGCTGCGCAAGGGTCAGCTCCATGCTGCCCAACTGGCAGATCAGGGTCAGCGGCAAATCGTCCAGCGAGGCATCCAGATCGGCATCGGTGCTCATTTCACTCATCGGGTCATTCCTGTCAAAGGGATACGGAGAAAATGCAGGGCTGCCGGGACGCAACGCGCCTTGCCAGACCAGCGTGTCGCCCTGGCGTCTGACGACGGTCTGGCAGTGACGCCCCAGCCGCAGCAGCACCTGCGCATCGGCCAGGGTGTCGAGCATCACTACATCGCCTGGTAACAGGCTGCGCAGTTCGGCGTGAGTCAATGGCGCCTGCCCGGCTTCGACGCTCAACGCCAGACGCAAGCCTTGCAGCGGGTCACGCGTGACCGCGCAGTGCTGCTCAAGCAGCGCGCTCACCCGCTGGGCGCTGGCGGCGTCGAAATGGATTTTCAACGCCTGAGCCGGCTGATCGCCGGCGCGCACCTCGACGGCGACCTGCAGGCCCTTATGCGGTTGGTCGGACGTGCATGGCACTACGCGCAGAGGTTCGCCCAACAGCCCTTCCAGCGGCTCGATCAAGCTCAACCAGGCCTGTTCCAGCAGCAATGCGTCAGCGTCGGTTTCGATTGCTGCACCGGGCTGCCAGCCCAACCCCGAGAGCTCAAGCAGCCGCAGCGGGATATTCAGTTCGATCCGATGCCCGCCGAGCGCGATGGCCACACGCACCGGCTGCCGGCAATCGCCACTCGCGCTGGCCCAAAGCACCTGCACCGCTTGCCCGCCCAGCAGCACCGGCCAAGGCTTCAGGGCGCGGTGCAGCCGGTTGTGCAGGTCCAGTGCCTCACTGTCGAACTGCGCCAATCGCGCCTTGAGCACCTCGCGGCACGACGGATCGGCAGCAATCGGGCCGGCATACATCGTCATGGCTCGGTTCCTGATATCTGGGCAGATGTCACAGCAGTTGCAGCGGCACTGCCAGGCGCTGCTGGCTGATCGGCTTCGTCACGCTGTTCGGCCAGACGTGCATCACTTCGCACGCGCTGCTCCACCAGGCTTTGCCAGGCTTTGGTTTTCTGTTGCTGCTCCCTGTGAACGTGCCTGAGGCGCTCGCGGGCCTGCTCTTCGGTCTCAAGTGTCAGGGCCACGGCATCAGCATCGGCCTGCAACGCCACACGTTCATCATCCAGTTGCTGCAAGCGCTCCTGGGTCGCTCGCCAGGCGCTGACCGAAAGCCCCTCACTGAACCGGCCATATGCCTGCTCGGCTTCCCGAACGAGCTTTTCCCGGTGCAGACGCAAGGCTTCACGGGCCTGATCGAGCTCGCTGTTGGCCTCACGGCAGCGTTCACGTTGTGCAGCAAGACGCGCTGTGGCGCGCTGCTCACGCAGCACGCGCAGGGCCTGCAAGCTGTGCAAGTCAGCCGTTTTCATAAATCTTTCCCATGGCAAATGCCGTTCGGCATCGAAAGAGAACATGCATGCGATCAGTCATCACAGCGAGATGTGCAAGGGGTGAGCAACCAACGTTCCAATTCATGCCAGCACCTTGCGCATCTGCATCAAGGTCAGTTCCAGACTGTCATGCTCGGTGGCGGGCTGACGCAGAAAGGCCTCAATGTCTGCGTGCCGGGCAATCGCCTCATCGGCCAGCGGGTCGCTGCCGGCCGCGTATTCACCCACCTGAATCAACAGCTCGATCTCCTGGCGCCGGGCGATGAGCTCGCGCATCCGCGATGCCAGTTGCCGGTGTTCTGTTGTCGCGATGTGGTCCATCAGGCGGCTTCGACTGCGCAGTACGTCGATTGCCGGAAAATGATCACGCTGTGCCAGATCGGCGCTCAGCACGATGTGGCCGTCGAGAATGGAACGGGTTTCCTCAGCCACCGGGTCCATGCTCGCATCACCTTCGGTCAGCACGGTATACAGCGCCGTAATGCTGCCTGATGGTCCAGGGCCGGCGCGCTCCAGCAGACGCGGCAACGCCGAGAAAAATGACGGCGGATAACCGCGCCGGGTCGGCGGCTCACCCACCGCCAGACCGAGCTCACGCTGAGCACGGGCAAATCGGGTCAGGCTGTCCATCAGCAGCAGCACGCTGCGGCCCTGGTCGCGATGATATTCAGCCTGGGTGGTCGCCACGTAGGCCGCCCTGACCCGCTCGGCGGCAGGCCGATCCGAGGTGGCAACCACGGCAACCGTGCGCGCCCGCGCCGCGGCATCCAGCTGCCCCTCCAACAGTTCACGCACTTCACGTCCGCGCTCGCCGATCAGGCCGATGACAATCACATCGACATTGCTGTTACGCACGATACTGGCCAGCAGTGAGGACTTGCCCACCCCTGGCTCGCCAAAAATACCCATGCGTTGTCCCTGCGCCAAGGTCAACAGGCTGTCGATGGCACGTACCCCAAGCGAAAGTGGCTTGACGATGCGCTGACGACTGAACGGCGCGGGTGGCTCGGCATGCAAGGGGTAACGCTGCAAACCGCTGGCAACCACCGGTGCAGGACCGTCGAGAAACTCGCCCATCGGGCTGATGACCCGGCCCAGCAAGGCGTCGCCGACCTGCACGCCCAGCGCCTGGCCGGTAGCGATGATCTGGGTACGGGTCGACAACCCTTCCATGGAGCCGATCGGCGACAGAATCGCGTCATCCTCATCGAACCCGATCACTTCGGCCGACAGCTCTCGTCCGTTTCCAGGGTCGCGCAACATGCACAGCTCGCCAATCCGTACCCCGGCCACACTGGCGCGCAACAACACGCCGCGAATGCTGCGCAAGGTGCCGCGCATCGGTCTGGGCTGGGCGAGCTGCAAGCGCCGCTGAAGACCGGGCAGCAGCCTGACCAGGGCCTCATTCAAGAAGCATCCCCTTCTGCCAACGGCAACAGCGCACGCCGCAGGTTGTCCAGTTGCGCGTCCAGCCCGAGTTCAACGGAGCCCGCCGGGCTACCCAGCCGCGCTTGACCGGCTGCCAGCTGATCATCACCGACGACACTCAGCGACTTCAGTGCCGGCGGCGCCTCGTGGGCCAGCCGTCGACGCAACGCTTCGACGTCGGCACGCGGCACATACAGCGTCAGCGCCTGATCCTGACGAAACGCCGACAGTGCCTCTGCGGTGCAGCGCAGCAGGCGTTCGTGGTCATCCAGTTCGCCCAGCACCTGGCGGGCAATCCCCAGCGCCAGTTCAGCCAGCGAGCTTTCCAGCCCCGCCAGGTAACGCTCGACCTCGGCGCTGGTCTTTGCCAGCAACGCCGCGACCTGCTCGGCGCCGTCCTGACGGGCGCGCTCGAAACCTTCGGCGCGGGCCTGCTCCAGCCATTGCGCACTGTTTTCGCGAACCGACCGCGCCTCCTGATGAGCGGCCTCGACGAACGCGTAGCCGTCGATCCAGCGGGCCGCTTCGGCAGCGCGCACGATCCGTGAAGCGGGTCGGGTCGGCAGATCACTCATGGTCGTCGCTCCCGGTCAGCAGGCGGGCAACGGTTCGCACCACGGCCACCTGTCGTTCATCGCCTGGCTGAGGCTGATTTTGCGCAATGTCCAGACGCAGGCGCAGCCAGGCTTGCAATTCGATGGGTTGGGCCTCGAGCCAGGCGGCCACGCAGCGCGCACCATCGCGATCGATGGCCTGGACGAGTTCGACCGGTGTGCGCAGCAGGTTGGCGGCCCCGGCCAGTTGGCGCTGAGCGAGTGCCAGTGAAAAAGCATCGTCACCCAGCAATTGACGGTACTCGCTGACCACGTCACCACGAATTTCCCGACTCAGCGTGGCGGCATGCCAGACCGCGCCACACAAGCGGGGCAAACGTGCAAAATCTTCGTCGGTCAACAACAGAACAGCCAGGTCACTCTGCGCTGGCTGTTCCAGTTGCGGCAGTGGTTGCAGCTTGAAATGCGCATTCAACAGCTGCTCGAAGCGTGTAGCAAAGCGCGACGAATCGCGCAGTGAAGCCAGCGTGGCAGGATCGACATCGCGTTGCAGGCATTCGGCCAGCCAGCGTTCGCGGACATACGTCAAAGGCCGCTCGACGAGTGCCTGCCACTGCTCGGTCAGCGCAGCATTCATGGTGCATCGCTCAAGACATAGGTGCCCTCGACCCGGCGACGTTGCCAGAACTGACGACTCAGCAATCCGGCAAGCACCAGCGCAATCAGCAACAGGCTGCCGAACAGCCAGCGCGCCGCCGGAACATCATCCTCCAGCATCCACAGCCCGAAAAAGCTCGCCAGTTGCGGCTGCGCGCCGGCCTTGTCGGGGAGCGCTGCCTTGATGGCCGTCACCGACACACCGTCGTAGCCCAGCCCGGAAATACCATTGGCGACCAGGGTCTTGATCTGCGGTATCAGCACGTTGATGTCGGTGCGCGGGTCGTAGCGCACCAGCACCGAGGCCGAGGACGGTGAAATCACCCGCTTGAGCAGGTCATTGTCCGGCAGCACCACATGCACCCGCGCGGACAGAATGCCGTCGATCTGCGAAACCGTGTGTGACAACTCTTCACTGAGCGCATAGACCATCTGGGCGCGCTCCTGTACTGGCGAGGACACCAGGCCATTGCCCTTGAACACCTCGCCCATATTGGAGAAGCTCTGCCCCGGCAAGCCTGCATCGTCCAGTGCTGCCATGGCCTCGGCGAAGCGCTTTTCGTCGACCATGACCTTGAGCTGGCCGTTGTCCTGCACCTTGCGCGACGCCGGTATGCCGTCGCGCAGCAACACAGCCAGCATGGCATTGGCTTCTCGCTCGCCAAGGTTGGTGTAGAGATCGATGTCGCAGGCCTGCAACAGGCTGGCAAGCGCGGCCACGATCAGCAGGCGCAGGACACGGCAGCGTTTGGACATGATTCATTGACCTTTGAGAAGGGTGTTGGCGGAGCCGGATATCTGGGTCGCCCCGCGCACCACCATCTGGGTTTCGATGGAGTAGTCGAACATCCGCCCCAACGACTGCACGATCTGATCGACCTGCGGCCCACCGACTTTGCCGGTCGTCTGAGCAGCGCTCGCGGCAGTTGTTGGCGGCTGACTGGCCGCCTGCGGCGCGCTGCCCTGGGTCAAGGCGTCGGCACGCTGGGAGAACTGCCGAGAGCGGTCGATAAAGCCGTCCAGCCGCTCCATCAGGTTGGTGCCGATCTGATGCGGGCTGGCGCCCTGCGGCATCCCTTTGGACGTCTCGGCCATGTGTTCGAAGAGGTTCTGCGAAGCCTGCGGCCCCGCGCCTCCTCCCGGCGACGGCAAGGCAGCCGCCGCCGGTGACGCAGCTAGATTCACAGACATGGTCGTACCCTATTCGGAGTCGTCATCGGACTGGGCTTCGTTCAGCATTTCCTGAGCTCGCGGCATGATGATGAACTGCCCACCGATGGTGACGGCCTGAGTGATCAGCGCGTCGTTGAACTCACTGTCGCTGGAGGCCTGTTCGGCGTTCTCGACGGCGGCGTTGAAACGCGATTCCTGACTGGAAACATTGACGTCGACATTGCTATCTACGGAGTTGACGGACATGGGTAGTGCTCCTTTTGGGGTTACTGACGGTCGGTGGCGACTTGAGTGACGACACCGCCTCGAAACACCCGCACACCGCGTTCGCGCACCACGGGTGCGGCCTCGGCGACAGGTTGACGATCCACATGCTGCTGAATCTGCGCCAGATAAGCTGGCGGTCCGGACACGAACAGACTGTCGTTATCCGGGCTGACGCGACTGGACATCGGCTGGCCGGAGACCTGCAAGCGGGCCAGATAGTCCTGCAACTCTTGCAGCCGGGTGCCCTGCAGGTCGAAAACCCGCGTACCGACCTCATCAGCACCCGCGATGTGCAGAACGTTACCGTCGAAGTACCAGCTCAACTGATTGGCATCGCACAGGCGGCCAAGAAACTCTCCAGCCGTTTCGCCGCGTACCGTACCGCGGGCGTTGCCGCGCACCTTGTCGGAGAACACCACGATCAGGTCGAGGTTCTGCGCGAACTCGGTGAGTGCACCGCGAATATCCTGGTCGACCAACACATAGGCATAAGGCTCGGCGAACCACTCGGGTTCGCGCTCCGACGCCGCGTTCAACGCACCGGGCAGTGAGCACAGCAGAATCACCAACAGCCGTAGCGCGATGCGCCACTCAGCCTTGAACAACGGCATGGCGCCCTCCCTGCCGGTTGCGGCGCTGCCTCGAACGCTGGCCCGCAGCGACGCGAAAAACCATGCTCAAAAAACGGTCGCAATTCAGCGCCGGGGCTATAAACTGGCGCTCGCCCGCGAAGGCCGTCGACGGCTGAATTGCCTCGCCCCGTCCCCTTTCACAAGAGCCCTGTCCATGCCACCTCGTTCCATCTCCACGTTGTTGTTGCTCGGCTGCCTGACCCTGACGGCGTGCACGACCCAGCCCAAGACCGATGCCAGTTACGAGCGCTTCATGCAACTGGCAGCCGACCTGGAAAAACGCGGCGACTCGACGACGGCTGCGTCGTTCTACCAGCGCGCCACGCAACAGCCTGAAGCCGGCGTCGAATCGTGGCGTAAACTCGGTGCCGCACTGCTTGCCAGCAACGACACGCGCGGCGCGGAGCGCGCCTATCAACGTGCGCTGGAGCTCAAGGCCGATGACCCTGACGCCTTGTTGGGCCTGGGCACCGCGCAGTTGCGTCAGGGCAAGCTGCAACGCGCCGTCACCGTACTCAATCAGGCCGCGACTGCCCTGCAGCAGCCGCAGGCGTGGAACCGACTGGGCATCGCCTACATTCTCAGCGGTGAGGCCGACAAGTCCCAGAACGCCTTCAATACCAGCCTTCGTCTGGCACCGAACGATCTGGACACCCGCTGCAACCTGGCCCTTGCCTATGTGCTGGGTGACGACAATAAAAAGGCCCTGGAAACCATTGACCGCGTTAGCCAGTCGCCGCTGGCGCAACCCCGCCACCAGCGCAATCAATTGCTGGTGATGGTGCTCGCCGGTAAAGAGAAAGACCTCAAAAGCATGACCTTCGACGACATTCCCAAGGCCGAACGCAGCAAACTGATCGCCGAGGCTCGACGTATCAAGGCAATACCCGACCGTGCCGAACAGGCACGCGAATTGGGTCTGGTCGACGCTCGCTGAAATCATCGCGCCTCCCGAGTGTCGGTGTTGGCCTGCTGCTCCGCCTGACGGCGGCGCAGTTCTTCGCGGTCATAGCCATCGATGTACACCTGCGCGGCCCGCCCCACCGGGGCTGCCATCACCGGGCCGGTGCTACGGCCCTGCACCACGTCCGAGCGCTGCTCGACCATCTGCAACAGAATCAGATTGCTGGCGCAGCCCGGCGGCAGCAGCGGCTGAAAATCTTCCCCTACGCCAATGTCGTCCTGCGCAGCGGGCTGCATGCAGGCATCCGGCACCAGTTCCACGCGACCATCGGCGCGGGTCACCGCCGTGTAACCCGGCGAATAGCTGACCGGGTCAAGGTGAGTCTTGCAGCCTGCCAGCAGGCATAGCGTCATCAGAATCGGCAGGCGTGGCATGCTTGAAATGAGGTTCATGGCCGGTTCCTGTCAGTTCATGTAAAAGCCGAACGCGCCGCCACTGCGCGGTCCGGCCGCTGCGGTGCTGGCTGCGCGCTGCTTGTCCAACGGGGTGGCGGCCACACGCTCCTTGACCGGTTCGACCAGATAAGGGGTGATCAGAATCACCAGTTCGGTCTCGTTGCGCTGAAAGCGTTTGGAGCGAAACAGACTGCCAAGAATCGGCATGTCGCCAAGCATCGGTACCTTATCCATGTCCTGACTGCTCTCGCGCTGGAACAGCCCGGCAATGGCGAATGTCTGGCCGCTGCCGACTTCCACGCGGGTGTCGGCACGTCGCACACGGAACGAAGGCACCTGGTAGCCATTGACGTCCAGCGTGGTGGTGCTCATCAGGCTGCTGACTTCAGGACGTACTTGCAGGGCAATACGGCCGTTGGGCAGCAGCGTCGGGCTGAACAATAGCGAGACGCCGTAAGGCTTGTATTCGATACCGACCACCTCACGGTTGACGGGCACCGGTACAGCCACTTCACCCCCCGCCAGAAAGCTCGCCGTCTGCCCGGTCATCGCCGTGATGTTCGGCTCTGCCAGCACCTCAAGCACGCCATTGTTTTGCAACGCCTCAAGCATCGCATCGATGTTGACGTTACCCGAGGTGAGCCCGGCGCTGATGACGTTTGACGCGCCGCTTGCGGCATCGGCAGCCAGGCTGCCACCGGTCAGCAGGCCAAACGAAAAGGTGCCGTTATTGAACAGCGCATTCCAGTTCACCCCATAGCGCAGCAGTTCGGAGCGTGAAACTTCAGCGAAACGTACACGGATGTTGACCTGTGCCGAGCCTGCGTAAGTGGCGCTGTTGACCGTCGACTGAAAGTTCTGGCCCTCGGTGCTCAGCAAGGCATTCAGGTCGGTCGCTTCACCGACATCCTGGACGGCGCCGCTGGCGATCACACGGCTGCCGCTGGCATTGATGCGCGCCTGACTCTGCGGGTGCAGCGCCTTGAGCGGGCGGCTCACCGCTGCCGTGCCGCTGCTCACGGCGAGGCTCAGGGTCGCGGTTTCCCGACCCTCGCTGTCCAGCGCGATCAGGCTGGTCTGCCCGGCTGTTTTGCCGAACACGTAAATCACACCGGGCGATACCACCTGCAGGTCGGCAATGCCTGGCTCTGCGACCATGACCGAGTCCACCGGTGCCGAGAAATGCAGAACCCGGCCTTCGCCAATCGCCAGATCAACGGTGCCCTTGGCGCCTTTGGCGATGGTTTCGGCGTTCGCACCGCCAGCGATGAGCAAGGCACTGAGCGCCAGAAACAACAGACGAATTACAGAAGCGGAACGGATCATGAGGCAGTCGCCAGAGAGGTGGCCGCGTCAGCCTTGGGGGCCGGGCGCGCAGTGATATCGGTCAGGCTGACAGTGCCGACCGCTTGAAGGTTGTATTCGCTGGCCAGCTCGCGATACGACAGCACAGGCAACTGCAGCTCGCCACGCAGGATGATGCGGCGCAGGCCGCGACGCAGCTCGGGGTGTACCAGCAATACCGTCGACTCATCTTCGGGCAGCACAGCGCACAGGCGCCGCAATTGTCCAAGCACGGTCCGTCCAATGTCATCGGGCAGCGCGTCACGATTTCTGTCCTGGCGGCCCAACGCGGTACGCAATTTTTCTTCGAGGGCAGGGGCCAGCACAAATGCGCTGATCACCCGGTTGCGATCGGCATACTGGTGGCTGACCTGACGCGCCAGCGCTGCGCGCAGATGTTCAGTCAGACGCCCGGCATCGGCTTCGCGACCGCCCCACTCCACCATCGCCTCCAGCAATCCACGGCGGTTGCGTATTGACACACCTTCGGCAACCAGCAACCGCAATACTTCGGCAATACGTTGCAGCGGCAGGATGCGTAACGCCTCCTTGACCAGTTCTGCGTACTTGCCTTCAAGCTGCTCCAGCATCACGCGGGTTTCCTGAATACCCAGGAAATCTGCAGCATAGCGACGCAAGGTGCGCTCCAGCGTGGCGCGCAGGATTTCGTCGGCGAACAGAAAGCCGATGCCCGCCTCCTGCAACTGATCGGCATGCTCGCGATCTACCCAACGACCGGGACGCGAACTGATCGGCGAAGGGGCTTCGAAGGGCTCCACGGAGATAAGTTGTGCATGCAGCGGATCATCCTGTAGCAGCAGCGACGTGGCACTGAATTCACCTTCGCAGACCGGTACGTCCTCCAGCTCGACCTGAAAGCGATCTGCCGCCATTGAGCGATCCAGATAGACGTCCGGCACCGGCACCTCGACTCCCAGATCCGTGCGAATGTCGTGACACATGGCTTCGATGCGCTGGCGCAGCGGCTGCAGGGGTGCCGCCTCGGCCAACCCTGCCCCGATGCTCAACAGTACCCGGGTGTCGCGGGGACGCTCGGCATCCTCCTGCACGACGACCGGCTCGGGTTCAGTCGCCGACAGTTGCTCAGGTTGCTCGAGCTGTGCAGTGGGAAGGCTGGCCCGATGCTGACGACGCCAGAGGAAAAATGCGCTGCCGCCAAGCAGTGCCGCCAGCACTACGAATACCGGCATGGGAAATCCGGGCAGCAGCCCGACGCCAAGCAGAATCAGTGCGGTCAGCCCCAGCGCCCGATGGCTGGCCCCCAATTGCCTGACGATTTCGGTGCCCAGGTCGCGCTCTTCGCCATCGCTGTTGACCCGCGTGACCACGGTGCCTGCAGCCACCGAAATCAACAACGCCGGGATCTGCGCGATCAGACCATCGCCGACGGTCAGCAGCGAATAAGTATGCGCCGCCTCGGCGAATGGCATACCCCGCTGAACCATGCCGATCATCATGCCGCCCAGCAGATTGACGAACAGGATCACCAGCCCGGCAATGGCATCGCCCTTGACGAATTTCATGGCACCGTCCATGGCCCCGAACATCTGGCTTTCCCGCTCCAGGCGCGAACGACGGCGCCTGGCTTCGGCCTGATCGATGTCACCGTTGCGCAGATCGTTGTCGATGCTCATCTGCTTGCCCGGCATTGCATCGAGGGTAAACCGTGCAGCGACTTCGGCGACCCGCTCGGCGCCTTTGGTGATGACCACGAATTGCGCCACGGTAATGATCAGAAACACCACCAGCCCGACCACGACCTGACCTGCGATCACAAAGTCGCCGAACGCCTTGACGATATGACCGGCATTGCCATCCAGCAGGATCAGACGTGTCGTGGTGATCGACAGCGAAAGACGAAACAGGGTGCTGAGCAGGATCAGCGGTGGCAATGCCGAAAATTCCACCGAATGATTGATGTAAAACGCGACGATCAGAATCAGCAGGCTGAGCGCAATGTTCAGAGCAATCAGCGCGTCCACCAGGTAGGTGGGCAGCGGTATGATCATCATTGCGATGGCCATGAGCATGAACGCTACGATGATCACATCGGTGCGTTTCGAGGCAATTTCGGCCAGTCGGTTGAGGCGGTTCATGAGGGTCATTGCGCGGCCCTCCGGGCATCCAGGTAACGTCTGAAACACTGACGTGCTTCGTCCCGGCGACCGGCCTTCCATAGTGCCCGGCTACGCAACAAAAGCAGGGACGGACTTTCGCCCTGCTGCTCGACCAGACGGTCCAGTGCAGCGAGGGCCCTGTCAGCATCTCCACTGTCAGTGAATGCCAGCGCCAGACTGTGCAATAGCGCGGTGTCGGTCGGCGCCAGCTGGATGGCAATCAGCAACATCACCAGTGCCCGCTGCGGTTGACCGCTGCGGCGGTACAGATTACCGAGCCCGGTCAACAACTCGACACATTCGCGGTCCTGGGCTGCACTCATGGCTGCACCTCGGCGCGCTGCTGTTCAAGCAAGAGACGCAATTCGATTTCCTCTCGAATCACCTCTTCAGCCAACTCGCGGATTTCAGGTTCTGCATCCAGCGCGGGCAGCACTTCATCAAGCACGTAGTGCAATACTTGCAGCGAGCGCGCCGGGCCAAACAATGGCGCGGCGACACCAGCGGCCTGCTCGGTCTGTTCAAGCTCGCCACGCAGTGAGCGACGGACCTTGCGCTCGCGTTGATCCAGCAGCGCTTCGAATCGCGTGCCTTGTCTGGGCTGCGTCGGCGCGACACGCTCGACAGCTGGCAAGGACTCCGGAGAAGTCGGGGTGATGGGTCGCAGGTCGACTTTCATAATGTGAAGGCAAACCGTTCCTGACCACGCACCAGACGTACCTGATCACCTTCGATACTTTCCAGCGTCCAGTCGTCCGCCAGTATCGCGCCGGGATAGACGCGCTTGCCATGCTCGTCGATGACATATGGATTGCGTCCGAACCAGACGGCTTGCAGGCGCACACGTGGCGTCGCAACCGCCGCGCTCACCTGAACATTGGGGGTCAGGACGATGCGCTGACCAAAGCGGCTGTCGAAATCGCGCTGAACCTTTAACCAGCTGCTTTTAAGATCGGCGGGATAGCCGCCTGCCACACTCAGCTGACCATCCTGCTCGTGGACGCGCAATTGACCAAGCCTGGCGTCGCGCAGTGCTTGATCCAGCCAGGTCCGGGCTTCGGCCAGCGTCGGCGCAGATACATTGGCAGGCGCTGCAGGCATACCGACGGCACCGCGGTGCGACACAGCCTCTGGCGGCGCACGAAACGCAAATGCAGTGGCGCATGTCACCAGCAGCAACAGCGCGCCCAACACCGGCACCTTGAATGCGTGCAGTTTACGCGGCTCAACGGACGAGGCTTTTGCAGGTCGAGTACTGCGCAAGCGCAGACGGCTTTGTCCAAGCGTCAGTTCGACGGGCAACCCGAGTCGCTGCCCATGCCCCTCGGGGATAAGCAGACTCTTGCCGAGCGCATCCATTGCGGTTACGTCGCCGCCCATCGCTTCAATGGCAACGAGATCTTCGGAAAACCGCAGGCGCGCATGCTGCGCAGCGATACCGGCATCGCCCAGCACAAGGTCGGCCATGGCGGCACTGCCGATTGTATAGAGCGGCTTGTCGAGCGTCAGAGCAACGCCCTGGTGCAAGCCGTGGAGAATTTCGAGCAATGCCACGCCATAATCCTGCTCGGCAGCGTCTGGCGTTGCGCTCAATGAAATCAGGGCTGTCATGATCGAGTCACCACCGTGTGATCTACCGGAAACGGCACGTCAGAGCCGGGTAAAGCTGTCGATCGAAAGACGTGGTGCAAATCGTGCAAGAAGCGAGTGTGGGCGGCAGCGCCGCCGCCCACACCACGACATCAGTTCTGAGGACGTTGCTTGGTAGCGTCCAGCTCTGCCTTCTTGGCAGTGGAGATTTCAGTGATCTTGGCTGATTTCTCGATAGCCATGTCAAAGGTAGCGGACATCTTTTCGATTGCCGCGTCCGAATTGCCGGAGCTTACTGGTGCAGTCTCACTCATGTTGTTTCTCCTTGCTTCGAGGGGGAAGTTTCAACTGCCGAGAGGCAGAGCAATATGCCATCACCGAACAATGAACCCGGGACTGTTACTTGATGATCCCAGCAAGCAATGCGTTCACTGTTCCGCCAGATCAATACTACGCAAGGCGAATTATCGGATGCTGTGAAAAGTTGTGAAATTGCGTTTTCACAACCCGTTAAAATAATTAACCAACAATGATATCAAAATGATATTTATTACTGTCTTATTTCTGAAGAGATTAAGTTTTCAGGTATCAGCCACGCCACAGATACTGTGCTGCGTGGCCTCCAAGCGTACGAACTGATACTCGGCAGGCGTGTGAAACGTTGTGAAAACGCAGGCATTGATCTTCCTTATCGCCCGCCAAGTGTTAGTGTCTGCTCAGTAAGTTCACTGACCGGACATTCGTAAAACGAGAACCCGTTCAAACTATAGAAGTGTGCACTCGTTTTAACCATGCCCTGTGCAATGTGTTTGAAACTTCAGGGTCGCCAACGTGTATTGCCTGACTGTCAAGGCTGCTGCGCAACACATGGCGATTTTAGCGAGCGGCTGAAGTACATCTTGTTCAACGGCCAATCGCATCTACTGTCCACACCAGGAGTTACCCGCCATGTCGACGTCAACGGTCAGCCCGACACCCGCCCCCAGCCCTGCCCCCAGCGGTAACGCGAATATCCGCTTCAATCAGGTGCTGCAATCGAGCAACCGCAGCAGCACCTATCGTCCGGCAAGCGCGACCGAGAAAGCGCCTGCGCTGGGCGATTATGCGTCCATAGAAAAGCCGGGCACTGTCGCCGCCGATACGATTCGCTATGTGACAGAGAAAGGTGATCACGTACTGGTCTACCGGTCCACCAGCCCGGCGCTCTACCAGCAAGTGGTAGCGGATCAGCCCAGGCTCGCCGGCTTCAAGACCAGCGTGACGCAGGGCTACAAGCCGGCTGCGGCGGGTGCCGAGGCGCCATCGAACCTGGGTGGCTACCTGCGCATCGGGGCACCGGATGAAATGGGGCCGGGCCTGATTCGCTATGAGGCCGCCGACGGCAGCAAGATCATGGTGTCGCAACAGGACAACCCGGAACTGTTCAAGCAGGTTGCATCGGACTTCAAATCCCTTTCCGGCATAAACAGCAGCCAGCAGGAGGGCTATCGGGCGGCCGGCGCGGATGAAAAAATCCCCGCAAAACTGGGCGATTTCGCAGAAGTCGGTCCGGTCGACGAGGTCGGACCGGGGGTGATGCGCTATGTTGACCGCGATGGCAACAAAGTTGTGGTGTCCGAGCGCGATAACCCCGATCTGTATGCTGCCGCCAAGGATGCCTACAACTCGCTGACGGGGCTGAGCAAAAGCGAGTCGGAAGGTTATCGCCGCGCGGGCGACAATGAAGTCTGGCCGCCCGTGTTCGGCACCACCGTCGGCCCGCTGAACGAGGCCGGCCCTGGCACCATTCGCTATGAACACAACGGCGAAAAAGTGGTGGTCGCCCGTGATGACAATCCCGGCCTGTTCAAGTTTTTGACGGGACTGCAAAGCGTCGTTTCAGACCCCGAAAAACGCGCAGCGCTGGAAAAGGCGGTCAATGAAGGACAACTCCTCGCCGACGGCAACACGTCTTTACCGGGCCTTAACGACATCACCGAATTCAACTGGATACCCGGCCAGGAAGGCAGCCAGATCAGCTACAAGAATCAGAGCGGCGAAGTGATTGTCGTGACCCAGGCACTGACACCCGATCTGTTCGACAAGGTCACCACGCTAAAGGACGCTTGGGACAAGATCAACAGCAGCCGCGAAGAAGGCTACACGTTGGCAGGCCCCAACGATTTTCTGAAAAACCAGGACATCACCATCGGTTCGCCAGACGAGCTGGGTTCCGGGCTGATCCGCTTCGAGAACGACGACGGCAAGTTCATCGTCTCCAAGGACGCCAGCCCCCAGCTGTATGACGACGTGGTGCAGAAATGGAATGAGCTGGGCACCGGCAATATCAGTGAAACCCGCAGTCGGCATAACCTGCCCGGTGCGTCCGAAGTTGACCTCATGGGTCAGAAAACCGGTGTGAAGGCTGACAAGGATGACGAAAAATCCGAAGAACTGAATGTGGGTGAGCTGGCGACCAAGGAGCTCCTCGACCAATACCGCGAAGGCGTAAAAAACGGTGATATCCCCAAGGACGATCCGCGCGCCAAGCTGGTCCGGGCCATCGAAGCGCAGGCCGCCTACGACAATGGCCGCGGCCTGACCGGCTACGAGGAGGCACAAGGTGCATTCGGCGGCACATGGCGAGAGTTCGACAGCAAGCAGACTCAGCTGAGCTCGGCGGACATGCACGACATCATTGACGGTGGCAAGCTGCAGGAGCAACTGACTACGCTGTTCTCCGACCCTACGGTGCAGCAGGACTACCAGAGCAAGCTGACCGATGCCGTGAACAAGGTGCCCAACAAGGACGAGATCAAGCAAAAACTGCTGGACCTCACCGCGAGCCCCGACTACGTACTTTACCTCAAGGACTTGCAGAAACAGGGGCTCGGCCAGGAAGCGCAAAAGGACCTGAGCGACACGTTGTCCTCACTGGCACTGGTCGATCCCGAAGCCGCCAGCAAGGCAGCGCAGTCCATCCAGGCCGACGGATTGACCAGCGACCTCAATGACCTGGTGGCCGACCCTTCGAAAATCAGTGACGAAAACAACGCCCTCGCCACCAAGGATCTGTTCGGCCTGCTCAAGGCAGAACTCAAAGGCTTTCTGGTGGACATGCCGCGCTTCCTGCAGCCGACGTTCGAGAAATTCATCGAGGAAGGCGTCGTGGGCAACGCCAAACCTGCTGATATCGCCAAGGCGCTGAAGGAAGTGGGCGATGCTTATCAGAAAAATGGCAAAGTCAGTGAGGCCGACATAAAGACTGCCCTGTCCAAGCCTTATATTCCGGTCGCCGATCGCGGCAAGCTGGGCGAGATTTTCAACACGCTGAACAGCAAGGGTGTCATGGGCTCCGTCGCGGCTGGCGTGTCTTTGTTCTCGGCCATTTATCAAATGGTCGGGAATGGCGGCAAGCTCGGCGAGACACCGCTCCAGCGCCTGGCCATCGCCAAGGACTTCCTCAGCTTTGCCGGTGGCGCCAGCCATTTTGTGCGCCTGGCCGACAAGGTGGGTGACCTGATGGGCAAAGGCGGCCTGGTTGATTTACTCGGGCTGGACAAGACCGTGCCGGAAATCTGGGGCAAGCAGGACATGAAACCGCCGAAGGTTGAAGTCAGCCCCAGCGGTCTTTCTGCGGCACGGCTCGACGAGATCCGCAACGCACTGGACATCCCTGATGACACTCGGATGGCCGTTATCGGTGACCTGACCGGTAGCGCTGAAAGCGAACGCACCGCAATGCAAGGCATCTCTCAGCGACTGGACAGCGAGACCAAGTTGAAGCCGGGGATGGCCAGCAAGATTGCCGGTTCGGTGGTCAAGGTTCTCGGTCCGGCGACAGATCTGGCCGGCGGTTTCGCCGACATCGTGCTGGGAGCGTTTACCATCAGGGACGGTGTCAAATCCGGTGACAAACTGGCTCAGGCCGCAGGCGGTCTGCAAATTGCGGGCGGCGCGTTCGGCGCTTCAGCCGGCGTGTTGGGCACCGCCGCACTGGTGGGTGCAGGAGGCGCAGCGGCCACAGCCCTGGCCGGACCTTTCTTTCTGGTCGGGGTGGTGGTTGCGGTGGTAGGCGGAGTCATTGGCTACTTCGTGGACCACAACAAAAAGCAGAAAGCCTCCGAAAAGGAAAATGACTGGTATCGCGACCTGGCCGCTGACGGCCTGTTGCAGGCTGACTGGGGTGACAAGGTCGAGTACGCCCACTATTCGATCCATCACTACAGGGAGCGCGAAGCACCGGAAGACGACAGCCTGTTTCGTTTCCAGAGTGCCGAATGGAAGCATTTCGACGAGACGCCACAAGAGGACGGTTCATCGAGCAACCGCCTGGATGGCGAGTTGCATGTGGAATACGGCGAGACGCATAAATCACCGGATCAACAGCAGCGTGAAGATTTGAGAAACGCGCCCCGCTGGATTGGCCCGAAAATCTGAGTTTCCTCTGCGCAAACGACTCCAGGGCCGCCATCAGACGGCTCTGGAGTCAGGCGCTCTGCGGGACGATCAAAGCTTGCCGATCTCTCCGGTCGCCTCGCCAATGGTCGCCAGCGTGGCCTCGATATCATCGATTGCCTGTTCAAGCCCGACGAACGATTGCTGGATAGCTTCGCGGGTGTCTACCGTCTGCTGCCCCCTTAAACGCTCAACACGCTCCAGTTCACTGAGCTGCAGGTTACGCACCTCCGCCCTTAATGTTTGCAGTGTCTTCCAGACCAAACGGAACTGTTGCTGGCTGTCATGTCCCACCTTCGTATCCTCTGTCGATCGGCTCAAGTGCAAGGTTGAGACAGCCTGCAAACCGAATGCTCCACTTTATTGCGCGCAGTGGAACTGAAACCGCCGCCGGTCAGGCTTGATGTCCATCGGATTGAATTTACCTCCGTTATCAGGATCACTTTTTCATGCCTGTACCGACTGCTGTCGCTGCCAGATCCTGAATGACGCTTGCTTGCGTACTGTAGAAAGCAGCGTCGCTGACGGTCTACGCTCGAACGAGCCAATGAACAGACCAACGCTTACCCTCTTTGGCCTTTAGCCTTGTGTAGCGTCAATGAAAAGGAATTTTCTACCATGGCCACTCCCGACACCTCATCACTGCGCCGGGCGATCACCGCGCCCATGTTGACCCTGTTCATCCTCGGCGACGTGCTGGGTGCTGGCGTCTATGCATTGGCAGGCACGATAGCCGGACGCGTCGGCGGAGCCATCTGGGCGCCCTTGCTGATTGCCCTCTGCTTTGCCTTGCTGACCGCAGCGTCCTACGCCGAACTGGTGACCAAATACCCGCGTGCGGGCGGTGCCGCGGTGTACGCCGAAAAAGCCTTCGGCAAGCCGCTGCTCTCGTTTCTGGTCGGCTTCTCCATGGTCGCGGCTGGCGTTACCAGCGCTGCCGGACTGGCCGTGGCGTTTGCCGGCGACTACTTTCAGGCGCTGCTCGACTGGCCTGCGCAGTGGGTCTGTGTAGCATTTCTGGTCATCGTCGGCCTGCTCAACGCACGCGGTATCAAGGAATCGCTTTCAGCCAATCTGGTCATGACAGTCATCGAGCTGAGCGGCTTGCTGATGGTCATCGCTGCGGCAGTGTGGTTCGTCAGTCAAGGGCAAGGCGTGCCGCAACGCGTGTTTGAACTGGACAGCGCATCCCCCGCCACAGCGATTCTCGGTGCCTCATTGCTGGCGTTCTATTCGTTCGTAGGGTTTGAAACTTCGGCCAATCTTGCCGAAGAGATCAAGGATGTGCGCAAGGTCTATCCACGCGCCCTGTTCGGTGCACTGCTGGCTGCCGGCGCGGTGTACATGCTGGTTGGCGTGGGCGCAGCGATGGTCCTGCCGGTCGAGCAACTCAAGGATTCCCAAGCACCACTGATGGACGTAGTGAGTGCCTCGGGGCTCGGCATACCTGCGCCCTGGTTTGCGGTCATTGCGCTGATTGCGGTGGCCAACGGCGCGCTGCTGACCATGATCATGGCCAGCCGACTGACCTTCGGCATGGCCCGCGAAGGACTGTTACCTGCAGTGATGGGTTCGGTGCTGCCCAAGCGCCGCACGCCGGGGCTGGCAATTCTGGCGACCACGCTGGTGGCCATTGCCCTGTCCTTCACCAGCACCCTGACCATCCTCGCCGAAACAGTCGTGCTGTTACTGCTCTTCGTATTTCTCAGCGTGAACATCGCCGTGCTGGTACTCAAGCGCGACAAGGTCGAAGCCGGGCACTTTCAGGTCCACTGGGTTATTCCGCTGCTGGGCATTCTTTCGTGCCTGTTGCTGCTCACTCAGCAAGGTCCGGAAACCTGGCTGCGAGCAGGCATCATGCTGGCGGTCGGTGCAGCGCTTTACGGACTGACCCGGCTGGGCAGCTCGGCGCTGGCGCCGCATTCTCGCTGAAACGCGGAAAGAATGGATTCAGACCGCACGCACGGGCGGTTTGCTATTTCAACTACCGCGGTAGTTACACTTTGGGCGGTTGATGAAACGCAGTACGGGACTGAATCCGGCATGAAAGGGACGCTGATTCATCAGAACCAGCGCCCGGGCAATTTAGCGACGCTTCATCCGGTCGATGATCACCGCCAGCAACAGGATCGTGCCGCGAATCACGTACTGGTAGAAGGTGTCGATGTTCTTGAGGTTCATCGCATTTTCGATAATCGCCAGAATCAGCACCCCGGCGATCACATGCCGGATCATGCCGATGCCGCCGCTCAGCGAAACCCCGCCCAGTACGCAGGCAGAAATGATCGTCAGCTCGAAGCCCTGTCCGATCATCGGCTGACCCGAGGTCATGCGCGAGGCCAGCACCACGCCTGCCAGTGCCCCCACCAGACCGTGGACGGCGAAGATGATGATCTTGGTACGGTCTACGTGTACACCCGCCAGCAGCGCAGCTTCCTGATTGCCGCCGATGGCCATGGTGTTGCGCCCGTAAGTGGTGTAATTGAGCAGCCAGCCGAAGAATATGAAGCAGGCGATGGTGATCAGAATCGGTACCGGCACGCCGTACACCTGGCCATTACCAAAGATGAAGAAATCCTCGTTGGAAACGCCGACAGCCTTGCCGTTGGAGAAAATGTACGCCAGGCCGCGCACGATCTGCATCGTTGCCAGGGTCGTGATCAGGGCGTTGATGCGCAGCTTGGCAATCACGATGCCGTTGATCAGGCCCACCACCAGTCCGAGCGCCAGAGCTGCCGAGACGCCCAGAAACACACTGTCGGTGTCGCGGATGACGATACTGGCGATCACCCCGGAACAGGCCAGCACCGAGCCGACCGAAAGGTCGAAGTGCCCGGACGCCAGGCAGAAGAGCATGGTGCAGGCAGCGATGCCCACTGTGGAAATCGCCAGGCCCAGACCCCGCATGTTGAGCGGCGACATGAAGTTGTCGATGAACACGGCACACAAAATGAAGATTCCCACGGCAGCCAGGAGCATCACCCAGTCATCGGCGAAACGACGCAGGTTCATGCCCTGACGGGGAGCCTGCAGGCTGGATTCGGTAGACATACGCACCTCTTTTTTATTGTTCATGGTCAGGGACCGATTGTCAGCCGCGCGTGCGAGGCAGAGCCAATTGCAGAAGTCGCGACTCGTCAGCCTCGTCGCGATTGAGTTCACCGGTGATTGCGCCTTCGCTCATCACCAGAATGCGGTCTGAAATGCCCATCACTTCCATCAGATCGCTGGAGACCACAATCACCGCGATACCGTCTGCGGCCAGGTTGTGGATGATCTCGTAAATCTCGGACTTGGCCCCGACGTCGATCCCGCGAGTCGGCTCGTCCAGCAGCAGGACTTTCATGGGCATCGACAGCCAGCGACCAAGAATCGCTTTCTGTTGATTGCCGCCAGAGAGGTACATGATCTGCTGCTCGGGCGATGGCGTCTTGACGTTCATCGACTTGATCTGGCTGCGTGCGTTGTCACGCTCCCAACTGCCCTGAATCAGGCAACCGAGGTTCACGTGCCGGGGGCGCGCACCGATGTTGATGTTCTCCGCGACGCTGGACAGCGGCACGATGCCTTCTTTCTTGCGGTCCTCCGGGCAGAGCAGAATTCCGGCCTCGATGGCATCACGCGGTGACTTGAGTGTCAGCGGTT
Organism: Pseudomonas sp. NFACC10-1; assembly: GCF_900119195.1. Taxonomy (NCBI): domain Bacteria; kingdom Pseudomonadati; phylum Pseudomonadota; class Gammaproteobacteria; order Pseudomonadales; family Pseudomonadaceae; genus Pseudomonas; species Pseudomonas sp. NFACC10-1. The sequence continues at coordinate 46,450 of NZ_FPJB01000006.1, read as the reverse complement.
TGCCGTCCAGTTGCAGGCTGCCTGCAGAGCTGCGGGTAAGCCCCGAGAGCAGCCGGAACAGCTCGGTACGCCCGGCGCCGACCAGGCCGAAAAAGCCCAATACTTCGCCCTTCTGCACGGCAAAGGTGACCGGCTCATGCAGGCCCGGCCCCAGCAGGCCGGTGACGCGCAGACTTGGCCCCTGGTGCTGACGCGGACGGTAGTTGTAGATGTTCTGGATATCGCGCCCGACCATACAGGTCACCAGTCGGTCGTGATCAAGATCAGCCATCTGTTCGAAGGTTTTTACAAAACGGCCGTCCTTGAACACCGTCACCGCATCACAGACACGGAAGATTTCTTCCATGCGATGCGACACGTAAAGAATCACTCGGCCCTCGTCGCGCAGGCGCACGATGATCGCCATCAGTCGGTCGATCTCGCGCGCCGACAGGCTGCTGGTGGGCTCGTCGAAGGCAATGACGTGGGCATTGCGCGACATGGCCTTGGCGATCTCGACCAATTGCCGCTGCCCCAGCGAAAGATCGCCCAGACGTGTACGTGGGTCTATCTCGTCAGCCAGGCCCTTGAGCAGCTCGCCGGCCCGGCGGTACATCGCACCGCGATTGATCAGACCGAAGCGATTGGGCATGTGCCCGAGCAGCAGGTTCTCGGCAACGGTCATTTCCGGCACCAGATGCAGCTCCTGGTGAATCACCGCCACGCCAGCCGCGATGCTCTCGGCGGTGGACTTGAACTGATAGCTCTGCTCGCCGATCTGCAAGGCACCGCTGTTGGGCTGATAAGAGCCGCCGAGAATTTTCAGCAGCGTGGATTTACCGGCACCGTTTTCACCCATCAATGCATGGACGCTGCCGGGGCGCGCTTCGAAACTGATGTCCGAAAGCGCCTTGACGCCGGGGAAGACCTTGCCGATGCCGTTGAAGCGCAAGGCACCGCCTGCGGCGTATTGCTCGATAGCCTGTTGCATGAACCAATCTCCTCGCACGTGTGAGGGGCCTGAACATCAGGCCCCTCGTTCAGCTCACTTCCACAGACCACGCTCGGTCAGTATTTCCTGGAAGTTGGTGCGCTTGATCAGTGTCACGTCGTCCAGAGCGGTGTACTTGGGTGGTTCGGTGCCCTTGGTGGCCCACTCGTAAACATGCAACGCGGTGTCGTAACCCTCTTTGCCAGGGTTCGGCAACATAGAGCCAAAGAAGCCGCTTTTTTTCTTCTTAAGTTCGTCGATCGCATCGGTGCCGTTGATACCGATCCCGATCACGTTATCCGCTTCAAAGCCATTGGTAGAAGTCGCACGTACCCCACCCAATACGGTGTTGTCGTTCATACCGCCGATGATCAGCCTTTTGGCATCGCCTGGAAGTTTTGGCAGCGCCGAGTTGGTGGCGTCCATGCTGCCTGGCACATCGAGGGTTTTCTGTGCGGTGAAGACAATATGGTCCTTCGGCAGGCCGGCTTCCTCAAGTGACTTCACCGAACCATCCGTGCGTTTCTTGCCGGTATCCAGCTCGTTATAAGTGTTGATGATCGCGTAGGTGCCTTTCCAGCCATCCTCGTCCCACTTGCGACTTTTCGCTTCCTTGGCCATTTCGACGCCCTGCTTCTGGCCTACTTCAAAGGCAGCCATGCCCAGGTAAGGCACGTCCTCCATGAAGTTACCCTTGGCGTCGACAAAGCGATCATCCACGGCCATGACTTTCAATCCCAGCGCTTTGGCCTTGGCCACAATCGCAGGGCCGAGCGACACGTCAGGCGGGCAGATCACGAAGCCCTTGGCACCGTTGGCGGCGAGGTTATCGATAGCGGTCAGGGTCTTTTCACCATCTGGCACGGCAATCTTGATGACGGTAAAGCCATGCTCCTTGCCAGCTTTTTCGGCACCCGCCCATTCGGCCTGGAACCACGGTTCTTCAGCCTGCTTGACCAAAAAGCCGATTTTGACTTCTTCGGCAGCGGAGGTGATGCCACTCATGCCCAGAATGGCGGTAGTGACGGCGACACAGCACAGGGAACGAATCCCGTGACGACTCAACATAGCTAGCTCCTTATTTTTATTGAATAGCTACAACGTTCAGCGAGGTGGCGGTCGAGAACGCGAATGCGTCCGAAACCGGTCAAATAGTCATACCATATAACGGGTGACCGCTATGTAACCGAATGTCACCCTTGCATCTACCATCACGCTGCCGTCAAAAAAGACGGCGGCGCGATACGCTTATCAACCGGCGAAACGCTGACACGGCGTGCCCTTGACGCCGATCTGCGCCATCAGCAGCGCGCCATCGAAACGACCCTGTGCATCGGCAGGTGCGGCACTGGTGACGTACAACGTTTCCAGGTCAGGACCGCCGAATACACAACTGGTGGGATGGCTGACCGGCAGCTCCACAACCCGGTCAACACTGCCATCCGGGGCAAAACGGATCAGGCAATTGCCACCCCAGCGCGCATTCCAGACATACCCTTCGGCATCCATCGCCGAGCCGTCGGGTGAGCCTCGATCATGTTTTGCAGCCCATACCTTGCGTGGCCCCAAAGCACCGTCTGCGAGCACCGGATAGTGATAAATGACGTCGTCCAGCGTATCGGCGCTGTACAGCACGCTACCCTCGTCATTCCACAACAGGGTGTTGACGATGCCCTGCCCGTCCAGCAAACGGGTCACGCGAGCATCAGGTGCAACGCGGAACAACCCGCCTGAACGACGCACCAGAGGCACGTCGCCGCCCTCGGCATCGATGTTGTTCTGCATGCTGCCAAGCCAAAGGTGGCCGCGCGCATCGCACCGCGCCTCGTTGGCGCGATTGCCAGGTGTGGGGTCTGCCACGCAGAACGGCACTAAAGAAGTCTTGTCGGAGTCCAGGTCCAGGCGATAAACGCCGCTGGCCAGTGTCACCAGTGCATCACCCTGCTCGGTCGGAATAAATGCAGAAACCGGCTCCGGCATGCGCCATTGGCGGATCTGCCCGGCGACCAGCCGACACGCCAGGAACCCGGAAATGTCGACCCAGTACAAAGCCTGCTCCTCGGCATCCCAGAAGGAGCCTTCGGCCAGCTTGAAACGGTGCTCGGAAACGGGCAGCCAGTTCATGAAAAATGTCCTTTGTTATTGTTGTAAAGGCACTTTTGGATGTTTGTGTCGCTGTCTTGTCCAACCTCTGCCTGCGCTGACCCGTTGCACGGATTTCAGGCTGCATGGCAAAAAAAACGGCAGATCGGCTAAGGTGAGTCACAAGCCTTCAGCGACGATGGCACTACTAAATAGTATTACAATTTATTTTTCAAGCTTCATTTTATAGGCTATACATCCATGCATCGGCTTGAATCCGATCAAATAGTCTTACCAATAACAATAAAAGCAGGCAGATTAGATGAAAAAACATGCGCTCCTCAGCACCCTTGGACTGTCCTTGATGATCAGCACCCTGACCGCACAGGCCGCCGCACTCTCCAGCGAACACAGCGCGTTCGGCCAACTGCCCGACGGCTCTGCCGTCGAAAAATACACCCTGCGCAACAGTCACGGCGTGCAGGCCAGCATCATCACCTACGGCGCGACGCTGCAATCGCTGCTGGTACCTGACAAGGCCGGAAAGGTCGAAGACATCGTCCTGGGTTTCGACGATGTTCAGGGCTATCAGAACAACGGTACGGTTTATTTCGGCGCGACCATCGGCCGCTTCGGCAACCGCCTGGCAGGCGGCAAATTCAGTCTGGATGGCAAAACCTATCAGGTCCCGCTCAACGACAAGACCAACGCGCTGCACGGCGGCACGCAGGGTTTTGACAAGCGCTTGTGGAAGGCAGAAGAAACCAGGACCGGTGATTCGGTTGGCGTGAAGCTGACCTACCTGTCGCCGGACGGCGAGATGGGTTTTCCAGGAGCCCTGCTGACTGAAGTGACCTACAGCCTGAATGAAAAAAACGAGCTGAAGATCGACTACCGCGCTACCACCGACAAACCGACGGTGCTGAACCTGACCAACCATAGTTATTTCAATCTGGCCGGCGCGGGCAGTGGTGATGTGCTCAAACAGGTCGCCACCCTCCACGCCTCGCACTACACCCCGGTCAACGACAAGCTGATCCCGACCGGAGAACTGCCTGCTGTCGCCGGCACGCCCATGGACTTCCTCAAGCCCACCGCGTTCGGCAAACACATCAAGGATGATCATCAACAGTTGAAATACGCCGAACCCAAGCAAGGCGGGTTTGATTTCAACTGGGTGCTCGACACCAAGGGGGACGTGAAGAAACTGGCCGCCGAGGTCAGCGACCCGCAATCAGGCCGCCGACTGCAGCTGTTCACCACAGAGCCTGGCGTGCAGCTGTACACCGGTAACTTCCTGGATGGCAGCATTCACGGCAAGGCTGGCAAGGTCTACCCGCACTGGGGCGCCTTTACTCTGGAAACGCAGCATTACCCCGATGCGCCCAACCAGCCGCAATTCCCCAGCACCCGACTGGATCCTGGCAAGGCGTACACCCAGACCACTGTGTTCAAATTCCTCAACGACTGAAGCGTTGAGCTGCCCGGCGCCTGCAATCAGGGCGCCGGGCAGTTCAGGCTCACTGATTGCGCTTCATTGCCGCAGTCAGGGTATCGACGTTGTAACGGAACATCTTCGCGTAGGTTGACGCCGGGCCGTCGGCTGGCGACAGGGATTCCACGTACAGTTCACCCCCTGGTTGAGCGCCACTGGCTTCGGCTATCTGCTTGACCAGACGCGGGTCGCTGGAGTTTTCGAAGAAGTAGGCACTGACATGTTCGGTCTTGATCTGACGGATCAGTTTCGAAACATCGGCGGCCGACGCCTCAGATTCGGTAGACAAGCCCAGCGGCGACAGGAAGTTCACCCCGTAGGCATCGCCGAAGTAGCCGAACGCGTCATGAGAGGTGAGGATCTTGCGTCTGGCAGCCGGAATCGAACGGATCTGATCACGTGCATAGCTATCCAGCTGCTGCAACTCAACGATGTAGCGATCACCATTGGCCTGATACACGCTGGCCCCTTCCGGATCGGCTTTCTTCAGCGCTGCGATGATGTTGCGCACATAAATCACGCCATTGGCCGCGCTGTTCCAGGCATGCGGGTCGACAATGCGCTTGCCGTCCTCATCCATGCTGCGGGTCTTGATGCCCTCCGACAGTACCACCGGCTGCCCCTTGTAACCTGAAGCCTTGATGAGACGATCCATCCAGCCCTCAAGATGCAGGCCGCTGACAAATACAAGATCGGCATTTTTCAGCGCCTGGGCGTCACTCGGTGTGGGCTCGTAAACGTGTGGATCGCCGTTCGGACCGATCAGCGATTTGACGTGCACACGGTCACCGCCGACCGTACTGACCATGTCGGCAATGACTGTGAACGAGGCAACGGCTTCCAGCGGTTTGGCCTGGGCCAGGCTGGCGAATGCCGACAGCGCCAGTGCAGCCAGGGAACTCAACATCATCAATCGTTTCATGACGTACCTTTTTCAGTGAGCCAGGTGAGGTTTGGGGAACAGCCGACGCACGATGCCCGTGCGCCCGAACAACAGGGAGATGCCGTAGAACGCACTGGCCGTCAGCACGATGGCCGGCCCCGAGGCGACGCCAAGGTGGTAGGAAACGATCAGCCCGATCAGCCCGGACAAGGTCGCCAGCAGCGTCGAAATCACCATCAGGCCACTCAGCGAGTGGGTCCAGAAACGTGCCGCGGTTGCCGGCAGCATCATCATGCCCACGGCCATCAAGGTGCCCAGCGCCTGAAAGCCTGCGACCAGGTTGAGCACCACCAGCAGCAGAAACAGAACGTGGTACAGCGAGCCGCGCCCGCCGACCGCACGCAGAAAGCCCGGATCGAAGCACTCCAGTACCAGTGGGCGATAGATGATTGCCAGCAGAATCAGGGTGAAGGAGGCAATGCTGCCGACCATGTAAATAGCGGTGTCATCGATGGCCAGAATGGTGCCGAACAGCACATGCAGCAGATCGACGCTGGAACCGTGCAGCGAGACAATCAGCACCCCGGCGGCCAGCGAGGTCAGATAGAAGCTGGCAAAGCTGGCGTCTTCGCGTAGCGAGGTCAGTCGACTCACCAGACCGGACAGCAAAGCCACTGCCAGCCCGGCGATCAGGCCGCCGAAGCCCATTGCCGGCAACGACAGCCCGGCGACCATAAAGCCCACCGCTGCGCCCGGCAGCACCGCATGGCTCATCGCATCGCCCACCAGGCTCATGCGCCGCAACATCAACAGCACGCCGACCGGCCCCGAGCCGATGCCCAGTGCCAGACACGCCACCAGTGCACGGCGCATGAAACCGAATTCGATAAAAGGCTCGACCACCAGGCTATAGAGCATCATGCGTCGTCGTCCTCGGCATCACACAGCAAGGCATCCGGGCTCCAGTACTCGGCCATGTTGCGCGCCTTGCGCAGGTTGGCAACGCTGAGCACCTGGGCTGTCTCGCCCCAGGCGATGGCTTCGCGAGCCATCAGCAAGGTTTGCGGAAAGTGCTGACGAACCTGTTCGATATCGTGCAGTACGGCAATCACCGTACGCCCCTGACCGTGCCAGGCGCGAACCAGCTGTAATAGATCACGCGTGGTGCGCGCGTCGATGGCGGTGAACGGTTCATCCAGGAGGATCACCGAGGCGTCCTGCAACAACAGTCGGGCGAACAGCACCCGCTGAAACTGACCCGACGACAGCGAGCCCACGCTACGCCCTTCAAACCCCTCAAGGCCGACGGTCATCAGCGCCTCGCCGGTCAGACGCGCATGATTGCGAGTCAGACTGCGAAACGGGCCGATGCTGTGCCAGGCGCCCATCGACACCGTATCGGCGACGCTCAACGGAAAGCTGCGATCGATTTCCGCAGCCTGCGGCAGATAGCCAATCGTGCGGGTTGCCAGACGCCCCCGATCGACGCGTCCCTGAGCAGGCTTCATGGTGCCGGCGATGGCTTTGATCAGCGTCGATTTACCCGCGCCGTTGGGCCCGACAATAGCCGTCAGACTACCGGCTTCGAAGCGCCCGCTGATGTGGTGCACTGCAGGGCGGCGCTCGTACGCCACCGTGAGGTTTTCCAGAGCGATGGCCGCACTCATGGAACTGCCACCGACCAGCCAATCGCCAGCCAGAGCAATATCAGTATCGCCAGGGAAAACAGGACCCGCTTCCAGGCAGACTGGGCCATCACGGAGCCTGCTATCGAAGCGCTTGCTGTCGAAGCGTCAGAAGAATTTTTCAAGTAAAAGTAACCTGCAACTATTTGTTACAGTATTACATACCAAACACGTACGTGTTATTAAATAACATTCATGCTGGCACCTTGCTTTCCACTCATGTAGATCAAAGCCTGCGTGAATCCGATTCGGCATCGCCCCGCAGAACTCCGCCGTGCGGTACTTGTGACACCGCGCGCGCCCCTATACTGTATATACAAACAGTCAAGGGGCACTTCATGCAGCTTATCGATAAGCTCAGCATTCTGGCAGACGCCGCCAAGTACGATGCGTCGTGCGCCAGCAGTGGAGCACCCAAGCGCAGCTCGCAGGATAAGTCCGGGCTCGGCTCTACCAATGGCATGGGCATCTGCCACAGCTACACGCCAGATGGGCGTTGCGTGTCGCTGCTGAAAATCCTGCTGACCAACTTCTGTCTTTACGACTGCCAATACTGCGTCAACCGCCGCTCCAGCGATGTGCCACGAGCGCGCTTCAGTCCCGAAGAAGTGGTCACCCTGACGCTGGACTTCTATCGCCGCAATTGCGTGAGCGGGCTGTTTTTGAGTTCCGGGATCATTCGCTCTGCGGACTACACCATGGAGCAACTGGTCGAAGTTGCCCGGCTGTTGCGCGAGGTACATGAGTTTCGCGGCTACATCCACCTCAAGACCATCCCTGACGCCGATCCGGCGCTGATCGAAAAGGCCGGCCGCTATGCCGACCGCCTCAGCGTCAACATCGAACTGCCGACCGACCTGAGCCTGCAGACCCTCGCCCCGGAAAAAGACGTCGCCTCGATCAAGCAAGCCATGCAGACGATCTACACCGGCGAGCAGACGGTGCGCAACGAGCCTCGCTCGCCGCGCTTTGCGCCTGCCGGGCAGAGCACGCAGATGATTGTCGGTGCCGATGCCACCGACGACAGCACCATCCTGCACAGCGCGCAGTCGCTGTACAGCAACTTCAAGCTGCGCCGGGTCTACTACTCTGCGTTCAGCCCGATACCCAACAGCCCCAACAGCGTTCCCCTGGCGGCACCGCCGCTGATGCGCGAGCATCGCCTGTATCAGGCTGATTTTCTGCTGCGCGGATATGGCTTCACTGCCGGTGAACTGCTCGACGGTCCCGGTGATCTGGCGCTGGACATTGACCCCAAACTGGCCTGGGCGCTGGGCAACCGGCAGGTTTTCCCGCTGGACCTGAACCAGGCCGACCCGGCACTGATCGCCAGGGTGCCGGGTATTGGCATTCGCACTACGCAGCGGCTGGTCGAGCTGCGCAGACAGCGTCGCATCCGCTATGAAGACCTCACCCGCATGCGCTGCATACTGGCCAAGGCCAAGCCGTTCATCATTACCAGTGATTACCATCCGCCGCATGCGGAAACCACCAGCGAGTTCCTGCATCACCAGTTGCGCGACCGGCCTCAGCCTCAGCAAATGGGGCTGTGGGGATGATCTGCCTCGACTGCGACGACCTGTTCGATACCTGGCGGCAACAGGCTCGCTGGCTGTTGAGCCATGAAATCGATCCCAGCCAGGTCAGCTGGAAGTCGCCGGATGCCGCCGACCTGTTCGGCAGCGAAGAAGAGTATCCCAGGGAGGCCGGGCCTTTTCAGGCAAGGGTTCCGCTGGAGCTGGTGCAGTTGCTGGAAAGCGCGTCGCGTTACCGGGGCGATCAGCGCTGGAGCCTGCTGTACGAAGTGCTGTGGCGCGTGACTCACGGCGACCGCACAGCGATGATGGCCGGCGACAAGCTCGGCAGTGAATTGCATCGTCGCCTGAAATCGGTAAGGCGCGAGGCCCATCATCTGCATGCGTTCCTGCGATTTGTCGCGCTGCCGTCCGTGGCTGACGACGAAGCCCTGATGCGCCCGCAGTACGTGGCCTGGCACGAACCGGCCCACGATATTCTGCTCAGTGCCAGCGAGCATTTCATCGGCCGCATGGGTCAGCACCGCTGGATGATCGCTACGCCTCAGGACGGCGTGTATTACGACGGCCAGCAATTGATTCATGAGCGACGCTGCCCGCCTGCCTGGCAGACCATGGCCCGGCAGGTGGAAGACCCGCATGGTGAACTGTGGCTGACCTACTACAGCCACATCTTCAACCCTGCGCGCCTGAACCCCAAGGTCATGGAAGGCCACTTCCCTTCGCGCTTCTGGAAAAACCTGCCGGAAGGCCCGCTGATTCCGGCCCTCATCACCCAGGCTCGCACCGGCAAGCAGCGTGACGGCCAGGCCAGCGACATCGCCGCCAGACGCGGCAAGAAAATTGCGCTGAAGGATTGAGAGCGAGAGGCAAAGGCATCCTCAGGATCGGACGCAGAGCGTCCGCAAAGCCATGCCCACGCGGAGCACTCGGCGTAGCGTTCCGCTGCCGGGCCTTCTTCCAGAAACCAGCGATTGAACCAACCTCTGCGTCGGCGGCTCACAGCTGTGGCAGCCGCGACGTGGCCTGCGCGCCAGATGATAAGGTGACCAGTCGCAAGAGCCACCCGAGGTTCAAACATGCTCGACAGCCCAACTCGACATCTGCTCGACACGCTATGCCAGGCGATGGCCGACAAACCGTTTCTGGTGGTAACCGGCGCAGGCATCAGCACCGCATCCGGCATACCGGACTACCGCGACAAGGACGGCGTGCGGCGCGGCAAGCAGCCGATGATGTATCAGGAATTTCTCGGCAACCCCGCAGCGCGCCAGCGCTACTGGGCACGCGCGATGCTCGGCTGGCCGCGGATCCGCGCGGCACAGGCCAATGCCGCGCATCGAGGTCTGGCTGCTCTGCAGGCTGAAAACGCTATCACAGGACTGATCACCCAGAATGTCGATGCACTGCACACGCAGGCCGGAAGCCGGGACGTCATCGAACTGCACGGCAGCCTGCACCGGGTGCTGTGCCTGGATTGCCAGCAGCGCAGCGACCGGGCAACCATTCAAGAGCAGATGCTGGAGCAAAACCCTTATCTGATCGGCGTCCACGCGACACAGGCGCCGGACGGCGACACCCTGCTCGACCCGGCTTTCGAGTCCAGCTTCAAGGTGCCTCTCTGCCCGCACTGTGAAGGCGACAGGCTCAAGCCGGACGTCGTGTTCTTCGGTGAAAACGTCGCCGCGCAGACCGCTGCCAAAGCAATGCAGAGTGTCGAAGAGGCTGAAGGTCTGCTGGTGGTCGGCACGTCACTGATGGCCTGGTCGGCATTCCGCCTGTGCAAGGCGATGGCCGAACAGGGCAAGCCGGTCATCGCCATCAACCATGGCAAGACCCGGGCCGACGAATTGCTTGAAATGAAAATCCAGGCGTCCTGCGAGCAGGTATTACCGTGGCTCGCCGAGCAGCTGGTTTCGCGTTAAAACAGCCCCAACTGCCCACCGATCAGGGTGCTGAAATCGTCGTTAACGAACGGCAGGATGGCATCTGCCAGCGGTTGCAACTGACGAGTCACGTAGTGATCGTAGTCGATCGGGGCGTGGCGAATTTCCAGCGGCTCCGGCCCGGCGGTGGTCATTACGTAGCTGATCCAGCCGCCACTTTGATACTGACGCGGTCGCCCCTGCTGGTCGTTGTATTCGTCGGCCAGCCGCGCGGCGCGTACATGGGGCGGCACATTACGCTGGTAGTCATCGAGCTTGCGACGCAGGCGCTTGCGGTAGATCAACAGGTCATCCAGCTCGCCTGACAGGGTGCGCTGCACATAGTCACGCACGTAATCCTGATACGGCTGACGCTTGAAGATCCGCAGGTACAGTTCCTGCTGAAACTGCTGAGCCAGTGGCGACCAGTCGGTGCGTACGGTTTCGAGGCCCTTGTAGACCATCTCTTCGGACCCGTCAGCGCGGGTCACCAGACCGGCATAGCGCTTCTTGCTGCCCTCCTCCGCACCGCGCACGGTGGGCATCAGGAAGCGCCGAAAATGCGTTTCGTATTGCAGCTCAAGGGCGCTGTGCAAACCGTACTCGGCGTGCAAGTGCTCGCGCCACCACTGGTTGACCTGCTGCACCAGCGCCTTGCCGATGCTTGCCGCCTCTTCCTGTCCGTGAGGGCGGCCCAGCCAGACAAAGGTCGAGTCGGTATCGCCATAGATCACGGTGTAGCCCTGCGCCTGAATGAGGTCGCGGGTCTTGAGCATGATTTCATGCCCGCGCAGGGTGATCGATGAAGCCAGGCGCGGATCGAAAAAGCGGCAGCCGCTCGAACCCAACACACCGTAGAAGGCATTCATGATGATTTTCAGCGCCTGGGACAAGGGCGCGTTCTGCTCGCGCTTGGCGGCTTCCCGCCCTTGCCACACGCGCTCGACGATGGCTGGCAGGCTGTGACGTGTGCGTGAAAAGCGCGCACCGCGAAAGCCTGGCACCGACTCGCTGTCCGCCGGATGCCGCAGGCCTTCGATCAAGCCCACCGGATCAATCAGAAAGGTACGAATGATCGACGGGTAAAGGCTTTTGTAGTCCAGCACCAGCACCGACTCGTACAGCCCTGGCTGGGAATCCATGACAAAACCGCCAGGGCTGGCCTCCGGCAGGCGCTCGCCCAGGTTGGGCGCAACGAAACCCTGACGATGCATCAGCGGGATATACAAATGGCAGAAAGCGGCAACCGAACCGCCGCTGCGGTCGGCAGGCAGACCGGTGACCGTGGCGCGCTCAAGCAGAAAGGTCAGCAGTTGCGTCTTGGCAAAGATGCGCGTGACCAGTTCGCAGTCCTTGATGTTGTAACGCGCCAGCGCCGGCTTGTCCTCGGCGAACATGCGGTTGATTTCATCCATGCGCTGATAAGGCGTGTCGATGGCCTTGCCCTCGCCCAGCAGGGTCTGCGCGACGTATTCAAGACTGAATGACGGAAAACTCCAGGTCGCCGAGCGCAATGCCTCGATGCCGTCGATAATCAGCCGCCCGCTCACCTCGGCAAAAAAATGGTTGTTGCGGCTGCCATGCTCACGCCAGCCCATCGCTTCACCGCCACGTCCAAGCCTTAACGGCACTTGCAGGCGCTGGGCATGCTCGTGCAGCACGCGCAAATCGAACTGGATGACATTCCAGCCGATAATCGCGTCAGGGTCGTGCAGCGCCAGCCAGTCGTTGAGGCGTTCGAGCAACTGCGCGCGGGTATCGCAATAGTCGAGCTGAAAATCCAGCGCCTCGTCGCCACCATTGGCCGGCCCCAGCATGTAGACCTGGCGTTGCCCACAGCCCTCCAGTGCAATCGAATACAGCTCGCCGCGTGCCGTGGTTTCGATATCCAGTGAGACCAGTTTCAGGTTGGGACGGTAATCGGGCGATGGCCTGATCTGCGCGTCACAAAGCACGCCATCGGCATCCAGCGTGCCGCCAAACTGCACAGGCGCAGTGATAAAGCGCTCCATCAGGTAGCGCTCGGGCGGGCGAATGTCCGCTTCGTAGACGTCCACGTTGCCTCTGCGCAGCAGCTTTTCGATGTTCATCAACTGGCGGTGCTGCTGACAATACACACCCAGCACCGGGCGATGACGGAAATCACAGAGTTCCAGCGGGCGCAGCTCTACGCCACGTTCGGTGCGCAATAACGATCGGGCGCGCTCACCCTGCTCGGCAGGAATAAAGGCGACAGAAGGCTGGCAAGGCAGACGGATATGGCGCGGCCCCTGATCGGTGGCCAACCAGAAGTCGACCTCGGTCCCGGCGGGCGTGTCTTGCCAGTGCCGACTCAGGATAAAGCCCTGCTGTACATCCAACGCTGTTACCTCGACCGCCCGGTGAAACAATTGATTCTACTTGGCTATGAAGCTAAAGGCGCGTCTGGCAGGCGAATTAGCGGCACATTGAGGGCGTGGATAATTGATTCCTCCTATTCCCGTGATCTTTATTTACTGCTTGCTCGATGCTGCGCGCTGGATGATTCTGTAGTGGTTCCGGCAATGCACTACAGCCAGCCAGGTCCCGATCGCGGAGAGCCCCATGAAAACTGTCGCCCAGCTACTGAAATTGAAAGACCTGCAGAACCAGCAAGTGCATACCATTGGCCCGGATCAGATGGTGCTCGACGCACTCAGGTTAATGGCTGAAAAGAACATCGGTGCGCTGCCGGTGGTCGAGGGCAACGAAGTGGTGGGCGTCATCAGTGAGCGCGACTACGCGCGCAAGGTGGTCCTCAAGGGGCGCTCGTCGGTGGGTACACCAGTGAGGGACATCATGAGCAGCAAAGTGATTACTGTCGACTCGCAGCGCAGCGTCGAGGCGTGCATGAGCATCATGACCGACAGCCATCTGCGCCACCTGCCAGTCGTTGAAGGCGGGCAGTTGCTGGGCCTGCTGTCCATCGGTGACCTGGTGAAGGAAGCCATTGCAGAACAGGCGAGTCTTATCAAGCAGCTCGAGCAGTACATTCGCGGCGAATGACCTGAGCAGCGCGTCAGGCGCAGCGCGCGATTGCCGCGCGCTACGCCGTTCACTCAGTCGTCCAGCGTCTTGCCGGGCGCCCCGCCCTTGACCGGTTTGCCCGGTTTTTCGACAGGCGCGGGCTTGGCTGGCGGCTCTGGAGCAGGCGCCACGGCTTCCTGCTCTCGCATCGGCATCTGGTCGATGGTGGCAAAGATCTCTTTGAGGTCTATGGATTCTGACTTCCCGATAGTTTTATCGATCTTTTTCTCGCCGTCCTTGCCCACCAGAATGACCTTGGTACCGACGCCTGCGCCCAGCTTCAATTCACGAATCAAGGCCATGGTCGACTGCGGGTCCATGCTTTTGCCGTCACGTTCGCCGATAGTATTCACCACCGTGAACAGCACCATATTGCGCTCCGTGAAATCTTTATGATTGGCAGGTTCCTTCAGCGCGTCCTTGAGGTGACCCAGCGCCGGATCAGCCTGGCTGGGTGCGATGATGATCAAGGGACGCGACTTGCCGCGCTCCTGTGCCAAAGGGCCGTCGCTGTCGGCAGCAAGCGCTGTACCGGCAGCGACAAGCAGGGTGGCGAGGGTCAGGGACCGGATTAACATGGTGGGCTCCTTTCAAATCCATTGGGTAGCCATCGCGTACAGACCGACACGATGCTGGTCTGTTCTACCGCATATGGGTCATCCCGGTACAGCCCGATGTAATCCTTTTCCTTAATCCGTTGCGTCAGGCAGAGCGTGCAAACGACCGATCACAGGCGCTGTCCAGGCTTGCCGTCAGGCGTTGGACAATCTGCGCCACTTCAGCGGCGTCCAGCACCAAGGGCGGCAACAGGCGAACGATTTTGCCCCGAGTGACATTGATCAGCAGACCATGTTCCTCGGCTGCGATGCGTGTCAGTTCAGGTATGGCCTGGCGCAATTCGATACCGATCATCAAACCCTGGCCACGAACGTCCAGCACGTTCGAGTGAGCTCCTAGCGCATTGCGCAGCCCGTCCAGCAACTGCCGGCCTTGCAGTGCGGCGTTTTCCACCAGCGCCTGTTGTTCGATGATATCGATCACCGTGCAGCCGACCCGGCAGGCCAGCGGATTGCCGCCGAAGGTACTGCCGTGGCTGCCGGGCGTGAACAGTTGCGCCGCCCTGCCCCGCGCCAGGCAGGCACCGATCGGTATGCCGTTGCCGAGCCCCTTGGCCAGGGTCATGACGTCTGGAACGATGCCCTCATGCTGAAAGGCAAACCACTTGCCGGTACGGCCCATGCCGGTCTGGATTTCGTCGAGCATCAACAGCCAGTCACGCCGCGTGCACCGCTCTCTCAAGGCCTTGAGATACCCTGCCGGAGCCACTTGCGCGCCGCCCTCGCCCTGGATCGGCTCGACCAGCACGGCGCAGATCCGGTGCCCATACGTTATGCAAACCTTGTCGAACGCCGCCAGATCGCCAAATGGCACTTTGATGTAATCGCCCGGCAAGGTGCTGAAACCCAGACGCACAGCCGGCCCGTCACTGGCCGACAATGTGCCCAGGGTGCGGCCGTGAAAGGCGTTTTCCATGACCACGACCAGAGGCCGTTCGATGTACTTGTGCCAGCCATGCAGGCGCGCCAGCTTGAGCGCAGTCTCGTTGGCCTCGGCACCCGAATTGTTGAAAAACACTGCGTCCAGCCCCGACAGGGCCGTCAGTTTCTGCGCCAGGCGCTGCTGCCAGTCGACGGTGTACAGATTGGACGTGTGCAACAGCAGCCCCGCCTGATCACGAATCGCCTCGACCAGCAGCGGATGCGAGTGCCCCACATTGGTCACTGCCACGCCCGCCACGGCGTCGAGGTATTCGCGCCCGCTCCGGTCCCACAGACGTGTGCCCAGACCATGGGTGAAACTCAGGGCCAGAGGTTGGTAAGTGCTCATCAGGCAGGTGGCGGTCATGAGGTGAAGCTCCTTGGGTATGTTTCGGTTTTTGCAGTATCGTTAACCACCTCAAATGGATAAACAGCGAAATACTTCAATCATTTTAAAGCTGAGATTGATAATGGATTTGTTTCTGGCAATGCGGGTGTACGTGAAAGTGGTCGAGGCAGGCAGCCTGACGGCGGCTGCGCAAGCGTGTTCGATTTCCACCACCATGGTGGGCAATCACCTGCGCGCACTGGAGGAGCGCCTGGGCGTCAGCCTGTTACAGCGCACCACACGTCGCCAGCGTCTGACGGAATTCGGTACCGCGTATTACGAGCGTTGTCTGGAAGTACTGGGGTTGGTGGCCCAGTCCGAGCAACTGGCCGAGCAGGCCCAGGGGGATCCCACGGGTACACTGCGCATCACCGCGCCGCTGACATTCGGCTCGGAGGTGCTGGCACCTGCGCTCGTCGAATTCTCGCGGCGCTTTCCCGAGGTCAAGCTCGATCTGGTGCTGACCAATCAGCGTCTGGATATGATCGACAATGGATTTGACGTCGCCATTCGCCTGGGCAACATTCCAGAATCTTCGCCACTGATCGCGCGCGCCTTGCAGGACTACACCTTGACCATCTGCGCCGCGCCGGACTATCTGGCCCGCAACGGCACGCCGATCCATCCAGCGGAACTTCGCGGGCATAACTGCCTGGCGTTCGCCTATCCGGCGGGAGACGAATGGCGCACGGCCGGTACGCAGTGGCGTATGACCGGCGCCGAAGGCGAAGTGCTGGTGGACGTGAGCGGTTCGATGGTTGCCAACACTTCCGCCGCTCTTTATCAGGCGGCTCGGGCAGGCCTGGGGGTAGTGATGCTTCCGGATGCGCTGGTGCAGCGAGACCTGCAGGAGGGCCGGCTGATTGCACTCTTCCCCAACTACCATTTGCCCAAACGACCGACGACCCTGCTGTATGTGCAGGACCGTTATCGATTGCCCAAGCTGAGAAGTTTTGTGGAGTATGCGACGGGGCTCTGGGGACGGTAAGAAGTTACCGCCGGAGGGTCACCGGGTCGACTCCGGCGCGCAGCCTTTATGGTGCGCGCCGGGGTTTACCGGGAATGAACGTCAGACCCGGAATCGACTGACCAGGCTTTGCAGATGCACGCCCAGACGAGCGAGCTCTACGCTCGATGCAGCGGTCTCTTCACTCGCAGAAGCCGTCTGCTCGGAGATGTCTCGCACATTCAGAACACTGCGATTGATCTCTTCGGCAACGGCGCTCTGCTCTTCGGCGGCTGCGGCGATCTGATGGTTCATCGTCTCGATCGTCGAGATCGCCTGAGTCATGTTATTGATGGAAACACCCGCGTTGCGCGTCAGCTCGACACTGTTTGCAGTCAGCGCCTGGCTGTTGTCGAGGATGGTTGCTACCTGCGCCGTGCGGGTATGCAGGCCGCTGATCAGTGCCGCGATCTCTTCGGTCGACGTCTGCGTGCGCTGGGCCAGACTTCTCACTTCGTCAGCCACCACCGCGAAACCCCGGCCTGCTTCGCCCGCACGCGCCGCTTCGATGGCAGCGTTGAGGGCCAGCAGATTGGTCTGCTCGGCAACGGCCTTGATGACATCGAGTACGCCACCAATCTTGTTGCTTTCGTTCTTGAGCTCGTCCATCGCGGACTTGGAGTGAGTAACTTCGGTCGCGAGCTTCTCGATCTGCGCTACAGCCTTGGAAACCACGCCGTCGCCTTCGCGAGCTTCTTTGGAGGCGTTGACCGCAGCATGTGACGCCTGCTCTGCGTTGCGTGCGACTTCCTGAACGGTCGCAGACATTTCGTGCATCGCAGTGGCGACCTGATCGGTTTCGTTCTTCTGACTGTTGACGCCGGCGCTGGTCTGCTCGGTGACAGCCGACAACTGCTCGGCGGCACTGGCGATTTGTGTCACGCCATCGCGCAGGCCACCAATCAGCTCGCGCAGGTTGCCGGTCATGCGCATCATACTGCCCTGCAACTGACCCAATTCATCCTTGCGGGTGACCAGTTGGTTGTTCGTCAGATCACCGTCAGCAACACGTTCGGCCAGTTTCAGTGTTTCACGCAGCGGGCCTACGATAAGGTTGGTAATAACCCATGCTGCCAGGGCGCTCATGATCAACGCTGCAATCAGCCAGACAGAGAGCAGCATCTTGGCCTGGCTCACATCTTCCACTCTCAGGTTGACCTGATTCTCGGACAGTTTGTCAGCGCATTCAAACAGGATGCCGATGTCTTTAGTGATACCTGCCTGAGCCTGCTCAATCCTGGCCTGCGCCGCGGTGAACTGATTCAAGGTGTTCTGGTAGCTCAGCATAGAGTCCACAAGGTGCTTGATGATCGCCGACTGCCCCTCGAAACCTTGCAGATTTCTGACAAACTCGATAACCGTGTTCATCGATGTTTCCGCTGGAGCACGGTTTTCCGATTTCAGCGAATAGGTGTAGCCACGCAAGTCGAAGCGCATTTTCTGGAACAGCGTCATCGCCTGCACGATGGCATCGCGCTGCGCGGGAGTACCATCATCGGATCGGGCAATAGCGTTCAGTTTTTGCAAATCGTCAGCGCCTGCATCGGCGTACTGGCCAAATACCGAACGGGTCGCCTCACGGGCAGCGGTTGCCTGCATGAGGTTGTCGTAGTGGATGCGGTAATCCTTCAAGGCATCTGCGGCAGTATTGACCAGCGGTGTATTCAACGGCGAGTCGAACACCTGCTGCGCGTACTTCACATGATTTTCGAGACTTTCGAGTGCTTTCAGCCAGTTGCTGGCGCGCTCGGCGTCATAATTGACCGAATAGGCCAATCGGGCTATGCGGACATCTCGCGTGAGCGCCCCCAGCTTGCCGATATCGGAAATTCGCTCGCTTCGTTCACTCAGTGAAGTAATGCCTGTCCAGCCTGTCAGCGCAATCAGCACCGTCAGTACGATGACCAAAGCAAACCCGAGCACGAGCTTGGACCTTACCGAAATATTGCTCAGAGTATTTATCACAGGGAGTCGCTCTTTTGTTGGTCATCAGTGGAATGCAAGAGGCCTGTCCTTGCCATCTATCTATACAATTCACAAATGTCGGCAGCGCGGATTAAAACTTTAAAACTGGCGTCAATATTTCGCTTGAAAATAAATCCCTTGGGGCATGGTTCACCCCGATGGCATTTCCATCCGAGTCAGTTAGCATGGGCCTTTACGCACATTTGGGTATTCTGGAGAAGTGCATGAGTCTGGAATTGATCGCCTCAAAAAGCAGCTTATTGACCATCGAGGAGCGCTCTGCAATTGCCGAGATCGAGGCCACGACCAATGTGCTGCGACTTGTTACCCGCCTGACAGGCATGCGCTTCGCCGGTATTGCCAAGTTTACCGATGCCGACTGGATCGCCTGCTCTGTCTATGACCCGACAGACCTGGGTATCGACGACGGCGACGTGTTCAAACTCGAAACCACGCTCTGCAACGAGTTTTGCGTCAACCCCGAAGCGCTGTTCGTGCCGCAGATAAGCACGAACGGCCGGTACGCGAACCTGCCGGTGGTGAAACGCTACGCCATCGAGAGCTATGCCGGAGTGCCGATCTACCTTCCCGACGGACAACTGTATGGCGCGTTGTGCGCGCTGGACTCAAGCCCGACGCTGTTTGACGACCCCGATCTGGCGGAAACCCTGACCCTGTTCGCCCGCTTGATCGGGTGCATTTTCTTCGCCAACATCAACGAAGGCAGGTGACCCGGGCCTGCGCACTGAAGCAGCACTGTCGGCTCACGGGCTGACAGGCTGCTCTGCCAGCGCATACAGGGGCACGGACTCTAACAAGGCGCTGCTGAACTGGCCTTCGTCGAGTTGCAGGCGATATCGGGGCGGCACAGGTGTGACCGGGTGATCGCCATCCAGCAAGGCTTCGGCAGGCAGATCAATCCCGAAATGGGGAAACGGCTCCTGAGCCGCCCAACCACCTGCGGCCAGGACCAACAACAGAAAAATACCCGCAATGGGTTCTTTAGGTCTGCACATTCTCGTTTCTCCAATTCCGGCAAAACGATGTGGCTCACAATGAGCTACTCAGTATAAAAGCCAGGGCGGCGCCCTGCTCTCGCGGTCGGCGCATCAGGCGAAGGGCTCTTCGCCCTGCAACTTGGTACGGTGCATCATTCGCCCGCACTCAGGGTCATAGGCTTCCGCCCGATGCATGGTGCCGGTGTTGTCCCATATCACCAGGTCACCGACCTGCCATACATGGCTGTAACTGAACGCCTCGGACGTGGCCCATTCGCGAAGGCCGACCAGAATCCGCGCACTTTGCGCCAGGCCGACGCCAACGACCTGCTGCGCAGTGCAGCCCAGAATCAGCGACTTGCGCCCGGATCGGTGCTTCCAGACCAGCGGCAACTCCTTCTCGCCGATAGCCTGCATGGCCTCGAGCATCGCAAGGCCAGGCTCTGGATTGTAATAGAGTAACGATGCCCATGGCGCGTGAATTACTCGTAAGCTTTCGTAACGATGTTTATCAGCGCTGGATAACCCCTCGTACGCCGCGTAAGTGTTACAGAACCCCGTGTTGCCTCCCCACGTGGCGGGCACCTTGCAAGACAGCAACGATGCCAGAATGGGTGAATCACTGCTCGTACCGTCGATGTGCCAGTAGAGCGAGCCCTTTAGAAACTCCGCGCCTGCCGGGTTCTCTTTCACATCCAGGCTGATCCTGGTGATGTTCTGCCCATCGCCGGGTTCAGGACAGAACGTACCCAGCGTGCGGGTAAAGGCAATTTGCTCTGCATCGGAGAAATGAATCTGCGGGAACACCAACACCCCTCGCTGCTCCAGCAGCTCCCGGATCTCCCCAGCGAATCGACCCGACAGCAGTTCCTGCTTGCCGTTGAAAATACGCGCGCCGATACCTGGCTTGATGGGCTCCTGTGACAGCTGAACGAGCGAAGTGGCTAACATGGTGCGACCCTCTTCATAAGTGAACACTACGGTACACTTATGAAGAAATGGAAGCAATAGCCTGTTTTCGCTCGGGACGTTTTAAAGGGGATGCAGGTAATTGCCCAAGTGATCGTGCAGGAAGAAAGCGAGCAATACTCCGATAAGCATTGCCAGCAAATCCAGCGCTCTGGCCTTGCCCCATATCGGCGTGCGCTCCCGGAGTCGAAAATACCAGGGACCTGTACAGAGAATAAGACCCTGGCCAAGGAACCAGACAAGGGCAATGAAAAGCCCAGTGCTGAGAAGGCTATCGTTTCTGACAATCAGAGAACCTGTCGACTGACTCAAGGCAGCAAAATAAAGGCCGACCACCCCGATGACCGACATCGTCAGCCCAATGGGCCAGGCTGGAAAACCGCGACGCTGTACGTGCTTTTCAAGGTTCGACCGATCCCCCTCCAACAGCTCGATGGTTCTCGGCCATCCTGCAATACGCGCAAGCGTCAGTACGTCATGGCCGTTGCTGTTGGTCGCCGCAGAATCTGCCCCCATGTACAGAAGCGTAGCGACGAAATTGCAATTACCGGCGAGGGTTTCGCGATGGATCATTTGCCAGCCCGAGTCGTCGTAGTCAGTGGCCAGACCCGGATCACCCCGAAGGCCCTCTTCCACGGCACCCTGTGCGTTCAGTCCCATCGGATGCTCAAGCCGCCCCAGCTCGTTCAAGGCACGTTTATCCGCTGCACTGTCCAGTGCGCGAGAGAAGCAGACCGGTGACTTGCCCTCTGCTGCCGGAACAAGCATAACGGTCCCCGCCTCACCAAAGTCCAACCCCCACGCCTGGTCATGCTCGATGCGCTCGGCCGCAGACATGCCGGACCGCAGGGCATCGATAGTGAAACCGCCGAATACGCGACCGCCAAACACATAGACCCAGTCATTCAAGCGCTCCAGGGAAACCGACACAGGGTCCCCGACATTGATCGAACTCACCCACACAGGCTCATTCATGAGAATGCCCGAGAGGGTCAGGCCGTCGAAATCGATATCCGTGACCCACATGTTCTCAACCGATGGGCTGTCGGGATCGGCTGAGTCAGTCGTGAAGGACACCTTTACCGCAGCCAGGTCCAGCGCTTTCACAATTCGGCGACGCTCCCAGGACATCTCGCGCCAGAAGAATCTGAAGGTGCGCTGCGCACTGGCAACCGCGACACGAAAGTCCTCGCTTTCGCCTTCAACACCGTAAATTTTTTGCTCCGTCATTGGCAGGGTCATTCCTTGTTTGATGAGTGCGAACAGAATGGCGGTGTCGCTGGCACTCATTCAATTCGGTTGTTTTAAATGCATTACTTTTTGAGTCGCGGTGGCGCCGATCTCAATTTTACCCATTGCGGCCAGCATGATCCGCTGCCAAAGTGCCTCGAACGAACGCCTGATATGCAATTCAAGGAAAGAATCAACGTGCACGCCCCTGCCCCGCAAATCCTCATCCAGCGCATGGCCGACATTCACCTCGAAGGTGTCACTGCGCTCTATAACGAGCCTGCGGTGTGCCGTCAGGTGCTGCAAATGCCTTATCAGTCCATTGAAGTCTGGCGCAAACGCCTGGCTGCCAGTACCGAGCGACACGTGAAACTGGTCGCGCTCCATGGAAACGAGGTGATTGGCAGCATTGGCCTGGAGCAGTATTCGCGCAGTCGGCAAAGCCATGTCGGCGCTATCGGCATGGGCGTCGCATCGGCCTGGCAGAGCAAAGGCGTCGGCTCGAAGTTGCTGGCAACCGCACTGGACATCGCAGACAACTGGATGAACTTGCACCGGGTGGAACTGACCGTGTATGTCGACAACGAAGCGGCCCAGGGTCTGTATCGCAAATTCGGTTTCGAAACAGAGGGCCGGCTGCGCAACTACGCGGTGCGCGATGGCCTGTTCGTCGATGCCTTGAGCATGGCGCGGCTCAGATAAACCGTGTCCGTCAACACCGCGACTTGAGCGATGCGTTAAAGCATGCAAGGATCAGCCATGAATCAATTTCCCCAAAGCAACCGACATCACCACCACAGCCCGCTTCAAGGTGCTGCGGTTGCTTGTGCTCATCGATTGGCCAGATATAGATCCACATTCTGACTCATCAGTGAAACCGACCAAGGCGCCCACGGCGCCTTTTTTATTGCCTGAAAAAACTGGAGATCATCCCCCATGACCATGCTACGCGGAACCCGCATCGTGACCGGAACAGAAGCCGCAACCCTGCGTGACACAGAAAACCGTTTCCGGAGCTATCTTCATCGAAGCCGGAGCTGAGGAAGCCATAGTGCCGGCCTTATGGGGCCAGGACACCTTTATCGAAAAAGCCGGCGGCAGCGAAATTATCGGCCAGATGTGGGCCTTCGAGGACAAGGCCGGACGCGCCTGTTGCCTGATACCCGAAGCCACAGCGCTGTTTCAGGAACGCAGCGAAGCGCTGCTTGAGGGGCGACGCGAGGCACTGTTTTTCTACGTGGCACGCTGTTATCGCTACGAGCGGCCACAAGCCGGACGCTACCGCGAATTCACCCAGCTGGGGCTGGAAATCCTCAGCCCTTCACCGCAGCAGGCGTTGCTGCGCAGCCAGGCCATCTGCACCGGTTTTCTGGATTCGCTGGGCCTGGACTATGAACTCAATACCGCCGTGAAACGGGGCCTGAGCTACTACCTGGAAGGCAACGGCTTCGAGGTGCGATGTTCACGCCTGGGCGCGCAGCAGCAAGTAGTTGGCGGCGGCGCCTATCGAGAGGGTGCCGGGTTTGGCATCGGGCTGGAGCGGCTGGTATTGGCGCTTGGGTGTGGCCAATAACGCGCATCCTGTAACTGGCCGTAGAAGCGCAACGCGTTACACTGCGCTTCTACCCTGCCCCCAACCCGAGGCCCCGTATGAAAGTTGGTGTAATTTCCGACACCCACGGACTGCTCCGTCCTGAAGCCATCGCTGCGCTACAGGGCTGCGCACAGATCATCCATGCCGGTGACATCGGCAGCCAGGACATCGTCGAGCAACTGACCGCCATCGCCCCACTGCACATCGTGCGCGGCAACAACGACATGGATGCAGACTGGGCAAAACCCATCGCCGATCACCTGCGCTTCGACATCGACGGCTGGCAGGTCCTGCTGGTCCACGACATCGCCGATGTTCCAGCGTTATTGGATGACAGCGTGAAACTGGTCGTTACCGGCCATTCACACAAACCCCTCATCGACTGGCGCGGCGACACGCTGTATCTGAACCCGGGCAGCGCCGGACGGCGGCGTTTCAAACTGCCGGTGACGCTGGCGGTGATTGAGGTGAGTCCGGATGCGATTGAGCCGAGTCTGGTGCAGTTGGTTGACTGACAAACAGGGCTAACGCTGAGTATTTCTTCAGCAAGAAACCGGAGTTTCGAGCAATGATCATCGTCCCCACGCTCCGCGTGGGAATGCAGTTCGTGACGCTCCGCGTCACCCTGAACGCAAGACTCATCCCCGTGCCGATAAGCGCTCCAAATACCGATACAACACAGGATCTCTAGAGATCCCGCGACATCAGATAGTGCTCCTTGCCCCACGCCTCAATACGCCCCAACACCCGCCAACCGCGCTTGGCGTAAAACCTGTGCTGATCATGGGTATGCAGATACAACGTGGTGATACCGACAGACCTTGCATGACTGCAAATGCCGTCGATCAACTGTCCTGCAACGCCCCGGCCTCGCGCTTCCGGTTTTACCAGAACACACGCCAGCCAAGGCCCCAGATCCGGACGCTCGGCCAGATCGTCGCTGGCCAGCGATGCGCCGCCCAGCAACTCTCCATCCTCCATGGCAATCAGGCACTTCCAATGACCATTTGCCTGTCCTTGAGAAAAGTCCAGTTGCCAGTCAGCGAGTGATTGCGATGCAAACTCGTAATCGAACTGCCGATGTAGCCACAGCGCCATCGTGTCGCTGTGGTGCATGTGGTTGCTAAGCCAGTCCAGGTTGAGCATGCGAGGTCCTTTCAATTAATCAGCGTTCCAGTCCATTCAATGGCATCACAGCTGCGCAGGCATACGAAAATGGCGCAGCGCACTCATATCAAACGGATTGGGTGCCCGCTGGCTCGACAACAGATAGTCGGCGCGCATCCCGCCCACGTCGGCCTTGAGCAGCAGAACATCGCGCCCTTTCAAAGGCTCGGTCTGCATCAGATCCAGAAGGCGGAACAGCGACCAGGGACCGTTGCTCTTCTCAATCCCCAGTGGCCTTCCAACCATCCCTTCCATCACCAGACTCGTACGTCCTTCTTCAGCATCAGCAGGCCATTTGAACAAGGTCGGCACGATGGGACCATGTCGATACTCCAGTGACTGCTCGCCCAGCCGGAACTCTGCGCGGCGAACACCTGGATCGAGCGTATAGGGTTCGAGGGTAAACTGCACCTGCGGTTCTTGGGTGCGATGGGCGAAGAAACTTTTGCGGATTCGATGCACACCCGCCATCTGATCCAGATAGGCACGGCTCATGGGCAGGCTGTAGCCGTCAATGCTGCGCAGTTTGTATCTCCCCGGATCGCCATTGACGAAGGGCTTCAGATAATTATCAAAGAAGCGATCAGCCATCCCCTGCGAGCCGAAGAATTCGCGAAAATCATTAAGCGCCACATCACTGCTGCTGTGTGCATAAAACGGATAGCGCTTGTCGAGAGACTGCTCGTAGAAACTGTAAAGCTCGGCCTTGTAGCGCTGGTTGAGGTATTGATGAGACTGATACAGCACGAAGCTCCAGGTATCCTCCGCGAGCGTATGGAACAACCCGCCCAGAGGCTGCGCCAGGCCGGTCGCCGCGTTGCGCAGGTTGCTCAGTGCATCCCGCTGTCCGGACATTCGTCCCTTTGCCATCTCGTAGGCAGCAAGATCGGGCTGACCGGAGCGTCCCAAAGCAGCCATTTGCATCTGCAATTCATTGATCGCGCTCAATGCGGCAATCAGTTCGGGAGTCGGACCATTATCGCCGTCCAGTAAACGGTGTAAGGGATCAAAGCGGCGCTGCAACGATTTCTTTGCCGTCCCGGGCAGACTGACGGTCACCGTCTGCTGAATCTTATCGCCAATCGCGGCCACCTGAGTGAGTGGCGATGGTCGCGATACAGCCATATCAGCTTCAGCCTTCATCGCGTCAAGACTGTCTGCAAGGACGGGAAAAAGCGTGTTTTCACGTACTTCGATCAGTAATTGCAACAACGGCGAATGGGCTGCCGTCAGCCCGGCCATCTGCACCGCAGCCGCACCTGGCCCCTCGAAGGGTTGCAGCGAAACCCGTCCGATTGCCTCGGCCCAATAATCGGCATAATCCCGGAAATACAGCTTTTCCAGTTCGACCATCAGCACCCGCAGCTGTTGTGCATTGAGCTGCGCACCCTCACCCAGAACCCAATTGTCATGCATGAGTTCGGTCACCAGACCCGTGCCACGAGTGACGAAATATTGCTCATAACCGTGGCGGGTGTAGAGTCCGGGGATTCGGTACTCAGTACCCGCCAACAAACCTGCCTGAGGGCCGACATGGTGAGCCAGACTGTAGTCCGGGAGTGCGCGCGCCCTTTCACGCAGCACTCGATAAACAATGCTGGCAAAGGACTCGTTGCGAAGTACCTGTCGGGCCTGTGCCACCAGCGCGTCGTTTACCGGATAGGCGAAGGTTTGTGCAAGCAAACGCTCGAAATGCTGAGCCAGTTCGTTCTGAGCCTGCTCATGACCGACATAACGGACTGACCAGTCGGTCGCTACCCACGTTTTCAGTGCAGAGGGTTCCCGGTGCTCGTCCTTGACCAGCATCAGGTAGGCACGCAAGCTGTCCAGCAACTGCTCGCGATCCCCCAGGCTAGCCATTATGCGCGCCTCGATCATGTGGGCCACGCGTGGCAGCAACTGCCTCTGCAATTCGGCATGATAGGTGTGCATCAGAACGTCGTTGGCAGGTTTGCCCTGATAAAGGCCACTGCGTTCATACAGAACGACCTCATCGCCATCCGGAAATACTCGGGCTGCCAGATAAAGCGTGTTCAAGCTATCAAGGACCGTCAGCAGATCGTCCTCGGCGCCTAGCGATGATCGTTGTTGCGCCCACTGCTCGCCCAGAACCCGCAGCCTTTCCAGCCTGTCGTGATTGGCATTGAAACCGGTCGCCCACAGCACGCCGAACACAGACAGGCACAACAGCGCCGCGCAACACATACCCCGCTGGCGCCACTGAATCTTTCGGCGTGCTGTTTTATCGAGAACCGCAAGATCAGCCTCAGGGAAAATCACATGTCTTAACAGATCATGAATAAATCGCGCCTTTCCGCTATAGCAGGTCGGTGAGCCGGTATCGCTTTCCCCGTCGGATGGCTGATCGTTCTGAACAACTTGCGGCGCTCGGGTCAGATAAAATCCACGAAACTGGCTGGCCCGCTGATAGCGATTCCCGGAAAATGCCAGCTCGACAAAGACGCTCAGTCGATATGCGATGCCTCGAAGCTGGTTGGGAAACTCAAGCATCTCTCCTCGGCGTCGGCTGTCCCGCTCCTGATGAATGCGGGTAATAACCTGACTGCCAAGGCGCTGCAGCAAGGCATCGAACGCCTTACCGAGAACATCGATATTACTGCCTTGCTCGCCCTGCCGAAACGTAGTGCCCAGGACCTGTTCACTTTCTTCCCGGGAGAGTTGATCGAAAAAGGCGTCGAAGCCCGCTATCGAGTCAGCCTTGGTGAGTACCAGATAAACCGGCACATCGACATGCAACTGATGAAATACGTCGTCCAGGCGGGCACGCACGTCTTCGGCGATTTTTTCCAGGCGCTTGTCTTGCTCGTCAAACAAAGTGTCGACCGGCAGTGTCACCAGCACCCCGCTGAGTGGATGCGCGCGGTGGCGGTTTCGCAACAACTCCAATAACGTGCTCCATGCGCTGCCGTCGACCTCGGGCAGGGGCTGTTGGAGATAGCGCCCGGAAGTGTCCAGCAGAACTGCCTGCTCAGTGAAATACCAGCCACAACTGCTGGTGCTGCGCATATCGTGCGTCAGCCTGCGCCCGCGCCTGTCCAAGGGAAAATCGAGCCCGGAAAAATCCAGCAGACTGGTCTTGCCACTACCCGGCGGGCCGATCACCGCATACCACGGCAGCTCATTTCGGCCCCGAGCGCCTAATACCCCATACAGGTCCGAATCCTTGAGCACGCGCAAGGCATGCTTGAACCGGCCCACAAGCTCCAGGCGCTCTTTCTCCACAGCAACAGCCTTACGCAGAAGCTCTTGACCTTCGTGGCTGTCCTGCGCATGCCTTTTTTGCCAGCCGCTGCGCCAGTTGGAAAATACAACTCCGAGGCCCCAGATCAGCAATAACACGCTGATAGTTGCCAGACGCACAACAGGACTCTCCCAGAACCTGTTATCGGCCATCGCCAGCAGGGGACCGAACATCCAGATACAGGCGGCCAGCGTCAGTATCAACAGCAGCGACCAGAACCAGGTGCTGCCCAATAGCGTCATGAGTTTTTTAAACAAGGTTTTCACTGCATCTCTCATTTCAAGACCGCCGCTCGATGACTACCGCATCCGCTGACTGATAAGGCTTGAGTACCGCCTCACGCTGCTCGCCGAGGACCCAGGCAAATCCGCAATACAGCGCGGTCAGGCTTATAGCGGTGAACAACACAATCAGCCACGCAGGCATAATGCGCAGCCGGTCAGCAGCGCCGGAGCGTGCGCCCTGCCAGTGAGGTGAAAGCGTTCGCGAAACATCGCCTCTTACATGTTTTATCTGCAGATAGAGGTTATGCCGGATATCTTCCAGCTCGTTGCCGTTGCGACGATGAGAGCGGTATTTCCCCTCAAAGCCGAGTGCGAGGCACAGGTACATCAACTCGAGCATCGAGAGATGCCTGAAAGCGTTTGCGGAGAGTTTTTCAAGCAGTTGAAAGAATTTTTCGCCGCCGAAGGTTTCCCTATGAAAACGGCTGAGCAGACTGATCTTCGACCAGTCACTCTGGCTACCCCAAACCGTGTTCAGCACAGCCTCATCCACTACCGTACACAGCACATAGCGCGCAGCCAGCAGGTGCTCGTCTGCTATCGCGTTCCGCCGTGCCCTGGCTTCGAACAGTTTCACCTGGTCGGAAAGCTGTACGTTCAGAAGATGGATATCCCCAACGTCTTTTGCTGTACCCAGCTTGGCCACCTGAGCCAGCAATTCACCTGCTGCAGAAACCAGTGGATTGACGTGGCTACCGACCTGTCTTTCAGATACTCGCCGAGTGCTGTATAGCAACTGCTCCTGCAGACCTTCGAAAAGATCCGAATTGTGGGTGTCGGTGAAATAGCCATTCCCTGACCCGGTATTGTCCCGTTCTAAGGCAGAATGATCTTCGAGGCCGCTTTGCATATCCGCCACCCTGTTCAATTTCTGATCGCCCAGAACTGCAGTTCAAGCCCGGGAAACTCACCTGATACATGGAAAGCGAATCCTCCTGACTGATCGATCCCGGTCTGTTCCCGGTCATCGACATCGAGAATGAAATAGCTCTTGGCAGCATGAAAAGGTATTTGCCGAGGCGCCACAGGCAGTGGTCTTATGCGTAAACCTGGCAAATGCAGGCTCACCAGCTCGCGAATACGTTCTACCGAGCCGACTTTAAGATGCGAAGGCAGTCGCAGACGCAGTTCTTCGGCATCGCAATCTGCGCGGGCAGCAATGATGAATGACGCGTCCCCCAGTAGCTCACGATCCACCCGAGGCGAAACCAGAACACCATATTGCCGGGGCTGTAACTCGAGCTCCTGGGTCTGCTGCTCGAGAACCATCGACAGCATCTGTCGAATCGCAGACATTACGCCTCTGAATGTGCCGCCCTGGTCACTGTGCTGATAAGTACCTTCCAGTCCAGGACGTCTGCTCTCATCGCCAAATGTCGATAACTCACCCAACAGCGATAGCAGTGCACGGTATAGCTCCTCAGGATGGACGCTTCGAATATTGAGATAGTGTTGAAAAACCAATGCATTTCGATTGACCAGTTGCAACATCATCAAATCGCTCGTCTCTGCGCCACGGGTCTGACCGCAAACACCGATACGCTCGGCAATCACGTCCCCACGGTGATTCAGCAGACCCGCCACTTCCCTCAGGCACG
Source organism: Pseudomonas sp. NFACC10-1 (assembly GCF_900119195.1). Lineage (NCBI taxonomy): Bacteria > Pseudomonadati > Pseudomonadota > Gammaproteobacteria > Pseudomonadales > Pseudomonadaceae > Pseudomonas > Pseudomonas sp. NFACC10-1. The sequence goes on along the minus strand of NZ_FPJB01000006.1, from coordinate 16,831 downwards.
ACATCACATAGCGGGAGCCACTGGCGCTGATGAAGGCAGGTGAAAATTCGAGGTCCAGCGAAAGCGACTTGTCAGGACTGCAGATCAGAACGTGGCAGACCTTGAGCATGCTGTAGGTATGCTCTCCCTGGGGCTCGCCCATTAACAATCGGAACTCTGGACGCGCGCACAACACAGGCGTGAAACGGTCTTCACCCGCGTTTGAATCGCGGATGCTCGCTGAATAGCTTGTAAACCGTGCTACCACATCCGGCTGTTCGTGACTGCGAGACTCAATGCAGTTGCCCGCCACGATCGGCAGTGCCAGATACACCGAGACGTTTGAAGTAGTGGGAGGAATGTCCAGCGCCAAAGGAGTTTCATGGCCCCGTATATCAAAGACACTGCCATCCGGCAGAATGCCCGAGGCCTGGGCAATGACGATTTGCCCCGCCCCCAGAAATTGCGGATCGATTTCCAAGGCTGTAAAGCCCCAGTTGTAAGCGCCTGCCAACTGAGTACGAAGCCGCAACTGATGGTCGTAGTAACGATCATGATGCTGAAAGTGCTGCGGGCGAAGCAGCATGCCTTCCTGCCAGATAACCTTGTGCTGATTCATAACGGACTTCCTGTGTCAGTTGGGCTGTCTTCCAGTTGAATACCGGAATCACTCAACATGAAAACGGCACTGTTCTGCTGGTTAGGGGCGATCTGAATCACCTGACGCCAGCGGGCTTCGGACAAGTGCCGATAAGCCGCGAGCACAGCGATATAACGACTGCTGTCATCCAGCTTCAGCTTCAACTCAATACTGTCGCCGGGACGAAGCTCAAACTCTTCGCTGGCCACCAGATCATTTCCCAACGCCTGCCCGGTACGTTTATAAAGCGAGAGAAAATCCATACTCTCAAACGTGACGGGACGTCGAAGTTCAAGCAACTTGAAAACAACCGGAGACGGTCTGCCATTCACATCGGGATTCAGTCGGTCATCGGCACTCAGTCTGATATCCAGACGTGTTTGCGTTGAGTACGGCGATAGTGCGGAGCAACCTGAGATCAAAACCAGGAGTACTATCAGTACCTTCTGGAAGCCTCGGGCAACGCAAGCGCTCACGGAGATCATTCCTGAAAATCCTGACGTAGGGCAGCAATCGAAAAGGCATGCGGCGTTGACATCTGTTTTTGAGGAATCGAATCCTGCCGTAATACACCCAGGCGGCCGGTGGGTTCTGGACTGCCCAACGCGCGGTATTGATCATCACTGAACTTGAAATGACCTTTGCACCCCCCGAGGCAAATCAGCGCAACGAATGTGATAGGCACAATGCGCCAACAATGAAAGTTCATTGGAACGTCTCCAGACAGGAAATTAACTAAATGTGATTATTGAATGGCTAGGTACGCCGTCCATGAGCAGCGCCGATCTTCAGATGTGCCAGCCGATAAAGCAGCGTGCGCCGCGACACCCCTAACGTACGCGCTGCAAGGCTCCGGTTACCGCCGCTGTCGCGCAGACTCTCAAGCAGAACGCCACGCTCGAACTGCTCGATGCGTTCACGCAGTGAAAAACCAACCGGATGGCTTGTCGAATCGGCGGCCATGGGAAAGTGTTCCGGTCGCAACTCCCCGTCTTCGCATAACAACACTGCTCGCTCGACGAACCCCTTCAGCTCTCGAACGTTTCCAGGAAAGGCATATCCCGATAACGCACTCAATGCGGTTTCCGACCACTGCACAGGCTCTCGCTGTGAGTTCTGGCAAGCCTTGTCGGAGAAATGCCGGGCCAGTATTTCGATGTCTTCCACGCGATGACGTAGCGGAGGAAGTTCGATGGGGAACTGCGCCAAACGGTAATAGAGGTCTTCTCGAAAGCGCCCTTCGGCGACCAGTGTCGGTAGATGACGATGAGTAGCAGCGATGATTCGCACATCCACGTTGCGAACTTCATTGCCGCCCAGCGGACGAATCTCGCCCTCCTGCAACACCCGCAAAAGCTTTGCTTGTAATTGCAGCGGCATATCGCCAATTTCGTCTAGTACCAGCGTGCCGCCATCAGCTTCGTCAAACAGGCCACGCCGATCACGGTCAGCGCCGGTAAACGCGCCTTTGCGATAACCAAAGAGTTCGCTTTCCAAAAGAGCTTCTGGAAAGGCAGCGCAATTCTGTACAACGAGCGCCTTGGAGCGACGAGGTCCGTGCTCGTGAATGGCACGAGACACTATCTCCTTGCCTGTCCCGGTCTCACCCGTCAGCAACACTGTGCAGGTGCTGTCGAGAATCTTGCTCAGAAGATGGGTGGTTCTTTCCAGGGCTGCGCTACGCCCCATGAGTCCAAAACGCCCTTCCGGTGAGATGCACCTGCGCGGATTAAGCTTCGCGCACACAGACCTGGGTGATGACTGCAGAACGGATAATCGGGAAATCACGAACGTTCCCAGCGCGCCTAGCGATTCTGCGTAGCATTCCAATTCTTCAGAGCGCCTGCTCGCACATATCAAGACCCCGACGGCTATCCGCTCATGATTGTGCAGCGGGACGCACAGCAGTGACGTCCACTCTTGCGCCCCTACCGGTAGGAAGCTGGTCCTGTGAAGACTGCTGCTGATTTCCGGCACGCTGACAACCCGGTTCTGAAGCAGAGAGAACTGCAGTAAAGGCTCGTCCCGGTAGTCTTTAAATGAAGTCGTTTTCTGATCAGGCTGAATGACACTGTCAACGACTTCAGCAACAAGGCAGAGGTGTTTGTGACGCGCATCGAGTAGAAACAACTGGCTTGCCTGACAGTCGCTGAGCTCCGCAGCAGAGAGTGCAAAATCATGCTGCAGCGACTGGCTATCGGCTGACCGGGAGAGAGCCGAGTACTGCGAAACCAATGTTTGGGCATAGCCTGATGGGTCGTGTAGCAAATGAAAGGACGAGGCCACCTTATTCGAACTCACAGACAACACCACCTGAGCTGTCGAGTGTTGCGTGAACCCTGACGACCCTGTCACCACGGCTCATGGCGTCGAGTAAACGGTCTGCTATCAAGGGGGTCAGACTGGACTCCAGTAACTGATCGATCAGCCGGGCGCCGCTGCCGTCTTGCGTACACTGTTCAAGCAGATGACAAACCAGATCATGCGAATAACTGAAGGTCAGACCACGGGATTCAAGTCTCTCGCCAAGACGAATCAGCTTTAGTTCGACCAGTTCACGCAGCGCAGCCCCCATGATCGGGTAATAAGGCACAACCCGCATTCTGGCCAGCAATGCCGGTTTGAAATGCGCGCTCAGTATCGGTTTCAGCCGGGTTTTCAGCTCTGTGACATCAGGTCGTCTGCCTTCGTGGCAACTTGCGTGGATCAGATCGGCACCCAGGTTGGAGGTCATCAGAATGAGTGTGTTACGGAAATCGATTTCCCGGCCCTCTCCATCGTTGGCCGTGCCTTTATCGAAAATCTGATAGAACAGATTAAGTACATCCGGATCAGCCTTCTCCACCTCATCAAGGAGAATGATCGAATAGGGTTTACATCGAACGGCATCGGTCAACATACCCCCTTCGCCATAACCGATGTAGCCCGGAGGGGCACCGATCAATCGGGAAACGGTATGCTTCTCCTGAAATTCGGACATGTTGATAGTCGTGAGAAAACGTTCGCCGCCATACAACAGATCAGCCAGAGCAATGGCTGTTTCCGTCTTGCCCACTCCGCTGGGTCCAACCAGAAGAAATACACCTGTCGGGGCGCCGGGTGCATTCAACCCCGCAGCCGATGCACGGACAGCCTTTTCAATGGTCAGCATCGCCTGCTCCTGACCACGGATGCGCATGCGCAGTTCTGAGGAAAAGCTGTTGATTGCCGGGCTGTGCTCCTGAGCAAGGCGCGATACGGGAATACCGGTCCAGCCACCCACTACTTCAGCTATCAGCCTGGGGCATACCTCAAAGCTCACGAGACGGTCGCTCATCTGAATATCGATCAGGGTCCGTCGAACCTGGGTCAACTCGGACTCAAGCGAACGTATGGACTCACTCTCACCCGCATCAGCCGACAGTGCTGTTCGTTCAGCCAGTTGCTTGCGCAGTTCCAGCAGACGCTCGACGGCTGCCCGTTGATCAGTCCATCTGAACTCCAGTGCTGCAGCCTCGCTCCGCATCAATGACAGATTGGAAGTCAGCGTATCCACTGCCTTGTCATCAACCGACATCCCGGCATTGGCATCACGCCGTATTGCCTCGAAATGCCTCTGCTGACGTGCCATCTCGCTTCGTAGATGTTCTAGACGCTCAGGTACGGCGATCAGACCGATTCGTGCGCGAGCGCAAGCTGTATCAAGCAGATCGATTGCCTTGTCCGGCAGCTGGCGCCCGGTGAGATAGCGCGCCGAAAGCCTGGCGGCCGCAACTACGGCATCATCGCGCAGATGCACACCGTGAGTACGTTCATATAGCGGAGCAAGCCCGCGCAGAATGGTGATGGCCTGCTCGACTGTCGGCTCCGGCACCCGGACCGGTTGAAAGCGACGTGCGAGCGCCGGATCCTTTTCAAAATATTGTCTGTACTCGGCCCACGTCGTCGCTGCAATGGTCCGCAATTCTCCGCGTGCCAACGCCGGCTTCAACAGATTGGCCGCGTCCGAACCACCCGCCTGCGCACCGTCGCCGATGAGTGTGTGGGCTTCATCGATGAAAAGAATAACTGGCCTGGACGAGGATTTGACCTCGTCAATCACGCCCTTCAAGCGACGCTCAAACTCGCCCTTGATACTGGCACCCGCCTGGAGCAGCCCCATATCCAGAGACAGTAATTCAACGTTTTCCAATAGATCGGGGACTTCACCGTGAACGATCTTAAGCGCCAGCCCTTCGACAACCGCAGTCTTGCCGACACCCGCCTCGCCCACCACTATGGGGTTGTTCTTGCGTCGACGAGACAGGATATCGATCATCTGACGCAGACAGTCATCACGGCACAGCACGGGATCAAGCAACCCATCCCTGGCCTGCTGCGTCAGATTATGAGTGAAGCGTTCGAGCAGCGAGTCACATTGCCTCACTGACGGTTTTGTTACGTCCGGCACTTGTTCGGCAAGGGCGTAATCACGAAAGCGCTCAATGTTGATCTTCGCCAATAATGGCTGGTATGGTCGTTCGGCATAGCGCAAAGGGTTACGCAACAAGGCAAGAATCAACGCAGCCTGATCAATCAGGCTTTGGCCCAGATCCAGATTGGCAATCAACAGCGCGTCCTGAAGCCATTGAACAAGTTCGGCAGAAAATGCCGGGCTCCGGGTAGCACTGTGTTCGATTGGCGGATGAAGAAAGCCTCCAAGTTCGTCGGCCCCAACCTCAGCGTCTACGAGCGCACGGGATAGCATTCCCTCAGGTCGTTCCAGCAGGGCAAGCAACAGGTCTTCGACCAGGATTTTACTACTGCCTCTCGAAACGCAGCGTTCGGCGCTTGCCTCCAGTTCTCCGCGTGTAGGCGCATCGAGGGCATTGACGAGTTGCTGCAAATCTACATCGATCATGAGTCGTCCTTAATGTATCGGTCTGTTGAGCGTGACCAGACCCTGCGCACGCTCGCGCCCGAGCCAGGTGGTCCAGCCCAGGTGACAGGTGTTCGACTGGCCAATGCGCAGTTCTCTGATGTCTTCATGGCACAGCTCAAGACAGACGTCGTAGTCCAGCGGGTCGCGCAACGTGAATCGCACAAGGGCGCCCAACGGACGGTAGCCAGAACCGACGGGTAAAAATTCGTGGAAACGTTCCCAGTCGAGCTGTTTCACATGGACGCGGAACTTGCCACTCCGGTCAGGCACCCGGCTACCCAGCACCGCAGTGCGCCCCAATCGGTGGTTGGTTTTTCCAAGGCAATTAAGCTGAGAGCAGCTGATCTCGACGGTTCGCTCAACACACTGCTCGATAAACAACTGTGCGTGCTTGAAGTAATAACGAAGCACAGACTCGATCAAGGCGGCCGAATGAGCGCGCAGGCTCAAAAGTCCTAGGTAGGGCAATAGCCGTTTCCAGTTCAATTCGGGAGTTTCGCGAATGCGCTGCCCGTGCAGGCCGATCAGTGCGAACAGCTGTTCGGAAAACGAATCTGTCGCGCCACGGGTAAACATGGCGTGATAGCGATACTTGCGCCATACGGGGAGCATTAACATCTGCAATCGACGATTAAAGATATCCAGAAAATCGCGAGTCACATTAGGCTTATCCCGCTCACCCAAGGCTTGTTCAGCATAAAAAGCGGGTAACGGTGAGCCGGAGCCGACCAGGCTCATCACATTGAGATCAAGTCGTACGTGCAACTGACCCTGCTCGTAAAAAAGCTCCATGCATTCAATATCACTGCCAGGAAATCCAAGACCCGGATTTGCCCGCAACTCGAGAAAATCATGAACGCGGCGCTCATCCGTACCTGGATGAATTTCAAGTAAAGTATTGAGAATCAGCGGTATCGCCTGATAAACAGAGTACCGCCGTATGTCCTGACTCAGATTGGCTAAAGCAGCGGTTGCATGCCCATGCGCGGTGCCCATTCGTATCCTCCACCTTGTGTGCTCTTTACATGCAGTTCGTGAAAGGAATTCAGGCTCGCATAGAGCGCAAAGAATTCGTTTAGGACGGAGGCGAACAAGAACAAACTGCCCTCTCCTGCAAAGCCGTCAGGTTCGACGGTCAACTCCGTCCTGACTCCCCTTACAGGCAGCCCGTCATGCAGGCAGTCGATATGTTGGTGACGAATGGACTTCAACCCGCCCAAGAGATGCTTGCTGACTTTCTCTGCCTGCGAATCGTAATACCGAGGCAAATCGTACGTTTCGAGAATCACTTTCAGTGCTTCGATATTTTCGAGCGACAAGTAGTTGAGCGACATGTTGCTGATCACACGCCAGAAAAAATCCCCGTCCATGGGTGGCGCAAATGTTTTTGTGGCAGGCGATATATTTCTGAAGCGCAAAAAGTCAGGGGTGCCTTCACATGGTTTACAGAGGCCTCCTGCCTTGATTTGCGACGGGAGGTCACCGTTAGTGCATGTCATCTCAATGGACATTGTCTCGTCAGTTCGCCCAGCTCGAAGACCGAAGCTTAAAAATGTATCGAGCCCTTTGTGCTGTATGGAAGTACGATGCCTCACGCTGTAGTAAGGCGAGTTACTATCCACATCGACCGCAGCGTCGTGTTCAAACGATTCAAAGGGTACGTAATTCTGATAGCCCAGCCCTCCAGGCTGCCAGCCAACAACCTTATCGACCGAGTACACACCACAACCGCCGTGTGCGTAATGCGCAGGAATGAGCAGATATTCGTCCTGCCGGGCATCCGCAAGAATGGGCAAGGCATCCTGTTTGAACAGGTTCACGACCGGCGTGCAGTAAAGCTTGATGTTTTCGAGGGTAGGGCGAAGGGGTTGCATGTCCTTCCCTTGCACATCAAAAACAAGCTGTAGCCCGCACGCGCGCTTCAGCAAATCGTCAGTCAATGAGTGAATGACATCTAAACCGAGAACATCGACAAAAAGAAACTTCTCAGGAAAAAAGAAATACTCTTGCAGGTAGCGATAGCCCCGAAAGGTATTTAGTGGGTAGGGAATCAACGACTCCTCTTCAGCGAAGCCTACAGGTTTCACGTGTTCCACAGGAATGATCAGTTCGATCGCTTTGCCTGAGGAGGTCAGTAACGGGTCGCCCGTCGCATCAAGAGGCAATAATGTGATGCCCTTGAGCTTCTGCATCATCGCGAAGTAAATGGCTTGGCTGATGCGACGCTCACCCGCCAGATGCAAACGCAACTGACTGAACTTTACCTCGCCTAAATGGCTGTCTCCATTCATCGCCAGACACAGCTTCAGCGTTGTCCCGCCCCCGCTTGACGAACAATAGAGGTGAGTCAGTTTCAACGGCAATACCTGAGTGGCAAAGCAGGTACGGAAATGGCACACCTGGTCATTCACTGGTTCGCTTTCTACAGGTGTTGCTCGCTCCACCACGAAACCCGGGCCGGAGCCGTCCAGAGCGTCAAACTGAAGCATGCTCACCGAGGGCAGAGGTCGAAGGTAATTGGGCCATAACAACTGCATGAGGGAGTGGGTCAGCTCAGGTAAGTCTTCATCCAGTTTTTGACGCAAACGGCCCGTCAGGAAAGCAACTCCCTCAAGTAAACGTTCTACGTCCGGGTCCTGGCCCGCCTGCCCTAAAAAAGGAGCCAACGCCGGATTACGCTCGGAAAACCGACGTCCAGACTCTCGAAGAGCCGTCAATTCTTCTTGATAATAGTGGTTAAATGACACCGTTCTTTCTACCTGGCCGGTCGTAAATCGATAATGAAAAATCTGGGTGTAAAACCGATAGATAATCGGCGCACCGCTTCGCGAGGGGAAAAACTTACTCAAACAATGCTTATTTTACCGTCGCCACCGAGCAGTGCAGAAAATCGAACAGACTTCTTTACACCAGCAATGTCCAGAGCCGCACCGATCGAGAATGTTCGCCTCAGCAGACAACTCTCGTGTTTTTCCACCGTTACGTGAACATCGAATAATCGTGGTTCATATGTACGAATCATCTTTTCGATGATCATGCGAGAGTACCTCAGCGTATCGTCAAGGCTGAGACCTCTATTGTTCAAGTCAGGCAAACCATAATCAGGCAACATCTTTACGCTACCGGCTCGCGTACCCAGCATCTTGGTCAGATGAGCCGATATCAACATCATTAACTGCTCTTCCCTGTCAAAAGACTGTTGTTTCAAGGTGTCACCTGCCAGGCGTTGAAAGAGGCTACCTTTTGGATTCATCATCAATCGATGATCTACTCTTTATCCATTTTGCCGACCAGCGACAGCGTAAAGTCAGCACCCATGTATTTAAAATGAGGACGAACATTTAGACTGACCCGGTACCAGCCGGGATCACCTTCAACATCACTGACAATGACCTGTGCCGCGCGCAGCGGTCGTCTGCCACGCACCTCTGAACTCGGATTCTCCTGATCGGCAACGTACTGACGTATCCATTTGTTAAGCTGACTCTCCAGGTCCGCTCGTTCTTTCCAGGAACCTATCTGCTCTCTCTGCAGCACCTTGAGGTAGTGCGCGAGGCGATTGACGATCATCATGTAGGGCAGTTGAGTGCCTAGCTTGTAATTAAGCTCGGCTATTTTCCCCTCTGGATTGTTGCCAAAAAACTTGGGCTTCTGTACTGAGCTGGCAGAAAAGAACGCCGCATTGTCACTGCCCTTGCGCATGGTCAATGCGATAAAGCCCTCTTCCGCCAGCTCGTATTCACGGCGGTCAGACACCAGTACCTCAGTCGGAATCTTGGTCTCGATTTCACCCATGCTGTGGAAGTGGTGCAAAGGCAGGTCATCAACAGCACCGCCGCTCAAAGGACCAATGATGTTGGGGCACCACCGAAATCTGGCGAAGCTGTCTGTCAGCTTGGTAGCAAATGCATAGGCCGTATTGCCCCACAGATAGTGCTCGTGGTCGTTCGAGACGTTTTCCTCATAGGCAAACGTCTTCACCGGATTTTCCTTAGGCTCGTAGGGGCTGCGTAAAAGAAAACGCGGTACTGTCAGTGCGAAATAACGGGCGTCTTCCCGCTGCCGAAAGCTTTGCCATTTGGCGAACTGCGGCCCTTCGAAGTGATCTTTCAGATCCTTTAGATCGGGCAGACCGGTGAACTGCTCAAGCCCGAAGAAATTCGGGCCTGCAGCCGCAATAAAAGGTGCATGCGCCATGCAGGCAACGCTTGAAACGTACTGCATGGTCTTCACATCGGGAGCGCTTGGCGAGAAGAAATAATTGGCAATGATCGCGCCCACGGGATTACCGCCGAACTGACCATATTCAGCGGTATACACATGTTTGTAGAGTCCCGACTGCACCACTTCAGGTGAGTCTTCAAAATCGTCCAGAAGATCTTGCTTGGAAATACTTAACAACTCGATTTTTATATTTTCGCGAAAATCGGTTCTATCAATCAGTAACTGTAGCCCGCGCCATGATGCTTCCAACGCCTGAAACTCTGCATGATGGCTGATCTCGTCCATCTGGCGACTCAGCTTGACGTCAATCTCGGTAATCATTCGATCAACCAGCGCTTTCTTGACCGGCTCGTTGTTATTACGCGGTTTCAGCAGTTCTTCAATAAATGCAGCCACCCCTCGTTTGGCAATACCATAGGCGTCGTCACAAGGCTCTAATCGGGTATGCGCAATAATCTGGTCGAGAATTCCAAGGTGAAGTTCACTTGCATCGCGCTGCGGTATGGCTTTTGTGTTCATATCTTAATTCCTGACAATGGGTCCGATGTTACTGTTGCGCGGCGACATCCAGGCCAAGCTCATCCAGCACGGTCTTACGCGATGTTTCATCCGTAATGACCTGCTCGATGGCCTTACGAAAAGAAGGCATGTTCCCCAACGGCCCCTTGAGCGCCATGAGGGCGTTGCGCAGCTCCATCAACTTTTTAAGCTCAGGAATCTGTTCGACGAGACTGGCAGGGTTGAAGTCTTTCATTGAAGAGACCTTGATGCTGACAGTCAGCTCGTCAGCCCCGCTGTCAGCCTGCAAGCGGTCAGGTACATTCAGTACCAGCTCAAGCTCCTGCTTCGCCAACACATCATCGAAATTGTTCTTGTCGATACTGATTGATTTACGGTCCTCAAGCTTTCGCTCGTCCGCGCGCTGTATGAAATCGCCAAGAACCAGCAACTTAAGTGGCAGTTCTATTTCTTCCTGCGCACCACCAACAGCAGGCTTGAACGTCACGTTGATCCGCTCTTTGGGCGCTACAGAGCCTTCTCTGGCCATTCCATTTCCCCTCAATTTATTAAACTGTACGTTAGCCATCAATAAATCTTTCAAGGTCGTGATGACATAACCTCTGGTAAATCACTTCTTTGCGCGCCGCGGCCTTGTCGTTCAGCGCCATTCGCTCATAACAGCTATATAACAACCGAGACACCTCGAGGAATATCGTGGGTTCCCATGCCGGGAGGCTTGCCGATTGAAGCTCCTGATCAAGATACTCAAGTTGAACCTTCGCCAACTCGTATTTTTTTGCATCGATACAGAGACGTGCGATGTACAGCTTGCAGAAAAATCGCTCTCGCCCGCCTTCCATACCGTTCAAGTGATCATTCACTAATTGCACAGCGGCTTTAAGCCCTTTTGTCTGCAAAACCGGCAGTGCGTCGTGGTACAGCGAATTTCGTTCTGAAGTGTCATGCTGACTTTCGCTGCCAGATGCATTTCCGACATGGACCTCGGTAGGCAGGATATAAGCGGCGATCCACTGTAATGTCTCCGTGTCTGCAAACGGCACACCGTCGTGAAAGCGAAGTTCAATAAGGTCTGGAATGCGCTTTAAAAGCAGAGCAAACTGAGCTTCTACTTCGCGCATTGCCGCTTCGCCCCCCAGGGCTTTCAGACAGTTCCAGACCATTCGCTGACCATCAAACCAAAAAGGCGACCCTGCAAGACTTGCCTCAACATCTACAATAAGGTCTGCGTAAAGACCCTGTTCGAATCGCTCTTGGTAATTGCTCAATTTGTCAACGGGCAACCTCCTTAACGGGGTTATTTTTTCACTGTTTCTTTCAGGAAGACTGTCCACTGCATACCAGGTCTGCGAGCGACCCAGGCGGAACGCTCGCGGGTCTGTAGTTTTTTGCTTAAGCCACCATCTACAAAGGCTGCGTACCGAGTGCTCTTGCACACTTAACGTCCGCTGGGCGTCTTTCTCGTTGTCGATGTAAGAGTCACTTGAAAATAACTGGACCGCAGCCTGCTTGACACGCTCCACCACCTTGACAGGCTCTTTCTCAACTTGCTCAGCGCGCTGAATCATACAGGCGAGCCGTCTTCTCAACGGCAGCAGCAACGGAGCATCACTTCCCAGATACAGATTAAATATCTCATCCAGGCCATCAAGCTGTCTGAGCAGTTGCTGGAATTCAAGAAGCTGGTGAGTAATGGAAATATCTTCTCCCAGCGCATTGTCGAGTTTTAGCAAGAGCCATTGCATGGCCGCTGAACGTGTTCGTAATTTTTGGGGATGAAATAGCAGCCAATGCTCTTTGCACAAATAATGAATCAATCCCAGCCCCGCAGATAATCCGCTAACAGACTCGCATTCATATAGAGCCCACGCCAGCCAGCTGGCGACGCGCAAGTCTTTAGACTGGTTTGAAAGAATATGTTCGCAGCCCTCTCTGATCCGCAGCCAGTCTACATTCACTTCCCCGAAAATGGCCTGTGCACCGCCCAACTCACGCTCCAAGGCTTCAAACGCCGTAGAAAAACGGATGTCTTCGCCTGCATAATCACCCATTGCGACAGGATGCCGGCCCAGATCCAGATATCGAATAGAGAGTTTGTCTTTATTGGCCACTGCCCATATTCCCACACGGCGCGCATTTCATTGTTGACGATTTTTCCAACCACTCATAAAGCCAGACAGACCTTATCGCCATGAAAACCAGCAAGCAAGGCGACACTTGGAAAATATTAAACTTTCGGAAAATTCTTACAAACAAACGAAGAAAATATGTAGGAAAGCATATAATTTATGTACCAAAATATTTAACAACCTAACTATCTATTGACCAAATACGCTGTTGCGTGCCCATCAGAACCCACAGATGTATTTTGCTTAAAACTTAACCACGAGAGGCCACTAAACGGCCAGCCATCTTGCCAACAGCACTGAAAAAATCCATGACCTCCCATACAACAAGGCCAAATATAAAATATGGATATTTTTGGATAGAGTCCTGGAAAGCTGCGCAAAAAAATGAAAATAGCGCGCAAAAACTTGCACAAATTACTCGAAAAAACTCACAACGAGCAGCACCCTCATATCCGTTCAAACGGCCAAACCAGCTGACAATACTGACTTAAGAGATACCTGGCACGTAACTTGTTATAGCGATGCTTCGACCTCCAAGCCGATTTGCTTGTGAGGCGCCACCGACTGTAAGGAAGGACGTTAATGCCTACACCCGCCTATATGACTGTCATAGACGCCAATCAGAAAATATTGACAGCAGGAGCTTTCACAACAGACTCTGTCGGCAACGTCTATCAGGAAGGCCATGAAGATGAAGCAATAATCCAGGCATTCAGCCATAACATTATTACACCCTGTGATCCTCAGTCAGGGCAGCCTACTGGCCAACGCATTCATGGTCCTGCGTGTGTCACGAAAATTTTCGACAAGACCTCGCCATTGCTTCTGGAGGCTCTTTGCTCAGGCTCAACACTAAGCAAAGTCGAAATCAAGTGGTACCGGACGTCTATCGATGGCAAGCAGGAACACTATTACACCACCACCCTGGAGGATGCGGTCATCGTCAACATCAGGTCCTACATGCACAACTGCCAGGATCCGAAGAACTCGCACTTTGGACACCTGGAGGACGTTCAATTCAGCTATCGCAAAATAACCTGGGACCACGTAAAGGCCACTACTACCGGGTCTGATGACTGGAGAAGTCCTAAGTCGGCATAACTACGCTGCCCCGGCGGTTCGACAGGATCGTCGGGGTTTTCATAAACCGGCTAGGCACGGTGGTCCATATGACGCTTAACCCCACTGATCGACCTTATTTCAGCCTGATCATCGACGGCCCTGAGCATGATTTTCAAATCCTTTCATTTACCGGCCATGAAGCTATCAATCAGCCCTTCTGTTTCAAGCTTGAGCTGGTCAGCGAGCGCGCATCGCTGAATCTCGAAAGCCTGCTGAATTGCCCCGCATTTCTGCAGTACACATCAAGGGGCAACGGCATTCATGGAGTGATCGATCAGGTTTCCCAAGGCGATTCCGGCAGGCGTCTTACGCACTACTCAGTCACCTTGCGACCGAATCTGGCAAGGCTCAGGCATCGTACCAATCAGCGTATTTTTCAGAATCGAACAGTAAAGGAGATTATTGAGCAGGTATTGAAAGAACATCACCTGATGGGCGATGCCTACAGCTTCCAGCTCGGTACGACTTACGCGGAGCGCGAATACTGCGTGCAGTATGGCGAGTCCGACCTGCACTTCATCCAGCGGCTTTGCGAAGAGGAAGGCCTGCACTACCACTTCAAACACAGCCACACAGCACATCAACTGGTATTTGGTGATGACCAGACCGTATTTCCGAAACTAAACCCGGTTATCTATAAGCCGGACAGTGGCCTGGTACCGGCTAAGTCGGTCATCAAGCGCTTCAGGTTGCGCCTGGAAATACGCACAAACAGCGTTACTCATCGCGATTATCACTTTGAAAAACCACTTCTGAAAATGGAAGGCGCGGCATATGACGACGCCCGGCCGGAGCTGGAGCACTACGAATACCCGGGCGGCTTCATTCATCGGGATCGAGGAGCGCATCTGGCGAGCCGCGCACTTGAGCGCCATCGCCAGGATTACCGACTGGGCGATGGCCAAAGTGATCAACCCACCTTGGTCAGCGGCCATTTTCTACCTTTGCGCGAGCACCCCAACGAGGAATGGAACGACCTCTGGCTGTTGACCGAAGTCCGTCATGAGGGCCGCCAGCCGCAGGGGCTTGAGGAGTCTGCCCATGCATTACAGAACAAGGGGGACTTTCATCAGGGATATCGCAATACCTTTCTCGCTACACCGTGGCAAGCCTCGTATCGCCCTCCCCGGCATCATCCCAAGCCAAGAATATTCGGCAGCCAGACCGCTGTGGTCACCGGCCCGAAAGATCAGGAAATACACTGCGACCGGCACGGTCGGGTCAAAGTGCAGTTTCATTGGGATCGCGAGGGTCAGGCCAATGATCACAGCAGCTGCTGGATACGGGTTTCGTCCGGTTGGGCCGGTCATCACTACGGCAGCATGGTTATCCCGCGGATCGGTATGGAAGTACTGGTGACGTTCCTTGACGGCGACCCTGACCGTCCATTGGTCAGCGGCTGCCTGTACCACGCAGAGCACGTCCCGCCCTACGACCTGCCAGCACATCAGACGCGCAGTGTATTCAAGACCCTGAGCAGCCCCGGAGGCAATGGTTCCAACGAACTGCGTATTGAAGACCGTGCAGGCCAGGAGCAGATCTACATTCATGCCCAGCGCGACTGGGAGCAGAACATTGAGCATGAGCAGAAAATCCGGGTCGGTCATCATCGGCATGAGCGGATCGAAGGCAACAGCTACAGGGAGCTCAAGGCCGAGGAACATCAGACTGTGGATGGCGACCGGCTGACCGAGGTAAAAGCGAGCGATCACGTCACGGTTGGCGGAACCCGGCATATCAGAGTGGGTGATGGATTACTGGCCCACGCCGGACAGGAAATCCATCTCAAAGCCGGTAACAAACTGATCATCGAAGCGGGGCTGGAAATCACGCTCAATGCAGGCGGCTCCTTTATCAAGATCGATGCCAGTGGTGTGACCGCGACCGGGCCTCAGATAAAGCTCAATTCGGGGGGCAGCCCCGGAAACGGCTCTGGAGCCACCCCTCTACTTCCAGGTAATGCAGAGCGACCAGAAGCTGGCGAATCAGGTGACATGCTGATCTCCGCACAGCGACAGGCAATGATACGCAGCCCACTTTGTAGCCAATGCTCGCAAGCAACCGAAGAAAGAAAAAAATGAATCAAGCCAATTATCTGTTGATTGACGGATTGCTGAGACCTGACGCCGTAAAGCAGCTATACCAGTGCGACGAGCCTATCGAGATCGCTCCGCTTTATCTCGGCACACGGTGGGCGGAGATCATGGATTTAGGCCCGGTACTTGTGCGCACGGCTCATCCCTCCGAACTCATTGCGCAGTGGCATCGACATCCTGAACAGCGTATCGACGCCTGCATTTTTTTCAGCAATGCGCCCTTGAAAATCGTCTCTGAACATTTGCAGCGTTTCCTGAATCCCTTTGATTATCTCGGTCATTCAAGCCTGCTGCGCTTCGCAGATCCGCTGGTGATGCACTACTGGCTATCGAGCTATGACCCTGAACATTTGAACTCGACGCTAGGCCCCATCGATCAACTCTGGGTTCAGTCACCCCTGCGCAGCTGGCAACAAAACCTCGATCCAGCGATCACGACATTTGTTAACGAACGTGCGCAAAAAGTCTCTCGGGCGCCTTTTTCTCTGGTGAGCGAACGTCAGTTGCAAGCCTTCGAAAGCTGCTATCGATGGCTCTTCGAGGAGCGCCTTTATGAATGGGTCAAAAAGCAGGATTCGCTGGCCTTTCTGGACCAGAGCGACGATCAGATCGAAATCTGGCTGAAGCGTGCTGTTGACAGCGCAATTGAATGGGGGCTGGTCAGCGAGTACGCACTGGCGACATGGGCCGACATCTGCCACGACTGGGGTCTTGGCTTTACGAGCTCGCCACAGGGCCACTACCAATCCTGGTGTGCTCAATACACCGAGCAACAGCGCTTGCCCCCGGAGCTCCGCGTAACCGTACTCGATGAATACCGTCAGAAAGTTCGTATAGACAGGGATGCAACGCATGACCGATAAATCCGGCACCCATACTCAACGACGTGCTGCAACGTTCGCCAAAACTCCCGCCACGGCCACCAGCCTGTGTCCCTTCCGCGGACCTGACGTCGCCATCGTGCCCGTGCGCTATGCGCTGGATCGCTCCCGCTACGATACCGCTCCCCAGAAGCTGAAACCGCTACTCAAGGGCAGCCGCTGGGCGGTGATGCCGAAGCTGAAAACACGCAGCTATACCCTTCGCCAGCTGTATGACGGTTACGTATATGTCTATGACGAGACTGCCGAAACGTTGCACGAGTACGCGGTGTCAGCCGCCACCGGCAACCTGAGCCGTATTGTGTGGGCCGATACGCAGCTTGGCAGTGACCGGCGAAGCG